>JBCDKM010000010.1:0-146771 GCA_038746605.1 Bacteroidota bacterium
ACCCATCGCGGAGAGAGAGGAGCGTGAAGGGGCCGCTGCCGCCCATCATCCCGCCGGAGAACGTCATCACGTCGTCCATGAGGACGGGCGTCATGTCGACCGGCTCCATGCGGGAGCCGGAGCAGGCCGTGAGGGTGAGCAGAGCAACGAGGAGCGGGAGGGCGCGAAGCATGGGAGGATCAAGTAGCGCGAGGGGAAAATGGTGCGCGAGCGCCCGGTGCTTCGTGGAACGTATGGGAAGCCACCGAGCGGATTCAGTGGACCGCACGAGCTCTGGCCACACGGGCGATTGGCTTCGAGGTGCGAAGGGCGGTCGGATGAAGACTCGGTGCATGAAACGTGCTTCCCACCAAAGGGGGAAAGAGGGACCGAGGAGGCACCAGCAGACGCAACGGAGCTCGCCGGCGGCCGGCACGAGCACAGGGCGGTGCCGGATTGGCCGAGGAGAGCCCGCAGGTGGCTTCCCAGAAAGCGAGGCATCCGAGGGACCAAGCCGGAGCGGCGAGGCGTGGGGTGTTCACCCCATCAGGTCATCCGTGAGAACATCGTAGAGGAGCGCGTCGAGATCGATGGCGACGGCTGCACCTTCGAGCAGGTCAGCCATCTCCGTGGTCTCGTCGGGCGAGAGGTGAAACGTGACATCCTCGAATCGGGTTTTCGCGCGCAGATTCCACCCCCAGCAAGCCGTCGGTTGCTCGGCAGCGCCGACGACCTCTCGGACAGTGGCGAGCATCAGGTGCACCTGCTCTGGCAGAAGCGTCACGCGCGCGTCGCCGAAGTGGAGGATGGGAAGCCCGCAGCAGGGACAGATCGTGACAGAGCCTCCGTCAGACTCGGACAAGATGGGGTCGGAGAGAATCCGGATAGGGCTCAGCATGGTCAGGGAGTCGCTGTTGGGGACTGAAGCGTGTTGTCGAGTTCGGCCCTCGCGATGACGCCGCTGAGGTGGCCGCGCGGCTCAGGACCTCCGCCTCGATGAAGCCGAGCTCGAGGGTTTCTAACGCTGTCGCAGCTAGTCGTGAGGAGAACGGGCTCGAAGAAGACAGGGAACCACTGACACCGAAGCACGGCTCTGTGCTCGGTCTCGCAGAAGAAGTCGGAGACGTGGGTCCGGGTCATGGCGCCATCAGCGGACCACCGTGAAGGGGCGGATGTGGGCGAACGAGTCGCCCTCGGCGCGCAAGAGATAGGCGCCCGGTGCGAGCGAGGAGGCGTCGAGCGTGAGCGTGTGCACGCCGGAGAGCACCGCGCCATCCGCGAGGCGGGCGACCTCGCGACCGAGGGCGTCTAGCACGCGAACCGTCACCCGCTCAGGCGTAGCGAGGGTGAGCGTCGCGGCGAGGGAGCCACGGGCCGGGTTTGGAGCGACGGCCGAGAGGCCGAGCACTACGTTCGGCTCCGTCCCTCCCGCGACCGAGAAAGCCTCGATCGTCAGCTTAAACCGGTCTGTCCAGTCGCCTGCGTTCGCCGCGAAGGCGTAGGTCGGTGTCACGGTGGGGTCGAACTCCGCACCGGTCTCGGTATCGGCGATTTGGACGCGCCATCCCTCCGGGAGCGCCGCGTCGAAGGCGATCTCGAACGTGCCCGCCTCGTCGGTGCGGAAGGCGAGGGTCGTTCTGAACGGGATCGGGAGGTCCGTCGGGAGGGAGCGGACGGCGTGGCGGCGCTCGCCGGAGACGGCCAGCCCGGCGCTGACGGCGCTGAACGGGGCCAACTCGCTCGCGTCGTAGCGGTCATCGCCGATCTCGGCATCTTCGCGGACGCGGAGGTTCGCGAGGGCATCGCCGACGACGGTCCCGCTGGCGGTCGTCCCCGTCAGCGCGATGCGGAGGTGCCCGGCGTCGGGCTCGGTCCGGGCCGCGAGGGTGCCGCCGGTCGTCCGGCCGGAGGCCGCGAACGTGAACGCGGGGGCAGCCGTCCCGCCAGTGACCTCGGCAAAGAAACCCTGCCAGACGGAGGCGATGTCGTTGGACGGGTCGCCGTCCGTCGCGTCGATGGCGATGAAGCCGCCCGCGCCCTCATTCAGGCCCGGGTCCCAGGTCTGGAAGGTCGTCGCGAGGGTACCGCCACCCGAGGCCAGCGTGATCGTCGCCCCGGCCTCAGCGGTGAGGTCCTGCACGAAGGGGTTGCCGAGAAGGTAGACCGCCGGGCCGCTCTCGGACGTGCGCTCGCCGAAGGCGATGGTCTGGTCCGTCACGCGCTCGGGGCCGGTCGCGGAGAGCGCGATGGAGGCGTTCTCCGCGCTCACGCCGGCTCCGTCGCCGTAGTCCGCCTCGTTGGGCACGATGTCGCGATCGTACCAGTACCAGAAGAAGCCGCGCCCGATCCGGAGGGGCTGATCGGCGGAGGCCGCGGTCTCGTACCCGCCGCTCGTAAAGTCGTAGAGGAGGTTCGCGCCGGGCGCGTCCGGGTACTGGCCCGCGACGCCCTGCACGAGGTTGATCCCCGCGAGGCTCCCGACTGAGAGGTCGCCCACGGGCGGCGCGAGGAGCCGCCACCCCGCGCCGGTCTCCTCCTCACCATCGGCCCCGAAGAACGCCGAGGCGGGCACACTCGCGGTCGCGGGCGTGAGGCCGTTGCGGTAGATGTTCGCCTCGCTGCTGCGCGAGACGGTGATCACGTCGAGGTCGCCGTCGTCCTCCAGGTCTTCGATCACGATATCGCGCGGGACGAGGTTCGCCGCTGCCTCAATCACCACGGGGCCCGCGAACTGTCCGCCGCCAAAGGACTCGTAATAGGCAAATCGGTCGCCTCCGAACGCTGCCGCCGTGACGATGTCGTCGTCGCCATCGCCGTCCACGTCTCCGACCGCCAGGTTGTTGACCCCGGTCTCCGAGGATGTGATGGTGACGAGAGTGCCGAAGCCTCCGGCGCCATCGCCGGGGAAGTAGCCGATGGCGTCCGCGCCCTGGCCTGCCGCCACGGCATCGAGGGTGCCGTCGCCGTTCACGTCACCCGCCTGTACGTCTTGCGGCCCGCCGAGTGCAGTGGAGTTGAGAACGGTCGTGAACCCGCCGGAGCCATTGTTGAGGTACGCCGCTACGAGCCCGCCGCCTGCCGCGAGCACGTCGAGGTCGCCGTCGTCGTCGAGGTCAGCGAAATCCACGCCGCGCACGTTCGAGATGCCGCCGGAGGTGCTCGGCGCGGAGATCGCGGTGGGCGTCGTGGAGAAGTTGCCGGAGCCGGTCCCTGCGAAGTAGACGCCGCGCCCGACGTTGCTCCCGTCGAGGTAGAACGACACGACATCCAGAAGGCCGTCGCCCGTGAGATCTGCCAGCCTCGCGATGCGAACGTCCCGGAGCCCCGAGACCAGGGTTTGCCGCAGCGTGAGCGGGACGAAGGGGAAGCCCTGGTTCTCGAACGTCGTGAGGGAGCCCAGTGGAAAGGGCCCCGGCTGACCGGAGCGCGACCCGGCGATCACACCGTCCACGAACCCGATAGCGTCCGGCACGAAGTCCGCGATGTCGAACCCGGCGAGGGCCGTGAACTCGGTCGGGAGCGCGGTGAGCGGATCGGAGTAGGTCCCTGTTCCGGTAGTGCCAGCCTGGTAGAGATAGAACTGAAGGTTGCCGTTGTCAGTCGCGCTGAAGACGTTGCCCTCGTTGTTGATCACGAGGTCATTGGCGACCATGATGCCGTCGCCCATCCCGTCGAGGTCGACGAAGACCGCCTTGGTGGGCGAGGTCAGTTCGGTGTCGAAGGTTTCTTCGAGGGTGAACGGTTGGGCCGTAGCCGAGGCCGACAGCCCGACGGCCATGGCGAGGAAGAGGGGAAGTCTCATATCAGGAGGGAGAAGCGTGAGACGGGGAAGGCGTCCGGGGGCGGGCGGCGAGCCACTGGAAAGCGGCGCGCGAGATCGCGAGGGCGGGCATGGCCGAGCGCTCCGTTCCGTAGACGTTGGTGAGCACGATGACCGTCGCGTCATCCGAGGGGCGGTAGCCGAGGCAGGCGTTGTAGCCAGGGATCGCGCCGCAGTGGCCGAGGATCTGCGCGTCGCCCTCGCCGCGCACCTCCAGCCCAAAGCCGTAGCGGTAGCCCACCTCGCCGGTCTCGACGGCCCGGTCGCGCTCCGCCCGAGCCTCGGGCGTGAGGAGGTTGCCCCGAAAGGCGGCGTCGGCGAACTGGCGGAGGTCGAGGACGGTGGAGCGGAGGTCGCCGGAGGCTCCCCACTTGGAGGGGTGGTCGGCGGTCACGTCGTGGAGCGAGTCGCCGCGCGAGCGCCAGGGCGTGGGGGCGCGGTCGTCGCCGAGTTGGTAGCCGCGTGCGGCGGCGGGGTCAGCGCCGCAGCCGTCGTGGGCGCGGGCGGTAGCGGTGAGATCGGCCGGACGCGTCACCTCGCGGGCGAGGAGCGAGTCCCAGGGGAGGCCCGTCGCGCGCTCCATCGCGTCTGCGAGGAGGAGCGTATTGGTGTTGGAGTAGGTCCAGCCCTCTCCGGGCGCGAAGTGCGGCTCGGCGCCGTCGGTGAGCGCGAGGAGGTCGCTGCGCGTCCAGCGCTGTGCGGGGGCCGCCGTGAAGGTGTCCTTGACCGCCTGGAGCGTGATGGCGTTGCGGAAGCCCGCGCGGTGATCACCGAGCATCCGCAGCGTGGCATCCTCGGATCCGGGCACGTCTACGCCGTAGCGGGCGAGCGGGGCGTCGAGGTCGAGGTCGCCTCGCGAGGCTAGGCGGAGCGCCGCCGCGGCCACGAACAGCTTCGAGACACTCCCGACGCAGAACGGGGTGTCGGCCCTCACCTCGCGGCCTGTCGCGCGGTCTGCCCGCCCGGCGCCGGTTTCGAGCAGCGTCTCGCTGCCTCGATACACGCCCACTGCGACGCCCGGCACACCGAGTCCGGTCCGCCACGCCTCGACGGCCTCCGCGAGTGGCTCGTCCGAGTGAGCGGGCAGAGGCGCCTCGCCGCATCCTCCCCCCACTGCGAGCGTGGCAAAAGCCTGGAGGAGGAGCGGGAGGCGGCTCGTGAGACGCGCCCGCCACGCCGAGCCTCCCCGCCTCGGCGCCGAGACGGGCCGGGTCGCGAGGGAAACGAGGCGGCGCGCCGTCATATCTCGACGGTCAGTTCCAGGCCGACGGTTCGCTCGCGGCCGACCGTCGCGAACGTCTCGGCGCGGCTCGTGAGGTACTCCGCGTCGAGGAGGTTATCGGCGAAGGCGGTCAGCGTCAGCCGCGCGCTGCCGACAGCTGGCGGGCGGTATCCGGCGCGGGCGCTAAAGACGGTCCGGCCGTCCACGCGCGAGTCCTCCTCATTGCGGAGACCCTCCAGCCCGCCGCCGGGACTGCTGAAGTAGCTGCCGGTGTGCGCGGCGGTCAGCGCGGCGGAGACGCCGGAGCCGTGCCGGTACGCGAGGCCGAGCGCCCCCGTCCACTCTGGCGCGTTGGGAAACACGTTGCCGCCGAAATCGCCTTCGACGGTCGCGAACTCGTCCAGCGTCGCGCGGACGTAGCCGAGCGAGCCGAAGAGCGTCAGCCCGTCCACAATCTCGGCGCGGGGCTCGATCTCGAACCCTCGCGCGGAAGACCGCCCGGCGTTGCGCGTGACGGTGAGCGGCACGCCCCCGCCGATGGTTGTGTCCTCGACGGCGATCTGCTGGTCGCTGTAGCGGTACGCGAAGACCGTCCCGGCGAGCGTGGCGCGGCCCCCGAAGAACCGCGCCCGCCACGCAAGGTCGGCGCTGATCAAGCTCTCGGGGCCGACCTCGTTGACGCTGTTTGTCCGTGCGACGGCCTCGGCGAAGCCGGAGCGGAAGCCGCGCGAGACGGTCAGCGCGAGACGATGGTCCTCGCCAATCGCGACGGCCAGGCCCGCCTCGGGGAGGAACGCGCCGTAGCTCGTCGCCACCTCGGTGGTGTCGCCGCGTGTCTCGTCCCGCGCGAAGGTGACCACGCGGTCCTCCACGTCCACAGCGGTGTAGCGGGCGCCAGCCAGGGCCGTGACGGGCCCTAGGTCGAACCGTCCGCTCGCGAAGGCATCGGCCGTGCGCGTGCGGCCCTCGCTCAGGATGTCCTGAATGATGAACGACGGCTCGACGATCTCGACCCGCGAGTCGCGCTCGCGCCCGAAGCGGCCGTAGAAGACGCCCGCGGTGCCGGAGAGGCGCCCCGCGTCCAGCGTCGCGCGGACCTCCTGCGTCCAGTCCATCTGATCGCGGAACTCGTCGCGAAGGAAGTTGAGGCCCTCGGGCGTGGTGATGTCTGTCAGTCCGGCGGCTCGGGCGGTCACGGATTCCAACGCGAGGGCGTCCGACACGTCGTAGCGGACGGTCGCGGCGAGCGTCTCCAGACCGGTCTCGCGGAACTCGGAGACGGGCGGGAGGTCGGCGATGCGCTCGAAGAACGTGGAGTCTGTGCCAGAGACCTGGGCGTTGCCGGGGAGGTCGCGCGTGCGGGCATACGCGAGGTCGAGTTCGAGGCCCGGGATCGCAGCGGGCGTGGCGCGGAGGCGGAGGCGTCCGCTCGCGAACTCGCCGTCGTCCAGGACGGTGCTGGCGGAGTCGGTGTAGGTGATGCCGGCCTCGTCTCGCGCGAGGAGCCCGCTGGCGCGGAGGGCGAACTGGCCGGGCACGATGGGACCGCCGACGGCGAGCGCCACCTCACGGCCGAGCATGGTCGTCGCGGGCACATCGGGCGGCGGTGCGTCCGCCTCGGGGACCACGTCGAGGCGGCCGTCCGCGAAGGCGCCGATGACGCGAGCGCGAGCGCCCCAGGCGTCCAGATCTGGCGCCTCGGTCTCGATGATGAGCGCGCCCGCGACGGCGTTGCGGCCGTACGTCGCGGACTGCGGCCCGCGTAAGACTTCGATCTGCGAGACGTCCCAGAGGCCGCGCAGGCCGCGGCGCGTGGCGACGGCCGACTGCGTCACGCCGTCGATCACGACGGAAACCGTCTGCGCGTCCTGGACCGGCTGCGTGAGCCCGTCGGAGTTGATGCCGCGCACCGTGATGCTCTTGCGCGTGTCGGCCTCCACCTGGTTGACGTTGCCGAGCAGCTCGACGGCCTCTGTGACGGTGTTCACGCCAAACGCCTCGATCGCGTCCGAGTCCAGCACACCCACGCTCGCGTACGTCTCCAACAGTGGTCGCCGCACTTTTTGGCCCGTCACCACCACATCGCCGAGGCCACCACCCGTGGGCAGGAGGACGGTCTCCACTCGGGTGGTTTCGCCCGCCCGGACCACGACCGGTTGGCGAGCGTCCTCGAAGCCGACGAAGGAGATCGTCAGCACATACGCGCCGGGCGCGATCCCCGCCAGCGCGAAGCGGCCGTCAATGTCCGTCGCCGCACCGCTCCGCATCGTTTCCGGCGTGTCTGGGCTCGCGAGAACGACGTTCGCGCCGGGCAGCGGCACGCCCTCGGCGTCGGTCACGAGGCCCTCTACCCGCCCCGACTGCGCTGCGACCGGGACCGCGAGGAGAATCGCGGCCAGCAACACAGCGAGGCGGGCAGAGAGCGTCGGCATCATGAGGGAGGAGGTAGCCCGGACCCACAGTCACACACGCCTGCAGGCCAGGGCACCTCCGAGGGGAGACCTAGCGGACCACCGTCAGTCGGCCGGTCTCGACGCGAGCACCCGTCGCGAGGCGCCACACGTAGATGCCTGCGGGGAGCGAGGCGGTCTCAACGGGTA
This sequence comes from Bacteroidota bacterium, assembly GCA_038746605.1. Lineage (GTDB taxonomy): Bacteria > Bacteroidota > Rhodothermia > Rhodothermales > Rubricoccaceae > Rubricoccus. The sequence continues at coordinate 7,622 of JBCDKM010000010.1, forward strand.
CGGTGTGAGCCCCCGTCGTCATCGGCCCGTCCACGACTGCTGCGACCTCGCGGCCTTGCACGTCGAAGAGAGTGAGTCGGACCTCGGCGTCCTCCGCGAGGGAGAACGCGAACGCGGTACGGCCTCGCGTCGGGTTGGGGGCAAGGAGAATGTCCTCTCCCTCGGCAGCGAGTAGCGAGGCCTCGCTCGGCATCTCCGCGCTGAGGGTCACGTCGCGCCAATCCGCCGCGAACGGCGCAGGCGCAGCCTTACCGAGCGTGGGCGTGTCGCCCTTGGTGATCGAGAACTCGACCGACCCGCAGACATCGGAATCCGCGGGGTTCTCGGCGTCGAAGGTGCCCGCGAAAAGGGTGTAGGTGTACTCACCGTCGGCGGCGCCTGCGCTGACCCTCTGGCTGTATCGCGCGGCGCTACGCTCTCCGGCGGAGACCGTCACGGTGCGGGGGGCGCGGATGAGGACCACGCCCGCCTCGGTCTCCGCGACGGCCCACACGTCCACGGCCTCGTCTGCGTCGTTCTCCGAGTTGTCGAAGCCGAACGCGAAGGACACGCGTCCTCCGGTGGAAAGCACCGTCAGGCTGCTCAGCGCGAGGGCATCGAAGGTGTAGCCGCAGGCCGCGATGGCGGGAGCCTCGTTGAGGAAGAACCCTGAGGGAGCGCCCCGGTCTCCGGTGAAGAGGTCGGCGTCACCGTCCTGATCCACATCGCCAAGGAGTACCTCGCGCGGGACTGTACCCGTCGCGACCACGATGGCATCGCCGAACGTGCCGCCGCCCTCATTGAGGTAGACCGCGAACCGGTTGCCCCCGAAGGCCGAGGCCGTCGCCACGTCGTTGTCGCCGTCGCCGTCTGCGTCGCCGATGGAGACGTTGTTCACGCCGGTCTCCGTCGTGGAAACCGTCTGACGCGGCCCGAAGGTGCCGTCGCCCGCGCCCGCGTAAAACGCCACGACGCCGTTGGTCTGGCCCGCCGCGACTACGTCGGGGATACCATCGCCAGTTACGTCCCCGAAGGCTACATCCTGCGTGCCAACGAGACTGGCGTCGAGGCGGACCGGCGCGGCGAAGGTGCCGTCGCCGTTGTTGAGCAGCACGTCCGTCGAGCCCGCAACGACATCGATGTCACCGTCGTCGTCCACGTCCGCGAAGTCTGCGCCGCGTACGTTGGAGAGCGCGTTCGGGGGCGCGATGGCGACGGCTGCACCGAAGCTGCCCGTCCCATCACCCGGGAAGTAGACCGCCTGGCCCACATTCGTCGCATCGAGATAGAACGACACCACGTCGAGGACGCCATCGCCGGAGAGGTCTACCAGACGGGCGATGCGCACGTCACGGAGACCTTCCACGAGGCGCTGCTTCTCCGCGAGGCCTCCGCCAAACGGGAAGCCCTGGTTCTCGTACGTGACCACGGCGCCGAGCGGGAAGCCGACCTGACCGAGCGGTGAACCCGCCAGGACCGCGTCCACCAACCCATCGTTGCCGACGAAGTCTGCCACGTCGAAGCCGCCGATGGCGTTGAACACATCGTCGAGAGCCACGATGGGGTCCGAGTAGGTGTTGGCGCCGGACTGCCCCTGCTGGTAGAGATAGAACGTGAGTTGGCCGTTCTCGATGGGGCTGAAGACGTTGCCCTCCGTGGAGATGACGAGGCCGAGGTTGCCAGTCCCGTCGAGGTCGAGGAACGTGGCCTTCGTGACCGTTGGGAGGTCGAAGGTTTCCTGTTGGGTAAAGGGCTGGGCGAGCGTAGCAGGCGCGGCCAGCAAGAAGGTGAGGAGGAGGGCGAGACGCATGGAAGGCAAGCGGAGGGAGAGAGGGGCCAGGATCCGGCTGTATCCTTATTTAGATCAGATCCAGATAAGGCGCAACCGAAGATGCGTCCTGCAGCTTCAATGGTCCGTGAAGACGCCCTGCTTACTGCCCCAGAACGGTCAACGTCTGGGTGCTCACGACCCCGCCCGCCTCGGCACGCACGAGGTAGGGGCCGGCTGGCAGAGTGCCCGCGTCCAGAGTGAGCGCTCTGGGTCCAGGTCCGTCGTGGAGCACCGCCACACGGCGTCCCAGTGCGTCATGGAGAGTCACGCGGACGGTCTCCGTCAGGCCGACCTCAACACCGAGGCGGACGATTCCACCAGCGACCGGATTCGGCGCGAGGGCAATCGCTAGCGGTTCCAGCCCCTCAGGCGCTTCCGCCACGACAGGAAAGCCCTGGCTCGTCTTGCGGTAAAACGTGAAGGCCCCACCTCGGTCGCCCGTGAACAGGTCGAGGTCGCCGTCCTGCTCTACGTCTCCGAGAAGAATCTCGCGAGGCGTGGTTCCCTCCGCGACCTCGAATGGCGGGGCGAACACGCCGCCTCCGAGGTTGAGGTAGACCGCGAATCGAGAGCCATCGAACGAGGCAGCAGTCGCTACGTCGATGGTGCCGTCCCCGTTGGTGTCGCCGAGCGCGAGGTTGTTGACCCCCACCTCATCGCTCGCCGCAACCTGCCGGGGGCCGAACGTGCCGTCGCCATTGCCCGCGTAGTAGACGACGAGGCCATCGGTCTGGCCCGCCGCGACCACGTCCGGTGAACCATCTCCGCTCAGATCGCCCACGGCCACATCCTGCGGGCTCGCGAGGTCCTCGTCGAGAGAAAGCGGCGCTGCGAAGGTCCCATCGCCGTTGTTGATCAGCACGACGACATCAGCAGCCGTAGCGCTAGAGTTGTTCGTCGCGACCACATCGAGGTCGTCGTCACCGTCGAGGTCGGCAAAGTCTGCGCCGCGGACGTTTGCGAGGAGGCCTGCGGGCGCGATGGCGGTGGCCGCGCCAAAGTCGCCGGTCCCGTCGCCCGGGAAGTAGACCGCCTGGCCGACGTTGTCGGCATCGAGGTAGAACGAGACCACGTCGAGCACGTCGTCGCCTGTGAGATCTGCCAGTTGGGCGATCCGCACGTCGCGAAGGCCCGAGAGAAGCATCTGCCGCTCCGCGAGGGGCAGGAACGGGAAACCGTCGTTCTGAAACGTCGTGATGGAGCCGAGCGGCACGCCCGGCTGCCCAGAACGCGATCCCGCTACCACCCCATCAACGTACCCGATGGCGTCCGGGACAAAGTCGGCGAGATCAAAGCTGCCAATGGCGCTGTACTCCGTCGTCAGGGCAGGGATGGGCTCCGAGTAAGAGGCTGGGCCCGTCTCCCCCTGCTGGTAGAGGTAAAAAGTGAGGCGACCGTTGTCGGTCGGGCTGAGGGGGCTGCCCTCGCTCGCCACTGTGAGGCCGAGGTTGCCGGTCTCGTCGAGATCAACGAAGACCGCCTTCACGACGCTCGGTGGTGTCAGAGTCTCTTCGAGGAGGTACGGCGTTTGCCCCACCACCGGGAACGCAACGAGAAAGAAGGCCGCGAGGGTCGGGATACGCAGCATGGCAGGAGTAGCAAAGGAGGACATGTTCGGAAGACTGTGTCAGCTCGAGGAGCGATGTGGGGGCTAGGCTTCGTCCTCCATGAACTCCAGTCTCAGGCTGGAGCCGACGATCCTCAGAACGAAGGTGTACGTGCCTGCCTCTAGAGGATCCTCACCGACGAAATCGAACGGGATGATCTGGTATGTCTCAGTGCCAACTCTGACGGTCACGCCGCCATAGCGGTACGCAGTCTCAAACTCCGCGTAGTCACTCGTCTGACCTGCTCCGACAGGACCGTAGTTCGCCTCGTCTCCGGTGAACCCCACCGCGACAGAGGCAAAATCCTCGGTGCTGGCATTCTGAACCCGGAGGAGAACAGGGTCTGGGTCAAGCAGGTCAAGGCCGTCGCATCCAGCGCTAGAGAAACCAGCGACGAGGAAAAGCGTGAGGGCGACGAGGGAGTGGATACCGGTGACGAAGAAGCGCATAGCAGTCGTGAGAGGCCGATAGACAATCGGCAATGCTCCACAGCTCAGGGTGCAGAAGGGGACGGCAGGGGCAGCACCGGGGATGGTCTAGCGAGAGGCGCAGGTGCCTTCGCCGACGTTCGCGGAGGCGTCACGGGCAGAGGACTCGCAGGAGCAGGCTCCTCGCGAGGCAACCGGGAGGCAATCCACCACACCAGCGGCCCAGCGGTAAGGAAGCCGATGTCGATCCAGAAAGTGGCCCACCATCCACTGGGGACCGCGACCCACATCCAGCCGCCCGTCATGACGCCGTTCGCGACGGGTACGAACAGGCAGAGAACGGCCGCGAGTCGCAACTGCCACCGGCTGGCTGCGATGGCTGAGGGCCCCACGAGGGCCGTCACGGCGAAGACAGCCCACGCGATGAAGAACCCGGCCTCCTCCCAGAGCTTCCGGTCGGCGTAGTCCGCAGGAATCAGCTGAGCGAGCAGAAAGAGGATCGGGGTCGCTGCGATGAGCCCGACACCGATGCCTGTGGTCAGACGTGCCAGGAGGTGGTGCAGCCAGGGCGTCGCGCGAGGGTCCTTCGGTCGCCGCACGAGCACCCACAGGACGTTGCCCGTGAGCATGACCGCTGCCGTCGCCATCGCGAGGAGAAAGAAGAGGGCGTCCAAGGGCCAGCCGCCCACGTCGGCGTAGTGGAGTTGCTCAACCGCCGAGTAGGTCGCGCCGAGGGCCGTCGGGGTGCTCGGTGGGTTGTGCACGATGACCTCGCCCGTGGAGGCCAACAGCGTCGCCTCCCCCACCTCGGTGAGCGTCTCGGAGGTGTGGCCGTAGAGCGTGGCGGTCGCGCTCTCGTCGCCCCACCGGCTATAGACGACGCGGATCGGGTCGATGCCTTCCCATCCGCTCGGGAGCGCCGTCGCCAACTGGTCGGGAAGCAGCATCGAAGCCGCCTGGCCGGTCGAGTCCGCCTCCGGCGCGACGGAGCCGTAGATCGCTTCGTGGTATGCGTCGCTGTCGCCCTCGAAGAACTGCGCCTCGATCTGCGGGCGCAGCATGATCATGATGGCGATGATGGCGCCCGTGAGCGCGAACCCGACCGCGAAGGGGAGCCCGACCAGTCCCAGAACTGTGTGGGCATCCGCGACAGCGGTGCGAAGCCTCTCGCGCGGACGGAACGTGTGCCACTCGCGAGGCAGCTTCTTGAGGTGGATCAGCAGGCCGCTGATGATCGCGAAGAGGAGATATGCCCCCAGGAGCCCCGCGATGGCGATGCCGATCAGGTCGTCGCCCGGGAGGATGTGGCGGAGTTGAAGAAGGAAGTGAAGCTGGTAGAGAATGAGACTCAACCGACTCTGCCCCCCCGGCGCGACCTCTTCGCCAGTCGTCGTGCTGTAGGTCAGAACGGCTCGGACAGGGTCGCCCTCGTCGGTCGTCTCGCCTGCGGGGTTGTAGATCAGGAACAGGGAGCGCCGCTCGCCGAAGGGATACACGACCGTGACGTCGGATCCGGCTTCTGGCGGTCTCTCGCTGAAGAGCGGCCCGACGATCTCGTCCGTCGTCAGGACGGGCTGACCGCGCAGGACAGGGTCTGCCCACTGCGCGAGGCCGACGCGGTAGAGCGCGAACGATCCCGCGAAGAAGATGACGAACAGGACGAGACCAAACGAGACGCCCACCACGGAGTGGGCGTCCCACATCAACCGTTGGGCTCTCGCCCCCAGCCCACGCCAGTTCCTCCGCCTCGGTACCGAGGCGGGAGGAGGAGTGGACGGAGGGCGAGAGGTGGGCACGGCCTAGATGTCGAGGCTGAGCGTGACGGTGACGTTGCGTCCCAGTCCGTTGCGGCGCCGGTTCGAGAAGATCTCTCCCACTTGGCGCTGTGAGATCGTCGGGATGAACGTCTCGTTGAGCAGGTTGAGGAACTGTACTCGGAGGGTGCCCCCAATCCCACCGACGGCAGTGGGCGGAATCTGGTAACTCACGCCCGCGTCTACCGTGGTGTACCCGCGAAGGCTGTAAGCGTCGGCGCGAGACGGGATCCCGTCCTCGTCCACGTCGGGCTCTCCGTCGCCGTCGTTGTCAAGGAGGAAGTTGAAGGCGCGGTCGCGGTTGTTGATGGTGAAGACCTCGGCGTTAAACGCGAGGCCCGTCACAGACGGCACAGCGTATGAGGCGCGGAGCGTCGTGGTGAGCGGGATCGTCTCGATGCTGGAGGCGGGCTGGAAGGAGCCGTCATCCTGCGGGTCCACATCAGTCTCCGTGATCGCCACGTCGGCGCCGACCCGCAAGCCCTCGGCTGGAGCAGCCTCAATCGTGGCTTCGAAGCCGTAGTTACGCTGCGGCGCCTGGAGGCGCATTCCTTGACCCGTCGAGGTATCGAACTGGATCTGGGAGGCGTCCTCGGAGAACGCGTAGAACCCTGCGAGCCCGTAGGCGAAGGTGCTTCCGAGCTGGCCGCGCACGCCGAGATCCAGGCTGTTCACGATCTGCGGCGAGACGATCTCGTCGCCCTCAACCGGAACACCAGGGTCGATGTTCACCACTAGGAACGCGAGGCTGGGTAGTGAGAAGCCCTGCGAGAAGTTGGCGTAGAGGGTTGTGTTGTCCACGGCCTCGAACGCGGCGCCGAGATTGACCGACAGGCCGCTGTTGGCACCCGAGCCACCCGGACGCTGCACGCCCGGCTGAACGCGAGTGAACGTCGGAGTGAACGGAAGCACATCGAACGAGATATAGTCAAACCGAGCACCACCCGACAGACGAAGCCGCTCCGTGGCATCCACGTCTACCTGTGCGAAGCCCCCTCCCTGGAAGAGCTCTGTGGGGGCACCCTGGTCCTGGATGCCGCCGGCCCCGTCGAAGCGGTTCTCGGCATCGAACGGACCCTCGGAGGAAATCGTCACGGGGGTCGAGTCATTGGCACGAAGGAGATCGCCGCCGACTGTCACGAGCACTCGTTCGTTGACAGGGCGCACAAACTCGGCCCGTGCTCCGCCCTGGTTCGCGTCCGAACTGGTCTGCCAAATGCCCGGCCACTCGTCTGGGAACGTGCCCCCGTTGCGCATGAGGAGGGATCGAATATCCGCACCCTCTTGCTGGAAGTTGGTGTCGAAGTAGTAGCCCTGAATGCGGAGGGAGCCACCCACGAGCGCCGTGTTTTCGTACTGCCCGTTGAACGAGTAGTAGGTCTGACTCACGGGGTTGTCGTAGGTGAACGCGGTCTCAACTGGAAGCGCGACCCCAGCCGAGCGGTCTGGGTCGGTCAGGATGTCCTCATCGAGAACCTGAACGCCAAAGAACGAGTTGTTCGGCTCCCGGTACGACCGGCTGGCTGTGACCTGGAACGCTTGAGAGGATCCGATCTCGTACCTGAGCTTTCCGAAGAGGGAGTAGTCGTCATAGTCGCTCGTTCCGATGGGCGCGATGCGCTCACCGTCAGGACGGAACGCTCCGTTGGTGGTCTCCAGGGTTCCATTGAAGAGATACTGGAAGTTCCCCTGTGTGCCGGAGACGTTGGCTGCTGTCCTGAAGTCGAGCGCGTCACCATCCAGGAAGGTGTCTCCCACGAGGTAGTTACGAGCGTACAGCTGCACGTCCACATCCAGGGGCTCTTCGCTCGCCTCCTTGGTAAAGAACTGGATCACGCCACCCGGGGCGCCGCCGCCGTAGGCAGTCGAGGCTCCGTAGAGCACTTCGATCCGCTCTAGCATAAAGGGGTCCAGGTTGCCCAGCACGGCGCCTCGCAGCCCCTCGTTGGACTGAAGCGGGACGCCGTCCACGAGATAGAGCGGCGCGCGACCACGAAGCGTCGCCAGGAACACGTCATTTCCGACAGAGGGAGACGTGAAGTTGGGGACGATCCTTCCGAGCGTTGCCGAGAGGTCGGAGGTCTGCTGGGTGTACAAATCGACGGTTTCACGCGGGACCACATCGATCGCGCGAGGGACCTGCGAGAGGTCCTCTTCGCGGCGGCTCGCTGTGATCGCGACCTCGCTCAGGCGGAGGGCGTCCACGGTGAGGGTGACATCGAGGCGGACCTCCCCGGCACGCGGCACCTCCACCTCGCGCTCCACGCGGGTGTAGCCGAGCAGCGTCACAATGACGGTCTGCGGACCGGAGGGGACGGACGAGATGAGAAAATCACCGTCGATGTCGGTAGCGTCGCCGAGGGTGGTGCCGTCCACACGGACGTTGGCGCCCGGAAGCGCGTCACCGTCCGCGTTCGTGACCGTGCCGACGATGGAGCCAGCCTGGGCGAGCGCGGTGGGCGCAGCGAGCAGGAACGCCAGCGCGAGAGCCGCGAGGCGCGTGAGGGTAGAGATAGGCATGTGCAGAAGGGCCGGGACCCTGAAGAGGAACAGGAGGCTGCGAGTCAGGCAGCGATCGGAGACCGAGGCGGGAAGTCCGCTAGATCCAGAGCGCTCGGGAGCATTTTATCTGGACTCGATCCAAATAGCGGATGCCTGCCCCCGTGGCGTGTTCCCTCGTCGTCCGGCTCAACCCGTTCGAGACGACGCGTTCACGGCGTCTTTAGAAACGAGGGGGACTACTGCATCGGCGCCTGCCTCCGCCTTGGCCTCGATGCAGTCGACGACCCCGTCGCCGTTCGTGATGAACACGACGACATCGTGCTGCGTCACCGGGCAAGTAGCCCTATTTGGAGAGAGCAACGGGATGCCTCACGAGGTCACCAGAAGAGGCGTGGACGGTGCACCGTTGGTGGAGACGGCTCGCCCGGTTGGGGGCGGGGTCAGCGCATCTGGTTTCAGACGGCTGGCAGTCCACAGGAGCACGGCGCCCATCAGGAGGAAACCGATGTCGATGGTCGCCACATTCCATCGCCCACTGGCAGCGCTTGTCCAGAGCCAGTCACCCGTCATGGCGCCGTTGACGATGGGTACGAGGAGACTCAGCAGACCCGCCAACATCAGTTGCCATCGTGCGGCCCAGACCGGTGATGGACCTGCGAACGCCACCGCGACGAGCGCTGCCCACGTGCTGAATAGCGCGATGTTCTCCCACATCGGGAGACCAGCTGCACTCTTGGGCGCGAGGGCTGTCATGAGAAACAAAACCGGGATGGCTGCGACTAGCCCGCAGCCGACGCCGACGGTCAGTCTCGCGAGGAACCGGTGGAGGGTGGGCGTCGCGCGCGGGTCTTTCGGGCGGCGCACGAGCACCCAGAGGATGTTGCCCGTCAGGATGACCGCCGCAGTGGCGAGCGCCAGCCAGAAGTAGACGATCTTCGCGAACGGGGTCCCCGGCCCCATTCTCGCGTAGTGGAGGTTGACGATAGCCGCCGAGGTCCCACCGAGCGCGGTTCCGACCTGCGGATTGTTCTGCGCGAGCACCTCGCCGGTCGACGCCTTGAGGACGACCTGCGGCCCGGCCGTGAGAGAGGTCGCCTCGGGTGTGTTGTCCCCGAAGACCTGCACGATGGCGTTCGCGTCGCCCCAGCCGTGGACTTGCATCACCGTCGCATCCACGACGCCGTCCCACGCGACGGGCAGCGAGGCCTGATACTCTGCGAACGAGAGCATCTCGGCGGGCTCCCCGGAAGGCTCGTGCGCGGGCATCTCGAACCCGGTCGAGAGATCCAGCGCATTTTGGTAGTCGCCGTCAAAGACGAGTAAGACGCTCGGCCCGAGGAGGATGACGAGCAGTCCGAGAAACGCGCCTGTGACGGCGTACATCGCGGCGAACGGTAGGCCGACAAGCCCGAGTACCGTGTGTGCGTCGGCCAGTGCGGCGCGAAGCTTGACCTTGGGTCGGAACGTGTGCCAGTCCTTCGGCAGCTTCCGAAGGTGGATTAGCACGCCACTCACGACGGCGAAGAGCAGGAAGATGGCGATAAAGCCCGCGACGATCTCTCCCCAAAACCCGCCCTGACCGAAGAAATGGAGCTTGTACAGGATCTCGGAGAGCATACTTCGCGAGAACCGGGTCGTGGGCGTCGGCTCGACGCGCTCACCCGTCGTGGCGTTGACGACGGCGGTGACGAGTTCGGTCGTATCACCGACGGCTGTCTGGTAGCGGACGAAGTAGAACTGGCGCTCCCGCATCGGCCAGTTGACCGAGAGGTCGGTGCCCGGGGCGGGTGGGGCCTCGGCGAAGAGCGGCGCGACGACCTCGTCCATCGTGAGGGTGACCTCTGCCATGCGGAGGGCCGGATCCGCCCACGCATGCAGTTCCCCACGATAGAGCGCGAAGGCTCCCGCGTAGAAGATCACGAACAGCCCCAGCCCGATGACGACCCCCACGACGGAGTGGCTGTCCCAGAGCAACTTGAAGGCGCGCGGGCCGACCAGCTTGTCGTTCTTCTTCGGCGCTGGAGGCGTCGGTGGGGGCGCAGGTGCTTCCGCCTCGGGACCCAGGTGGGGGGAGCGGGATAGTGGGCGGCGGACGGTCTCCACGGGTCAGGCGGCGGGGACCGGCCGAGGAGCCACAGGTGGCGCGACCGTCGCGCCGTCGCCGGAGATCGCGGGCGTGGGATCGGTCGGGCGAAGGCGGCGAGCGGTCCAGAGCAGCGCGAGGCCCATCAGGACGAAGCCCACGTCGATGGTGAGGAGGCCCCACCACTCGTTGGCGGCGGAGACCCACGGCGGGGTGCCGCCGAGCGTCGCGCTGGCGAGGGGCACGAGGAGGCTCAGAACGCCTGCGAGCGCGAGTTGCCATCGCGCCGCCCACACGGCAGATGGCCCCGCGAAGGCCGCGCCGATGAGCACGGCCCACGCGCCGAAGAAGGCCGCGTTCTCCCACGTCACGAGACCTTCCGCCTCGATGCCGAGTACCTGCGGGACGAGGAAGATGACCGGCACGGCGACCACCAGCCCGCAGCCGACGCCGACGGTCAGTCTCGCGAGGAACCGGTGGAGGGTGGGCGTCGCGCGCGGGTCTTTCGGGCGGCGCACGAGCACCCAGAGGATGTTGCCCGTCAGGATGACGGCCGCAGTAGCGAGGGCCAGCCAGAAGTAGAGGACCTTCGCCAGGGCCGTCCCTCCACCGAGGCGGGCGTAGTGGAGGTTCGTGATGGCGGCCGTGGTACCGCCGAGCGGGGTCCCGACGGTCGGGTCGTTGGAGACAAGAACGTCGGCCGTGGAGGCGTCCAGGATGGCGCGGGGGGCCGCCGTGAGCGTGCCGGGCGCGTCCCCGTAGATGTCTGCGATAGCAGCCTCGTCGCCGTAGCCGTGGATGATGAGGAACGAGGGCTCTGCATCGGCCTCCTCCCAACTGGCAGGCAGCGCGTCGATGTAGTCCGCGATGGGCAGCATCTCGGCGGGCTCGCCGGTCGGCTCGTGCTCGGGCACCTCGAAGCCGTAGACGAGATTGAGCGCGGCCTCCTCGTCACCCCCGAAAACGACGATCACCGACGGCGCGAGGAGGATGATCAGAAGCGCGAGGAAAGCGCCCGTGATGGCATACATCGCGGCGAAGGGCAGGCCGAGAAGACCGAGGACCGTGTGCGCATCGGCGAGCGCCGACCGGAGCTTGACCTTGGGGCGGAACGTGTGCCAATCTTTCGGCAGCTTCCGAAGATGGATCAGCACGCCGCTCACGACGGCGAAGAGCAGGAAGACGGCGACGAAGCCGGAGATGAGCTGGCCCGCGAATCCGGCTTGCGCGAAGTAGTGTAGCCGGTACACGATGTTGCCCGCCTGACTCCGGCCAATCGGTTCTCCCTCGGCGATATCGAAGCGCTCGCCGGTCTCGGCGTTGATCATCGCCTGGACGGCGCGCGTTGTGTCGCCAGCAGGCGTCGCGTACCGGACGTAGTAGTACGACCGCTCGTGAGACGGATACGTGACCTGGAGGTCCGTGCCCTGGGCGGGCCGTGCTTCGGCGAAGAGCGGCTCAACGGCCTCATCCGGCGACAGGCGGACCTCCGTCGCGCGCATGGCGGGATCGGCCCACGCCATCAGCTCGGCGCGGTAGAGCGAGAACGCGCCCGCGTAGAAGATGACGAACAGCCCCAGCCCGATGACGATGCCGACGACAGAGTGGCCGTCCCAGAGCAGCTTAAAGGCGCGCGGCCCGACCAGCTTGTCCTTCTTGGTCTTGGGCGTGGGTGTCTCCGCCTCGGGAGCGGAGTGGGGAGAGGGCGGCGAAACGGGGGGGCGGACAGTCTCCATCGTGTGCTAGAGGAAGTAGCCGAGCGCGGTGATGGCGCCCAACACGAGCGTGCTCGCGCCCATGCGGAGCCAGGCGCCGAGGCCGCTCGGGGCGAGCGCAGCCCACACCATCAGTCCGGTCCATACGGGGACGGAAAGCCCGACCGCTAACGCGACGGCGACTCCGATCGGGATGCCGAGGTGCGGAAGGGCTGTTCCCAGCGCGAGACCGAAGAGCAAGAACGCAACGAAGCCGCCGAAGAAGGCGGCTGTTCCTTTGCCCCAGGCTTCTCCTTTGGTCCAGTCGTGCTTCATGACGAGGAAGGCGGTCGGGTGGGAGGACGCTTGGGCGGCAAGGTAGGGGGGCGTTTGGCTGAACGCGCAGGCCCTGCCCCGGAGGGGGTGCCGGGCGGGAGGGTCGGCGCACGGCCCGAGGCGGAGGGGGCAGACCGAATTCGGCTCGCGATCTCCGCTGCCGGGAAGACGAAGGGCCCGGCCACGGCGAGCACCGAGGCAACCGCCATCATGACCGTCACCACGAGCACCGGGCCGACTGACGATCCCGTCGCGACAATGGACAGGGCCAGCGCGACGGCAGTCAGTGCCGTTCCCATCCACAGGAGCGGGCGTGTTGGACCGAGCGCTCGTGACTGGCGGCCCGGCGCGGCAGCGTAGAAGGCCCCGTAGGCGGCAGCCCCGAGCAAGAGCGAAAAGGCAGTCAGCATATGGAACGGGGTGAGATACCGGGGGACGGGCTCGCTGGGGAAGGCGTCAACCAGCCAGCGGACACACACGTCCCGTCCCCGGTATCTCAGTGGAGTTAGATCTCGACGTCGAGGCTGAGCCCGATCACGCGAGGCTGGATGACCTGACCGTCCACCCCGCCGAGAACGTTGATGAACCGGCGGTCGGTGGCGTCCACGTCGAGGAGGTTGCGGGCGAAACCGGTCACGCGGACCGCCGTGCCCTGGAGATCTAGCGTGTAGCCGAGTTGAGCGTCTACGGAGACGTAGTCACCCGCGCGGAGCCGGGGGTCGTTGCCCAGGTCGCCGAGGCGGAACACGCCAGGCTCATCGGTCGCGGCGGCGGGGTTCTCGATGATCTCCTGGTCGCTCACGCCCGTGCCCACCTGGGTGAAGTTCTCCCCGACGTAGTTGACGTTGAGGGCGCCGAAGGGGCCGCTCCCGGGGTCGAAGATGGCGCCGAAAGCGAGCGTCGTCTCCGGGGCGCCGGGGAACGAGAGGCCCGCGAGGTCGCGCTCGACGCGGACGAGAGCCCCGTTGCGCTGGTCGCGGACGTTCTCAGGGCGAACGAACTGGTCGAACCGAGACTCCGTCAAGCCGAGTGAGCTGTACACGGTGAGGCCCCTGGCAGGGACGACGCGGAGTTCGAGTTCGCCGCCGTAGAGTGTCGAGGCCCCTGCGTTGACGGTCTCGAAAAAGGTAGGCGCATCCTCGACTGGAACCGAAACCTGCTGGTCCGTCCAGTCCGTGTAGAACACGTTTGCGTTGGCGATCAGCCGCCCGCCGAGCCACCGGCTACGATAGGCGAGTTCGTAGTTCCAGGTGTACTCCGGGTCGAACTGGCTGTTTTCGGAGCCGAGGATGAAGAACACCCCGCCCGCGCGGTACCCGCGCTGCACTGTCGCGCCGAGCGACATGTCGGATGTGAGGTCGTACGTGACCCCGGCCTTGGGCAGCCACGCGTCGAACGTGGTCTCAATCGCCTCATCCTCGGCGGCCACGGCGTCGATGATGAGCTGCGCGATAGTGGGCTCGAACGGCGCCAGCGGCGGCGGTGTCCCTTCGAAGGTGACGGTCGCCGGTTGGACGTCGTTGCGGCTCGTGAACGACTCGTTGTCGTAGCGCAGGCCCGCTGTGAGCGTGAGGCCGTCGACGACCTCCTGATTCACCTCGCCGAAGACGGCGACGTTGTCGGTCTCGGTGACGTCGTTGGCGACCGCGTCGTAGAGGATGCTGAACTGTGGGACTGGGCCCCCGGCGAGCACCTCGATCTGCGGGCGGGCGAGGAAGAACACGTCGCCGTTATCGTTGCGGACGCGGTCGGTATCGAAGCGGCCGTAGTACCCGCCGAAGACGGCGCGCGTCCGATCGGTCTCGTAGTTGAGCCGGAGCTCCTGCGTGAACGTGAGCTCGTCCGTGTCCGAGCGCTGGGCGACCGGGACGAAGACAGACGGGTCGTCGGTCTGGAAACGAAGCCCGTCGATGGCGTAGTCCATCGCCGTGAACCCGGTCTGGGCCGTGAGGGCGAGGCTGGGCGTGAGGTCGTAGCTGGCCTCCAGGCTGGCGGCGTCGAACGTGGTCTCCTCGAAGAAGGCGAAGGGCCCGAGGTTCTCTCGCGCGCTGAAGTCGAGCTCGCCGTCGTCGCTCGCCACAGCCGTGACATTGGCGACGCCCGGCCGGTCGAAGGCGCGAGTGTAGCCGCCGAGGATGGAGAGGCCAGGGAGCGCGGTCGGCGTGAAAAGGAGACGAGCCTTGAGGTTGCGCTGGTCGAGTTGCGTCGTCGTGGCGAAGTCATCCTCGTCGGAGGAGACGTTGATGTAGGTGAAGTCCCGGTCCTCCGTCCCGGACTCGCCGGAGACGCGGAACGCCAGTTGGTCGGCGATGATCGGGCCCGTCACCATGAAGGCGCCTTCGAGGGCGTCGTTGCTCCCGCCACGCACACGCGCCGCAGCGCCGTACTCGAACGAGGGCGCCGCGCTGCGGAGGTAGACTGCCCCCGCGAGGGAGTTCCGGCCAGAGAGCGTGGACTGCGGGCCGCGGAAGACCTCGATGGCCTCCAGGTCCCACGCGCCACGGATCGTGCGGAAGGTGCCGAAGCGGCCCTGCTGCACACCATCCACGTAGAGCGCGGCCGTCGGTCCGCTCCCGCCGCCGATGCCGGTGTTGGGCACGCCGCGAATCGTGAAGACGCCATTTCCGCTCGTGGATACGTTGCCGACCTGCCGAGTGGCGTCCTCCCAGTCACGGACGGGGATCGCCCCCAACTGCCGCTGGTCGAGTACGGCGACCGAGGTCTGGGTGTCCTGAAGGTTGCGGACGAACTTCTCGCTTCGCACGACGACCTCGCCGATCTGGTCTGGATCGGGCGCGAGTTCGACTTCGATGTAGACGTTCTCGCCAGCGACGGCGGTCGTCGGTACTTGGACCGTCTCGTAGCCAACAAAGGAGGCGATGAGCGTGACGGCTCCGGCTGGGACGCTACGGACGTTGAACTTGCCGAAGGCATCCGTCGCAGCTCCGAGTTGGGTGCCCTCGACGCGAATACTCGCGCCGGGAAGGAGATCGCCGGTCTCAGCGTCCGTGACTCGGCCGGAGACCGTGCCGGTCTGGGCGAGCGAGGCGGGCACGATCAGGAGTGCCAGCGCGAACGCAGTGAGGAACGAAGGGGTGGACATGAACAGGGTGGGTGGGTGTGGGTGAATCAGGGGGTGTGGAGGCAAGCGGTGAGTCGCCTGCGAATCCACTCCCGTGTAGCCTCTTCGAGGCCAGAAAAGGCGCCCGCATCAAGGGCGGAGAGGGCCCGGCGGGCCCTGGCACGGCCCGCCTCGGTGTCTGTACCGAAGGTGGAAGACTGGAACCACTGCTCAACGGCTTGGGGGATGTCCCGACTGGGCTCCGAGCCAGGGCGAGGATCAACGGTCATCGTCGTACGGGGTGGTCCAGCCAGAGGCGAGCGTCTGGAGACGTGATGGCTGGTGGGGCTCACGCACGAGCCGAACAATGAGTACCCCGGGCACTGTGTCGGCTGGAGTCGCCCCCGTCACCTCGCCCTGGCGGAGCGCGAGCCGCTCTGGCACGTAGCCTTCGGCGGCGACGGTAACGTGCGTGGCTGCCGTCAGCCGGATTCGGAAATGCCCGAGTGCGTTCGCCCGTGCACACGACCGAGCATCGCGAGTCTGGATATGTGCGTGAGAGACGGGACGCCCCGTCCGCGCATCGACCACCTGCCCGGAGATCTCTTGGCTTTCCAGTGTCGGTTGCGCGAACGCAACAGGGCTCCATGCGAGAAGCAACAATGGGAGCAAGAGGTGGGGAGAGACGGTCACAGAGGACCCGGGGCAGACCATTTAGACACAGTCTAGATAAAGTCAGGTCAGAATAGCCTCCCAACATTCCATGAAGAGGTTTCCCCCCTGTCGGTCCCTTCATCCGCCACTCATGCACCAGAGGGTACAGGTTCGTAGATTCGAAACCTAAGCAAAGCTACCTGTGCCTCCTCTCCTTAGCGTTAGTGAAGCGGCCGAGCGTCTCGGCGTCCACATCGGCACCGTTCGTCGGTGGACCGACGAGGGCATACTCCCCGTCTCCCGGACACCCGGCGGGCATCGGCGGATTCCGGCCGAAGGCGTGGAGCGGTTGCGCCGGGAGCGCCTCGACGAGGCGGAGCCGACAGTCGAGGTGGGGCATGTGTCGACATCCGCAGACGTTGGCCTCGCACACGAGGCATGGGCCGAGCACGCCGTCGTCCACACGCGTTACCGCGTTCGCGCCAACGCAGACGCGACGTGGAACCAGGCATTCGAGGGAGGGGACCGGTCGCATCGGCGGGAGTCGGGCCGGCAGCTCATGGGCCTTCTCCTCCGCCACGTGGCGGACCAGGGAGACCCGGAGGCACGGCGGGCGGAGGCCCGGCGCATCGCGTGGGGCTACGCCATCGACATGAAAGACCGGGGCCTTCGGTTGCCGGACGCCCTTCGCGCGACGCTCTTTTTCCGCGATGTCCTGACGGAGAGCACTGCGTTCACGCCACGTTTCGAGACCGTTGAGGACGCCGATCCCATCGCGCTGATGCGGAAGGTGAACGAGTTCATGAACGAGATCCAGATCACCATCGCCGAGGCATACGATGACCCCGATGCGTGAGTCGTGGACCGATCAAGAGAGGATCGTCTCCCTCGGCTTCGATGGAGATGGGCTGGAGGTTTCCGAGCGTGAGGCGTGGGCCCTCGATGCTGCAGATGCTGAAGCGATCCTTGGGTCCGCGCAGACGGAGGGCCTCGGCGCTTGCCTGGTCTCGACGTGCTTCCGCGTGGAACTGCTCGTCTCGGGGCACCGCCCCCCCGAGGAACTCCTGACGTGGGGGCGTCGCCATCTCTCAGCACTCCGCCCCGAGGCGTCTACTCGAGTCTTCGAGCCGCGCGTCGGGGTGGTGGCCTTGCGTCACCTCGTCCGCGTGGCTGCGGGGCTGGAGTCAGCCGTACTGGGAGAGGCGCAGATTCTCGGACAGGTGCGCCGTGCCCGCGCCGAGGCCGACCGGGCTGGAGCGCTGACGCCCGCCCTCCGCCTCACGCTCCAGACGGCTCTGAGAACCGGCCAGCGCGTCCGGCGACAGACAGAACTCGGGCGGGGCGCTGCCTCCACCGCCAGCGCTGCGATCCGGCTTGCTCAGGAGACGGGCGCGGGCGTGAAGGACCGGCACGTGTTCGTGATCGGCGCGGGGCAGATCGGGCGGCTCATGATGGGCTTGTTGCCAGGCGCCGAGCCCCGTGCGATTACACTGGTGAGCGCGCACGCCCCGCAGCACGCCGGATTCCGCGTCGTGCGCCCCGACGAGTTCCCCGACGTTCTCGCCCAGGCGGACGTGGTCTTCGCCGCGACCGACCGGCTGGTGCTTCCGCTAGACGCCGCCCGGACGGCCTGGGGGGACGGGCGGCAGCGGACCGTGGTAGACCTCGGCGTGCCTCGAAACATCCCCGCAACGGTCGGACGGTTGTACGGGGTCACTCTCCATGACATCGATGCGCTGGGGGCGGTCGTGGACGCGGGACTTCAGACGCGCGAAGCTGCTGTGCCTGCCGCCGAGAGGATCGTGGAGAACACGCTAGAGGTCCTGCGGGAAGAGCTGGACGGACTCGTGCGTGAGGAACTCGTCGCAGACTTCCGCCGACGAGCGGAGGACGTGCGGCAGGAGACCCTCGCGTACGTGTGCGGCAAGTGCTCGGAGCGGACGTGCGGTGCATCTGAGTCTGGCGAGGGCCCTGGGCCCGGCTTGTGTAGCGATCCCGCCACCATGTCGAAGGTGCTCACGAAGCGGCTCCTCCACGACGTAACCGTCGCGCTCCGCTCGGGCGCGGGAGACACAGAGACGCTCCGGCGCCTCCTGGCGCTCGGCGGCGATGACTGAGACCCTCCGCCTCGGTACCCGCACGAGCCGCCTCGCGATGTGGCAGGCCGAGCATGTCGCCTCTGGGCTACGCGCTGCCTGGCCGGACGTAGAGGTTGAACTGGTGCCGTTCGTCACGAAGGGAGACACCACCCTCGACAAGCCGCTCCCGGAGATCGGTGGGAAGGGACTGTTCACGGCAGAACTGGAGGCGTCGCTCCTAGACGGCCGGATCGACCTCGCGGTCCACTCCCTGAAGGACCTGCCCACCGAGGACCCCGAGGGCGTCATGGTCGGCGCGATCCTGGAACGGGCGGACTCGCGCGATGCCTGGATCTGCCCCGGCGGCCACTCCCTCGGCGATCTCCCCGAGGGGGCCGTGGTCGGGACGAGCAGCCCCCGCCGCACCGCCCAACTCCTCCGCCTCCGCCCGGACCTCACCGTCCGCTCCATCCGCGGCAACGTCCCGACCCGCATCGCGAAGGTCCACACCGAGGACTACGACGCGGCCGTCCTCGCCGTCGCCGGGCTCGCCCGCCTCGGCCGGATGGGCGACGCAGCCGAGATCCTCCCGCTCGGCACGATGTTGCCTGCTCCCGGCCAGGGCGCTGTGGCGGTTCAGATCCGCGCCACCGACGACCGAGTCCGCAAACGCGTCGCTGCGCTGGACCATGCCCCGACGCGCCGTGCCGTCGAGGCAGAGCGGCACCTGCTCTCCGCGCTGGGAGGCGGGTGCAGCGCACCTGTCGCGGCTCTCGCGACCGAGACCGAGGACCACCTTCACCTTCGAGGCCGCGTCCTCGCGACGGATGGCTCCCTCTGCATCGACGTCGATGAGACAGCCCCTCTCCACGGGGCCGACCCGGCCCAACTCGTGGGAGAACGCGCCGCTGCCGCTGCCCTTTCGCGAGGCGCCAGCGACCTCCTGCCATGACGGATCGCCCTCTCTCTGGTCGCCGCATCGTCGTCACGCGAAGCGAGGATCAAGCGGATGGGTTCGCGGACACACTCCGTGAGTTGGGCGCGACGCCGCTGCTCGTCCCCTCGATCCGAAGCGAACCGGCCGAGGACGCCGACGAACTGCGCGGCGTCGCCGCCGCCCTGGGGAGTGCTCGCTGGCTGGGCTTCACCAGCCCGAGCGGTGTACGCCACGGATGGCCGTTCGTCGCCGCCGCCTGGCCGAAAGGTCTCCCGGACGGCCTCGGCGTCGCGGTTGTCGGGCCCGGGACGGCACGCGAACTGGAGGCACACGGCGCCGCCGCGACGTTTCTGCCCACCGAGTCGACGGGCGACGCGTTTGCCGCAGAACTACCCGTCTCGCCGCAGGACCGGGTCGTGTTGATGCGGTCCGACATCGCGCGGCGGGCCATCGCCGAGCGCCTCCGCCAGCGCGGCGCCTCCGTCGTAGATGCCGTTGCGTACCGGACCGTGGAGGGCGCCCGTGCCTCCGATGTGGCGGATGCCCTCGCGGAACCTCCCGACGCCATCACGTTTACCTCGCCCTCGACGGTCCGAGGCTTCCTGTCCTCCGTGCCCGAGGGCGTCCGCCTCGGCACCGAGGCGGGAGGACCGGCCCTCGCCGCCATCGGCCCCGTGACCGCGCAGGCCGTGCGCGACGCCGGTCTCACGCCGTCGATCGTCGCTGATCCCTCGACCCTCGCCGGTCTCGCGGACGGTCTCGTGCGCCTCTTCTCCTGACCCATGGAAGCCGTCTTTCCCCCCCGTTCCCTCCCCTCCTCCATTCCGGGCGGTGCGAACCGGCCGCAGCGCCTCCGCCAGTCCGCCGCGATCCGCCGCCTCGTTCGCGAGACGCGGCTGGACCCCGCCAGCTTCATCCTGCCGCTGTTCGTCGTCAACGGCGAGGGCGTCCGCCGGGAGGTCTCCTCCATGCCGGGCGTCTTTCAACTCTCCGTGGACGAGGCTGTCCGCGAGGCGACCGAGGCGGCCTGCCTCGGCATCGGCGGGGTCCTCATCTTCGGCATCCCCGAGCACAAGAACGCCGAGGGCTCCGCCGCGCGCGATGAATCCGAGGCCGTCCAGCGTGCCACGCGTGCCATCAAGGACGCCGTGCCCGATCTCGCCGTCATCACGGACGTGTGTCTCTGCGAATACACCGACCACGGTCACTGCGGTTTTCTCACCTGCGACGGGCACCTGGACCTGGAGGGCTCACTGCCGCAGCACGTCGCCACCGCCGTCAGCCACGCCCGCGCAGGGGCCGATCTCGTCGCGCCCTCATCCATGATCGATGGCGTGGTGGGCGCGATCCGCTCCGGCCTCGATGCCGAGGGGTTCACACAGGTCGGCATCTTCAGCTACGCCGTGAAGTACGCGAGCGCGTTCTACGGCCCCTTCCGCGATGCGGCGAACAGTGCCCCGGCCTTCGGCGACCGCCGGACGCACCAGATGGATCCCGGTAACGTCCGCGAAGCCCTCCGCGAGGCCGCCCTCGACGTGGAGCAGGGCGCGGACCTCCTGATGGTCAAGCCAGCCCTCGCCTACCTCGACGTGATCCGCCAGACGAAGGAGGCCTTCCCCGACCGCCCGCTTGGCGCCTACCACGTCTCGGGCGAGTACGCGATGCTCAAAGCCGCCGCCGAGCGCGGGTGGCTGGACGAGCGCCGCGCCGCTCTCGAAGCGCTCACGAGCATCCAGCGCGCGGGTGCCGACATCTTGATCACCTATTACGCCCTCGACGCCGCCCGCTGGCTCGCCGAGGGGATGGACGAATAGACACGACTCCGGCGGCCTCGGCGCCGAGGCCGACCGACCCGGCTCCCTCGCAAACTCCGTGAAGCCGCCCCCGGCTCTCGTTCCGGCGCGATCCGCGAGGCGCTCGCGACGTACGACTTTCACTCCCGACTGAAACTCCCCCGATGGCACTCGACATCCAGCCCAAGGCGGTCCCCCAGCAGGCCCGGCCCACCAGCGACGGATCCTCGTCCGGGCTCGACCTCTCCGAACGTGGCAAGACCGCCGAGGGCGCGCCGAAGACGCTCGACCGGCGCCTCTTCGTCCAGTTCCTCGCCTACACCCACTGCGACGACCCCGCCCGCCTCGCGGACGCTGCCGAGGCGTCCGGAGTCGGCGGCGTGGTGTACCAGAGCGCGCAGGACCCGCGCGGCGTGGGCGTGATCACCTTCCACGAGGATCCGACCTTCTTTGTAGAGGATGGCCGCGCGCTGCACACCTCGGAGGCCTTCGCAGGCCTCGTGCCCGTCCCGGCGCTGACCATGCTCGGCCGCACGTATTCCATCGGCTACGAGCAAGACCTCCTGGGCACCCTCGTCGCGCGGCCGGTCAAGACGATGACGAACCCGGACTGGCCGTGGGCCGTCTGGTATCCGCTGCGCCGGAGCGGCCGGTTCGAGCGCGAGCCGCGCGAGGAACAGCGCAAGATGCTGATGGAGCACGGCGGCATCGGCCGCGCCTTCGGCCGGGGTGACTACGCCCACGACGTGCGCCTGGCCTGCCACGGCCTCGATCCCAACGACAACGACTTCATCGCGGGGCTCGTCGGCAAGGATCTCTTCCCGCTCTCGGCGGTCGTCCAGAAGATGCGGTCTACGCGTCAGACCGCCGAGTTCATCGACAACCTCGGTCCCTTCTTCGCGGGCCACGCCGTGTGGCAGAGCGCCGGGCCGTACGCCTGGGCCCTGGAGCACGAAGGCACCGGTCACTGAGGGCCAGTGGCGAGTGGGGAGGGGCCAGTAGCACACGCTCTTCCGCTCACGCGACGCTACAGCACACCCCCGGACTTCCACACTCTGCCACTGGCTACTCCCCACTGGCCCCTTCCTAACCATGTCCCGATTCCTCGACGCCCTCCACGGCAAGCCCGTCGACGCCACTCCCGTGTGGTTCATGCGGCAGGCGGGCCGCTACCTCCCCGAGTACCGCGCCGTCCGCGAGAAGCACGACTTCCTCACGATGGTGAAGACGCCCGAGATCGCCGCCGAGATCACGCTCCAGCCGATCCGCCGCTTCGACCTCGACGCCGCCGTCATCTACTCCGACCTGCTGCCCCCGCTGGAGACGATGGGGCTGAACCTCCGATTCGAGAAGGGCGTCGGCCCCGTGATCGACAACCCGATCCGCACGACGAAGCAGGTCGACCTCCTCGCGACTCCGCCTGCGGGCGAGACGATGCCCTGGACTCCCGAGGCCATTCGCCTCGTCAAGGAAGAGCTTGGCGACCGCGTGCCCGTGATCGGCTTCGCGGGGTGCCCGTTCACGCTCTCGGCCTACGCCATCGAGGGCGGTGGCTCGAAGAAGTACGAGCTGACGCGCCGGTTCATGTATCAGGAGCCCGCCGCGTGGCGCCGCCTCATGGACAAGATGGTGACCGTCGCGGGCAGCTTCTTGGGGGAGCAGGCCAAGGCGGGCGCGAGCGCGCTCCAGGTGTTCGACTCGTGGGCGGGCGTCCTCTCGCGTTACGACTACGAGCGCTACGTGGCGCCGTACAGTACCAAGCTGATCACCATCGCGAAGCGGACCGGCCTCGCCATCGTCCACTTCTCGACCGGAACCGCTGGCCACCTCGACGCCGTCGCCGAGGCGGGCGGAGACGCCATCGGCGTGGACTCTGGGCCGTCGCTCCGCGAGGCCCGCGAGCGGATCGGCGACGACCGGCCGATCCAGGGCAACCTCGACCCGTATCTCCTCCAGGCCCCCTGGCGCGAGCTCAAAGCCCAGGCCGACCGCGTCCTCGACGAGGCGCCCGAGACCGGGCACATCTTCAACACCGGCCACGGCCTCGTCCCCGCCACGCCTCCCGACATGGTCGCGCGGCTGACCGACTACGTCCGCGAAAAGACCTCCCAGGCCGTCCCCGCCTAGCCCCTTCCGCCAGAGGCCTCTGGCGAGACTCCACCCCCCAGACCGATGACCCACGACAAGCCAATCGGCGTCCTCTTCATGGCGTACGGCGGCCCCGAGTCGCTCGACGAGATCGCCGGGTACCTCTCCGACATCCGCCACGGGCGCCCGACGACGACGGCCGTGCTCGACGAGATCACGAACAACTACCGCTCCATCGGCGGCGCCTCGCCCATCATGGGGCTCACCCAGGCGCAGATCGACGGCGCGATGGCGGTCCTCAACCCCGAGGGCGAGCCCGAGCGCTTCAAGGCGTACCTCGGGATGCGCCACTGGGCGCCGTGGATCGAAGAGACCGTCGGTCAGATGATCGACGACGGCATCGAGAGGGCGGTCGCGATTGTCCTCGCGCCGCACTTCTCGTCGATGTCCATCGCGAAGTACCAGGGCAAGGTCAAGGCCGGGCTGGACCTCTACCGCGGCGACATCGAGTTCACGTACGTGGATGCCTACTTCGACGCCGACCTGCTCATCGACGCCTTCGCCGACCGCGTGCGCGAGGGCATCGCGCAGTTCCCCGAGGACGAGCAGGACGACGTGCACGTGGTGCTCTCCGCGCACAGCCTGCCGGTCCGCATCCTCAAGATGGGCGACCCCTACCAGCAGCAGCTCTGGACGACCGCCCGGCTCATCGCCGAGCGCGCCGGGCTCCGCGAGGACCAGTGGAGTTGGAGCTACCAGTCGGAGGGCCGCAGCCCCGAGCCGTGGCTCGGGCCGCAACTCGAAGACCACGTCCCGGCGCTCAAGGAGGAGCGCGGCATCGACAAGGTGGTCAGCCTGGCGATTGGCTTCGTGAGCGACCACGTCGAGATCCTGTTCGACATCGACATCGAGGCGCAGGAGGCCGCGCGCGAGAACGGCGTGACGCTCGTCCGCCCGCCGAGCCTCAACGACGACCCGCGCTACACCCGCCTGCTCGCGGAACTGGTGGAGGAGAAGGCCGCCGCCGAGGGCTGGGTGGAGTCCGACGTGCGCCACCAGCCCGCCCCCGCCCCCACGATGCCGATGCCCGAGGGCACCGTCGACGCGGGCGCCGTCGCGGCGTGACCCTCCCCGCCTCGGGACCGAGGCGGACCGACCCATGACCGACCGCACCGACACCCTCGTTCTCGGCGGAGGCGTCGCCGGGCTCGCGGCGGCGCTACGGCTGGCGGAGCAGGGCGCGAGCGTCCGGCTGCTGGAAGCGTCCGACCGGCTGGGTGGCGTGGTCAAGACGCTGCGGCACAACGGGTTCGTGGCCGACGTGGGGCCGGACGTGTTCCTCGTCCGCAAGCCCGCCGCCGCGCGGCTGGCGGAGCGGTTGAGCGTCGAGACCGCGACCCCACGGATGGGCGCGCTCATCCAGCGGGGCGGCCGGTTGCACCCGCTTCCCGCTGGCCTGACCGGACTCGTGCCCGGGCGCCTCGCGCCGCTCGTCACCACCCGCGCGATGAGCCTCCGCTCCAAGCTCCGCGCCGCGCTCGAACCGCTCGTACCCGCCCGCGCGGGCGACGCCGACGAAAGCCTCGAAGCGTTCGCCGTCCGCCGCTTCGGCCGAGGCGCCTGGGACGACCTGATCGAGCCGCTCCTCGGCGGTCTCTACGGCGCCGACGACGGGCCGATCTCGCTCCAGTCCACACTTCCGCACCTTCGCGCACGCGAGCGCGAAGGCGGCTTCCTCCGCCTCGGGGGTGCCGCCGGCCCCCCCGGCATCACGACCGGCACCGCGCCCTTCTCGAGACCGGTCGGCGGGATGCAGGCGCTCACGGACGCCCTCGCCCACGCCGTTGCCGAGGCGGGCGGGGTGATCGAGACCGAGGCGCGCGTCGAGCGCGTGGAGCGCGACAGCGACGCTTTCCGCGCGGTGCTCGCCGACGGAACCGAGCGGACCGTCGAGACGCTGCTCGTCGCCCTGCCCGCACCCGCCGCTGCCCGCGTGCTGGACCCTCTGGATTCTGCGCTGGCGGCCCCGCTCGCCGAGGTCCCGATGGGGAGCGCGACGGCCGCTATCCTCGGCGTCCGCTCCGAAGGCCTTCGCGTGCCCGACGCCTCCGGCTGGCTCGTTCCCAAGCGCGAGGGCGGGCCGATCCAGGCCGTCACGATCCTCTCGCGCAAGCACCCCGGCACGGCCCCCAAGGGGCACGACCTCTTCCGCGTCTTCCCGCGTCCGGTCTTCGCCGCGACGGTCACGGACGCCGAGGTCCTCGCTGCCGCCGCCGAGCATCTTCGCGCGCGCGTCGGGCTCACGGCTGAGCCGGTCTGGACCGTCGTACAGCGGTGGACGCGGGCGCAGCCGCGCTACACCCTCGGCCACCCCGACCGCCTCGCGGCGCTCGACCGCGCCCTCGCGCATCACCCCGGCCTCGCGGTGACGGGCGCCTCGCTCCGGGGCGTCGGCCTGCCCGACGTGATCGCCGAGGCCGAGCGCACCGCCGACCAGCTTCTGACTCTGATTCCTACGACATGACCACGACCGAACCGACTACCGCCCGCTCTGAACAGCTCTTCGCCGACGCCCAGCACCTCATGCCGGGCGGCGTTTCCTCACCCGTCCGCGCGTTCAAGTCTGTCGGCGGCGTGCCGCGGTTCATCGAGCGCGGCGAGGGGCCATACCTCATCGATGTGGACGGCAACCGCTACATCGACTACGTGCTCTCGTTCGGGCCGCTGCTGCTCGGGCACGCACCCGAGGTCGTCACGCGGGCCGTCGCGGAGCAAGTGGAGAAGGGCTCTAGCTACGGCGCCCCGAGCCCGCTGGAGGTAGACCTCGCCGAAACCATCCAGGGCATCTACCCGAGCATGGAGCGGCTGCGGTTCGTCAACTCCGGGACGGAGGGCGCGATGAGCGCCGTCCGCGCCGCACGCGCCTTCACTGGCCGCAACAAAGTGGTCAAGTTCGACGGCCACTACCACGGCCACGCGGATCTTCTCCTCGCGAAGGCAGGCAGCGGCGTCGCGACCCTCGGCCTCCCGGATTCGCCCGGCGTCCCCGCGGCCGTCACGGCTGACACGCTGATCGTGCCCTTCAACGACGAGGCTGCCATGCGCGAGGTGTTCGAGCGCGAGGGAGACCAGATCGCGGCCGTTCTGACGGAGCCTATCGCGGGCAACATGGGCTTTGTCCGCCCGCGCGATGGCTTCCTGGCGTTCCTCCGCGAGATCACGGAGCAGCACGGTGCCCTCTTGGTATTCGACGAAGTCATGGTCGGCTTCCGCGTGCATCCGGGCGGCGCGCAAGCGCTCTTCGGCGTCACGCCCGATGTGACCATCCTCGGCAAGGTGATCGGTGGCGGTCTTCCCGTAGGAGCCTACGGTGGCGCGGCTGAGGTGATGAAGCTGATGGCGCCGGAGGGGCCGGTCTACCAGGCCGGAACTCTCTCCGGCAATCCCCTCGCGATGGCGGCCGGGCTCGCGACTCTCCGCGAGGTCTACGCCTCCGACGCGTGGGAGCAGGCCTCGAAGGCAGCCCGTCAGACCGTCGCCTCCATTCGCAGCGCTGCCGAGGCGGCCGGAGTGCCCGTCCAGGCCGACGCGCAGGGCGCCATGTTCGGCTTCTTCCTCAACGAGAACCCGGTCACGGACTACGCGAGCGCGGCGACGAGCGACAAGGCGGCCTTCGCGAGGCTTCACGGGCTCCTGCTGCAGCGCGGCGTGTACCTCCCGCCGTCACCCTTTGAGGCGTGCTTCACGTCGAGCACGCACACGCCCGAGGTCCTCGCCGCCGCCGACGAGGCCTTCCGTTCCGCCTTCGCCGCCCTCTAGCCCCGCCCGCCTCGGCCGACCGACCGAGGCGGACGAACTCAGCCTTCTTTCGCAGTCGCCCGCCAGGAGTGGGGCGAGCCTCCCGGCATGAACGAGACCCTGCCAGCACCTCCGAAGCGACTTCTCGGCGTCCTCTTCCTCGGGACGCTCCTCGGCGCGCTCGATATCGCCATCGTTGGGCCCGCCCTCCCGGCGCTGCGCGAGGCCTTCGCACTGTCCGAGCGCGCCGTGGCCTGGACGTTCACCGCGTTCGTGCTCGCCAACCTCGCCGGGCTTCCCGTCACCTCCGCATTGGCCGACCGCGCGGGCCGACGACGCGTCTACCTCGCCTGCATCGCGACGTTCGCACTCGGGACCGTCGTTGTGGCGTCTGCCCCCTCGTTTGGTGTTCTGCTCGCGGGGCGAGTCGTCCAGGGCATCGGAGCCTCCGGCATCTTCCCCGTCGCGACGGCCGTCATCGGCGACGCGTACCCGCCCGAGCGGCGAGGCCGGGCGGTGGGATTGCTAGGCTCTGTCTTCGGCGTGGCCTTCCTGATCGGCCCCGCCCTCGGCGGCATCGTCCTGGCCCTCGCGAGTTGGCGCTGGCTCTTCGCGCTCACGTTGCCACTCGCGGCCTTCGTCCTCTGGATCTCGGCACGGAGGCTCCCCGAGTCTCGCGCCGCCGAGCCGCGCCCGTTCGATGCCGCCGGAACGCTTACACTCGCCGTCCTGCTCGTCGCCTTGGTCGTCGGTCTGAGCGGCCTGGATGCGGCGGGCATTGCCGCCAGCCTGGCGAAACCGGTGGTCTGGGGACCGCTCCTGCTCGCGGCGCTGCTTGTGCCGGTCCTGGCGATGATCGAGCGCCGCGCGCCAGCGCCTCTCCTCCGGCCGGGGCTGATCGCGCGCCGTCCGGTTCAGATCGCGTGCCTTCTCGCCGTCGGCGTTGGCATTGTGGAGGCGACGTTCGTGCTGCTCTCGGACTACGCGGTAGTCGCGTTCCTCGTGGAGGAGTCCACAGCCTCGTACTTACTGCTCCCGCTGGTCGCGGGCGTCGCGGTGGGGGCCCCCGTGGCGGGACGCTTGTTGGACCGGGTCGGCGCGCGCACCGTCGTAACGGTGGCAGCGGTTCTTCTCACCGTGGGAATGGGCGTGGTCGCGGCCGCGCCCTCGCTTGGCGTCCACATCGCAGGCACCGTCGTCCTCGGCCTCGGGCTCTCGGGCATCCTGGGGTCATCGCTCAGTTACATCCTGCTAGCGGAGGCGGGGCGCGAGGAGCGCGCCGTGGCGCAGGGGCTCTCCACGATCTTCCTGAGCACGGGCCAGTTGGTCGGAGCCTCGGTACTCGCTGCTCTTGCAGCCTCGTCCACCGTTCCAGAGGAAGGCTACCGTCTCGGCTTTGCTCTCGTCACGGCAACAGCCCTAACGTTGCTGCTCGCAGCACGATTCCTGCCTGTGACCTTAGGCAAGGAGACGCGGTAATCGCGCTCGACGATAGAGAGACCGTAGCATCTCGGTCAGGCCTGGAGCGGGACGCAGCCGGGTAGTAGTCGCGGCTCCCATGGAGATGGGATTCCCGGCGCTTCGTCCGGGGAGGGGCGGACAGCTTCCGCGCTCAGGGACTCACCGTTTTCGAGGCGGTAGAGGTCTCCCTGAGGCTATTCCCGCCGCCGGACTCACCAGCACAGCCGTCGCCTACGGGCCAATCCGAAAAAGTAGTCCTCTGCTGGGACGGGCACCGCCGCCACACGATCACTGCGTAGGCGGGTGGGCCCTGTTGGATTACACAAGAGACCCGGAACTACCCTAGACTCACTACCCAAAAACAACTTCAGGAGGCTAAAATCTGCTATCTTGGGCTTGGTCGCCTCCAATACTCGGGACGTTCCCGGCCGAAAAATGGTACCCATAATGGTACCCATTCCAGGCTGAGGTGGCCCGCTGCTGATCTCCACGCCTCCGCTCCGATGCGTCTCTCACTCGTCGCTCTACCAAAACCCAACCGGAGGGGCGAAGTGCCACTCTATGTCCGCCTATCGCACGGCGACGGGACCAAACGCCAC
Source organism: Bacteroidota bacterium (assembly GCA_038746605.1). GTDB lineage: Bacteria > Bacteroidota > Rhodothermia > Rhodothermales > Rubricoccaceae > Rubricoccus. The sequence goes on from JBCDKM010000010.1 coordinate 36,365, forward strand.
GTCGCGCTCGGACTTCGCGTTCACAAATCTGACTGGAACCCCAAGAAGAAGGAAGTTCGACGCTCGGCACTTGACTCCGATCAACTGAACCGCGTGCTGGCAGAGCGATTGGCGACCGCACAACGTGCCATCACTGAACTCGTGGGAGAGAGTCGGTATCTCCACCTCGACCGAGCGAAAGCAACGGTCGAAGCGGCTCTCCATCCTGAACCCGAGCCGGAGCCCGATGCTGTCCCTGGTGTTCTCGCGTACGGCCGTCAGATCCAGGCCGACTGGGAGGCACGGGGCAAGATCGGGACTTCCCTTGTGTACGGAACGGCCCTCAATCACTTCGCGGAGACAGTTCGCCGTGAAACAGGAGCAAACGATATACCTATCACGGACCTGACCCCGGCTCTCCTGCGCACACACGAGTCGCGTCTCCTCGCTTCGCCCCCCAAGGGACTCGGTCATAAGCGGAACTACGCGGCTAAACAGCTTTCCACGATTCGGGCTGTGCTTCGACGAGCGGCCCGAGACGGCGTAGAGGGAGCCGTCACCGCTGCGACTGTGGCCGCGACCGTGCGGATCAAACGGGAGCGGGTCGAGAAACCCCGTCTCTCACTCACTGAAGTGCAGGTACTCACCGACGCCCGCGCCGGGCTGACCGGTCGCGCGGCCGATGCTCTTGACTGGTGGCTTTTTGCGTTCTACGCAGGCGGCATGCGCTTTGGTGATGTAGCGACGCTCCGGTGGACACATATTGAGCGAGACACCAGTGGAATGCCGGTGTACGTCCGATGGCGCCAGCGAAAAACAGGGGATGCGCAGGGTGTCCCCTTGCTTACTCCGGCTACTGAGGTTCTCACCCGGTGGCACCAGCGCACCGGACCCAATGGCCCCGAGCATTCGCCGTTCGTTTTCGCCTTAGTTACCGAGGCGGAACTAGCAGATCCTCGAACGGCGCGGTCTCGACTCCAATCCATGAACGCCGTCGCGCGGAAGTACGTCCGGCAGGTATCGGAGTCTCACAACGTTCCATACGTGGGATTTCACGGGGCTCGGCACTCGTTTGCAGACGTGCTCCGCCAGAACGGCGCGAGTGTCTATACCATCTCGAAGGCTCTCGGGCACTCCTCCATCGCCGTCACGGAGGCGTACCTCTCTGCGTTTGATAGAGCCGACGTGGAGGCTGAGATGCGAAGTGCCTTCGCCGCGCTTGCAGAGGAGCCTTCTGCCTGAACTGCCGTAGTATCTCTACCGAAGCCAACATCGCGATGCAAGCCCACAGAACCGAAACCACCGTTGGCGGTGACGGCTCCGTTACTATCCAGGGTGTCCCCTTTCCCGAAGGCGAGGCTGTGGAAGTGATCGTTCTCCCCACGAGCGACAGCGAACGAGAGCCGCGAGCCCCACGCCAGCCCGGATCGGCGCGTGGGCTCATCACCGTGCCCGACGACTTCGATGCGCCTCTGAGTGACTTCGAGCCCTACACGTAGCCTGTGCGCGTCCTCCTCGACACCCACGCGCTGCTCTGGTTTCTAGCGGACGATGCCCGCCTCGGGAGGCGAGCAGAAGCCCTCATCCGTGACGCAGGTACCGATGTGCTCGTGAGCACGGCGAGCCTATGGGAGATCGCCATCAAGCATTCCCTGGGGAAGCTCCCGCTGGCACAACCCTTCGCCGAGATGTTTCCGGCCCAGCTCAAAGCGAATGACTTCGAGATCCTTACGATCCAGTCTGAGCATCTCGTCCGTATGGTGGGTCTCCCCTTCCATCACCGAGATCCGTTCGACCGTCTGCTAATCGCCCAGGCGCTCGCAGAGGACATACCGCTTCTGTCACGCGACGGGTCCTTCGGGGTATACGATGTGGGCATCGTCTGGCAGTGACTACGCTCCCTTGTTTCGGCCTGAAATCTGCTCCGGCGCGCTCTCCGTCGCGAGCCACGCCTCGAGGTCCGTGCGCTTCACCCGCCACCCCCGACTGGTTCGCGTAGCAGAGAGTGGACCTCGATCTGAAAGTCCAGCCTTGATCCATGCCAAGACGGTCTCGGCCCGGCGCCGTCCGGTAAGCCCAGCATAGGCGGCTGCCTCGTCTGTAGTGATCCACTCCTTCAGACCCGCCCGTGTAGCTGCTGCTTCCAAACGCTCGGTGAGTTGACGCAGGGTCTGCTCGTACCGCTCCGCTGCTGCATGCGCACCCGCCTCGGTCGCCTCGGCTACTAAGGCCGCGAGTTCATGCCGCGAGAGCGTCACGACCTCGACGGTCGGGCGAGACGTACCAGATGAGCGAGACGCATCCACTGCTCTAATCGTCGTCTTCGCTTTGCTCGGAGTCCCCACTGAGGGCCTTAAGCACGAGGTACCCGATGCCACCGGTCAGCAGCAAAGCGCCGAGGTGGCGGAGGGCCTCATCAGATTGGGCAGGTTGCGGGCCGTAGTGCTCCGGTTCGTCCTCCAACTCTGGGTACGGCCCTTCGTACGTGCCGAATACGTCGAGCCAGAGTTTGTAGAGGAGGGCTGCTGCCCACGGCTTGGGCTCGTACGCCCCGGACTCCCACCTCTGAACCGTGGCATAGGTAATACCAAGGAAAGCACCGAGACGGCGCTGACTCCAGCCAAGGGTGTGGCGGAGGTAGATGATCTCCGCAGGAGTGAGGATCTCGTAATACTCAGGCATCCGATCGTGCTTGGCACGCCATGTGTCGTGGGCCTATACTACGCTATGGCACGCGATGTGTCAAGAAGGTCCGTGCTCCAACTCGCCTCCGTCTCCGCCGATGCCATCTCTATACACCCGGTCCCGCGACGCCCTACCACGTGGCGCCAAGATGATCGCATCTGATATCGCAGGTCGAGCGGAGATCGAAATGCGGAAGGCTAAGCGCTGTGCCAGAGCCGTTAGACATGAGTTGGAGCACCTCAGTTTCATGGAGGAGCTCGTACGCCCACGGTGGGGACATGAGCGAGAGGCCATCTTCTCTCGCTACCGGTCACGCACCTATTTGCCAGACGCTGATGACGTTCGATTGGAAAAGGCAGAGCGGCAAGCAGCAGCACTTCGTGAGCTAGAGGATGGAATCAAAGCACAGAAGGAAGAATGGAAAGCCGAGCGCGAGCGGCTGCAATCGAAACGTGCCAAACTGGAAGAGCAGGCGTCCCAGGTGCGGGAATGGAGTCAAAGGCTAACGACGCTAGAGATTTCAGAAGAAGGCCTCGCCCCTTGGGATACCGAGGCGTTGGAGGCCTACAGGAGATGGGGCGAACTCCCCGAGGCTACCCCTGAGGAGCGAGTGGTACTAACAGGAAAGGACGTCGAAGCCCTTTTTCAGGAGCGCCTCGGAGTCTCGCGTTCTCTCTACTACGGGCGCTTCCGCCCCCTCCTGAAGACCTATCTCCTCTCAGCCGCAACCTGGGCGTTGTATACAGACGGGTACTACTACGAGACTCGCCCCAACTCTGGAAAGCGGTGGAGACGAGACGAGGTAGAAGCCCTTCTCCGCTACCTCCAGACAGGCTCCGTGCTAGTGGGACAACGTGCGGCGTAGGATCTGTCCGTGGCTGAGTGACTGTGATTGCCTGCGGACCTCTATCCTCGGCGCACATCCTTCCCCACGGATATGTCTGGTCTCGACTGGTTTGCCCTTGTCTCTGGCGTCCTGTCCATCCTAGGTACGCTCGTTTCCATCGGAGCTGCCATCGCGGCCTTCCGGCAGGCCCGCCGAGCGGCGGATGAAACTGCTCTCCTACGCGAGGAGACCCGAAAAGAGACGGCCCGCCTCGACCATCTGATCCCCATCGTGTTGCAGCGGCACGACGGAGAGGCAGAGTACACTCTCCAGGCGCCGATCAGAAGGCGAGACATCGCAAGAGCGGAGATCCTTGGACGTCTCGGGACCGTGCGACGCACACCGCTGGCGTATGACAAAAAGCAAGGCTTTGTGCTGCGGGCGACGTCAAACCCGGACTTTTTCGATGCCTTGGACCGCGTCCGCACGTCCTCGAATCCGAAGGACCGCCTGCTCGTGACCTGCTACCCCGCCGAGCCAGACGACCGGCCGGTCTTTCAGCATGAGTTCGACCAGTTCGATCTCCCGGTTCGTCCTGTGATCTGACCGATGGCACCCGTAACCCTGGAGGCGATCGTTCGCGCCCTTCCGTCAGGCTGGGGCCGCACCCGAGCAGGCACTCCGATGGCGGGGTCTGACGGTGTGACCGTGGACCGCTTCGCTCTCCACCTCGATGCGGAGATGGACCGCCTCGCCCGCGACGTTCTCACTGAGACGTACCAGCCCGAGCCTCTCTTCGCCTTCGAGATCCCGAAGGCGTCTGGGGGACGCCGGAAGCTGGCCGTCCCGACCGTACGCGACCGCGTAGTGCAGGGCGCGGCTCTGGAGGCGTTGACTCCCCTGGTGGAGCGAGAACTGAGCGAAAGCACGTATGCCTACCGCGAAGGCCGCTCTGTGCAGCAGGCCGTCGCGGAGATCGAGCGGCTACGCGATGAGGGCTATCGCTACGTGGTAGATGCTGACGTGGAGAGCTTTTTCGACACCGTAGACCACGACCGGCTGATCGAGCGCGTCGGTCGGTTGGTAGACGACTCACGCGTTCTCCGGCTCATTCGCGCCTGGGTCTCGGTAGACGCGATGTGGTACGGTCGTCGCGTCTCTCGGTCGCGTGGACTTCCGCAAGGGTCAGCGCTTTCTCCCCTCCTTGCCAACCTCGTGCTGGACGACCTGGACGAGGCGTTAGAGGCCGACGGCCACCGGATCGTCCGCTATGCCGACGATTTCGTCATCCTCGCTCGGACGGCTGACCGGGCAGAAGACGCGCTCGAACTGACGGAGGAAACGCTAGCCTCGCTCAAACTCCGCCTCCATCCCGAGAAAACCGCCCTCACCACCTTCGAGACGGGGTTCCGATTCCTCGGCACCCTCTTCGTCCGCTCCCTCGCACTCCCGTCGGCACATCCACTTCAGATTGGCGTGCCCCGCACCACGCCGTCTGCCCCATCACTCATTCCCGCCGATCTCGGCGAGACCGCGCTCGGCCGCGCCTTCCAGGCCGCGCTCGATGCCGAGGGGCTTCGCCTCGATGACCTTCTCGCACGGCTCGATTCACCCGATCCTGTTCCTCTACCGCCGGAGCCTCTCGATACGCCGCCACCGACGCCCATAGGCCCGCAGCCTCCGGCTGAGCCTGAGCCGTTCGATCTCGCGCCTGGGGCCGAGCCGCTCATGCGAACGCTCTACATCGAAACGCAAGGGGCGTGGCTTCGCGTCCAACGCGACCGGTTCCGAGTGACCGTGGGGCGAGATCCGAGGAAGGAGGTGCTGGAAGTCCCCGTGGCAGAGGTGGACCGCGTTCTCCTCTTCGGGACCTGCCTGGTGACACCCGCTGCGCTCCGGCGGTGCTTCCGCGAACACATCACCGTGGCGTGGGTCTCGCGAGCGGGGCGTCCCTACGGCCAGACCGAGGCCGCACGACCAGACCATGCCGCACGGATCCAGCGCCAGGCCCTCCGTCAGGTGGACGCGGAGTTCCGCCTCCGCACCTCGGTCTCCATCATCCGGGCGAAGCTGAGCAACACCCGACGACTGCTGCGGAGGCTGGGCCCCGGCAACCCACCGGTGGTAGCTGCCGCCAACGAGCATTCGCGCCTGATCGCACGAGTCTCCAAGGCGCGAGACCTTGACACGGTTCGGGGCCTGGAAGGCCAAGCGGCGGCGGTGTACTTCGATGTCTTCGGACACCTGATCCGAAACGATGGCTTCTCGTTCGATGGCCGCGAGAAACGTCCGCCCACTGATCCGATCAATGCTCTGCTCAGCTTTGGATACACGCTCCTGCACCAGAACGTCCACGCCATGCTCCGGCTGCATCGGCTCTCGCCATACATCGGCGTCTTGCATGCCCACCGGCCAGGACACCCCGCTCTCGCGAGCGACCTCGTGGAGGAGTGGCGTTTCCTCGCCGAGCGACTGGCACTCCGGCTCGTGAATGAGCAGACCCTCTCGCCCGATGACTTCGCAGAGCCCGAAGGACGGGGGGTACGGCTCAGGCCCGAGGCGCGGCGCCGCTACCTCCGCGCGTTCGAGGCGACGCTCCACCGGCGGGTTCTCCATCCTGATGCCTCCGCGCCTGTGTCGTACCGCCGCTGCATGGAGCTTCAGGTGCGGCGGTACGTGCAGGCGCTCCAGGGCCTACCGACGTATTCCCCCTTCCGGTTCACCTAATGCTCGTTCTCGTGGTCTACGACGTTCCCGATGATCGTGATCGCACCCGATGGGCGCACGAGTTGGAAGGCTTCGGCCGACGGGTGCAGTACAGCGTCTTCGAGTGCCACCTCACGGCTCGGCGGTACCGCGAACTGCGGCAGCGTGTGAAGGCGTTCGTGGCTCAAACCGACGATGCTTCGGTCCGTTGCTATCGGTTATGCGCGACGTGTCAGCAGCGTGTCGAGACGTTTGGGAAAGGGCCGGATGTTGGCGATGCCGCGTATTTCATCGCGTGACGGCCGCTTCCTTCGTCGTTCGTATTCTCTCGACGCTGCTTCATGGCGTGAGGTCGCCCTCACCGGAGGCTCCTTCGCCTACGCAGCTGTTTTTTGACATCTTGTGCCGTACGACATGCCCCCTCTCCCGCCACAGCTGCAACTCGTTGTCTCCCAATGGGCTCCTCGATGGGTATGACACGTTCTGCGACCACCTGTCACCTGCGACCGCTTGGGGAATGCCCAGTCCGCCAAACCGTGTTCTGGAGCCCTTGTGCCCCATAGGCTCCAGAGTGCGGCGGTCGCACCGATGCCGCGCCTCTAGCGGCTTGAAACCGAAGTCTGGGAAAGCCGGCTTCCCGTAGGCTGCAGGGGTCGCACCGATGCCGCGCCTCTAGCGGCTTGAAACTTGGGGTTGGTTCGGAGGACTCGCTACTACAAGCTGCGAGGTCGCACCGATGCCGCGCCTCTAGCGGCTTGAAACCTGCGCACCCGAGGCGTAGAGGGTGCTGTGGTGTGTCGCACCGATGCCGCGCCTCTAGCGGCTTGAAACCGGCGATTCCTGCGAGACATGAAGGTGAGTTGGATGTTGTCGCACCGATGCCGCGCCTCTAGCGGCTTGAAACTCGGAGACCGGGCCCTCGGCGCGGAACACGTCCAGCGGTCGCACCGATGCCGCGCCTCTAGCGGCTTGAAACAAGGCTTTTTAGACCAGCCAGTACACCACCCGCGTCGCACCGATGCCGCGCCTCTAGCGGCTTGATACGCGAGGTAGAGAATGGTGAGGACCGAGGCGGCAAGGAGTCGCACCGATGCCGCGCCTCTAGCGGCTTGAAACCATGAGACAACCTTAAGCTCTCCTGTTCCGCACCAGCTTTGTCGCACCGATGCCGCGCCTCTAGCGGCTTGAAACATGTAGATGGTGATCTCGAAGGCGATCGGGAACCGTGCGTCGCACCGATGCCGCGCCTCTAGCGGCTTGAAACTCAAAGTGGACGAGTTTCAGCGCGGCGAGCCACTCGTCGCACCGATGCCGCGCCTCTAGCGGCTTGAAACAATAGTAGAGCGTAACGCCCACGACGTAGCACAGGCCCCGGTCGCACCGATGCCGCGCCTCTAGCGGCTTGAAACAGTACGCCGCCGAGGGGTAGGCGACGGACTCGGTGTTGTCGCACCGATGCCGCGCCTCTAGCGGCTTGAAACCTCGGGGAAGACTCCGAGCGTGTCTGCCCCGACGAGTCGCACCGATGCCGCGCCTCTAGCGGCTTGAAACCCAGCGCCTCTTCGTCCTCTGCCAGCGGTTGGATCTGGCAGGTCGCACCGATGCCGCGCCTCTAGCGGCTTGAAACAACAGTGCCAGCCGCTGGAAACGGCGTCGGGACGCGGTCGCACCGATGCCGTGCCTCTAGCGGTCTCCCCCGCCTCGGTCTCCCCGTGGGCGCACCGAGGCGGGCGGCACCGAGTTGTCTCAGCCTGTCCAACAAGCGCAGGCCGCGACGTATCCTCGGGGACCTGTTCCTTGACATGCTGCGCTCAGGCTCCTCGACAGTGAGCAATACCTCTCGGTCGGTGCGCCGATGCCGCGCCTCTAGCGGCTTGAAACCAATACGGTGCGGACGCTGTCACGAAACGCGTTCATGCCGTCGCACCGATGCTGCACCTCTAGCGGCTTGAAACATGATCGCGCGCCGCGCGCTTCTTGATGTTCTTGCGTGTCGCACCGATGCCGCGCCTCTAGCGGCTTGAAACCGGGCTCGCGCTTACAGGCGCTGCACCCATGGTGGCGGTCGCACCGATGCCGCGCCTCTAGCGGCTTGAAACAGTACGCCGCCGAGGGGTAGGCGACGGACTCGGTGTTGTCGCACCGATGCCGCGCCTCTAGCGGCTTGAAACTCCACTTGGAGGGCCTGAGTTCTTGGTCCAGCGTAATGGTCGCACCGATGCCGCGCCTCTAGCGGCTTGAAACAAGGTATTCGGTCTCTTCTGCAATGGCGTGGTTCGTCGCACCGATGCCGCGCCTCTAGCGGCTTGAAACGTGTCGCTGCCGACGATGTCACCTTCGCACCAGTCGAGTCGCACCGATGCCGCGCCTCTAGCGGCTTGAAACCCCAGGCAGCGTCCCTGGCAGCGGCCAGATCCTCATCGGTCGCACCGATGCCGCGCCTCTAGCGGCTTGAAACAGACTCAAGGCCCTTGACCTCTTCCTCTGATTCGCGAGTCGCACCGATGCCGCGCATAGCGATTTCCCCGCCTCGGCCTCCCCGTGGGCACACCGAGGCGGGGGTGCTCAAAGGGACGCCAGCGCCCGGCGGCTATCCGTGAGGCACTCGTACCGAAAAAAGTCCCAGGCCGATGTGCCGTGTTTGGGCGCGGAGTCGTACCCTCGCGTTCCGGGACGTCCCGGCAGGTTCTTATGAGGCTGTCGGGGTGCGTTCTTGCTCGCATCTTCCCCACCCTCCATGCCCCTCTTCACTGCCCGGTTCGAGTGTGAGGTCCTGACCCCGATGTTCCTCTCGGGGGTTGATCAGGAAACCTGCGAACTCCGCGCGGCCTCCCTTCGGGGCGCCATGCGGTACTGGTACCGGGCGCTCTTAGGGGGACGCGGGCTCTCGCTCCGGGAGGTCAAGGGCGCAGAGGCACGGGTATTCGGCGAAGCGGCTCGCGATGGAGGCGTCGGGAGTTCAGCCGTATCCGTACGGGTGCATGCGCCACACCTCACGGACCACATCCGTCCGGCAAACACCCTCCCGGACTGGGATCACAAAACGGACGCAGAACATCCTCGGGGAAAGCTGAGCCCCAACTCGGGCACCGGGTACCTCTGGTTCTCGGTCGCGCTGGGATCCAACTTCAGATCGTACGTGCAGCCTGAAGCACGCTTCCAGGTCGTCCTCACGTCCCGATCTGAGGTGGCGCTGCGGGAGGCTCTTCGTGCCTTCTGGCTCGTGGTGCACCTGGGAGGCATCGGGACACGGTCGAGGAGAGCAGCAGGATCGATCTGGGTACGGGGTGTCCTGTTCTCCAAGCACCTCTCCGAGGAGTTTCGAGGCCCGGCTTTCATCGAGACGTTTGACGTAAAGACGGTAGGCCGTGAGTTGGAGCGGATGCTTGCTGAAGAGCGTGGCACCTCAACACCCCCGTTCGATACGCTCAAGCCAGGACGTTCTCTAATCGGTACCCGCTCACTGCCGACGGACTCCTGGAAGAAGGCCGTTCAGTCAACCGGGGAGCACCTCAAGTCGTTCTGGTCTACTCAGCGCGCAGGCACTCGAAGGCCGAGCGATTCAGACCGGGCTGGGTTTGGGCTTCCGGTCACGTTGGGATCTAAGAGCCGCCAGCGGGAACTCAAGCTCGATGTCTCCCCTCTCGACCCGACGGACCGTAGAGCGTCCCCACTGCACATTTCCATCGTTCCGCTTCTCGGGACCAGGGGGTCCTTAGGAGCGGTCTACACCCTCATGGCTGGCCCCTTCGGTCCACTCGGAACGGATCTTTTGGTCGAGTACGTCAACGCGGACAGAATAGACAGAGCGTCGATGCCCGATGGGGCGTTCGTCCGCAACTATGTCACCACCGCGATCTCGGAAACTGTTCTGTCGTGATGGATCGCACCTCACTTCTGCTCGTCACGCTCGGGCCGGTCCAGGGCTTCATCGCCGCCGGGCGGCGCACAGCCGATCTCTGGGCGGGCTCCGAGATGCTCTCTCACCTCGCAGGCACAGCCATCGAGGCGGTGGAGTCTGAGGGACATCCGGTCGAGTTTCTGTTTCCTTTCCGGGGCGCGGAGACCTCGTCCCCCGCTGATCCCGAAGGAGCCGCGTCGTTGCCAAACCGCTTTCTGGCCCACGTGCCTGAGAGCGAGGTGAAGCGCCTCGCCGTTACAGCCCAGACAGCCGTTCGAGAGGAGCTTCGCAAGATCGCCCGGTACGCACTCAAACAGGTCGGGCTTCGAGAGTCGCATGCACACGAGGCAGAAGCCGTCGCGCAGTACGTCGAGGTCGCGTGGGTCGGCCTTCCCGAGGACTCCGCTTCTTCGTACGACACCCTCTACCGTCGGGTCGAGGCACTCGGGGGCGCGCGGAAAGCGCTCCGCTCGTTCGAGGGAGCACCAGGGACGGACGATGCAGACGGCGCTTGGCCGTCCGGCGAATCCGGCCACCGGTGCACGCTGATCCCCACTCTCCCGGCGCTCGTGCCCACCCCACAGGCTACTCCCAGCGAGGTACGGAACTTCTGGCGAAGCGACGTGGCCGTCGCCTCAAAGGGCCGGATCCGACCGTCGGAGCGGCTCTCGGGGGTCGCTCTGGCGAAACGATACTTCCCGGATTACCTCCGCGAGTTACTCCGCCTTCCTGCGTCCGAGACCGAGGCGTTCCCCTCTACTTCTTCCTTCGCTGCCGCTGACTTCGTGCACGCCGTGATGGCCTCGGCAGACGAGAACGTCCGCCACGCCGCATCCGGCTACGAGGCTATCATCGGTTCGCTTCCTCGCAAGGTTCGCCGCCGATACACAGAGAGCGCTATCCCGGCTCTCCGCATAGCATCCCGTGAGAGCCCCGGGCAGTTGTATCGTCGGAGTGGGCGGCTCCTCATCGGCGATGAGCTCACAGCTGACGAGGTGGAGAAGGAACTCGGTCCCGTCCCAGACCATGAGGGGGCGACGCTGACCGAATACCTAGAGTGCCTCGCGCAGCGTCGCGGTGCTCTTCTGCTTGCCGCCGAGGCCGCAGGTATCCGCCCCCCCTCTCGCTACTACGGCGTCCTCGTACTCGATGGGGACCACATGGGCCGCTGGCTCTCGGGCGAGATCGGCCGCGACGCCTTCGGCGGTAAGGTGGGGGCCGAACGGCATCGCGAGATCAGTCGGCGGCTTCAGGCATTCGCACGGGACACGGTCCCACCACTCGTGGAGGGATACGAGACGGAAGGGAAACCGGCCGGTCTGGGTCGCCTCGTGTACGGCGGCGGCGACGATGTCGTCGCGTTGCTCTCGTTCGAGACGGCATTGCAGGCAGCCGTTGCGATTCAGGAGGCGTTCCGCACAGTGCTTCCCGATGCCACTGCCAGCGCGGGGCTCGTCTTTGCTCATCATCTCACACCGCTCCAGCAAGTCCTCGATGCCGCCCGGGTTGCCGAGAAAACGGCCAAGGACACCGGTCGAAACCGGATCACCATCACGGCACTTAAGCGCTCCGGCACTCCCGCTTCACTCACTCTGAAGTGGAGCGCCCTCTCGGGCGCCCAGGCCTTCTCCAAGCTCATCCGGGAGAATCGCGTCGCGTCCGGGTTCGCATACGATGTGGAGGACCTCATACGGCGGCTCAGCGCCCCGCCCCCCATCGGCAGACCGCACGAGGAGCGTCATATTCCCGAGTTCCTGCACGGGCCGTTCCGCGAGGAGGTGCGTCGGCTCTTTGGGCGCCGGATGCCTGAGACGGCTTCCTCGGAGGCTCAGGCCGAGGCATACGAGGAGTCGGTCGCGGCCCTCCTGGGTCCGGTCCGCCCTGCACGGCTAGCGGGTGCACTTCACGTCGCGCAGCTTCTCGGCAAAGGCGGAGACCGCTAGCATGATGGCCCACCTCTTCCTACGCCCCACCGACGTTCTCGTCTTCCGCGACGGTCGCCCGTTCTCGGCTGGCGATGATCACTTCGCCACCGGGCCGTTTCCTCCTCCGCCGTCCGTGGTCTACGGCGCCATCCGGCGGGCCCTCCTGGAGTCTGTCGGCGCTGACCTTCGCGCCACTGACTTCGGTCTGACGGGCACCGAGGCGGAGGTTCTCGGAACGACGGAGAAACCGGGCACCCTCCAACTTCGGGGCCTATCGCTCGCCCGAACCACGCCACGGGCGAAAACGCGGCTCTGGCCCGCTCCGCTCGATCTCCTACGGGAGAAATCGTCGGTTCGCTCTGTGCCGCGCATCACACTCTCTGCCCCGGCTCTCCTTCCGGCAGGGTCAGAGACCAATCTCCCCGAGGGTCTGCTGCCTCTCGCGGCTCCCCCCCTGGACGGAGCGCCCGTCTTCCAAACGGCAGGCGGGTTCCTTTCAGACCCGTGCTACGATGACGTGCTCTCCGGCATACCACCGGCCGACCATGAGGTTATCCGGCCGGATATGCTGTTCCTCCGTGAGCCACGCTCCCACGTCAGCCTCAGGGGCGAGACCCAACTCGCGTTCTCCGGTACCGCTGAGGAGGGGAAGCTCTTCGCTGTGGACTTCGTCCGCCTCCATGAGGACGTAGGGCTCGCTGTCGAGGTGGACGGGCTTCAGGGTCTCTCCATACCTGGCACCCTCCGCCTCGGGGGAGAGGCGCGACCGGCTCGGATCGAGACCTTCACGCCTCGACCTCGTCCCTCAGTCCAGCTCTCCGGGTCACGACTCCGCCTCGTCCTGACCACGCCATGCCCCTCTCAGGCTGGCTGGCGCCCGGAGGCGCTGCGCAACCAGGAGGTCGAAATCAACGGAACGACGTTCGCTGCCCGACTCGTAGGCGCGGCTGTGGGACGTCACCAGACCGTTGGTGGATGGGACGCGGCGCGAGGACGCCCAAAGCCTGCTCGCCGGGCCGCGCCTGCGGGCAGCGTCTACTTCCTCGATGACGTGGCCGACCCGGCCGGGCTGATCGACGCTCTTGACGGCCAGAGCCTCTGCCCTCACTCCACGGATCGCGCGCAGGGCTTCGGCCTCGTCCGCGTAGGGACGTGGACGCCCACTGACTGACCCCGACTCATGTTCAAGTCTGCCGCTCTTCTCTTCTTTCACGCCGAGACCTCGGTCCATGCCGGGTCGGGACAATCGTTCGGGGGAATCGACCTAGCGATCCAACGCGAACGCCACACCGAGTTTCCCATGATCGCGGCCAGCGGGGTGAAGGGCGCCTCACGCGACTGGTTCTCGCGGAAGTATCCCGCGCAAGGCGACGGCGATGACATCCGACCGCACCAGAAAGTGGCAGCGGTCTTCGGTCCAGACACGCGAAACGCAAGCGCTCACGCAGGCGCCGTCTCGTTTACAGACGCACGGACGCTCCTATTCCCCGTTCGCTCGTTTCGAGGCGTCTACGCCTGGACCACTTGCTCCTCTGCACTCGCCCGACTTCGCCGTGATGTATCGCTGCTAGAGGAAGCTCCGCAGCCCGGCATCCTCGAGATCGCGTCCCCACCGGCCGGGACCGCCTACGGAAGCGCCACCCAGTGCGATGTATCGGACGAGGGGGGGGTGCTGCTCGAAGAGTATGCCTTCTCTTTTCAGCCACGCGAGGAGATAGACGTACTCGCGACATGGCTCCGGGAGAACGCGTTCCCCGGAAAGCCGACAGGAGACGCTCCAGACGCATACCAACCTTTCCGCGACCGTCTCGCCTCGCACCTTCTGGTCCTCCACGACGACGACTTTGCCGATTTCGTCCGGTACGCGACGGAAATACAGGCCCGCGTCGCGCTCAACGAGAAGAAGACTACCACGGGCGACGGCGGCAACCTCTTTTATCAGGAGAACCTTCCAGCGGATACCGTCCTCTACGCCGCTACCCTCGCGAGCCGTGATCTCAGCGGGAAGCTGAACGGCAACGGTAGCGCCGATCACATGCTTGGCATCATTCGCCAACTCGACGGTCAACGAATCCAACTCGGCGGCGACGAGACCGTCGGGAAGGGAATCTGCTGCACTCGATACCTCGGTCCCTCCTCACCATGACGAGACAAACCATCGAACAGCGGCGTGCCGCAAGCGCCTGGGCAGCCGTGAATGATGCCGCACGAGACAAGGGGGTGTTCAAGAAATACGAACCTCTTGTCCAGGGGGCGCCGGTCTCGATTCGAACCGCCGGTTTCGGGCAAACCCTCGCCTTCTATCACTCGCGCCCGAACGAGCGGAGAGAGTACAAGCTCCTTGCTGACCAGTTGGCTGCCTGGATCCTGCGGGAGAGTCGAGAGGCCCCACCCGACCCGACCAAGACGCTGGATGACCTGATGAATGCGATCATTGCACAGGCGACCTCAACGGAAGACTACCGTAGGATGATGGTAGAGGCACTAGCTTACCTGGCCTGGCTGAAACGGTTTGCGGCTGGACGGAAGAGCACCCGTAAGGAGAACGGACCAGAGGAGACGAGCGCCTCTTGATATGCCAATCCCACCTGAGCATTTCCCCATCCCTCATGAGTCGGCTCTACGACTCGGGCTGGAGACCCGTGTAGAAAGAGACCAAAGAGGGGACGTCAAGGCATGGGAGTACGTGTCCGCGTCCCTAGGCGACCACCCTGGGCTCTCGTACTACCGCTATGTTCCCCGGAAGCCTGGGGGGAAACCGTTCTCGGACGACTACGCGACGAAGTACGTCCAGGCCCTCACGAGGAAGTACGGGCCGAGTGGAGTCTGGAACGACGCCTGTGAAGCTCAGGCGAACCGACTGGCAGCAACAGTCAAGGGGCTGGAGGCTCTCGGGCAACCGACGAAGACCCTGGAACGCAGGACCGCAACTCGACTCCTCGTGGGGATGGGCTACAAGAATGCCCTGGAGGTCGGCCTGACGTTTCATCACCCCGGCGGCTTTCCCTACCTCCCTGGCACGAGCGTGAAAGGGCTCTGCCGGGCGTGGGCAGAGATGCTCGCAAGCGACGAGCAAACCGAAGGGCAAAAGCAAGCCGTAGCAAGAATCGAGCGCATCTTCGGCTCGAAGACTAAACAACCTGACGACCTCGGCGGTGACATGCGGGCAGGATCGGTCTGCTTCCTCGACGCACTTCCGACTCGCTTCCCGAGGCTCGATGCCGACCTCCTCAACCCGCACTACAGCGCGTATTACATGGACGAAGCGGGCGAAACGGCTCCTTCGGACTGGCTTAGTCCAATCCCGGTCGCCTTTCTCGCCATCGCAGCCGGGGAGACATTCCACTTCCACCTCGTCGGACGGACGGCCGAGGCAGGAGAAGACGTGACGCAGGCGGCCTCGTGGTTGACCGCCGCTCTAACAGATCTGGGGGCCGGAGGGAAGACCTCAGCCGGATATGGGTACTTCGAGCCCGACAGTGACGAAGAGACAATCCCCCCCGTACCGCCGGTCGCTGCTGCTGAGACGGGTATCGAGAAGGCTAGAGGCCCCTCACCCCACTCTGGTTTTGCAGACGTTCCTACAAAGCTAGAGCGCATCAGCATGAACACGCCGAATATCCCCGCCCAAGTTGTGCGTGTGGAGGCTCCCGTCGTCTTCGTCCGGCTTCACGTGGAGGGCTACACCGATCCCATGCCAGTGCAAGCTCGCAACCTGGCCAACGACTTCAGCCCCGGCGACTGGGTTACTGTCAAGCCTGCGACTAAGGACAAAAAGAAGCGCGTCAATGGCGTCAGTGGAATACGCCGAATGAGGTGACAACTGGGACGTCCCGGGAGGCACCGTCTACGCGCACCGCCGCGTAGGGAGCCTGCACCTTCCCCCTCGCCATGCTGTCCCGCATCGCTTCTGCCTTCGTCGCCCTGAGCCGGGCGTACGCTGAGATTAGGGAGCGCCGTAGTGCTCTCGCGGTCCTCGTTCTCCTTATCGCCGTGTTCGCGAGCGGCTGGCTCCTCGCGACCTCCGCCTCGCTGCTCGGCCTCCTCGTGTTGTACCTGCCGTGGCTACCAGATCCCGAGGCCAAGCAGGTGTCCGCAGAGCTGACACGGATGGTAATCTCGGCGAGCCTGTTTGTAGGTGTCTTGGTCGCCGCGTATGCCCGATACGGGCGCTACACGCCTCCAGCCGATGTCAACCAGAAACCGCCCGACTCGCGAAGGGGGCTCGTGGTCTTGCTGAGCCGGTTTGGACTCGGTGCTCCCTTCTGGGCGACGCTCAACTCCGACGAGAGCAAAACCGCCGGGCTGACGAAAGACGACCTCGTACGCCAGCTCGAAGCTCCTGTCTCACTCCCCGACGTGGCTGCCCTCCTCGACGCTGACCCACCGCTTCCAGACGATGCCCTGGTGGAACGGCTCGCTCCCACCAACTGGGGGCCTCTTGCTCTAGCCGCGTACTATCATCGCTCGACTCTGGAACATGTCTACATCATCAGCACTGCAGGTTCCGACGGCTCGCACGACTCGGCTCCCCTCGCCACGCAGCTGATCCGGCGCATCGTGGGCGACCCCGCTTTGCCCGTGAAGACCGAACGGACCGTTGCGGTGTCAGCGAGCAACGCGGAAACGATGGGCGACCTCGTAACCGAGGTTGTGTTTCGTCAATGCGTCGCTGAGGACGACTTGGACCATGCCGACGTGATCGTGGACTTTACGGGTGGAACCGGAGCCATGACAGCCGGGGCCATCTTGGGCGCCCGCGCTGAAAAAGCCCCATTGCAGTATTTCCAACAGCACGTGCCTGTGCTCCGCTCCATCGACGGGTACCACAGGCCACGACCGGCCTACGAGGTGCTACGGGACGAAGCCATCGTGGGTATCACCATCGAGACACGGCGAGCTCACCGCTGACCCTCGTGTTTCTCGTCGTCACCCACCACCCTCCTCGCGACTGGTGCCCCGAGCAACGCGAAGCCGCTGCCGAATGGGGCGAGACCGTCTACCTCGGGTTCCCCGTTGTCCCTGCCGAGGCGGACGCAGAGCACGTGGACGCGATGGCAGCCGAGATGGCTGATGACCTCACGAGCCGTCTCGTGTCCAGCAACGACGGTCCTCATGCCGTCCTCGTCGCGGGTGAGCCGACTCTGTGCTATCCGCTCATCGCCCGACTCCAAGCACGGGGAGTAGTCTGCCTCACCGCAACCTCTGAGCGCCACGTAGAGAGGCTACCTGATGGCACAGAGCGGCGCGACTTCCGGTTCGTTCGGTTTCGGCCGTTCCCTTCCCTCCACGGCCACCCTCTCGTCCTGACACCTCGCGAGGAGAACACGCTCTCCGTTACTACGCTTCGGGTTTATCTCGCGTGCGAGACCGACGTGACACTTCCCCCGTTCGCAGGGTTCGCACTGTACGGTGCTCTCAAGCAGCGGGCACGCGAGGTCGGATGCCAGTGGGCGCCCGTTCCTTGCCTCGCCCGATGCGCCCAGCCAGAGGCGTGTGAGTACGGTCGCCTGTTCCAGCCCGTTGGGCCGACGCCTCAGCGAAACGGAGCGCTGCCTTTCGCTCTTTGTCTCCACGAGCCGCGTCGCGTAGCGTGGCGACGAGGCGAGACGCTCGGCTTTGACCTTCGCGTGATTGGCTCCGAGCCAGACTCTCATCTTCAGCTTCTCCGTGAGTCTCTGGAGACAGTGATAGCACACGGCCTCGGTGTGAAGGGCTCTCCGCCTGGAACGATCCAGGTGGAAGAGATCACCGCTGAGCCGCTTTTGCCTCGCGAGCCCCCCCAAGGTCCGCTCACAGTGACACTCGTCACCCCGCTGCGGCTTCGGCTCGATCGGGCCTGGGTCTCCCCTAACGATCTAGACGCCCACGCTCTCATCCGTGCGTGCCGCTCCCGAGACCGCGCCCTGCGGACGGCCCTCGGCCTACCGCCTCAAATCGACTCGCTCGACTGGATTCAAGAGTCCATCCGTTGCACCCCGAACCTCCGGTGGCAACGGTTCCGGCGGGCCTCGAAGAACGGAGGCCACAGCGCGAGCGGCATCGTGGGCTCGCTCCACCTGGACGGTCCTCGAGAGGCCATCTCCGGGATGTCGCGCTTGCTCGTCGAGGCGGAGCGCCTCAACTTGGGCAGCAGGACCGCGATGGGGCTCGGCACGATCCGGGTGGAGACTGCGTGACGAGGGTCTGTCTCCACAAACTCCCGGCTGGTTGGGCTGTGAGACGCCACAGCGCCCAGAGCGTCTCCATGCATGCTGACGTGTGATGCTTCGAACAGAAGAGCTGATCCACGCACGCTGGAGCGCGTTGTATCCCAACAGTTTTCCCCTCATGCGACGGGAACGTGTCACTCTGCCACGCACAGCACAGGTGGGTGATCGGGGACTTCGCCCTCTGGAGCCGCTATCCCAAGGGCTACAGAGCACGGCGGTCACGCCCATGTCGCGCATCCAGCGGCTTGAAACCGGTTGCTCAGCACAGTGAGCTGAGCCTCAGTGCGGGCGACTCCCGCCCACGCCAAGCATCTGGCGGCTTTGACCGTGCCCGCCTCGACCGCTTAGAGAGCGCGTCGTTTGGTCTCCTCCTGTAGGTTCAGCGCCCTCCCAGCTTTGCCATGCCTCGGCCTTACACCCTGCTCGCCGCCGTCGGGATGTCGCCCGCCGTTCTCACTGAGACGGTCTGGTCCCTAGCGCAGGACGGCCTTCTCCCTGAAGCCGTCCACGTCCTCACCACCAGTGTCGGCCAAGAGCGCTTCGAGACATCCCTCCTCTCTGGGGGCACCACCTCACGCTGGTCCCGTCTCTGTCGCGAGGTGATCAAGTGCGAGCCAACTCTCCACTTCACCGTGCCCCACCGAGGAGGTGTCCCACTGGACGACATTCGCTCACGAGCGGACGACCTTGCATTCGGAGACGCCTGCTATGCCCTGGTCCGGCGGCTCGCCGAGCCTCCCAAGGCGGCGCCCCTCGTGGGCTCCATCGCGGGAGGGCGCAAGACCATGAGTGCGCACGTCCTGGCTGCGTTTTCGCTCTACGCCCGTCCACAGGACCGCCTCGTTCACGTTCTCGCCACTCCCGATCCCATGCCTGGTCAACCCACGCCGTTCTGGCCTGGAGATGGCGAAGGTCCTCTTACCATAGAGCGCGTGGATGTACCGTTTGCACGGGTCCGTGCTGTTCTGGCAGAGCACTTCGTGGAGAGGCTCGGCGACCGGTATGACCTACCATCTGTGCTTCAGGTGTTGGAGCAGTACAACGTGCGCGATGTACCTGCTCGGGTCCGCGTCTGGCTGACCGGAGAACGTCGCGCGAGGAGCCAGGTGGAACTCCTGGCCTCCGATGGTCGCGTCCTAGCCAAGGGGGGCTTTACGAGGCGGATGCTCGGCCTCTTCCTCCTGCTCGCAGACGAGATTGAGGAGATGCGCCGCACATCGGGAGGGCCGTCCGGCGTGGTAGCCCACACCCTCACCGGTACCGACGGAACGCCGGAAGCACCTCTGGCCCGTCCTCACACCGCCCGTCGCATCTCTGCGGTCTACGCATGGTGTGGGTTTATGCATGAGCCGGAGCCAGTATGGGAACCTTCCGAGGTCCGCACGAAGATCAGTCGCTATCACAACACGGAGGGACTCGGCGCTGTCAGCATACCGCCTCTTTTCCAGAAGCACCTCGCGTTTGACCGCACGAAGGGGCACGAGTTAGCGAGAGATCCTTCTCTTTCCATTCTCGAGCCAGATGCGTGGTACTGGCACTGGCCTGGCTTTCACGCACTTCCTATCTCAGTCGTCGCACCTCCAGGCCTGAGCCCGGACGCACACCCGTGGCCCTTCCGCACGATCTCGCCGCCTATCCGGTACAAAGAGACGGCCTAGCCCGTTTCCACGCGTCGGCCAGTTACCCTGCAGCGAGGGAATCCTGGACTTCGCTGGACGTAT
The DNA here is from genome assembly GCA_038746605.1 of Bacteroidota bacterium. Lineage (GTDB taxonomy): Bacteria > Bacteroidota > Rhodothermia > Rhodothermales > Rubricoccaceae > Rubricoccus. Next base: position 56,320 of record JBCDKM010000010.1, read on the forward strand.
CTGGACTCGGCTGGACCTGGCTGGCCCCCACGAGATCCTGGTGGACTCGAGCATACCCCGACGGACTCGTCTGGACCGCGTTTGATGTCCCCCTTGGTCCCACACGGGATGTCTGTAGCCTACTCCGCATTCAGGACCGCATCGTTGCCTGAGAACCGTAGCCAGGAGAAAAAAATGGTACCCATCATGGTACCCGAAATGAAAAAACCGGCTGCCACATGTCGTAGAAGCCGACTTTGGTGGGCCCTGTTGGATTTGAACCAACGACCTCTCGCGTGTGAGGCGAGCGCTCTAAACCCCTGAGCTAAGGGCCCAATTCGCGACGGAAACAAACACTTGTCGGCCGCGAGAGATGTAAACCTAGCCCGCAGCGAGAGCCTGGTGCAAGACGCCTCGCGTGGAGATTCCAAGGGGCTGGGGAAAACGACGCCTCTCCCGTCTATGACGCGCACACGACTTGCACACGCGTAGCGTCCCTGCGTTTCTTCATGACTTGGTTTCTCCCTCCCCACCGACGCCCATGTCCACCCGATACGGACTTGTCGCTCTTCTGGCATTTGGCCTCGCTTTCCCTGTCCTCGCGCAGGAATCGGCGGCCGTCCTCGCCGCGAAGCAGCATCTCCGCTCCCACACCACCGCCACCTCCCTAGTCGGTGACGACCTCGCCGACCTTCGCGCGACCGATTCCTACCCGGATCGCAGATCGGGTGCGACGATGGTCTACCTCGTCCAGCAGCACCAGGGCATCGAGGTCTACGGCGCCATCGCGTCCGTAGCGGTTCTCCCGAGTGGTAAGACGCACGGCCTGACGCCACGGAACTACGTCACCAATCTGGCACAGCGCGTGAACGCGACCGAGCCGCGTGTGGCAGCAGGTGGCGCCCTCGCGACCGCTGAGGCGCACGTTCGCTCCTACTCGGCTGGTCCGGCTCCGATGGGTCCGAAGACGCTCACGGACGACCCGGAAGCCGACGCAGCAGCGAGCGCGCCTGTCCAGTTCGACGCGAGCACGCCTCGCCTCGTCTACGAGCAGACCGCGAGTGACGGCCTCCGCCTCGCATGGGCTACTGTGCTAACCTCCCGGTCCGGTGTCGCCCAAATGTGGGACATCCGTGTGGACGCGCTGACCGGTACCATCCTCGCTTCTGAGGACCTCGTGGCCCGTGACCGCTGGCACGTCGAAGACGGACACGCTGGGCATGGACACGACCACAGCCACCATGGGCACGCGGAGCACGAGGCTCCGGTCTCATTCGCGCCCGTAGCCTCCCCCGCCTCGGCGGCACCGCTGGCACACCTGCAGGGTGGCGCGACCTACCGTGTGCTCCCTTGGCCCATCGAGAGCCCGGACCGAGGCGACTTCGCCCTCGTGACGGACCCCGCGGACCCGATCGGCTCGCCCAACGGCTGGCACGACACGGGCGTCCAGACCTTCACGACCACCCGTGGCAACAACATCTGGGCCTACCCAGACCGCAACGACAGCGAGTCCCCGGACGCCGTGGGCGTTCCGCAAGGTGGCGCGGGCCTGAACTTCGACTTCGTCTACGACGACACCCAGAACCCCCAGGCGTCCGTCGAGGCGGCTACGGTCAACCTCTTCTACTGGGGCAACGTCTTCCACGACGTGATGTACCAGTACGGCTTCGACGAGCCGGCAGGCAACTTCCAGGTCAACAACTTTGGCAACGGTGGTCTCGGCAACGACCCTGCCCGCCTGGAGGCCCAAAGTGGAGGCCAGCGCTGCAATGATGACCCCTCGGGGAACCCGACCCGGTTCGCGTGCTACGGTAACGCCAACTTCGCCACTCCCTCGGACGGCGGCTCGGGCCGGATGCAGATGTACGAGTGGGTCGGCACGCCGACGTTCACCCTGACGGCCCCGGCTGGAATCGCGGGTGAGGAGCCTGTCGCACCTGGCCTCTTCGGTGTTCCTGGGGAGATTTCCGGGGAGGTCGTTCGCGCGGAGACCGCAGCTGGAACGCGCTCGGAAGGCTGTACCGAAGCGGATGTTGCCAACGGCGCTGAGTTGAACGGCAAGATCGCGCTCATCCAGCGTGGTACCTGCTCGTTTACGTTCAAGGCGCGCACGGCCGAAGCCTTCGGTGCCATCGCGGTCATCGTGCACAACAACGAGCGCGAGCTTCCCGAGAGCCCCGAGGATCTGGTTCGCATGGCGATCAGCCCAGACGAGGCGGATGACATCAACATCCCGGCCCTCTTCGTGCAGCGCAGCACAGGCATCCTCATCGGAGCCCAGACGGAACCGGTGATGCTGGACATCGTGCAGCCGCCGCGCCGCGACAGCGACTATGACAATGGCGTCATCATCCACGAGTACGGACACGGCATCTCCAACCGTCTCACGGGTGGCCCCTCCACGGGTGCCTGCCTCGGCAACGCCGAGCAGATGGGAGAGGGCTGGAGTGACTACTACGGCCTGCTCTTCACCATGACCGAGGCCTCGGACACGCCGCGCGCCATCGCGCCGTACCTCACCTTCGAAGGCCCCGATGGAAACGGCATCCGCCCAGCTCCCTACACGCGCGACATGAGCGTGAACCCGCTCACGTACCAAGACGTGATCTCGGGTGCAGGCACGACGCTCTCCATCCCGCACGGCCTCGGCACCGTCTGGTCTTCGATGATCTGGGACATGACGCTCGACCTCGTGGATCAGCATGGGTTCGATGTCAACGTCTACGACGCAGACGGCGGCTCGGGCAACCAGATCGCGATGAGCCTCGTGACCCAGGGCATGAAGATGCAGCCCTGCCGCCCGGGCTTCGTGGACGGCCGCGATGCCATCTTGGAGGCGGACACGCTGCTCTACGGTGGCGCCAACTCCCAAATCATCTGGGCGGCATTCGCCCGTCGCGGACTCGGCGTGAACGCTACCCAGGGCTCGTCGGCCAGCGCCAACGATGGGATGGCAGACTTCAGCACGCCGCCCGTCGCAGGCGAGAGCGGCCCGAACACGGACGGCGCACGTCTCTCCATCGTCGGGGCAAACCCGGCGCGGAGCACAACCTCCGTGGCCCTCTCGCTGGAGGCCCCAGAAGAGGTGAGCATCCACGTGCTGGATCTCCTCGGGCGTGACGTGCTCACCCTCCATGAGGGCGCTCTAGCAGCGAGTACCCGCCACACCTTCGAGGTGGACGCGAGCCGTCTCGCGCCTGGCGTGTACGTCATTCGCGCCTCGGGCGACACGTTCTCAGCCACGCGCCGCGTGACCATTGTGCGCTAGCACCCGAGTCCCTCCGCCTCGGCACCCACTCGGGCCTCGCTGCACCTCGCGGCGGGGCCCGCTTTTGTCACCCCCATCCGCTTCCCGGCCCCCCGCCACCCGAGGCGGGCCTACCGGACGGTGCTCGCGTGCTTCACGATCCGCGCGACGAAGAATCCCTCCAGCAGACCATCCGGCAGCACGCGCCGCGCGAGGCGGACGGCCTCGGGGAACGCCCGGCCGTTCCACCCTGCTACTCCCGGCACGCAAGACGCCGCAACAGGCCCCTCCCCCGGTAGCCCGGCCGGAACGATCTCGATGGCCTCGCCGAACGTCTTGAGCGCCTTCCCGAGCGTCGCCTCGTTCTCTTCTGGCGCGAAGGTGCAGGTGGAGTAGACCAGCGTCCCCCCCGGCCTCAAGGCCATGATGGCAGAGAAGAGCAAACGCCGCTGTTTCGTCCGCATCTCCTTGATTTTCCGCTTGCTCCAGTACCGGGTTGTCTCAGGATTCGAGGCCAGAAACCGTCCCTCCGTAGAGCACGGCGCATCTAACAGCACGCGGTCGAACGCCTCGGTCTCCGACTGCCAGACCCGCGCCCCGTCGCCGATCCACGGCACGACGCAGGTCGCGCCCTGTGCTTCCACGTTCGCGCGAAGCTTGTAGTAGCGCCCTCGCACTTTCTCCACCGCGATGATCTCACCCTCGTCCCGCATGAGCGCGGCGAGTTGGCCCGTCTTCGATCCCGGTGCCGCGCAGAGGTCGAGGACTCGTTCCCCAGGCTCGGGCGCGAGGAGGTGCGGCGGGAGTTGGCTGCTCGCGTTCTGAACGTACAGCCAGCCGTCGGTGTAGGGGCCGCTGGCGAGGAGCGCTGCACGATCAGGGGCACGATAGCCGCCGGGGATCCCGTCGACCGGTGCGAAGGGCACGCCTTCCGCGCTCAACCGCGCGAGCGCGTCCGCCTCGGACGCGACGAGCGAGCACGCCCGGAACGCCGTCTCGGCAGGCGTTTCGAACGTCGCGAGCACGTCCTCTAGCCGGTCAGACGGGACGATGTCGCGGAACCGGTCCAGGAACAGGTCGGGAAGAGGCACGGCAGGTTCGGGGGTCGAGGGTCGGAGTTCGGGAAGCAAACGCATTCCCGCGGTTGGCGCTCCGGCCCTCCAGAACTCCTGTGTCGCCACGACGTGCCACGGCGCCCCTGAAGCTCTCGCCGACTCCCCCCGCCTCGGCGCCGAGGTGAACCGAGTGAGTGGTATGTCCCGCACGGAGCCCTCATCCCCGCGATCACCGCTCGGCTCCAGGCGTTAACATCCCGACGGCGCTCTCCCCCACCCCATGACCCCGGCCGACGACCTCATCCGCTGCTCCTTCTGTGGCCGCACCGCGCACGAGGTCACGTCGATGGTCGCGGGGCCGGACGTCTACATCTGCGACCGCTGCATCTACGACGCCAACGGCATCGTGCGCGGCGACCTCCAGCCGTACCCCGCGCCCGCGCGCCGCCCCTTCGGGGCGAGGAACAACCGGCTCACGCCTCGCGAAATCAAGAACGCGCTAGACGAGCACGTCATCGGGCAGGACCGGGCCAAGCGCGCCCTCTCGGTCGCGGTGTACAATCACTACAAGCGGATCGAGGCCGAGGACCACCTTCACGCCTACGACGATGTGGAGATCGAAAAGAGCAACATCGTGCTCCTCGGGCCGAGTGGGACCGGCAAGACGCTTCTCGCGCGCACTCTCGCGAAGATCCTCGATGTACCATTCTCCATCGCCGACGCCACCGCTCTCACCGAGGCGGGCTACGTCGGTGAGGATGTAGAGAGCATCCTCAGTCATCTCCTTCAGGCCGCCGACTTCGACATCGAGCGCGCCGAACGCGGCATCATCTACGTCGATGAGATCGACAAACTCGCGCGAAAGGGAGACAATGCGAGCATCACCCGCGATGTCTCCGGGGAAGGCGTCCAGCAGGCGCTGCTCAAGATGCTGGAGGGCACCGTCGCGGGCGTCCCTCCGAAGGGCGGGCGGAAGCACCCTGAGCAAAACCTCATCTCGTTCGACACGCGGCACGTCCTCTTCATCTGCGGTGGCGCGTTCGACGGCCTCGCGCCGCTGATCGCGCGGCGACGCAGCCAATCCGCCATCGGCTTCCACGCACGGGACGGGCGGCGAATGGACGAGCACGACCCGCACCTCTTCCGCCACGCCGACCCCGAGGACCTGATGCGCTACGGACTCATCCCGGAGCTCATTGGACGCCTTCCCGTGGTCGCTCCGCTGGATGGACTCACGGGGGAGGACCTCCGCCGCATCCTCGTCGATCCGAAGAACGCGCTCACGAAGCAGTATCAGAAGCTCTTCGCCATGGACGGCGTGGAACTCCTCTTCGACGACGCCGCCCTAGATGCCGTCGTGGAGCGTGCGTTGGCGCTGAAGACGGGTGCACGAGGGCTCCGCACCGTGCTGGAGGAGGCCATGCTCGGCCTCATGTTCGACGCGCCTGAGGCCCGGCCAGGGACGGTCGTTCGCGTGACGCGTGGCGTGATCGAGCGCGGTGAGCCAGCCATTCTGGAAGAGAGGAAGGCCGCCAGCTAGGCCCGCCTCGGGACGCGTGCCGAGGCAGACGAGACGAGGATCGACAGGCTCAACTCTTGGTCGTCGTGGTTTTGGTCGTGGTCTCTCCTTCGGCCGTCGTGGTGGTCGTGGTCGTCGTCGTGGTCGTCGTCCCGGCGGCATCGACGTGCCTCGTCGTGGTTCGAGTCGTGGATGTGCCGTCGAAGTCGACGATGACCTCGACTTCTGTGTGGGTGCCGCTCCCCGATGCTGACGTGGAGCCTCCCCGGTCATTGTAGGGCGTCGGCTCAGGCCCTGTGCCTGCGAATGAGACCGCGACAGGTCCCGTGAGTGTGATCTCCCTGTCGTCCGCGAGGACCTTGGTCCGTTCCTTCCCGTGGTTCATCTCGATGGTCGCCGCCTGGACCGTCTGGATCTCGCCTCCCGCACGGAGGTGATACCACGCGTTGACAGAACGCCCGTCCTGAGCGGAGGCGAAAACGGGCAGGAACAGGAGAACAGCGAGGGATGCGAGGCAGAGGGAGCGCATGCGTCTGGGAGAGGTGAGGTAGAAAACCATACGTCGGCTTCGTGCGGACGGGACCATGTGCTTCGGTCTCCCACCGGGGCCACGAGGTCTGCTCCACGCGTTCGAGGCGGACACCACCGCCCGCAGGATCTGCATCGTCTGCGGCTGCACGCGCGCGTATCCTACCGGTCGCATGTCCGTCTTCTCCCGTCGCTCTTCCGTCTCTCTCGGCCGCGCCGTCGCGCGATGGGGACGCTACTACGCGAAGGGATTAGGCAAGTCACTGTTCTCGCTCCCAATCTTTATCTGGGCGCAGGCCATCGCGTTCAAGGTCTTCATCACCCTGCTACCGCTGATCCTGCTCGCGACGGGCGTGTTCGGCCTCGTGCTACGCCAGGAGAACCCCTTCGAGACCGTCGCTGGCTTTCTGAGGAGCTTCCTGCCCGCCTCTCAAAGCGAGCCTCTTGTAGAGCTCGTCCAGCAGATCCAGTCCGCATCGGGTGGCCTCACCATCATCGGTGGCGCGGCGTTCGTGGTGACGGTCATCACGCTGTTCTCGACGCTCCGGTATGTGATCGGGACGGCGATGGGTGGAGACCGTCATCAGATGCGCTCCATCCTGCAGGGCTACGTCTTCGACATCCGGATGGTGCTCCAGGTCGGTGTGCTGTTTCTGATCTCGTTCGCGATCACGCTCGGCTCACGCCTTCTGCGGCGGTACGGCGAGGAGTGGGGCGTCGCGCCGAGCGTGCTGGAAGGCCTCGGACAACTCATCGGGATGTTGACGGTTGCCGTGCCGTATGCGATCACAGTGGGCATGATTCTCCAACTGTACTACTTCATCCCTCGCCCGAGGCCTCCGCTTCGCAGCGCAATGGTCGGCTCTGCCGTCGCGGCGGTTCTCTTTGAGGCCGCCAAGAACGGCTTCGCGCTGTACGCCACCTACATCGGCCGGTTTGACCGCTACGCCTCGCCGGATGCACCACCGGATAGCCTCGGCGGCCTCGGGGGAGCTTTCGGCCTCCTCCTCGCGTTCGTCTTCTGGGTCTACCTGTCGGGTCTCATCCTCGTCGTAGGCGCTGTCGTGGTGTCGCTGCACGAAAAGCGGACCCGGCCGAGACGCAGCGCGCTCCGTAGGCTCTGGCGTCGCTACGGCGTGCGGCGGCATCCTGCCCATCCCGAGACGCCTGCCGAGGCGAAGCCCCCCAGCGACTCTGCCCCCACAGCCGCGCCATCCCTTGCCGCCTCTGCAGCGTCGGAGACCGTGACCACGCCTGTCTCCCCGGCGGCTTCCCCCTAGACGGTCCTGACAACGCGCAGGACGCCAGCTTGCACTGTGGGAATCCTGCGAAGGGACCGGATCCATGGCAGAGCGCTGTACGTTCCTCCTGTTTCACCCCGGGACGCCTTCGTGCCCCTCTCCCGTCCCCTCCCCCTCGTTGTCCTGAGCCTTCTGTTGGTCGCCTCCGTGGAGGCGCAGGAAGGAGCACCGCTCGTTCTCGTCAACGACGACACCGAGGTCCGGGCGCTAGGCTTTGAGGCCATCGATGGTGCACTCACCTTCGATGCAGCCGCGCTCGAACTCCAGATCGCCACGACCGCCCCCTCGTTCTGTGAGACGGCGTTTCTGCGGTGCTTCGGGATCGGCCAGCCGGAGCCTCATCCGTTCAATCCCATCGAGTTACAGAAGGACGTGGTGCGGCTGGAGCGCTATTACGCGCGCAACGGCTTCCCTCGCGCGCTCGTGGACTATGAGGTCGTGCTCGACAGTTCCAGCAACCGGACCGACGTCACGTTCCAGATCGCCGAGGGGCCCCCGCTGCTCATTGAACAGGTCGAGCTCGGCAAGCCGGGGGCGCCGCCCATCTCGGAGCGGCTAGCGCCGGAGCTCCGCCCCAAATGGGAGGCCTTCGCGAGATCCCTCAGCCTGGAAGAGGGAGAGCGGCTGACCGAATTTAGCCTCATCGAACTCCAGAACCGAGCGAGGCAGTGGCTGCGGCGCCGGGGGTACGCCCGCGCGGATGTCGGCTACGAGCGGTTTCTAGACTCCACCGGGCTCGCTGCGACGGTGCGGCTCAAGGTGATCCCCGGACCTCGCGCCGTCTACGACGAGGTGCGCATCGAGCGGGTAGATAGCCTCGGCCAAGCCGCGATCTCAGACGCCGTTCTTCTGCGGGAGATGCCCTTCCGGGTCGGCGATACGTTCGACGCCCAGGACCTCGTAGTCGGGCAGCGCGAGATCTTTTCCCTCGGCACCTTCCAGCTCGCGACGGTCGATGTCGAGAACGAGCTGCCACCGTTCGACTCGACGGTGACGGTCGTCATTCGCGTGCGCGAAGCCCCCCTCAAGGTCCTTCGTGGCTTCGGCGGCTACTTCACCGAGGGTGGTGTCTCCGTGCGAGGCGAAGCGACGCACCGGAACACATTCGGAGGCGCCCGCCAGGCCACCTTCTCGTTCGAGGCACGCACAGGCATTCTGGACCAATCCAACGTCGTGGACGGGCTGTTCGACTACCGGGCCTCGCTCGCACTGCGACAGCCCTACCTCTTTAGCCGCGCCCTCTCCCTGACCGTCACCCCTTCGCTTCGCCGCCGCAACGACGAGATCGAGCGCGCAGAGTCGGTGTCACTCACCAACACGGTCTTGTACACGCGGAAGCCACTCCAGACAGCCGGGCTCACGGCGAGCGTCCAGACCCGGCGCGTGGACGCGTTTCGCAGCGGCGCGAGCGGCTTCCTCGACCTCGGCTCCGTCGCGGACGAACTCGCCGTGACGACGAGCGCCGTCGGGCTGGAGGTCACGGCGGGGTTTGTAGACAACCCGCTCCAGCCCCGCTCGGGGTTCATCCTACGGCCCTCGGCACGCATCGCCGTCCCCCCCCTCTCCGACTTCGGGTACGGCCGGGCCGCCCTGACGGTGTCCGGCTTCTACCCCCTCAGTGACCGGTCCGGGCTCTCGGGCAAGTTCACGGGGGGCGTCTTCCAGACCCAGGGAGACACCGACCTGCAAGACCCCGCGACCTACCTCCTACTGCGCGATCAGTACTTCTATTCAGGCGGCGCGAGCGACGTGCGCGGCTGGGCCGTGACCCAGCTCGGCCCGAAGCTGATCAACTTCCGCGTGGAGGAGTTCGACCTGGAGAACAACGCAGGTGTTGACTCCGTGACGACGGTGACGGGATATGTCGGCCTCGGCGGTCGCTCCAAGCTCGCAGGGTCGCTCCAGGCCAACCTTCCGTTTTTTCTCGGCCCACAGTGGGGCTCGAACGTGTTTCTGGATGCGGGCATTATTCCCTCAGCGTTCGACGCCGACCTAGACGGCGCATTTGGCGCGAGCCCCGCCACGGAGGCGTTCGAGGACATCCTCTCGCGCGAGGGCGGCCTTCGCTACGCCGCAGGCGCAGGTCTCCAATACCTCACCCCCGTCGGCTTCATCGGCGTGGCAGTCGGGTACAAACTCAACCCGTCCTACCTCGACCTCCGCGATCCCGAGACGCTGCTCTGCGGCCCCGACGACCGTCGCTCCCCGATCCCGAACGGCGGCGGTCGCTTGGAGTGCGATGCGGGCTTCGCAGAGGCGGCTGCGAACGGTGAGGACTTCGCCTTCGACGATGTCGAGGCGTCTCGCCTCAGCTTCTTCGGCCTATTCGACTTTCCCGTCCCGGCGCGCTCCTTCCAGCTTCAGTTCACCTTCGGCCAGTCCTTCTAGCGCGTAGGACAGGTACTGATTTCTCTCGCGCGGCAAACGAACCGCCCCGCCGCGCGTTTCGCCTCCATGCCCGACTCCACCCGCCCGGTTGACGCAGTGCCCGACGACGCCCCCGAGGCGGACGTGGAGGCGGTCTCACAGGGCGACGGTGCGGGGCCGCTTCCTCCCAAGACAGAGCCCCCCCGGCGCTCCCTGGGCGGTCGCCTCGCGCGATGGACGATAGCGGGGTTCGCCGGACTGGCGGTGTTCGCCGTCGGGGTGTGGGCGCTCGTACAGACCGAGGAGGCGCGAGAGCGCATCCAGGCCCTCGCGGTGCAACAGATCGCGAACGTCCTCGCAGAAGACGCTGAGGTCTCCGTGGAACGCCTGGAAGGCAACTTTTGGCGAGGCGCTCGGCTCCTCGGCCTCCGCATCGAACGCGAGGGAGAGACGCTCGCGACGGTGGACACCGTGCTCGTGAGCTACGATCTCAGCACGCTCCTCTCACGGCGGTTCTCCGCGAGCCAGCTCTACGTCGGCGGGCCGTCCGTCTTCGTTCGCCAGCGGGCCGACAGCACGCTCAACATCGCGGGCCTGCTTCGCCCTGCCGACCCAGAGCGCGAGAGTTCCGGCTTCGTCATCGAGGTGGATGACGTAAACCTCCGCAACGGCTTCGCCGAGGTCCGGTGGCTCCACGCGGATCGCGACTCGGTCCATACCATCCGAGACCTCACCCTCCGCGCGAGTGCCCTCCACGTAGGCCCCGACAGCCTCTCGACGATCATCGACGGGGTGTCCCTCGAAGCCCTCGCCCCTGCCGCCGCTGGCGCGAGCGAGCCTGGAGGAGCGATACGCGTGTCGGCGGAGGGCCGGTTCACTCGCGAGCGGCTCGCGCTCCAGTCCCTCGTCATCGAGAGCGACGCGGGGACCGACGTGCGCGGAGACCTCGTGTTCGACCTCCCGCAACCCGGAGACCAGAACGCCGTGCCAGTCTTCGAGGCGGACCTTCAAGCCTCCCCCTTCGCTCTCGCCGATGCACGGGCTTTTGCAGGCGTGTCCCTCTTCGGCGAGCCCCGGGTCCGCCTCGCGGCTTCCTCCGACGGAGAGCGCATCGACCTCTCGCTTCGAGGAGCGTTGGACCCCGAGGCAGGCCAAGCCGTGACTCAGCCCGCGACCGTTGTGCTAGACGGGCAGGTCGACATTCAGCCCAATGGCGGCGCCCTCTCGGCGAACGTGAACGGTGAGTTTCGGCGCCTCAACCCGGCCGTACTTACCGGCAATCCGGCGTTGAACGCCACGCTGGAAGGCACGCTGACCGCCGACGTTCGCGGGCGCTCTCCCGCCGCCCTGACGGGCCCCTTCGAAGTCCTCCTGACGGACAGCCGTGTCGGCGAGCGGGCCATCGACCGGTTGCGCGTGGACGGCCAGTTCCGCACCGGTGCCGTAGAGTTCACAGCCGATGCGGTCCTCCCCGGCCTCGGCGGCCGCGTGAGAGGGTTCGCGAGGCCCTTCGACCGCGTCCTCTCGCTAGAGGCGACCGGCACCTTTGACGAGTTGGACCTGGCGCGGCTCACCGGCAGCCCCGCGCAGCAAGCCCGCTTTCGAGGCGACGTTGCGGTTGAAGGTCGCGGTACATCGCTCGAAACCCTGATCGGCAGCGCCGCCGTCACCTTGGACGAGGGCGCCTACACCCTCCCGGACGGACGCACGCTCCGCCTGTCCTACGCCGACCTCGATGCCACCCTTCGTGGCGGAACCGCCACCTTCGATGCGGACCTCGCCCTCGCGGAAGGCGGGCAGCTCGCTGCTGTCGGGACAGCGGCGCTGACCGGCAGGCCGATCTCGTATCGCGTGACCCAGGGCCGGTTCGCGGATCTCGACCTCGCGACCCTCACCGGCAACCCGGACCAGGCCTCCCGTCTGACCGGCACCTTCACTCTGAACGGCGCGGGCATCGCGCCAGAGAGTGCCCGGCTGGCCGCGACTGTGGAGCTCGGCCCCAGCACCCTTCCGGTCGGGACGGACGGGCTGTCTCTCGCGGGCGCTCGCGCCGAGGCGACCCTCGAACGCGGCGCCCTCGGCTTCGACCTCGCCGCTGATCTTGCCGAGGCGGGCCAACTCACCGCCTCCGGCTCGGCTCGCCCCTTCGCCCGGCCGCTCACGTACTCCGCCGACGGCTCCTTCATTCGCCTCGACCTCGCAGCCATCACGGGCAACCCCGACCAGGCGTCGGATCTCACGGGCCGGTTCACGGTCAGTGGAAGCGGGACGGCGCCGCAGACACTCTCCGCAAACGGGTCGCTCTCGCTGGAGCCCAGCTACGTCGGCAACCGGGACCTGGACGGAGCGGATCTCGCCTTCACGCTCAGGCGCGGCGCCCTCGCGCTGGACGGCACGCTGGACCTTCCAGAGGGCTCCCTCGCCGTCGATATATCCGGGCGCCCTCTCGACGAGAACCCGACCCTCGCGTTCGGCGAGCGGACATGCTTCTCTGGCGTCGACCTCGGCCGCCTCGGGGATCTCCCGGAGTTCTACACCGACCTGAACGGCTGCCTCCAGGGCTCCCTCACCGGCTTCGACCTGACGACCGCCAACGGATCCGGCGTCGTCACGCTGCGCCCCTCCGTCATCAACGCCTCCGACGTGACGGACGGCGAGATCACCTTCGCGCTCAACGACGGTCTCGTCAACGGCGCGCTCGATCTCGCGTTCGCCGAGACGGCCACCAGCGTGGAGGGCGCTGAGCCCCAGCCCGGACGCCTGGAGGCAGGATTCGAGGGCGACCTCGCACCAACAGAACCAACGTACGCCCTCACGGGTCGAGCCACGGCTCTGGATCTGAACGCGATTCTTCCCCAGGCTCCCGCTCAACCGTTCCGCCTGACGGCCGACTTCGACCTTTCGGGTCGCGGTCTAGACCCGCTCGATGCGGTCATTGAGGGCGAGATCATCGCGGAGCCCTCCGCCATTGGGTTCGCGCAGATCGAGGCACTCGATCTGGACTTCGCCCTGGACCGAGGCACCCTCCGCCTCGACACGCTCCTGCTACGATCTGACATCGCGGACCTCTTGGGCGGAGGCCAGATCGCTGTCTTGGACACCACCATCGCGACCGATTTCCGACTCGTCGGTACCGCGCGAGACCTTGCGCCTCTTTCCGCCATCGCCGGACGGCCTCTCGCGGCAGACCGAGTCGCTCTGGACCTTACTCTCGCCGGTCCGGCGGGCGAGCCTCTCGACGTGGAGGGCACCGTCGAGGCTCGCACGCTCTCGGTCGGAGACCTCTTGCTGACGGGCCTGGATGCTGCGCTAGACGCCTCCGTTGACCTCCAAGAGGTCTTGAATGGATCAGGGCTCGCGGTCACGCTGGACACCCGATTCGACCTGCTCCAACTGCCCAGCCTTCAGGTTCAAGGCGGGGACCTCGGGGTCTCGTACGACGGCGAGGACATCCGCGTCTCCGGCGAGGTCGCCGTGGATGGAGACCGCGACTTGTCCTTTGGCGCACGGGTCGAGATCGACCCCGAGCCAGAAACTGCGCCCGACGCGCTGGGACTCGAGTTAGAGCGCGCGAGCGTCCGGCTCGGCACCTCGCGATGGAGCCTCGTCCAGCCCAGCCGTGTCCTCTTCGGTGATGTCATCACCGTCCGCAGCTTCCTCCTTCGCGCTCAAGACGGCGAGCAGCAGATCGCCGTGGACGGCGTGCTGGACTTCAATGGAACCCAGAACTTCATCCTTACGGCGGAGGAGGTGGCGATCGGCTCCTTTACGGATCTCGCAGGCTTCGGCACCCTCGACGGCACCCTGACCACGAGCCTCCTGCTCTCCGGCCCCGCTGAGGCGCCCTTCATTGACGGACTCGTCACGCTGGACGACCTGACCTCCAATGGCGAGGCGTTCGGAGCCTTGGACGCGGAGGTGAGCTACCGCGACGGTCGTCTCAACCTCGACGCCGTCCTCGCACACCGCGACGGAGAGAATCTCCTCATCGAAGGCTACATCCCGCGCCGCATCTCGCTCGCGGGGGGCGAAGCGAAGAACATCGAGGCGGAAGGCGGAGTGGATCTCCAGTTCACTGCAGAGGCTTTCCCCATCGCATGGGTACAACCCTTCCTCGAATCGCGCGGCTACACCGACCTCGGCGGCACGCTACGCGCGGGCGTCCGCGTGCAAGGGACTCGAGAGGATCCTCGGCTGAGCGGCACCGCGCTGCTCACTGGCGGGCGGCTCGGCGTCCGCGCGACTGGCATGACGTACCAGCCCCTCCGCGCCGATCTCGCGTTTGAGGGCAACCGCATCCTCCTCAACGATGTCCAGATCGTCGAGAATGGAGCCACGCGCCTGGAGGCCACCGGAGACGTGACGCTCCGCCAGCTCTCCGTCGGTGAGTTGGACCTCACCATCCGTCCGCAGGGCTTCGTCGCGATTGACACACGGACGTACGACCGGCTCATTCTGGACCGGGGCAGCCGTCCGCTCCGTCTCACCGGCACCCTCCAGCGGCCGGTTCTGCGGGGCGCCGTGACCCTCGCGCGAGGCGATATCTACCTCACCGACGAACTTGTGCCGCCCGAGTTGGAGCCCGTCGAACTGACCGACGACCAACTCCGCCTCGTGGAGGCTCGCTTCGGCCGTCGCATCACGCGGCGAGACACCGCTGTGAGCCGCTTCACCGATGCGCTGGACTACGACCTCGCCGTCGAGATCGAGCGCGATGTCTGGCTCCGCTCCGAGGCCGGTCTTCCGTTCGACATCGAGTTCAGCGGCTCCGTGGATGCGCGAAAGCCCCCGTTCGCGGAGGGCTCCCAGCTCTTCGGCCAGATCGACCTGGTCCGGGGCAACATCGAGACACTGGGCAAGCGGTTCGAGTTGGAGCGGGGTCGCCTCGTGTTCAACGGGAGCCCGCTCGCGGCCGAGGTCGATCTCCTCTCGACACTGGAAGCCCGACTCAAACAGGGTTCGTCCCGAACCCCCATCGAGATCGAACTCCGAGTCACGGGCGATCTCGACCAGAACCCCGAGATCCGATTGACGAGCCCCCAGCTCTCCGATCCCGCCGACATCGTCTCCGTCATCGCGACGGGTCAGCTCGCGGGCGACCTGTTCGGCTCCGGTGCGCTCCAGAGCGCAGGGACCAGCCTCGCGCTCGGCCAGATCACAGGCATCGTCGAGGGCGTCGGGCAGTCGTTCGGGCTCGATCTCGTCGAGATCGACACCGACGGCTCCGACCTCGTGATCCGTGTCGGCAAGTACCTCACGAGTGACCTCTTCACCTCGCTCGGCTACGTCGTAGTGCCGAGCGCAGACGACCGCCAGGCGACCGAAGACAGCCGCTTCATCGCGAACCTGGATTATGAGTTGAAGCGCTGGCTCATGGCACAGGGCGAGTATTCCGGCGAGCGCGGCATCGGCGGCGGCCTCCAGTTCGAGTTCGCCTGGTAGGCGGAACGAGCCCTGGAGCAATGCGAGAGGGCCCGCCTCGGTAGGTCCGTGGAATGACCGAGGCGGGCGATGACGCCGGTCTGCGGACCCGCGAAACCGGCGGCTCTTCCCTGCTGACCTCGGGATCCGTCCGCTACTCGCTGTTCTGGCTCGACTTTTCAGTCGGCGTGGGGTACCCTCCCTCGTCTCCCCACCTCCCCATGGAGCCTCCGGTCCCCCCCACTGACATCGCCGCCCCCGACGGGCCTCCAGACATCGCGGACTCGCTCACGACGCGTCTCCGTCAGTCGAGGCGGTCGCGTCAGAACGAGAAGATCCTTCAGGAGAAGGACTTTGAGCAGAAGGCCATCGAGATCCAGACCGAAGTGCGGCGGACGGTGGCCGAGAGCGACGGCTTCTTCGACCGTGCAGGTGCCTTCTTCAGCTTCATCGGGCGATTCTGGCGGCGCGTCTGGCGGCGACCCTACGAGTTCCGTGAGTTGCTCAACCAGATGGACGAGGTGGGAACGAAAAGCCTGCTTCTGACGGGCGTCGTCGGCTTCGCCATCGGCATCGTCCTCGCGATGCAGAGCCGAGGTACGCTCGCACGGTTCGGTGCGGAGAGCTTCCTGCCCTCGATGCTCGCGCTGAGCGTCATCAAAGAAATCGGTCCGGTGCTGACGAGTCTCGTGCTGGCCGGTCGGCTCGGCGCGGGGATGGGGGCAGAACTCGGCTCGATGCGCGTCACAGAGCAGATCGATGCGCTGGAAGTCGCGGCGCTCAAGCCGTTCCACTACCTCGTCATCACGCGCGTGCTCGCCTGCGTCATCATGTTCCCCATCATGACGCTCATTACGGACGCCCTCGCGCTGCTCGGCGGCTATCTAGAGGCGACGCTCTCCGGCGGCATGGACTACCGCGTGTTCATCGCAACCGCCTTCGACTCGCTCCGCATCACAGACGTAGTGGTGGACACGGGCAAGACGTCCATCTTCGGCTTCATCGTGGGCATCGTGAGTTGCTTCCTCGGCTACAATGTGCGCGGCGGCACCCGCGAGGTGGGCCGTGCCGCGATGCAAGCCGTGGTCGTCTCCAGCCTCCTCATCCTCATCGCCGACGTAGTGGTGGTCCGCATCTCGATCATGTTGTTCGGGGACATCTCCTCCGCCGCCTGACCATGGCCGACGACCCTCGCCAGACCGACGAGACCCCCTCGCGGTTTACCGGAAACGCTTCGCCCCCACCGGAACATGTCGCCATCGAGATGCGCAACGTGCACAAGGCCTTCGGCACGAAGGAGGTCTTGAAGGGGATCTCGCTGTCCGTGGATCGCGGGATGAGCGGCGTCGTGCTGGGCGGGTCCGGCACCGGCAAGAGCGTCCTCACGAAGCACATCGTGGGGCTCCTCAAGCCAGACCGAGGCGAGGTATGGGTCCTCGGCGACCGCATCGACCTGATGGCGGGCGACGATCTGGACCGCAAGCGGCTCCGCCTCGGCTACCTCTTCCAGGGGGGGGCGCTCTTCGACTCGATGACGGTCTACGAGAACATGCGCTTCTTCCTAGACCGCCACACGACGCTCTCACGGGGGGAGAAAGACGACCTCGTGGCGGAGAGCCTGGAGGACGTGAACCTGCCCCTGACTCGCGACCAGTACCCCGCCGAGCTCTCGGGAGGCCAGAAAAAGCGCATCGGCCTCGCGCGAACCCTCATCCTCCGTCCCGACATCATCCTCTACGACGAACCCACGACGGGCCTCGACCCGGTGAGTGTTCGCGTCGTCTCCGAGCTCATCGTCAAGCTGCGCGATGAGCGCGGTATCACCTCCATCGCCATCACCCACGACCTCCTCGCGGCCGAGATCATCACGGACCGGGCGTTCTTCATCTACGACGGCACGATCATCGCGAACGGAACCCTGAACGAGGTGCGCCGGGCGCCGCATCCGGTGCTGGAGGAGTTCTTCCAGGGCACGGAGGCGTACGGCACAGCGTGACGGGCTGAAGGCCAGTAGCAACCACACGCCCGCCTCGGCACCGAGGCGGACCCGGTCGGGTCAGCAAGTAGCATCCAGTCGCGAGCGTCTACGCCGCCTTTCCCATCTCCCCTCTGTTCCCCGCTTGCGTGGCTAGGAGGGAACACGTAACGTGACCCGGGCGCCGTTGCGCCCTCGTTCATCCCTGGTACTCATGGCACGTCAGGCACGCCTCGGGCTTCTCGTCACGCTCGGCCTCGTCGTCGGGCTCGCGGCGCTCTTCATCATCGCGGGGCAGAAAAACCTCCTCGCGGACACCTTCCGCGTGCAGGCGGCCTTCAACGAAGTCGCCGGTCTGCAGAATGGCGCCGCCGTGAACTACAACGGCATCTCGGTCGGCCGCGTGGCGGGCGTCCGCCTACCGGGCGCACCGGGGGAGCCCATCATCGTGGACCTCGCGATCAACGAGGAAGCCCGGCAGCTTCTTCGCGAGGACAGCCGGGCCGTCATCCAGACCGATGGCCTCGTCGGCAACGTCATCGTGTCGCTGACGGATGGGAGCGCAGCGCTGCCGCCCATCGAAGAAGGCGGACGGATTCAGGGGGTAGACCCCTTCGCGCTCACCGAAGTCACGGACCGGCTCTTCGCGAGCGTCTCCCGCTTCGACTCTGTGACGGTCGCGCTGGCGGGCATCATCAATGACACGCGCTCCGGTGAAGGGACCGTCGGCCGCTTCCTCTACGACGACGCGCTGTACAACGAGACCGTCCTCACGACGCAGGAGTTCAGGCTCGCGCTCGGCACGTTCGCCCAGCGCGCCGACGCGCTCGTCGGCATCGCGGAGCAGGGGTCGCGCAGCATCGAGGACATCCTCCGCAAGGTGAACACCGGCGACGGCACGGTCGCGCGGTTCTTGAACGAGGACGAGGTCTACACGACGTTCCTCCAGACCGCCGAGCAGTTGCAGGGCGCCGCTGCCCAGTTCCAGACCATCTCCGCCGACGTTCGCGCCATCACCGACCGTGCCGAGCAAGCGGCCGGCTGGGGAGCGCTCGGCGCGTTCCGCTTCGCAGAGCTGATGGAGGCGGGCAAGCACAACTTCCTGTTCAAGAGCTACTTCGAGGACCGAGGCTATCTGGAGATGGCGCCCTTCGAGATCCGTGAGCAGGCCATCTCGCAGACCTTGGACGATCTACAGGAGTGGGAGCGTCGGCTCTACCGGCGCGAGCAGGAGATGGAAGCCCTCCAGCAAGAAGTGGACGAGCTTCGCGAGCAACTCCGCCAGACGCAAGTGCAGGCGTCCCGCCCGCTTCTGCCGAGCGAGGCGGCTGACCAGTTGGAGGAAGCCGCCGCCGGTGGCGGACGCTAGATGGAGTCCGCCCGCCTCGTGAGCCCTCCCGAGGCGGGCCCACCCGAGCCTCCCGCCCCTCGGTCGGTCGTGCTTCAGGGGCTGCTCGCTCTCGGCGGGCTGACGGCGTTGGTGCTGCTGGTGGTCCGCCTCGGCGACCAGTTGCATCCGCTGCTGCTCGCAGCCGTCGGCGCGATCCTGCTCTGGCCGCTGCGAAAGGAAACGGCGGCTCGAGCGGTGCTCCTCGCGTTGGGCGCCGTGGTGACGGTCTACGTGGTGCGCACGCTGGCGGGCGTGCTCGCGCCGTTCGTGGGCGTGTTCGTGCTGGCGTACCTGCTCAATCCCATCGTCCGGTGGGCAGAGGAGCGCTGGAAGGTGCCGCGATGGGCCAGCACGGGCGTCCTCACGATGGTAGCGGTGGGCGGCATCGTAGCGGTGGCGCTGCTGCTGGTGCCCGCGTTCGTGGGGCAGATCGAGCGGCTGACCGCGAGCGCGCTCCAGGTGGTCGCGGAGATTCCGGTATGGCTGGCCCAGACCTCGGCGCTGGACCCGCTGGAAGCGGCCGGGCTGATCGAGCGCGAGGCGCTCGTAGAGGAAATCGGCGTGTTGTTGCCACAACAGATCCAATCCCTCGCGGGGAGCCTTCCGGCCCTGCTCGGCGGCGTGACGCAGTCCGTGGGCGCGCTCCTCGGGGCCGTCACCATCGCAGCGCTGCTGCCGGTGCTGCTCTTCTACTCCCTCAAGGACTACGGCCAGCTTCGCGACAGCGTCGTGCGGCTGCTACCACGCTACCGGGGCGACCGGACGTACTTCGCGAAGATCGTGTCGGTGGTGGGCGGATACCTCCGGGCGCAACTCATCGTGAGCGCGATCTCGGCGCTGCTCGTCGGTATTCCGGCTGCGATCTTCGGGCTTCCGTTCGCGCTGCTCCTCGGCCTGCTGGCGGGGCTGCTCAACATGGTCCCCAGCCTCGGCGCGATCCTGACGTACGTCTTCGGCATCGCGCTGATGCTGCTCTTTGGTACCCCGGCGGATGTCGCCATCGTGATCGCGATTCTGGCGGTGCAAGCCCTCATCGAGCAGTCTGTCCTGACGCCGAACGTGATGAGCCAGCAGGTGGGGCTGCACCCCGTCGTAGTGATCGTTTCGCTGTTCATCTTCAGCGCCTTCTTCGGGCTGGTCGGGTTCATCATCGCGGTTCCGCTGACGGCGCTGCTGGCCGGACTGGTGGAAGCCTACCGCGAAGCGTTCGTGCTGGACCTCGGGCAGGAGCCGCAGATCGTCTCGTCTGCGGAGGCGGCTGCGACGACTGTCAGCTAGGCCCGCCTCGGCACCGAGGCGGGAAGGGTCACGCCGCTGCGAAGGCGAGGCCTGCCACGAGGAAGCAGAACACCCACTGGCCCAGCACGAGGTAGCGACGTCGGACTTCGCCTCCGGAGATCGCAACAGTCGCGAGCCACGCGAGGCCGCACGCCGCGAAGTACCCCGCCAGCCCGAGGAGAACGGTCGGCTCGCCCGGCACCCGGTCGGTCAGGCCGATGGCGAGAAACAGGCCAGCGCTCGCGAGGAGCGAGACCGAGACCCAGTGCCACCCGGCGAGTGCCTGCACCCACGCTCTGCGTGGCCCCCTGGCCTCTCGCGAGGGAGCGAACAAGCGGAACTCCCGCGCGCCAGCGACGGTGTGGATCCCGAAGGCGAGGAGGGTCAGGACACCCGCAAGGGTGGAGAAGAGGTTCATGGCCGTCGAAGCTGCCGAAGCCTCCTGACGGACAGCCGGACGGTGGGATTCACTCCGCCCGCCTCGGCACCGAGGCGGAGGCACCCGGCGCTATGACAACCAGACGACAGCACCGATCAGCGCCGCGTACGGAAGCAGCATCACGACTGCCCAAAGAACGCGCCGCCGCGTCTTCGGCGTCTCGTCCTCCGCTACCCCGAGGTACTTGACGAGCAGGTAGACCGCGTACAGATGCAACGGCGGAAGCGCGAGGCCGACCGCCGCCGCCTGGAACGCCCGCCACGCGAGCTGCTCCGCCTCGGGGACCGACTCGGCGTCCTCGGTCTCCACCGGCTCCGCCAGCACGCGCCGCGCCTCCTCCACCTCAGCCTCCGGGACGCGGAGCTTCACGCCCCCGATGGCCTGGCTGTACATCCAGTTGTTGGTCACCACCTCGGTATCGCCCAGGACGACCGTAAACCCCTCGGCTTCGAGGCGCCCCTTGACGATCTCGGCCTCGAAGGGCGTCGTGTAGGTCGCGAGGGTAACGAACGGCATCGGCGGGCGAGAAAAGGGACGCAAGGAACGAGACTCCCGACCGCCGCGCAAGCCGTCTAGTTTCCGTCTCTCTGCTTTCGCACCCGACATGCCCCGCCTCGGTCTCCTCGCCGCCGTCCTCGCCCTCGCCGCGTGCAGCGCCGCGCCTCCCGCGCCGGTGGCGCCTCCGACGGAGCCCGCCACGCCCGTCCGCGCCCTCCCCACCATCGCGGAGAAGACCGCCGGGATGGACACGCGCGACGGCCTCTTCCCCCTCCACTGGGACGTCGAGGCGGGCAAAGCCTGGCTGGAGATCCCCGCGATGAACGAGGACTTCCTCTACGCCCACGCCCTCGCGGCGGGCCTCGGCTCCAACGACGTGGGGCTGGACCGCAGCCAACTCGGAGGGGAACGCATCGTCCGCTTCGAGCGGATCGGGCCGAAGGTGTTGTTGGTGCAGCCCAACCTGGACTACCGCGCGGAGACCGACAACCCCGCCGAAGCCCTCGCCGTGCGTGAGGCCTTCGCGGAGAGCGTGGAATGGGCCTTCACCGCCGTCGCAGAGACAGACGGGCGCGTCCTCGTGGACGCCACGGACTTTCTGATCCGCGACGTGCACGGGGTGGTGCGGAGCCTCCGCCAGACGGGTCAGGGCGCGTTCTCGCTGGACAAGAACCGCAGTGCCCTCGTGCCGGACATGCTCAAGGCGTTCCCGCGCAACACCGAGATGGAGGCGCGGCTGACCTTCGCAAGCAGTGCCCCCGGCCGCTTCGTGCGCGATGTCGCCGCCGATCCGTACGCCGTCACGCTCCGCGTCCGCCACTCCTTCATCGCGCTCCCGGAGCCCGGCTACGAGCCGCGCGCCTTCGACCCGCGAAGCGGCTACTTCCCGCTCACGTACGCGGACTACGCCACGCCCATCCCAGAGGACACGCGCAAGCGGCTCATCACCCGCCACCGCCTCCAGTGCGCGGCACCGCCGGACGCCAGCGGGATGTGCGACGCGAAGGAGCCCATCGTGTACTACCTGGACCCCGGCACGCCGGAGCCGGTTCAGAGCGCGCTGCTGGACGGTGCCCGCTGGTGGACCGAGGCCTTCGAGGCCGCGGGCTTCCGCGACGGCTTCCGCGTGGAGGTCCGCCCGGACAGCATCGACCCGCTGGACGCGCGCTACAGCACCATCCAGTGGATCCACCGCGCGACACGCGGCTGGAGCTACGGCAGCAGCATCGTGGACCCACGCACGGGCGAGATTCTCAAGGGCCACGTCTCGCTCGGCTCGCTCCGCGTCCGCCAAGACTACCTCCTCGCCGAGGGCTTCCTCTCGCCCTACGAAGGCGCGATGGCGGACGGCTTCCCGACCGAAGCCTCCGACCCGATGCTCCAGATGGCCCTCGCGCGGATCCGCCAGCTCTCCGCGCACGAGATCGGGCACACTCTCGGCATCGCGCACAACTTCGCGGCCAGCACGGACGGCCGGGCCTCCGTCATGGACTACCCCGCCCCCCTCGTCACGCTCACCGAGGCGGGCTCGGTCGATCTCTCGAACGCCTACGACACCGGCATCGGCGCGTGGGACCTCCAGGCCGTCAAGTACGGCTACACGCCCGATGCGTCCGCGCTGCCCGGCATCTTGCAGGAGACCGTCGATCTCGGGCTGAGCTACATCTCCGATTACGACGCGCGTCCGCCGGGTGCGGCCACGCCCACCGGGCACCTCTGGGACAACGGCGCGGATGCCGTGCAGGCGCTCACCGACGCGATGGCGGTCCGCCGTACCGCGCTGGCTCGGTTTTCTGAGGCCGCCGTGCGCGAGGGTCGCCCGCTCGCGACGCTCGAAGAGGTCCTCGTGCCGCTCTATCTGCATCACCGGTTCCAGGTCGGCGCGACGGCCAAGCTCCTCGGCGGCGTGAGCTACGGGTATACCCTCCGAGGCGACGGGCAGCCCGCCCCCACGCCCGTCACGGCCGACCGCCAGCGCGCAGCGCTGGAGGCACTCCTCGCGACCCTCGCGCCCGCCGAGTTGGCCCTACCCGAGGCCATCGTTGCGGTCATCCCGCCGCGTCCACCCGGCTACTACGACATGCGCGAGCGATTCGACCGCCGCACGGGCCTCGCGCTGGACCCCGTCGCGCCCGCCGAGACCGCAGCGCAACTCGTCGTGGGCACGCTCCTCAACCCGGAGCGCGCCGCGCGGCTCGTCTACCAGCACGACCGCGACCCGGAGCTCCCGAGCTTCGCGGAGGTCCTGGAACAGACCACGACGCTCATCGGCAACGCGAGCGCGTCGGGCGCCTATGAAGCCGAGATCGTCCGCGCCCTGCTCACGGCCTGGGTGGACGGCCTCGTGACGCTCGCCTCCGACACCGACGCCGCCCCACCCGTCCGCGCTCGCGCCGAAAACGCGCTGCTCGGCATCGGCGGCGCCCTCGCGAACGCCCAGCCGACCAACGAGGACGGCGTGCACGCGCAGTGGCTCGCGGGCGAGATCCGGCGCTTCCTCGCGCGCGAGTACGAGGCGGGCGAACGCCCCGAGCGGCTCCGCACGCCGCCCGGATCCCCCATCGGCCACTGACCTCCTCCGCCTCGGCACCGAGGCGGGAGGACTGACGTTTTTCTCCCGAGCATGGCACGCATTCAGACGGCTCTCATCGTCGGTGGAGGCATCGGCGGCCTCGCGACGGCCATCGCGCTCCGGCAGCGCGGCATCGAGGCGACCGTCGTGGAGCGGGCGCCCGCATTCGCGGAGGTCGGAGCGGGGATCAGCCTGTGGCCCAACGCGACCCGCGTGTTGCGCGACCTCGGGGCACTCGGTCTCCTCCTGGAGCGGGCCGGGCGGATCAACGCGCTGCACATACCCGACGCATCGGGGCGGGTACTCCTCCGCTCCCCCATCCCGCAGCCCGATGCTCCCGCCCTCTGCGCCTACCGTCCCGACCTGATCGAGGCGCTCTACGCGCAGCTTCCTGAGGGAACGGTGCGCTTCGGGACGACCGTCGCATCCGTCCACACCGACGAGTCCGGCGCGAGGCTCACCTTCGAGGATGGGAGCACAGCAGAGGCGGACGTGGTGATCGGCGCAGATGGGATTCACTCGGCCGTGCGCACGTTCGTAACCGGCCGCGACGAGCCACCCGTGTATCGCGGCTATCCCGTGTGGCGAGGCATCGCGCCCCTACCCGAGAGCTTTGTGCCCGGCGCCATCTCCGAATCGTGGGAGAACGGCCAGCGATTTGGCCTCCTAGACGTAGGCGGAGACCGCGCCTACTGGTACGCCACCGCGAACCGTCCGGCCTCGGAGCCCTCGCGCGATCCCAAAGCCGACGTGCTCCGCCTGTTCGCGGACTGGCACGACCCCATCCCAGAGGTCGTGCAGGCCACGCCCGAGGGTGCCGTCATGAGAAGCGGGACGTACGACCGGCCCCCGCTGCGTGGGTGGAGCCGAGGCCGGGCCGTCCTGATGGGAGACGCCGCCCACCCGACGACGCCCAACCTGGGTCAGGGCGGCTGCATGGCGCTCGAAGACGCCCCCGCCCTCGCGCGATGTCTCGCTGATGCCGCTTCCCTTCCCGAAGCGTTCCGCCAGTTCGAGCGCGCCCGGTACCGCCGAACCTCGCGCGTGACCCGCGAATCGCTCTGGACCGGGCGACTCGGGCAGGCGAGCGGACGGCTCGGCTCTCTTCGGAATGCACTCATGGCCCGCACACCGGGAGCATTCTACTCCAGACGCCAGCAGTGGCTGTTCGAGTATCGTGCCTGACGGGCCACACCGTCCGCCTCGGGAGACCGCCGGGCCCATCCGCACGCTAGCCGAGTGTGCCGACTGTTCTACCGAGGCCAGCGGGGTGGGAGGGCCATCCAGGGAGCGAGAGTGGCGGTGCTCTCACTCGATGGAGAGTTGCGCGTAGATCGCCTCTCGGATCACCTCATCTCTGCTCCACCCCCTCTCGGGCACACCGTAGATCTGCGACATGATGAGCCCGACGAACTCACGCTCGGAGTCGATCCAGAAATGAGTGCCTTCATACCCCCCGCCGATCCACAAGCCGCCCACCCCCTGGCTACCGTCTGCGAGCGTGCCGTTGTTGACCCACAGATTGTACCCATTGTGCCCGTAGTCGCTGTCTAGCTGGGTGTGCGGAGACGCGATCTCTTCGACGGTCGATTCTTCCAAGAAGCGGTAGCCGTTCAACTCGCCTCGGTTCAGCAGCATGCGGAGGAAGTCGGCGTAACCGTCTGTGGTCGCGAGCATTCCCTCCCCGCCCAAGAAGAGCTCGTGATCCGGGCCATAGTCGGGCACGTCTGGACCGAAGAGGTCGAGTTCGCCGGGACGCGCGACTCGGAGCGTGCCGTCCTGACCCGAGATTCGCGGTAGCAGCCGCACGTCGGGCGGCAGGCCGTACCGCACGTCTGAAATCTGAAGCGGATCTGTGACCCGCTCTTCCACCAGTTGCTTGAGGCTCTTCCCCGTCGCGCGCTCCGCGACGATCCCGAGTACGGTCGTGTTGATGCCGTACTGGTAGCGGCTTCCGGGCTGCTGGATCAGGGGGAGTCCCGCGAGCGCGTCTACAAACGCCTGGCTGTTCTCTGCCTTCACCACATTGCGGGCCACCAGTGGTTCGTCCAGACACGGGATCCCAGTGGTCGCGTAGTAGAACCCGGCCTCGTGGTTGATCAGATGCCGGACGGTCATGGCTTCGGTGACGGGTACCACACGCGAGGGGCACGCCGCCTCCTTCTCGTCGAGAAGAGCCAGGTCGTCACCTCCGGGCGACACTGCCACCTCAAGACCCTCGAACTCTGGGATGTACTGAACGACCGAGTCGTCGAGAGCGAGGATGCCGTCCTCCACCAGATCCAGGGCGACCGAGATCGTAACGATCTTGCTCATGGACCAGACGCGGAACCATGTCTGCCCATTCACCTCGATGCCGGGCAACAGGGCCTCGTTGACTGCGCCGTGTTCGTACATCACGCGACCGTCTCTGTCTTCCAGACGAGCGTACAGCAAAGGGAAGGTGCCCTCGGAGACATAGGCGTCGATGACGGAATCGACCCTCGCCGGATCGTCGAGCGCCAGAGAGGGAGAGGCAGGGGACGAGTCGGACTGGCACGCTGCGAGGGAGGTCACGAGCAGAGCACTCATCAGACCCGCGGCCAGCAGCGATAGGCTTCGGAATGTCATTCTGGGACGGCTCACGGGGACCTGGAGGGAAATGGGGCACCTGCGAACCTATGGACGATTCAGGTCCAGCATGCTGAACGGGTACTTCTGAACCGGCGCTCTTCCGCCCGGCCCATCCCTGCGGCAGGCTGACAGGAGATTACGGACCATCCAACACGTCGCACCGCCCGCCTCGGGATCGTCCGCCTCGGTGCCGGGGCGGATCTCGCGGGCAGCGCGGTCCACCGGCGTAGCGGAACATCACCAGCGGACGCTTGACCGAGAGCGATGCCCACCGCCTCGGTGCCGAGGCGGAGGGAGGTATGGTCCCACGCCTGACGGAATGGCGTATGTAGATCTGCCCTACCCTCCCAGGACCTACCCTTACCCCCATTACCATGCGATCCCTCCTGACGGCACTTCTGACTCTCGTCCCTGTACTGGTCTGTGCGCAAAACGCCACGCAGGTAGAGAATTTCGAGATTCAGGACTTGACGTTCGAAATCCAATACGAGGCAGAAGAGCCCGAAGGAACATCAGCCGCTACCGTTACGGTGCGGGCGCGAGGTGACCGACCCCTCAGCTTGGAGAGTCTTCGTATTCACTCCGAGAAGGGGGAGTCCCGCAGCCGCGCGATCTCGCTCGCTCGAAACGAGGACGGCAGCTACTCCGGAAGTGGCCGTATCCCGGAACCCGCCATGATCGATGCGCTCATGCTTCGCACGCCCGAAGATGAGATCACCGTGGAGTTGGGCCGCGAGTTCACACGCGAGGGAGACGCCCAGTGGGAGGACATGTCCCCGATTTTGTCTGCCGGTGGCGAGAGTGTCGAGGTCAAGGACATTGGCGTTGAGCTTCGCTGCTGCCCTGCGAAGATCGTCATCACCATCTACGTTTGAGCGAGGCACCTAGAGTGCCACTTGAGGCACGCCACCCGCCTCGCGGATCGCCTCCAGCGCAGCCTCGCGCCTCGAAAGCACGAGCAACAACAAAAAATCCCCCGGCCGTGCCCAGTCCAGCGCGAGTCGGGTGCCCGCCTCGGGGTCGTCCGCCTCGGCAATGCGGTCGGCGGGGATGCCACGCGCGAGGAGCGTCTCGCGAAGGAGCGCTTGCACCTCACCGGGTTCGCGCCCCCGCCGGTAGTCCGGGAGGTCCGCCACGAGGTACCGCTCCGCGTCGAGGCCCGAGACGGCCTCCGCGACCCCTCGGATCTCACGGTCCGTACGGTCGCCTGCGTGGCTGATCATCACGAGGCGTCGCTCGGCGGGGAGGGCGGCCACGGTCTGCGTCACCGCTGCGAGGCCGTGGGCGTTGTGCGCGAAGTCGACCCAGACCGTCGCGCCGTGGAGGTCGAAGACGTTGCC
The DNA here is from genome assembly GCA_038746605.1 of Bacteroidota bacterium. Classification (GTDB taxonomy): domain Bacteria; phylum Bacteroidota; class Rhodothermia; order Rhodothermales; family Rubricoccaceae; genus Rubricoccus. The sequence goes on from JBCDKM010000010.1 coordinate 83,842, forward strand.
GCGCCCGGGGTTGGTCTTCGTGTCACTCGTGAAGGCGGTCAGGCCGTCGCGGATGGCGGCGTCCGGGAGGCCGAGAGCGTGCGCCAGCCCAGCGGCGGTGAGCGCGTTGCGGACGTTGTACCGCGCCGCCCCGCCCATCGCGGCGGGGAGGTCCACTACGGGCACGAGGCGGACCCAGTCGGTGGCCTCGCGCCGGACGATCTCGCCGTCCACCACGGAGACCGCCGGGCCGTCTGGGAGCGAGTCTGGGCGGAGGCCCGTCCAGACGAGGTGCGCGCCTCGTTCGCGAAGACCCGGTTCGAGTAGGAGACCGTTGCGGTGGCAGTGCGGGTCGTCGTGGTTGGTGACGAGCGCGCCGCCGCGCCCGAGCGACTTCGCGACGACGAACTTGGCCTCGGCCAGTTGCGCGACGGTGTGGATGCCGTACTCGCCCAGGTGGTCTTCCCCCAGGTTGGTCACGGCGGCAGCGGTCGCGCGAGGCAGGCCGAGGCCGCGCCGTAGGATGCCGCCTCGCGCCACCTCCAACACGCCTACCTCTACGCGCTTGTCTCGCAACGCCGTACGCGCGCCGCCCGGACCAGAGTAGTCGCCGCTCTCCACCATCTCGTCCCCGATCACGATGCCATCGGTAGAGGTCATGCCCGGGATGCGACCCGCCGCACGGACGATGGCGCCGAGCATCCGCGACGTGGTGGACTTGCCGTTGGTGCCGGTGACGAGGGCGACCGAGATGTCGTGGATCGCAGACCAGTCCGGGCTCTCTGGGAGGGCGTCCACGGCGACCGTCTGGCTTCCCGTGCCGAGGCCGACCGAAACCTCATCGTCATCCCAGAGGAAGGCGACGCCGTGCTGACTCGCCTCGGCTTCCAGGGCGAGGAGCCCCGGGTTCCGCTCCGCCTCGGCACTCGCGCGGAGGGAGTCGAGCGTGTGATCCTCGCCCACGTCCCCGAGGGCGGCGGTGCCGTCGCCGCCGAGATCCCCCACGGCTCGCGCGAACGCCCACTCGTTGACCTCGGTCGCGGTGTAGAGGGCGTCCAGCGGCGCCTCGAACGCGAGGGAGATACCACCAGCGTAGGCCCGCACGGCGGTCTCGGTCTCTCCCCACCCGAGCGCGTGCAGTGCTTCCGTCAGCCGAGCGCGCCAGGCCGTTGAGAGGGCGTCGGGCTGGTCGGTCTCGGCGTCGAGGATCGCGCCGGGCCCGTCGAGGAGGAGGTTGGGGCCGGTGAGGCGGCGGGTGTCGGTCAGCTTCATAGGAAGGGCGAGGGGCAGAGGGAGAAAGGGTGAGAGACCCTCGTCCCTCTTCCCGATCTCCCCCGTCCCTTCTAGTCGGCTTCCTCGTCGTGGACGATCCGCACGCCACGCTCATCGCGGACGAGGCGCTGACCGTCCGGGAGATCGACCGTCTCGATGTCGGCAGGTGTGCGCGTGATGGGTCCGCTCACGGGCGACACCGAGGCGGTCGCAGGCGTGCTGGCAGAGGGAGGGGCGGGCGCCTCCGCGATCAGCGGCGCGGTCATGGGCGGAGGGGGAGCCGGAGCCGCCTGCCCGTCGCCCGCCTCGCGGCCGAAGTAGATGATCTGCTTCCACGTGCGCGAGATCTCGTCGCCGAGGATGAGCACGAGGTCGTTTTCCTCAGCGCTCGCGAGGGCGTGCTCCACCGCTTCCTGCTCGTCTGGCACGATCTCGATGGCCTCCTCGGCGACGCCCGCCGCGAGGAGCGCCTCGCGAAGCATCTCCGGCACCTCCGTCTCACCTCGACCTCGCAACTTGTCGTCGCGCTTGCAGATGTAGTGGTCGAAGGTTCCAGCCGCGAGCGTGGCGATCTCGCGGATGTCCTCATCGCGCCGGTCGCCCGGGGCAGCGAGGACGAGGCGCCGCTTGCCGCGCACGTCCAGCTTCGCCGCGAGGGCGACCATCATGCCGACGGCGTCGGGGTTGTGGGCGTAGTCCAGAATGACCTTGAAGGGGTGCTCGTCGAAGACGTTGAGACGGCCGGGCGCCTCGTAGTAGCTCGTCGAGAACGTGCGGAGGCCGTGGCGGATGTGATCCAGGGTGATCCGCTCCATCGCGTTCTCCCCCAACGCGTACGCGACGCCCGCCGCGAACATCGCGTTCTGCACGTTGTGCGTCGCTTTGCCTTCCAACGTGGCGGGGATGAGGTGCGTCCACACGAGCGGGATGTGGCGCCCGCCGTCGTAGATCGTGATCATGTCGCCGTTCATACCCGGCTCCAGCACCACGGCGCGGCCTCCGGCACGGACGTGCTCGCGGACGACGGCGTGCTGCGGGTCCATCGTGACGTAGCAGATCGTCTCCGCGCGGGTGTCGCCCGCCATCGCGAGGCAGCGAGGGTCGTCGGCGTTGAGGACAGCACAGTCCTTCGCGATCTCGATGGGGATCTTCTTGATCTCCGCCAGCTGGTCCAGCGTGTGGATGCCCCGGATGCCGAGGTGATCGGCGCGGACGTTGAGCACCGCGCTCACATCGCACTCCTGGAAGCCGAGGCCGGATCGGACCATCCCGCCGCGCGCGGCCTCCAGGATGGCGCTGTCCACGTCGGGATCGCGGAGGACCATGCTCGCGCTGGTGGGTCCGGTCATGTCGCCCTTGACACTGAGGCGACCGTTGATGTACACCCCGTCCGAGGTGGTCATGCCGGGCGTGTAGCCCGCCATCTGAGCGATGTGCGCCACCATGCGGGTGGTGGTCGTCTTGCCGTTGGTGCCCGTAATGGCCGCGATGGGGATGCGCGCGGGCGCGCCAGGCGGGAAGAGCAGGTCCATGACCGGCCCCGCCACATCGCGCGGGGTGCCCTCTGAGGGCGCGACGTGCATGCGGAAACCCGGCGCTGCGTTGCACTCCACGATGGCACCGCCCACATCGCGCCAGCTCTGCGTGATGTCCGTCGTGAGGAAGTCCACGCCGCCCACGTCGAGGCCGATGGCCTTGATGGCGCGCTCGGCCATGTCGCGGTTGTCCGGGTGGACCACGTCGGTCAGGTCGATGGCCGTGCCGCCAGTGGAGAGGTTGGCCGTGGACCGGAGGTAAAAGATCTCGCCCTCGGGGAGGATCGTCTCACGCGTGTGGCCCTTCTTCTCCATCAAGCGCTCCGCCTGCTCGTCGAACTGGAGTTGGGTGAGCACCTTCTCGTGCCCGACGCCACGCCTCGGGTCCTCGTTGACGATCTCGACCAGTTGCTCGATGGTATGCTCCCCGTCGCCTACGACGTGGCCCGGAACGCGCTTCGCGACCGCGATGAGCTTGCCACCCACGACAAGCATCCGGTGGTCGAAGCCGTCCACGAAGCTCTCCACGAGGACGCCCCGGCTGGTCCCATGCTCGCGCGCGACGCCGAACGCCGTCTCGACCTGCTCCGGCGTTTGCAGACGGATGCTCACACCGCGACCGTGGTTCGCGTTGAGCGGCTTCACCACGACCGGATAGCCGATTCGCTCCGCGGCCTTCTGGGCCGCGCGGACGCTGTAGACGAGCCGCTGCTGCGGCACCGGCAGACCGAGGTCGTTGAGCAGCGTGTGGGTCTCGTCCTTGTCGCTCGCGAGTTCGACCGAGATGTGCTTCGTCTCGCTGGTGACAGTGGCCTGGATCCGCTTCTGGTACTTCCCGTGCCCGAACTGCACGAGGCTGTACTTGTTGAGGCGCAGCCACGGGATGTCGCGCGCCTCGGCGGCATCCACGATGGACTGAGTGCTCGGGCCGAACTCCCGCCGCTGCGCGAAGAGGATGAAGTCATCGCGCTCTTGCTCCCAGTCCCACTCTTCTTTCTCCTCCTCGATCTCAGCCTGGACCGCCTCGGGAAGGAGCTGGAGGATGAGGCGCCGCGCGAGCTTGCCCGCCTCCAGCCCCACCTCGCGCTGGTGGTACTCGTAGACCATGTCGTAGTGGCCTTCGGGCTCCCCGTGCCGGGTGCGCGTCTTTCCGAAGGTCACGTCGCTGCCCGCGATGCTCTGCAGTTCCAGCGCGACGTGCTCCCAGACGTGCCCGAGCCACGTGCCCTCGTCTTCGGTCATGCGGCGGATAAACCCGCCGGGGCGCCCGTAGCTGCACCCGTGCTCCTGCAGCCCGGGCAGCGCCTCGGCCAACCGAGCGTGGAAGTCGCCGAGTTTGCCGGTGGGGTAGTGCTCGAGCGGCCCGAGGTCGATCACGTGGCGGATCACGGGGAACCGCGCGTAGACGTTAGGGCCGACGTAGACGTTGGTGGAGAGGATGCGCATGAGACGGAAGAGACGGGGCAGGGAAGGTGCCCACGCGCGAGGCCCAGTGCAAGCTCCCGTCGCGTTGACTGGATGGCTTCCTAAAGCACCTCTTCGAACGAGAGACTGAGCGCTGCGAACGCTGCCGGTCGCCTCGGATCACGTCAGACGATCGTACTGCTGTTCCGCAGTAGTTCTGCACTCACGATCTCCTGATCGACCGGATCGAGGTGGCGCTTCGCAAAATGACTCAACGCGCGATTCTCTGCTTCGCCGTACCGGCGCCTCTTCTCTGCGATGAGGTCGACGACTTCCTCTAACGTCTCGCTACCATCGACTCGGCGGAGATGCAAGATCCAGCGTCGGAGATCAGGGAACGTCCGCGGGCCGTGTGTCACTCTACCCTCTGGATCCATCGGTGCGATACCGTACCCTGCAGCGAGCACAGCGTGGATTCTCACGTGATCCTCAGCATCGCCGAGTTCTAGCTCACTCGGCGTAAGATCTGTCACTCTCTTTTTCCTCCACACATCGCCGAGGTATACCCCCGCTTGTTGCTCGGCTGTCAGGTCATAGAAACTGTGACGCGCAGTAGTGGCGAGAGCAAACTCATACGCAGCCCCACCGATGCTAAACCGCAGAACCGGTACCTCCGTCTGGCTCCTCAGACCGGAGAAATACAAGCCCTTCTGACCCATGGGTCGCAAGGTCTCCTGGAGAACGCCCCCCTCATCCGCACCGATTGTGGCAAAGGTTGCGGGCGGACGGAGCCCGAGGTGATCGTGACCTCGTGCAGCAAACGGAGCGGCACGCTCATAGAGACCTCTTGCAAACTGGAATCGCGCCTCGTCTTCCTCTAAGACCCGGGCGAAGTGGTCTTCGATCGTTTCGGTTTCGAGATCTTGGAACGCTTCACGGAGTGCCTGTTCGAGACCCGCGACAGCCCCGTCGAGAGCTCGGGCATCCGCACCACTCGTCGCTGCGTGGAACAGCGAGGAAGGTGGGTTGTGCCGCCAGTACTCCCGGCATCGCCGCGCAAGATCCTCCGAGCGCTCCTCCACGAAGACTCGTACGCTCTCTTCTGAGACAAGCGAAAGGATGTGAGGATCAGGATGAGGTGTAAATATAGATTTTTTTGCAGCTTCTGCCGCACGTTTCTGGACGGCTTCCGGGAAGCTCTCTAACTTCTTCCTGGTGTCTGCTACCACTCCCCCGAGTCGATTCCGCCAGTCGACGAGCTCGCCGTAGAGGTAGTGCCGAAAGGGCTCATGATGCCGGTGGTTGATGCGGCCGACGAGATGACTGTATCTGCTCTCCGCAGAGACTTGGGCTGCGTGGAGGGCACCATTCGCACCACGCAGAGGGAGGAGGAAGCGTTTCCGGAAGGTCCAGCCCGAGAAGATCAGCGCAGCGAGAACGCCGACTCCGGCCCAGAGCCACGGGATCCAGGAAGCGGTGCCGAACTGCATATGGACATAGCCTCCTGCTGCCGCGAGGGCAAGCATACCGATCCCGTAAAGTGCTGCCCACCCGGCCTCTCGGTTGCGGGTAGCCTCGACATCATGGAAGGCAGACTGCTTGTCACGTACGCTCCGGACGGCCCTGCCGTACGCCTCCCGGCTCGTTGTGACCTGCTGTAACGCGTTCTGTTCAGCCTCCTTTGCGAGGGTCTCTCGCTTGGATGCATCATCGATCGCCGCATCTAGCACATCCACGTTCTGCTTCAGTTCGGACTGCACCCGCTCCAAGAAGACCATCTCAGCCTTTAGCTCTTCCACTGATGCCTCCGCTTTTACGAGTGTCTGCTCCGTGTTTTCTCGCTGTCGGGAAAGGACTGAACGTGTGTGAGCCTGTCTGACGATGGCGTCTCGGGTCGTTTCGTTTATGGATCTAGACGGAGCGGAAGCCTCTGCTTCCCCTTTTGCCGCATCGGCATCATCTGGGTTGCCCTCCGCTAACTCTGCTCGCTGCTGCTGCTTCTGGCTCAGAAGGACCTCCAGCCGACGGCTCTTCACGTCCAAGGCCTTGTCGACTCGCCTCAGGAGAGTACGGTGCGATGATCCCTTCTCTTCGAGGTCACGGGCAGCCGCCTGGACCTCTTCGCTCCCCCCTTGCAAAAGGGTATCCTCGAACTGGCGGTCGAAGAACTCTCGGAGGCGGTCGTCTACCGCCCTCAAGGTCAGGGAATGGCGAACTGTCTCGCCGTCAATGTGCTCAGACGGTTTCCCTTCCAAGGCAGCAAGCCAAGCAAGTGCCGCGGCCCCCCCGCCGGGCTCTGGCTGATTGAGCCGTGCGTTGACTTGCCCGAGAAGGGCATCGCGTTGGGCCCCTTCTAGCTGCTGACGACGTTCGCCGAGCGCTCCGACCATACGGATCGGCTCGGTGTCTTCATACTGTTGCACATACTCGTCGAGTGCCTCCAGAATCTTCTCACCGCGGAGATGACGCTCCTTACCCGCCCCCACGCCGGCTACCCCGGAGGGCGCGACGTCTCGCCAGATCCTAGCGCCGTCGGTCCCCTCACCGAGAAGATCATCGAGGCGGTCGATCTTTTGATCTCGGATAAACTGCTCCGCCGTGGAAGAGACTGTTGCAGCAGGGACAAGGTTTGGTTCGAACACCGGGAGGTCCTTGAGCGCCTCATGAAGCGCCGCCTGTGTCGCGGCGCGAACCAGTTCCTCGCGTGGGTAGACCATGCGGGCATAACCGAGGGTCGCATACCGGCGCCGTCTACCGTATGCCTTCGCGTGAAGGGCGACACTATAGGATCCATCGGTCATCCCTTCCCCCGTCATGGAACTCTTGACCAGGTACGCGACAGGCGGGATGGTTGCCTTCCAGTCTGCCACGAACTGGCCGTTCTCTGTCGCGCCTGTGAGGAGCCAGGCCTTCTGGGCATATTGGCGCTTTTCCGACTCAGCCCGTTCGAATAGCCATTCTAGCTCCTGCCATGCCGCGAAAACGCGCCCGTACGCAAGCGTAGACGGAGACGAAGCAGAGAGAGACGGCCCGAGGAGGAGCAAGTGGATGCGGGGTGAGAGGCCAAGGAGCCGCACATCGAAGGCCTCATGGAGCGCTTCGAGTACCCAACGCATCGCCACCGATCCCACCGGATCGTTTAGCGACGTGGTCAGATACAAGTCGACCGTATTGCTGTCTGCGGCGGCCCCGAAAGCCCGGACGGACCGGATAGCGGACTCCAGGGTCCCCCTCAACTCATCCTCTCTCTCTCGGAGAATCTCGTCATTGGCGCTCCAGACTCCATTGGTGGGCTCATCCGCCATGTCGAGGTCGAGCCGGTCAATGGGCTCAACCTCTGACGGAGGTACCACCGTGAGTCCATCCCTACGAAGAGCAAGGTGAGCAAAGACAGGAGCAAGATCAGGTGCCTCAGCCAGCACCGCCTCGGCGACAGCCTCGGCGAGGTCGACACCAGGGGTACCGAGACCGATGAGGACGGTGGGAGACACGTGAGTAACCGAGAGTGGCAGTCAGTGAGTGACTGTTAGTGAGTAACTGTGAGTTCGCGGATCGCCTCGCGGATGTCCCCGATTTCTTCTCCAATGAGGCGCTTCACGCTATCATCCGCCACGGGCATTTGGCGCAGGTCTTCGATGTAGCTCTTCAGTTGGGTCGCGACGGTCTCAGCCCCCATGGTTCGAGTTCTCTGTTCAATCAGGCTCTTGAGTTCTGACACCACCTGTGGCCTCGCGCTGAAGGCATCGAGCGCGTTGGCACGGCCTTGATCGAGCTTGACCTCGTAATCGTCCATCACGTCGCCTGCATACTCGCTCCGGACATAGTAGTGCGCACCTCTCCGCTTGATGAGACCGAAGACGGGTGCCTGAGCTAGGCTCCAGACACTTCGGCTTTCATCGTCACCGGTGGGCCATAAGTCTGGAGTCATTTTTTCCCACGCCTTGTCGATGTGATACGAAAAAGGTGCATCACGGTCCTCATAAAAGTTTTTGTACATGCTCATCCCTTCCATGATGAATGCAGGGATAGCGGCTTCTACCTTGTAGCAGAACACTCGATGCCGATCTGCAGTACTCGCGATGGCAGGGGGGTGCGTTGATGAAAGTATCTCGCCGAGATTGGCAGGCTCGAACATCGTCTCCTGTGCGTTATCAACGCCAAAGAGATAGATCGTTTCCGTACGACGGCGCCCAGCCAGGAAGGCACGTTCGTATCGCCAGTTTGGTGCAGCTAATCGGTCCAGCTGGTTGACGACTTTACGGAACTCGTCAGGCGACATGCCCTCCAGCACATCCTCGATGTGAAGGTCGTTGACCTGTTCTACGCGCTCGCGGCTCCATCCAAACTGGAGCACCTTTTGCTCCAACGCGTCTGCCTGGAGGTCCGCAAGATCCCGAACATCCAGGTTCTGGTCGCGCAGCCACGTCAAGAAGTCAGCACCATTAGCGGAGTCACCTACCTGAAGCGCCTCGCGAGGCGGGGAAATCTCGATGGTGAAAGGACGGAGGCCGTTCTTCTGACTGCGAAGCCTCTCCAAGCGGCTGGTCAGATTCTCCCTGAGGTTCTCAATTCGACTTGCCAGGTCGTTCAGCTTCTCCTCCTCTCGTTGGACGTGGCTAAGGATAGCGGTGTAAAGCGACGCGGCCTCATCGCGGCGCAGGACTTCGGCTCGAAGGCGAGATCGATCATTGACAAATGATGCAAGATTTTTTGCCACATCTTCTAGAATGCCTTTTGCACCAAATAGTTTACTCTTAGCCTTGTCTGCTTCTTCCCGCAGTGATCTGCGACGGCCTTCAATCCGAGAGTGCTTCTCACGGATGTCATCCCTTTCCTGGATCATCTCCTCTCGGTACTCAGTGAGCTTGGCGCGGAGGGATCGCAAGAACTTGCGAGCAAAGGGCAGGCCACGCGGATCGCGAAGTTGATCCGCGATAAAAGCGTCGATTGAGGCAAGTTTTTCTTGCTGAAGAGATACCCGACGCTGCCCAACCCGTGCGGTCACATCTCCTTCCACACGCTGGACGTGAGCATCCGCCCGCTGGAACTCGTTGTCGATAGAGCGCTTGGATACTCCATCTGTCGCACGGAACTGGACGAAGGCTCCCGGCGGAAGCAAGTCGTCAATGATGTGGTCGGCGTCATGCTCGCAGAGCCGGTTCGCTTCAATGAAGCTTTCCACTCGCTCGTCAATACCTGTCTCTTGGAGTCCGATAAAGGTATTCTGGAGGGCGTGGAGTGCGATATTGTGAGCGAGTTGGCGAGAAAAGCCGTCAGTATCGAGCAGGATTTCGCTAACGCCAAAACTAGAATATAGAGCGTTTTTCCCGTCGAATGATCCCGTAGAAGTTATCTGTCTTTTCAGATTATCCCATACATCAGAGGTACCCTTTCCGATGGCACCCGAAGAAACAAAAAGGCCTATCCCAAAGAGTTCTGTCAACTCAGCAACCTCTGTTAGGACCACACCGTTGGTGTTAGTGTTGTTAACGAGGTAGACTATGTCAAACGGGGCCTCACCGCGCTTGACCTCATACCCGCCAAATGTGAAACGGTCGCCAAGGGAGGCAGACGAGCGGTCCATGAGCATGTCCAGTTCCTTAATGGCACCATATGCATTTGGGCGCACATTTTGCGTTGCAGGCTTGTCTACGAATACGCCTGGCAAGAGAAGATACCCGATTAGTGTGTCTTGCGAGCGAATATGCTCTCGGCAAAGGAAGGCCACATCCAAGAATGTGCCGGCACCCGTACCACCGGAGAGCGAGCCTACGATGTTGACTAAGACGGGAGTCTCTCCCTGCTCGTCACCGATTAGTTCGAACTGTCCGAGGTCTTCCTGTGGCTTGATCGCGTTGACCTCGGTGAACACTTGCCGGATCCTTGGGTAGATCTCGTGTGCGTTGGCGAACAGTGCTAAACGACCTAGCGCACGCACCTGCCCAGCACCTGAGTTGATTGCAGAAAGAGGCACCCCTTCCTCCGGAAACCATCCGCGGACTTCTGAATTTTGCTGGACTACTCCCTTCGGGTTAGACACAGTCATGTGTGCAAACTCTCCAGGCTGGAGCCGAACTTCTTGCCCATCCACAGATTGGAGCGTGTCAGGCGCGGTAGTGTCAAGCACGAGGAAACGCGTAGTCGGCACATCGTCAGTACCATAGACCTCCCGATACTTGCGCTTCATATGCAGCACGGCGTCTCGCCCTGTACCACCTAGGCCGATGACGATGGTCTTACGAACTTGATGCATGGAGAGAGGGGGCTAAACGTATTCGAGGGTGTAGGGATCGAGAAGTAGGCGATCTCCAGTATGCAGATCTTCGGTGGCAAACCCATCTGCGAACGTCTGACCCTGCCGTCGAATCTGCGGTGTGCCGTCCACGACATCAACGCGGGTCTCGACTCGTCGTCCTGTCCGCCGAGGCCTGATGCGGACGCTGGCCGTCGCGTCGGGCAAGTATTCTTTTCCAGCACCGATGACGACCTCTGTGCGGCCCTGTAGCTCGACTTCTTGTTGGAGGGTGCCTCCTGGTCCGTCGATTACGCTAAGCCGCCCACGGAGTCGGTCCCGTTGCCACGGTAGTTTCCCAGTCATTGCGAAAACGGCACCGATGCCGAGCGCGGCAAGCATGGCGAGAGCACCCAGCAGAAGGGCAATCCACGAGGCGAGTGAGCGGGGTGCTCCTTCCACAGAGACACGCCAAGGGATCTCAATCTCACCGCTCTCCCCTTCGCCACCGACGACCTCGATACTGCCTGGACCAACACGGAAGACTCCCTCATAAACTCCAGCCTCGACGTTCTCGTCCACAAAGGCCGTGAATGTGATAGCATCTGCTTGTGAGAGATCGAGGACGTGGTTGAAGTTGGAGCGTCCATTCACAAGGAGAGCATATTCGGGAAGAATGGGGCTTCCTTCTGCCGGATCAATCTGAACTCTCAAATCTCCTCTCTCCCTCTGGGCTTCAGCGTTGAACATGAGCGAAAACCGGTGGGATACGCGGGCAGCCGCACTATCCTCATATGCGCTGAGTCGGCCGAAGTCGATTTCCATTCCCCCTCCACCTGCCGACCGCAACTCCACAGTTGGAGCGGGCCGGTAACGGAACTCGACTCTCACCTCGCTTGGCGCGACGATCACAGACTGATCGCTGGCCTCGAAGCGGATCGTCCCATCGTAAGTTCCGAGAGGGAACGGGTTGAGCATTTCGAGCGCAAGAGAGACCGTATCTGAAGGTGCTCGAAGTGAACTCGGCATACCTGTTACGGCGAAGGCACCCCCCTGAGCATCTTCTGGATCGAACTGGGCGCTAGCGGTGATCTGGAGACCGTCCGGTAGCCCATTCTTGCTCCGGGTGCGGAAGATCATCGTTCGAGCGGTCCCAGGCGCTTCGAGAAGGTTCCCGAAGTTGAGAAAGGGGAAGACCGGCTGGATGATGCGAATGGGCCGCACTGTACCTCGAGGGTTGTCGTTGTATACGACGTTGGTTGTTGAGTCCAACACTGCGATGTCACCAGGCGGTAGCTCCGACCCAAGCGTGGAGTAGTAGATCCAGTCGTCGCGCTGCCGGAGGAGCCCGAACTCCCGCATGGCGTCTGCCATGGACTTCCCGCTTGGGCTGTTGTCGAGCCCATCCGTGTAGACGATTACACCTCCAATCCTCTCCTCTCCGGCAGTCTCGCGGTAAACACCGAAAGCCTCAATGAGCGAGTCGTAGACATGCGTCTCGGAACCGTTTGCCTCCAGTGATTGGACATACTCCTGGATCCGCTGGATGTCAGCCTCGGTCTGGACGCTGAACTGCTGCAGCCCCTTAAGCCCATCCGCAAACGGCGCGACAACCACACGGACTCCTACGTCAAGCTCCTCCAGAAATGACGTTAGGCTTTCCTTGACCTGAGGAAAAATATCGACGGCCCCGGACCCAACAGGCAGGCCTCTCATTGACCCCGACACGTCAATGAGCAGTACGTAGTCTACTGGGGGTGGGCTGCCCGACTGGGCAAACACAGGCAAGCTTCCTGTGCACCCTACCAAGAAGATGAGCAGGGAGCGAAGAAGAACCCTGGGCCGACGTGGGAGAGTCACGGCGCGCGCGGTGGGGGAAGGGTAAGAGCTGGAGGACACGAGGATAGGCCTGACGGATCAATGATTCAAGTTGGAGAGGTTCGATTTGCCTCACAAAAGTTCCATACGGGCTCAATCCCTTCCGGTATGCATCAAAGGCCAGATTCTCTCGCGCGCCGTGCTGAAAGAAGAGGTTGGACGACCATACCCTCCATTCAGCACCGGTCAGACTGAGTCAACCTGCCTCCACGGTCACGATTGTCCCGTCCTCCAGGTCCAGAACCATCGTGCCCGTCTCTTGATCCATCCGGTACGCCGCGATTCCCGACGGAAAGACCTCTTTGGGCTGATCCATGTAGAAGAGCGCGTCGGCCACCACGCCCCAGTCCTCGGGCGTCAGCGCGACCGTCGCAATGGGACCACTCTCGCCCGCTTCCACCACGAAGGGGACGTACTGGAGAATCTTGTTGAGGTGGTTGATCGCCTGCTTGACGTGAAGGCCAGGATCCATCGTGTCGGGTGGTGAGGGTCGATGAGCGAGCGGCGAAGCTAGCGCCGGGTTCAGAGACGCGAGGCGACCTGACGGGATCCGAAATCTGACTTCTGCGATTCGAGATCCCCAGTACCTTCTCCGCCCGCCACCGACCCACCGATGCCTGCCGTCGCCGAGACCGCCCGCCCGCCCACTGAGACCACGACGAGTGCCGAGGCCGCCTACCTCGCGCTGGTCCGCCGCGTACTGGAGCGCGGCGTCCGCAAGGTCAACCGAACGGGTACGGAGACCCTCGCGAGCTTCGGCGAGCACTACTCCGTAAACCTGAGCGAGGGCTATCCGCTCCTCACGACGAAGACGGTCTACTTCTCGTCCATGCTGCGCGAGGTGCTCTGGTACCTCTCCGGTGAGGACCACATCCGCGAGCTTCGGCAGCACACCGGCATCTGGGACGCCTGGGCGGACGACGACGGCAACCTCGAAACCGCCTATGGTCGCTTCTGGCGGCGCTTTCCGGTCCCGGAAGCGAGCGTGGCGCTGGGCACGGAGGCCTGGGTCAACGCTGAGCACCCCGACGTGCGTCGCGAGGCGGACGGGTCGCTCTCGTTCGACCAGATCGGGTACGTCGTTCGCGAGCTGAAGCGCAACCCGTACAGCCGTCGGCTGGTGGTAAGCGCGTGGCACCCGGCCAACGCCGCTGCCAGTCTGCTCCCGCCGTGCCACTTCGCGTTCGTCCTCAACGTCACACCCGCCTCGGACGGCGGCTCGGACTTCCTCAACGGGCATCTTTCGCAGCGCAGCGCGGACCTCGCGCTCGGCGTTCCGTTCAATCTCGCCTGTTACAGCTTTCTCATCCAGGCCATCGCGGAGCACGTCGGCCTCCGGCCCGGACGCTTCGCACACTCTCTCGTAGACGCACACATCTACGAGAACCACGTGGACGGCCTTCGGGAGCAGCTCACGCGCACCCCGCGCCCCGCTCCCACTGTCACCATCGCGCCCGACGCCGACGGGACCGCCCGCGCGTTGGATGAGATTCGCTTCGAGGACGTCACGCTCCACGGCTACGAGCCAGACCCCGCGATCCGGTTCGCCGTCGCCGTATGAACGAGGCCACAGAAACGCGCGAGGCACGCAAGAATCGCTCAGAGCTCGTTCTCATCGCGGCCGTGGCCGAGGCGCCGGGGACCGCCTCCGACCGCCTCATCGGGGATGGGTTGGAGTTGCCCTGGCACCTCCCGACAGACTTCCGCCGCTTCAAGCGGCTCACGACTGGCTACCCGCTTGTGATGGGGCGCAAGACGTTCGAGAGCCTGTTGCATCAGAATGGTGGGCCGCTGCCCAATCGCGAGAACGTCGTCCTCACACGCGACCCTGCCCGCCTCGGGGCCGAGGCGGACCACCCGAACCTCCACATCGTGGGCGGAATGGACGAAGCGCTGGCCCTCTTCCCCGAGGCCGAGCGCGTGTTCATCGGTGGGGGCGCGGGGGTCTACGGAGCCGTACTGGAGCATGAGCTGGCGGACCGGCTAGAGATGACATTTGTGGAAGGCGAGTTCGCGGGCGACACGTACTTCCCTCCCTACCGGCACCTCCTCGAAGCCAACGGCGGCCCCTATCGGCTCGCCTCGCGAGAGACGCACGAAGCCGAGGGCACTCGCCCCGCATTCCGATTCGATACCTATCTGCGCGGACCTTCGAGCGTTGAGGGGCTATAGAGGGAACGGGGAGTAGCCGATACCGGGCTCGAATCGCCCGGCCGTGGCGTGCCGTTCCGCCTCCCTCCTTCTCTCAACCCGTTCGCAAGTCACCTGAAGCGAGATGCCCTCTTGCTTCGGACGCTTCGGCTCGCGACCGTTCTCTGCATCGTCATGATCCCGGCGTTCGGGATCATCGTCCAGAGAGCCTCGCCCGGATTCGTGGACCCCTGGTGGGTTCGGACCCTGCTGACGGCTCTGGCAGCCGTCTTCCTCGCAACCACGTACGTCAACGAGTGGGCACGGAAGCATGCCCCTCCCATCTTCGGCCTCTTCCTAATCGGACTTCTCGTCTGGTTCGTGGTCTTGACGGCGCTCAACGGGCTGGAGCCGACCTCGGCGCTCGGATTCGTGTTCGTCTACTTCGCGGTGGGCACCATCCTCGCCCTCATCACCAACCGGGACACGGTGGTCATGGGCTACACCCTCCTCGGGCTCGGCTCGTCCATCGGTGTGGTGCTCTGGGACCGAGATCCGACCTTCGACCCATTCCTCTTCCTCCTCACGACCACCTCCACCGCGCTCCTTCTTTTCATTAGCACGTCGGCGAGGATCCGTGACCGCCAGGAGCTCTCAGAACGAGAGAGAACGTTGTCGTCGGCGGAGACTCTCGGCGCGATAGGCTCCTGGAGTTACGACATCGAGACCGGGTACCGACGGTGGTCGGACGGGATGTACCGGCTCACGGGCGCCACACGAGAGGACGGGCGCATTCCCACCGTGCGCGAGCACCTGCCTCCAGAGCTGTACGAGTTGATTGACGAGGCCGAGCTTCAACTCCTGGAGGGGAAAACGGAGGCCGTCGCCCACCGGCACCCCATCCTCCGAGCGGACGACGGCTCCGAGTCCGAGGTACGGTCCATCGTCCAACTGATCCGGGACGAAGACGGGGCGCCGCGCCGTCTGGTGGGCGTCGTGATCGACATTACGTCACAGGCAGAGCACGAGCGCCAGCTGATGAGCGCTCGACGCGAGGCCGAGGAGGCTCGGCAGGAAGCGGAGACGGCTCGACAGGAAGCCGAGGAGGCCGCAGCGCTCAAGAGCGCCATCCTCGCGAACATGAGCCACGAGATCCGAACGCCCCTCACCGCGGTCATCGGCTACGCGCAGATTCTACGAGACGAGACGCCAGAAGACGTTCACGACCTCGTTCTCCCCATCGAGACCGGAGGCCACCGGCTCCTCGAAACGCTCAACGCCGTTCTGGACTACGCCCAACTGGAGGCGGGATCTCACACCCTGGCGCGAGAGAGAATCGACGCCGCTTCCCTCGCACGGGAGACCGCCGAGTCGTTCCGTGAGCCTGCCGAAACCGTCGGGCTGGCCTTCTCCGTCGTGACGACCGAGGTCCCCGTCTACGTCGTCGCCGATGCGGAAGCACTCAGCCGATCCCTCCGCCACCTTATCGGCAACGCCATCAAGTTCACCTCGTTTGGCTCCATCCAGGTCTCTGTCGAGGCCGAGGGGGACGACGCCGTGCTGCGAGTCTCAGACACTGGACAGGGCATGGCTCCCGAGTTCAGAGAGCAGCTCTTCGAACCGTTCCGGCAAGAGTCGACGGGTTCGCGCCGGACACACGAGGGCTCCGGTCTCGGTCTCGCTGTCACCCACCGGCTCATCGGCGCGATGGGGGGCCAGATCCAGGCACAGAGCGCGCTGGAACGGGGCACGACGTTCGAGATTCGGTTCCCCCTCGCCCAGGCCGCACCGGAGGAGCTGCCGTTGCCTGTCACCACTGCGTGGATCGCACGAGGGGAACGCGCCCATTCGGAGGATCCTCCAGAGCCCTCGCCTATCGTGCGAGCACCAGCCGACGCGTAGCTCGGTCTTCCTGCCCGACGGCCACGACCGTGTAGACTCCTGGCGCGAGAGGTGGAACGGAGAGCACTCGGCCCTCTGGAGGCAGCGGCCCCACGTGGAGAACCACCGCCTCGCGACCCAGCGCGTCCAGCACGACCACGCGAACCGGCCCCCTCGCTCGCACCCGGACTTGCCCTCCTTCCCGAGACGGATTCGGACCCGCGAGTTCTACCGATAGAGCAGAGGGAGCCTCGGGGCTCGTGGAGACTGGCATCCCGGGGAAGTAGGCGCGACGGATCAGCGTGGAGTCCACCACGAACGGATTGGGAGCGGGAATCCCGTCCGCATTGCGCTGGTAAGCCGAGACGAGGGCGGATCGGTCCACCTCGGCTTGATCGACCGGGTCGGCGCGATGCCAGTCGTAGAGGTCGTCCTGCTGGTCCTCGAACCACGAGAGATCGGCCACGTCGTTCCAGACCGTTGCCATGTAGAACATGGCTCGCGCGACGTTGCCCTCGTGCGACTCGCGCGGTTCGAAGGCCCGGCTGGACTGGAGTTCGCTCCACGCATCGCGTTCGTTTTGCGGCGGATCCGTGCTGGTCGCCGTGCTCTCGCGATACCAACGAGTGGTGAGAGCGTCCGGGATCTCCGCGAACGGGAGGTTGCCGCGGTCCGCGTTCACGCTGACGCGCGTCGGGAATAGGTTGTGAAGGTCGTCTTCCGAGGGGTGGCTGCTGCTTCCCGCCAGTTCGGCGCGCGGGAAGGTGTGCTCTTGGTTGATGCCAGAGCCGTTGTTGAACACGTCCTGCGAGGGGTCGCTGTTCGGCACGCCGTCGAAGGGCACGAAGAGCCCAGAGTACACGCCGACGACGCCCAGTTGGCCATCCACCGTGATAGAGTCGATGCGGGCGTAGAGGTCGTCGTTGTCGCCCGTGAGGGACACCGGGCGGTAGGCGGCGCGGATGGAGGCGCGGAGTTCTGCTCCAGACTGGCCGGGGAAGAGGACGGTCTGGTCCTGCGCACTAGCGGCAGTCGTGAGGACGATCAGGAGAACAGCGAGGCGGCGCATGACAGCGAGAGGGAGAGCTCCAAGAAACGGACGCCGCGCCCACCACGCCCGCCTCGGTCCGTTCATCGGGAGACTCAGAGTGCCCGTCCCCCCATCGAGGCGGAGCTACTCCGGTCGCCAACTCCGATTGGCCTTCTTCTCCGCTCGCTTCCGCTTCGCCTCCAGGCGACGACGCCTCGAGGCCTTGGTCGGCTTCGTCGCCTTGCGAACCTTCTTCGGTCTCGCACGCTCCTCCAGCGCCTCGCGGAGGCGCTGCACGGCGATGGACTTGTTGCGGAACTGGCTCCGGCTGCGACGCGCCGTTACCACGATGCCCGTCGGGCGGTGGGTGAGCCGGACGCCGGTCTCGACCTTGTTGGCGCGTTGCCCGCCCTTCGTGGAAGCCGAGAGGGTCTCGACATCGCAATCGGCGAGGAGCGCGTCGGAGGAGAGATCGGGCATGACGGGAGCAGCGGCGCGGAGATGCGATGGTACGAGCGCGACCGTCGGACGGTCCCGGCCGCCGCTTGACCGTCGGGGTCGGATCGCACCTGCCCTCTCGGTGCCGCGCCGGTAGCTTGCGCCCCGCACGCTCTTGCGCCGTCTCTCTCATGCTACGTCTCCTGCCCCTCCTCTGGCTCGCGGGCTGTCTCGCTGCCAGCGACGCTGAGCCACCGGGTGCGGCCTCGGAGTCTTCCCCTTCTGACTCCGTTCACCTCGCCGCCGACACCACCGAGGCGGACCGGGTCACGGTGGACACAGTGGAGGTAGAGCGCCCTGCCCTGCCCGATGGGTTCGTGCGTCTGAGCGAGGTCGCGCCCGATATCGCGCAGGAGATCCGCTACACGACCGCCTACAACTTCGTCGGGGAGCGAATCGACGGGTATCTCGCGCCGGAGTGCATCCTCACGAAGCGAGCAGCCGAGCAGTTGATCCTCGTCGCGGAGGACCTCGCGCCGGAGGGTATCGGCTTGAAGGTCTACGACTGCTATCGCCCCCAGCGCGCCGTCGATCACTTCGCGCGATGGGCTCAAGGGGACGATGCGAGCATGAAGACGGCCTTCTACCCGGACGAGAACCGAGCCCGCCTCTTCGACCGAGGCTACATCGCCTCCCGAAGCGGCCACAGCCGGGGCTCCACCGTAGACCTCACGCTCGTCCCGCTTCCGGCCCAAGACGCTGTCCTGACCTCCTTCCCCGGACCAGACACCCTCTCCCGATGTGATGCCCCGCGCGGCGAGCGCCTCGACGAGCGGGACCTCGACATGGGGACAGCGTATGACTGCCTCGATCCCGCCTCCGCCACAGCCTCCACGGCCGTTTCGCCTGAAGCTCAGCGAAACCGTCAACGCCTGAAGGCTGCCATGGAGGCGCACGGATTCCGCCACTACTCCAAGGAGTGGTGGCACTTCACATACTGGCGCGAGCAGCACCCCGGCACCTACTTCGACTTCCTGGTTCAATGAGCGTCCCGTCCAATGAGTGAGTGGGTCTTCCGAAGGTGGCAGAAGGCGCTGGTCATCGCCAGCGTGCTGTTCGCGCTCGTCGGGCTTCTCATGGCGCTGTGGCCGTTCGGGATCGTCTTCGCGCCCTGGACAGGCGCCATCGCCGACACGTTCTTCGGTGGCGTGTGGACAACCGAAGCTGAGGCGTACCACCGCTTCGCGATGGGCCCGCTCGGCGCGACGATGACGGGCTACTTCGTGCTCCAGACCGTCATCGCGGCCATTCCCTTCGGCAAGCGCGAGCGCTGGGCCTGGCATGCCATGGTCTGGGGCCTCGTCACGTGGTTCGTGATCGATTCCGCCGTCTCGCTCCTTCATGGCGCCGCCTTCAACGTCTGGATGATCAACGTTCCGTGCGTGCTCGTCTTCGGCGTCATCCTCTACGCCACCCACCGCGCCCTCCGATGAGCGACGACCTTCGCTACCCCGTCGGCCGCTTTTCCCACGACGGCCCGATCTCAGAGGCGACGCTGCGCGAGTGGGTCGCAGAGATCGCGGCCCTCCCTGCCCGGATGCACGAGGCGGCCGCGGGTCTCACCGACGACTACCTCGACACCCCGTACCGGCCGGGTGGCTGGACGCTCCGGCAGGTGATCCACCACGTCCCGGACAGCCACCTCAACGCGTACATCCGCTTCAAGTGGACGCTGACCGAGGACACGCCCACCATCAAGCCATACGACGAGGGGGCTTGGGCCAACCTCGGAGACGTAAACGCCCTGCCCGTCCAGGCACCGCTCGCGTTTCTGGAGGCGCTCCACGCGCGATGGGTCGGCCTGATGAGGACGCTGACAGACGAGCAATGGGACCGGCGCTATTACCATCCTCACGACGAGATGCACGTCTCCCTTCGAATGGCCGCGGGGACGTACGCCTGGCACGGCCACCACCACCTCGCGCACCTCACCACGACGATCCAGCGCGAGGGCTGGCGGCGGTGACCTCTCCCGCCTCGGCACCGAGGCAGGCGTAGCTGCACGGGCCTTCGCGCGAAGCTCACGTCCGTCGCGGCACGCGGAGCGCCCAGACGGCGTTGTATGTTTCGGATCCCGGGGTCACCACCCCGGCGCTCTTTCTCAGATTGGGGATGACACGGTTTCGACGGGTGAGCAAGTCGGCAGGCTGCGTGCCGGGGGGTTCCTGATACCCCCGCGACCCTCATCAGGAAACAAGATTAGTTGCCAACGACTACTCTTACGCGCTCGCGGCATAACCAAACCCGCTAGCTATCTCCGTCCGGGCTCGCCTATCGGCCCGGGCCGAGGTACCATACCCAGATAGGCTGCGCGCCGAGGTTCCGGCTGGACCGACGCGCTAAGACCAATCAGCCTGCACCTCTCGGGTCGCTCGTCAGCGGCTCACTCCCGAGGGGCCAAGCTTCTGAACAGCTGACTACGCACTGTAGACGCCTGGACTGGCGGCTCGCTCGGACCCGGGTTCGATTCTTATGGAGTCGCCTTCTCCCGTGAGGGGGAATGGAAACTCGGAGCTCAAGTCGGTGAACCCTTCGGCCTCGCGCCATGGGAACGCTGCGCTAATGCCGGTCGGAAACGACCGGAGGAACGCCCAGAGACTCAGGAAGCGGCTACCGGCGCCTCGGCGCCCATGTCAGCTTCCGGATGGAAAAACGCTCGCTCAAACCGATCCTTCGCCTCGATCATGCTCGGGCTGTACCTCCCGTTTCGGGGGGTGAGCCGTTTGTAATGATCGAGAAGCAGACGCCCTCGCCTCACCTTCTCACGCTCCTTCAAGTACGGCAGCGTGCGCTGGATCAGGTCGAGGGCTGCATTGCCGATGACACGCCACGACCAGCTCTGGCGGTGATGGGCTTTGTAGACCTTGTGCTTCACCACAGCACCTCCCCAGGTCTCCTGCATGAAGTCGATGAGCTCTCGGCTCGTCGAGGTCATCTCGACCAACGGGTACCGAAAACGCTGCTGGGCTCTGGCCCTGTGCAGGGTAATGGTCCCCTCCCCGTCGAGAAGACCAGCGGTGTAGATCGCGCTTTCCATAAATGCTCCGCTCTCAGTGCTTCAATGTACTGAGATGAAGGCATAGTCCGTGCCTCAGGGAAACCTGAGGAATATCACGTCCCGGCATCTCCACTTCTGCGCCCCGCGCTGGCCCACAGGTCGGCGCGGGGCGTTGTCGTTCACAGTCCTCCCGCGCGAGTTCCCCCGCCTCGGTGCCGAGGCGGGACAAGTCAGCCCGTGAGCCGCCGGAAGCGAAGACGGAACCGCTCGTCGTACCGGCCCTCCGCGTAGCGCTGGCAGCACGACGCACACGCCGTCGGACGCTTCGGTTTGCGGGAGCGTCGGACGGTCTCGCCGCATCCAGGGCACACAGCCTCCACCCCCACCCAGCCGCCGAAGGCACCGGGTTCTGCCCCTCCTCGCCAGATGACCCGCCCGGACGCCGTATGCGTCACGGCGAGGTACGCCGCCCGTCCTGCGCGATGGCATGCTCTGCACCGCAGCGCCCGAACCGGCTGGCGATGCACACCGGAGAGCCTCCCACACGAGGGACATTCCGCCCGGTACGGAGCCGAATCGGAATCATCCGGGAGGTCGCCAGAGAACGTCCGCTCCGGCGACGCGCCACACGCTCTCGCGAGGGCTTTCCACGTCGCATCGTGACACGAACGGCCGCGCCGCTCGGCGTCGATGGCGTGCGCGATCTCGTGACGGATGGTGTCCTCTACATCCTCTACAGACAGGGCAGGCGTGAGAACCGCAGAAAGCGTGATCTGCTTCTGCCGGATGCGACAGACACCGAGGCGACGCTTCGCGCGGTCGAACCCGAACGTCCAGCCTCGCGCCTGGAGCGGCTCCCCGAGCACGTCCCGCCCCAGCGAGTCCATGAGGTCGAGAGCGAGGGAACGAACGGCATCAGGAGTGGACATGCCGGAAGCTCGCGCCCTCCCAGTGCCGCGCCTATGGATCCTTCGCGCGAGACACCCATTGGAAGCCCCGAACCCGCCCTGCCGTCCCATGTCGCGACCGGCCTTCGTTCTCGTGCTGTTTCTCCCCGCCATCCTGCTCCTCAGTTCCTCCGGCGATGGCGCGATGGATCCCGAGCCCTCCCCGGATCTTACGCCCGAGGAAGTGATTCGCCTCCAAGTGGAGGCGCTTCAGGCCAACGACGAGCCGGAGCCCGACGCAGGCATCGCGCTCGCCTTCCGGTTCGCCTCACCCGGCAACCGCGCCGCGACGGGGCCACTGGAACGCTTCATCGCGATGGTGAAGGGACCGACCTATCGCGACATGCTCGGCTTCGAGAGCGCGACGTATGGCGCGATCCGTGTCCAGGGGGACGAGGCCGCTCAACGCGTCGTCCTCGTGCAGAGTGACGGGCGCCGCGTGTCGTACGTGTTCGGCCTCTCGCGCCAGATCGGCGGCGAGTACGACGGCTGCTGGATGACCGATGCTGTGATCCGCGAGGCAGACCCTCCATCCAGCGGCCTCACGCGGATCTAGCGGCTCTCTGCGCCAGCACCTGCCGGTCCGGCTTCATCCCGCGCGCCCCCTCCCATGCGTGGAATGCCACCGGCACCATGAACCCCGGCACCGTCTCGCGAAGCGCCGATGACAGCGCAACGGCGTCGATCTCTTCTTCGCCAGTGGGACGCACGAACGCCACGGGACGCTGGCCGAACTCTGCATCGGGTACGGGCACCACGACCGCCTCGGCGACGGTACCGAGGCGGAGCAACTCGCGCTCAATGGCCTCCGGCTGGACGTTCTCGCCACCGGAAACAAAGCGAAGGCCGCGCCGCCCGTCGATGACCAATCGGCCTGCTGCATCCAGGCGACCCAGGTCGCCGGTGGCGAACCAGCCGTGACCGTCGAATGGAGTCGCGAGCCCAGCGGGCGTGAGGTAGCCAGAAAAGCGCGCCGTGCCTCGGACCTGCACCTCTCCTTCCACAATGCGCACCTCACGGCCCGGAAGCGAGGAACCGGACGTGCCGAGGTCCTGCCCAGGCAGGGTAGCCGTGACCGTGGAGGCCATCTCCGTCAGCCCGTACGAGGTCGAGATGGGTAGGCCTGCCTCCGTGGCGCGATGGAGCAACGCAGGCGGGATCGCGCTGCCGCCGAGCAGGACAGCACGGAACGAGTCCGCCGCATCGCCCGCATCCAACAGACGCCGAAGTTGAGTCGAGACGAAGGAGGCATGGGTCGGACGAAGCGCCGCGACGGCCTCTCCGACGGGCGTTCCGCGTTCTGGGACTGCCATCGTAGCCTCCGCCCGTGCGCACCGGAGCACGACGCCGAGGCCACCGACGTGAGCGACGGGAAGATCGAGAAGCCAGCGGTCGCCTTCGCGCAGATCCAGATGGGAGACAACGCCTTCGGCACTCGCCGTCAGAGCATCCCACGAGAGAAGCGCTGCCTTCGGCGCACCAGTAGAGCCGCTGGTGAAGACGGCCAGCGAGCCCGGCGACCGCTCGGCAGGTTGCCTCGCCTCGGTGCCGAGGTGGGCGAGGTCGTATGTCGCCACGCCGGGGATCGGGAGATCGGAGACGGCAGTCGTGACGCCCGCTGTCGCGAGGGCGTTGGAGGCGAGCGTTGCAGGCCACCGAACGGGTACGAGGACGCCCGTCACGCCCGCCCGGATCGCGCCGAGTGCCAGCGTCGCCAGGTCGAGTCGGTCTTCCGCACGGAGCGCGACTCGCGACTCGCCGATTGATCTCAGTCTAGTCGCCGCGTGATTGATCTGGCGGTTCCAGTCCGCCCATGTCCGCGCGCCCTGCCCGACCACCGCCGCAGAGCCCGGGGTGAGACGGGCACGTTCCGCGACCGGGTCGGTCACGCCGCGACGCCCTCGGCGAGATGGATGGGCCGCGCGAGGAGCGCGGGCACGTCCACGAACGGGCCCTCTAACGGAAGACGCTCGGCGAGCACGTCACTCTTCATCGCGCGGGCAGTATCGAGGCCAGCGGGCTCGGCGTCCGTCGCGGCCGCGAGCGCCACGAGGCCGCGAAGCCCGACTCCGCTCTCGTAGGCACTGGAGAGAATGGGGCGCGCACCGACCGTCCGTGCGAGCGCAGCCAGTTGCAGCGTGCGCCCGATGCCCCCGACGAGCGTGGGCTTGAGGATGACTGCGGCCACCCAGCCCCGAATGAACGCTTGGCCCTCCGGGAGTTGAACCGTCTCGTCGAGCGCGATGGGCAGGCCGGTGTCCATCCAGAGAGCGGGAAGACCGGTCGGGTCCTGGAGCGGCTCCTCGACGAACCTGACGCCGACGCCTCGGATGCCTTCCGCGAAGGCCGTCGCATCCTCCACGGTCCACGCCCGGTTCGCGTCCAAGCGCAGTTCTACACCTGCGCCGAGCGCCTTGCGAACGTCGCGGACGAGTCGAATCTCGTCTTTCAGGTCGCCACGCCCCACCTTCAGCTTCGCGGCGCGATAGGAAGCACGCCCCATCCGGCGAGCCTCCTCCAGAACCGTCTTGCGATCTCCCTGGAGAAGCCCAGCAACGGGCAGCGCAACAGCAGGGTCCGGGTGGAGCGCCTGCGCGAGGCTGCGCCCGTGCACATCAGCACCGAGGTTGAAGAGCGCGAGATCGAGAGCGTAGCGGACGCTCGGCGGCGGCGCGGCAGCATCCAGCGCGCGCGCGACAGGACCCGTCGGGTCCACGAACAGACGGGGGTCCAGGCTGTGCTCGCCGAGGCTTTCCGCGAGGGTGCGGAGCGTCGAGGTCGCCTCTGCGAGGGTCTCTCGCGAGAACCCAGGAAGCGGAGCGCAATCGCCCCATCCGGCCTCGCCGCTTTCGGCTCCGAGCTTGAGGAGGACGCCCTGGCGCTCGCTCACCTCTTCACCCGCGAGGGTGATGGGAGGGTCCAACGGAAGGCTGTAGGGGATGAGGTCGGCGGTCGCGAGGCGCATGGGTTGTGCGAGACGAGAGGCGCAGAGGTACGAAACGCAAGGGGTTCCGATCCACTCTCAGGGCACTTCGCGTGGCGAGTTGGCGTCCTCTTCTCGCCACCGGAGCTCTGTAAGCACCGGCCGATGGTCCGAAAACCCCACATTCCGCACATCTGCGGAGACCACAGCGAGCGCTGGATCGACGAGCACATGGTCGATCCGAACGATGAGAGTGTTAGCGTGATAGGTCCGTCCCCACGCGGTTCGGCCTGCCTCGCGGAACGCGTCGAGGCGGCGGACCCCGCCCGCCTGTCGGAGTTCACGGTAGGACCAGTTGTCCGCCGTAGAGTTGAAATCGCCTGCGACTACCACAGGCAACGTCTCGCGTTCGATGGCAGACGTGATGCGGTCCACGTCGATGGCGCGGTTGCGGTACACACTCGCGAGCCGGTCGAGGCTCGTGCCCCACGTGCTGGGACGGAAAAGGGCGAAGCCTGGGTCCTGCCAGGGCTTCGCGTCACCGAAGGAACGAAGGTGCACATCGTAGAGCACAAACCGCCGGTCTTCCCACACCACGACGCTCCGAATCGCCTGGGACGCGCGGTTGTCACGCGGGTCTGAGATCGTGATCGCCTCTTGCTCTTCGACTCGGATCCCCTCACGCACGAGCAACGGGACGCCAGTCGCATCACGCTTCCATCCCCCCACGCCTGGAAGCAAGAGAGGCACTTCCACGGAATAGCCTACCTCCGCTACCCCGCGAAGCTGGGGAGCCTGCCAGGCATCGCGCTGGCGATTGCGACGCGGCCCTCGGATCCAGGAGTCCTGCAGAGCAACGAGATCGGGTGTCTCGCGCGAGAGAAACGCGGCCATCGAGTCGCGCATGGCATCGTCGGAGAGACGCTGCGGGACGTTGAACGTCACGAGGTTGAGCGTCTCACCGGGCGGTGCCTCTCCCAGTCGGGCCCACGGCTCGGCGCGAACCAGCGCGAACACGAGCGGGACGGCCAGCACGAGCGCCAGCTTTCGCCTCTTGATCGCGAGAGCCACAACGAGCGCTCCCACGAGCCCCAGGGCGAGGTACGGCAACACGACGGCGAACAACTGCGACCACCAGAGCGTGCGTGGGTCGAGATAGGCAGCAACGAGACCTAGAGCAGCGGCCAGAAGGACCGGCACGGAAAGGGTCCAGAGCACCGTGTCGAGTAAGCGGCGCCCCCAGGACCGCCGGGCAGGAGTCTTCGGGGAAGCCACGGCGCTCGTCACGAATCGCCGGACCACTTCTCCAAGATCTTCTTCTCCTCAGACGAGAGGCTCTTGAGGCCCTTCTCGTTGATCTTATCCAGGATGCGGTCGATGTCGGCCTGGGTTGGGGGACCATCCGCACGACGGCTGGTGGTGGCCGTGCGGCGCGGGCGCTCGGCACGCGTGCGGGTGGCGACCTCGGTAGCGCGAGCGGCCCAGCCGCCGCTGGCGGATCCGTAGGTGGGCGGCGGCGCGCTTCGGCGGCTCCGGCCTCGGCCGAAGAGCGGACGGGCCCAGCCGCCGAGTTCCACGCCTCGCTTCTGCATCGCGCCGAAAACCAGCGCGATGCCATACGCCCCGAGGTGCGCCATCTTCGTCGACATCGGAGAAAACGCGAGGTCCAGCACGACGAACGCGATGCCGATCCATTTCAGGGAGATCACGCCGATGAGCCAGAGCCCGATGCCTCGGTCCGGATGCATCATCGCGGCGTAGACGATCACCGCGCCGACCCCGCTCCAGGCGCCGAAGACGGGCAGCAGCGTCTCCGAGCTAATCGAGAACCACGCGATGGCCGCCGCCGCCGCCGCCAGCGTCGCGAGGATGTAGAGGCCAAAGAGCTGGTGGCTTCCGTAGGTCTCCTCTAGATCCCGACCAATCCAGTTCAGCCACGCCATCGCGAAGGCAAACGTGATGAGGCCGAAGAACCCAGGGTAGAGGTTCGCGAATCCGTGCGTGAGCACTGCCCACGGCTGAATCAGCATCTGGCTCACGTCAGGCGGGATCGCCAGCCAGAGAAAGAGGTTGCCCAGCCCCACGATGCTCACCACGACGTATAGGAGGTACGATGCGATGTTGATCGTCAGGAGGAGACGGATCGCGGGCGGGAGGCTCGCGCGCCAGATCGTGAACCGCGTAACAGGGGAGTTCGGATCAGCCATGGAGGCCTGGCAAAACGCCAGGAGCTAAATCGAGCGAGCGGATGGGCGGATGGGCAGCCGCCCACGCCAGTACTGGATCATGAGGAACCCGGCGAGCATCCCCCCGAGGTGGGCGAAGTGGGCGATGCCGGAGCCGGTACTCGTAACGCCGGAGAAGAGGTCAATGGCGGCGTAGCCGAGCACGAACCACTTGGCCGGGATCGGGACAGGTAAGAATAAGAGGAAGATCTTCTGGTCGGGGTAGAGGGTCGCGAATGCTGCTAGCACGCCGAGCACGCCGCCCGAGGCGCCGAGGGTCGGCACTGGCATTGGCAGCGGCGATGCGCCCAACCAGAACGGCGATGAAGTGACAACGAGTTGGAGAAGACCCGCACCGATCACGCACGCAGCGTAGAAGCCGAGGAACCGCTTCGACCCCAGGGTTTGCTCCACCACACCACCAAACATCCACAGCCCGAACATATTGAAGAAGATGTGTCCTAGGCCTCCGTGCATGAATGCGCTCGTGATCGGCTGCCACGGCCAGAAATCCGGCACGCGCAAAAGTTCTCCGTTCTGAGGGACGAGCTCAGGAGTACCAGCGGGCCAGAGCATTCCCCACACCGCCAAGGGTTCGGCGAGGACGGGAATCTGCTGCGCTAGAAAGACTAACCCGTTGATGATGAGCAGATTCTTGACGATTGGCGGGATGGCAGCGAAGCCACTCGGCGCCTGGTACTGATTGGGTGGGAACGCCACAGAGAGAGTCGGGACGGAAGAAACCGGAGACCGTCCGCCGAGGCGGAGGGCAGTACCCGGCGGGAACGGTGGGAAGGGTGCGAAGTTGCGACTGGCATCCTCACATACGGACGCGGATCCGGGCAACCCTCCACGAAGAACTCGCCACGAGGCGCCCTCGAAGAACGAGCGGAGGCGTACACCGACGGCACGGGCAACCTCCCGCGCTCGTTTCCGTCTCCTTGCTCAACTCCGCGCCTCCTCCTACCGTTTGACTCTCTTTCTCTCCGACCTCCACCTCGGCCGTGCCTCGGATCAGGCCACACGCGACGCCGAGCGCGACGCCGTAGCATTGCTGGAGGCACACGAGGACGAGATTTTCGAGGGCGGGCGCCTTGTGCTCGTCGGGGACGTCTTCCACGAGTGGATCGAGTACAAGCACGTCGCGCCAAAACGAGGGCTCCGGCTCCTCGGGCTTCTGGCCCGCTGGTGCGACGCAGGCGCCGAGGTGCACTACCTCGTTGGTAACCGTGATCCCTGGCATGTGGACCTGATGGAGCGTGAGGTCGGTGTGAGGCTTTGGCGAGGGCCCTGGACGGGCGAACTCGATGGTACACAGACCTATATTGCACACGGCGACGGTATCCGCCCGCCTCAACGTGCCGCCAGCCGCTTCCTTCACCGCCTCCAGCCGCTCGTGCGCCATCCGCACACCGCCCGGCTCTACCGGACTCTTCTGCCAGGTGATGCGGGCTTCGCCCTCGCCCGGTGGGTTTCCCGCACGTTCGGCTCCGACGGCTCGCCCGATCCCGACGCTCACCACCGCGTCTCCGACGCAGCCCGGGAGATTCTCGCGACCACAGACTCCGACCTCGTCGTGATGGGTCACTCGCACCAACACGCCCTCGACGAGACCCCCGACGGCACTTACCTCAACCCGGGCTACTGGTTCGGCGCCCGCACCTTTGCCCGCCTCGACGCAGGCCCCGGCGAACGCGCTCGGCCCAGCCTCCACCGCTGGACTGGCACTCGCGCCGAACCTCTCCACGCTCCCGCCCTCGCGACCGCCTGAACCGGCGACACCCCGCATGGACGACAAGACGTACTCCGACGACGAACTCTCGCGCTACTTCGCAGACGCCGACGCCCGCCGCCCTGAGCCTGACGAGACCGACGACCTCGCGGCGTTCTTCGACTCCCCCGACGCTGCGGGTGCAGCGACCGCAAGCGCACCAGCCGTGGAGATCCAGACCGGCGGCGACGGCGCTACGGATGACGCCGAACTGGCCGCGTTCTTCGCGAGCCCGGACTACGGCGGCGATGGCGCCTCGACCGTCATCCTTCCGCCGCCTCCACCGCAGACGCCCCGAAGCGCACAGCGTCGCCGCACGCTCCGCGCCCTCTCCATCGTGCTCGGCATCGTCGCTATCGGCGCGATGGCAGGATTCGGAGTGGTGGCGTACTTCTGGCCGCAGCTCCCCTCGCTGGAGCAGATCGAGAACCCGAAGAACCTGCTCGCGACCGTCGTCCTAACCTCGGATGACCTGGAACTCGCGCGCTACTACCAGGACGAGAACCGCACATGGGTCCCGCTGGACTCCATCTCGCCCAACGTCACCAACGCCCTCCTTGCCACCGAGGACCGCCGGTTTTACGACCACTGGGGCGTGGACGCCATCGCGCTCGGCGCCATCGTGAAAGACTTCATCGCCTCCGGCGATGCTCGCGGCGCCTCCACCGTCACGATGCAGCTCGCGCGCAACCTCTACCGCGAGGATGTCAACTACGTGATCGGTGAGAAGAGCGTCATCCGCAAGATCAAGGAGATCCTGACCGCGATTCGGATCGAGAGGATCTACACCAAGGACGAGATCCTGGAGGCGTACCTGAATACCGTCCCGTTTCTCTACAGCGCCTACGGCATCCAGAGCGCGAGCGAGACCTACTTCGCGAAGGACGCCGCGAACCTGAATGCACAGGAAGCCGCCGTTCTGATCGGCATGCTGGCTGCGAATGACTTCTATGATCCCGCAAAGGGCAAGCCGGACGACGCGGTCATCTTTGAGTCGGTCAACGAGAATAGCATCCGGCGGCGCAATCAGGTCCTCGCGAACATGCAGACCGTCGGCGTTCTCGATGGCGACCTCGCAGAACTTCAAGCCACGCCCATCGAGCTCAACTTCGAGCCGTACGATCACGCGGATAACCTCGCGCCTCACTTCTCTGAGGTCCTCCGCACATGGTTGAAAGAGTGGGCCGAGCGCAACAACTACGACCCCTATGCGGACGGCCTGGTGATCCGCACCACCATCGACAGCCGCATGCAGGAGCTCGCGACCGAGGCTGTCCGGGAGCAGATGGACCAGCTTCAGGCTCGGGTTGACCGCTCCTGGGGCTCCTCGTCAGACCCCTTCGGCTACTGGTGGCGCCGCAACACAGCCGTCGTGAACGAATACATCGCAGACACGGAGGCGTACCAACAGCTTCGCCGCGATGACGTGCCGCGCGAGGACGCCATCGCGCAGCTTCGAGGCAACGCCGTGTACATGGACTCTCTTCGAGCTGTCCGCACGCGCGTCGAGGCGGGCCTGGTTGCCATCGACCCGCAGTCCGGCCAGGTCAAGGCCTGGGTCGGCGGGCGCGACTACGTCGCGGACCAGTACGACCACGTCGGCACCGCGCGGCGGCAGCCGGGCTCTACCTTCAAGCTGTTCGCCTACACGACGGCCGTCGCGGAGGGCTACAGCCGGTCCTCGTATGTCTCCAACGGCCCCTTCAAGTGGGGCGACTGGCAGCCGAAGAACTCCGGCGGAGGCTTCGGCGGCTACGTGCCGCTCGACCGCGCGCTCGCATCCTCGCTCAACGTCGTCTCGGCGCGAATCACCAAGCACTTCGGCCCGGAGAAGATCAAGCAGACCGCTGAGGAAATGGGCATCCGAAGCAACCTGGAAGCCGTCCGCTCCATCGCGCTCGGCACCAACGACGTGAACGTGCTGGAGATGACCGCCGCCTACGCGACCGTCGCGAGCGGCGGTATCTACCACGGCCCCACGATGGGTGAAGAGCGCCCCGTAGATCCAGCGGTTCCGGCGCACATCACACTCGCCATCGACCGCATCGAGGATCGCTACGGGAACGTGATCGAGGACTTCACGCCGGCCGGGCGCGAGGTACTCAACCCGAGCACGGCCTACACCGTCGCGACGATGATGCGCGGCGTGATCCGAAGCGGGACGGCGCGCAACCTGGGGGGCCGCTTCCCTGCCACCCGCCGTCTCGACCTCGCGGGCAAGACGGGCACAACGCAGGAGAACGCGGACGGCTGGTTCTGCGCTTTCAACCCGCAGTTGGCCGTCTGCTCGTGGACGGGCTTCAACGACCGCCGCATCAAGTTCCGCACGACGGCTCTCGGCCAGGGTGCCCGCACGGCACTGCCCAACGTGGGCGCGTTCTTCCAGAAGATCCAGTCGGACTCGACGGTCGCGCTGGACCCAGAGGTTCGCTTCGAGCGGCCTGAGAACTACTCGGCGGGCCGGTCGGCACGCATTGGCGGAGGCTCTACGTGGAGCGGGGACCGCACACGCCGCCAGTCCAGCAACCGAGAATCCACCGAGAGCCCGGAGGAGCGCAACGCCGCACGTGGCATGCTGGACGATTACAACCGCCGGGACCGCCAGCGCTCGGCGCCTGCTCCAGCCCCCGCCCCGGCACCTCCCCCAGCCCCCCCCGAGGGCGGAGGCCGCATCGGCTGGTAGTTCAAGGGACTGGTGCCTCGGAAATACCCCCCAGTCGCCAGTCCCTAGTCGCCAGATATGAAGCTCCTCCACTGCGCCGACATCCACCTCGGCTACGAGACGCATGGGCGCCTGGACCCCGCGACGGGTCTCAACACGCGCCTCCTCGATTTCAAGCGGTGCTTCGACTTCATGGTGGAGCGCGCCCTCGCGGAGGACATCGACGTGTTCCTCTTCGCGGGCGATGCCTACCGCACAGCGGACCCCACACCGACGCAGCAGAAGCTCTTCGCCGAGGCCCTCCGCCCCATCGCCGAGGCAGGCATTCCCATCGTCATGGTGGTGGGCAACCACGACCATCCCGTCAGCTTCGGGAAAGCGTCATCCGTGGACATCTTCGGGGTGCTGGAGGGCAACGTTCACGTTTTCTCCACGCCCACCTTTCGAGGTCCCTCAGACCCCATCGAGACGAAGAGCGGCCCGCTGCAACTCATCGCGCTGCCCTGGCCGATCCGCTCCAAGATCCTCTCGCGCGAAGAGTACCGCCGCTCGACACCGCACGAGATTCGCGACACCATCGAGCAGATGTACACCGGCTTCGTCCGCCAATCGGCGAGCGAGTTGGACCCGGACCTTCCGGCTGTCGTCGCGGCGCACCTGACGGTGCAAGGGTCAGAGTTGAGCGGGAGTGAGAGGGCGAGTCTCATCGCGCACGAGCCCACGTTCAGCGTCGGCCAGTTGGCGCAGCCAGGGGTGGACTATGTCGCCCTCGGGCACATCCACCGGTTCCAGGACCGCAACGCGGACGCCTCCGAACGGGGCAAAGGGCCACCGGTCATCTACTCGTCCTCCATCGAGCGAATCTCCTTCAAGGAGCACGACGCACGAAAGGGATTCGTGCTGGTGGACATCGAGCCGGGACGCGAGGCACGAACGCAGTACGAGTACGTGGACACGCCCGCGCGGCGCTTCCTCCCCATCGAGGTGGATGCGACGGAGGCAGAGGATCCCACCTCGGCGCTGCTCGCGGCCATCGCGCGAGAGGACGTAGCGGAGGCCATCGTGCGTGTTCGCTACCGTATCGACGAGGCGCAGGTAGGCGCCGTGGACACCGGCGCGATCCGCGAGGCCCTCGCCGAGGCGGAGCACGTCGCGGCGGTGGAGCGCGTCGTGGATGCCGCAGAGCGGCGGCAGCGGACGGTCGTACGGCAGGACACGTCGCTCAAAGACGCGATGGAGCGCTATGTGGCGCAGCATGAGAAGCTGGAGGGCCTCAAAGACGCACTCGTGGCGGCAGCGCTGGAGATCGAGCGCGAAGTGGAAGGCTGAGCCTCCAGGAGGCCCGCTCGCCTTCCAGCTCCGCCCGCCTCGGTACCGAGGCGGAGTACCCGGACGGGCCCCCTCCCGGGCCCCGCCACCACGCGGACCGGGAGGAGGCCCGCACGCCGGGACCCGGCGTGATCGGAGGCACCGCCGTCGCTAGACGACCCCCAGTTCTGACGCCCGCCGCGCAGCCTCAGCGCGGCTGTTGACCTCCAGCTTTCGGAACAGCGTTTTGGTGTACGAGCGAACGGTGTGCACGCTGATACCGAGAGCATGTGCAGCTCCATCGTCCGTGTTTCCGTGCGCGAGGAGGCGGAGCACGTCACGCTCACGCTCACTCAACCCCAGAGACTCGAACTCTGCGCGAACCGCTCGCGCTGCCGCGCGCGACTGGCGGACGCTTCGTACCACAGCCCCGGCCACCGATGCCGCCAACGGAGCACCGCCCGCCGCAGCCTCTCGCGCCGCAGCCACAACGGCCTCGATTGGGGTCTCCTTGACGAGGTAGCCCGCCGCACCCGCATCCAGCGCGTCCAGCACACGAGCGTCGTCGTCGAAAACGGTGAGCATGACCACAGCTATCTCAGGCCACCGGCGGAGAACCTCGGTGGTCGCCGCGACGCCATCCATCGCGGGCATCTCGATGTCCATCAGCACCACCTCGGGCGGATCTGCGAGGAGACCGAGTGCCGCCACCAACTCGGCCCCATCCTCCGCTACCGTCACGACCTCCACGTCCGGGAAGAATCCCAGTTTCTCTACGAGTCCCGCACGGAGGTCGGGGTGGTCTTCAGCGAGAGCGAGGCGAAGCATGGCGCAAAGTGCACTCCCAGAACGAACGGTGCCTCCCCAATCTTTGGGGACGGGGAGAGTTCGTGGGAGGTGAACGGAGTCCTCGCCTCACCCAGCCAGGGGGATCTCCGCCCGGACGGTCGTGCCGTCGCCGTTGGAGAGGGACAGGGTGCCACCGAGCGCCTCCGCGCGGGCTCGCATGTTTGTGAGACCGAAGCCACCACCATCGCCCGAAGAACCGCCAAAGATCCCGTCATCTCGCACGATGACTGCCACTCGCCCTCGGCTCGCCTCAACGGTCACTGCGACGCGGCGACCTCCGCTGTGGCAGACGGCGTTGCGCACGGCCTCCTGCCCGATCCGGTACAGCGCGAGTGCCTGTGCGGGAGCGAGCGCCTGGTCCGTCTCCCCAATCGCGCGGGCCTCAACCGTCAGTTCGAGCGGGGCCGCCTGATCTCTCGCGAAGCCGCCGAGCCGGTCCGCGAGCATGCCAGGGGTGAGCGCCCCCTCGCCGAGTGCCCAGATGGCTTCCCGGAGACTGCCCATCGTGCGGCGAGCGCGGTCTTCCACCTCGCGGAGGTCGTCGGCCGGTCGGCCCTCAGACGCCGCCCGGAGGCGGCCCACCTCGGCGCGAGTCAGAATCGCAGCCACCTCGGCGCCCACGTGGTCGTGCAGGTCGCGCGAGATCCGCTCGCGCTCGGCGCGGACGCGCTCCGCTGTCTCCAACTCGCGGATGCGTGCGCGAAGCCGCCGCTGGCTGACCACCCGCACCCCGACCACGAGCGCCCCGAGGCCGACGAGAACGAACAGTGCCCGCACGGCGCCGCGCTCCCACCAGTGCGGCGCGACGCGAACCGAGACGAGCGCGGTCTCCTCGGACGCCTCGCCGCCTGAATCGACGGCCCGAATCTCGATCTCGTGGTCCCCCGCCCGCACATCGGAAAGCACGACGCGACCATCGTCCGCCTCAGCCCATTTCCCGTCACGCATCCGCCACTCCACGCGCCCCCCACCGCCGAACCGCAGCACGGCGGCTTGAATCGTAACGCGATGCCGTCCGGGCGCGAGGTCAGCCAGACGCGCCTCGCGAGGCGACCCGACGAGCGCCACAGCCTCATCGTCCACCGACGCAGAAACGAGCGCGATAGGCGGCGGGGGCAACGGAGTCGCTCCCATGCTTGCGAGATCTGCCAGCACTGGCCCCGTGCTCGTGGCGAGTACGAGCCGGTCCGAGGGTGCGTGATATGCCGCGTGCTCGACTGTCTGACGCGCGTCTCGGGTGAGCGGGAACCCATCCACGAGGTGGGCACTCCAGCCATCCGACCCGGGCTCGACACGCCATAGCGACCGCGTCGTCACGGCGTGTAACACCCCGCGACGCTCGAAGAACGCTACGACCGGGCGCCCCGCCATCGCGCTGACTCCCACCGCCTCGGCGGTCCACTCCGCGAGGTTCAGCCGCGCGAGCCCCCGGTCAGTCCCGGCCCAGTGCGTGCCGTCCCGCGCCTCGAAAAGGGCGAACACGGCCGACGATGGCAGGCCGTCTGCCACCCCCATCGCGCGGGCTCTCCCGCCGAGGGCGAGCGCCAACCCGCGCCGCGTGACTGCCCACGTCCCAGCGCTCGTGCGAATCACGTCCTCCACGGCCTCCGTGGGGAGGCCGTCCGCGACGGAGATCGAGTCGATCTCGACCAGCCCGCTCGGGGTCTTGCGGAAGCGGCGGAGGCCGGAGCCGTAGCTGCCGACCCAGAGCGAGTCCGCCGTCTCGGCGGAGCCCGAGACCCAGTTGCCGTCTTCCACTGCAGGCGGGAGCGCGTTAGAGGGCGGAATACGCTGGAGCAAGTCGGCTGTCGTCAGCGGTTCGAATAGAAACGCTTGCCCGGCCACCCTAAACCGTCCGTCTGGCATCACCACGCCGGACCGGGCGGTGCCCGTCCGCCGGAGGCTCCACGTTTCGGCCTTGC
The DNA here is from genome assembly GCA_038746605.1 of Bacteroidota bacterium. Lineage (GTDB taxonomy): Bacteria > Bacteroidota > Rhodothermia > Rhodothermales > Rubricoccaceae > Rubricoccus. The sequence goes on from JBCDKM010000010.1 coordinate 119,286, forward strand.
CTCCCGCCAGACGGACGAGCGTCGCGCCCTTCCCGCCGAACGTCCATGCCTCGTCTCCAGAGATCGCGATGCGCCGGGCGGGGATGTCCGTGAGCGCGGTGAGGTGCGTGCTCGCGAGCCGCGCCGCGCCCTGTCCAAACGTGCCGATCCACAGCCCGCCCTCCCGATCTACCGCCGATGTACGAACGGAGAACGAGATCAGCCGCGGCCCGGTCTCGCCCGTCACCGGGTCGATCCGCCGGAGGCCGCCGTTGTTCGCCCTGTATAGCGCGCCGTCGTGCGACACGAGGTCGCCCGCACCACCTTGGACAACGACCGGCGCTCCCGCTAGCAACCGCCGCTGCGTGAGATCGAGGCGGAGCGACGCGAGGCGGGCCGACCCCACGCCCGAACGCGAGGATTGGAGCGCGAAGAGCCCTGCCTCCGTCTGGTAGACCGCGACGAGCGCGTCGGGGCGAGCATCGAGGCCCACGATGGGGACGACGTCGGCTCGAAAGCTGTCGCCTTCGGGCGAGAGCACGAGCACTTCGGGCTGGCGAAAGCCGCTCACGAGAAGCCGTCCGTCCCCTATGTCCAGGAGCGGTGCCCGTCGAGACCCGAGGCCATCTGCACGCCGGAGCGCGCGCCAGCCCGTCTCCTCACGCCTGCCGATCCAATCGGCCTGTGCAATCACGAGCCGCCCCTCACTGTCGGACAAGATCTTCGAAACAGGAGCACGGCCTGCGGGCGAATCCACCAACTCCCAGCCCGTCTCCGTCCGTCGCGCCACACCAGCGTTGGTGGCAGCCCAAAGTGTGCCATCGGCGGTCTCCGCGAAGCCCTGCACGTACGAGTGCGGGAGGCCATCGTCGGTAGAGAACGTCTGTGCACGGGTGCCATCCCAGCGCACCGCGCCCGCATCCGTCCCGAACCACACGAACCCCCATCGGTCCTGATAGACCGCGAGGACATAGTTCGAGGGCAGACCGTCCGCACGCGTGATACGCTCGAAGACCGGCTGCGCCCGGCTACCGGATGCGCCGACGAGCATCGCCAGCGCGGCGAGAACGAGGAGGTAGAAACGCACGGGGAAGGAGCGAGGAGCAAACGCGCCGAAGGATAGCGGCACTCGGCCCGCCTCGGCGCAGCCCCCACATCTTCGGGAGGGCACGTTCCGTCGGCGACCGTTATTCTCGCGCGAGCCTTTCTTGCCCTCGTGCCCCACGCCCTGCTCGTGCTCGCGGCGCTGACGTTCGTCTCCTGCGAGCCGCTCCATTCCACCGTCGCGGCGCGCCTTCCCGCGACGGGCTTGGGCGAACCTGCCCCTGCCCTGGCGCTGACCGACGTGCGGACCGGCGAGACCGTCCGCCTCGGGGACTTCGCGGGCCGAGCCGTGCTCCTCAACGCGTGGGCGACGTGGTGCGGGCCGTGCCGCGAGGAGATGCCCGCACTCGACAGCCTCCAGCGCGAGCGCCCCGAGGCGGTCGCGGTCGTCTTCGTCAGCGACGAGCCGCCGGAGTTGCTCCGCGCCTGGCTCGCCGACCGACCCACGGAGGGCGTCTACGCCCACGCCACCCTGGAGAGCTTCGTGGGACCGTACGCCGCCGTGCAGGGGGCACGCCCGGTCTCGTTCGTGATCGGCGCCGATGGTGTCCTCCGCGAGCGCATCATCGGCGCGCAGACCGCCGAGAGATTCCGCCAGTCCCTCGACGCGCTGCCATGACCCGGTTTCTGTTCGCGATCCTTCTAGCTCTCGCGCCCCTCACCGTCCACGCCCAGGAGGCAGAACCGATGAACGAGGACGGGTGCCTCGGAACGGACGACAGCGCAGGCGAACTGTGTTGGCGCGCGACGTGCTATACGGGGGGCGCGCTGGCCGTAGGCGCGTTCCTGCTCAACTCGTGCAACCAGTCGACATCGGATCCTCTGGCCGCCTCGGACACCCCCCGCCGAGGCGTCGGCGTAGAGGCGCGGCCTGCTGCTCCCCCTTCGAACCCGAACCCGCTCCTCTCCCCATCCACAGAGCCTGTCCCGGACTCCAGTTCGGGGCCGGCCAGACGATGACGCCTGACTCATGAGATTCCTCGCACCCCTCGCCGCCCTTCTCATCCTCTGTGCTCCCACGCGAGCGCAGTCCATCGAGGACGCATTCTCTCTTCTGACCTCCTTTGCGTCTGTCGCCGCGGAGGACGAGGACGACGGGGGCGGGTGCTACGAGTCCTGCATCGAGCCGTTCAACCCCATCGCGTCCATCCCACCAGAGGACGAAGGGATCTGCACGGGGTTTAGCAACACGCAACTCGTAGGCATCGTGGGCATCGCCGCCGGCTCGTTGGGCCTCATCTCAGCGGCTCTCTACTGCGGGTATGGCGACGAGTTTTGCAATGACCCCTGCCTGACAGGCGCAATCCCTCGGTCGGCTCAGCACGTCACCGTGCTGCGGTCACCCGAGGACGGTAGCCATCCACTCCTCCTCGAAGTCGTGCACTCCCAGTCGCGCGGCGTAGGCGATGTCTCCGCCCCAGCCGCGATCACCGTTCGCGCCTTCGACGCCGAGACCCGCCAGCCCGTCGCGCTCGGCCCGCTCGGCAGCACGACGGCCACCGTCCGCACCGCCGACGACCTTCGCGCGCTCCTCGGCTCCCCCCGCCTCGGTACCGAGGCGGAGGCACCTGCGCGCCGCGACCCGTGACCCGTCTCGCTCTCCTTGTGCTGGCGCTTTCGCTCGGCGGTGCCCACGCTCAAGACGACGGGTGGGATTGGGGCTGGTCGACACCGGACACGACCTGGGCCGAGGACGCGCTGCTCCACACCCTCCCGGACACCGAAAGCGGCACCGGGCAGACCGCGCTCCGGTTCTATCAGCGCGATGTCGTGCCCCGCATGGCGCGGCCGTGCCCGGCGTGGCCCTCGTGCTCCATGTACGCCCGCTACAGCGTCGCGCGGTGGGGCCTGGTCCCCGGCACGCTGATGACGCTCGACCGGATGTTCTACCGCGAGAACGCCGCCTTTCTTCGCGGCCAGACCGCCTTCACCTTCCGCCTCGACGGCCGCACCCGCGTCTACGACCCGCCCGATGCCACCAACGCTCCGACGCTCCACGACTGGCGCCAGCTTCACCCGGACTATCGCGCTCGCTTCCACGCTCCTCTGGTTCGCGCCGACACCCTCGGCCCAGCCCTCGAACCCGCCTACGAGCGCCCCGGCGTCGGCCTCTGACTCCCTCCGCCTCGGTCCCGACTCCCTGAGGGACGACCAGCGCCCCGTCTCCGTCGGGGACCTGGCGCGGCTGGCTGAGCGCTTCGAGCGCGCCGACCAGCCCTTCCTGGGCTACGCTTTTCACATGGCGCACTTCGAGCTCGCAGCCGACAGCGCCGCGCGGCTCGCCAGCGGCACCGCCGCGCTCAACGGCGCCTTCTTCGCGAGGCGCTACGGCGAGGCCGAGGCCGCCCTCCGCCGTCTCGCGACGGACTTCCCGACGCTCCGCCGCACCTTCCGCTGGCAGTACGCCGTCCTCCTTCTCCAGGATGGTCGTTTCGATGAGGCTGCGCTCGCGCTGGACGCTGCCGACCTCCAGCCTGCTGACCGCGACACTCTCGCCGAGCGCCTCGCCATCGCGGATGCACTCCTCGCGCTCCACGCGAGCGACTACGAGAGAGCCCTCGCACAACTCGAACCTGTCGCGACGGACGCCGGGTTCGGCCCTGAAGGCGCGGCCTACGCTGTCGCCTCGGCCCGGATCGGGCTTCGCGAAGGGCCTCCGACCGGCTCCCGCTCACCCGGACTGGCCGCCGCCATGAGCGCCCTCGTGCCCGGTAGTGGTCAACTCTACACCGGGCACGTCTACGATGCGGCTCAAGCCATCGGGCTCACGACTGCCCTGGGCTACGGCGCCTATGCATCGTGGCGCTACGAACTGGACGCAGGCGGCCCGACCGTTTACATCCTCCCCGCCCTCGCAACGCTCGTCGCCGGGTCGTTCTACCTCGCGAATGTGCGGGGCGCGCACGCCTCGGCCAAGCGGTTCAACGCCTACCGTGAAGCCCGTTTCTACCGCGAGGCCATCGAGAGCCTGACGGTGGTCCTGCGCGACGATGGGTGGATGCTCGGTGTCCGCCTTTCGCCGTAGCCCCCTCCACCTCGGCGCCGAGGCGGAGGGAGTCACTCTGCAGCAGGCTCCACGAGCATCACGTCCTCGCGGTCTACGCGCACGAGGCCCGGCGGCCCGCCCTTGACCGGCCGGACATATTTCCGCTCCGTCACCTGCACCGGCACCAGACTCTGCGTCTTCGCGCGAGAGAACCGCGCCGCCAGCCGAGCGGCCCTCTCCACGACCGGCGCAGGCACGACGGTATCACGCCCGGACTTCTTGACCACCACGTGGCTGCCCGGCACGCCGCGCGCGTGAAGCCAGAGATCGTGCGCGCTCGCGACGCGCGTCGTCAAGTGCGCGTTGCCTCGGGCGTGCTTGCCAACGAGCGCTTCCCAGCCGTTCCCGAGGTCGAACCGGTGGAACGGCTCCGCGTCGCCGCCGCGCGCCTCGGGGCGCGTAAAGCGCGCCAGGGCGTCGGACTCCTCGTCTAGAAAGTCTCGGAGCGCGTGGAGCGTGTCCGTCGCGCGGAGCCTCGCGAGGAGATTGCCCATCGCCTCGGCATCGGCGTGCGCCTCCTCCCAACGGCCCTCAGCCTCCTCGCGCGAGCGCCGGGTCCGCCGCGCCCGGTCGTAGTAGCGCTGGGCATTCTCCACGGCAGAAAGCGCCGGGTCGAGCGGGATCGTGACGGTTTCGCTGGGCTCGCTCAGGATGTCCGGCAGCACGATCTCCTCGCGGCCGGGCCCCTCGGTGGTCGCTTGGGCCATGAGGAGGTGACCCCAGGCTTCGTAGCGGTCCGCGCGTGAGGGCTCCGAGAGTTCGTTCAACATCGCATCAGACGAGCGCTTTCTCTTCGCGTAGGCCCGCGTGAGGGCTTTCTCGACCGGCGCGTACAGCCGCCGGTAGTGGCGGCTCGCGAGGCTCCGCTTCGCGAAGGTGGACGCCGCCTCGTCGAAGGTCTCGAACGCCTCCATCCGCCAGTCTGCGGGCGGGTGTCGCAACGTGGCAGGGAGGAACGCCTCCGGCTGGGTGCCACGCCACACGACGAACGCACGCGGCGTTTCGAGTTCGCGGATCGCCTCTCGAACGAACGGCCAAAGCACGTCTGGGTCTACTTCGGCTGGGTCCGCCTCGGGACCGAGGCGGGCACGGTGGAGCGCGTCGGCGGCGAGGGCGGGCGCCAAGAGCGGGACGGCGGCACGAAGGGCCTGCGTGCTCGTCTTGCGATTGGGGCGCCAGCGCGCGCGGAACGCCTCCGCCGTGTCCGGGTGTGGCGCCGGGCGCGTTTCCGGCGCGGATTCTTCGGAGCCGAGGAACGAGTCCATGACGGCCCCCTCGCGAACGAGCACCGCGTTCGGCCGGGGCCCGAAGAGCCGAATCCACAGCACGAGGCCACCGGAGAGGTCGAGCACGAGAAAGCGGTCGCGCTCGGGCGTCCGTACGCCCTCCACGGTCTGCCCGACGAGGTCCGGCAGCACGTCGGTCGTGTTGGACTTCTTGCGTCCGCCGCCGGGCGAGCGCCAGAGGAGCGGCAGACTCGGGTCGCAGAGGACGCGGAGGGCGTCCGACTCCCCCCTCTCGGTGACGAGACCGAGGGTCAGTTCGCTCGCCGCCTGCGTCCACGCGTCCGTGAGGGCCGCGCCCCGCCAGCGGGCGTCCCATTCGCGCGAGAGGGCCTGGAGAGTCACGAAGTCCATGGCGCGAAAGATCGCGTCGGGATCGCCGGGGAGTGTGGCGTCGAAGGCGAAAGATGAGCGCGAACCCGCACCGCCGATGCCCGTTCATCCCGCCTCCGCACTGACCCGTCGGCCGCATGTCCTCCCCCATCCCTGGCTCGCTGCTTGTCGCCGAGCCGCCGATGCCCGATCCGAACTTCAAGCGCACGGTGATCCTGCTCTGCGAGCACTCGCTGGAAGGCTCGTTCGGTCTCGTGCTCAACCGTCCGGCCCACGTCAAGCTCTCCGAGGTCGCGACCATCCCACTCCCCTTCGACGCGGCGCTCTGGCACGGGGGACCTGTCCAGCCCGACACGCTTCACTACCTCCATCCCTACGGCGACGCACTCCCCGACGCCCTCCCCGTCCTAGACGGCGTCTACTGGGGGGGCGACTTCGACACATTGGCGAATGGCCTCGCGCGCGACCGCTTCGACCGCGACCGGATCCGCTTTTTCGTCGGCTACTCCGGGTGGGGCGCGGGGCAGTTGGACGCCGAGGTGGAGGACGGCTCCTGGATCGTGATGGAGGGGACCCAAGGCGTCGCGTTCGCGGAAGAGGATGATGAGCTCTGGCGGCAGATCCTTCGCGAACTGGGCGGGGAGTACGCCCTTCTTTCGACGTTCCCGGACGATCCACGCATGAACTAGTCGGAGGTCCAGCGCTCTTCGACCCTACCCGCCTCGGTCTTCCCGTGGATGCACCGAGGCAGACGACATCATCACGCCCGGACGAGCGGCACCTGGAGCTGGTGCGGACGGTTCTCTGGCGAATCGAACGGCGTCCCGTCTACGTGCTTCGCACCGAAGAACAGCATGCCGTCCCGCATGTACAGCAGGTCATAGTCCACGACCGTCTGCCCCGCTGTCATGTTGAAGAGGGGAAATGGCTTGCCGAGGATGCTCTGCGTCGTGCCCGCTTCAAACGGAGGCACGCCGTCTGCAGGCATCGAGTTGAGCATCGCGGCGGCGGCCTCGTTCTGCGGCGTCACATCGAACCCTGCGTCTAGTACGTAGTCCACGGAGAAGGCACCGTCCGCGATGGGGTGCGAGCCGTGCCAGCGAAGGTGGCCGCGAAACACGAACGTGAACAGAGGCGCCTGACCGTAGGAATCGCTGAACATCGTGATGGTGCCGGTGAACGTGTCGTCTACACCATAGGAGAAGACACGTGTGAGATGGGTCGGTTCAATGACGCCAGTGCCCAGGCGGTCTTCTGTCGGCCGGAGTTCGACGGAGAGGCTTTCCCAGGTACCGACGATAGCGGACTGAAGGTCGGTGAGGGTGCGAGGATTATCGGTCATCGGAAGCGGGGGTGTGTTGGAGGCTGCCAAGCTGCCTCCCTAGTTTGGATCAAACAACTAGTACGGCAAGTCTGACCTAGTCGCTTTTTTCAGACTACCCTGATGTCTCAGTCCCCAGACCCCATCCTGCCCTCCTGCCCCGTCACATACTGCCTGAACGTGGTAGGTGGGAAGTGGAAGCCCGTCATCCTGTTCGCGCTTTCGAACGGCGTCGACCGGTTTGGACGGATGCGCCGCGCCATCGAGGGGATCAGCAAGCAGATGCTCGCGAAGCAACTGCGTGAACTCGAAGCCGACGGTGTCATCCACCGCGAGGTGTTCGCCGAAGTGCCACCCCGAGTGGAATACTCGCTGACCGAGAAAGGACGGAGCCTGCTGCCCGTAGTGGAAGCGATGCGGTCGTGGGGCGCTCAGCACGTCTGAGCAGCCTGCCTCGGTTCTTCCGTGGATGCACCGAGGCGGGGGATGTCGAAACGGTTGCGAAGGCTGACCGAGACTCGGATCTCTATCGTCGCCTTGACATAGGTTGCACCTCTCTTCGATCGTCCGCCCGATGACTGTCTCCCGCGAACGCACCGCTCGCCGTCTCGCCCTCGCGACGCTCGGCTACACCGTGTTCGTCATCCTGTGGGGCGTCGTCGTCCGCGCGACGGGCGCAGGCGCAGGCTGCGGCGCCAGCTGGCCGACCTGCAACGGAGAGGTGATCCCGATGAACCCGAGCCTGAACACGCTCATTGAGTTCGGGCACCGGGTCACGAGCGGGATCGCGCTGCCCCTGGTGATCTGGATGGCCGTGGCAGTCTGGCGGGCATTCCCCAAGGGGTCGGGGGCGAGGAAAGCGGCGGGCGCGTCGGTGTTCTTCATGCTGCTAGAAGCGGCCATCGGGGCGGGCTTGGTGCTGCTGGAGTACGTCGCCTTCGACGCGCGCATCGGGCGGGCGATCTGGATCGCAGCGCACCTCCTCAACACGTTCCTGCTCCTCGGTGCTCTCACGCTCGCGGTCTGGACGGCCTATGGACACTCGCTGCCTCGATGGCCGCGCGGGGGCGGGCCTGCCGCGACTACCCGTGCATGGGCGATCCTCATCGCGCTCGTCGGCACGATGGTCCTCGGTGCGAGCGGCGCGATCACGGCCCTCGGGGACACCCTCGTGCTGCGTGGCGGGCTCTCGCCAGAGGAGAACGCTGTCGTGGCTGTCCTCGTGAGCCTTCGCCTCCTCCACCCGACGATCGCGTTCATCGTGCTGGCGCTCGTCGGATGGGCCGCGTGGGCATCGCGAGACACCGCCGCTCGGAAGCTGGGCATCGGCGTGACGGCACTCTTCGTGATGCAGATGGGACTCGGGGCTCTCAACGTGTGGCTCCTCGCGCCACTCTGGATGCAGGTCGTCCACCTGCTCGTAACCGACATCATCTGGATCGGGCTCATTCTGCTCGCTGCACGTGCCCTCGCGCCAGACCTCGCGGCCGTCCGAGAGACACGCCAACCCGTCGCGGCGTAGCGACGCCCTTCCCCCTCGCGAGGCGCACCGAGGCACACGATCTTGCCGCCATGCTCCGCCTCGTCGCCCTCGCCGCCGTCCTCGCGACCACCGCCGCCGCCGCGCAGGCACCGCTAGAGCCGCCCCCAGATTCCCTTCGACCAGCCGAGCGAGCACGGCTTCTGATCGACCAAGACGAAAAGGGCGCTGCGAACCGGATCGTAGGCCGCGCGCTGGACGACGCACCCGACGACCCCGAGTTGCTCACGCTCCGGCTCCAACTCCTCCAAGAAGGCGTCGGGTTGTTCGGTCGCCCGCCCTTCGCGCGACGGGTGGTTCGCGCGCGGGCCGCACGCCGCCTCCTCGATGCGGATCCCACGAACCCCCACGCCCACGATGAACTCGGACGCCAAGCGCTGAACGAGTACCTCTTCGACCGCGACTACCTGAGCGTCGCCGCCGGATTCTCCGATCTAGGCATCCGCCGCGCCTCCGGCGCGATGGAACGGCAGCGTGCGCTCGGATCACGCGCGGTCACGTTCAACCGCGGTGGGCGCTACGACCTCGCGCGGCTGCGGGACCTCTACCCGTTCGCCGGTCGGCCCGGTCTGGAGGATGCCCTCGCCGAAACGCGTGGGCACCTGTCACAAGCCGTCGAGAGCGGCGGGGCCCCCTTCGCCGAACCCTTCGCGACGCTTCTCGTGGCCGAGCGGGACTGGAGCAGCCTCCTCCGACTCGCAGACGACACGGGCGACGGGCTCCTGCGCGGGGCTGCCCTCTACCGCCTCGGCCGCACCGCCGAGGCCGCACGTGCCTTCCGCGAGTCGCTCGCGGACTTGCCCGAGGCCGTCCAACTCGATCTCGATGACCCCGTCCGCATCCGCCCCGAGGCCCCTCCGCGCGACGCGGCGGCGTTCTGGGACGCGCAAGACCCGCGCCTGCTCTCCGATGCCAATGAGCGCCTGCTGGAGCATCGCACCCGAGTCATCGAGGCCGACCGTCTCTTCGGGTGGGACGGCAGCACACCTGGACGCGACACCCCGAGAGGCCAGATCTACGTCCGCTACGGCGCCCCCCAGGACCGCGCGACGTTCGACCAGCCCTTCTATCCCGGTGAGGTCGCGGATCAACTCGGCACGACCTCTCCTCACTTCGAGGTCTGGGAATACGCCAACGGCCTCCGGTACGTCTTCAGCGACCCGACCTGGGGCGGGGACTACGCCATCTACGCGCCCACCGCCCTCGCCTTCGGCGCCACCCCAGACGCGGACACCGACGATTACATCGCGCAAGACGAGCGGCTCAAGCGAGACCTCCCGGATCTCTCGCAGTATGCACCGGGGACCGTCTTACCCGTCGAACTCGATGTCGTGGCCTTTCGAGGCGAAGGAGGACAGACCGACCTCGTGATCGCGTCTAGCGTGCGCGTGGAGGATCCCACCGCATTGGGTGCGATGCGGACGGGCGCCTACCTTGTCCGAGGAACGTCTCGCGAGGCTACACGCGAGGACTCCACCACCACCGTGGCACCGCTCGTTTCCCTGGCCTCCGGGACGCTCTGGAGCCAGGCGGCTCAACTGGGGACCGCACCGGGCGAGGTGCACGTCCGCGCCGAGGTAGCCGAGTCCGATGGCAACGCAGCGGGATGGGCGACTCAATCGGTGCAGGTTCCGGCGTGGGGACCGGGGCTTCGTCTCTCGGGTTTGCTTCTCGCGCGAAGCCTGGACGAAGGTCGCGCGCCAGGTCTCGGCGAGATCACACGGCGCGGGACAGTCGTGCAACCTGCACCGGGGGCACGCTTCCCAGCCGGGGACCCCGTCGGCCTGTACGCGGAGGTCTACGGGCTGGAGGCCACCACAGGCACCGCGCAGTTCGCCGTCCGCGCCGACTTGGTGCCAGCGGACGGCCGTCCTGTCATCATCCGAGCCATCGGCGGGCTCTTCGGGCGAGGCACGCGCCGGGGCGTCTCGGTGGAAATCGAGGAGACCGCGCCGGGCCGTACAGCGACCGTCGCGCTCTTCCTCGACGCGAGTCGCCAGAACGCGGGGACCTACACGCTGACGCTCACCGTCACCGACCGCGCGACGGGCGAGACGACGGAGGTCTCACGCGAGGTCACGCTGGAGTAGGACCGCCTCGGCAGGTTGCCCGAGGTGGAGGGAGCTACACCACCGCCTGCTTCTGGCGATCCAGTTCGCCCGAGATTGTCTGCAACGAGCCTTCGTCCACCCCCTTCTCCTTCGGCATCCGCAACGTTTCCCTGACGGAGAAGAGCGCGTCGGTCTGGTGCCATCCGTTCGGGCTGTTGAGGTGTTCGTGCAGGGTCTCCGAAGCCCAATCTCGTGCCGGACGAATCCCGTCTAGCTTGAGTGGAAGTAGCAGGCTCCCAGCAGCTACATCGCGAGGGCATCGAGTAGCCGCGAGGGAATCGGTCCGAATCGGTCCGAATCCGACCAGCCGAGATTGGTACCAGGTGCCATCTACTCGGCGAGGGACACGACCTCCCTGTGAACTGGTAACGACCGGTGTGAACGGCAGGGCCGTAGCAACGAGGGCTTGCGTCATCCAGGCCAAGGTGTTAAAATTATAACACCCAGTAGATCCGGTGGACTTCAGCGCGCCGTCTTGACTGCTCAAACCAACCACCGCGATAAACATGAACGAATCACAACACCAGCAGAAACCGTCCGTCTTCGCTCTGCTGCTCTCAGTCGCTTCTCTCCTCGTGCTCCTCGGCTGTTCGAGCCCATCGCCGTCGGTCGCGAGTGAGCCCCTACCGGGCGCTCTCGGCGAGCAGCCTGAACAGAGTAGTGACCTGGTGTTCGATGTCGTCCGTCAGGAGGTCGAAGAGCACCATGGCCCCGTTGCAGACATCCACTTTGGACTGGCTTCTGTGGAAGCACCACAAGAGGGTGGGCTCCACGGGATACCCGAGGAGTTCCGCGATGTCGAGATCCTGTCGTGGACCCTCAGCGATCATCGTCTGGGGACGGTCTATGGTATTCGCGGAACTGATGAAGCAGGTGAAAAGTCGTTCATCATCGACACGGACAACGACAGACGTCTGGATGACGAGAGAGCCTGGTTATCCAGCGCTGCCGTAACACCTACTCTTCGATACAGTGGAGGCAATGAAAACACTCGTGAAATAGACATAGAGATACATTCTACCCCTGACAAGGACCAATATGTGTTTCGGACCATGTGGACGACTAGTCTGGTCGTGGATACGGATTCGCTCCCTGCAGCCGTCTCGTATCTGGGCTTTGGCCGGACTCTACTCTTCGTTGACGCAGACAAGGACGGCTCCTTCGAGCAGCTCGTAAACACCGAGATTGAATTTCCTCTGGGAGGTCGGCTCTGGCACATCGGCGTTGACTTTGATCGCCTTCACATCCGTCTAACCCCCGGGACGGGCACGTCCTTGATTGTTGGTGCTACAGCGCCTCCGTTTGAGCTTGATGTCAATATCGACCGTAGTAAGCCAACGATGTTGGTGTTTTGCTATGAGCACTGCGGCGCATGCTCGGTCGCGGTACCACAGATAGAGTCCATCTGGCAAGATGCAGAAGAGACAGGACACTTTAATATTGTCAACATTGCGACTAATGAAAGAGAGCGCCAGGCCAATATCGATTTATATAGCGCCACATTTCTCCAGGTAGTGCAGCCCGATCTGTGGACAACCTTCGGTGTTACCCCTACACCAGCGATTGTCGTGCTTGACGGCCGTGGAACGGTACTGTATCGCGGCTCGAAGGTCAGTCATGAGCTCCAGCAGTTGCTTGCGAGCTTCCCGAGCTGATTGACCCATCTAGGGAGTTCGATGTCGAACTCATGGTCTTCGGCACTGCCCGACGCGCCGCGCACCACACCGCGGCGCCCTCGCACAGGGTGACGAGGCCCCATGCGAGATCACGCCGGAGTGAGGCCGCCTCGGTACTCCCGGTACTCCCCCCGAGGCGGAGGGAGCTACGCCACCGCCTGCTTCTGCCGGTCCAACTCCGCTGAGACCGCCACCATCCCGCCCACGACGCCGACCAGCGAGGAGAGAAGAGAAACCGCGAGACCCGCCAGCGTCCACCCTTGCGACGAGCCCCCGTGCGCCGCCACGTACATCTCCACCTGAAAGCAGGCAAACGCGAGAAGAAGGATCGCACCGATCCCGTGGCTCATCGCAGCGGCTGTGCGGAGGACCGGAACGCGGCGTTCCACTGGCAGCGCCATGATCGCATCGGACTGTGGCAGGTTGAGCGTTCGCTTCTCTGGATTCCGCACGGCCCACCACCCGACCCCATCCAGCAGTGCCGCCAAACCGATGCCGATCAGGGGTAGGACCATCCAGCCGATGAACGTCGGTGCTCCTGTTCGTGTGGGACGGCCATCGAGATCAGAGTGGAGCGGGATTTCAGCGGGCAATCCCGGCCAGATCCACACCGACCATCCAACGAGGCCGAGAGCGAGAATCCAGAGGAGGGCGCGAAGCATGGCAGCGAAGGCGGGGTCTCCTATTCTCGCGAACCCCTGATATTTGTTTCATGCCGACACAGATCGCTGGACGGCACCCTTATGTCCATGATCCCGGCAGGACAGCCCGCAGTCTGACCTGCGGAGCCGAGAAGAGACTCACACGCGTCGGAGACGAGATGTGACATCTCGGGAGCCGACGAGGCAGTAACCTGCAGCCCATGTACACGTTAGGGCGCGAGTGACGCTCGACCTTCCCATCCTGGATCTCGTGGCGGCGCTGCTCGGAGGCGGCGCTGCACTCCTCGGCCTCGTCGTTGGCGGGGTGTTGCTGATCGGGCGCGGGCCGTACGCGACCGCTCGACGCTTCCTGGGTGGCTTCCTGGTAGCCGGAGGCCTCACGCTTCTCAACGAGCTCATCTTCACGCTCCAGTTGCAGCGCCTGAGCCCCCACTTCTGGATCACCCCGCTGCTCTACACCTTCGCGCTCGGACCGCTGCTCTGGTTCTTCATCCGCCATCGGCTGGATCCTGAGCGGCAGCTTCAGAAACGCGACCTTCTGCACGCGATCCTGCCCGGCATCCAAATCGCCCACGAGGTCGTGACCGGGTTCGGGACCATCGAGATGAAGAGCGCCTACTGGCAGTCTGCGTATGGGCAGACGTACGGGAATCTGGAGATCGTGATCTTCGTGATCAGCTTCAGCGCCTACCTCATCGCGAGTGCGCGGCGGCTACGGGCGGAGCGCGAGGCCTCCGGCAGTGTCGGGTTGTGGCTCCTTCGGCTGGTTCGCGGGTGCGCGGTGATCGTCGTAGTCGCGCTGGTGATGGAGAGCCCTTTCGTCGCACCGTTTCTCTTCGAGGCCGTCGGAGAGACCACCTTCGCGTGGCTCAAGCTCGTCGAGATGATGGTGTATGCGTCCCTGCTGTACTGGGTCGCGTTCACAGGCTTCGTTCACACGCTGCACCGCCAGCCGGAGGTTGCAGCCCTTCCGGCCCAGCGCGAGCGACAGGAGACGTACGGGATGACGCCCGATGACCTCGCTCGGCACGCTGACCGCCTCCGCCGCTTCACCGAGGCGGAGCGACCACACCTCGACCCGGACCTCACCCTCGGCACCCTCGCGGACCGACTCGCGCTCTCGGACAAGGAACTCTCCTACGTCCTCAACGAGGGCCTCGGGACGAGCTACACCGACTGGGTGAATGGCCTCCGCGTCCAATCCGCCTGCTCCCTCCTCGCTGATCCGATCCACGCCGACCGGACCGTACTGGAGATCGCGATGGATGCCGGGTTCGCCTCGAAAGCCACCTTCAACCGCGTGTTCAAGGCCGAGACGGGCCAGACACCGACGGCCTTTCGGGCGGCGCCTCGGCGTCTCACGACCTCCTGAGACGTCTATTTCGCGTCTCAAGGCCTCCGTGACGCGCGGAGGCAGGGCCGAACGCCCGAGGTTGGCAGCGTCCCACCGATTCCCTTCTGCCATGCCTATCCGCCTTCTCCTCGCCGCGCTGCTCGTCCTCCCGGTCCTCGCCAGCGCCCAGTCCGTCACCGTCGAGATCGACCTCACCGAGCGCGACCTCGCGGGCGCCACCGTTGGTCTCCGAGGTGACACCGCGCCGCTCGCCTGGGACCGCTCCTTCCCGATGGAAGACCCTGACGGCGATGGCGTCTACTCGGCCACCCTCGCCTTCGACGAGGGCACCGGCACCGTTGGCTACAAAGCCGTGATCCAGCCCGCCTCGGGAGACCCCCAGTGGGAGCCCGGCGGCAACCGCCTTCTCTTTCCCGGCCGGATGGAGTCCGACCGCCGCGCGTTCGGCGGCGCCCAGACGGACCTGCCCACGCTAACGGTCTCGGTCGCGCAACTCTCGGAAGACCTCGCGATCCTTCAGGAAGGAATGCAGGCGCTACACCCCGGCCTCTTTCTACACAACACCGAGGCGGAGTTGGGTGCCCTTCTGGCGGACCTCCAGCGCGGTGCCCGCCAACTCGCCGGACGCTATGGCGAAGCCATCCCGATGTCTGCCGCCTACCTACCCATCTCCCGCGCCGTCGCGAGCATTCGCGACGGGCATACACAGGTGAGCATGTTCAATCAGAGCACCTACACAGAGGCGGCGCTCTACACCGCTTCGGACCGCGCACCATTCGCTTTTCGCCTCATCGGCGGGCGCATGGTCGTCACTGGAGATGCCACACCAGACCGCATGCTTCCCCCAGGTACCGAGGTGCTCTCCCTGGACGGGCGCTCCGTAGACGACATCGTAGCGGCCTTCATGCCCTATGCCTCCGCAGACGGCTCCAACGACGCCAAGCGAGTCGACCTGCTCCAGGTCAACGGCCTCTCGCGCGTAGCCGAGCGGTTCGATGTGCTCTACAGCCTCCTGTACCAGCCAGAGGGCGACCTCGCGCTAGAGGTTCGCTTGCCCGATGGCACGGAACAAACCATGAGAGTGCCACGCATGAACCAGATCGAACGCCGCGACCTGCTCTGGGCTCGCGACGAAACGCTCCCCCGCGACTATGATGACCTCCTGTCGTTCGAGATGCTCGACAGCGAGACTGCGTACCTCCGCATTGGTGCATTCACGACGTTCAACATGAGCCTGGACTACGGGGAGTGGCTGACCGAAGCCTTCCGAGAGTTCAACGAGCGCGGCGCTCAGCGTCTGGTAGTAGACCTTCGCGGCAATGGCGGTGGAATGGACGATGCGGCTGCACTCCTCTTCGCGCACCTTCTCCGCGAGCCGACCGAGGTCTCTTTCTGGCAGGGCGTGACCGCCTACGATGTCGTGCCTGAGAATCTCCGCCCCCACATCCGCTCGTGGTCCGATGACTTCTACGACATCTCCGCGGATGTCACGTCCAACGGAGACGGCACCTTCTCTCTCCGGCAGCGTGCGCCTGTGACCGTCGCGCCCGCCCCTGATGCCTTCGAGGGCGACGTGGCTGTCCTCGTCGATGCCGGCCCATCCTCCGCGACGTTCTACCTCGCGGACCGGATCCAGCAAACCGGGGCTGCGACGCTCGTCGGCCAGACGACCGGCGGGAGCCTGAAGGGCCTCAACGGCGGCCAGATGGTCTTCCTGACGCTGCCCAACACCGGCATCGCGGTGGACATTCCGCTCTACGGCAGCCGTCCGACCTCGCCCGGCCCGGATCGAGGTGTTATCCCGGACGTGGTCGTGGAGCCCGATGCCGATGCGGTCATAGCCGGGCGCGACCCCGAGTTGGAAGCCGCCCTCGCGTTCCTCTCTGGCGACCTCGCGAACGACGGCCCACCGGCTCTGGCGACACCCGAGAACCCCGTTGATCAACTCCTCGGTGCCTGGCTCGTCGACCTTCGCCCCACCCCAGACTCCGAGGTGTACACCCAGACCATCTCGCTCTTCGCCTCGGAGACGCAGGCCTTCGCGGGCAGCTTCTACGGCTCGCCGCTGGAATCGGCCCATCTCAACGATGACTGGAGCGACGTGCGAATCGCCTTCACCACGTCAGACGGGTCCGGCACCTATCACCACTCCGCGACGCTGCGCGGCGGCAGAATGCACGGTACCACGCATGCGCCCAGCCGCGACCTCCTCTCGGTCTGGACGGCCGTTCGCCCGCTCCCACTCCAGAACCTCGCGGGGGACTGGGCCGGCACGCTCACGTACACGGACTACCAGGACGACACCTCGCGCGTCACGCTCACCACGTCCGCCGAGGCGGAAGCAGTCCGGGGTGGCATCCAGATCACCGTCTCGTTCGTCGAGCCTGACGGCTCCTCTGGCGGCATGGGCGCAACGACGATCCTCGACGGGGGCGCGTCGATCACGTACAACGGAGAGTCCTGGCAGGAGATCTCCCGGACGGTCACGGACGAGGGCTTCCGCCTCGTGATCCAGCGCGAGGGAGACGACAACGACCGCCCCGCCACGATCCGCCACACGATCACGCTAGACGGCGACGTGATGACGGATCGCAAGCAGGTTCGGTACAACGGCACCGATGCTTTCTTCGAGCGCAACGAGTTCCGCTTCACGCGCTGAGCCCTGCGCCCTCGTCTGGCCCTTCACATCCCGTTGTCTGCCTCTTCCTGCCATGATCCGCTCTGCACGGCTTTTCGCCTTCGCCCTCCTCACTCTTCTCCTCACGGGTTGCTCCACCATCCGATCTACCATCGGCATTCCGCCGGGGGAGACGTTCGTGCTCGGGGGCGGCCAAGACGGCGCCTTCTCGGCTGAACTCCTCAATGTCGGCGATGTCACGGTCGGGGTGTCCGAGGTAACGGTCACGGGCGACACCCTCGCGCTCTCCACGCTCGCCCCTCGCGAGACCGCTCGCGTCCCGTTTGCAGCGGGCTCTGCCGCTCTGCTCATCAACGCGAACGACCGCGAGGCGTCCGTGCAGGGCGTCATTCGCGGCGACACCGGCAGCCTCGGGATGCGCTACGTCCAAGCAGACGGGAGCGCCGCACCGCGCGATGCGATCAAGACCAATCTCACCATCCCGGTCGGCGAGATGTTCGTCCTCGGCGGAGGCCAGGAGAATCCCTTCACCGCCATGCTCCGCAACGACGGAGGCGCGACCGTCCGGATCTCCGAGATTACGGCGGCGGGCGACACCGTCTCCGTCGGCTCCCTCGCGCCCGACGCCACCACCACCGCCTTCTTTGGGGCAGGCTCGACGGCGCTGTTGATCAACACCAGCGACGAGCGCGCCCGCGTCTGGGCCGAGGTCACGGGCGATACCAACCTCGGCATGCGCTACGTCCCGGCAGAGGAATAAGCGCTTGTCACGACGGGAGCAGGCACACGAGAGCCAGTCGTGCCTGTTCCCGGACGAGAGTCGGCGGCTCGCCTACGACCATCTGCATCTGGACGGTCATCAGTTGAGTGTCGAGGAGGTAACCTGCGAGAGTTGGGGAGATCGCAGGGTTGCCTTCATCCCGGCCGAGAGCACGAGCGAACCAGTCTGCGTAGGTGCCACGCATCTCCTCGCGGAGAGACTCTAGCTGGTTGCTGAGCGCAGGATCGAGGTGCGATACCGAGGTGCGCATGCGAGCGAACAAACAACCTGGCGGCAGGCCGCGATCCGAGGTGAGCCAAGCGAGCGTCTGATCCAGCACCTCGGCAAACGGGCGCTCGGCCGTCAGCGCGAGGAAGCTGGGACGGATGATCGCGTTCCAGTAGTGATCGAGGACGGCCGCTTTCAGGCCCGCTTCTCCCCCGAACTCTCGGTAGAGGCCCGGCTTCGCGATTCCGGCGCGGCGGCATATCTCGTTGACGCCGACCGAGGCTGGCCCCTCCCGCCAGTAGACCTCCATCGCGATCTGGAGAGTGCGCTCCCGGTCCAGGGTTCGAGGCCGACCTCTAGACCGCTTCGGAGACTCATCAGACATTTTTGAACCGACTAGTATTTTATTCTTGACTCTCCACTCAGGGGAGCCCTACGTTGCGCGCATTCAAGCTACGACGCCCCTCCCTCCAGACTCTGTCGCCCATGGCGACCGTGTCCCCGACTCCCTCGTTTCAGCCCTTTTAGGCTGATTCACGGCCTTCACCACCGATGCCCGCGACGATGACTGCTCCTTCCCGGCTTCCCATCGAGATCGAGTTCCGCGATTCCTGGACGCCGCAGGAAACCGAGAACGTGACGACCGTCCTCGGCTTCGTGCAGCGGCTGATGAACGACCACGACCTCGACGGGGTCAAGAGCACCTACGGCGATCATCCGTACGTCCAGCACAACCGCGCGATTCCAGACGGAATCGAGGCACTGGCGGACTACGTCGGTGCCTTCGCGAAGCGCTTCCCGGAGTACTCCTACGATGTCAAGCGAGTGCTCTGCGACGGCGAGTTCGTGACGTTCCACTCGCACGCGACCGTGAAGCACGCTCATCGCGGAGGGGATTCGAAGGGGTTCAACATCATCGACACGTGGCGGATCGAGGACGGGCGGATCGCAGACCACTGGGACGCAGTGCAGCCGCTGGACGGCTTCATGCGGTTCTACGTCTGGCTGACGGGAGGAGCGGTCCGCAACCCGAACGGTGTGTTCTAACCGTCGCCCATCGCGCGCGAGTGGCGCTGCCCGTTTCTTGGGGCACCACTCGCTCGCGTCCATGCTCCGCCTCGCCCGCCTCGGGGATCTCCCGGCCATTGTCGGCATCCTGAACCAGTCCGCTGGGACGGGCGCGAATGCACGGTTGGCGTCGGTACCGGTCGAGAACCGGAGAGCATGGTTCGACGCGCACACACCGAGCGACTTTCCCCTCTGGGTCGCCGAGGTGGAGAGAGCCGTGGTGGGCTGGTGCTCGCTCTCGCGCTGGCGCGGGGGCCGCGAAGCTCTTCGCGGAGTTGCAGAGATCAGCTACTACGTGGACCGCGCGCACCACCGCCAGGGCATCGCGACAGCCCTCGTGCGGCACGCGATGGACTCTGCGCCGGACCTCGGGCTGCACACGCTGCTCGCCATCGGCCTGGAAACGAACCCGGCCAGTGAGGTGCTCTTGCGGCGTGGGGGGTTCGAGCGCTGGGGTCTCTTGCCGCAGATCGCGGAGATCGGCGGCAAGCGAACCGGGCAGTGGATCTACGGGCGGAGGCTCTGAACCTCCCGTGGCGTGCGTACCGTAGGGCGCCTTTCGCATCTCGCCCCTCGAATGAAGCTCCTCCTCCGCTGGGTCGCCAGCGCGCTCGCTCTCCTCCTCGTCGCCTATCTGCTGAGCGGCATCCAGGTCGCCTCCTGGCAGACCGCCTTCGTCGCTGCGCTCGTGCTCGGGCTCATCAACGCCACCATCGGCGCCGCGGTCAAGTTTATCACGACGCCTGTCCGGTGGATCACACTCGGGTTGTTCACGCTCGTCATCAACGCCGTGATGTTCGCGTTCGCGACTCACGTCGTGGACGGCTTCGAGGCCGACGGCGTGGTCACGATTCTGCTCGGGTCCATCCTCTACGGCCTGGCGGCGTCCATCATCGGCTCGGTAATCGGCGCGGACAGAAAGAAGAAGTAGAGACCCATCGGGCGGCAGGGCTTCAGCGGAGTCCGCCTTACCTCATCCTCCGCTCGACGGTGCCCTCGCGCAGCTTGCGCACGGCCTCCTCCGCTCGCGACACCCGCGTGGCCTCGCGCTTCGCGCTCGCGACTGTCCACGCCACGTTCCGCTTCAATCCCGGCCGGAGGGCGTCCCACGCTTCGCGCGCCGCCTCATCTCCAGCGAGCGCCACAGCCAGTTCGGTCGGAGGCTCCACGTGATCCGGGTCGGGGTCTGCACTGAGCTCTACCTCCACGAGGTCGCCCTGCGAGAGGCCGAGGGTGCGCATCCGCCCCTTGCTCATCCCGAGAAAGACGAACCCGTCGGTTTTGCTGCGGTGGAGCGCGAGGTCGAATGGCTCGCCGTTCATCGTGCCGAGAACGCGGCGCGTGCCGGACGCGCGAAGCGTCTCCGCGATGTCGTCCGGGAGGGGGAGCTTGTGAGGCGTCATGCCGCCTCGCGAAAGGAGAATGGGCGCGAGAAACGCGTGCTCGTGTTCCATGAGGCGAGTAGCCCTCGCGAGGTGTCAGGTTCCTCCGCCTCGGTACCGAGGTGGGACTCCTCGGAATCCATCGCGTCCCGCCTACCTTCCGGCACTCCCCCTCTCCTCTCACAGCATGTCCCGTCCGTGGTGGCAGACCGCAGCGGTCTACCAGATCTACCCCCGCTCCTTCCGCGATGCCAACGGCGACGGCATCGGCGACCTCGCCGGAATCACCGAGCGCCTGGACCACCTCGCCTCCCTCGGCTTGGGCGCCGTCTGGCTGAGCCCGTTCTACCCCTCGCCCCAGGCCGATTTCGGATACGACGTGTCGGACTACACCGGCGTCGATCCGCAGTACGGCACGCTGGAAGACTTCGACCGGCTGGCCGTACGAGCGCACGACCTGGGCCTCAAACTCATCGTGGACTTCGTGCCCAACCACTCCTCGGACCAGCACGCGTGGTTCCAGGAAAGCCGCGCGTCCCGCGAGAGCGCGAAGCGCGACTGGTACGTCTGGCGCGATCCCGCCCCCGACGGCGGCCCGCCGACCAACTGGCTGAGCGTCTTCGGCGGCTCCGCCTGGGAGTTCGACGAGACCACCGGCCAGTACTACCTCCACTCCTTCCTGAAGGAGCAACCCGATCTCAACTGGCGTAACCCGGACGTGGTGGAAGCCATGCACGATGCGCTCCGCTTCTGGATGGCGCGAGGCGTGGACGGCTTTCGCATCGACGTGGCGCACCGGATCATGAAGGACCCGGAGATGCAGGACAACCCGCCCAACCCGAACGCCACGGGCGACTTCCACAAGAACATGGGCGAGTACGACTCGCAGCTCCACCTCTACGACGCCGCCCATCCCGATGTCCACCAAGCGTTTGCAGGAATCCGCGAGGTGGTGGACACCTTCGATGAGACGGTGCGCGTCACCATCGGCGAGATCCACGAATACGACCTCGCGAAGTGGGCGGCCTACTACGGACAGCCAGGCCCGGACGGGAGTCTCCAGGGGCTGCACATGCCGTTCAACTTCGCGCTCTTGAACACGCCCTGGACGGCCAAAGCGGTTCGCGCCCACGTGGACGAGATCGAGTCCGTCACCCCGCCCGGCGCGTGGCCCAACTACGTCCTCGGCAACCACGACGAGCGGCGGATCGCGACCCGTCTCGGCCGCGAGAACGTCCGCCTCGCGGGGCTCCTCCTCCTCACCCTTCGCGGCGCCCCGACGCTCTACTACGGCGATGAACTCGGCATGCCCGAGGTGGACGTGCCGCCGCACCTCCAGAAGGACCCATGGGCCGAGCGAAGCGGCGTCCCCGAACTCTCGCGCGATGGCTGCCGCACCCCGATGGCCTGGAACGCCAGCCACGACGCAGGCTTCTCGGACAGCGCCGACCCGTCCGATTTCTGGCTTCCGCTCCACGACGACCACGAGGCCGTCAACGTCGAGGCCGAGGGGGCCGACCCGGGATCCGTCTTGAGCTTCTACCGGCGCGCCCTGGCCGTGCGAAACGCCAGCCTCGCGCTGCGCGAGGGCTCGTACGCCCCGGTGGACGACACGCCAGAGTCCGTCTTCGCGTTCGTACGCGAGGAAAACGACGACCGCGCGCTGGTTCTCCTCAACTTCGGCGACACAGAAGCGGAGGTACACATCCCCGAGGCGTTCCGGGGCGGGTCCGTCCACCTCGGGACGGGCGCCGAGGCGGAGGGAGCCACGGTGAATAAGCGTGTCGCGCTACCGCCGCACGGTGGGCTTGTCATCGCGCCCTGACGGGAGGAAACGGAGGGGTACCCGCAGTGCAAACGCTTGCCGTCCTATTATCCGAGGCGTCCTCCCCCTCGCGCTATGCTTCGTGCTCTTGCTCTCCTCTTCGCCGTCACGACTGCCAGCGCGCAGGTCCCGGACGGCCTCGTGCCCCGCTTCGAGTTCCCTAAGAGCGGCCCCGTCATGGAGCGGACCACGAACGCCGGGTCCTTCTTCCACGCGGTCGGGCGCCGGGCAGCGGTGTTCGGCTACGAGAACCGCCCGATGGAGGCGTGGGTCTACCCGCTGAAGATCTTCGAGGACGCGAAGCTGGCGTTCAACCTGGAGAACTACCCGGTGCCCTCGGACGGAACGACGATCATGCGGCGCATCGAGGTCCGTCCCGAGGCCACGACGCTCGTCTACACGCACCCGGCGTTCACCGTCCGCCAGACCATCCTCGCACCCGTCGACGAGATGGGCATTGTGATGCTGCTGGACGTGGACGCGCTCCGGCCGCTGACGGTCAGCATGGAGTTCCGACCGGATCTCGGGCTGATGTGGCCCGCCGGGCTGATGACCGGCTTCGTGGGGTTCGACGCCGAGCGCGGACGCTACTTCACGGGCGAGGAGACGCAGCGCTTCTACGGGATGATCGGCAGCCCGCTGGCCCGCGACGTGAGCGTGCAGCCCTATCAGGAGGAGCCGCAGGACGTGCCGAACCGCTTCGAGATGACCATCTCGCCCGAGATCGCGAGGGACTACTACGTCCCCATCGTGGTCTCCGGGAGCGTCTCCGGCCGCGCCGACGCCGAGGCGGTCTACGACCGTCTCCTCGCGAACGTCCCGCAGCTCTTCGAGGACACCGCTGCCCACTACCGCCGCCTCGGCGTCACGATGGAGGTAGACACGCCGGACGACCGGCTGGATGAGGCCTTCGCGTGGTCGAAAGTCGGCATGGACAAGGGCCTCGCGACGAGCCCGGACCTGGGCACCGGCCTCATCGCGGGCTACCGGACCTCCGGCAACTCCGAGCGGCCCGGCTTCGCGTGGTTCTTCGGCCGCGACGCCCTCTGGACCGCCCTCGCGACCACGGCCGTCGGTGACTACGAGACGACGCGCCTCGCGCTCCGCTTCCTGGCGCAGTTCCAGCGCGAGGACGGCAAGATCCCGCACGAGATCAGCCAGTCCGCCGCCTACATCGACTGGTTCGAGGACTACCCATACCCGTGGGCGAGCGCGGACGCCACGCCGCTCTTCGTGATCGCGCTCGCGGATTTCTGGCGCCAGTCCGGCGATATCGCGTTCGTGCGCGACCATTGGCAGGCCGCGAAGGACGCCTACGCCTTCACCACCGCGACGGACGCGGATGGCAACGGCCTGTTCGAGAACACGGGCGTCGGGCACGGATGGGTGGAAGGCGGCGAGCTGTACCCGCCACACGAGGAGCTGTACCAGTCAGCCCTCGTGGCGCAGGCCGCGCGAGACCTCGCCGAGTTGGCACGCGTCCTCGGGGAGCCCCGCCTCGGCACCGAGGCGGACGGACTCGCGGACCGGACCATCGCCGCGATGGAAGAGACGTTCTGGCACGAGGCCGATGGCTTCTATGCGTTCGGGACCGCCTACCCCGGCGCCCCGACGCTTTCGGAGACCACCGGCCCCCTCACCGACGCAGACTTGCGCGAGAACACGGCCTTCCTGAGCGAGACCAACCGCGACCTCGGCGACCTGGCCGTCGTTCGCGAGAACACCGCGCTCCAGGGCGTGGCCCACTGGTGGGGATTGCTGAACGACGCCAACTCGCAATCCGCCATCACGCACTACGGATCGGCCGGCATCGCGACCGACTGGGGCGCGCGCATCCTCACCAAAGAGAGCGACCTTTACGATCCGCTTTCCTACCACAACGGCTCGGTCTGGGGCCTCTTCACCGGCTGGACCAGCATGGGCGCGTACTCGTACGGCCGCCCGCACGTCGGCGCGCAGGCGTTGTACGGCAACGCGTTGCTGACGCGGCAGGACGCTCTCGGCTACGTCACGGAACTCCTCAGCGGCGACTACAACACGGCCTTCGGAAGGAGCAGCCACCACCAGATCTGGTCAGAGGCGATGGTCGCCACGCCGCTCGTGCGCGGGATGCTGGGCATCGACGTGACAGAGGGCGGCGAGCGCGTCCGCATCGCGCCGCAGATTCCGTC
The DNA here is from genome assembly GCA_038746605.1 of Bacteroidota bacterium. Classification (GTDB taxonomy): domain Bacteria; phylum Bacteroidota; class Rhodothermia; order Rhodothermales; family Rubricoccaceae; genus Rubricoccus. The sequence goes on from JBCDKM010000010.1 coordinate 143,767, forward strand.
GGACTGGCCGTTTCTGAACGTCCGCAACATTCCCGTGGGAGATCAGACGGTCGGGCTGGAAATCGACCGGACCCCGCGTCAGATCACGGTCGAACTCAGCGGCCTGGAGGGCACGGCTGTCGAGATCGCGCCCGCACTTCCTCGCGATGCCATCGTCCGCCGCGTGACGGCAGACGGCCGCTCGGTGCCCGTCGAGATGGTTCCGAGGGGCGACGTGCAGTTCGCCACGGTCCGCCTCGGCGAGGCCCCGGAGCGGGTCGTCTACACGCTGGAGCGGATGGGCACCGACGTGTCCGTCCGCTACGAGCCCGCCGAGCCCGGCGACGTGAGCCGCCAGCCGCGCGTGCTCCGATCGGTCGCGAGTGAGGATGCGCTGACGCTCCTCCTGGAGGGTCGGGCGGGGACGTCCCACACCTTCAGCCTCCACACCGACCGCGAGACGGGCGAGGTGGACGGAGGCGTCGTGGGCACGATGGTCGTCATGCCCGATGCGGCGCTGAGGCCGGGCCAGATTCCACCGCGCCTTCTGATCGTCTCGTTCGAGGGCGAGCCCGGCCGCTCCGGCTACGTCCGTCGCGAGGTCACGATCCCCCTCGAGTAGCCACGCTCCCGGACTCGCCCCACCTCGGCCCCTCCACGGGCCTACCGAGGCGGGCGCCCTCGCGCGATGCCCCACCGCCTGCTCCTCCTCGCGTGCCTCCTCGCCCTCGCGGCGTGCGGACCCGAGCCCCGGCCCAGCGGCACCGCCCGCATGGCCGACACGCTGGACGCGCTCGCCTCCCGCGCCGAGGCCGCGCCGATGCCGTACTTCGTGCTCAACGAAGCCCGCGCGGATCGACTGGAGGCCAGCCTCACGCGGTACGGCGGGACGGACCTGCTCCGCGCCCGCTTCGACCTCGCGCGCGAGCGGCTCAACGCGGGCCAGACCGACGCGGCCATCCGCCACCTCGTCGACCTCGGCGAGGCCGTGGGCGGGGTGGACGCCATCGCGACGAGCCCGGAAGCGCGGCCGGTCTTCGCGCTTCTCGCGACGGCCTACCTGCGGCGCGGCGAGCAGGCCAACTGCCTCGCGAATCACCACGCGGGCGAGGTCTGCGTCCTCCCCTTCCGCGACGCCGCCATCCACGCCGACCCCGACGGAGCCAGTCGCGCGGCGGACCTCCTCGCCAACCTCACCGCAGCGGAGCCGGGAGATCTCGCGAACCGCTGGCTGCTCAACGTCGCGCACCACGCGCTCGGCGGCTACCCCGAGAGCGTCCCCGAGGCGGCCCGCATCGACGGGCTGGACGCTGAGCCCGGCCCCATCGGCCAGTGGACCAACGTCGCGCCGATGCGCGGAGCCGCCATCGACGGCCTCTCCGGCGGGGTCTCCTTCGAGGACTTCGACGGCGACGGCGACCCGGATCTCTTCGTGACTAGCTACGGCCTGCGTGATCCCATCCGCTACCTCGAAAACAACGGTGGCGCCTTCACGGACCAGACCGAGCGCGCCGGGCTGGACGGTCTCATCGGTGGCCTCAACACCGTCCACGCCGATGTGGACAGCGACGGCGACGCGGACGTGCTCGTGCTCCGAGGCGGCTGGTTCGGCGCGGCGGGCGCCTGGCCCAACTCGCTCCTCCTCAACGACGGGACCGGCCGCTTCGAGGACGTGACCTACGCCGCTGGTCTCGGCGAACCGCACCCGACGCAAACCGCCGCCTTCGCGGACGTGGACGCAGACGGCGACCTCGATCTGTTCATCGGCAACGAGAGCGGCGGGGCGTACCCGGACGCTCTCGGGGAGACGGCCGAGGCCTCGCGCCACCCCTCGCACCTCTTCCTCAACGAGGGCACGGAGGACGGCATCCCACGCTTCCGCGAGGCCGCGCGCGAGGCCGGGATCGACCTCGGGGCCTTCGTCAAAGGCGTCACGTTTCTCTACGCCGATGGCGATGACCGGCCGGACCTCTTCGTGAGCGTCCTCGGCGGCGAGAACCGGCTCTACCTCAACCGCAGCACGAACGGCCGCGCGAGGTTCGAGCCCGCGCCCGAGGCGGGCGTGGCCGCGCCCCTCTTCTCCTTCCCCGTCGTCGCCGCAGACTTCGACGGCGACGGTCTGGACGACCTCTTCGTCGGCGCCTACGACGTGCGGCGCTTTTTCCAGACCCCCGCCGACGCCGCGCGCGAATGGCTCGGCGAGCCGCCCGTCGCGGAGACCTCCCGGCTCTTCCTCGGCGCCGGAGACGGCTCCTTCCGCGATGCCACCGAGGCGAGCGGCCTCGGCCTCCCGCTCTTCGGAATGGGCCTCAACACTGGCGACCTCGACGGGGACGGTCGCCTCGACCTCTACGTCGGCACCGGCGCACCGGACCTCCGCTCCCTGATCCCCAACCGCGCCTTCCTCAACCGGGGCACGCCGGGCGCGCCTCGCTTCGAGGACGTGACGCTCTCGTCTGGCCTCGGCCATCTCCAGAAGGGCCACGCCGTCGCCTTCGCAGATGCGGACGGCGATGGCGATGAGGACCTCTACGCCGTCATGGGCGGAGCCGTCCAGGGCGACCTCGCGCGGAACGTGCTCTTCGAGAACCCCGGCACGGGGCGCTGGTATCCCATCGGGGTGCATGGCCCACACGGGGTCGTCCACGGCACCCGCCTCGCGATCACGCTCCGCGAGGCGGACGGGACCGAGCGCCGCGTGTACCGAACCGTTGGGACTGGCGGGAGCTTTGGCGCGAGCGCGCTCCGCGTCCACGTCGGCCTCGGCGAGACCGCCGAGGTGGTGGGAATCGCGACGACCCACCCCGATGGCTCCCGCCACACGTGGTCACCAGGCGACCCGCCGAGATTGATCAGGCCAGGGGCTGACCGCCCGCGGGAAGCGCCCTAGAGGCTGTTGCAATAGTCTGAGCGGGCGGCGGAGCTTGGGCGCATGAGCACTACCCGACTCTCCGATCCGCAGTGGGAGGCCATCCGGCCGCACCTGCCCGCCCCGTCGCGTATGGGCCGACCTCGTGCCGACGACC
>JBCDKM010000011.1:0-138424 GCA_038746605.1 Bacteroidota bacterium
CGTCGAGCGGACGTTCGCGTGGCTGCTGAGCTACCGGCGTGTCGTCGTCCGGTGGGACCGGCTCATCGGGGTCTACCGCGGCTTCGTGCTCTTCGCGCTGGCGTTGATCTGCCTTGGCCGACTTCTGCAATGACCTCTAGAAAAGGAACTGGTCCCGTCTGTGCTTTATTCGGAATCCTCGCGACTGCAACTCGCTCATTCCAGGGGGCGTAGGCGCGCCCGATTCTTCCTCCACACCTATGTCGTTCGTCCTCGCCGCAACACTCGCGGCCACGCTCGTCGGCCTCGCGAAGACGTTACTCATTACGCTCCTAGCGGTGCTGAATGCGGTGCTCGCTCTCCTCGCTGCCCTCGCGACGTGGAAGACGTATCTAGCGGTGGGCATGAAAGTGGGCCTCATCCTCCTGTTCTGCATCCCCGTGATCGGACTGCTCGTGTTCTTGTTCTGGGGCCAGCGCATCGTCCGGGACAACCAGAAGTAACCATGTCGCGCCGCGTCAACGTGTTCATCGTCGTCCTGACCGCACTGATTCTGATCCGCATGGTGATGGACGGATTCACGGCTGAGTTGTTCGACGGCACTGTGCTACTGGAGTCCGCCTTCTTCGCCGCTCTCGCGTCCTACCTCAGCGGAATGTCCTGCGCGGCTACCACCTGCCATCCCTCCTCGTCATGACTCGACTCCGTTCGCTCCCCTTCCTCGCTCTAGGCCTGCTGGCGGTTGTTCTCGTCGGCTGCGGCGGCGACAACGCGTTCAGCGTCGCGACAGGCGTGGGAGGCCTCTGTAGCCTCCTCCACCTTGTCGCGATTGTGTGGGCGTTTGTTCAGATCGCTAACTCGACCGCAGACGCGGGAAGCAAAATCCTCTGGGCGCTCGCTGTCTTCTTCTTTCCGGTCGTTGGTCTCGTGCTCTGGTACTTCTTCGGCCCACGGAGTTGAGGATTACGCGGGGCCTGGCGAGAGCTGCGCTACGTTACGTTAGTAGGCCAACAGCCGATTTACAGCGGCTGAGAGCCTCGCGGTAGCTGCATAGACCTCCGTCTCGATCTGCTTTGAGAAGGCGATGGGCAGGTCTGCACCCGCGATGCGAATGGGCGGAGCGTCTAGCACTTCGAACCATTCCTCTGCGATCTGAGCCGTGATCTCGGCGCCGAACCCGGCGGTCCGGGTCGCCTCGTGGAGCACGAGGACGCGGCCGGTCTTGCGCACGCTGGCCTCGACCGCCTCGCGGTCCCAGGGCACGAGGGTTCGCAGGTCCACGACCTCAGCACTCGCGCCGATGTCTCGCTGAACTCGTTCCGCTTCCGCGAGCGCCCACTCCACACCGACGCCCCAGGTGACGATCGTGAGGTCTTCGCCCTCACGCGCGAGGCGGGCTCGGCCGATGGGCGTCACGGTCTCGCCGCTCGGCACTGGGCCGCGGAGCGACCGGTAGAGCTTCTTGTGCTCGAAAACGAGGACCGGGTTCGGATCCTCGATGGCGGCGCGGAGGAGCCCCTTCGCATCCGCAGGTGTCGCAGGGACGACCACCTTGAGCCCGGGAACGTGGCAGAACCACGCCTCCGGCGACTGACTGTGGAACGGCCCGGCCCCGATCCCGCCCCCGAAGGGCAACCGGACAGTCACATTGAGCGGAGCTCCCCACCGGTAATGCGTGGTCGCGAGGTTGTTAACGATCTGATTGAAGCCGCAGGACACGAAGTCCGCGTACTGCATCTCCACGACGGGCGTGAAGCCATCGAGAGCGAGGCCCATCGCGCAGCCGAGCACGCCGTTCTCGATGATGGGTGTGTTGCGCACTCGGTCGCGGCCGAAGCGCTCCACGAAGCCTTGCGTGACCTTGAAGACGCCACCGTACTCCGCCACATCCTGCCCCATCACGATCACGCCTCGGTCCGCCTCCATCGCGTCGCCGAGGCCGTCTGAGAGCGCATCGATGAACCGTTGCTCTCGGATCTCGCCGACCGCGACCTCGCGCAGGATATGGGGGGCAAAGAGATCAACGTGCTCCCTCGCAGCATCCGACGTGACCTCCGGCTGTGTGAGCGCCCATTCCGCAACCTCCTCGATCTCGGCTGCTAGTTCCGAGTCGATAGCGTCGAGCGCGGCCTCAGGGACGCCCGCCTCGGTGAGTGACTGGCGGAAGCAGGAGATCGGATCGCGCTCCCCCCATTCGGCGATGAGGTCGGTCGGGACGTACTTGGTACCGCTCGCCTCCTCGTGTCCGCGCATCCGGAAGGTTTTCATTTCGAGGAGCGCGGGTCCCTCTCCTCTCCTGGCCCGATCGGCGAAATGTCGAACAGATGCAATAACGGATTCTACAGTATTGCCATCCACCACCTCTCCGGGCATCCCATATCCCGCTGCAGCGTCCGCGATATCACCGACAGGCACCGCCTCGGCAGTGGGCGTGGAAAGGCCATAGCCGTTGTTCTCGACGATGAACAGCACGGGCAACTTCCACGCACCCGCGAGACTGAGCGCCTCGTGGAACTCCCCCTCGCGCGTGGCACCGTCCCCCACAAAGGCAGCCGCGACTGCTCCCGACTGACGGAGTTGAGCCGCAAGTCCGAGGCCGTCCGCCACAGGCAGCATCGCGGCGAGATGAGAGATCATCCCCACGAGTCGTTTCTCGGGAAGCCCGAAATGAAACGTCCGATCTCGGCCTTTGGTAAAACCTCCTTCGCGCCCCATGAGCTGACAGAACAACGGACGAAGCTCCACCCCGCGCGTGAGCCAGACCCCCACGTTGCGGTGCATCGGGAGGAGCCAGTCGTGCTCCTCCAGCGCGCTCACCACCCCGACTGAAATAGCTTCCTGACCGTAACCGGAAAACCACTTGGAGATCCGGTTCTGCCGGATCAGTCGAAGCATCTTCTCTTCGACAGCGCGAGGGCGACAGAGTGCCCGGTACAGGGCGAGGCGATCCGACATCGTGCCCGAGACGGGCGGGGCGAGCGTGGGCTCCATGTAATGCACTGGCACGAGGCCAGCGAGGTGAAGCCGGAAGATCGCGCCGATGGTCTCGCGAATGCCGCCGAACCTCGTCCGTGGCGCCAGCCGCGCACAACCGTCCTACTGGCCTCGTCCGAGCACCGTCGTACGAATCGTTTGCAGCAGGATCTTTGCGTCCATCTGGAGGCTGAGATTCTCGATGTAGAAGAGGTCGTACTTCAGCTTTTGGCGCACATCGTCCAGGTCTGCGTCATACCCGCGTTTCACTTGCGCGAGGCCCGTGATACCTGGCTGCACGCGGTGCCGTCGGCTGTACAGCGGGATCTCGTCCACGAGTTGATCGACGAAGTAGGGCCGCTCCGGCCGGGGACCGACGAGGCTCATCTCGCCGCGAAGCACGTCCCAGAACTGAGGCACCTCGTCGAGGCGCGTTTTGCGGAGCCACTTGCCGAGCGGCGTCACGCGGGAGTCGCCGCTGGAGGCCCAGACCGGCCCGGTCTCGCGCTCCGCCCCATCCACCATCGTCCGGTATTTGTGGATCGTAAACGGACGCCCGCCGCGCCCGACGCGGGTCTGGCGGTAGATCGCAGGACCGGGGGAGGTCATTCGCACCAGCGTGACCAGGGCGATCCATATCGGCGCCCCCAGCAACAGGACCAGCGCGCTGAAGACGACATCCAGAATACGCTTGGTGCGCTTCTCCCACGCCGGAATCGGCTCAGGGAACACCTCGATGAGTGGGAGACCGTAGATGTGCTCCGTCCGGGCCATCCCGCCCACAGCCGCGTAGAAATCCGGGACTAGCTTGAGAGAGACCGCCTTGCCATCGCACACGCGGAGCACCTGATCCAGGGTCTCGGTGTCCTCAGACCCCAGCGCGATGAGCACATCCTGCACTTCCAAGCGATCGATAAGGCCCGGGAGCTCGGCGATGCCGTGCGAAAGAGCAGAAGCCGTCAGTTCCACCGCTCCGGCAGGAAGGGCATCACCTGCTGGGAGAACGCGAAGGTCCGTAGCGTCCCCGAGGCCGCCGTCTCCGTCCGCGAGCGCGAGCGTCGTGACAGGCTCCGCCTCGTGAGAGAGACGGACCGCTCCCACGAGTTCGATACCCGCAGCCGGGTACGTCGCGAGGTCGTGGTACAGGGTTTCCACCCGGTCGCTCCAGCCCACTACCACCGCACGATGCCGACCGTGACCGCGGAGAATGAGGGCTCGCTGGATTCCACGCACCGTCACGCGACCGATCCCCACGAAGGCGAGAACGGACCCTCCGTAGAACCCTACTGCCTGGCGCACACTTCCAGGCGAGAGTCGGTCCAGGTAGTAGCCAAAAAAGAGGACCAGGGACCCAAAAGCGACGACTTTAAGGAGCGTCACCAGCTCGTCAAACCGCCCTCTCGCATAGCGCTCTGCGTACAGGCCCGCGAACGCAAACAACAGGATCCAACCGGAGGCGAGGACGGCACCACGCAGCGCGACGAGAAGGCCAGTGTCGACGGATTCCATCCAGCCCCAGTGGACGCACGCACTTCGGAAGGCAATCCACGCGAGGCCGAGCGCGATGGCGTCGGCGAGGAGAAGGGCGAGAAGCTCGGCGCGGCGAGACACGGTGGACGCGACGGGTGAGGGCGTAGCGAAGGTGTCCGGGCGCGAGGGGGTATGCGTGAAGGCAGTGGCAGAAAGTAGAGAGGGCACCAGGAATCCGCAACCGGGGCACTCGCGGATGCCCTACCCACCAGACGCCTCCGTCCCGCAAACACCTCTACTTTTCCCCTATGCGCTCCCTCCCCTTGATTCTCGTTCTCCTGGTGGCCGTTCCCGCCGGGCTCGCACAGCCCGATATCGTGCCCGCGGAGCATCCCGTGTATGACCTCCTGCTCGATCAACGCACGGCAGGTCATCTCTCCACCTACCGCCACGAGATGCTGCCCTTGGGACGGGCAGAGATTCTCCGACAACTAGACTCTCTCGATGTGAAGCGCGAGGTGCTCGGCCCTGGCCCACGCCGCTGGCTCGATGCCTTTCGGCGAGAGCTCGCGCCGCCAACCGACGCCATCCATGCCTGGGTGGGTGACAGTGACGCCGATGCTGCGGACCTCCAGGCAGAGCGCTTTCTGGCATTCTCTCGAACGGAGAACGGAGAAATCCGAGTGACTGCCAACGCAGGTGTTCAGTACCGCGACTCCGACGGCCCGTCCGAAATCGGAGACCCGATTGCGACAGCCCGAGGAGCCGCACTTCTACCAGAGCTCATCCTCTCCGGTCACTGGCGCGATGTCGTCGGTGTGTATTCCGGGACCTTCAATGGCCTCCAAGTCACCGGCGACACGCGCGTCCTTCGCGCCGATCCTGAGATCGCGTCCCTTTACTACGTGGGTTTCGGTGGCGACGCCCCCCCGGGGTCGTTTGACCGCTCGACAGCCTCTCTTCGCGTTCGAGGGGGTCCGTTTTCAGCCGAGATCGCGAACGAGCGACTTCGGGTTGGTCCCTCGCACGTAGATCCACTCATCATGAGCGACGGCGCGGACTACTTCCCCTTCCTTCGGGCGGCATTCGACCAAGGCCCGATCCGCTATCAGTTTGTCCACGGTGCGCTTTCAGACCAGTCCACCTTTATCAACGACGGCACGCAGCTCGGCCTCGTCGCCCCTGAGCGGTACCTCGCGATGCACCGGCTGGAGGCTCACACAGCCGTCGCCAGCCTTGGGTTTACAGAGATGGTCGTCTACGGGCTTCGTGGGCCGGAGTTGGCCTACCTCAACCCGCTCTTCCCGATCAAGCCTGCGGAGCACGCCCTCTGGGATCGCGATAACTCACTCTTTGCGCTTGATGCTGTGGTAAGACCCGTGCGGGGCATAGAACTGCACGCGACTTATCTCGCGGACGATCTCAACTTCTCACGTATCGGGGAGATCGAGGGAAACAATAACAAGTGGGCAGCGCAGGCCGGAGCCTCTATCGGCGGCCTCCTGCCTGGTGTCACGCTTCTCGCGGAGTACACGCGGATCGAGCCGTACGTCTACACGCATCGGTTCTCAGCCGAGGGCTCGTTTTACAACGCATACACTCACAACGGATTCGGCCTCGGGCATCCGCTAGGACCGAACGCGGACCAGTGGGTCGCGGGAGGCCGCGTGTGGCTTCCGGGAGGACTGCGTGCGCGAGCGATCGGCCGCTACGCTCGTCGCGGCGAGAATCCCACAGACCCCGAGACAGGCGACACCATCTTTATCGGAGGTGACATACGGAACGGGACTCAGCCCAGCCCCTTCACGAAAGAGTTCCTCAGTGGCGATGTGTTCGAAGGGCTCGGAGCCTCATTCGACCTCGCGTGGGAGCCCTTCAACAGCCTGACCACGCAGTTCCTCCTCGACTGGCAGTCGTGGGATCCGGGACCGGACCGCTTGTTTGCCCGGTTTCAGGCGAGCGTCCGGCTGTGACAGACGAGGCGCTCGTCTGGAAGTACGGTTGGAATGCCGCGTCGGCACAAGCACTTAACCCGACGCTCTCCCGGTGGCGCGACGGCAACGGCCTGGTCGCATATGCCGAGGGCCGACGGTGGCCTGGAGGCCCTCGAGTTCGAATCGCTGTGGGGGATCCGCTCTCTGCACCGCAACGGCACATCGACATTGCGCATGCTTTCGCCGCGCACGCAGTCCGATCCGGGGCGGACGTCGCGTGGTTCGGTGCCTGTGAGACGTTCCGCAACAAGTGGGAAGGAGATGCACTCGTGGTCGGAGCCCAGCCGATCTGGGATCCTGGCCGGTGGACTCAGATCTTGGCCCGGAAAGCGTCCCTCCGCGCCCAAGTCAATCGGGCTCGAAACAAAGGTGTGACCGTGGAGACGATCGGTCTCAGCGGCACGGGTGAACTCGACTCGGTGCGCCGCGCCTGGCTTTCGAAGCGCGGCCTCCCTCCTCTTCACTTCATGGCCGAAACCTCTGTCCTCCAGCGTCCAGGGCTTCGGTCGTTCCTCGCGGCTCGCCTCGCGAAGCAGGTCGTCGGGTACCTCACGCTCCTGCCCATTCCAGCACGACGGGGTGTCTTCGTCGAGTGGATCATTCAGCATCCCGACGCCCCCAACGGCACCGCGGCTCTCCTTCTGGACGCCGCCTTCCGCCAGTCTACCGAGGCGGACATGGTGACGCTGGGGATGGTGCCGCTGTCCTCGTTTGCGCCTCTATCTCGGACGCCGCCATCGCGCTACGTTCGAGCCCTCCTCGCGTGGATGCGAGCCCATGCGCGACGCTTTTACAATTTCGAGGGCCTGGAGCGCTTCAAGGCGAAGTTCCAGCCGGACGCCTGGGAGCCGCTTTATCTCCTTGCCCCACAACGGATCGGCCTCGGACTCTTGCACGCTGTCGCCGATGTCTTTGCGGGACCACGCACGCCGGAAGAACTCATCGCCCGCGCGCTGGCGGATGCCGCCCGCGAAGAGATCGGTACCGCCAGGTCTCGCCTCCTCGATTAGCGACTCCGCCACGTGTACACCGTGGACTGGTTCTCTCGGGCCGCGTTGGGCGGGAGTGCGGGAGCCGTGCAGCGCCTCGCGGCTGCTGCCGCCTCGCGGTTGAGTTCGGGGATGCCGCTCCGGCGTCCGACTTGCCGCACACTCACCACACGACCCGCTGGGTTGAACGTGATGCGATACTGCACGGTGAAGCTCGCCGCAGTGGGGCTGGTGAAAGTGATCGGAGGACAGCTCGCGGTCCGGTTTCCGAAGTCAAATCCGACCTGGACCGGCGCATCGCCACCGGATCCTGGGCCGCTGCCGCTCTCGGCTCGGCCGTCTACCGAACTGTCGCCTCCCCCCGCTCCGTTGCCTTGAGTTGGCTCTTCCTGACGCGGCGGAGACGGGTCGGGCTGCGGCTCCCGGCGATTCGAAGGCGGACTGGGGCGACGAGGAGGCGTGTCCGGTTGCTGCGACGTGCGAGGGATAGGAGGAGATTCGCGAGGCGGGGTGGTCCGCGTCCGCTCTGGAGGGCGTACAGGCGAGGACTGGGGCGGAGCCGGACGCTCAGGCGCCAACTGCTGTCGGGCTGCGGCACGGTCTCCCGCCTCGGCCTGCTGAGGCGGACCCGTCAGCACTGGTCGCACCGGCGTCTGTCCGAACTCGATCTCGACCATGCGAGGCGCAGGCGGCTCTAGCTCCGCTCGCGTCTCGTACACGACCGTAAAGAAGAGCAACAGCAGCAGCGCGTGGACGCCGAGGCTGACGAGGAGGGCGAAGGAATCGTCGCGGTTCACGGCCTTGAGGGCAGAGGCATCGCCAACATACGCCGCCTACCGACTGGAGCGAGCGAAGCGGTCCGTCCGGAGGGTGTAGCGCAGCGAGACGCGATGCGAGACGCCGAGGTCGCCCTGGAGACCGGCGAAATCTCCGAAGCCGTAATCCACGTCGAAGCGGCCCACGTTCAGGCCCATTCCGACCGACGGCGTGATCTGCGTACCGAAGCGCTCGCTCGTCGTCACGTCGGAGATGCCTGCACGAAAGGCGATGACGCCCCGGTAGTCCACCTCGCCTCCGACACGGGGCCGGAGGGAGACCCCCGCCGCGTCGATTACATTCGCGCTCTGTCCCTCGAACCCGAGGTCGAGGTCGGTCGCGAGCGTGACACCGATGTCCTCGGTCAGCGGCAGCTGCGTGGCCGCGCCGAGCCGAGCGACCGGCGGCACGATCTCCGTCAGCCCCACTGGCGCGTCTTGTCCGAAGGTCTCTTCGAACTCTGCGAACGAGGCCTCGTCCACGCTCCACGACTGCACCATCGTGGTGACATCTTGGAGATTCGCGCCGAGGCGGAAGCGCCCGACCTGAGCCTGCGCTCCGAGATCCAACGAATAGCCCCACGCGCTCGCGAAGTCACCGATCCCGCGCCGGACGACCTTCACGCTCGCGCCTGCCGTCAGCGTCTCGTTGAGCTCTCGCGCGAAGGAGAGGTACAGCGCGTTGTCCGCCGCCGAGAAAAACTCGATCTGGTCCTCTGCGTTGGGCGTCGGGAGGCCCGTCTCCGGGTTGAAGGCGCGAAGCGTGCTCGCGATATCATCCACGCCGCTTCGGACGAACGACACGGCAAGAGTCGACCTCCCGGAGAGCGGCCACGCCACGGCGCCATAATCGAACGCGACCAGCCCCCCGAACTTCTCCGTGTGCATGTAGGCACCCTCGGGATACTGGAGTGCGGCGAGGCCCGAGGCATTCCAGAAGCCCGCCGTTACGTCGTCGGCGTGAGCGACATAGGCGCCTCCCATTCCGAGCGCCCGAGCCCCCACCCCGGCACCGAGGAAATCCGCCCCGTACTTGACGACGGTCTGCGCCTGGGGCGCAAGAGACAGCACGAGAGCCGCCAGCGCGACGAAGGTCCGAGAGAGCATCCGGTTCATGGGAGCACGAGGTGCGAGAGCGGAGCCTGGTCGGGAGCGTCGTCGAGGCGAGTGGAGTCGTAAGGTCGGGAGGCGACCTGCGAAGGGCAAGGGCACGCGGAGGCCCCTACCATGACTCGCGATGTCTTCTTCTGTCAGCCAGGATGATCACCGAGTTCGAGGCCTGACTGGCATCGAGACCGACCGCCTCGGGTCAGCTGTCGGGGAAGCTCGGGTGCTGCGTCACCCGCTCGGCCTGCTGCACGTGACGGATGGCGTGGAGCCCCATCGCATCCGTGAAGGCGCCGATCGGAAGCCGGAGCAAGGGTAGAAAGGGAGACGACACCTTGATCGAGGAGTAGTCCAGCCCATCGAGGCGCTCACAGACGTGGACGTACCGGTCGGTGTACTCGTCCATGGAGGCGAGAGCACGCCCATGGTCGAAGTCCGACTGGGGTCCGCCGCTGGAAGGATTCATCGGCCCCCCCGTGGGGATGGGCCGACCGCCGGGTCGCACGGCGTTCGTAAAGAGGCGCGATACGAAGCCATACGTGTACGGCCCGTGACCTCGGGGCGTCCCGGACGCTGCGGCGGCTTCGAGGACAGGCAGGTACGCCTTCGCGATGACATTGAGATGCACGAAACACTCTCCCACAGACCACGCCTTCTCCGATGGCTTCCAGTTGAACTGGACGCGGGTCAGGTCATCCGCGATCCGGTGCGCGTCTCGTTGCGATTGCCGGAAATGGTCCGCGTATGTTTGCAGTTGAGGGGCCATGGAAGGGGAGGCGAACGGAGCCGAACGCTACGACGGTTTGAGAATCGAGACGCGCGATCTCGAACCGTAGAGGCTACGTGACCCGTCGCAGACGGGACGCGAAGGCCCCATCGGTACCGTGGAGATGAGGAAGGGCCTGGTACTCTCCGCGCTCGGTTCGCATCGACTCCGGCACGAGATCGCCGACGGGCTCGCGTTGGAACTGTGAGTGGCTCTCTAGGAAGGCATCGACCTGCTGGGTGTTCTCTTCCGGTTCGAGGGAGCACGTCGAGTAAACGAGAAGCCCCCCGGGCGCCACGTGCGATGCCGCGGCCTGGAGCAACTCGCTCTGAAGCGTAGTCAGTTCCTCCAGTCCATCCGCCTCGCGATTCCACCTGAGGTCGGCGCGTTTGGCGAGGACGCCGGTGCCAGAGCAGGGGGCGTCGAGCAGGACCCGGTCAAAGGACTGACCGGCCTCCCACACTCGCAGGTCGGCCGCGACAGGCTCCACGATGGTGGCACCGTGCGCCTGGGCCGCTCGCCAGATGAGGTCGGTTTTCGCAAGATGGACATCCACTGCTGCCACCCGCCCTTCGTTTTCCATTCGCTCGGCGGCATAGATCGCCTTGCCGCCCGGCGCAGCCGCGCCATCGAGAAGGGCTTCGCCAGGCTGCGGATCCAGAACGGAGACGACGAGCGCTGCCGCCTCGTCCTGAACCGCACAAGCCCCTTCGGCGACCATCCCGAGCGCGAGCCCGAGGCGGCGCACCGTCACGAGATCGGGCGACCAACCGCTCGGCTCAGGCTGGGCGCCGACCTCACGCAATCGCTCCATGAGTTTCTCTCGTGAGACTCGTAACGTGTTGGCCCGCAGACAATACCGAGGCACCTCATTGTGGACGCGAAGCAACTCACGGGTCTGCGTGTCTCCGAACCGATCGAGCCAACGTGCGACCATCCATGTGGGGTGAGAAAACCGGATCGCCAGATCCTCTGCGAGGTCTCCCGTCGTGGGCTCGGCGATGGCCCCTTGGTCTCGCTCGGTCGCGAGCCTCCGAAGCACGGCATTCGCGAGCCCTGCCGCCCCTTTGTGCAACAACGTCCGCGCCACCCCGACGGCCTCGCCGACGGCGGCGTGCGTCGGCTTCTCCTCCACCAGCAACTCGAAGGCCCCGAGGCGGAGGGCCTGGCGGAGCGGAGCATCTAGGGACTCCACCGGCTGGCGGAGGAAACGGCCGACGGACCAGTCCAGCCAGCGGCGCCATCGCGTCACTCCGGCCACCAACGCGATGGCGCGGCGCTCGGAATCATCGGGGTCGGATGCAGAAAGACGAGCCAGGTAAGCAGAGTCGGCCTCGATGCGCACGAGGCGACGGGCGGCGCGGAGGCGGGCAGGGTCAGGCATAGGCGAGAATGAGACGTCGCAGAGTACACGTTCGTCTCACACCGAGCCTCCCTGGCCTCCCGTCTCACCCGATTCCTCGCAACGCCCATCTACTATCGCACACCCAGTTCGCGAAGAGCCGCACTCGCCGCGATGATCAGTGGATCCACAGCAGGAGCGATGGGCGGGTTGTACACGAGGTCCATCTCCTCCGCGAGCTCACGAGCAGTCGCACCGGAGCGGATCAGCGGCACCAGCACATCCGCGCGAAGGGCCGCGCCCTCACGAGCGACCAGTTGCCCCCCCAACAACCGCCCTCGGTCTCGTTCCACGATCAAACGGATATCGATGGGCTGGGAGCCAGGGTAGGCCCGCGTTCGCGTCCTGTGTCGCACCTGCACAGCAAACGCGTCGAATCCCGCCTCTCTCGCCTCCTCTTCGCGCAGCCCCACACAAGCGGCCTCGACACCGAACGCGCGCACGGCGACCGACGGTGTAACGCCTCGAAACGAATCGGACGCTCCGGTCTGGCTCGCGGCGTTCCGCGCGGCCACCCGGCCCGTCCGGCGCCCGACTGGCGCGAGGGGCCAGTGGATCGGCGCTCCATCGAGGACGCGGAACGTCTCTGCCACGTCGCCGCAGGCCCAGACCCCCCGGACGTTCGTCCTCATCTCTGCGTCCGTCGCGATGGCGCCCGTGGACCCGAGCGCGACTCCGGCCGCCTCGGCGAGATCGGTGCGGGGCTCCACACCGATGGCGACGAGAACCGCCTGACACCCGATCCGCTCACCGCGCTCTGTTCGCACAGCGTGCACGCGTCCGTCCGCCTCGGTGAGAATCTCGACCGCCTGCTCCGCACGCACGGCTACGCCCGCCTCGCGAACGGCCTTGTTCATCTGACCCGAGACGGCGCCGTGCAACGACGACGCCAGAACACGGCCAGACGGGTCTAGGATCGTCGCCCGAAGGCCGCGGTCTCGCATCGCCTCGGCGAGTTCGAGACCCACATAGCCTCCTCCGACGACCACCACATGCCGGACCGGTTCGGTCCGAAGCCACCCCCTCAGGCGGTTTGCATCGGCCAGATCGCGCAGGGAAAACACGCCTGCAGCTGTCTCGCCGTCAATGCCGAGGCGGCGGGCCTGCGCGCCCGTGGCGAGAATGAACCGGTCGAATGACTCTTCGCGACTCGCCCGGTGAACGAGGGACGTCACGCTCAATCGCCCAGATCGTGGCTCGATGGCCGTGACGCGATGGCGCGTGAACACCCGAAAGCCTCGCGTCCGCTCCAACTCCCCTGCCGTGTGCGCGATCAGATCTGCGCCTGCGCCCAGACGATCCCCGACGAAGTACGGGATCTCGCACGCTCCGACGGACACGTGCTCTCCTTCTTCGAACAGCACGACCTCAGTGTCAGACTGGCGGGCGGCCTCCGCCGCCGCCGCTGGGCCTGACGCGATCCCTCCGATGACTGCGATTCGCATGTGTGCGCTGAAAGGAGCGACGGAAGCTAGCCGGGACTAGGCCGTCCCGCCGATCCAGCTCTCGGTGCTCGCGGACTCCTCGTACTCTGCTCGGCCTGTGAGCAGTTTGACCACGAGATCGTACCGATGGCGGACCTCCAGGCGGTCGACTTCGAGGGGGAGCGCGTCCATGGCGCCACTGTGTAGGGCGTCGGCTTCACAGCGCAGACTTTCCCATTTGGCCTCATCCGCGCGACCCGCCACCTCCCCAATAGAACGCATCGCGTGGAGAGCGGCATTCCGGTCGGCTGCGAGGTACGGTCGTAACTGGCCGTACACGTGGCGCACGAACTCGTGGAAGGTCGTCGGCTGCGCGATCACGCGAAGTGTGCCAGACGCGTCGTACCGGTCCGCACTTGGGAAGTCTCTCTCGCCGAGGCACTTCAGCGTTGCCGTCAGCCAGTCGAGACACGTCATCGCGGTGAAAGGGTCGTTGACGCCCGGCGAGAGCGCCCGGCCCGCGATCTCGACGAGTTCGTTGACGAGGAAGCGTACGTCTTGGAGCGCAGTCCGCTGAGTCCCCCACGCGAATGCCACGCGGAAACGACGCACGAGGTCTGGCGACATCGTGGCAGAGGGCCCTACCAGCGCGAGGGTATCGCCCTCTGCCGTGAAGTCTCCCGGACGCCGACGGACGCGCACCAGCACGTCGTACTTCGTCGCGAGGGAAAGCAACGCGCGGGTGTCGATGCCCTGGACGTACCCCGAGCTGTCTGCCAGGATCGGTACGGCATCCTCCAAAAAGCCGTCCGGCATCTCCGTTTGGACGTCTTCCGCCTCCAGGGCATCATCCCCGATCTCACCCTTCCCGATCCGCTCCGGGAACAACACGTCGATCTTCGAGCGCAGGTCGCGCCCGATGCCTGCGATCACGTTCGAGACATGGATAGACTCCGGGACGTGGTGGATGAAGTAGATCAGGACCGCGACCGAAGCGAGAGCGAGAGCCAACGCGATCAGAATCGCGATGTGGGGGACAAACTCCCCCACTGCGCCCTCCGCGAGCCCGGATGCTGACGACTCGTCCGCACTTCGAACGGTGCTCAAAATGAGCAGACAGTACAGGAACGTCGCGATGAAGGTGCCGAGCGTGACCTGATTGCCTCGGTCGGACATGAAGTTCGTCAACAGCCTCGGCCCGTACTGCCCAGATGCATAGACCACACTCGCGATGGTGATGGAGAATGTGACGCCAGCGACGCCGATCATAGATCCCGCGATGGTCGAGAGGCACGCACGTGCACCGTCCGGCCCGAAGGCGTAGATCCAGGGCACATCCTCAATCCATTCCGCCCCGATCCGACTGTCCATCAGCGTCGCCCCGAACGCGAGGCTCAACGCTCCGACCACCATCAGGCTCGGGATGAACCAGTAGCTGGTGCGCAGATCGTCGAGGCGGGTGAGGAGACGGGCTCTCACGAGGTGGCAGGAGAGGGATGGTGTCAACGGACCTCGCGCCGCGGGGCTCCCGTCCGGAAGTGTTCAACGCGCGCGATGGGTTCTCCTCGCCACACGAACGTCGCTCGGAACTCCTGGCGAGACGAACGGATGCCCCTCGTAGAAAAACCGCCATGGCCGGTCGATCCCTCGCGTGAGGCCAATCCGGCTGCTCGTTGCGACGGGTCCACCCTCGTAGCCGTCTTCGGCAAAAAAGAGAGGCGGAGCGGTCAGATCGGTTCCGTGGAAGGTGCGATCGTTGATGCCGAGCGCCTGGGTCAGCTTCCCTGGTCCGTTCGTGAGATCCTGCCGACGCTTCGCTGCAAGTCGGCGCTCTGCCATCGCGCCCTCTCCTTCCACCGGCTCGACGGCACGGATCAACACCGCACCTGCCACGCCTTCGGGCTCCGTGACCACGTTCAGCAACCAGTGGGTCCGGTAGACGAGGTACACGTACGCCGTCCCGGGGGTCGCGAAGAGATCGGCGGCACGTCCTCGCGGCAGCACCCGCCCATCCGGGCCGAACGTAGCCTTCCAGCCCAGAAGCGATGGATCGTCCGCTGTGTACGCCTCCGTCTCGACGACCCGTCCAACTAGTCTCCCCGCCTCGGGGTCGTCGTGGACCAGCAGCGTGCCGAGCACATCAGTGGCGACCTCCAGCGTAGGCCGCGCGAAGAACGAGGCGGGCAGAGGCGTCATGCCAGGAGTGAAGCGGCTCCCTCCTGATGCGAACCGTCCCTTCTCTTCACACGCATGCTAAAAAGTCAACGTTCGTAACCCGTGCGGACTCGCACCGTACGTCGCCGTCTCTTCCCGGGTTCATCTCCTCTCCATGTCGTCCAAATCCCGTCGCCGCTTCCAACGCGTCGCCCTTCTCACCATCGGTTGCTTGCTCGTGGTGGTCGGCGCTCGCCAACTCGCATATGCTGCCAGCGGCGACCGCTGCGACACCTCCCACCGCCTCGGGCATTACGTGGACGAGGTAGAAATCCGACACGAGATCCGGCAGGAGCGGATCGAGGTGTCTCTCGACGACTTGGAGCTGCACGTCATCGTCAACTGACGAGACCGCTCAGACACCGGGCGGACGACGATCACTGCCGCCCGCCCAAGCTCCTCACGCCTCGACGGACGCGGACTCGTACATCAACTCCACGTACTCGCGAAGCATTCGGTGACAGGAGAACTGCTGGCGCGTGTCGAGGATGCTGGTCCGCATCATCGAGATCCAGTTCTCGCGCTCGTCATAGTACGTCGGGACGACCTTGTTGAAGAGCACATCCTTGAGCGCGTCGCGGTCGTGGTCGTCCTGCACCTTCGGGTCCCGCGAGATGAATCCACCGCCGATGTCCCACCCGTTCATGCCGTCTCGGACTGCCTCGGGCCACCAGCCATCGAGGATAGAGCAGTTGAGGACGCCGTTCATCGCCGCCTTCATGCCGCTTGTGCCAGAAGCCTCCTTCGGACGGCGAGGCGTGTTGAGCCACACGTCGGAGCCGCGCGTCATGAGCGCGCCGGTCTCCATGTCGTAGTCCGGGATGAAGGCGACGGCCTTCGGATACCTCGCGGAGAGCTTGACGAGCTCCTGCACGATGGCCTTGCCGGAGGTATCCATCGGGTGCGCTTTGCCCGCGAAGACGAGCTGCACGCGCCCGGATTCGAGGAGCGGCAAGATCTCCTTCTCGTTCTCGAAGACGAGTGTCGCACGCTTGTACGCGACGGCGCGCCGCGCGAAGCCGATTAGCAGCTTGTCCTCGTCGAACTGGACGCCCGCGCGCTTCGCGATGTGCGCGATGAGTGCCCGCTTGTTGGCTTGGTGCGCGCTCCAGAGGTCCTCGTCGGAGCCGTCCCGGGCGGCCTGGTCCACCTCGGGGTCTACCCAGGTGCCCGGATGCACGCCGTTGGTGATCGCATGAATCGGGGCGGCGCCATCCACCCACTCCCACATTCGGTTGGCGGTCTCGCCGTGGAGTTGCGCGACGCCGTTGGCGACCCGCGCCGTGCGGAGTGCGCCGACGGTCATGTTGAACGGATCGCCCCCGAGCGCGCGGAAGTCGTCGCCGCTCATCACGCCGACGCCCGCACCGAGATACTCCAAGCGACGGATCGGGTGCGTCTCGTTGCCCTGGGGAATGGGCGTGTGGGTCGTGAAGACGACCTCCTCGCGAACGGCCGCGAAGGCTTCGTCGCGGTTCATGCCGGCCTCCATCTTCTCGCGCGCGAGTTCGAAGGCAGCCAGCAGGGCGTGGCCCTCGTTGAAGTGGTACACGTCCACGTCGATACCGAGGGCTCGGAGCGCGCGCACGCCACCGATGCCGAGCACGATCTCCTGCGCCACGCGGCGGCCCTCCGGTCCGGCGTAGAGCTGACCGGTCGTCCAGCGGTGCGGGTTGCCGTCGAGGTCCGTATCGAGGAGGTAGAGCGGCGCGTTGCCGAAGGCGTCGCAGAGCCAGACCTTGCAGCGGACCTCGTCTCCCGCGATGTGCACACGGATCTCGACGCCGGTGTCCGTCATCACGTCCTCGCCGTAGTGATACGTCGGGAAGGCATCCACCTGGAAGCCGTCCTCGTCGATCTGCTGCTGGACGTAGCCCTGCTTCCACTTCAGGCCGATGGCGACGAGCGGCAGGCCGAGGTCGTGGGCTCCTTTGAGGTGGTCGCCCGCGAGAATGCCGAGGCCGCCAGAGTAGGTCTTGAGTGCGTCGTCGAGCCCGTACTCCATGCAGAAGTAGGCGACGCGGGGGGAGTCGATGGACATCGAATGCGTGGGGAGTAAGCGCTTACACGGACGCCGAAGATACCCCGAGCATCGCTCGGCGGTAGGTTCTGCTTCGACACTCCCTCCTCCTCGATGCTTCGCGTCTCTCCCTTCGTGCTCCTCGCCCTTCTCTCGGTCCTGATGGCTGGCACCGCGAGCGCCCAGAACCGAACGCTGACCACACCTGAGGTCTCGCCGCATGCACGCGTTCAACAAGCCGTCGGCCTGACGGATCTGAGCGTGGAGTATCACCGGCCGGCTGTTCGAGGACGAGTGATCTTCGGCGGACTCGAACCGTTTGGCGAGGTGTGGCGGTCCGGGGCGAATGAGAACACCGTGTTCGAGACCTCGACCGACATTCGGGTGGAAGGAGAGACGCTGCCTGCCGGGCGCTACGGCCTCCACACCATCCCGGGCGAGACCGAGTGGACGGTCATCTTCTCCACCATGGCCGACGCCTGGGGCTCCTATTCCTACGACCCGGCTGAGGATGCTCTCCGCGTTGCCGTCGTCGCACGCGATGCGCCCTTGGCCGAACGGCTTCTCTACCGCTTCGACGCCCCGACGACTGACAGCGCCACGCTCGTCCTCCACTGGGCCGAGACGGAGGTACCCGTCGCGATCACCGTCGATACGCCGTCGGTGGTTCTAGAGAGCATGGAACGAGAGCTTCGAGGCATTCCAGGATTCTTCTGGGAAGGCTGGAATCAGATCGCGCAGTACGCGCTGGACAACAACCGCCGCCTCGGTGACGCCATGGAGTGGGTCGAGACCTCCATCGCGCGTCAGCCCACGTTTGCGAACCGAATGACGCAGGCCGGTCTCCTCGCCGCGATGGGACAGGAGACCGAGGCCGCCGAGATCCGAGAGGATGCCCATACGATGGCGTCGCCGGAGGAAGTGCGGGCCTGGGCTCGCGCTCGTCAACGGGCGGGGTTCGCCCAGCAGGCGCAGACCGCCCTCGACCGACTCGGCGGCTGACCCAGCAGACGGTCGGGTACGCGCGGCGAGACTCTGCCACCCCGTACCCGACTCGGATGCTCGTCGGATCCCTAGAAATCGTCGCCCGCGTAGCCACCGCCTCCGCCGTTTTGGCCTCGGTCCCGCTGACGGTCCTGGCGACCGAGGGTGTACGAGAACGTCAGACCGAACTGGCGGACGCCCCAGTTGCGCTCGATCTCCTGGAACAGCTCCGGCTGGTCGAGCACGAGTTGGAGATCCGTCACATCGAACGGATCGCGGACCTGGAGCGTGAGAGCCGCACGGTCAGAAAAGAGGGCCTGACGGAGCGCGAGGTTTACGTCTGCACGAGCGCCGCGCCGCCCCTGCTCGGTGTCGATTGGCGCGGTGTAGCGGACCGTCGTCTGCAGGTCGAGGTCGCCACCGAGGCCGAACCGGTCGCCGAACGCGTACGTCGCATTGACGCGTCCCCCCCAGCCAAAGGCGTCGCTGGAGAGTTCCGCCTCGCTCGTGGCCGCAGTGCCCGTCTGGAGCCGGAACCCCTCCAGGCTCAGGAAGCCGTCGAACCCGCCGACGTCGTCTAGTGCGAGGACGGCCTCCGCGCCCCAGGCATCGGCGGTGTCGAGGTTTTGTGGCGAGCGAACCGAGACACCGTCAGCGTCCGGCGGCGAGGCGATGCGGCGGATGATATCGGTCGTGCGGCGGTAGTAGGGTGTGAGCGCGAGAGACCCGAACGGGGTGATCTGCTGGGCACGCACCTCGAAGGAGTCTGTGTACTCCGGCCGGAGAGCCGGATTGCCCTGTCGGATGATGGAGCCCGTCACATCGAAGGATGGGAACGGGTTGAGTTCCCAGCGGCGCGGGCGATTGATGCGGCGGCTGTAGCCACCACGGATCGTCGTGAGCTCCGAGAGGTTCAGGGCGAGGAAGGCGCTCGGGAAAAGGCTCTGGTAGTCATTGTCGAACTGCTCCCCCGTCGTGAGGAGGCCGAGTGTCGTAGTCGCCTGCTCGGCACGGAGGCCGAGTTGGACGCCCACGAGCCCCCAGTCCCGCGAGGCTTGCGCGTAGATCGCCTGCACGCGCTCATCGAAGTCGTAGGAGTTGGAGAGGTTGGGGTCCGGGGTCAGGAGCCCATCCGCGCCCATCCGGCGGGCGTCGAGCGTGCTGGACTCGGTCTCGATGCTGCCGTTGTAGCCGATGTCGATCTGGAATCCCGCGAGGGGCTGCGTGTAATCGATACGCAGTTCGACCTCGCGCTCGGCGTCGTCCTCGTCGATTTGGGGTGGAAGGCCGAAGGTGGCGTCCCCGAGGAAGATCCGGTCGTTGAAGGCCTGGAGTTCCCCCTCCTCCTCCGCCTCGGCATTCGCCTCGACGGTCAACGAGTGGTTGTCCCCGAACTGCTGGCGGAGGCCGAGACGAAGACCACCCGAGTAGCCGTCCCCCGATTCTGTCGCGAGACGCTCATATTCTGCCATCGTGGCGCCGGAGGCATCCTGCCGGAGGGTCGCGTTGAGCTCTTCCTGGTCTCCACTCTGGATCCCGAGTTGGAGTTGAGAGGTCAGCGTCGTGTTCTCCGCGAGCGCGTAGTCGGCCGAGAAGCTCACGAAGTTGCTCAGCCGCGAGCGGTCCTGGACCTCCGCCTGATCCAGGGTGGTCGGGCTCGCTTCGAAACGGTTGATGCTGAACGTCGAGCCGGAGCCCTCGCGCTGATCGCTGCGGATGCCGTACGTGGCCGCGAGCGACCACGGACCACGCCCGTAGGTCACGGCACCCGTCGCGTTCAAACCACCCTGCGTGTCGGTTCCCGCAGCGAACGTGCCGCCCAGGCCGAGATCCGTGTTCTCTTTCAGCACGATGTTGATGACGCCCCCCACTCCGTCTGGCTCGAATGCAGCGGAAGGGTTCGGGATGACCTCCACGCGGTCGATGGTCCCAGCCGGGAGGCTGCGGAGGTACGCCGCGATGAAGTCCGCAGAGACCGGCGCCGGGCGCCCATTGATGAAGATGGCGACGCTGCCCGAGCCCCGCAGCGAGACGTTCCCGTCGATATCGACATCGACGGACGGCAGGTTCGAGAGCACGTCGGTCGCGGTCCCGCCTTCGTTGACGGGGTTGTCTGCGGTGCTGTACACGGTCCGGTCGATCCGAGCGGCGACCTGGCTACGCTCGCCCCGTACCTGGACGGTGCTGAGTGCAGCGGCGTCGGGTAGGAGCCGGACAACGCCGAGGTCGACCGCTTCGGTCCCGACCGAGAGCGGCTGGCGCATCGTCTGATAGCCCACGAAGCTGATCACGAGAGAGTACTCCCCGGGCTCGGCCTGCAGGCTGAACTCACCATCGATGTTGGCCGTGACGCCGCCGACGAGCGACGAGTCCGCACCGGGCGTCCACAGGGCGACCGTCGCGGTTGGGAGCGGGAGATCGCTTTCTCCGTCGAGAACGCTGCCGGTCAGTGTGGCCTCCTGGGCGGAGGTCGCAACGGGGAGCAGCAGGAGGAAGAGAAGCGAGAGGAGCAAGCGAGACATGGCGTTCGAGAAGGGGATCGCGATCTGTATGGACTCCAGCCCTGAGAGATCCCGGAGCTGTCACGAACGGCACCTCCCTGTCACGAACAGCGCGTTTGGGCGGCGTGGAGCCCGGAAAGCGACGAGGCTGCTCGCTAGTTTCACACGCGTGAGCCCCGCCCTTGCCCTTCCCACTCGCCCCTGGTCCCGACGCATGGAGGGGGCCGCGACGGTCGTGTTCTGGTTTGTGCTCGGCGTTCTGATGGCCGTTCGCGAGATCTCCCGCACGGGCCCCGGCGAGGCCATCGAGTGGAACGAGATCGGGGAGATGTTTGCAGAGCTCGGGCTCTGGGCCGCGCTCACGCCCCTCGTCTTCTGGCTGGCCCTCCGCTTCCCCGCCGAGCGCAGCGCCTGGCTCGGCCGACTCGTGCTCCAGATTGCGGTCGGAATCGGTATCGCGTACGTGTTCGAGTACGTCACGCGCGGCCTGTTCCGCCCCCTCTTTGGCACCGACCTTCCGCCGGGGCGGGGATGGACTCCGCTCGGCGCCTTCACGCGGCTTCGGATGCTGGACGAGTTGGTGGTGTACCTCGCAATCCTCGCGGCCGGGTACGCCCGAACGGCACTCTTTCAAGTGCAGGAGCGTCGCGCCGAGGCGGAGCGGCTACTCGCCGAGCGCACGCACCTCGTCGCAGAGCGGGCGCAGTTGGAGGCCCAACTCGCCGAGGCCCGGCTCTCCGCGTTGCGGATGCAGCTCAACCCCCACTTCCTCTTCAACACGCTCAACGCCGTCAGCGCGCTCGTCGAGCACGACCCAGCGGGCGTGCGGACCATGATCGCGCGACTCTCGTCTCTCCTCCGCCGCGTGTTGGACGGGAACAGCGCAGCACCTGAGGTTCCACTCCGCGAAGAGGCCGACTTTCTGCGCGATTACCTCGACGTTCAACGCGTACGGCTCCAGGACCGCTTGAGCGTGGAAGAATCGTGGGCGCCCGGCACACTGGATGCCCTCGTGCCCCCTCTCCTTCTCCAGCCACTCGTGGAGAACGCCATCGGGCACGGCATCGCACAGGTACCAGATGGACAGACGGGCACGATCCGACTAACAGCTACGCGCGAGAGGGCCCACCTCGTGCTCCGCGTCGAGGACAACGGACCCGGGCTACGCGAGCCAGGCGAAGGGCGGCAAGGCGTCGGGATCGCGAATACGCGCGAGCGCCTGAACGCTCTGTACGGAAAAACGGGCACGCTCGCCCTCCGTCGCGGCTCCGGGTGGACACAGGCCGAAGTACGTCTTCCATTTCGCTCCGAACACATCCGTGACCCGGAGGACGCGACCCACGGGCATGAGACCACCGCTGTGCTGCCATGAGCCGCACCCTCCGCGTTCTGATCGTTGACGACGAGCCGCTCGCGCGGCGGCGGATCCGGGACCTCCTCGCGACAGTCCCCGAGGTGGAGGTCGTCCGCGAGGTCGGATCCGCCGATGCCGCGATTGGCGTTATCGGGACCCACCACGAATCAGGAGACCCTCTCGACATCGTCTTTCTCGACGTGGAGATGCCGGGCGGGAGCGGCCTGAACGTCGTGACCGAGATCGGACCGGAGGCCATGCCCCAGACCATCTTCGTCACGGCCTACGACCGATACGCCATCACAGCGTTCGACGTTGACGCCTCGGATTATCTGCTCAAACCGTATGACGACGAGCGGTTCTTCCAGGCTCTCAGCCGCGCCAAACGCGCTGCTTTGCTACGGGATACCCCGTCCGGCTTATCGCCTTCGCCCGCAACGGGGTACGCCGAGCGGATTGCAGTGGAGCAGCGAGGCGGGACGGTGTTCGTCCCCGTGGGTGAAATCGAGTACGTCACCTCGTCGGGGCCGTACGCGGAGTTGCACACAAGCGACGCCGTCCATGTTATCCGGCAGACGATGCGAGCACTGGACGACCTCTTGGACCCTACCCGCTTCACGCGAATCCACCGATCCACCATTGTCCGCCTCGGTGCCGTCGAGGCACTCCTCACAGCACCTGGAGGGAGCTACGCCGTGCGCCTTCACAACGGCGAATCGCTGAGCGTCAGCCGGTCTCGACGCGAGGCGCTCGTGGAACGACTGAGCGGTAGAGCCGGGTAGGTCCCTCAGCCGGAACGCCTCCGGCCTTTTGCCGAGGCGGGCGCACCCAACAGCCACGGGCTACCCCGTAGGCTTCTCCTCGCGCTCTCCGGACCGCTCCGGTGCTACCGGGGTGCCCTCTGGCACTGGGACGTCCAGCCCTTCTTTCTGAGGGGCTCCCTCGGTGGGCTCGTCGTCCGTCTCGGGCGCCTGGTCCGGGTATTTGACCCGGAAGTGATAGATGCCCGCGAGAAGAGTCTGGAACGTCTCACGGATCTTCGCGAGGTCCGCAAAGGTGAGGTCGCTCTCGTCCAATTGGCCGTCGGCTACGCGCGCCTCAAAGATGGACTCGATGAGGCTTTGAAGCCGACGTGGGTTCGGTTTGTCGAGGGAGCGCGACGCAGCCTCGACGGAATCGGCGAGCATCACGATAGCCTGTTCGTCGGTTTGAGGACGGGGTCCGGGGTAGCGAAAGTCCGCCTCCTTGACCTGATCGGCGTCCTCGCCTGCATTCTCCTGAGCGCGCCGGTAGAAAAACTCCATCAGGCCCGTCCCGTGGTGGGTCGCGATGAAATCCAGGACCACCTTGGGCAGCTTGTTCTGCCGACCGAGGTCGAGGCCATCCTTGACGTGCGCCGCGATCACGAGCGCGCTCATAGACGGCTTGAGCTTGTCGTGCGGGTTCTCTCCCGCTTGCTGGTTCTCGATGAAGTACTCCGGCTTGAGCATCTTCCCGATGTCGTGGTAGATCGCGCCGACCCGAGTGCGAAGGGCGTTGGCACCCACGGCAGCTGCGGCCGCCTCGGCGAGGTTGGCGACCTGGAGCGAGTGGTTGAAGGTGCCCGGCGCGCGCATGGACAGTTCCTTCAGCACCGGCCGGTTGGTATCCGAGAGTTCCAGCAGCGTGATGTCCGTCGTCACCCCGAACCCCCGCTCGATAGCTGCTAGAAGGGGCCAGGCGAGCAGCAGTAGGACAGCGTTGATGGCCGCAGCGATGAGTTCGTAGACGAGACGGTCGTCGAACGGGGTGGCGCGCAGCAACGCGAAGGCGAAGAGCACCAGCGCATACGCGGCCAGCACGAGACCTCCTGAGATGAGGAGTTGACTCCGGTTCTTGACATCGCGGACAGAGAACACCCCCAGCAAGCCTGCAAAGAGGGTCGCGAAGCCGAGCAAAAAGTCGCTTCCGAAGATCAGGCCCGCGAGGAGAGCGAGAGTCATCGTCGCAAATGAGGCCACTCGACTATCGAACACGATGGCGAGCAAGATGCTGACCAGCGCAACAGGCACCGCAAATGGCGCTGCTGCCAGCCCCGTCGCTCCGGCGATCCAGAACCCGACGAGCACGGACCCGAGCAACAGCGTGATCAGCACGAGCTGTCGCGCATCGTCGAAGACCGTCTGGCGGAGCAGGTACAAGTAAAGGAAAAAGACGCTTAGAGCCGCGAGGACAAGAAGAGCCCGACCGATGACTGTCAGGACGAAGCTTCGGTCGCCAGTGCGCTCACGTTGCGCGATCTGGAGGGACCGGAGCTTATCGAACTGATCCTGTGTCACCACGTCACCATCCCGGATGATGGTCGTGTTCTCGCGGACCTGATCCCGCGTCTGCTCCACCAGACGAAGCCGCTCCTCCAGGCGCCGTTGGGTCGCGTCTTGCTGGTAGAGGTAGTTGGGAACGATGGACCGCCGGTACAGCTCCAGCGCGATGTCGACGGTGTCGGGCTTTCCTGGGAACGCAGCGCCCAGGGTGCGCCGAGCGAACCGCCGTTCCTGATCCCGCCCCAGTACTTCCCCCCGAGACACATTGATTTCGGAGCGGACGGTGGGGTCCAAATTGCGGACGACGATCTCCGAGGCAACGACCGAGTCAATCCGAACGTCGAGGAGGCCCCTCTCCAACACCTCTCGGCTGATCCTGGCGGCCTCGGCCAGCAGGCGGTCGTCCAACGACGGATCAGACGAGGCGCCTGAGCCCCGTTCGAATGCGCTCGCGACGAGCCAGCCGATCTGACGATTCGTCAGCCCTAGGCCAAGAGCCTCACGACGTTGCTCGAACACCAGGCTGTCTCGGAGCGCTAGGGAGTCGCTACCGAGCGCACGCGCTTCTCGGAATCGGTTGTACGCCGCAAACGTAGAGTCGAAGCGAGCATCTAGAGAGTCTAGGCGCCCGAGCGTCTGGTCCAGTGCCTCCGGCCGCTCGACGAAGATCGGCGGCTCGGCCCTCGCGACGGAATCGCGTTTGGCCTGCACGACTTCCTCCGGCAGGCGGACCGCGAAATTGAACGGCGCCACCACATCATCGTCGTTCCAGGGCTCTCCCACTCTCGCGATACCATCGACTGCCGACGTACGCGGGAAGGCGAGCAAGGCGAGCACCGTCAGCGCGAGAAGCAGCCCCGCCCGGACGAGGAGAGCCTGGCGCGTGAGCCGCACACGGCCATCATCGGGTTTGCGCTTCTCGATCTTGAGAGAGCTGCTTCGGCGGGGTCGGCGACCGGGCTTGGGGCCCAGTCCGAGGCGGTCTTGGATGCCCACGGCTGAAAGGGAACGAGGCAGGAAGATGCCGAATGCAACGCACCGGTGCGCGACGAAGTGCAACCGAGGCCTTCGCGGCGCTCAACGGATGGGCACAACCGGGGGGTCCAAGTGGGCGAGCGTACGACGCAATGCCTCCAGCCCTCCTGTAACCACGAGATCGTAGAAAGCTGCGGCGTCTCGCTTCGGATCCAACCCGATCCGTACGGCTGCGGGAGACCCTCCGACGAGATATGCAGCGGGTGCGAACAGAGACGGTGAGAGATCGATGGCGACGTCTGGACGCCGTGTCCACACCCCTTCCGTGATGCCCCGCTTCGGCAGACGGCGCCAGTCCACGTCCTGATCCGTCACGTGGAACACCGCGCCCGCGAACACATCCGGCGTCCCCACGTCGCGCCCAAACACGAGCGGAACGATGTGACTCGGGGCCAGATCCAGCGCGAGAAGGAAGGCCCACGCCTCGCGCTGAGCCTCATCGTGAGCGTCTTCGGCGCGAGGGAGAACCGCGACCACCCGCCGCTCCCGAACGCGCGGCTCAGGATCGACGGGTCGGCGCGCCTCGGCGACGCGACGGGCGAGGCGGAGCGCCTGAGACTGACGGAACGCTTCGAGCATCGCTAGAACAGAGAGCCTTGCCCAGAGGACGGCACCGGTGGCTCGATGTCCGCTACGGCCTCCGGCGCTGGATCCCCGGAAAGGAGCGCGTGCAGACCCTCTTCGTCGAGGACCGTGACCCCGAGGCCGTTTGCCTTCTCCAGCTTCGAGCCCGCAGACTCCCCGGCGACGACGTAGTCCGTCTTCTTCGAGACGCTCCCGGTCACTTTCCCTCCCGCTGCCACGATGAGCGCCTTCGCCGCAGCCCGGCTCATCGTCGGGAGCGTGCCAGTCAAGACGAAGGTCTTACCATCGAGGACGGCCTCGTCCTCTGACCGTGCCTCCTCTGGCCGTCGCTCCGTTCGAACGCCGAGGTCGGCAAGCTGGCGTACGGTCTCGCGGTTCTCCTCGTGCGAGAACCACTCCACCACGCTCTGCGCCGTCTCGGGACCGATTCCAAAAATGCCTTCGAGTGTTTCCTGCGTGGACACCGCGAGGGCGTCCAGCGTCGGGACTTCCGCGACCAGCTGCTGCGCGACGGTCTCCCCCACGAACCGGATGCCGAGGCCGAAGAGAAGGCGCGATAACGGTCGCTCCTTCGATGTCTCCAGCCCCACCAATAGCCGATCTGCTTTCTTCTCCTGGAAGCCCTCCAGCTCGATCAGGTCGTCTCGTCGGTCTGAGAGCCGGTAGAGGTCCGGGATGGACCGCACCAAGTCCTCGTCCACGAGCTGGTACGCACTCTTCTTTCCCATGCCGTCCACATCCATCGCGCCCCGTGAGACGAAGTGTTCCACGAGGCGCTTGAGTTGGGCCGGACACGTCGCAGACACACACCGCCAATCCGCCTCGCCCTCCAGGCGGACGAGCGGCTCGCCACATGACGGGCAGTGCGACGGCATCCGGTGCTCGCGCTCCTCCCCCGTCCTCGCGTCCGCGATGGGTTTGACGACCTGGGGGATCACGTCGCCCGCCCGCTTGACAACGACTAGGTCTCCGATTCGAATGTCGCGCTCGGCGATATAATCCTCGTTGTGGAGCGTGGCGCGAGACACGGTCACACCGCCCACGTCCACCGGCTCAAGGATCGCGATGGGCTTGATGACGCCCGTCCTCCCGACGTTGTGCTCTACATCGAGCAACCGCGTGGTCGCCTCGCGAGCGGGAAACTTGAACGCGACGGCCCAGCGTGGGGCATTCGCGACCTCGCCGAGCGCGCGTTGATAGTCCAACCGATCCACCTTCACGACGACCCCGTCGATCTCGTAGTCGAGCGTGTCGCGGCGCTCCGCCCACGCCTCACAGAACGCGACGACGGCCTCGATGGGGTCGTCCCCCGCGAACGTTTGCCGTTCGTCCGGGACGGGCAAGCTGAGCGTTCGGAGCCAGTCCAGCGTGTCGCTTTGCGCGGGCGGCGGCGGGTCCGACGACGGTCCGATCCCGTACGCCCAGAACGAGAGGCGTCGCGAGGCTGTGACGGCGCTGTCCAACTGGCGGAGGCTGCCGGCGGCTCCATTTCTCGGATTCGCGATGGGCTTCTCCCCGGCCTCGACCAATGCGGCGTTGAGCGCCTCGAACGTGCTCCGCTTCATGTACGCCTCGCCTCGCACTTCCATGCGCTCCGGCGTCTCGCCTGCGAGGCGCAGCGGCACCTGCCCGATGGTCTTGACGTTGCGCGTCACGTTTTCGCCCACTTCGCCGTTTCCCCGTGTAGCGGCTCGGACGAGCGTGCCGTTCTCGTAGGTCAGAGCCAGCGCGAGGCCGTCGATCTTGAGTTCCGCGATGAGCGCGGGCCGCTCCGCCTCGTCGAGCACGTCGGCGAGGGCCCGGAGGACGCGGTCGTACCAGGCACGGAGTCCGTCCCCATCGAAGGCGTTGCCGAGCGAGAGGAGCGGAACGGGGTGCTGCACCTTCTCGAAGGCGTCGAGCGGGTTTCCCCCTACGCGGTGTGTGGGGCTGTCGGCCACCCTCCACTCGGGATGAGCGGCTTCGAGTTCTTGCAGCGTGCGGAAGAGTCGGTCGTACTGCGTGTCCCCGACGGGACTCTCGCCATCGGTGTAGTACGCGCGAGCGAGTTCTCGGACAACCTCGCGGATCTCGGTCGCCAGATCGGCAGAGTCCTCGGGGTCGTCGTCGAGGCGGGCGAGGAGGTCGAGGGCGCGCGGGGCGAGCGCCATGCTACTCGGGCTGGGTGGAGGCGGGAACAGGGGACGAGGACACACCCGCCTGTGTCAGGGAGTCGAGGAGCGCCTGGCCGTTCTGGACGGTGAGACGAACGGCGGTCCCATTCTGTGGCCTCCAGCGGAGCCCCTGGATCTCCAACGTCGTCTCCCCGAAGTCATAGGCTGGGCCGGAGCTGTTGCCCTCGCCAAGGATCACGATGGAGGAGTCTGCTGAGTAGGTCTCGGTGTTGCCCGCCTCGACCCATGTGAACGTCTCTTCCCCATCGAGCGAGTAGCGAAACCACTGGAGCCCGTCGCCCTCGGCGGTTACGACCACGGTGAGAGGCGTCTGTAGACGCGGCCCCACTGGCTCCTGTGACACCGGATCGGCTGCGTCCTCTTCGGTGTCGTCCGTCTGCTCCGTCGCGACCCGGTCCACCTCGGGCGTGTCATCGCGGAAGAGGAGGAACCAGAGAGCGGCCGCCACCAGCGCGATGAGCACGAAGGCGAGCCCTCCGATGGTCCCCCAGTTTCGATCAAACGACCGTTTCGCTGTCGGCACGATGGGACGCTCGACCCGTGTGGCCTCCACCTTCGGAGTCGTCTGGACCGATGGAACGGCCGTGCCGCCCGTGCGGAGCGCTTCGACTGCGGGGGCCGCTGTCTTGGGAGCAGAGGCGGGTTCGTCGGCTGGGAGCGGTGCCGACAAAACGGGAGGCTCGGGAGGCGTGTAGTCCTCGCGGAGTTGTCCGTCGTACCGGCCCGCCCGCTGGGCATCGAATGCCGCCACGGCTCGCGCCTGCGGGATGCCCAGTGCCTTCGCGTACCCCTTGACGAACGCCTTGAGATAGACATCGCTGAAGGAGTTGTCCGCGAGGAGGCTCCCGCTCTCGAAGCGCCGGATCACATCAACCGGGACGCGAGTTTCTTGGTGGAGATCGTCGAGGGACAGGCCTCGCTCGTCGCGGAGATCTCGGAAGTCGGCTTCGAGGGTCGGAGGGCCGGACCCTCGGATCGGGGTGTCGGGCACGGAGGCAGCGTGGAGGGGCGCTCGGAATGTAACCGACCAGAGGACCGTCCGGTCAGTTCCGTGCGTTACGAAGCGCGCTCCGTTGGGATGGAGCGAAGACGGCCCGGCGCGTTGCGGGTGCTTCTCGACACACCGTACCTTCGGCTCCCGTTCGGGTAGTGGCGCAGCCAGGTAGCGCACCAAGCTGGGGGCTTGGGGGTCGTGGGTTCAAATCCCGCCTACCCGACCATCGCCGACCGTTCTTTGGAGCGGTCGGCTTTTTTAGTGGGTGACGACGCGCGACTCACCCCGCCTCGGTGCCGAGGCGGGGGACTCGGCCCTGCCGCCGAAGACATCAGGCGTCCGGGAGGCCGTCGCGGAGGTCGACGAGGAACTCCCGGAGTTGCTGGAGATCGCGACGGAGATCCGGTGGCGTCTCCCCAGTGCGAGCCTCTCGCTCCAGCACCTGACGCGCGCCTTCGATGGTGTATTTGTCGCGCTTCGTCAGGTCGCGGATCCGCTCCACTAGTTCGACATCGCGCTGCGTGTAGACGCGGTTGCCCGCGCGGTTCTTCTTCGGGTGCAGGAGATCGAACTGGGTCTCCCAGTAGCGAAGCACGTGCGGTTCGAGGTCTGTTCGCTCTGCGACCTCGCGAATGGTGTAGTAGAGCTTGCGGATCCCGGGAGGCATGGCGTGGGAGGAGGTGCCTGGAGGGTGAACCGACGCGGCAGACGCGCGTTCGGCGCGAGGTTCCACTCTCACCCCGTGCCCGACTCACCCGTCCCGTCCCGCGTCACCGATTGGAAGGCCGACGCAGGCCTGTTCGCGGTCGTGCTCGTGTGGGGGTTGAACTTCGCGATCATTAAAGTACCACTGGACGTGATGGACCCCTTCACGGTGAACCTCTTTCGGTTCGCAGTGGCGCTCGCGGTCCTCGCCGTCCTGCACGCATGGTTGGCACCGCAACGGGGCGAGCGCTTCACCGAGGCGGTCCGCCTTGCGCCCGGAGCGGTCATCGGTCTCGGCCTCGTCGCGCACGTCGTCTATCAGACGAGCTTCATCCTGGGCATCGACCGGCTGACGGCGGGCATGGGGGCTCTGCTGATGGCGACGGCACCGCTGTGGACAGCCGTGATCGGACACGCGAGCGGTGTGGACCGGCTCAAGCCGAGCGGCTGGCTCGGGGTCGGCCTCGGGCTCCTCGGGGCGGCGCTCGTGATCCTGGGCCGCCCGACGGCCGGGGAGTTGGACGGAACAGCTGTCGGGATCGCGTTTATGCTCGCGGCGGCGTTCGGATGGGCGTTGTTCACCGTCCTCGCGCGGCCGGTCCTGAACCGAGGCGTCTCCCCTCTCGGCCTCACGTTCTGGGGCCTCCTGTTCGCGTTCCCCATCCTCGTCGCGATGGGCGCCCCCGGACTCGCGACGATGGAATGGGACCGGAGCGGCTGGCAGGTCTGGTCGGCGCTCATCTATTCCGGCGCGCTCTCCATCGGGGTGGCGTTCGTGGTCTGGAACCTCGCCGTCCGGCGCATCGGACCGTCGCGGACCGCGATCTACTCCAACCTCGTGCCCTTCGCGGGCGTGGCGAGCGGGGCGGTGTTGCTCAACGAGCCCATCGTGCCACTGCAGGTCGCGGGAGGCGCGCTCGTGATCGCGGGGCTGGTCGTGGTGCGGCGCGGCTGACCCCTCCCGCCTCGGGAGCGACTGGCACCCACCCGACAGCGCGACCGAGGCGGGCAGGGCTACACGCCGACAATCTCAAACGTGGAGCCTTCCACCGGCCGCTTCGTGACCTCGATCCGAACTGGGAACGCGTCCTTCATCTCGTCGAGGTGCGTCACGACGAGGATGGTATCGAAGTCGTCCTGGATGGCGTGGATGGCCTCCACGAGCGCCGCGATGCCTTCTTTGTCCTGCGTCCCGAAGCCCTCGTCCACCACGAGAGTGCGGATCTGGGTCCCGGAACGCTCGGCGAGCATCTGCGAGAGCGCGATGCGCAGCGCGAAGTTGACGCGGAAGGCCTCCCCGCCGGAGAACGTCTCGTACGGCCGCGAGACGCCCGCCTCATCGGTGATGCGGATGTCGAGTGTCTCCTTCGTCCCGCCGCCCGTCTTCTTTTCCTTCAGCGTCTCCAGCGCGACCCGGGTCCGTCCGTTGGTCAGACGGCCCAGGACTTCATTCGCCCGCGACTCGATCTCCGGCAGCGTCTCCTCGATGATGAGGCTCGGGATGCCGTTTTTCCCGAAGGCGACGCGAAGCTGGTAGTACAGCTGGCTCTTCTTCTTCGCCTCGCGAAGGTCACGACGGACGTTCTTCAGAGCCTCGCGGTCCCGGGCCGCGCGATCCAGTCGCTCGCGGAGGGCTCCAAGCCGCGTTTGGGCCTCCGCCAGCGACGCCTCTGCCCCGGTCCGCTTTCGCGACGACTCGGCATGCTGGGCCCGAATCCCCTCACGGTCGGCCAGGCCCGCTTCGATCTCCGCGAGAGTCGCCTGTTGCGTTTGCCTCTCCGTCCGCAGACGCGCGATGTCCTCCACGAAGGCCCCGAGGCGGGGGGTGTCGCGCCGGAGCGTCTTGACGGCCTCGGCGAGGCGGGCGACCTGTGCCGGGACCCCTTCCAGCTCCCGCATCTCGCGCTGGACCGACTCGAACCGCTCGGCGTCGAACCCGATAGCCGCGAGTTGGCGCTCCTGTGCGGCAAGGGCCTCGCGGCGTTGCGCGAAGGCACTACCTGAGGCGAGCGTTTCGCGCAATACACCCAACCGACGCTCTTCCGCTCCCAACCGACTGGCCTCTGCCTCGACCCGCTCTGCGAGACCGAGCAGCGTGCGGCGCTCGTCCGAAAAGTGACCACGCAGAGCAGCGGCTGTCCGAGCGGCCTCGTACGCGGACTCGTCGAACGTCGTCTCGGTGAGGGATCGGTCGATCTGGTCCCGCTCGGCCCGCACGTCCGGCAAAAACGTTCCGGCGCGAATCGAGGCGTCGAGTTGCTCGTGTTCGGCTTTCTTGACTTCTAGCCGACCCGCCAACGCATCGAGGGTCTGAAGCCGCTCTTCGACGCGAGCCCGCGCGGTCGTGGCTTCCGCGAGAGGAGCCGCCTCGGCCTTGTGCTGGGCGTACTCGCGGCGGAGTTCATCGCGCTGGCGAACGAGGTCCGCGAGTGTGTCGGTGAGAGTACGGTTGCGCCGAGCGAGGGCGGCGAGTTCCTGCTCGTACCCCTCCACCACGTCTCGGCGATGCTCAGGCGTGAGAGGCGTTCCACACGTCGGGCAGTCCCCTTCCTCCGCGCCGAGGATCTTGTCCCGCTTCGCTTCGACAGAGGCACGTTCTCGCGCGAGAGCCGCCTGGTCCGCCTCCGCCCGACCAATCGTCTCCGTGAGCGACGCTCCCTTTTTCGTCACCTGCTCCATGGTCGCGAGCAGCGAATGGTGGCGCTCCGCGTCACGAACGAGGCGGGTGGCCTCCTCACGAAGAGCGCCACGCGCGGACAAGCGCTCGTCCGCCTCGCGGATCTGAGCGCGGAGGTTCGTGCGGTCGGCGTCGAGGCGCTGGGCGTGCGCGTCGAGGCGCTTCTGAAGGGCATCGGCCCGCTGCTGGAGGCGGTCACGCTCAGCCTTTCGCTCCGCCAGCCGCGACGCGACGATCTCCGCCTCGCTCGCTCGCTTCAGTTCGGCCTCCACGCGCTCTAACGCACCCATCCGCTCCCGGTCCTCGGTCAGCCGCGAGCGGTCGTCCGCGATCCGCCGTTCGAGCGCCGCGACCTCCGATTCCAGGTCCCGGCGTGCCCGGTCCAGTTCGTGCCGAAGCTCCTGAACTCGTTGCCTCACCGCGTGATGCAGCGTCGCTTTCTCATCGAGAGCCACCCGTTCCGTCCGCAGCGCCTCGAAGCGAGCATGGTCCCGCTCGATGTCCTCGGCGCGCTCCGTGAGTTCCTCTGCCTCGGTGAGACGCTCGCGCAGGGCAGACTCATCCGCCGCGAGCCGAGTCAACCGAGCGTTCAGATCGACCACCGACTGACGGGCACGCCCCGCTTCCGCTTCGCGACGCTCGATGGCGTCCACCGCTTTCTGCGCTTCCGCCTCTGCGTCCCGGGCAGCGGACAACGCTTCTCCCCTCTCGCGAACCGTCTGCTCCACCGCTTCGGCCTCGGCTTTCCAGGTGTCCTCTTCCTCCAGAGCCGTCACGAGGCGGGAGGACTCGGCCTCCAGCGACTTCACCCGCTCACGCGCCTCGGAGTACCGGCGCGAGGCGCGCTCATGGAGACGGTCGTACCGCCCGAGATCCAGGATGCGGGTCAGGATCTGCTTGCGCTCCGTCGGCTTCTTGCGGGTGAACTCGTCCGAGCGGCCCTGGAGAAGAAACGTGGAGTTGACAAACGTCTCGTAGTCCACCCCGAGGCGCGCCTCCAACACGGCCTGGGTCTCGCGAATGCTCGTCTCGGTCAAAGGACGCCAGTCGTCCGCGTCGGGGAGCCGAGCCTGGACTTCCAGCCCTGGCTTGGAGGATTTCCCGCTAGCGGTTTTCGTGTAGCTCCGCCGGACACGATAGCGCTGGTCGGCCAGGTCGAACGTCAGCTCCACCTCCATCTCGCGCGCACCGATGCGCAGGAGATCATCGTCTGGTTTGCGGCTGTCGGCAGACTTGCGCGCCTCTCCCCAGAGCGCCCATGTGATGGCATCCAGAAGCGCGCTCTTGCCCTGCCCGTTCCCTCCAGACAAGCACGCGACGTGCAGCCCCTCGAAGTCGAGTTCCGGTGCTGCCTCGCCGTAGCTGAGGAAGTTTTTCAGTCGGAGGCGGACAGGGGTCACGAGGCAGTGGACTGTGGCGAGATAACGAGGGAAGGCTGAACGCCGCCCCGCCCTCTCCTCTGCAACAGAATGTGCGCGGCGGGACGTTCTGACCTCGTGCTACACGCTCTCATCACGCATCCGCGACCTCTTCATCGGCTCGCTCCTCCCGGCTCTCGCGCCAGGTGTTGAACCGATCCGAGACGGCCTCTTGGATGCCCGGCGCCAGACCTCGCGCGATGTCCCACGCGAGCGGGGCGACAGGCTCGATGGGATCGTCGAGGACGGCCGACTCGCGGGTT
Source organism: Bacteroidota bacterium (assembly GCA_038746605.1). GTDB lineage: Bacteria > Bacteroidota > Rhodothermia > Rhodothermales > Rubricoccaceae > Rubricoccus. The sequence continues at coordinate 34,147 of JBCDKM010000011.1, forward strand.
TCCTCGGAGATGAGCACCGGGCCAGAGCCCGGAATCGGCGAGAAACCGGTGACGAGGAGCATGACACTGAGCCCAAACGCCGCGCGAAGAGCCCCAACGCCCGCACCCGCCAGTTTGTCGACACCGCCGAGCTTGACGGCCTCCAGTCCCTTTCGCGCCACGTGCGCCGCCACCGCAAGACCGGCAACCACGGCACCGAACGCGACGAGGAAGCCGAGGATCGGGGCCGTCCTCGGACTCACGCCGAGTGCCGCCGCCGCCATCTCCCCGACGGGCTTCATCAGCGCCGTCGCGACGACGAAGCCGAGCAGCCAGCCCACCGTCCCGGCGGCTTGCGCGAGCGCACCTGTGCGCATCCCGCGCCACATGCCGAGGGCCAGTCCCGAAGCGAGGATCCAATCGAGGGTCGTCACGCGCCTGATTTGAGGAGGTGCTCTACCGCCGCCTTGACACGGTCGCCTCGCGCGACGCCTTTCAACTCGCCCATCGCGGCGCCCATGACGCGGCCCATGTCCTTCATGCTCGTCGCGCCCGTCCGCTGGACGATCTCCTGGACCACGCGGTGGATGTCCTCGTCGCTCGCCTGCTTCGGGAGGTACTGCTCGATCCATCCCAGCTCAGCGGCCTCGCGCCCCGCGAGGTCGTCCCGGCCCGCCTCGGTGAACTGCGCGATGCTGTCGCGGCGCTGCTTGGCCTGCCGCTGCACGATGGCGACGAGGTCATCGTCGGAGAGCGCGCCTCCACCCTTCTTTTCTTCCTGTGTGATGGCGGAGCGGAGCATCCGAACCGCGCCGAGGCGGACGGTGTCCTTCGCGCGCATGGCGTCCTTAAGGTCTTTCGCGAGGCGTTCCTTGAGCATTCCGGTCGGTCTGATGACGGCCCGGAAACTACAGCCGAAGCGGGACAGCCTTCGGTCAGACCCGGCTAGCGGAGCGCGAAACGGAGTGCGAGGATGCCGAGGCTCGTCGTGGAGACACCGAGCGCGACGCCAGAGAGCGTATCGAACCGTTTGGCGTCATTGAGGAGGGTGATCTCGCCTCGGCTCAGGCTCTGCGGCTGTCGGTACGCGTCATCGGCGGCGTCTGCCTGGAACTTGTAGTGCACCGCTACGGCGCCCGCCGCTACGGCCAGCGCGCCGAGACTCACGTCAATCGCTGTCCGGCGCGGGTTGCTGCGGCGCGTCGGAAGCGAGTGCGTGAACGTCTCCCCGACCGCGAGATCCTCCGGGCGCAACACCATCGCGACCCGACCGCCTGAGGCGGGCGCCTCCAGAACGGCGTCCATGTGACCATCGAGGCGGGCGATGAGCTGCCCCTGCAGCCCCTCCTCGCGGTCCACGACGAGCGGCGTCGTGCCGAGCCGTTCTTCAGTCCCGTCTGCGTGGACGAGCACCACGGAGGCATGGAGAGGAAGCGACTCGATGCGCGTCCGCACCGGGAGGTTAAGCTCGACGGAAGCCGTGTCGCCGGGTGCGAGCGTCACCTCGGTCTCTGCGCGACGCCCGTCCCAGGCACCCGTCGGCTCCACGAGCGCGACAGCGACGGTACCGGCCTCGATCTGAAACGGCCCACGTGCCGCGGTGCCGAGCACGTCCCCATCGACGACCACGAACGCATCGGGCGTCTCTGTCGCGACGAAAAGTGTGGCAGGCTGCGCGGAAACAAGACTACCGAGACCGAGCAGGAGAGAGAAGACGAGAGAACGCATGAGTTACCGGGAAGCGAGGACCTGGGGTCGGTATCCGTACACAAAACGAGGCTCCGCGAGTACGACGAGCGTGCCATCTGCTGTAACGAGCCCTGCCTTCACCCGACCGCCGAGCGTCTCACTCCAGACCTCGTCGCCCGTCTCAGTGTCGAGAGCGGCGAGGCGGCGACCGTACGTGCCGACGTAAACGACGGGTCCGGCGAGGAGCGGCGCGGCGCTGATCGTGCCGTCGAAGGTGTGCGTCCAGCGGACCTCCCCTGTGGCCGGGTCGATGGAACGGAGGATGCCGTCGGTGGCTCCGGCGACGACGGCCGTTTCGCCGATGACGGGCGACGCCCACCGCGCGATGTCCTCGATCTGGATCGACCAGCGCTTCTCGCCCGTCACGGAATCGAGCGCGAGGAGGCGGCCCCGGGTCGTCGGGACGATCACGAGGTCGGGCGTCGCGGCGGGAGTGCGGTAGACCGGTGCGCCCGCCTCGGTGCTCCAGCGGACAGCCCCGGTACCCGGATCGTATGCCCGGACCATCCCCTCCGTGTCCGCGACGACCGCGAGGCCTCCAGCATTGACCGGTGCAGCCCGGATCTGCGCGACCGTGTCGGGGCGAGCGGACCATCGGATGTCGCCCGTCTGTGGATCCAATCCACGAATGGTCCCGTCGTGTGCCCCTGCGACGAGAGTCCCTGCTGCCAAAAGCGGACCGGCGAGATGCGGCCCCTCGCGAAGTATCCAGCGCTGCATGTTGCGGACGGCGTCGTATCCGAAGAGCCCGTTCCGGCCTTCTGCGACGGGCACGAAGACCATCGGACCATCCGTGAGAACGCGTCCTTCAATGGCGTCTCCGAAGTCGCCCGTAGCCTCGCGGACACCGTTCCGGGCATCGAAGACGATCACTTTGCCGTCTCTCGTGCCCATCACGACGCGCCCGTCCGCGAAGGCAATCGGCGCGTCAGGGCCGAACGCGGCGTCGGCGTCGAAGCGCCAGCTACGTTCGAGCGGCGGCGGCGGCGCGGCCTCCGTCGCCCGCTGGAGCACGAACGGTCGGTCGATGTCCAGCGATGTGCAGCCGAGGAGCCCCAGACTGAGAGCCACCACGAACGCCCCGAGGCGGGCGAGCACGCGAAGGTGTGGTCGGATCGTGCCGCGCATCTAAAAGTCCCAGCCGAAGAAGAACTGGGAGAACGCCTCGCGCTCGTCCCACTGGAAACCGTCCCAGAACCGATAGCCGATGTCGTAGCGGAGCACGAAGGCCCCGAAGAGGTTCAGCCTCGCGCCCGCGCCCACGGACCCGAACGCGCGGCCGATGGTCTGGTCGTTGACATTGTAGAGGTCTGGGCTGGAGCCATCGCCATTCCAGGCATAGGCCCCGTCCGCGAAGACGGCTCCGTTCAGCCCGGCCACGCCCAAGGCACCGAGGGTCGGCGCGATCAAGTAGGGCGCCTTGACGATGGGAAAGCGCAGTTCCTGCGAGGTGAACAGCAGTCGCTCGGCCCGGATGCGGAGAAGCGGGAAGCCTCGCGCGGACCATGAGCCCCCCAGGAGGTTAAAGCGAGCCCGACGACCGACGTTGGCCCGTGCCAGTGCCCAGGAGGCGAAGGTCACATCGCGAGAGAGGCGGGCGTAATGCCGCACATCAGCGTTGACGGTGTAGTAGCTCAGCGCGGACTGGAGAAGATCGGTCGTGTAACCCACGCCCAGGTTGGCGCGCCAACCGTCCACCGGGCCGAAGAGGCCGTACAGCGCATTGTCGTGTGCGAGGCTGATCGCATTCGAGAACGAGAGCGTTCGGAGCGTGTCGAAGTTGCGGCGCCCATCGTCGCCTCGAAGGAGGAGTTCCTTCGCGCTGTATCCCAACGAGGACGAGAGGTCGATCCGGCGGAACGACGAGAGCGGATAGCTCACGATGCCGAGGCCCCCGTGGATCTGCTGGTAGCTCGGAATGAAATCCACCTGATCCGGGTCGCCTCGGTCGAAGAGTGGCCCGGCGCGACGGAAGAGGCCGTAGCCCACGTTCGCGCGGCGCCCGGTGTGGATTCGCGTCACGGCCAGGTTGAGCCCGTCCACGAACGACCGTCCGTCCGGGCTCGCGCTGTAGGCCGTCACGAAGAAGCGGTCGTTCCCGAGCATGTCCGAGAACGCCACGGTCGCGCCGCCTGCGTTGTAATCGCCGGTAGTGGCCGTCGTGAAGGAGCCTGCGGCCACGTCCAGCGCGTAGCGTCTGCGGTATGGGCGCGCCTCCTCGGCCGTGTCGTCGGTCTGGTAGCGTGGGTAGGCCCAGGCTTCGGTCGGAGCCGGCGCAGCGACCGCGAGCGATTGCCTCGGCGAGGCAGCGGCGGAGTCCGCGTCGAACGCGCGGATGGTGAACCGGAAGTCCTCGAACGACGCGAAGACGAGCGTGGAGTCGCTAGCCCAGAAGGGATCGTAGGCAGCGCTCGTGAACTCGGAGAGCTGGTGGACCTCGATGTCCGGCGGAAGGTGGAGGTCGTCGTCGAACTCCAGTTCGGCTCCGCCCGGCGTAGGAGACGCGCTGACGACGGGGCTGGGTACGTCCGCCTCGGGCGCGAGGTCGGCCAGCCAGAGGTTCATCGCGCTGTACTTGCCATCCGACTCGCGGCGGGCGCTGATGAACGCGAGGCGGTCTCCGTCCGGGCTGAACCTCGGCGCGATGTCTACCTGCGGACCGCTCGTCATGTACGAGATCTCGTCGGTTTGGAGGTCGTAGCGGAAGATGTTGAAGTGCGGCGTGCCGGGCCCCGCGTACGCGGTCCGGTCCGAAGAGAACGCGAGGCTGAGGCCGTCCGGGGAGAAATCGGCGTCGCGGTCGTCGTACTCGTCGGCCGTGAGCTGGCGGAGCGAGCCGGTGCCCGCCGGTCCTCCTTCACGGTCGTAGAGGTAGAGGTCTGCGAAGCCTCCGGTGGAGATGCCCGTGAAGGCCACGAGACGGCCGTCCGGGGAGACCGTCGGCGAGTAAATGCCGACCATCTCGTCGAAGCCGAGCATGTCCACCCGACGACGCTCGCGGAGGTCGTGGAGGTGGATCACATCGCGCTCGCCGCGCTTGGTCACGAAGGCGAGCAAACCGGTGTCGCTCACGTCCATCCGGCTCTCGAAAAGGTGGAAGGCCTCGTAGTCCAGGTTGCGCCCGCCCCGCACGATCACATCCGGGTCGCCGATGGGCTGGAGGTCGTCATCAACGGGCGTCGCGAGAAGCTCGGTGTACCCGCCTCGGTTGGCGACGGCGAGAACCTCGCGTGTGCCATCCGGGAAGGTGTGGACGACGGGCTTGAAGAACGCGCCTCGCGCCTTGACGGGTGCAGCCGCGAGCGAGGGTACGTCCGCCTGCTCCAGCTTGGGGAGATATTGCTCGCGGATCCAGTCCCACCACTTGTCGGAGACGACGTGGAAGTCTTCGCCGAGGACAAACTCGATGACCTTGCTGAAGTCCTGGTCGCGCCAGACGTTATCGATCAGGTCGAGGAGCTTCTCCTCGCCGTAGAACTCTGCGACGAAGCGGCAGAACGCCTCGCCCTCCTTGTACATGACGTAGGAGCCTGCGATGCGGTCCATGTCGTCCAGCGGTACGAAGAAGTTGCTCGCGACGGCGTCGCGGATGATCATCTCGTGCTGATGATCTGGCTCGCCGCTCCAATACTCCGCGATGCCCTCGGTGAACCAGAGCGGGAGGAAGCGGTCCACGGGACGGCGGTGGTCTCGGAGGACGCGCGCGAGCTTGTTGAACGTAAAGACGTGCACCAGCTCGTGTTTCACGACGCGCCGAAAGCGCTGCACGTTGCCATCCGCTGGAATAACGACGCGGCCTTTCAGGAACTCGTAGAAGCCACCGACGCCGTCCGGGATGAAGCCCGGCGTGGTGTTGGTCTGCTTGAAGTGGAGGTTGGTCGCGTAGAAGAGGATGGGAACGCGATGGTTGAAGCTGAAATCGAATTTGTGCTCCAGCTCCACGTAGGCCTCCTCAGCGGCCTGAGCGCCGATCTCGGCCAGTTCGCGCTCCTCTGGATAGTAGTAGACGTCGAAATGCTCCGTCTCCAGGATGTGCCAGTCGAAGTCGTCGTACTGGACCTTGTTGCGGCCGAAGCCCTGGGCGTCTGCGGGCATGACTCCTCCCGCGAGGAGACCGAGGCCGACGAGGACGGAGACGAGACCGGGGCGAAGCCCGAACCAGCGACGGGGAGCCGACATGTGCGCGCGAGGGTGCAGAGGCAGACGATAGGGGTACCCGGCACCCGGCGCAAGGGCACAACGCCGAACCGGAGCTATGTGTGGTGGACGGGCGGAGAGCGTCTGCCAGCCGTCCACCCCTTTCCGGCACCCCGCCCGCCTCGGTAGCGCCACCGACCGAGCCGCCGAGGCAGACTACCCCGCCAGTGCCGCCTTCAAGTTCTGAATCGTCTCGACCGGCGTCGGGTCCTCGCCCTTTCGCATCGCGAGCCAGAAGCTGACCCAGTCGCCGAGTTGGACGAGGGAGAGCATCCGGTCCAGGCGATTGTCGCCTTCACTCTCGATCTCGCGCCAGCCCGAGACGGTCCGAGCGACGAGGCCTTTCGTGATCTCGAAGCGGCGGCGCGTCTGACCGTGGTCGTCGACGTCCAGCAGTGCCAGGATTTCTATGCGGGACAAGACCTCCGTCGGACCCGCCTCGAAGGCCATGATCTCGTTGTGATCCAGCTCCGGGAAGACGTTGCCGTACGCCGGGTGCTTTGCGTTCTCGTGGATCTGCGTCCGCCACCGCATCCCGACCGGCTCCAGCAGCCCCGGCCCGGTGTAGACGACCGGCAGCTTGCCCTCCAGCGCACCCGAGACTTCGCGCGCGAGGTTGGTCCGGTCGTCCAACCCGTACGCCTCGGCACGCTCCTTGGCGTGGCCGAGGGCCGTCAGGAAGTCGTCGTCGGAGAGGTCCAGCAATCCGCCATCGCGGAATGCGCGGAGCAGGACACCGAGCGAGTAACCCAGTGCCGCACGAGGCTGCATCCCGCCGGGAATCGTGATCGTCGGGTAGCCGTCCGCCTTCTCTGCCAGCGTGCCGCCGCTGGTGACGGCCGCGAGCTTTGCGCCCGCCTCGCGGGCCGCCTCGAAGGCGCTGAGCGTCTCCTCCGTGCCGCCCGAGTACGACGAGCCGATCACGAGCGTCGTCTCCCCCACCCATCCGGGCACGCCGTACGCACGGTTGACCACGACCGGCACGCGCGAGTCCGGAGCGGAGAGCGCCCGCACTAGGTCAGCGCCGATGGCGGAGCCGCCCATCCCGCAGATCACGATGCCCTTGACGTCGTCCGTGATGCCGAGGCCAGCGGCGCCACGCCCCCAGCCGTCGGCCAGGTGATCCGGGAAACCGGCGATGGCGCCGCGCATGTCCTGGGGGTCGAGGGCAGCGTCGAGGAGAGAGCGAGGCATGAGTCGGGTCGGCGTGGGGGGCGCCAGGTTGGAAGGGCGTGGGCGGCAAGATCGCGCCCACGACGTTCCCCTGCTCGCCTCGGTACTCGTCTGGACGGAGTCCCGCCAACCCTTCACCGAGGCGGAGAGAGTCAGCGGGATCGCTCCAGCGCGAGGAGCGCCGCGAGGTCCTCGCTGTGGCAGACGAGCCAATAGTCCAGCAGGCGTGCGACAGCGTCGGAGTCGGGCTGACGAAGGGCTCGGAGCGCGAGGTCTCGCGCCTCGTCCATCGTGAGCATCCGCAGCACGCGCTTCACGAGCGAGAGGTACGCCGGGCTAGCCGAGAGCACGTCGATGCCGAGGCCGACAAGGAGGGGTGTGATGCGGGGATCGGCGGCCATCTCGCCGCAGAGGCTCACCTTGATGCCGCGCGAGTGCGCCGCCTCGATGGTGCGCGCGACCATCCCCAGGACGGCCGGGTGCAACTCGCGATAGCGGCTCGCCACGAGGTCGTTGCCCCGGTCCACGGCAAGCGTGAACTGCGTCAGGTCGTTCGTACCGATGGAGAAGAAATCCGCGATGCGCGCGAAGCGGTCGGCCATGAGCGCGACGGCCGGGACCTCCACCATGATGCCGACGGGCACGTCGGCGCGGTGCTCGATTCCGGCGGCGTCCAGTTCTTCCGCGACCTCGCGGATGATGCCTCGCGCGAGGCGCACCTCGTCCACAGACGAGACCATCGGGAGGAGCAGTTGGGCGGGCGTCCCCTCCGGTCCATGCGCGGCGGCGCGGAGGATGGCGCGGACCTGCGGCTTGAACAGATCGGGTTTGTCCAGCAAGATGCGGAGGCCCCGCCACCCCAGGAACGGGTTGGCCTCGCGACGCGCCATCGGCAGCACCTTATCGCCGCCGAGGTCGAGGAGGCGGAACGTAACGGCGTGTGGCGCAGCGGCTCGGACCGCCTCGCGGTAGACCTCGAACTGCTGTTCTTCGTCCAACGCGCGGCCCTCGGTCAGGAACAGCATCTCCGTGCGGAAAAGCCCCACGCCCTCGGCGCCGAACTCGTGCAGGAGCGGGAATTCCTCCGGGAACTCCACGTTAGCCTGGAGGCCCACGGGATGCCCGTCGGCGGTCTCGGACGGCTCCGCGACGACTTGGGCGCGCGTCTCTTCCAACCGCTCGAATCGCGCGCGGCGGTCGGCGTAGACCTGGCGCGTCTCCTCCGTGGGGTGGACCACGACGCGGCCGGAGAAGCCGTCCACGATGATCTCGTCGCCCGCCTGGATCTGGTCCGCGAGGCCGTGGAGGCTCACGGCGGTCGGCACGCCGAGGGCGCGAGCCATGATGGAGACGTGGCTCGTCGGCCCGCCAAAATCCAGCACGACGCCGAGCACGCCGCGACGGCTGAAGAGCAGCACGTCCGCCGCCGTCAGGTTTCGCGCCACGACGACGCGGTTCCGGTCGATGCGGGAGTGGGCGCGGCCCTGCTGGAGGTTGCGGAGCACGCGGTTCTGCACGTCGAGGAAGTCCGCGGCGCGCTCGCGGAGGAGCGGGCTGTCGCTGGCGGCGAGGCGCTGGCGGTGCTCGTCGAGAACGTCCTGCACGGCCCACCCGGCGCCCATGTGCCGCTCGCGGATGAGCCGGATGACGGCGTCGAAGAACTGGCTGTCTCGGAGGATGAGCGTCTGCGCGTCGAAGATGCCCGCGCTGTCGTTGCCGAGCTTCTGCCTCGCGACGAGCGTGACCTTCTTCAGCTCGCGCTCGCTTCGCGCCACAGCCCGCTCGAACCTCGCCACCTCCGCCTCGGCATCCTCTGGGGCGAGGTGATCACGCGTGGCCTGATACGCCCCGCCTGCGTAGACGTACGCTGGGCCAATGGAGACTCCTGGCGAGACGCCGATTCCATTCACGACGATCTCACTGGTGGTGGAGTCTGCTGCCTCGGCGGCATCGTGGAGTTCGGAGATGGGCATACAGAGGGACTGGGGACGTGGGGACCGGGGACTAGCGGTGGAGGTCCGAGTCCCCATTCCCTAGTCTCGAGTCCCTTCAAACGGGTTCTCCGAAGCCTCGTTCGAAGAGCGCTTCGAGAGCGTCGGCGGCCTCTTTCTCGTCCGGGCCGTCGAAGAGCAGTTCCAGCGTGGCGCCCTGCTCCGCTGCGAGCGTCATCACGCCGATGATGCTCTTGCCGTTGATCTCGTAGCCGTCCTTCTTGATAAAGAACTCCGACGTGAAGCGGGCGGCCTCGCGCACGATCATCGAGGCCGGGCGGGTGTGGACACCGGCGCGGTTACGGACCGTGACTTCGCGCGTGAGCATGAGGAGCGAGGCGGGAAAGGAGTCGCGAAGATAGCCGAGACGCTGAGGCGATTTATTTGCCGCGCGTGGCGAGGGAAACGGCGAGGGCGCGGAGGGCGTCCGTGGCGGGCCCAGCGGGGAGAACGTCCAGGCCGTCCGTGCCGCTCTGGGCGTACCGGCGAGCAACCTCGGCAGCCTCCGCCAGCACACCGAGGCGGTCCATGCGGTCCCGTGCTTCGGGGACACGTTCCGGCGCGAGGCCGTCCAGGACGTCCTCGAAGAAGGCGCGGTCGTCGTCCGTCTCGGCGCGCTCAAGGGCGCGGAGCAGGAGCCACGTGCGCTTGCCCGAGGTGAGATCTCCGCCGACGGCCTTGCCCCACCCCTCCACCTCGGCGATCACGTCGAGGAGGTCATCCTGGATCTGAAACGCGCGACCGAGGGCGTGCCCGGCCTCGCGGAGGGTCTTCCGGTCCGTGTCGCTCGCGCCCCCGACGAGTGCACCGGCATCGAGCGCGAACTGGAGCAACGCGCCCGTCTTGCCGTCGATCATCGCGAGGTAGGCGTCGGGCGTCACATCGCGCCGGGTCTCGAAAGCGAGATCCAGCGCCTGGCCTTCGCAGAGGCGAGCGACCATCGCGTGGTAGGCGCCGAGGAGGTCTCCGAGGCGGGCGGTCTCGGTCTGCCGGAGGAGGTCGGCCGAGAGCGAAAACAGGAGGTCGCCTGCAAGAATGGCCGTCGCCTCGTCCCACTCCTCGTGGACGGTCGGGCGCCCCCGTCGCGTGGGGGCATCGTCCATGATGTCGTCGTGGACGAGCGTGAACGTGTGAAACACCTCCACGGCGAGAGCGGCTGGAAGAACGCGAGTGCGGGCGTCCGTCCCACCGAAAGACTCCGCGGCGAGGAGCACCATCGCGGGGCGAACGCGCTTGCCCTTGCCCTCCAGCGCGTGGCGCACCGGGTCGTAGAGTTCGGACGGGGACTCGGGGAGCGTGATCTCTGCGAGGCCCGCTTCAACCTGGGCGACGGCAGAACGAAGGAAATCAGACATGGGAGGGTAAAGAGGGCCGAGAGGGAAGACGGACCGCCGGACCAGATCCCACGACCCTCGCTCTACACCCGAAATCACTAGATGCCACTGAGACCCCGGGCCGTGGTGAGCGCCTCGCCCACACGGCCCTGCACCTCGTCCAATCCGCCGGTCCCGTCGATCTCGACGAAGTGCGCACGCTCGCGGAAAAACACCTCCAGCGGCTGCGTCTCCCGGTGGTACTCGCGGAGGCGCGTCTGGATGGCCTCGGGGTAGTCGTCGCTCCGGTGGAGGAGGCGCTCGGCGGGAACGTCCTCCGGCGGCGGGTTGAAATCGAGGTGGTAGATCGCGCCCGTCTCCTTGTCCGTGCGGCGGCGCGAGAGGCGGTGCACGATGGAGGCCTCCGGCACAACGAGGCTCAGGACGGCCGTCAACGCCGCGTCTTCTTCCGTGAGGTGCGCGAGCAGCCACTCGGCCTGCGGGATGGTGCGCGGGTAGCCGTCCAACACAAAGTCCGTGTGGCCGATCTCGTCCAGCTTCTCGGCGACGAGTCCGTTGGTGACTTCGTCCGGCACGAGAAGGCCCTCCCGGATGTACCGGTCGGCGTCCTGACCGAGAGGGGTCTGCGCCTTGATGGCTGCGCGGAAGAGATCGCCAGTGGACAGGTGAACGAGGTGGTGATGCTCGGCGAGCCGCTTGGCCTGGGTGCCCTTGCCCGCGCCGGGAGGGCCGAAGAGAACGAGACGCATGAGAGGAGGTGGGGTGAGGCGCCGAAGATACCCGGCGGGTGGTGGGGGTTCCCGTGAAGGCGCCGTCGCCGCCCTTCAGGGCCGGGTGCTTCCGCCTCGGTGCCGAGGCGGAGGCGGCGACCAATGGCCGTATCTCCAGACACGTGGTCTCCCCTGCTCCAACACATCACCAGGACGACAGAATCATCCCGCCTTCGCACCAAGAGCTAGCACCAGTTCCAACCACTGGTCGGACACGAGGCACCGACTGAGTACGCCCGTGTCGAGAACACTCCCAGCCACTCTGGTTCGGCCACCTGATGGAGATCTTGAGACAGCCGATCTGAACCGAACTCGGTATCGGTCATGGACCGTACCGAAAGCTCCGGGATAGAGGGGAGGACCACCGACACCGAGTAGGCCATCGGGATGTCAGAAAACGTCTCTCGGGTCTGAAAAACCGGGGTGGAGCTCGTCTCCAAATCCATAGTAGGTCGAGAGCCGGGCACCTGGTCTGACGGCGGATTTGACAAGACGACGAGTGCTCCACTGCGACCTTCTGCGAGGGTCAGTTGTGACGCCCAAAGCCGCTGCTCCTGCTGCAGGGAGACAACCGTCGCATTGAGCGCTTTCACTGCACCGGAAAGTTCTTGGAGTCCAGCCTGAACCTCGGCGGCTACCGTCGGGGCAGGTGGCGAACCGCCCAGACGGTCTCCGTTCATCTCAACGACGACCGCGAGAAGCGTGATAAGCAAACCGATTTCCCAGAACCTGCTTTCTCGGCGCTTGCGCATCCCACGCTTGCGCATCCCACGCTTCCTTTGCTCTTTTCGTCCCGTGCTTTCGCTTTCTCCGGTCGTCGTAGGCGAAACAGGATCTGCGGAACGTGCGACGGGCGTCGCCACAACCTCAGCGTCTGTCGATTCGGAACGAGCAACGAGTTCGCGAGACAAAAGCCGATTCTCGCCCGCCCAACGTGTTCGGGCGTCGTCGGCCGTGTGTGGTGACGTTGGAGGGACGGACAGTAGAGGGATCGGACCTCCTTTGGACTGGGCATCGCTTCCCTCATTTGGATATTGACGGCGTGAACTCCGCCTCTCGATATGGCGAACGGGCATGGTAGGGAAGAGTCACCTCCGCCAACTCGAAGGCGTGAGGGGGCGCCCGTGAAGGAAGCTCAGCAACTGTGGTGTCTCACGACCTACTAACTTTCCGTTTCGGAGTTGCATTTGACAACCATATACTGTTGGTTTCCTGTATGCTAAAAATTTAGCAATGTATCGAGCCAGCAAATACCGCCACTCCCAAGAGTCGGCCCCTCTAAGTGGGTAGCTTGAGCCATGCCGCTGGTCCGCGAGTCCCGAACGTTTACCGCTCGCTTCGAACGTTGGGCTCTCCCACGGATCGCTGGGGCGTTGCCCCTATGGGTCACTCCCGACCGGCTCACCCTCCTCGCACTCGCCGCAGCCCTCGGGGGAGGCCTAGCCTATGGAATAGCAGGGACCCGTCTTGCGTGGCTGCATGTCGCCTCTCTCGCGCTGGTCGTCCACTGGTTCGGGGACAGCCTGGACGGGACGCTCGCTCGTGTCCGTGATATCCGCCGCGAGCGCTACGGCTTCTTCGTGGACCACTCCGCCGACGCCGTCGCGGCGTGGCTGCTTCTCGGCGGGATCGCGGCCTCGGGGCTCGCGCGACCCTGGCTCGCCCTCCTGGTTCTCGGCGGCTACCTCGCGCACATGCTCCACGCGGCGCAGGTCGGTCTCGCGCGAGGGCGCTATGTACTTGCCCCCATCGGTCGCATCGGCCCGACCGAGGTGCGCCTCGCGCTCATCACAGCCAACACGGCGATCTGGGCGAGCGACAACCCCGAGATCGCGACCGGCTGGACACTCTTCGACGCCCTCCTCGCGGGAGCTACTTCCCTCCTACTCCTCGGCTGGCTCGCGGTCCTCGCGATGGAAACCGCCAGGCTGTCTCGGGAGGACCCGACACCCGAACCTCGTCACCCGGACGCACCGTCCCCTCGCGGAGAACCCGAGCGTACCAGCGCGTCTCACCCGGAACGCGATCCGGCTTGATCCGCTTGAAATCCCCCCCGGCGAACGAGTCCGCGATGGTGTTGCACGGCTCCACACGCGAGGAGAGTTGGAGCACCACCTCCTCCCCCACCGCCACCCTGTGGCCGACCTCCAGCGCGGACCAGTCCACGCCTGCCACGGTCAGGTTCTCACCCACGGAGCCTGGAAAGATGGGATGCCCCTCCTCCTGAAGCTCGCGGATGAGTTCGACCGGAAACAGGCACACCGCGCGCTCCGGGCCGCCGTGGACCTTCGTGTAGCGCACCGCATCGTTCGTTAGCCCCTCCGGCCCGACGTAGGCTTCCGCGACGGCGCGCTTCGGCACGCCGCCGTTCGAGACATTGACCTGGAGAACACGGGGAGTCATGGCACGAGCAGGCAGTGTTCGTGCAAGATCGCCACCCGGCTTCCCTCGGGCGAGTCCCTCCGCCTCGGTGCAGAGGCGGGCTACCTCGCGCGGTTGACGGTCCAGTCGTACGCGAACCGCACGCGGCGGTCGGCCTTGAGTTGGGCGCGGGTCTTTCCAGCGAGGCGGGCTCGGATAGCGGCCGCATCGCGACGGGAAGCGGGCATCACGGCGAGCAGTGCATCGCCGAGCGGGCGCCGAGCCGTCTCCCAGTCGTCTCCAAACCAGTCGAGCAGCGAGGAAAGCGTGACCGTCCGGCCGGAGACGCTCGCGAACCGCGACGAGGCGGTCCACGCGCGCATCGCGCGGTCCAGCGTGGCATTCAGCGTCCTCGCGGTAAAGGCCCGAGGCTGGAGCTTCGGACAAGAGATCGCCGCACAGTTCAAGCCGACGTGGATCCGGGGATCCAATCGCGAGGGTCGCATCACGCGGAGCGCAGCAGGCACTCCACTCCCGTCCACACGCGACTGGCGGCGGAGAACGCCATGTTCCAGTTGATTGAGCGTCGCACGAGTCCCGGCGACAGGGAAAGGCGTCTCGAAGAAGGCGCCGAAGAGGTTCTGCCGCTCCAAGTTCGTCGCGCGAGGGTGCGCGAGGACGCGCTCCAAAACACGCGCGTTGTACGCGTTGAGCAGAAACGCGGTCTTCTGTGCGTCGGAGCGCAGCGCAGCGGGATTCTGGTTCGCGACCGCCTCCAGCGCAGCATCGAGGTCGGCACGGTGGCGGCTCGCGAGGGCTCGGTAGTCCACGCGGCCGTCGCTCTGCACGACGGCGGAGAGCACCCGGTTGAGGGGGGCTTCGAGGGCGGGTTGAGCGGCGAGAGGCGCGCTGACGAAGAGGGCCAGCGGGAGGAGAAGTCGGATCATGCGGGGAGAACGGCGTTGGACCGTCCGTGCATGCGCCTACTCCGGGATCCGTGCGAGGATCTGCACGCTCTTCTCCGGCTCCGTCGGGTCGTCCGTGAGGACCGTCACGGCCAAGTCCACATCGCTCCCGAGGTCGGCCTCGTCGGCGTAGACGAGGACCGCCGCCACGTCGCCAGGAAACACGGGGCGCTGCGGGAAGACGACGCGTATGCCCTCGTGACTCGTTTCCACCCCCAGGATTCTGAGCGGCCGTTCTCCGCGATGCTGAAAGCGGAACACGGTCTGGATCTCCTGTGCACTCGCGATGTCGCCCAAGTCCTCCCGAACGGACTCAAAGGTCAGCGACCCCACCGGGATGCCTCGCGCCACGAACGCTGAGATCACCTCGCCGGTGAGGCGGAGCGTGACGGCCTCGCCCGCCTCGGGGATCACGCGGACGGTTTTCTCGAACAGGCCGGGCCGACCGGCGGAGTCGTAGGCGACGCTCACGGAGCCGCTGTCTCCAGGCGCGATGGGGTCCTGGGTCCACTCCGGCGTGGTGCAGCCGCAGGCCGCCGTGATCTCTACGATGCGGAGCGCCGCATCCCCGGCATTCGCGAACCGGAAAACGTGCGTCACGACCTCATCCTCCTCAAAGGTCCCGAAGTCGTGGCGGGGTGCGTCGAAGGCGAGGCGGGGCTGCGCGCTGACAGCCGCCGTGAGCGCGAGCATCAGCGCGGCGAGAGCGGGCCCGCGCATCAGTACGCGAGGACCTCGCGCGCGGCGCGGAGCACGTCGTCGTCCTGCGGGAGGACCACCTTCTCCAGTGCATCGGCGTACGGGATCGGGGAGAAGGCACCCGCGAGGCGCTTCACGGGCGCGTCGAGGTGGGAGAAGGCAGCGTCGGAGACCTGCGCGGCGATCTCGGCGCCGAAGCCCATGAACTCGTGGTCCTCGTAGGCGACGAGCACGCGGCCCGTCTTCTTCGCGCTGGCGAGGACTGTTTCGGCATCGAACGGGAGGAAGGAGCGCACGTCGATCACCTCCACGCTAACACCTTCTTTTTCCAATGCCTTCGCGGCGTTGAGCGCCTTGTATACGATGGCGCCCCAGGTCACGAGCGTCAGGTCGGTGCCCTCGCGTGCGATGGCCACCTTGCCCAACGGCACGAGGTACTCGTCGTGTGGTTCTGGGCGACGAGCTGGCCCCTGGCGGTAGAGTGCCTTGTGCTCCAGGAACAGTACCGGGTCTTCACCCCGGATCGCGCTCTTGAGCAGGCCCTTCGCGTCCGCCGCGTTGCTCGGCATGACCACGTGGAGCCCGGGGAAGTGACCGAAGATGGCCTCGATGTTTTGGCTATGGCAGAGCCCGCCGTGGATGTAGCCCCCCGCCGGGACACGGATGACCATCGGGCAGGTCCACTCCCCTCGCGAGCGATAGCGGAAGCTGGAGACCTGGTTGCGGAGCGGCTGGAGCGCCGGCCAGATGTAATCCGCGAACTGGATCTCGACGACGGGCTTGTACCCCGCCGCCGCCAGCCCGACCGCGCTGCCGATGATGGAGTGCTCCGCGAGTGGCGAGTTGAAGCAGCGGTCGCCGTGCTTTGCCGTGAGACCACGCGTGGCGGTGAAGACACCGCCCTTGCCACCGCCCACGTCCTCGCCGTAGACGAGGATGCGCTCGTCACGGGCCATCTCCTCATCCATCGCGTGATTGATGGCGTCCACCATCACGATGAGGTCGCCCTCTGGACCGTCCGTCTCATACTCGCGCGTGTCCTCGCCCTCGTAGTACACATGCGTGGTCGCCTCCGATGGATCCGGGTCGGGCTCGGCCTCGATCTCTTTCGCGATGCGGTCGATTTCCTGATGGATCGAGACGCGCATCTCCTCCACCTCGGCGTCGGTCAGGATGCCCGCCTCGATGAGCCGCGCGGAGAGGCTGGCGATGGGGTCGCGCGTGCGGTCGGCCTCGATGCTCTCTTCAGAGCGGTACTTCTTGTGGTCGTCCGATGACGAGTGCGGGAGGAGCCGGACAACGTCGGCGTGCAACGCGACGGGGCCGTTACCCGCACGGGCATGCTCCACAGCGGCCTTGCAGACCGCGTAGCTCTCGAAGAAGTCGGTGCCGTCGTAGCGGACGCGCGCCAGGCCGGGATAGCCTCCCAGGATGGGCCAGATGGAGCCCGAGGCGGTCTGCTCTGAGGTCGGGACGGAAATCGCGTAGCCGTTGTCTTGGATGTGAAAGAGGACGGGAAGGCTCTCGCGTGCGGCCCAGTTGAGCGCCTCGTGGAACGCACCCTGACTGGTGGAGCCGTCGCCGCCGGAGGTGTAGACAACCTTCGCGTCCGCGCCTCCATTGTCGCCGTCTCGGTCGATGGCGAGGCCGAAGCCGACCGCCGGAAGGAACTGCGCGCCGACCGACGAAGAAGTCGTCATGATGTTGAGGCTGCGATGTCCGAAGTGCTCGGGCATCTGGCGACCGCCACCGAACGGGTCGTCGCGCTTCGCGAAGTGCGCCCGCAGAACATCTGCTGGCTCCATGCCGACGCCCAGCGCTGTCGTGAGGTCACGGTAGTACATGCAGAACCAGTCGTGCCCCCCTTCGAGATGCTCTGCCAGGGCGAGTTGGGCCGCCTCGTGCCCCATGCTGCCGATGTGGAAGAAGCCCTTCCCCTGCTTGAGCAGCGTGAGCATCTTCTCATCGAGCCGCCGCGAGGTCATCATCGTCCGAAGGATGCGCGTCAGATCGTTCGGGTCGAAGTCCTCCGGGCCAATGGGCAGGACATCGAGGTCTCCCTCCGGCCCAGATGGAGTCTCCGGCACGGCACCGTCGCCTCCTGCCTCGTCGGGCGTCAGGAGCGGACGCGCTACGAAACCACTGGGGTGCTCCATACCGGGCAACGGCGCAGGGCGGATGGGAGCGTCCTGGGGATCGAGGGACGAAGAATCGGGGGCCATGAGAACGGGGCTTTCGGAAGCGCTTCCGATTATGGGGAACCGGCTGCGTTTCCGCGCCGGCCGTCGCGTGCTTCTAAATATACCGGCTCGCTTTTCGGGGATCCCTTCTGGAGGGTGGTCATGCAACGGTCTCGCCGGGTATTCAATCGGCCTCGAGTCCAGCGAGGCTCGCATGCGCTCCTCAAAGCAAGAACGCGATACCGTCTCGTACACCTACGCACCGTACCTTGGAACCGCTTGGTTTACTGAGGCTCACCCTCTACCACTCATGCACAGACACCTCGTCCTCGCGTTTGTCCTCGCGGCCGCGCCAGCGCTCGCACAGGACCCTCCCTCCCTGGTAACGGATTCCCCACGGGTTCTACACTCCGCGACGACGGAGGTGAAGGGCCCCGATGGTGCACCAGCCACGTATCAGTTCAGGACCGTTTACGATCCCGTCACTGGCGAATACACGGACACGGTCACAGACGTAGACACCGGGGTCGTCCTACGCCGGGAGGTAACGAAGACCTCTATCACCAGCCCCTCCAAAGACGAGCACGCCTGGGCTCGATCCTTCATCGCGAATGATCCTGAGATCGCACCTCTCATCGCTCAGGCTGAGTACCCGGTTCGGGTGACGGGCGGGTTTGTCCTTTTGCGCGAAGAAGGACACGTATGTGGTCCAGGTTCTCGATGCGTCCAATACGACATCCTAGAGTCGCTGCCAGATCGCAAAACCGCCAACCGCATCCGGTATGTCGTTGTCGATCTACGGACAGGTGATTTCGTCTCGCGCGATTTCGACCCTGACCTCGACGGTAATCTTGCCAACCCCATCATGCGCCAGCAGTCCCGCTTCCGCGATGCATCCGAGTAACATGTTCCGCTTTCTCCTCGCCCTAGCGGTGCTCGTCGGCTTTTCGCCCGCCATCGCCGCCCAGTCTCTGGTTTCCGATGCCAGTTGCCAGACGACGAGCTCTAACGGCAACGAAAACGCTACCAAGAACGGGCAGATCTCCTGGCCCGCTGACGACCCTCTGTGGGAGTTCGAGTTCCTTCGTCCAGAGAACAGCGTAACCGCTGACGGACGAGGTCTCGAGATCCGAAATGTGTACTACGACGGCCGTCTGGTGATGAAGAACGGCAGCGTCCCGGTGCTCAACGTGGAATACGCCGCAGGCGGTTGCGGCTGCTTCCGGGACTGGCAGGACAACGAGGTAGATTTCGAAGTCGCTCCTGGGAGTGAGCTTCAGAACGCCACTTGTATTGCAGAGCCTGCTCCCGAGACCGTCGTTACGACGTGCGAGCGAAACCTGGAACCGGCTTGCGACCCCTCGGACCCGAACGACCCGGACTGTGGTGACGCTAGCGACTGGGGGTTCTCAGGAGTCGCCGTGGAGGACTACGGGGATGAACTCGTGCTGACGACGAACATGAGTGCTGGATGGTACCGCTATCGCATGAAGTGGCACTTTTACCTGGACGGCCGGATCTGGCCTGAGTACTCGTTCTCCAACAACACCGCGACCTGCACCCAGACAGACCGCAACCACCATGCGTACTGGCGCTTCGACTTTGACCTCGAAGGGACGCCCAACAACGACATCGTGAGTGAGTGGAGTGCCCGTGGCGAGATCGCTACGTTCACACGCGAGGCGGATCGTACGTGGAGAACGCCGGATGACGGAACGTACTGGACGGTGGTCGATGCAGAGACGCAGCAAGGGTACGCCATCGTCCCGAGCGAGGAAGATCTCAAACTGCCTATCGATGCATTCTCGAAGACCGACGCCCTCATTCTCAAGTACGACCCCTTTGAGTTGGACGATGGCTCGGCTTTCTGCCAAATCGAGTACGATCAGATGCAGAATGGTGAAGACCTCGTCGACGA
The DNA here is from genome assembly GCA_038746605.1 of Bacteroidota bacterium. Classification (GTDB taxonomy): domain Bacteria; phylum Bacteroidota; class Rhodothermia; order Rhodothermales; family Rubricoccaceae; genus Rubricoccus. The sequence goes on from JBCDKM010000011.1 coordinate 53,463, forward strand.
AGACATCGTCTTCTGGTACCGGTCCAGTGCATTCCACGAAGGAGGCAGCGCGTGGAAGTGCGACATCGTAGGCCCGACCCTTCGGCCCTTGGACTTCAGCGTGTCGAGTCAACCCATTGATCCCGTCGGGACCTTCCGCCTGGACACCGCAGGGCCGAACCCCTTCACGCCGTACACTACGGTCCGCTTCCGAGTGCCGGAGGCCCAGTCCGTCCGCCTCGCGCTCTACGACGCACTTGGCCGTGAAGTACAAACGCTCTTCGAGGGCGACGTAGCAGGCAACCGGGATGAAACTGTTCGTGTCAACGGGTTTGGTCTTCCGTCGGGCACCTACACCGTCCGGCTCGTCGGTGAAACCGAGGCACGCTCAACGCGCATCGTGCTCGTCCGCTAGCACGCATGTGACCTCAGCCCCTCGCGGCCCGGCTTCCTCGGAGGCCGGGCCGCGCTCGTTCCCCCCGCCTCGGTACCGAGGCGGACGCCCTCGCGCCCTGCCGATATCTTCGCGCCTTCAATCCCAGCCGCCCCATGAACGACCGTTCCGACGATACCCCCGATCCCGGCCACCAGCCGGAGTCGGTGAACGCGCCAGAGGAGTTTCCCCACGCCCCCGAGACGGTTCCCGCCCACGCTGCTCACGAAGAGACACCGCTGGGCGACTCCGACCGTGGGTGGTTCGGTCGCTTTCTTCGCGGCGTGGAGTGGCTGGGCAACCTCCTCCCCCACCCGGTCACGCTGTTCGCACTCTTCGCGCTGGCCGTCGTCGTGATTAGCGGGATCGCGGGCTGGTTCGACCTCGCGGTGGAAGACCCGAGACCGGAAGGCGCGAACGGTCGCGCGGAAGACGGGATGATCCGCGTCGTGAGCCTGATGAGTGGCGAGGGACTGCGGATGATCGTGAGCAACCTCGTGACCAACTTTACGGGGTTCGTTCCTCTTGGGACGGTCCTCGTCGCTCTCCTCGGCGTGGGTGTGGCGGAGCACTCGGGATTGCTCACCGCTGGAATCCGGCTCCTCGTGCAGAAAGCGCCCGCGCGGCTTATGACCTTTGCCGTCGTCCTGGCGGGCATCCTGTCCAACACGGCGAGCGAGATGGGCTACGTGGTCTTGATCCCGCTCGCAGCGGTCGTCTTCCACGCGCTCGGCAGACATCCCCTGGCGGGGCTCGCGGCGGCCTTCGCGGGCGTCTCGGGCGGCTATTCCGCGAACCTACTGATCGGGACGGTGGACCCGCTCCTTGCGGGCATCACGCAGGAGGCCGCCCAGCTCATCGACCCGACGTACGAGGTCCACGCGGCGGTGAACTACTACTTCATGGCGATCAGCGTCTTCCTCATCGCGACGGTCGGCACGTGGGTCACGCACCGCTTCGTGGAGCCGCAGCTCGGACCGTACGACGAGTCGAAAGCGGGGCCGGACGTGCCGCCTGCGAAGATGGACACCCTCTCGGCTGTCGAGATCCGGGGACTCAAGATCGCGGGCCTCTCCGTCCTCGCCGTGATGGGCGTCTTCGCGCTGACCATCGTCCCGGAGTGGGGCGTCCTGCGGGATCCTGACACCGGAGCCGTCCTGCGGAGTCCGTTCCTGCGAGGCATCGTGGCGCTGATCTTTGTGTTCTTCCTCGTGCCAGGCGTGGTCTACGGCTGGGTGACGGGCACGGTGAAGTCCGACAAAGACGTGGTGGACGGGATGGCGAAGTCGATGTCTACCCTCGGGCTCTACATCGTGCTCGTGTTCTTCGCGGCGCAGTTCGTGGCCTTCTTCGGCTGGACCAATCTCGGCGCGATCCTCGCGGTCACGGGCGCGAACGGGCTGGAGGCCGCCGGGCTGACGGGACCGCTCGTCTTTATCCCGTTCATCCTGATGTGCTGCTTCGTGAACCTGATGCTCGGCAGCGCGAGCGCCCAGTGGGCGGTCACGGCCCCCATCTTTGTGCCGATGCTGATGCTCATCGGGTTCTCGCCGGAGGTCATCCAGGCCGCGTATCGCATCGGCGACTCCACGACCAACATCATCACGCCCATGATGAGCTACTTCGGTCTCATCCTGGCCTTCGTAGTCAAGTACGACCGCAAGGCAGGGGTCGGCACGATGGTCGCGATGATGCTGCCCTACACCATCTTCTTCCTGATCGGCTGGATCCTCCTGTTTTACGTCTGGGTGTTCGGCCTCGGCATGCCCGTGGGCCCGGAAGCACCGACGTTCTACACGCCGGGCGGGTGAGCTAGAGTCGGGACGCGAGCAGCCGATACCGCTCCCGTCTCTCGCCTCTGCCTGTGTCTTTTTCCTCTCACGTCGCCATCATCGGGGGCGGGCTCGTCGGCCTCGCGACGGCCCGCGCGCTGACCGAGGCGGGCGCAGCCGTCACGGTCATCGAGAAAGAGGACGCGCTCGCGACACACCAGTCCGGGCGCAACTCTGGCGTCCTCCACGCGGGACTCTACTACCGACCCGGCTCGCGAAAGGCCCACCTCTGCCGCGAGGGCAAGCGCGAGATGGAGGCGTTTTGCGACCGGCACGACATCCCGTGGGTCCGCTCCGGCAAGGTGGTCGTCGCGGTGACAGCCGACGAGGTGCCCCGCCTCGATACTCTCCAGGAGAGAGCGGTACAGAACGGCGTGGAAGTGGTACGTCTCGGCCCCGACAGTCTGCGCGAGCATGAGCCACACGTCGCGGGCGTGGCGGGGCTGTGGGTAGCAGAGACCGGCGTGGTGGACTACCGCGATGTCGCACGCGTCCTCGCCGACGACCTCCGCGAGCGCGGTGTCTCGTTCCGTCTCGGTGCGCGTGTAACCGGTGGGCGCGAGACCTCAGATGGCGTCGTCGTCGAGACGACCGAGGGCGAGACCGAGGCGGACGTACTCGTCAACTGCGCCGGGCTCTACGCGGATCGGATCGCGCGGCTGTTCGGCCAGCAGCCCGATGTCCAGCTCGTGCCCTTCCGAGGCGAATACGCGGTCCTCTCCGACGAGGCAGCAGGGCTCGTGCGAGGCCTGATCTACCCCGTACCCGATCCGGCGTTTCCATTCCTCGGCGTCCACCTGACCCGGACGATCCACGGGGCGGTCGAAGCCGGGCCGAGCGCCGCGTTGGCCTTCGCGCGTGAGGGGTACACCTTCGGGACCGTCCATCCCCGAGAACTCGCGGAGGCGGTGGGCTACAGCGGCTTCCGGCGCCTGGCGATGAAACACTGGCGGATGGGCCTCGGGGAATTGGGCCGCTCGGTCAGCCTGGGCGCCTTCTGGCGAGCCGCCCGACGGTTGGTTCCAGACTTGCCTCGCGATGCGATTCGGAGAGGCCCCTCCGGCGTCCGCGCGCAGGCCGTCCGCCGCGACGGCACACTGGCCGATGACTTCGTGATCGAGGAGACGGCCCGCGCGGTACACGTCATCAACGCCCCGTCACCTGCCGCAACGGCCAGCCTCGCCATCGGTCGCGACGTGGCCGCGATGGCGCTCGCTCGCCTCTAGGCTACCGCCCGGACGCGCTGGACCACCCGCGCGAAGGCATCCGCCGCCTCGTCCACGTCCGCCTCGGTGGTGCTGCGGCCGAGGGAGAAGCGCACCGTGGCTTCAGCGGTCTGGCGAGGCACACCCATCGCGAGGAGCACGTGGCTGGGGGTGAGCGCTCCGCTCGTGCACGCGCTTCCAGCGGATGCGTGCGTGCCTTCCACGTCTAGTCCGAGGAGGAGCATCTCGCCGTCGAGCGGACCGCGATCTGACGGGGGGAGCGACACGTTGAGGATGTGCGGCGCAGCGTCCTCGGGCGTGTTGACCCGAAGCGTGCCCACCGTCTCGCCGAGGCGGGCCACCAGTCGGTCGCGGAGCCTGTGCAGACGCTCGACGGTCGTCTCCCGCTCGGCCTCGGCCAGTCCCAACGCCGCCGCGAGGCCGACGATAGCGGCCACGTTCTCTGTCCCGCCCCGGCGCCCGCGCTCCTGAGCTCCTCCTCTCACGAAAGGAGCAAACGGGGTCCCGCTCCGCACGTAGAGCGCTCCGATCCCCTTGGGGCCGTTGACTTTATGACCCGATAGCGAGAGCAGATCCACGCCGAGCGTGTCTACGTTCAGCGGCAAGAGACCGGCAGCCTGGACCGCGTCGGTGTGGCAAAGTGCGCCTCGCTCGTGCGCGTCCTCGCCAATCCGCGCGATGTCCGCGATGGCCCCGACTTCGTTGTTGACGAGCATCGCCGAAACGAGGCCTGTCGTTTCGTCTGTAGCCTCGGCCAGCGCGTCTGGGTCCGGCGCACCGCTCGCGAGGGGCGGCACGATGGTGACGGGGTGCCCCTCCTCGCGCAGGCCCTCTGCCGTCCGCAAAATGGCCTCGTGTTCTGCGGCGCTCGTCACGAGGCCGGGGCGACCCGTGTCTCGGAGAACACCGCCAGTCAGGACACCTCGGAGTGCGGTATTGTCCGCCTCGGTGCCTCCAGAGGTAAACAGGATCTCGCCCGGTTCACAGTTCAGTACGTCGGCCACGTCACGGCGGGCGCGGTCCACGGCTGCCCTCGCACGCCGCCCCGGGCCGTGGAGCGACGACGCGTTGCCGTGTTCCTCGCGAAGCCACGGGAGCATGGCGTCCAGGACCTCTTCACGAAGAGGCGTCGTCGCAGCGTGATCGAGGTACGGCACCGTCGGATGAACGTGGGGAGTCGAAAGATCGCGCCAGTAACCCGCGCAAGGCGCCCTCTCTCGGAGGACGCCTCGCGGTATTCGGACGAGCGAGCGATTTAGACCGCCGGATCTTCCGTCTCGACGGCGGCTCCGTACGCGACCGCTCCCGCCTCGGTAGCAGCACCGTCACCTCCAGAAAGCACGGGCGGAGCCGAGGTAGGCTCCACACACGAGGGGTCGATGGCCGTCGCGAAGTAGTCCTCGTTGTCGAACGAATCGACCATGATCGCGTCGGCGCGGGCGGCTTCGGCGCGTTCGAGGAGCGCGGCCTCGTCGGCGGTGATGATGCCCGCCTCGACGGCCTTCGGGATAAGCGTTCGTGGGTGCGCCTTGGGAAGCTGACGCGAGCGGATCGCGGTCTTCACCTTCCGCACGACGCCCTCTGCCTCGTAGGCGATGCGCATCGTGCTCTCGAAGCGACCGAGCGTGTGCTCCGGGTCGAGCGTAGTGAAGACGCCCCCGAAGAGGCGGTCGCGCTGCTCGCCCGGCACCTGCATCGCGGCGGCGACCTTGTGGCCCGTCTTGTCTGAGGGCTCGCCGGAGAGACGGTTGAAGCGGCTCCACGCCGCGAGCGGGCCCCGGAAGAGCCACGTCGCACCTGGCACCTGGAGGTTGGCGAAGAGGCCATCGAACGCCTCCTGGATCCGCGCGAGGGCGTGCTCGGCGCTCCAGCGGAGGAATGCCTCATCCTCCTTGCGTCGGCCCTCCGCCTCGAAGCGGACGAGCGTCGCGCTGAGGAGGTACATCCACGAGAAGATGTCTGCGAAGCGGCCGGTCAGCTTCTCCTTTCGCTTGAGATCACCGCCGAGGGTGCCCATCGCGAGGTCCGCGAGGAAGGCGAACGTGGCGCTGCTCCACTGGAGCTTGCGCCAGTACGGACTGGCCACGCCGCCCACCGGCGAGCCCGCGAGAGTGCCTCGCGAGATACTCAGGCCAATCGCGCGGAACGCGTTGCGGACCACGTGCCCGATGTGCGGCCAGAACGCAGCGTCGAACGCCTTCACGTCGCGCGACATCAGCGCCTGCATCTCCTTCAGCGCGTACGGGTGGCAGCGGATCGCGCCCTGGCCGAAGACCATCAGCGTGCGCGTGAGGATGTTGGCGCCTTCCACGGTGATGCTGACCGGCAGGCCGATGTAGGAATGCGCGATGGGGTTGCGGGGGCCGCGCGAGATCGCATTGCCGCCCAGGATGTCCATCCCGTCGTTGGTCGCCTTCCGGTACAACTCGGTCGTGTTGTACTTCATCATCGCGGTCACGACGGCAGGGGCGGCGCCCTGGTCCAGTCCGCCACAGGTGTAGCGGCGCGCGGCCTCTGTCAGATACGCCCAGCCACCGATCCGAGCGAGCGGCTCCTCGATCCCCTCGAACTTGCCGATACTGAGGCCGAATTGCTTCCGAATGAGCGCGTGCGCGCCCGCCACGCGAGCGGTCTGCTTCACCCCCGCTGTCGCCGAGGCGGGCAGGGAGATCCCGCGACCGGCCGCGAGGCTCTGCATCAGCATCCGCCAGCCACGGCCCACGCCCTCGCGACCGCCGATCACGGCCTCGTCCAGTTTCACGATCACGTCGTGCCCTTCGGTCGGGCAGTTCCAGAACGGAACACCGAGCGGATCGTGCCGCTGGCCGAGGACGACGCCCTCGGTCGTCGTTGGGACGAGGGCGCAGGTGATGCCGAGGCTCTCGCCCTTGCCGAGGAGGTTGTTCGGGTCGAAGAGCTTGAACGCGAGGCCGAGCACGTCGGAGATCGCCGCGAGCGTGATGTACCGCTTCTTCCAGTTGAGCTTGATGTACAGCTCGCCGTCCTGCTCGAAGACCTCGCCGCGCGAGGAGATCGCGCCCGCATCGCTTCCCGCACCGGGCTCAGTCAGCGCGAACGAGGGGATGGCCTCGCCGGTCGCCAGCTTGGGCAGCCAGTGATCTTTCTGCTCCTGCGTCCCGAAGTGTGAGAGCAGTTCGGCCGGGCCGAGCGAGTTGGGCACCATGACCGTGATCCCGAGCGCGCTGGACGCACTGGCCGTCTTCGCCACGACGGCCGAGTTGAGACTAGGCGAGAACCCGTGCCCGCCGTACTCCTTCGGCACGATGAGACCGAAGAAGCGGTCGTCCTTGAGCTTCTGCCAGACCTCGGGCGCGAGATCGCGGCGCTGCCACGTCTCCCAGTCATCGGTCATCGCGCACAACTCCTCCACGGGACCGTCGAGGAAGGCCTGCTCCTCAGGCGTGAGGCCTGCGTAGGGCTGGTCGAGGATCCGCTTCAGGTCGGGCTTCCCCGAAAACAACTCGCCCTCCACCCAGACGGTACCTGCATCGATGGCCTCCTGCTCCGTGGACGAGATCGTCGGGAGGAACTGGAGCTTTTCCATCAGCGCCATCACGCCGCCGGAGAGCACACGCCGGATCGGCGGCACGACGAAGACGAACGCCAGCGCGGCGGCGACCGCCACGAGAGCGACCGGTGCGCCGAAGCCGATTAGCGCCACGAGCCCCATCAGAGCCCAAAGCCAGAGCGGAGCACCCGTGAAGCCGAGCGCGAAGAGAACCAGGAGCACGCCGAGGGTAGCGGCCCAGGCAGGCGTAAAGGCAGCGAGGCTACCGTGAAGGGAGGAAAGCACGTCCATGGGTGGAGGTTGACGGTGTTAACCCAGAAGGCTACAGGAGACCCGCGTGGATGGATCGGGAGCGCTTCCACCGGGAGCCGTGTAGGGGAGTGTCGGCGGAGGGCGCATGAAGGTTAACAGTGTAAAGCCGTGAACGCCTCGCGGCAAGACCCGATTGCTCGAGGCGGGAAACCCCGGGCTTTTCTGCGGGTGAGTGCTCTTCTCTCCTGCCCTGGTCCCATGCCCGACCCCGTCTCTTGGTCGCTCCGCCACCTCCCCCGCCTCGGTGGCCGCACGGCCGTGGTCACGGGGGCCAACTCCGGGATCGGTCGCGAGACGGCGCGTGGACTGGCGGGTCTCGGCGCAACGGTGATCCTCGCGTGCCGCAGCCTGGACCGCGCAGAGGAAGCCGCGATGGATATCCGCAGCAGCGTCCCCGGCGCCGACCTCGACGTGCGCCACCTCGACCTCGCCGATCTCGATAGCGTGGAGGCCTTCGCAGGCACCTTCGGCCTGGACGGTGACGGACAGCCCGAACCGCTCGACCTCCTGATCAACAACGCGGGTGTCATGGCCCCGCCGGCGCGCCGTGAGACGAAACAGGGCTTCGAGATCCAATATGGCGTCAATGTCCTGGGTCACTTCGCGCTGACCGCTCGCCTCCTCCCCCATCTCCTTCGCGCCCCCGAGGCCCGCACAGTCTGGGTCAGCAGCATCGCGCACCGCGACGGCCAGATCGACTTCGATGACCTCAACGCGGAACGCGCCTACGATCCTTGGAAGGCGTACCAGCAGAGCAAACTGGCCGATCTCATGCTCGCCTTTGAGATGCAGCGCCGCCTGACGGAGTACGGCGCGGACATGCTCAGCACGGCGGCCCACCCTGGCATTTCGAGTACGGAGCTGACCGAGGATATGCTCGGTGATTCGCGAATCAAGCAGGCCGTGTGGAGCGTCGTGGGCGGTCTGTTCGCGATGCCCGCCTGGCGTGGTGCGCTGCCCACGCTCGCCGCCGCGGCCAGCCCGAAGACTCAGCCGGCGGATTACATCGGCCCGGACGGGTTCCGCGAGATGCGCGGCGACCCCGCTCGAGCAGAGATCGCGCCGCAAGCGAAGGACGAGACCGTCGCGCGACGGCTGTGGGAGGCGTGCGCGGAGGCAACCGGTCTAGCGATGCTCTCCTGACGCCCTGGCTGTACCGAGGCGGAGAGCCTCGGCTCACGTCACGAGCATCCGGCGGCGCTTGTCCGTCTTGCCGATCCCGGGGTTGAACGTGTTCGTCGGGTCGAGCGCCTCGTAGTGCGCCCGCAGCGCGTCGTCCGCCGCGTAGACGTGTCCGACGTTGTGCTCCGCGGGGTACTTCGCGTCCCTCGCATCCAGCAGATCCATGAGCCGCTGCTTGATCGCCTTCACGTCGGCGCCCTTCTTCGGGACGAGATCGAGGTGGAAGACGTGGCACATGAAGTGGCCGCAGTAGAGCGCATGGTCCAGTTGCTCTGCCACGTCATCCGGGATCTCGATGATCCAGTCCGGGTCGCTGCCCAGAAGCGCGATGTCCAGCGCAAGGACCTCCTCGGTCGTCTTCTGATGGACGTTCTGATACCGGATGCCCGCACCGGCCGCTGCGAAGCGGTGCAAAAGGGCCGCCTCGGCCTCGGCCTCGGTGCACTCGAAGACGTCCACGCCCTCGCGCTGTGACCAGTCCTCCGCGAGGTAGCGGCGCGCCTCCTCGATCCCATCGCCGCTCATGTTGAGGATCAGGTAGTGCTCGAACCGATTCCGGTACTGCCGGATGCGCGGCGGGAGCTGGTTCGGGAAGAGCTTGCTGGCCTGGTACAGCGCGAGGTCGGGCAGGAACTGCGGCAAGAACGACACCTTGTTGGTCACGTACTCCACGCGGGACTTTAGTGCATAAAGAGCAGGCAACCGCTTCGTGCCGAGATGCTTGATGGAGAGCACTACGTCCTTGCCGTACTGCTGCGCGGTGTCCAGAATGGCCGCGTTCATGTACTCGCACTTGTCAGGTAGATCCTCGAAGTGCGTCAGGATGTGGCGGCGCAGCGCCGTGAAGTCCGTCGGATCGTTCGTGCCGAGGAAGAACACCTGCGTACGGTCCGGTTGCGGATAGGTGTCTACGCGAACGGCGAAAGCTGCCACCTTGCCTGCACTCCCGCTTACGTCGTGGAGGCGACGCGGATCGGCGTTGTAGCGGTTGGGCACCTCCGACTCCAAGTCGCGGATTCGCTCGCCGTACTGACGGTCCGAGGCAGGGACATCGAACGCCTCGATGTCAGCCTCGGGGATGCGCCCGCTCTCCAGCGTCGCGAAGATTTCCTCCGGCGTCTCGCCCAGGTTTCGGATGCCGAGGTGGTCCACTAGCTCCAGTTCGCCGTCCTCGTTCACTCGCGCAAAGAGGGACAGCTCCGTGTACGAGACGCCACGCTTGCAGAGCGCTCCGCCCGCGTTGTTCGCGATCCCGCCAATGACGGTCGCCCCGATGGTGGACGAGCCAATGACGGAGTGAGGCGCCCGTCCGAGCGGAGCGAGAAGCTGCGTCAGCTCGTGCAGGGTGGACCCCGGAAACGCCACGACCTGCTTCCCCGCGTCAATGGGGATGAGCTTCTTGATCCGTCGCGTGTTAACGATGACGAGGTCTCGGTCGTAGTCGAATCCGCTGGGACCGGAGCCACCGGTGAGGCCCGTCTTGGTCGCCTGCATGATGATGGCTGCGCCCGCCTCGACGCATGCTTGGAGCACCTTCCACTGTTCGAGCAGACTTCCTGGGAAAACGACCGCTGTCGCACCACCGAAACCGGAGCGAAAGCCGGAGCGGTAGTACGCAGTGTCGCCGTCTTCAGTCAGAACGTGGTTCGCGCCGACGACCTGTCGGAGCGAGGAAATCAGGGAATCAGCAGGCATTGTGGGGCGTGGAGCACTCGGAAGAAGGATACCGCTGACGATACAGAGCGCGTATGTGCGAAGTGGATGCAGAGTCCGCACGCGCCTCTCTCCGGTACGGTTTCACAGTCGGAGTGAAGGCCTCCGTAGCACTCAGAGAATCAGCCGACGGATCTCGTCCGCGTACGTCCGGCTGACCCTCACGCGATGTCCGCCGTCGAGCGAAGCCTCGAACCCTCCACTGCCGTCGCTTTCCAACTGGCGGAGTGCGTCCAGCGCGACGAGCGCAGAGCGGTGGACCCGAACGAAGCGCCCCGGTGGGAGCCGCCGTTCGATCTCGCCAATCCCGACCCCCGCGAGGAATGACCGTCCTGTGGTGTGGAGCGTCGCATAGTTGCCCTGTGCCTCCACCCAGATCACGTCCTCCATGCGGACCGCCACGAGACGGTCCCCGGCGCGAACGAGGACACGATCCGTCGTGAGGGCCTCGCTGGCAGCACGGACCTCCTCGGGATCGAGTGCGACGCGGCTCCGGGCGCGCTCGATGGCGAGACCCAGGCGCGAGGCCGTGACGGGCTTCAGGAGATAGTCCACCGCGCCCGTCTCGAAGGCCTGCACGGCGTGTCGGTCGAAGGCCGTCGTGAAGACGACCCGGGGCAGCGGCACGCCGCGCTCCGCTAAACGGGCGAGGACGCCGAAGCCGTCCAGGCCAGGCATTTGCACATCCAGGAAGAGCACGTCCAAATCTGGCGTAGCCTCCACCAGCGCGACAGCCCGCTCGCCATCAGGCGCCTCCGCGACGATCTCAACGTCGGGAATCGCGGCGAGGAGATCCGTGAGAAGAGCGCGGGCGGGCGGTTCGTCATCCACGAGGGCGACGCGAAGGAGATCGCTCATGCCTTTACGGGTACCTCCACGGCGGACGGCGAGGCAGGAACAGAGAATGACACGCGCCATCCCTCTACTCGCTGTCGGTCGACGTGGAGCGTCGCCTCGGGTCCGAAAAGGAGGCGCAGCCGCTCGTCCGTGTTCGCGAGGCCAATGCCAGTGCCAGGCGCCGCAGCCCCCAGCCCGGCTCCAGTGTCCTCGATATCCACCACGGCGCGATCTCCGTCGGGATGGATCCGAACCGTGACGGTGCCCCCCTCGGGCAGCGGCGAGATGCCGTGACGGACCGCGTTCTCCACGAGCGTCTGGATCGCCATCGGCGGCACGAGGGCATCGAGCGTGGCCTCGTCCGCCTCGACGTGCGCCCCGAGGCGGTCGCCCATGCGTGCCGACTCCAGATCGAGGTACGCGTGCACGAACGCGATCTCGTCGCGGAGCGACACGAGGTCGCGGTGCCCGGCGTCCAGGGCGTAGCGCATCAGGTCCGCCAGCCGACCGATGGTCTCGCGCGCCGCGTGAGGGTCGCGTCCGACCTGGGCGCTGATCGTGTTGAGCGCGTTGAACAGGAAGTGTGGGTTGAGCTGGGCGCGGAGAGTGCGGAGTTCCTGCTCCCTCGCGAGGCGCTCGACGGCCTCCGCTTGCCGCTCCCTGAACGCCCGCTGGCGCGAGGCTTCGACCGCGTGGTAGATCGCGAACTGCGTCGCGTACGCCGCCGCGCCACCGATGGCGATCCATCCCGCACGGCTCAAGACCGCCTCGAACGCGGCTTCACCCCCGAGCCGAGTCCAGGCCAGAAACAGCCCCGTCGTGACGGCGACGTAGGCGGTGAGTCCGGCGCCATGAGCGAGCAGAACTCGCCACCCGGGCTGCCCGAACAGGCCCCGAACAATGATCCACCACACGGGCACACTCGCGAGGGCGAGGAGCACCGCGTACATCCCCTGGCTGAAGGCTGCGTACACGAACGGCACGCCCGCAATCGCAGTCACCGCAAGAGAATAGACGAGAGCGTAGAGGCTCCACCCCCCCGCTGCCATCGCGACGCCCCGCGCGGTTACGCGAGGCGCCGGGAGAACGCGGTCGTGAGAAAGCGTCGGCATCGTCAAGAATCTAGTTCGCGGCGGTCTCGCTCTCGAGTTGGGCGAGCCAGCCTTTCAGCTTGTAGCGCACGAAGTCCGAGTTCGGATCCAGTTCCTCCGCGCGCTCGATGTGCGGGCGAGCTGCGGCGGGATCGCCGCTCATGAGGTGGGCCATGCCGAGCCAGGCCGCCACGTCGCCGTGTCCCCAGTCGGGCGCGAGGGCATCGCCGTCCGATCCGCCCGCCTCGAAGGTGGCGAGGGCAGACTGGAGCAGCGTCTTCGCGCGCTCCGGGTCTCCACCCCATTCGGGCGGCGTGTTCAGGAGCGCGGTCGCTTCCACGAACTGGACGCGCGGATTGTCGGGCGCGAGGCGCGAGGCGTCGGCCTGGGCGCGCTGCGAGGAGGCCCCTAGCGACATCCCGAGCGAGGGGTCCAGTCCCATGCGCGCGCCCATCATCGCGACATGGAGCGCGGTGGACTCGACGAGCAGATCGCCAGCAGACTGGCGGCGGAGGTCGGCGAGAGCGTCAGAGCCAAGGCGGGCGTGCTGGGCCGCGGCGTCGGGGTCGGCGCCCCAGAGGGCGTAGGTCAGGCGGTAGTCCGCGAGCGCGGTGTAGTAGCGCGCCCAGTCCGCCTCGGTGCCATCGCCGGAGGCTACCAGTTGAAGACCCGCGCGAGCGGCGCGAAGGGAGTCGAGGTCGTTGGCGTGGACGGCGCGGTCGAGGGCATTGCGGGCGTCGGCGAGGGAGAACTGAGCGGTGGCGGGAGGCGCGGCCATCGCGAGGAGGAAAAAGGCGACGAGAGTACGCATGGTGAGGAGGGTGTGGGGTTATCGGGAGGTGAGAATCAGGGAGGCGCCTGCGTAGACCGACCGCAGGTACGGCGAGGTCTGAAGCGTGCGCGAGGTGTAATCGGGCGCGTAGCGGTAGCCGCTCGGGTTGGCCCGGTCGAGGAGGTTGTCCACAGCGCCGAAGAGGACGAGGGAACCACGCGAGCCGAGGGGCACGGAGTAGCTCGCGGCGAGATCGAGGCGGACATAGGCGGGGAGCGTTTCGCTGCCCGGCGTCCCGTCAATGGGATAGAAGAAGTCGCCAGTCTCGGCCCGCACGGCGCCCACGACGGGCGTAACCGGGCGTCCCAGCGCGGTGCGGAAGCGTCCACTCAGGGACAACCCACCGAGAAGTCGCGCCTTGCCGACGGCATTGAAGGAGTGGCGCACACCGAACGGCGGCGGGCCGTCGTCGAGGACCGGCGAGCCGCCATCGCGCCGGGCCTGCGTGCGCCGCGCGTCGAGGAGGGAGTACGAGACCCACCCGCTGAAGCGCGAGGCGTCCACGCTGCCCCAGCGTGCGAAGAGATCCAGGCCGCGAGCGTAGCCGGTGCCGAGCGTGCCGAAGACGGTCCCGCCGCTTTCCACGACGAGATCGCGGTAGTTCTTGGCGTAGGCTTCGGCGCGAAGCGTGAGGGGGCCGCGCTCGTGGAGGACGCCTGCGATGACGTGCGCGGCGCGCTGGACACCGAGGTCCGGCGCCTCGGTGGCCGCGGCGAGCGAGACCGTTCCCAGGTCTGGAGCTTGGCTGTAGAGCCCCGTCGCGAAGCGGAGGCGCGTGGCCTCGGAGAGGGCGACGAAGACATTCAGCCGAGGATCGACCGAGGCCGTGCCGAGTGAGGAATACGCATCGGCGCGAAGCCCACCCGTGACGACGATGCGGCGCGACAGCTTGGCCTCGGCCTCAGCCCAGACGCCGCCCGTCGTGCCGGTCTCGGACTCGTCGAAGACGGTCACAACGGCGTCGGGATCGTTGACTTCGCCCTGGGGGATCTCGCCCCGGTAGGCGGCGCGGGATCGGTCCGCCTCGGCACCGAGGTGGACGCGGAGGCGCTCCGAAACGGGACGCTCGGCAGTGGTGCGGAGGCTCGTGGACCGGTCCGAAGGCTGGATGCGGAACGAGCCGAGTTGCTGCTCCGAGCCGTGCTGGGCGTGAGAGAGCGTCGCGGCGAGGGACCAGCCATCCCGCTGGTCGGTCCACTGCACGAGGCCAAGCCCGCCCGCCGACTCGCTCTCGAAGACACCGGCAAACGAGGGTTCGTCGAGGCGAAGACCGAGACGGTCCACGCTGCCCATCGCGAGGACTTTGACGCGACCGCTGTTTCCGACCGGCGTCGCGTAGAGCAAACTGCCGTCGGTGGATCGGGGCGCGGTGTCGAACTCGCTGCCTCGGCCGTTAACCCAGAACAGCGCTTCGGTGAAGGACTGGTTGCCCGCCGCACGAAGGCCACCGCGCCCGAGCGTCACGTCGGCGCTGGCGCTCGCGGCCGCGAGGCTGAGCGAGACGGTCTGGCCATCGGAGGTCGGCTCGTCCTGGGAGTCCAGCGCGAGGACGCCGGAGAGAGCGCCACCGTATCGCGCGGAGAAGCCTCCGGTAGAGAATCGTGTGCCGGAGACGAGCCAGGGCGAGACGGCGCCGAACGTGCCTCCGAGTGGCGATTCGAAGCGGTACGGTTGGAGAAGCCTCGCGCCATCGAGCAGCACAGCGGTCTCTGCTACGTCGCCGCCGCGCACGAAGAGACCGGCGCCCTCCTCCGCCTCGGTGAGGCCCGGGAAGGAGCGGATCGCCTGGAAGAGATCGGCTGCCGCACCGGGCGTGGTGACGACGTCGAGCGGACTGAGGCCCTCCACTTCCTCGCCGGACACGAACGCATCCGCGGAGACCACCGCCCGGCCGAGGTCGAGAATCGTCTCGCGCAGCACGAACGCGGCCCGTGTGGTGTCGCCCGGCGTGAGCAAGAGGCGGCGGGAGTCGGGCTCGAAACCGACGCTGCTGGCGCGGACCGTCTGCGTTCCACTGGCGCGGGTAGTGAACTGGAACTGACCGTCGGCGTCGGTCACGGCGCCCTCGGCAGCACCCACGAGGAGGATCGTCGCGAAGGGAAGGGGCTCGCCGTCGCCATCCACGACAGACCCGGCGACGGTGGCGCGCGGCTGGCTGAACGCAGCCATCGGCGCGAGGAGGAGCAAGAGGAGGAAGGAGCGCATGACTCGGGAGGCGGACATGGGAAGCCTATGGGAGCCATACCGCACGAGTTGTCGCGCGTTGACGAGCCGCGTTCTCTGATGACGAACCGCAGCGCACGCGGACGAACCGTTCTGGCAGAACCGGTCCCTGTTGCCGGAGTAGCTCCTGTCCTTCTTCCCTGCTGACATGGCCTCCCTCGCTCTCATTACCGGCGCCTCCAGTGGCATCGGCGCAGAACTCGCCCGCATCCACGCCGCTCGCGGCGGCGACCTCCTCCTCATCGCACGGAGTGAGGACAAGCTCCAGGCGCTCGCCTCCGAACTGGAATCCGCCCACAGCATCACGGCGCACGTCCTCGCGAAGGACCTCACCGAAGAGGCCGCCCCCCAGGAGATCTTCGATGAAGTGCACGAGAGGGGCCTCACAGTGGACCTCCTCATCAACAACGCGGGCTTCGGCGGCGTGGGCGAGTTCCACACGCGCGAGTGGTCCACGGACCGCGCGATGATCCAACTCAACGTCATCGCGCTCGCGGCCCTCTGCCGCCTGTTTCTGCCAGAGATGGTGGCGCGAGGCCGAGGCAGAATCCTCAACAACTCGTCCACGGCCAGCCTCCTTCCAGGGCCGATGCAGGCGGTCTACTTCGCCACGAAGGCGTTCGTCTCATCGTTCAGCAACGCTATCGCGGAGGAGCTGCGCGGCACGGGCGTGACGGTCACGAACCTGATGCCCGGGGCGACCGAAACCGACTTCGGTCAGCGCTCCGGCATGGACAAGACCGAGCTTTTTGCTGAAGCAGCCTCGGCGCGGAGTGTTGCACAGGACGGCTACGACGCGATGATGGCGGGCGCGTTGGACGTGATGAGCGGGCTCAGCCTCAAGCAGCGCATCGCGATGGCAGCCATCCCGATCACACCGAAGTCGGTGCTGCTCAAGCAGGTCCACCAGATGCAGCAGCCGACCAGCGGCTGAACCACAGAACCAGCTCCAGCCTTCTCCGCCTCGGCACCGAGGCGGAGGGAGTCAGCTCGCTCGTCCGGTGGAGGAACCGAGCACGGGCCCGGTCGCGGCGCGAGATTCCTGCGGCCCCACGCTCGCGCATTCGCTTCTCCCCCACCCCACCCATGTCCAACGCGGCTCCCTTCGAAGGCCTCGGTGTCTTCTACCTCGGAAAAGAAGCCGAGCCCGGCTCCAACGATCTAGGCCACGCTGTCCTCTACGACAGCGCCGACCTCACCACGCACGCCTTCATCGTCGGCATGACGGGGTCGGGCAAGACGGGCCTCGGGGTGGGGCTCATCGAGGAGGCCGCGCTGGACAAGATCCCGGTCATCGCCATCGACCCGAAGGGCGATCTCGGCAACCTCGCGCTGACGTTCCCGGACCTCGCGCCCGGAGACTTCCGTCCGTGGATCGATGAGAGCGAGGCCGCGCGCGAGGGCACCGATCCCGATGCACTGGCGACCAGCAAAGCGGACCTGTGGAAGAACGGACTCGGCGACTGGGGCCAGGCGCCCGACCGCATCCGCCGACTCAAGGACGCCGCCGATGTGACCATCTACACGCCCGGCTCCGACGCAGGCGTGGCGGTTAGCGTTCTGGGATCGTTGGACCCGCCGCCCGCCGATGCCCGCAGCGGCGAAGCCTTCACGGAGCGTGTGGACGCGAGCGTAAGCGGCATTCTCTCGCTTCTGGGCGTGGACGCGGACGCGATGAGCAGCCCGGAGCACGTCTTCCTCGCGAAGGTCATCGGCGACGCCTGGGCGGGCGGAAAGAGCCTCACGATCGCCGATCTGATCGGCGCGTTGCAGACGCCGCCGTTCGAGACCATCGGTGTGCTGGCCGTGGACCAGTTCTTCCCCGCGAAGGCCCGGACCGGCCTCGCGATGAAGCTGAACGGCCTTCTCGCCTCGCCCGGCTTCGCGGCCTGGGCACAGGGCGAGCCCCTCGACGCCGACCGGCTCTTCTACGGGGACAACGGCAAACCGCAGGTCTCGATCCTGAGCATCGCGCACCTCGGCGACGAAGAGCGGCTGTTCTTCGTGACGCGCCTCCTCGGCGAGGTCCTCGCGTGGATGCGCCGCCAGCCCGGCACGGGCTCGCTGCGGGCCATCCTCTACATGGACGAGATTTTTGGCTACCTCCCCCCGAGCGCCAACCCGCCCACCAAAGCGCTCCTCCTCACGCTGCTGAAGCAGGCCCGCGCTTTCGGCCTCGGCGTCGTCCTCGCGACGCAGAACCCGGTGGACATGGACTACAAGGCGCTCTCGAACTGCGGGACGTGGTTCGTCGGCCGCCTCCAGACCGAGCGCGACAAGGACCGGCTGCTGGACGGCCTGGAGGGTGCCTCGCAGTCGTCCGGGTTCAACCGTGCCGAGGTGGACCAGCTGCTCTCGGGCATCGGGAAGCGACGGTTCTTGCTCCACAACGTCCACGAGTCCGCTCCGACGCTCCTCGCGACGCGCTGGGTGATGAGCTACCTCGCGGGCCCGCTCACGCGAACGCAGATTGCGGACCTGATGGTGGACCGGAAGAAGCAGACGGTTCCACGTGAGGACGCCCCCGCGCCGACCGAGACCGCCGAGGCGCACGCCGCCGAGTCTGCCCCCGCGACCACCGAGGCCGCCTCGGCGCCGCCCTCGACCGACGTGCCGCAGGTCTTCCTCGAGGGCTCCGACGTGGACGAGTACGTCCCGATGCTCCTCGCACGAGCGGAGGTTCCGTTCAACCGGAAGAGCCCGCCTGTGGACCACGTCGAGCGGACCACCCTGCTCACCGAGATCGTGGACGGCCAGCCCCAGTGGGACGCAGCGGATCCTCTCGCGGAGCGCCCCGCCATGCAGACCACCGCCACCGACGGCGCCACGTTCGCAGCACTGCCGGATGGCGTGGACGCGAAGACGTTCGCGAAGTGGGAGCGGGATCTCAAGAAGTGGCTCCAGCAAGAACGCCCGCTGACGCTCTTCAAGAGCCCGAGCCTCAAGGCGACCTCCACACCCGGTGAGGACGAGCGCGCCTTTCGGATCCGACTCACGCAGCTCGCACGAGAGGCCCGCGACGAGAAAAAGGACGCCCTTCGCGTCAAGTACCAGAAGAAGCTCGACGCCCTTGAAAAGCGGATGCGTGCCGCCCAGGATGTCATCGAACGCGAGGCGGCGCAGGCCAGCCAGCGCAAGACGGATACGCTGGTCCGTGTCGGCACGACGCTGCTCGGGGCGTTCCTCGGCGGGCGATCCTCGCGCTCCACGCTGAGCCAGATCGGCGTCACGGCGCGGTCCGCGGGCCGGATGTCCAAGGAGAAGGCCGACGTGCAACGCGCGGAGCAGAAACTCGCGGACCTCCAGTCCCAATACGCCGACCTGGACGCTCAGCTCCAGCGCGAGATGGACGACCTCGACCTCGCATTCAGCCCGGAGTCGGAAACGCTGGAGACCATCGAGATCGCGGCGAAGCAGACGGACATGCACATCGCGGAGATGGCGCTTGCCTGGGTGCCGTACCGCAGAAGCCCGGACGGCCGCCTCGCTCGTGCCTGATCCTCCACGTTGCATCGCGATCCTCGGGACTGGCCTCATCGGAGGGTCCCTCGCGCTCGCCCTCCGCGCCCGCCAGCCGGGCGTAGAGATCGTCGGCTACGACCGCGATCCCGAGCAACTCGCCCTCGCGCTGGAACGGGGCGCCCTCCATCGCGCCGCCGACTCTGCCCGCCTCGGTGCCGAGGCGGCCGACCTCGTGATCCTCGCCGTGCCGACCCACGCGATGCCCGACGCGCTTGCGGAGATCGCGGGCGCCCTCGCGCCGGGCACGCTCGTGACCGACGTGGCCTCGGTGAAGGGACCGGTGGCCGACGCTGCACGTGAGTGTCTCCCGGAGGCCGTCACGTTTGTCGGCGGCCACCCGATGGCGGGCGCTGAGCGCGGCGGGATGGCCCACGCGGACGCGCTCTTGTTCGAGAACGCCGTCTACGTCCTGACAGAGGCGGATCCGCGCGCTGTCTGGCTAGCGGAATCGGTCGGCGCGAGGCCCGTCGTGATGGACGCTGAGCGGCACGACGCCGTGGTGGCGGCGGTGAGCCACCTGCCCCAACTGGCAGCGGTCGCGCTCGTCGGGCTGGCGTCAGACGTGGGCGACGACGCGCTCGCCCTCGCGGCGGGCGGTTTTCGCGACATGACGCGCATCGCCTCGTCGCCGTTCGGGATGTGGGGCGGGATCCTGGGCGCCAACCGCGAGGCCGTCCTCGGGGCGCTGGACGCGTACTCCGCCCGCGTCGGGTCCCTCCGCGAGGCCGTCGAGGCGGGCGACCTCGGGCGAGTCCGGGAGACGTTCGAGGCCTCGGCCACCACCCGAAGCGCGATTCCCTCGCACTCGAAGGGCTTCCTCACCCCACTGGCGGAAGTCACGCTCTGGGCCGAGGACCGCGTCGGGTTCCTCGCGATGGTCACGGGAGCGCTGGCGGGCGCCGAGATCAACATCAAGGACATGGAATTGCTGCGCGTGCGCGAGAATGAGGGCGGCGCGTTTCGCCTCGCATTCGCGGACGACCCCACGGCGGAGCACGCCATTCGGGTTCTGCACGAGAACGGGTTTCGGGCCGAGCGTCGGTGAGCGCTTGACGGACTCCGCACTGAGCCCGCCCAGTCCGCCTCGGTAGCTTCGCCGCCTCCTCCCCCGCCCTCCCGATGAGCCGCGACCTCGTCAAACCCCGCCCGATCTCCGGCTTCCCCGAGTTCCTCCCCGACGAACAGATCACGTTCGACTGGGCCCGCGATCTCATCCGGCGGCACTACGAGAGCTTCGGCTTCACGCCCATCGAAACACCTGCGGTGGAACGAACGGAGGTGCTCCTCGCGAAGGGCGGCAACGACCGCGAGATCTATGGCCTACGCCGCCTCGCCGACGATGAGACGCCCCAACGCGGCGATGACCCTTCAGACCTCGCGCTCCACTTCGACCTGACGGTGCCGCTCGCGCGGTACGTCGCGCAGAACGCCGGGCAGCTCCCCTTCCCGTTTCGGCGGTACCAGATCCAGCCCGTCTGGCGCGGTGAGCGTCCGCAAGCCGGGCGCTACCGCCAGTTCTACCAGGCCGACATCGACGTGATCGGCGACGGCGCGCTCTCGCTCTTCAACGACGCCGAGATGCCCGCGATCATCTCGGGCATCTTCGCCGAGATGACCATCGGGCCGTTCACCATCCGGATCAACAACCGGAAGGTGCTGCGCGGTCTCCTCGCGAGCATCGGCCTGGAGGCGAACGAAGCAGAGGCCATCCGCGCCTTCGACCGGATCGACAAGATCGGCCGCGAAAGGACGGCGCAGCAGCTCGCCGACCTCGGCGGAAGCGACGAGGGCATCGCGTCTCTGCTCGCGCTGGCCGATCCCGGCCGCGGCACCGACGACTGGCTAGAGCACCTCGGCACGATGTCCGTCAACGACCTGTTCGCGCAAGGCGTGAACGAGCTTCGGACAGTCGTGGAAGGCGTCCGCGCGATGGGCGTCCCGGAGGACCACTTCGCCGTGGACCCGAGCCTCGCGAGAGGACTCGACTACTACACCGGGACCATCTACGAAACTCGCCTCAACGATCACCTCGAGGTAGGCAGCATCTGCGGCGGTGGCCGCTACGACAACCTCGCGGAGAACTACACCACCCGGCAGCTTCCCGGCGTGGGCATCTCCATCGGCCTCACGCGGATGATTCCTCGGCTCTTTGAGGCAGGCGTCCTCACGCCGGGCCGGTCCACACCCGCGCGCATCCTCGTGACGCTCTTCGGGGACGAGCAATGGCCGCATCTTCTCCGGCTGGCGGCAGAGCTCCGCGAGGCAGGAATCCCCACCGAGGTCTACGCCGAGGCCAAGAAGCTCAAGCAGCAGCTCAAGTACGCCGCGCGCAAGGGGCACGACCTCGTCGTGATCGCGGGGCCGAACGAGGTCGCAGCGGGGACGGTCAACCTGAAGGACATGCGCGAGGGCGGCGGGCAACAGACCGTCGAGGTCGCGCAGTTGACGAGGGTCGCCACCGAGGCGCTGTCCCGCTGACCCGGCCCGCCTCGGCACCGAGGCAGGCGCACTCGGCGCGGGGTCACGGCACAAGAAGGCCCCGCAGAGGCGCGAGGCCGTCCGGGGCTCCATCTTGATCCTCCACACCGCCACCGGCCGGAGCGACGCAGCCCCGGGACTCGAACGCGGCACCCACCGCACCGCGTCCCTCCGCGCTCGCATGTCCACCTTCGACTCCTTCGGCCTCGCGCCCTCCGTCCTCCGGGGCGTGCGCGATGCTGGCTACACCACCCCCACGCCGGTCCAGGCCGCCACCCTGCCTTTCGCGCTAAAGGGCATCGATGTTGTCGGTGTTGCCCAGACGGGCACAGGCAAGACGGCGGCCTTCGTGCTCCCGATCTTGGACTACCTGGAGAAAGAGCCCACCGAGGGCAAGAAACGGGTCATCCGCGCGCTCATCGTCACGCCGACGCGCGAGCTCGCGCTGCAGATCGAGGACTCCGTCCAGACCTACGGCGCGACCACCCGTCTCCGCAGCGCGACGATCTACGGCGGCGTCGGGAAGGGCAAGCAGCGGACAGCGCTCCGCAACGGCGTGGACATCGTCGTCGCGACACCCGGTCGCCTGCTGGATCTCCTCGGCGAGGGCCTACTCGACCTCGACTGGGTGGACATCCTCGTGCTGGACGAAGCCGACCGGATGCTCGACATGGGCTTCATCCGCGACGTGCGGAAGATCGTCGCGGCCGTCCCCGAGCAGCGCCAGACGCTCCTCTTCTCCGCCACCATGCCGACGGAGATTCAGGACCTCGCGCGAACCGTCCTGTACAAGCCGGAGGTGATTGAGGTCGGGCAGCGACGGGATCCCGCGAAGACGGTGGCGCAGCAGGCCGTCCGGGTAGCGGAGAAAGACAAGCAGCACCTCTTGCAGCACCTGCTGGAGAACGAGCCCATCGAGAAGGCCATCGTCTTCACGCGCACCAAGTACCGCGCCGACCGGGTCAATAAAAAGCTGGACCGCGCCGGGTTCGACGCCATCGCGATCCACTCCAACCGCTCCCAGGGCCAGCGCCAGCGCGCGCTCAAGGGCTTCGAGGACGGCCAGTACCGCGTCCTCGTCGCCACAGACATCGCTGCGCGCGGGATCGACATCGAGGGCGTCACGCACGTCGTCAACTTCGACGCCCCGAACGTGCCGGAGGACTACATCCACCGCATCGGCCGGACCGGACGCGCGGAGTCAACTGGGGACGCGATCACGTTCGTCTCCGCCGCCGAGACGGGCCACCTCCGGGCCATCGAGAAGCACACCGGGCGTCCGCTCACGCGCGAGACATACGGCCGCTTCGCGCGAGGGGCCGAGTTGGAATCTCCGCCCGAGCCGAAGAAGAAGGGCGGATCGCGCGGCGGCAACCGGGGCCGTTCGGCGCAGCCCCAGCGTGGGCGCAAGCCCAAAGGTCGCGGCAAGAGGCGCCGCTAGCTCTTCCCGCCTCGGCACCGAGGCGGGCTACCCTACGCGGTAGTCCTTCACGCGCTTGGTTGTCCGCCCGGTCTTCGTCTCGAAGAGGTTCATCGAGCCCGTTGAGGGCTCACAAAGCTGCTCCACGCCGTAGCGGTCCACCTTCGTGGCGGGCTCGTCGAAGTACCGGCCGGAGGTCTTGGACCAGTAGCGGCCCTTCGTCTTGTCGAGCCCCGTCACCGGGTCCGGGAGCGCGTCGACGCGGGCGTAGTAGTCGCAGACCCATTCTCCAGACTCGTCAGGCGTCGCGATGGAACAACGGTCGCACTTGGGGGCGCGCGCCTCGCAGGTGTACCGGCCGTGAAGGATGAACAGATGGTGCGCCTCGCCCCAGTCCTCGCGAGGGAGCACACGCCGCAGCCCCTTCTCCACCGCCAGCGGTGTCGGCTGATCCTTCACGAGGCCAATCCGGTTGGCGACGCGGAAGACGTGCGTGTCCACCGCGATGGCAGGCTCATCGAAGGCCACCTGCACGACGACGTTGGCAGTCTTGCGTCCGACGCCCGCGAGCTTGACCAACTCCTTGTGCTCGCGGGGTACCTCGCCTCCGTACTGCTCCACGAGCATCTGGGCCGTCTTCGCGAGGGCTTTGGCCTTGTTGTTCGGGTACGTGACGGAGCGGATGTACGGGAAGAGATCGTCCGCGTCCGCCTCGGCCATCGCGTGGGCTGTCGGGTAGGCTTCGAAAAGAGTCGGTGTGACCATGTTGACCCGTGCGTCGGTGCACTGGGCGGAGAGAATCACCGCGATGAGCAGTTGGAACTCGCTCCCGAAGTCCAGTTCCGTCTCTGCGCGAGGGATCCTGGTGCGGAGACGATCGAGGACGATGGAGGCCTTCTCTTTCCGGGTCATGGGGACATGCGGTGGAGCGTGCGCTCCCGCTCGTAGGCGATGGCGAGAAGCGGGTCGAACCTTGTACGGCCCGTCGTCGCGCGGTGCTCCGTCGGGTCTGACCCATTTGAAGGGGATCGCGTCAGCGCGCCCGATCCTGGTTCATGCCACCCTGTGACCTGCAGTAGCCACCCCAGAGGCCTCCCGGCTGTGAATCTCACTGTTTCTCGGAACTCGAAGCGAATCTGTGAACTTTCACTCTTGACTGAAAGCTCCTCTCCCCACCACTTCCTCCCATGTTCGAACGTCTCACTGCCTGGGCCGACACCAACCGCGGCGTTGCTCTGGACCTCATCCGCATCTACCTGGGCGTCGGCTTGTTTGCGCGCGGCATCGTGTTCCTCAACGACACTAGCGCCGTCGTCGAGTTGGCGGGAGCAGACGGGAGCGGCTTTTCGTCTGTGGCGCTCGCCCACTACATCGGACTCGCTCACCTGGGCGGGGGAATCTTACTCGCGGGCGGCCTTCTGACGCGCGTCGCGGCGATCCTTCAGATCCCCGTGCTCTTCGGCGCGACGTTCATCATCCACTTCCCCGAGTCCTTCCTCGCGGCGAATCAGTCGTTCGCTTTCTCGGCGTTGGTTCTCGCACTGCTCTGCGTCTTCGCGGTCTGGGGCGGTGGCCGCTGGTCGCTGGATCGCGCCATCACGCGCTGGAATTCTGAAAACGAGGAGAACGAGGCGCAGATCGCCGAGAGTCGTCTCCAAGAAAGCCGGGAGCGGGACCGGGAGCGTCGCCGTCGCCTCGCCGCTGAGCGCGCGATGGCTCCGCCTGCCTCTGTGGACCCGGAGACGGCACCTTGCATCCACGGCTACGACCGCGAGGACCCGCACGTCAGAATGGAACGGACGTATGGACCGATCTCTCGCCTGCGCTTCGTCTTCGGGACACACCCGCGTCCTCGGTCCGTCACGTTCCGGTGCTCCGAGTGCCAGGGGGTCGTAGACGTCGTGACCGAGGCGGAGGAAGTCGAAGCGTACCGGTTCGCCCGATAAGGCCAGGCTGTCGTCGGACTGCCAGGAGGCGCGCTAGCTTCGAGCGATGCGTCGCCTTCTCCTCGTCGTCCTCTCGCTCGCCTTCTCAGCAACGGCGAGCCCCGCCCAGCCGTCCAGCCTCGGCGCGCTTCTCTCAGCACCGCCAGACTCTCTCTCGGATCGAGCGCAGGTGTCGCTCTTGACCATGCTCCCGGGCGAGCAGGTCTACAGCCTCTGGGGCCACAGCGCGCTTCGGATCACAGACCCTGCGACCGGGCTGGATCGGACGTACAACTACGGTACGTTCGACTTCCAGCAACCTGGATTCGTCGTGCGCTTCCTTCGCGGACGGCTGGACTACATCCTGGACACCGCCCCCTTCGAGGCCGAACTCTGGAAATACGAGCAACTCCAGCGGCCGATAATCGAGCAGGTGCTGGACCTCACGCCGGAAACGGCGAGAGCCCTCTTCGTCGCCATCGAAGAGAATGCACTGCCAGAGAACCGGGCCTACCGCTACGACTTCGTCTGGGACAACTGCTCGACACGCTTGCTCGACATGATCGACCGCGCGCTCGTCGAGACCGGCCACTCTGCCGTCGCCCTCGGCGACACAACCGAGACGCGCACCTTCCGAGATCTCGTGGACCCGTACACCGATGGCACAGCGTGGTTGGACTTCGGCACCAACCTCGGCCTCGGGCTACCGACGGACCAGGTCGCCACGCCACACGAGGTCATCTTCCTCCCGCTCGAACTGATGCGCGTGGCCGACGGAGCGACGGTGGACGGACGGCCCCTCGTCGCCCGCACCGACACCGTCCTCACGATCCCCGAGTACCGCGAGGCCGACCCTGCTCTGCCTTGGCCTGCGCTACTCGGCTGGCTGTTTCTCGGCCTAGCGGTAGGACCGACGCTCTGGATGCGCCGCCGCCTGCGGTCGGATTCCCTCCAGTTGTGGGGCGCGAGGTTGGACGGGGTGCTGTTTGCGTTCGCCGGACTCGCAGGCATCGTGCTCGTCCTGATGTGGGTGGCAACAGATCACCGCGTAACGGCCGCGAACCTGGAGTTGCTCTGGCTCTGGCCCACGCACCTCTTGGCAGCGTTCGGTCTCGCGAGGCGAGAGGCGTCCTTCCTCTGGCGTCGCTATGCCCTCGCAACCGCCATCGTGACCGGGCTGGTCGTAGCGCTCTGGTGGCTCTGGCCTGAGCCGATGCACCCGG
The DNA here is from genome assembly GCA_038746605.1 of Bacteroidota bacterium. Lineage (GTDB taxonomy): Bacteria > Bacteroidota > Rhodothermia > Rhodothermales > Rubricoccaceae > Rubricoccus. The sequence continues at coordinate 79,220 of JBCDKM010000011.1, forward strand.
CCGGGATCCCCCTCGCGGTGCTCCTCGCGTTCCGTGCCGCGATGCGAGCGAAGAACGAGTCCGGGCACCTCTGAGTCATTCACTACGTTCAGCGGGAACGATCCCCCCGCACACGACCGATGCAACACGCTCTCGACCTCCGCCAGCCCGTCGTGGGCAACGGCCGTCCACCGGCTCTTCCACTCAACCTGACCAGCACCCGGCTCCTCGCCCTCGCCCGCCGCGCCACACTCGACCCCGAGGGGCCTGTCGGAGAGATGCTAGACGTGACTGCACCGTTCACGGGTGAGACCGTCGCCCGCATCCCGGCCGCGACACCGCAAGACGTGCGCTACGCGTTTGCGGAGGCTCGGAAGGCGCAGGCGGAATGGGCGGAGCGCCCCTTTCACGAGCGCGCCCGTGTGCTGGAACGCTTCCACGATGTCGTGCTCGATCACAAGGACGAGGCGTTGGACCTCATCCAGCTGGAGGGAGGCAAGGCACGGAAGGACGCCTTCGAAGAGGTCGCTGATGTCGCGCTGGTCGCCCGGTACTACGCCTATCACGGCGAGGGGGCAGTGGACCGCGAGCAGCGACGAGGCTTCCTCCCCGTTGTCACACGCGTGGAGGTGAACCATCTTCCGAAGGGCGTCGTCGGGGTCATCGCGCCGTGGAACTACCCGCTCACGATGGCGATCACGGACGCGCTCCCAGCGCTCCTCTCTGGCAATGCGGTCGTCATCAAGCCGAGCGAGATCACGCCCTTCTCCGCCCTACTCGCAGCCGACTGGATGGATCGCGCCGGTCTCCCAGCAGGACTCCTCCACGTGCTTCCTGGCGATGGTCCGTCTCTCGGACCTGCTCTGCTGGACGAGGCCGACTTCGTTCACTTCACGGGCTCCACGTCCACTGGCCGCATCATCGCGCAGCACGCCGCGGAGCGGCTCATCGGCTGCTCGCTGGAACTCGGCGGCAAGAACCCGATGATCGTCCTCGATGATGCCGACCTCGACGGCGCAGTGGAAGGAGCGATCCGGACCAGCTTCTCCAACGCGGGCCAGCTTTGCGTCTCGGTGGAGCGGCTGTACATCCAACGCCCCCTCTTCCGTCAGTTTGCGGAGCGGTTCGTGGAACGCGCCAAGCAGCTACGCATCGAGGGCGGCTATGCGTGGGACGTGGAGATGGGCTCGCTCGTCTCACAGGAGCAGTTGGACAAGGTCACGGAACATGTCGAAGATGCCGTCGCGAAGGGCGCGACGGTTCTCACAGGTGGGCACGCGCTCCCGGAGATCGGGCCGCTGTTCTTCGCTCCCACCATCCTGGAAGGCGTCACACCGGACATGTCGCTCCACGGCGAGGAAACCTTCGGCCCCGTCGTGGCGCTGTACCCATTCGACTCCGACGCCGAGGCGGTCCGCCTCGCGAACGACACGGAGTATGGCCTCAACGCGAGCGTGTGGGGGCGAGACGCGGCACGCGCGCGGCACGTCGCCCGGCAACTCCGCGCGGGCACGGTCAACGTGAACGAGGGCTACGCCTCCGCCTGGGCCTCCACCGATGCCCCGATGGGCGGGATGGGCGCGAGCGGACTCGGTCGCCGCCACGGTGCCGAGGGCATCCGCAAGTACACCGAGGCACAGACGGTCGCCGAGCAGCGCGTCGTGCCGATGGCACCGTTGCCCGGCATGGCGCAAGAAGTCTTCGCGCGGACCCTGCTGACGGGACTCCGGCTGGTTCGGAAGCTCCCGGGCCTCCGGTAGACGTGTCCCAGGATGGCAGTGTCCGTCTGCCATCGTGCCCGTCCGGTGCTGCCAGAATCTTAAATCGGAGGTCTCGATTCGTGCCTCCCGAGCTTTACTCCGGTCGGCCGTGCCGCGAGGGTTCCGCCACGCGGGCGTGAAGGGAGCCGCCCGGAGGTGGCACGTACTCTGGAACCCCGGGTCCAACCGCCGGATGCTCCGGTCTCTCCCCCACACCCGCCTCATGCCCGCCTCCCTCCCCCTCGTCGACTCGCCCCTCCGTGCCGCCGAGCGCGCCCTGCGCAAGCCATCCTCTGCCGTTTGGCTCCAGAGCGTCCGCGTCCGCACCACCCGCTTCGACGAGGCCCTCGCCTTCTACGGCTCGCTTCTCGGCCTCTCGCTCCGAACCGTGCGGGTCCACCCGGTCTCCGCGCAGCTCTCCGCGCAGATGACCGACGCTGAGGGGCACGACGTACTCGAAATCGTGGAACAGGCTGCCGAGGCGGACGCACCTGGCAAAGGCGGACACGAACTGGCCTTCGGGATGCCGCGACGGACGTGGCACCTCCTCCGCGCCCGCCTCGACACGAAGAAGTGGCCCTACGAGGAAGCGGGCGACTGCCTCTACCTCTCGGACGCCGACGGGATGTCCCTCCGCATCGAGTCCCTCGGGGACCTTTCGCCTCTGGGCTCTGCCTGACCTGGCTACCAGCCGCCAGAGGCTCCGCCCCCCCCAGACGACCCGCCGCCGCCACTGAACCCGCCGCCGGATGAACTGGCGGTGGGGACGGAGTACGAGATGCCGTCCACGACGACGCTTGAGCGGCCCGCTTTTCTCGCGCGGCGGAAGGCAGCTTGCTTCTTCTGATAGTGCTTGCGCTTCTCTTTCATCCAGGGCTGCCGCGAGAGGATGACGTCCAGCACGATGTAGCCGATCACGTAGATCGCTATCGCGCCGATGACGATGGGGAGAACCGGGAGGCCGAGTTCGCCCGCACCCATCGCGAGGGCTACCCCGATGAAGGGAGCGGTGAACAGGAGGATGACGTACCGCGCGATGGGCCCTGCCGAGAAGTTGGCAACCGCCGCGAACGCAGGAACAGCGCCGAAAAGGAGAGTAAACAGGAGAGCGCCCCACCACGGCGAGCCCCCAGTCGACTCTGTCGGCGTGTACTCGCCCTCGATCGACCCGATGACGGCATCCACGGCCGCGAGCGTGCCGCCCTCGAAGTCACCGTTCCGAAATCGCGGCGTCATTTCGTTGCGGATGATGGCACCCGCTGTCGCATCGGGAAGAGCACCCTCCAGCCCAAACCCGACCTCGATGCGGATCTTCCGGTCGTCCCGTGCGATGAGAATCAGGACCCCGTTGTCTCGGTCGGTTTGACCGAGTCCCCACGTGCGAAACACGTCGGTGGCGAATGGCTCCAGGACCTCTCCATTCAGAGAAGGGATCGTGAGGACCGCGATCTGATTGGACGTGGAGTCCTCGTGCGCGGCGAGACGCGCGGTTAGCTCCGCCTCGGTGCTTGCGCGAAGAAGGTCGGCGAGATCGACGACCCGGCCCGTGAGTTCCGGCACGCCGGGCTGCGCGATGGCACTGGCGACCATCGCGAACAGAGCAAGCAGGAGAACGATGAACCGCTTCACTCGTCCCGCACCCGGACGCCGTCCGGTAGCTCGTCCGTGTCATCGTCGCGGATCTCGACGCCCTGCCGGTGGAGCATCTCGCCACACTTCTGAATCCCATCTACGAGACCGCCTGCGAGATCGCCCCGGAGGATGCCTGCCCGGATCACATCCACCACGTTTACCCACTCGCCCGGCTCCACCTTCGCGTTGACCCCCGCGTCTCCAAAAACCTCGATGCGGTGCTCGAAGAGCGAGACAAACAAAAGGATACCGGTTCGGTCCCGCGTGTCGAAGACCTCTTCTTCGAGAAACGCCTGCGAGGCGCGGCGGTGGACGCGTCGCGCCATTCGGTCCGTGCCTGCGAAAAAGCGCCGGACGGGGTCCGCGAGCGTCGCCAGAGCGCCCGTGGTCCCGCCCAGCACCATCACGAGAGCCATCGCCCAGGCGGTATAGAGCCAGCCGAGTCCCCAACCATCGTAGAGCACCGCCGCACCGAGCGCGAGCCCAGCCGCTGCCATCGCGCCCACCGAGGCGGCCCGCCAGACCGCCACCTCGTACCGTCCGCATCGCGCGATGACGTAGGGCACGATCTCGCCCGAGGTGCGTGTCTCTGCCTCGCCGACCGCCGCCGCGATGCGTTCGCGCTCTGCATCGGTGAAGAGGGAGTCGGCCATGAGCAGTTTGTGGAGGGCGTGCGAAGGTACGAGCGGGTTCCGTCGCGGTTCACCCCTCGCGAAGTCGGCGGACCAGGACCGCGTACACGCCGAGGCAGACCACCGAGAGCCCGACCGCGACAAACGCCAGCCGGAGGGCAGGTCCCTCCCCTTCTGCTTCGTTGAGTCGGGAGTAGAGTGCGAGGGGAAGCGTCTGTGTCCGCCCCGGGATGTTGCCCGCCACGACGACCGTCGCGCCGAATTCCCCGAGGGCTCGCGCGAAGTGAAGGGCGACGCCCGCGAGAATACCCGGCAGCGCGAGCGGAAGCGTGACGCGACGAAACACCTGCGCCCGGCTGGCACCGTCCGCCTCGGCAGCTTCCTCGACCTGCCGATCCACAGCCTCGAACGCCAGCTTCGCAGTCTGCACCAGCAGCGGGAATCCGACAATCGCACTCGCCAGTACCCCCGCGATCCAGGTGAACGCGACCGTCCTCGGGAGCACCAGCAACAGCGCATAGCCCGTCACGACCGGTGGGAGAACGAGCGGGAGCATCGCGACGTGCTCCCAGAGAAATGCGCCCCGTAACCGATTGCGTGCCAACGCCCACGCGAGGGCGACGCCCGGGATGAGCGCGACGGTAGTCGCAGCCAGCGCGACCCGGAGCGAAAGAGCCACCGCCATCCAGTCCGCCGCTGTCATCCCGAGTCCCTGCACGGATCGGAGAGCACAGGGCCGAGCCGTTGGTCCCCGCGTAGCGAGTCGTCGACAGCGACCGCTTCGATCCGCGCGAACCCCGTTCCGAGATCGACACTGTGGTGACAGAACCTGTCGGCCGTCCAGGATGGGGCTGCTCCAACAGAAGCGCATGCGAAGGTGATGTCGGGCTGGAGCGAATCCGGCCAGACCGTCGCCTCCCGCACACGGCTAGAGACCGTGAGGTCGCTGGCGTAGACGATAGCAGCGTCCGCCTTTCCGGTCTCCACCGCTGCCAGTGCGGCGCGCACGTGAGGGAGCGGGATCACGCGAGGCTCGACCTCTTCCCAGAGCCCGGCACCCTCTAACGCGGACTTCGCGAAGCGCCCGGCCGGAACGTGCGCCGGATCCGCGAGCGCGAGACGTTCTACCTCGATCAACCTGCGGAAGGACTCCCACGGCTCCGCCGAGGTGGGGATGATCACTGCGAGGCGCCCCTCGGCGATGTGGTCCGCTGATTCGAGTCGCCCTTCTCCCAAAAGCCGCTTGACCCACCCGTCATCCGGCGCCAGCAACACATGTACTGGAGCGCATGCCTCGATCTGGCGGACCAGCGTGGAGGTCGCCCCGATGCTGACCCGGACGGGCTGGCCCGTTTCCCGCTCGTGGGTCTCCGCAAGACGATGTGCCACGTCCGTCATGGACGCCGCGGCGAACACGATCAACGCCTCGTCGTCGGCCTTGGGCACGCACCCCGCGAGGACGACGACGAGCGCGACCCATCGCATCACTCGGCGCCTGGCACGGTCTGACTGGCGATCATCGCGAGGGCGGATTCCGCACTCTCCCGAGCGGGATCACCCGGCTCCGAGTTTTCGACCACGATCTCGAAGGCCTCCCGAGCCGCCTCCACCCGGCCGATCATCAAGCGGCGCTGCCCAATGAAGAGGTTCGCGCCAGGATGGGTCGGGTCCACTGTCAGGACGGCCTGAGCCTCTTGGACCGGACGCATCGGGTCCACGCCTTCGAAGGCCGCCGCCTCCGCCAGCGCGATACGCACATCAGGGTTTTCGTCCAGTTCTAGGCTCCGTTCCAGCAGTCCCACCGCCTCGTGCGCCCACTGACGGCTCGCCTCGGGCTGTCCCTCCTGATTCTCGTAGGAGGCCGTCAGGTAGTACCGAGCGGCTTCGTAGAACCCGTCCGGCGTGTTCTGCGCTTCGAAGGCGTCCGCCTCGGACTGCGCCGTGGGCCCTGGCAGCGGTGGCGTATCGCCCGGGGGGAGCGGCACCGCAGCGGCCGTTCCGGCCGTTGCCGCAGTGGGCTCCGCTGGAGTCTCCACCGGAGCCGAGCGGTCGCCGAGGAACGCTGTCAGCGCGTACAACGCGACCACCATGCCCAGGGCGCCGCCGACGAACACCATCGCACGCTTGCCTACGTCAGAGGGAGGGCGCTCCCCGGACGAGGCGGGCACGGGCGGACGGGCCGGGGCGACCACCGAGGCGGGCAGGGCCGTGCCGCAGGCGTTGCAAAACCGGGCGTCGATGGGGTTCTCGTGGCCGCAAGCCGTGCAGTACTGCGTGGTACGGCTTCCGGGGGGAAGACCTGAAGGAAGGGGCACGGGCGAGAGAGACACGTCGGGGGACAGCTCTGGAGCCGGGGGCGTGGCCTCGTGCACGGGCGTTCCGCAGAGGTCACACTGAACGGCCCCAGGGGTGAGGGCGGCACCGCAGGAGCGGCACGCCATCGGTTTGGGGGTGGTCATGCCAGGGTTCGGGCGCTCAGGAATGGGCGTCCTGAACGCGTCGCTTGAATTCAGCAGCGGGTCGGAAGACAGGCAGCGTCCGGGCCTCGACGGGCACCGGCTCGTTGGTTCTCGGATTGCGAGCCGTGCGGGCGGCCCGGTGCTGGGCTCGGAACGAGCCGAAGCCTCGCAGTTCGACGCCCTCGCCTTCCACGACGGCCTCGATGACAGTGTGCATGAAACCGTCCACGACGGCCTCGGTTTCGATCTTCGTCAGTCCGGTCGCATCTGCGATCTGATCCACGATCTGGGCCTTGGTCATGGGAAGAGAGAGGGTAGGAGGCTGCGGGCATGATACGGTGGAGGGGCGTCGCATTCTGGCAGGCTGGCGCGATTCGGCGTATCTTTGGGCGAGGTTTTTCCCCCAGGTCCCGCCAAGGCGGAGTCTATGCGCGTTCTATATGTCGCGGGCGAAGTCGCCCCGTTCTCCGAGACCACCGAAACCGCCCGCCTACTGCGCACGCTGCCCGAGGTCCTCCAGGAGGAAAAAGGCATCGAGCCACGCATCATGATGCCTCGCTACGGCGTGGTGAGCGAGCGCAGGAATCGTCTCCACGAGGTGATCCGCCTTTCCGGCACCAAGGTGCCTGTCGGGGACGACACCGACACCCTGCAGGTCAAGGTGGCGTCAATCCCTGGCATCCGCCTCCAGGTCTACTTCATGGACTCCGTCGCGTACTTCAAGCGCAAGGGCTTGTACAAGGACCGCAAGACGGACGAGCTCTTTCCAGACAACCCGGGCCGGGCTCTCTACTTCGCGCGAGCGGCTCTCCTGACGGCCCAGAAGCTCGGCTGGGGCCCGGACGTACTTCACGCCTCGGGCTGGATCGCTGCCTTCGCGCCGCACATCCTCGCGACGGAGTTCGCGGACGACGAGGACTTCGCGGGCACTCGGTCGGTCTACACACCGGACATCGTCGAGGGATACGAGGCCATGCTCTCTGCGGAGGGAGCTGAGACCCTCGGCCTTCCTTCTGAGTGGAGTGGAAAGAGCCTTCGCCAGATCGGCCTGGAGACGGCCGATCGCGTCGCCTATGCTCCCAACGACTCCGGCGACGTGGACGGCATCACTCTCGAAGGCGAGCCCTCGGATATGGCCTCTGCCGTCTTTGATCTGTACGAGTCGCTTTCACCTGCAGAGAAGGCTGCGTAAACCGCACCGACGTTCTCTCACGCGGAAGCGGCTGGTGCTGCTTCCGCGCGCTCTCTTTCTGCGGGAGCGCCCGCCTCGTCTGCATCAGAGACCATGCTCGTTCTCGGAATCGAGACCGCGACGGATGTTTGCTCGGTCGGCCTCGTGGAAGCCGACCAGGACCTCGCAGAGATGACGCTACTCCGACCGAGGGGGCACGGGGCCCGGCTGGCAGGGCTGATCCAGGCCGCGTTGGAAGCTGCGGGCGCCGAAGCTTCCGATCTAGACGCTGTCGCCGTCTCCGCTGGGCCAGGTTCTTACACGGGGCTGAGGATCGGAGTCAGCACCGCGAAAGGGCTATGCCTCGCGACGGGTAGCTCCCTGGTTGCTGTGCCTACCCTCGCGGCACTCGCTCGGGCTTCCGCTTCTGACACTCGTGTCCTGACGGCTCTCCCCTCACGACGAGGCGAGGTGTATGCTGCCGTCTACGAACCAGACGGCAACGTCATTCGCGAGCCGACCGCACTCGCCCTCTCCGACCTCGGCGACTGGCTTCCCGAGGCGGACGATCTCGCCGTCACAGGACCTGCAGCGCAGTCCGTCCGTGATGCTGTGACGCGGGAGATGCGACCTGTGAAGGCGCGTCCGTCCGGTCTCATGATCGCGCGGATGGGACACGTTTTCACGCGAGCGGGAGAGACGGTGGACGTGACGGCCTTCGAGCCTGAGTATCTCAAGCCGTTCGTCTCTGGCGGCGCGTAGCCTCGTACCGGAATCCGCCTCCAGGACCCCTACAGGGCCATCGAGCGTGCCCTACCTTTAAGGCCCCTTCTCCCACCATGAGGCATGGCCTGGTTTAAGCGACAGTCGGCCGGAATCAAAACTGAGGCCCGCGAGCGAAACGACGTCCCGGAGGGCTACTGGGTCAAGTGCCCCGTGTGCGGCACGATCACGAGCCAGCGCGACCTCGACGAGAACCTTCGCGTTTGCCCGGCCTGCGGCCACCACTATCCGCTCCCCGGGCTGGACTACCTCCGCGTCCTGTTCGACGAGGGCCAATTCACCCGGCACGACGCGAACCTCCATTCCACCGATCCCCTTCAGTTCACGGATCGCAAGCCGTACCCGCAGCGGATCTCGTCGGCAGAGCGCAAAGTGGAACTCAACGACGCCGTGGTGTCGGGTACCGGCACCGTCGGCGGGCACGGGACCTCCATCGCGGCGATGGACTTCCGCTTCATCGGCGGGAGCATGGGCTCCGTGGTGGGCGAGATCATCACGCGCGCGATCCGTCGCGCGGTGAACGAGGAGCGGGCCTGTATCGTGATCAGCCAGTCCGGCGGGGCACGAATGATGGAGGGTGCCCTCTCGTTAATGCAGATGGCGAAGTCCAGCGCCAACCTCGCGGTCCTCGCCGAGCGCGGCCTGCCGTACATCTCCATCCTCACACACCCGACGACGGGCGGCGTCACGGCCTCCTTCGCGATGCTCGGTGACGTACAGATCGCAGAGCCCGGCGCGCTGATCGGGTTCGCGGGGCCGCGTGTGATCCGCGAGACCATCGGGCGCGACCTCCCGCGCGGCTTTCAGCGCTCGGAGTTTCTGGTAGAGAAAGGCTTCGTGGACCTGATCCGCCCCCGGCACGAGATGCGCTCGACGCTCGTCACCCTGTTCGACCTCCTGATGGAAGACGACGCCCCTCGCGAAACCACGGAACTGACGGCTATCGCCTCGTCCAACGGCACTCCGTAGCGTCCGCCTCGGCCGCGAGGCGGGCTGACCTACGGGATGACCTGGATGTCGCCGTAGGTCACGAAGCGCCCCAGGTTGTCCGTCAGCACCACTCGGTGCAACCCCGCTTCGCCGAGCTGTCCTGCAGGGAATGAGAACAGGGGCGCCGTCCCATCGGTGGAGCCGGTGATGCCCAGGATGCGCACGAGGTCGCCCCGGGGGTTGATGCGGTACGGGACGAGCCCGGCGCCGCCAGCGGAGTACGTGCCCGCAAACTGGACGTTCTGCGTGAACGAGGCCGCGTTCGGATACGGCGGGAACGTCAACGTGAACGAGCTCTGATAGAGCGGCGAAACGTTCCAGTCTGCCTCATCGCGCGAGATGACATCCCCGTCAGCGTCGGTGCGCGTGTAGCCGCTCGGGAGCCCGATAGCAGCCAACTCAAACTGGCGTTGCGCTTCTCCGATGGACACGGCGTCGCACGAGGCGAAGACAACAGCAAGGGCGAGGATCGCGAAGCGAGGCACGGGCGTCGGGGCAGGAAGTACGTTCCAACGCTACGCCTACGTCCTCCGTGCCCGCCTCCCTCCTCTCTGCATCCTCTTTGTCTGTCGCTCTCGGCGGAGCGCCGGTCCTGCGCGATCTCGCGCTGGACGTTCGCGAGGGAGAATGGCTCGGCGTCGTGGGGCCCAACGGAGCGGGCAAGAGCACCTTGCTGCGGACGGTTGCGGGGCTCCTCCCCTACGCCGGGTCGCTGACGCTCCGTGAGCGCGAGGTGCGAGACTGGCCGGGACGCGAGCGGGCCCGCGAGGTCGCGCTCGTGCGGCAACAGACGGATCTGCCCTTCGCGTTCAGCGTCCGGGAGGTCGTCGCGATGGGCCGAGCACCGCACCTCGGCTGGCTCTCGCCGCTGGGCTCGGACGACCGCGAGCGCGTCGAGGCTGCCATTGAGGCCCTCGGCCTCGGGGATCTCGCGAGGCGACCCGTGACCGCGCTTTCCGGCGGCGAACAGCAGCGTGTCCTTCTCGCGCAGGCCCTCGCGCAAGACGCCCCCCTCCTTCTCCTCGACGAGCCCACCGCCCACCTCGACGTTCGCCACCGCCTCGACCTCCTCGATCACGTCCGCCAGTGGGTCGGCGACGGGCACACGGTCATTTCAGCATTGCACGATCTGGAGTGGGCGGCGCGCTACGCGGATCGCGTTCTCGTGCTGCGCGACGGCGAGATCGCCGCGCTCGGGTCACCCGAAGATGTTCTGACCCAGGCGCTCCTCGCGGATGTGTTCGGCGTGGAGGCCGAGGTCTCGCGGGAACCAAGCGGCCTCCGAATCCGATACCTGGCTGCGCATCCCCACCTCCCCTCATGAAGGTCTACACCCGCACCGGCGACGACGGCACTACCGGCCTCTTCGGCGGCGACCGCGTCGCGAAAAGCCACCCCCGCATTTCCGCCTACGGCACCGTGGACGAGGCCAACTCCTGCCTCGGGCTGGCACGAGCCTATCTGGAGCACAGCGTCGGCCCTCGCGGCGAGCGCTACCAGGAGGCTGTGGATCTCCTCGCGCGACTTCAGAACGAGATGTTCGTCCTCGGCGGTGACCTCGCCTCGCCGCACGACACCAAGTATCCCGTTCCCCGCATCGAGGCGGAGCATGTCACGGCGCTGGAGGCGGACATCGACCGGCTCTCAGAGGATCTCCCGGAGTTGAAGAATTTTATCCTGCCGGGCGGCACCCCTGCTGCCTCCGCGCTCCATCAGGCGCGAACCGTCGTGCGACGGGCGGAGCGTCTGGTCGTGGAGACCTCCACGCTGGAGGGCGTCTCCGAGCACGCGCTCCACTACCTCAACCGGCTCTCGGACCTGCTGTTCACCCTCACGCGGTGGGTCAACGCTGACGCCGACATGCGGGACATCGAATGGGCGCCCGTCTCCAGGAAGACCACGTAGGGGCGCGTGGAAGCTCACGGCATCGTTTTCCCCGTGTACGGCCGCTCGGCTACGAGGAGCCTGGCCTCTACGGGCTTTTCAACGCCGGGACCCACGTGTTCTCCCACCGGGAGAAAATGACGGCCTCGGGCCTCTCGAACAACGACGCCTTCACGTCGGGCCTCCTCGGCTATGCCTTTTCAAAGATAAAATCGAGCCAGCGTATCTATCGCATACAAAATTAACAACCCAATACCTATTACAAGAGGAATGTATTTATATTTGTTGTGTTTTTGCCTAGTAATGTTATTAACTTCTATATGGGTTATATTTATTAGCCTAAAGACTAATACGTGCAGGAGGTAAGATACAATCGATAGCAAGACGATGATTACCGGCGTTTCCATTCGACTATGGGCCATAAGGGTCATTGTACCACGTCGAGCTTGACGACCTAGAGCAACGCTCGCGTAGTGGAGGTTCGTCTCCTGATCTAGTTCGTGCCCGGTGAAGTCCTCTCGCGTGGAGCTTCCCTGGACGTACGCCCTTCCGGGCATCTGGAGGCCGAACGGGTAGGAGGTGCATTGAGTCATGGCATCTTCTTCCGCGCGCGGCTCCTCGGCTCCGGCCCCGCCTTCAGCACCAGCGCGACGGACTGGCCCTCGCCTCCAGCGGTCGTGGCCCGGAGGACATACTCCCCAGGCGGGAGGTAGAACCGGCCGTCCTCCTCCCCCGCCTCGTGGTCTTCCCCGAAGGCTTGCGCGACCGCGAAGTCCCACGGGGTGTAGTTGAGCCCCGGCGTCGCGGCGTCCGTCCAGGTGGCGTACTCGATGCCCTTGTCGTTGGAGACGAGGAACGTGACCTCTCCCGCCTCGGCGACGGAATAGGCGACCTCGAGTTCAGGAGTGAACACGTCGCTCCACGTGTAGCCTCGCGAGCCCCAGTTCGTGGAGTGCGTCAGCGTGTCCGGCGCGAAGAGGTGCACCGGCTCCCCGAGGCGGGCGGGGTCGAGTTGCTGGACGTACTCTAGATCCGCGATCCAGATGCTCCGCCCATGCGTCCCGATGACGAGGTCCGTCTCGCTCGCGTGGACCACGAGGTCGTGGACCGGCGCGTTGGGCATCATGCGCGTCTCCTCGTCCTCCGCCTCCGCGTGTTGCCCGCGCATCGCGTGGAACGAGGCGCCCCGGTCCAGCGAGACGTACAGCCCGTGGTCGGTGCCGACGTACAGGAGGTCCGGGTTGGCCGGGTCTTCCTTCGCGACGTTGACTGGCTCCATCGGCAGGTCGTCACCGATGCGCTGCCACGTGCGGCCGAGGTCGTCCGAGAGGAAGACGTACGCCTCCGTGTGGTCCCAGCGGTAGCCGTTGAGGGAGACGAGAAGGCGCTCGCGGTCGTGGCCGGAGAGCTCCACGCGCGAGACCCAGAGCGGGCCGGGGAGTCCAGCGCTTCGGTCCTGCCAGGATCGACCGTCGTCCTCGGTCACCCACACCTTGCCGTCATCGGACCCAGCGGCGAGGAGGCCGTACTCCAGGGGGCTCTCGTGGAGGCTCGTGAGCGTCCCGTACGGCACGTCGCCTGGAGCGCCTCCCGTCGTGAGGTCGTCCGAGATGGTCGTCCAGGTCTCGCCCTTGTCGAGCGAGCGGTGCACCTTGTTGGACCCGAAGTAGAGCACGTCGGGGAGGTGCGTGGAGAGGTGGATGGGCGTCTGCCAGTTGAAGCGGAGCGGGCGCTCCCCGAGTTCGTGGCGCGGCGTAATCCGTGAGGCTCGGCCATCGCCCCCCGGGATGCGGACGTAGTTGCCGAACTGGAGGCCCGTGTAGACGGTCTGATCGCGCGGATCTACCTGGACCTGCATCCCGTCACCGCCAAAGAGGCGCTCGTACGGGTACTGCCCCTCGGCCCGCCAGCCGGGCGAGGCGCGGTAGGTGCTCGGCCCGCGCCAGACGCCGTTGTCCTGGAGGCCACCGTAGACGTTGTACGGCCGCTGCTCGTCCACCTGCACGGTGTAAAACTGCCCCACAGCGGGCGTATTGGCCTTTTGCCACGAGACGCCATCGTCGTAGGAGACGTTGACGCCACCGTCGTTGCCGCTCAAGAGATGGTCCGGCATAAGCGGGTCGATCCAGAGATCGTGGTGATCGACATGGACGTGGGCCGCGTCCTCGCGCTTCCAGGTGGCGCCGCCGTCCGTAGAGCCGATGAGCGGCACGCCCATGTGGTAGATCCGGCTGGGGTCGTCCGGCGCGACGACGAGGCGACCGAAGTAATAGCCGTACGAGTACACGAAGTCGTCGATGGGGCCCTCGTGCGTGCGTGTCCACGTCTCACCGTTGTCATCGGAGCGGTAGACCTCTGCACCGATGACGGGCGTGTCGAAGAGCTGGCGGTTGGCGTCCTCCAGGAACTCCACGAGCGCGAGGGGCTCCAGCACGCCGTCGCGCACATCCTTCTGGATGCTCTCGGCGGTGTAGCTGTACGGGAAATTGTTAGCGTCGAGGAAGGCATTGATCGCGTCCTCGGTCTCTTCGAGGAACGCCTCGCGCGTCATCGTGCGGAGATCGTCGCGCGTGAGGAGGTCGCTGGGGCCTTCCGCCTCGGCGGGTCGGCGGGCCTGGTTGTCGACGGTCGCCCAGACCGTGTTCGGGGCAGCGGCAGAGACTGCGAGGCCAATGCGCCCCACATCCGCGCCGGTCGGGAAGCCAGAGCCCTCGATGGTCATGCGCGACCAGCCTCGACCGCCGTCGGTGGAGCGGTAGACGGCGGAGCCCGGCCCAGCCTCGCGGAAGTCCCAGGCGCGGCGCGAGCGCGTCCACGTCGCCGCGTAGAGCACGTCGGGGTCGTCCGGCGCGAGGGTGAGGTCGATGGCCCCCGTGTCGGCGTGCATGGCGGGGAGCACGTGCTCCCAGGTGTCGCCGCCGTCGCGCGTGACGTAGACGCCGCGCTGCCCCCCATCAGTGTAAAGCGGTCCGATGCTCGCCACCCAGGCCGTCTCGGGGTCCTCAGGATGGAGCACGATCCGACCGATGTGGTGCGAATCCTCCAGGCCGACATGCGCCCACGTTGCGCCACCGTTGGTGGACTTGTAAATACCCGTGCCGGAGTACGAGGAGCGCGACGAGTTGCTCTCGCCCGTCCCCGCCCAGATCGTCGGGCCGTCGCCCTCAGGATCGCGCCAGTCCACCGCGATATCGCCGAGGGTCATCGCGGCCTCCTCATCGAAAAGGGGTTTGAAGCTGGTCCCGGCGGAGTGCGTGACCCAGAGCCCTCCGCTCGCGTAGGCGACGTAGAAGGTCGTCGGGTCGCCGGGCTTGCCTTCGATGTCCGTCACGCGCCCGCTCATCACCGTCGGGCCGACGGAGCGGAACGGGACGACACCCAGCGGCGAGGCGGCCTCCATCGCGTCGCGGTGCTCGGCGCTCGCGAGGCGGTCGGCGCCGGAGGTCATCGGGAAGGGGTTGGCGGGGTGATCCGTCGCGTTGTCCTGCGCGAGGACGGTCAGCGGGGCGGCGAGGAGGAGGGTGAGCAGGAGACGCACGAGCGGGAACCGGAAGATCGTTGGCGCGAAAGTACCGGAGCCTCCTCTTTCATGCCCGAGATCACAGACGACACCGCCCGTCGCGGCCTCGCCCGTTTCCGAAAGCCCGCCGAGCGCGAGGCATCCGACCCAAGCCGCCTCCGCGCACTGGCGGGCCGCGCGAAGGACAAGATGCAAGAACATGGCGAGCAGATCGGCACCATCCGAGACGATCTGCCCGTGCTGCTCCGGGTCGTCCGCGCGTACGCGAAGGGCGAGTACCGGACGCTCCCGTGGAAGACGCTCGCGGCCATCGTCGCGGGCATCCTCTACTTCGTCTCTCCCGCCGACCTGATCCCGGACTTCATTCCCGTCATCGGCTACGTGGATGACGCGGCGGTTATCGCGCTGGTGCTCCGGGGCGTTCGCGGCGACCTCGACACATTCCAGGACTGGGAGGGCGAGCAGCGCCCTGGCTTGCTCGGGAGTTGACCCGAGGCGGGCCGCCTCGGGACTCGCGTGGACACTGCCGGCGGAAAGGGCCCAGCCGAGAGGGCTTGCGGGCCGGGATCCCAGAGTCTAACGTGACCGGCCGTCTCCTCCCCTGCCGATGCGCGTTGCTCCGCTCTTCCTCGTCTGTCTCGTCGCGCTGGCAACTGCCACAGTGGGAACCGCGCAGACCTACGTCCGCGTGATCGACCCGGAGGGCTCGCCGCTGATCCACGGCCTGGACTGGCGCGAGGGACGCCTCTACATCACCGACACACGGATCAACCGCATCGCTGTCGTGGACGTGGAGGCGGGTGGACTCACGCAGGTCGTCGGCCTCGCCTTCGATCCACGGGGGCTTGCGTTCGATGGAACCGACTACCGTCTCTCGACCGGCTTCGACTCGTCCGACCCTCAGATCCTCGCCATCAGCGAGAACGGCGACCAGACGGGCTCACTCCTCGCGCCGAGCGAGCTGACCAACGGCCTCACCTTTCACGACGGTCTTCTCTGGGCCGCCAACGCGTTCCCGGACGAAACCGCCAGCATCGTCGGCCTCGATCCGGCGACGGGCGCAGTCACGGAGACGATCCCGTTTCCCTCCACTCAGCCGACCGGCATCGCGTTTCTCGGCGATGGCACCCTCTGGGTCTCGAATGCGGGCGACGACCCCGGCTCGAACGGCGACTTCACGCTTTATCACATCGAGCGCGCGACAGGCACGGTGCTCAGCACCCTCGGCGTGCCCAACGGCACCACCCGGCCTCGCGGCCTCGCCTACGACGGCGAGGACACGCTGTACGTCGCGGTCCGCGAGGGCCCGCTCTCCCTTCTCTACGCTATCGATCTCACTCAGAGTGGCAACGCCGAACTCGGCCTGTCAGCAGAGGCCTTCGACCTCGGGGTCGTAGCAGACGGAGACACTGAGACGCAGCCGCTGTCCATCACCAACACGGGCGACGCCGATCTCGTGATTTCAGAGGTCTCCGGGGCGTTTATCCCCGAGAATCCCGGCTCGTTCGAGATCACCCTTACGCCCACCAGCATTGCGCCGGGAGCCACAGAGACGTTCGAGATCTCGTTCACGGCGGCTCGCGACGACATCGACCCGAGAGGCGAGGCCGTCGGGCAGTTTTTTCTGCGCACGAACGATGTGCGCAACGCGGAGATCACTGTTGAGGTCCGCGCCTTCGCGGCAGCCACCACCGCGCAAGTCTATGCGCCCCAGACCAGCTTCGACTTTGGCGAGGTACGCATCGACCCGGCTTCGTTCGCGCTAACAACACGTGAGGTACGGATCCAGAACGTCGGAGCAGTGCCGCTCGACCTCTCGCCTGTCGTCTCCTCCGACCCTGCCTTCGGGGTCTACTCTCTCGCGAGCACCATCGCGCCCGCCGAGACCATCGTAGCGGAGGTGTTCTTTCGGCCGACGGCCATCGGTCCACAGTCCGGGACGATATCGATCCAAAGCAACGATCCTGACGCTCCGCTCCTCCTTCAACTGACCGGGAGTGGAATCGACCCGGACCTCGCGCCCGGCAGCCCGATCTGGACCCATGCCGTTCTCGACAACCCGAACACGGCCGTCGATGACCCCAAAGTCCACTCTCTCGTTTCCGCCGGAGATCTCACGGGCGACGGGCTCCCGGACCTCGTCTACGCGACGCGCAACTTTCTCACCGTCGCACTCGACGCCAACGGATGGACCCAGCCGCCGGTGCTCTGGAGCTTCGACACCTGCCTGACCAATTTCAACTGCGGCGCGGTCTCGGGCGTCAACCAACTCTACGAGACCGGCATGGTCACGGGCATCGACCTCAACGGCGACTCCCGAAACGACGTGGTCATCGGTACAGAGGGCGCCAACGATCACGTCTATGCGCTGGATGGCAAGACCGGCGAGGTGATCTGGGAGTTCGGGTCTGACACCGACCCGTTTCTCGGACCCTACTACTCGGTCTCGGCGCGCCCCGGCCTGGATGCGACCGGAGACGGCATTCCAGATGTGGTCTCCGGCACAGGCACGGCAGATCCCGAAGGCCCCAACCCGTTCAACAACCGCCGGGTCTATTTCTTCGACGGCGCAACGGGAACCGTTCTGTGGGATGTCAGCATCGGCCTGCCGAACTTCCGCACGCTGATCTACGACCCTGGCACGGGGCTCGACCCTCTCATCGCGACGACGGGCGGGGACAGCGGAATCGATGTCCTCACGGCGCTTCATTCCAGCGACGGGACCAGTGCATGGACTCTCGATCCCGGCTTCCCTCCGTTCCTGATCGAGCCCCTCGTGACCGATGACGGGGAGGATCTCCTCCTCGCGGGCAACAGCACACAGATCGTCCGGTTTGACGGTTTGACCGGGACGGAGGTTTGGCGGCACCCCATCGCGGGCACGGTCGTCTGGGACCTTGCTGTGCTTCCTCGGGAGGGCTCGTCGCCGCTGATCGCCATCGGATCTACGAGCGCGTTCGTGGATGCCCTGAACGCGGAGACCGGCGACGTGGAATGGTCCGCCTTCGTCGGTGATCAAGGCTTCGGTCTCGCCGTTGTCCCTGATTCGGACGGAGACGGTCGGGAGGATGTGGCGGTCGTCGGGCGCGAGGGCACCGCGTACCTCCTCTCCGGTGAGGACGGCTCCACCATCTGGACGTACCGCTTCGGAGATGGCACCTTCGAGCAGTCGGGCGAAGCCGCCGTGGCGGTCCCTGACATCGACGGAAATGGGGTTCCAGAAATCGCCATCGGTACGCGCGATGGGCGAGTGCTTCTCCTCTTCGGCGGCGGAGGCCGGGTCGGCACGCCCGCTGAATCTGGCCCCATCGCTTCGAGGATTCTCACCCTCGACGCGCCTTTCCCCAGCCCGACTCGTGGACCGGTCACACTCCGCTACCGACTGAATGAGCCCGCCGAGGTCAGCGTTCAGGTCCTCGACGTGCTAGGCCGTGCCGTGTGGTCTCGCGAGGCCCGCCACCCCGCTGGGAGCTACGCCGTGGAGGTACCCGCCGAGGTCCTCGCGCCCGGTAGCTACCTCGTCCGCCTCGGCAGCGCCACCGAGGTGGTCGCTCGCCGCTTTGTCGTAATACGGTAACATGGACTCGAAGCGAGCAGGATACCTGCTGGGCGACCTCTGCTCCCGACTGGGCCTCTGTCTCTCACCGGAGGACTGGAATCGCCTCGAAGCCCATCCGTCCCCTGACCCCGACGACTTCGCCCTCGCAGTCTTCGAGGCGGAGAAACTGGACCCGGATGCCGTACCGGGGCTGTACGACCAGGTCCTCGATCTCGTCCATCGGTACTGGGAAGAGAGTCAGGAGGCCATAGACCTCGAGGTCTGGCTCAGGCAGCCTCGTCCATCCGAGCAGCGCGGTCGGCGAGGTGGAGGGCGTGGATAATCGGCTCCAGGTTGCCATCCAGGATGTTCTGGAGCGCGTGATTCTTATCGTCGCCCTCCAGACGGTGATCCGTGACGCGGCCCTGCGGCCAGTTGTAGGTGCGGATCTTGCCGGAGCGGTCGCCGGAGCCCACCATGTCCTTGCGCATCGCGGAGCGCTCGGCATCCGCCTCGTCGCGCTTGAGTTGGTAGAGTCGCGAGCGGAGGACACGCATCGCCTTGTCCCGATTCTTGTGCTGGCTCTTCTCATCCTGAATGCTCACCACGAGGTCCGTCGGGATGTGCGTGATGCGAACGGCAGAGTCGGTCGTGTTGACGCTCTGCCCGCCCGGTCCAGACGAGCGGTAGTAGTCGATGCGGAGGTCCTGGGCGCGAAGCTCCACGTCCACCTCCTCGGCCTCGGGGAGGACCGCGACGGTAGCGGCGGACGTGTGGATGCGGCCCTGGCTCTCGGTGCTCGGCACGCGCTGCACGCGATGCGTCCCGCCCTCGAACTTCATATCGCCGAAGACGCCCTTGCCCTTGAGGGCGAAGGTGATCTCACGGAAGCCTCCAGAGGCACCCTCTGAGAGATCCATGACTTCCAGTTTCCAGCCTTTCGACGAGGCGTACCTGCCGTAGAGATCGAACAAGTCCCCCGCGAAGAGCGCTGCCTCATCGCCCCCCGTCCCGGCGCGGATCTCCACGATGGCGTCGCGGGCGTCCTCCGGGTCTTTCGGGATGAGGAGTTCTTCCATCTCTGCCTCGGCCACCGTCAGCTTCGGCTCGATCTCGGCCAACTCCATCGCGGCCATGTCGGCGAGTTCCCCACTCTCTCCCTCGGCCATCTCGCGAAGATCCGCAGCCTCCTGGCGCATCTCGTCCATCTGCTTCGAGAGCCTCGCGATGGGCTCCAGGTCGGACAGTTCGCGTCCTAACGTCTCCAACTGCGACGGGTCGGACGCGACCTCGGGGGTCGACATCGCGGCGAGGACCTCGCGGTAACGGTCGAGGGCGCTTTGGAGGGCTTCGGGGCGGGACATGCGGGCGGAAGAGGCGGGGCGCGAAGGTAGCGGTTGGTTCTCCGGGCGGCGGGTGGGGTTCCGAGAATCCGGCGGTTCGAGTTCGGGGACACTCCCCATTCTCACTCTGCCCGCCTCGGTACCGAGGCGGGGCGACTCGCCCCCCAGCGTCTGCACTCCTGACGTTCTCTCTTCCCCCATCCTTCGCGAACCCTGGCGCGACGAGACGGTCTGTTGTGCCGACCTTCGTGCCATGTCCTTCTGCCGTCATTATCACCACCACGCGCAACTCGGCCCCCTGGCCGACGTGGTGACGACGGCTGCGCCCGAAAGCTGACCCTTTCCCCGCGCCTTCCCGTTTGAGCCCCGCCGGTCGCCCGGTGGGGTTTTTCTGTTTCCTGCGCCTCGTGACGGCGCCTCCCCATGCTCAAACTCGTCCTTCCGAAAGGCCGCATCCAAACGGCTGTGCAGGCCGCTCTCGCCGAGTGCGGCATCACGCTATCCGGCGCCGAGCGCACGTACCGGCCGAGCGTCAACGTGCCCGGCGTGCAAGTCAAACTGCTCAAGAGCCAGAACATCCCGCCGCTGCTCGCCCTCGGCCAGCACGACATCGGGTTCGCGGGCGCCGACTGGGTGCAGGAGCAGAACTCCGACGTGATCGAGCTTCTCGACCTCGGCTTCGACCCGGTCCGCATCGTCGCGGCGATTCCCGAGGACCACGACTGGGACGAGATCCGCACCCGGCCGATCATCGCGGTCTCCGAGTATCGGCAGCTCACCACGCGATGGCTGGAGTCGCTCGGCGCTGACTTCACCTTCGTCCGCTCCTACGGCGCCACAGAGGTCTTCCCACCCGAGGACGCCGATCTCGTGGTGGACAACACGGCCACCGGCGCGACGCTTCGCGCGAACCGCCTCCAGATCGTCGAGACGATCCTGCGGAGCACCACGCGGTTCTACGCCTACCCCAAGGCCCTGGAGGATGCGGAGAAGCGCGAGTCCATCGAGAACCTGCTCGTGCTGCTGCGTGGCGTCCTCGCGAGCCGCGAACGGGTGCTGTTGGAGATGAACGCCCCACCCGAGGCGCTCGACGCCATCGTGGACCTGTTGCCCGCGATGAAGTCGCCGACGGTGGCGAAGCTCCATCAGGAGGACGGCTACTCGGTCCGCGCAGCGGTGCCCATCGCGAGCGTGCGCACGCTGATCCCCAAACTGCTCGCCGCGGGCGCGACGGATCTCCTGGAGTTGCCCATCCGCAAGATCGTCCCTGGCGTCTCCTCCCCTCTCGCGGACATCGCCACTGGCGACCTCGCCGCCACCGCCTAGCCATGTTCTCGACCACGCGCACGACGAAGGAAACGACCGTCACGGTCGAACTCACGATTGACGGATCGCAACAGGTCGCCAACGATACTGGCCTGCCGTTCCTGGATCACATGCTGGACCAACTCGCCTTCCACGCCGGGTGGGACCTCATGGTGAAAGCGGACGGCGACCTGGAGGTAGATGAGCACCACACCGTGGAGGACGTGGCGCTCACGCTCGGCTCCGTCTTGCAAGAGGCGTGGCGCAACCGAGCCGACCGCTTCGCGCGCTACGGCCAGCGCTGGCTTCCGATGGACGAAGCACTCGTTCTCGCCGCGGTGGACCTGTCCGGCCGCCCGTTCTGTGATGTGAGGCTGAAACTGAAGCGCGACACAGTGGGAGGCATCGCGGCGGAGATGTGGGACCACTTTTTCCAGAGCCTCGCGATGGCCGCGATGATGACGCTCCACATCCAGCGCGAGCGCGGCACGAACGGCCACCACATCGTGGAGGCCAGCTTCAAGTCCCTCGCGCGAGCGCTCCGCGAGGCCCTCGCGATCACCGATCAGGCCACCAGCACGAAGGGCTCGCTGTGATCGGCATCCTCGACACCGAGGCGGGCAACCTCACGAGCGTCCGCGCCGCTCTGGACCGCCTCGGCCTCGCGCACCGCACCCTCTGGGAGGTCGTTACTGACGGCCTCGATGTCATCCTGGTCCCGGGACAGGGCCGGTTCGGCGCTGTGATGGCGTCGCTCGGGCAGCGCGGCTGGCGCGAGGCGCTCCACGCGTGGACCGGTGAGAACCGCCGCCTCGTCGGCATCTGCGTGGGGCAGCAGATCCTCTTCGAGGGGTCGGACGAGGACCCTGAAGCAGACGGCCTCGCGCTCCTCCCCGGCCGAGCCGAGCGCCTCGCCTTCCCGAAGGCTCCGATGGTCGGCTGGGCGCCCGTCACCTGGACCGACGAGGCGCTCCCAGCGGGTGACGCCTACTTCGTCAATTCGTTTGCCGTCCGCGCCACCGATACCCTCCGCCAGTCCGGCACCGTGCTCGCCGAGACCGTCTACGGCGAGCGGTTCGTGAGCGCAGTGCGCCGAGGCAGCGTGACTGCCGTCCAGTTCCACCCCGAGAAAAGCGGCACCTGGGGGCAAGCCGTCCTCGCCGATCTCCTCGCGACATGACGACCGACTCCCCCCGCCTCGGCGCCGAGGCGGACACACTCAGAACGCTGAAACGACGCGTCATCCCATGCCTGGACGTCAAGGCCGGGCGCGTAGTCAAAGGCGTCCACTTCGTCGGCCTTCGTGACATGGGCGACCCGGTGGAGCTCGCCGCCCGCTACGAGCGCGAGGGCGCCGACGAGATCGTCTTCCTCGACATCGCCGCCAGTGCCGAGAACCGCGCGACGGCCCTCCACATGGTCCGGCGCACCGCCGCTGCGCTCTCCATTCCGTTCACGCTCGGAGGGGGACTCCGCACCCTCGACGATGTCTACGCCTTCCTCGATGCAGGCGCCGACAAGGTCGCTCTCAACACGCGCGCTGTGGAAGAGCCCGCTCTCGTGGACGCCTGCGCGAAGCAGTTCGGCAGTCAGTGCGTCGTCGTGGCGGTAGACGTGCAGCCGGACGACCCTGCCCACCTCGGCACCGAGGCGGGCAGACCTGAAGCCCTCCCCCGCTACGGCGTCTACATCCGCGGCGGCCGCGAGAAGACGGACCTCGAGGGCCGGCAGTGGGCCGCAGAACTGGCCGACCGGGGCGCGGGCGAGATCCTGCTCACCTGCATCCATCGCGACGGCACCGGCGAGGGCTTCGACACCGCATTCACCGGCGCTCTCGCGAGGACCCTCCCCTGTCAGGTCATCGCTAGCGGCGGCGCGGCCACTCCCAAGCACCTCTTCGACGCGTTCGAAGCCGGGGCCGACGCCGTTCTCGCAGCGACCATGTTCCACTCCGGTGAGTACGAGGTCGGCGCCGTCAAGCAGTATCTCGACCGCCGGGGCATCCCAGTTCGGCTCGCCTGATCGCGCCCCCGAGGTCTTTCGAACGTATCCCGTGCTTCCTGTCACCCCCCTCGGCTCTGACCGCTTACTCCGACGCCTCGGCGAGCGGATCGCGGTACAATGGTCTCGCGTGACGGTCGAAGGGACGCGTGACATCGGCGTAGCAGATCAGCATCTCGTCCGTGGACTTACGGCCCCACCGGACCGAGCGGCTGGGATCGGGGTTGAGGGGATTGCGGCTCGAGTTGTCGAACCGGGCGTGACACTCCAGCCGAGTCCCTCGCGGAAGCGACAAGGGCTCTGCCATCTCGTACCGGTGCTGCCAGTTGAACGAGTACTGAGGGACGGAGACCAGCGTATCGCGCCGCCCCCCCGGGTACACCACCTCATATCGAACCTCGGCCCCGCGATAGTGCATGTGCGGACGGACGCTGTGGAGCAAGACACTGTCCTCGAGGACAATCGCCGCCGACGCCCGGTAGGCGGGGTCCCCAGCAGGGATGTCGAGCCGCCTCGGACGCGGAGCGAGCGACGCGTGCTGGCGCTCTGGCGGTTCCCCGGCGAGGTACAGCCCGACTCGAATCGAGTCGGTCAGCGCCCGGCCAATCGTGACGTAGTGGAGTTGCAGCGCGAGAGAGGATCCGGCCGGGAGAAGCCGGGCAGAACCATCCGGGAAGGGAGTCGGGACACTCCCCGGCGAATAGCCCTCCAGCATGTCATCGCGCCACCGGTTTTTTCCGCGAGGCGCCGATCCCACGTCTGGGTGCTCCACGACCGCAATCGCGTGGTGCAGCACGGCGGGCGTTCCGGGCCGGATATCGACGGCTCGGACCCACTCGTCGCGGTCCAGCTCGATGTCCACTGTCTCGTATCGGTAGTCCACCACCCCGGTCGCCGGGATGGACTGCGGCGGGAGAGTGAGCACGAGGTCCGGCGGTCCGAGCGGCCACTCGGGCAGCGGCTCCCGAATGCGCTCTGCGAACGGATCGCCCCCGTCTCCTCGCGGGGCTCCGGCATCGACCCACTCGACAATCGCGCGCCGCTCTGCGTCCGTGAGCACCCGCTCGGACGCGAGGTGTCCGACAGACGGATCCGCCTGCCACGGCGGCATCCGTCGCGTCATCACCACCTCGCGAATCATGGGCGCCCACCCGCGCACCGTCTCATAGTCCGTCATCGCCCACGGCCCGATACCGCCCGATTGGTGACAGGCCTGGCACTTCGTCTCCAGGATGGAGGCAATCTCCCCGGTATACGTCGGCGCGGTCTCGCGCTCCGGCAGAGCCAGGAGGCAGCCCTTCGGCGGAACCACCCGTACCTCGGGGAGCACGCCCGAGAGATGAGCCCTGAGCGCATCCGCGAGGTAGTGCGTGGTCGCCTCCGCGCGCTGCGACTCGTACCCGAGCCGGTCATCCACAGGACCTCGATACACGATCCGTTGCGTCCGGCCATCCACGACGATGGCCTCGGCGGTCCGGCGGACCTCCAGAGCCTGCGCGACCAGCTGGTCCTCGTCCACGAGGATCGGCACGTCCAGGCCAAAGGTCTCCACCTCGGCGTTGATCGACCGCCGGTCATCCTGAAGGCTCGCGTTGAGCATAAAGAAGACGACGCCCTCCGGCTCGAACCGGTCTCGGATGTCCTGGAAGGCGGGCGCCGCATGACGCGCGATTGGGCACCCATTCCCCTGCACGAAGAGCACGACCGCGGGCGCGTCCGAGTAGTAAGACAGCGTGTGGAAGGCTCCGTTCGAGTCGTAGAGACCGAAGTCTGGCACCTGACCGACGGCGTCGTCCACCTTCGCAACCGACGGAGGTCCAGTTCCTCGCCACGCCCAGACGGCCAGCAAGAACACGGCGACACAAGGGACCAGCACCAGCCGAAGCGGGCGCGAACGAGAGATCATCGGACCGGGGAAGGCAACACCCATAGCCTTCGCAAGCCACGGGTCCCGGTCAACTTACCGTAGACCGATCAATCTCCAGTGCCCTCATGCACTCCACAACCCGACCTCCTGACCGTCCCAGTCCCTCCGCCTCGACGCCGAGGCCGACCCTCTCATGATCATTCCCTCCATCGATCTCTCCGGTGGCCAGGCCGTCCAGTGGCGCCAGGGCCGCGACCCCGTCCTCGCGCGCGACGACGTATTTGCGCTGCTGGAGCGGTTCTCCCTCTACGGCGAAGTCGCCGTGATCGACCTCGACGCCGCGACGGGCTCCGGCTCCAACGCGGACCTCATCCGCGATCTCCTCGCGACCGGCGCACCGATTCGCGTCGGCGGTGGGATTCGTGATCTGGAAACCGCGCGAGGCTGGGTCAAGGCGGGCGCGGCGCGGGTCATCCTCGGCACCGCTGCCCGCGAGGACTGGGTGCTGAAGCTCCCGAAAGACCGCGTGGTCATCGCGCTGGACGCGAAAGGCGACGAGTGGACCACGCATGGCTGGCGCGAGGGCTCCGGCGAGACGGTCGCGGACCTCATCGCGCCGATGGCGGAACGCTGCGGCGCCTTTCTCTACACGCAAGTAGAGAAAGAGGGCATGATGCAGGGCGTGGACTGGCCTCGTGTGGAGCAGGTCGTGACCGCCTCCCCAGTGCCTGTGACCGTCGCGGGCGGAATCACGACAGCGGACGACGTGGCGCGCCTCCATCGTCTCGGGGCGAACGCGCAAATCGGGATGGCGATCTACACGGGCGCACTGGACCTCGCGGACGCCTTCGTCGCCCAGGTCGACTTCGCGAAGGGCGACGGCCTCGTGCCAACCATCGCGCAAGACGCCGCGACGGGAGACGTGCTCATGCTCGCTTATTCCACAGAAGAGAGCCTTCGAGCCGCTCTGACGAATCGCGCCGGGACGTACTGGAGCCGCTCGCGTGGCGAGCTCTGGCAAAAAGGCGCCACGAGCGGCCACCACCAGCGCCTCGTCCGCGTAGATCTCGACTGCGACGGCGACACGATTCTGTTTCTCGTTGAGCAGACCGGCCATGCGTGTCACCTCCAGCGTCCCTCCTGCTTCGCGACTCAAACCGGCCCGTTCACTCTGCAAACCCTGGACCGAACGCTCGCAGACCGACTGGAATCAGCACCCGAGGGCTCGTACACCGCCAAGTTGTTTGCCAACGCTGACCTCCGCGCCGAAAAGCTCCGCGAGGAGATCGAGGAGGTCCTGAGTGCTCCCGACCGCGACAACCTTCGCTGGGAGGTCGCGGACGTGATCTACCACCTCCTCGCGCACGCTCGTGCGGAGGGCCTCTCTCTCCGCAACATCGAGGCCGAGTTGGCCTCCCGCCACGCCTGATCCACTCGCTGGGGGTGTTGCGACACGCATCCTCGGTCAGAACCTCACGCCTCATCCTTCCGATGACCTCCGCCCTTTCCCTGATCCCTGCGTCCGGCTGGCAGCGCCCCCGCACCGCCGATGCCTCCTCGGCGATGGAGGACGCCCGCGCCATCCTGGACAGCATCCGCGCCGAGGGGGACGACGCCATCCGGGCCCACTCCCTCCGCCTCGATGGCTTCGAGCCCCAGGTCGTGGAGCTACGCCCATTCGAGACTTACGACCTGGACGACGAGACCGCCGAGGCGGTCCGACTCGCGCATGACCGCGTGACGCGCTTCGCGAAGATGCAGCGCGAAACCTACCAGGACCGCCAGTTCACCGACGAGACCGGGACCTACGGTCAGCGCATTGTGCCGGTCCGGTCTGTGGCGGCGTACGTGCCCGGCGGCCGTCACCCGCTCGTCTCCACGGCTCTGATGACTCTCGTCCCAGCCCGCGTGGCAGGCGTCGACACCCGCGTCGCCGTCTCTCCGAGCGATCACCCGGCGGTGCTCGCCGCGTGCAGCCTCGCGGGCGCTACCGCATTCGTGCATCTCGGTGGGGCACAGGCGATTGGCGCGATGGCGTACGGGAGCCGCCTCCATCCCGCCGTGGACATGATCGTCGGGCCGGGCAACGCGTGGGTCAACGCCGCGAAGGCGCTCGTCCAGGGGACCGTCGGCATCGACACCCTCGCAGGACCAAGCGAGGTGCTCCTCATCGCGGGACCCGGGGACGACCCGACGCTCCTCGCCTGGGACCTCCTCGCGCAGGCGGAGCACGACCCGCTCGCGTTCTCGGTCCTCGCGAGTTGGGACGCCGGGCTACTGGAATCCGTTGCTGAGGTGCTCGGCGCGATGCCCGAGGCGGAGGAAGTCCTCGCGCGTGATGGGATCCAACTCGTCCTCGCGGAATCTCCAGACGCCACCGTCGCCTTCTCCAACGCGATGGGTCCCGAGCACCTCCACGTTCACACCGAGGCGGTGGAGGCCAGCGCGCTGACCAGCTACGGCTCGCTCTTTCTCGGCCCCGAGAGCGCGGTCGCCCTCGGGGATTACCTCTCCGGTCCCAACCACACCCTCCCGACGAGCGGTTACGCGGCGGTCAAGGGCGGCTTGTCGGTCGGAGACTTCCTCCGCGTGCTGACCTGGCAACGCGTGACGGAGGATGGCCTCGCCCGCCTCGGGCCTGCCGCCGCCCGTCTCGCAGATGTGGAGGGGCTGGCTGCCCACGCGGAGAGTGTGCGCATCCGGCTCTAGGGCGCCAGCCGGGTAGCCGTGGAGCGAACGACCGTCAGCCGCGGGTCGGACCCGCCCGAGAGGAGGTATTCGTCCGTCTCTCCCGCGTGGCGGACTTGGAGAGTGACATTCAACAGAAGGTCCGGGCCGGTCTCGAACACTACCTCCGCCCTGGCCGGGATGAGGGCTTCGCACTCTCCCCCCTGCGGAACGCGGATTCCCTCGACGGTGATCGTGCGAGTCAGCCCCTCTCGGTCGAGGTCTGTGAGCAGCGGCCGGTTACAGCCCGTGTCGTCCACAGCCACCAGTTGTACCGCCGCAGTCGTTTGGTTGACCGAAACGAGGGAGATCTCAACGATCCCGTCGTAGTCGGCCACGTCGGAGCCCAAGGCATCGCACGCCGCGAGTGCGAGCAGAGGGAGGAGAAACAGGGCGGTGCGCATGGTGATCGCGAAGAGATCCCGCAGCTTACATCGCCTCGGCCCTCACCCAACGTCCCAAGCGGAGTGCCCTTCTCGCCCGTCTCGGACACATAGACGGGCGACCGTATAGCGCGAGAGCCATCACCTCCTCGCGTCGGCACGCGCTACTCCACTGTCACGCTCTTCGCGAGGTTGCGCGGCATGTCCACGTCGCAGCCGCGCATGACCGCCACGTGATAGCTCAGAAGCTGAAGCGGGATCACGGTCAGGAGCGGCTCAAAGGCGTCGAGGGTTTTCGGGATCTCGATGACGTGCTCCGCGAGGTCGTCGAGGTCACGGTTGCCCGCATCCGTGATCGCGATGACAGAGCCCTGCCGGGCTACTACCTCCTCAATGTTGCTCACCACCTTCTCATAGGTTGCGTCGCGCGTGGCGATGAAGAGCACCGGCATGAACCGGTCGATGAGCGCGATGGGTCCATGCTTCATCTCTGCCGCCGGGTAGCCTTCGGCATGGATGTAGCTGATCTCCTTGAGCTTCAGCGCGCCCTCCAGGGCGACGGGGAAGTTGACGCCGCGTCCGAGGTACAGCGCGTTCTGCGCCAGCCTCATCTCGCGGGCGATGGCCTGGATCTGCTCGTCGGTCTCTAGGACGGTGCGGATCTGACCGGGGATCGCTGCGAGAGCTTCGAGGTGCAGCTTGAGGTCCGCCTCGGTGATGGTGCCGCGCTGCTGCGCGAGGAGAAGCGCGATCTGCGCAAGGACCGTCACCTGTGCTGTGAACGCCTTCGTGCTCGCCACGCCGATCTCGGGTCCGGCGTGGAGGTAGACCCCCGCGTGCGTCTCCCGCGCGATGGTGCTGCCCACCGCGTTGACGACCCCGAGTGCGAGCACGCCCGCCTGCTTCGCCTGGCGCACGGCTGCCAGGGTGTCTGCCGTCTCCCCGGACTGGCTGATGACGAGCACCACGTCGCGCTCCGTCAAGACAGGGTCTCGGTAGCGGAACTCGCTCGCGTACTCCACTTCGACAGGGATCCGTGCGAACCGCTCGATCAGGTACTCGCCCACGAGCCCGGCGTGCCAGGACGTTCCGCAAGCACAAATCACGATGCGCTCTGCTGCCGCGAGTTGCTTCTCGACCACATCGAGGCCGCCGAGCCGGACGGTGCCCTCGTCCGCACGGACGCGGCCCCGCATCGCGTTCTCCAGCGCCTCTGGCTGCTCCATGATCTCCTTGAGCATGAAGTACTCATAACCGCCCTTCTCGATCTCCTCCAGGTCCCACTCCAACTGGTGGACTTCCTTCGCGACCGGGGCGCCGTTGATCTCGGAGACCTCGTACCCATCGCGCCGGACAACGGCCATCTCGCCATCGTTCAGGTACACCACGTTGCGCGTGTACTCGATGAACGGACTCGCGTCCGATCCGATGAAGTGCTCGCCCTCGCCGACGCCTAGGAGCAGTGGGCTCCCGTTTCGCGCCACCACGAGTTCGTCCGGGTTGTCCATCGAGAGCGCGACGATGCCGTAGGCACCTTCCACCTGGGTGAGCGCCTGACGAACCGACTCGGGAAACGAGAGCCCCGTCTCGTGCTGCACGTCCTCGATGAAGTAGGCGAGCACCTCCGTGTCGGTCTCACTCGCGAACGTGTAGCCTTTCTCCAGGAGACGGCGCTTGATGGCGCCGTAGTTCTCGATGATCCCGTTGTGGATGATCGCGAAGCGACCGTGCGAAGCCGTGTGCGGGTGCGCGTTCAGGTCGGTCGGCGCGCCGTGCGTAGCCCAGCGCGTGTGCCCCATCCCGACGGTGCCCTCGATGGGCCGACTCCTGAGCATAGACGCGAGCTCGTCCACTTTGCCCTCTTTCTTGCGAACGTCGAGCTCGCCGTTCGCCACGGCGACGCCAGCGGAGTCGTAGCCGCGATATTCGAGTCGTTTGAGTCCGGTGACGAGGAGGTCGCCCGCCTGACGGGGACCGATGTAGCCGACGATGCCGCACATAGGGGTCTGGGGTGGATCGACGGAAGAAAACGCCAACCGTCGCTTCGTGACCGCACCGCCCGGGAATGCGCGGCGAATCTACAGGGCGTCCACGCCACGCCTGACGCTTTCCTGAGACGCTGACCCTGCCCGCCTCGGCACCGAGGCGGGGGAGGTCAGGACGTAGTCGGCGCGCGGAGGCCTCGCGCCCAGAGGAGCCCCGCGCGAAGCAGAACCGCCACGACGGTGAGCCCGGTCGAGACGAACACGACCGAGACCCACCAGAACGGCAGGATCCAGAGCGCCCAGTAGGTGAAGGAGCGGGGAATCGCTTTGAGCACACCCAGAACACCAGGCCCGACCTGCTCGGAAAACACGAGTTCGTACCACCCGAGCGCGTACGTGAGCGCGAGGCAAATCCCAAACGAGAGGAGCGCAGCGCGCGAGGCGAACCGGAAGGCCGCGTGGCTCATCGGCTACGCCGCGGCCAGCTCGACGGGCGCGAGCGTCCGGTCGATGGCCTCCGCGACCCGTCGGACCTGCTCCATGAGATCATCGAACTCATCGAGATAGAGAGACTGCGGGCCGTCAGAGAGCGCCTCGGGAGGATTGGGGTGCGTCTCGATCATCAGCCCATCCGCGCCCGCCGCGACGGCAGCACGTGCCATCGGCATCACCTTGTCCCGCAACCCGACCCCGTGGCTGGGATCTGCGATGATCGGAAGGTGGCTCTTCTTTTTCACGACCGGGATCGCGGAGAGATCGAGGGTGTTGCGCGTGGCCGTCTCGAAGGTGCGGATGCCTCGCTCGCAAAGGATCACGTTCGGGTTGTCCTCCGCGAGGATGTACTCCGCGCTCTGAAGCCACTCCTCGATGGTCGCGCTCATGCCGCGCTTGAGGAGCACCGGCATCCCGGTCTTCCCGACTTCCTGGAGAAGCGGGAAGTTTTGCATGTTGCGGGCACCGATCTGGAAGATGTGCGCGTACTCCGCCACGGCCGGGATCTGATTGGGACGCATGACTTCCGTGACCACCTTGAGGCCATGCCGGTCGGCGGCAGCCCGCATGATCCGGAGCCCCTCTACGCCGAGTCCTTGGAAAGCGTACGGCGACGTGCGCGGCTTGTAGGCCCCGCCTCGGAGGACGCGAGCCCCCGCGCGCGCCACGCGCTCCGCCGCGGCCTCGATCTGTTCTTCGCTTTCCACCGAGCACGGACCCGCCATCACGACCACCTCGTCGCCGCCGAACGCGACCCCGTCCACCTCGACGATGCTCCGATCGGGGTGCCACGCCCGGCTGGCGAGCTTGTAGGGGCTGGAGATGCGGAACACATCCTTGACTCCATCGAGCACCTTGATGTGGCGAACGTCGAAATCCGGCTTGGCTCCGATGGCGCCCAGGATGGCGTGTTCGTCCCCGGCGGATCGGTGGACCCCAAAGCCGTACGTCTCCATTCGTTCGATGACAGCTTCGATCTGAGGCTCGGAAGCCCCGCGTTCCATCACGACAACCATGTCGGTCACAAAAGGTGGTGGTTTCAGTCGGGAATGAAAGTACGCCCCCCTTCTGCGACCGGTGCCCGGTTCGGGCAATCCATCACGTCCTCACGCGGCTGTCCTGACGAGCCGTCCGGCGTTCGGGTGTGCGCTCGGCACCGGCCCTCCCGGAATCGCGGATTGAATCTGTGCCCGCGTGAGAGGGATCGGAACCGCCCGGACTCCCGCGATCAAGCCGCTCGCCAAGAGGACGATGGCGAGTGCCACGCCTTGCCACCCTGGGATGCGTTCGCGCACGAGCACGAGACAACGCGCGACACAGATCGCGGTCAGTGGCAGGAGGGCGAGAATGAGAGGCCACTCGGTCCATGGCAACGCCACGAGCATTGCACCTCCGGCGCTGGCGGCCAGAGCAAAGACCACCGCAGCCGCCCATACGCCAACGTCCGTGCGCGGCTGGGTGCGCCCTGTCGCTACCTCGACGGCGAGAAGCATCGCTGCGACTAGTAGGGAGCCGAATGCGAACAGGAGGGCCATCGGTGAGCGGTGAGCGGTGAGCGGTGAGCGGTGAGCGGTGAGCGGAAAGTGCAACCAAGTACCTCGCGATGCCACACTGTTTGAGATCAGTCGTACATTGACGCGAGAGTCCGCGCGGCTTCCGTCGGGTCTGTCGTCGGAGCCTGACAGGCGCCGCCTCGGCAGATGTACGCCGTCGCACGACCGTCTCGTGCTACCTGTCCCGCTGTGAACGGCGCGATCTCCGAGAGAGCGTCCGATGCCCACAGACGGAGGCTTCCGGGCGCATAGACAGCCTGGAGCGCCTTCTCCATCGCGGCCATTCCTTCGCCCGGCGCGGTCACAATCTCGGGAAGCGGCCCGGTGAGCAGTTGAGCCGCGAGCATGTGCGCGGCATGACCGGTCGGATGGGCGCGGACACGCGCGTCGGCGGCGAGAGCCCGCGAGGCGGGTTCGGTAAGGTCAGGGTCTCCCGTGAGAGCGCCCAGCCGGACCCCATTCATCGCGGCGACGGCATTGCCGGAGGGCAGCGCACCGTCGTCCAGGGCACGCTGGCGAACGAGCAGCCCGGGGGAGCCCGCCTCGGTGAGGAAGTAGCCCCCCTCGGAATCCTCGAAGTGGTCGCGGGTCTGGTGGTGGAGATCAAGCGCGAGGCGGAGGTAGCGGACGTCCTGCGTCGCGGCGTGGAGTTCGATCAGGCCCCAAGCGAGGAAAGCGTAATCGTCCAAGAACCCCGGGATTGCGGCATCTCCGTCGCGCCATCGGTGGAGGAGGCGCCCATCGGGATGGCGGAGCTGTTGGAGCACGAACTCTGCGGCACGGACAGCGGCCTCGGCGTAGTCCTCGCGCGAGAAGACGCGGGCGGAGATGGCGAGAGCGGCGATAGCGAGACCATTCCAATCGGCGAGGATCTTATCGTCCAGGAGCGGACGCGGGCGAGAGGCGCGAGCCTCGAACAACGTGCGGAGCAGATCGGCACGCTGCTGGTGGAAGGTGGCGAGATCGAGGTCGAGCGTCTTCGCCAACGCGGCGGGGTCGTCCGGGAGGTGGAGGACGTTGCCGCCCGTACGCTGGCGGGTCGCCTCGTCCAGGAAGTTGCCCTGTGGCATCGTACCGAAGGCAACACGGGCGAAGGCGCGCCACTCGCTTCCGAGCACCGCGACTAGCTCGGCTTCGGTCCAGACGTAGAACGCGCCCTCCTCGCGCCTCCCATGGGCGTCCAAACTGTCCGCGTCCTCCGCGCTCGCGATGCCGCCGTGTTCTTGCTGGAGTTCGCGGACGACGTAGTCCAGCGTGCGCTCGGCCGCCTCGCGCAGTTCCATGTCGCCGGTGCTCTGCCACGCCTCGGTCCAGGCCATCGCGAGGCCTGCCTGGTCGTAGAGCATCTTTTCGAAGTGCGGGAGCAGCCAGCGGCGGTCCGTGGAATAGCGGTGGACGCCACCGCCCGTGTGGTCCGTGATGCCGCCTCGCGCGATGGCCCGCAGCGTGCGGACCGCCATGTCTCGTGCTCGACCGTCCCCCGTGTGCCGTGCGTGGCGGAGCAGGAAGAGCAGGCCGTGCGGGCTCGGGAACTTGGGCTGCGACCCGAAGCCACCGTGGGCCACGTCGAACGAGCGAGCGTAGAGATCGCTGGCCCGCTGGAGGTCGGCTGTGGTGATGGCCTCTCCGGGCTCGCTCTCTGCCAGGATCTTCTGCACGAGCCCCCCCACCTTGTCCGCCGAGGCGGAGACACTCGCACGGTCCTCACGCCAGAACTTCGAGACACGCTCGGCGAGGTCCAGCACGCCGATACGCCCGCCTCGGGAGTGTTTGGGGAGGTACGTGGCGACGTAGAATGGCTCGCGGGTCTCCGGCACGAGGAGCGCGGTGAGCGGCCAGCCTCCCTGTCCGTTGAGCGCGAGGCAGGCCGACATGTAGATCCCGTCCACGTCCGGCCGCTCCTCGCGGTCCACCTTGACACACACGAAGGCACGGTTCAGCGCGGAGGCAGCTTCGGCGTCCTCGAAGCTCTGCTCCTCCATGACGTGGCACCAGTGGCACGTCGCGTAGCCGATAGAGAGGAACACGGGCACATCGCGCCGCCGGGCCTCCTCGAAGGCCGCGTCGGTCCACGGCCACCAGTCCACGGGGTTGTGGGCGTGTTGGAGGAGATAGGGACTCTTCTCGTCCGCGAGACGGTTGGTGTGCTGAGGTGTCATGAGGGGGCGACGGGTCTGGAACCTGAACGGTCGCCCGACACTCGCGATCCCATCCGCCGATATCGTGAGTGTCACTTCGTTCTCTTGCCGGTATGCGTCCTCCCTTCGCCCTCGTCACGCGCCTTCCTCTCGCTGCATTGGCCCTGGTTCTAGCCGCGTGTACTCCTGACCTTTCGCTCGATGAGGCTCTGGATGCAGCAGCGGCAGCCGAAGCTCGTGCGGAGCCTCGCGAGGCGATCCGCTACTACAAGCTCGCGGCCGACCAGGGCGACCTCGGCGCGATCAAGACCGTTGCGGCTTCGTACCGCGACGGCTACCTCCGCGCGAAGGGACCAGATCGGCCGGTCCACGCCGGTGAGGAAACCAGTTCATTCATGCCGCTCCTCGTGCTTCCGGGGCAGGCCAGCCACTGGCAGCGCCGCTACGAGCGCGAACGCGACGGCCGAGCCCTCGCGGGCGATCCCTCCGCTTGGATGCGCGTTGCCGAGGACCTTACCGTGTGGAACCGAAACGAGACCCCCGCTGATGCGGACTCCGCGCTGGCTATTCGTGAACGCCTCGTTCGCGAGGGATACCACCCCGCGATTCTTCAGAAGGCACTGAGCGTGTTTCGCGAGGACCGAGAGGCCGGTCTTGAGCTGTTTCATCAGGCCGAGGCAGCAGGTAGCCCAGGCGCGTGCCAGCTCCGGGCCACGTGGCTCCATTATCAGGTCGGAATCGAGTCACCTGCAAAGCCAGACCCATCCGCGAACGCGACCGCGCAATTCATTGACGCGTTGGAAGCCTGCCCACCA
The DNA here is from genome assembly GCA_038746605.1 of Bacteroidota bacterium. Lineage (GTDB taxonomy): Bacteria > Bacteroidota > Rhodothermia > Rhodothermales > Rubricoccaceae > Rubricoccus. Next base: position 114,177 of record JBCDKM010000011.1, read on the forward strand.
GTGGAAACCGGACCAGACGAGCCCGAGCGCGGTGCCCGTCTGGTCGCCAACCTCGCGAAAGCAGCTGCGAGCCCGAGCGACACATTCGGCTCCGCCGACGATGCGGTCGCCAGTCTGGACAGTCTTCGCGCTCTCGGCGTCTTCGACCGCCACCCCCGACTGACGGCGTTCCTGGGCGAGGCCGCGACCGAGACGACGAGCGAATCCTGACGCCCCTGCCCGCCTCGGCACCGAGGCGGAGGGAGTGGTGGGTACAGTGCTGGCAGCCTTGTCGAACCGTCAGTTCGAGAAGGCGTCCTTGACGCGGGAGAAGAAGGACTTCTTCTTGCCCTCGGGCTTGGGCTGGAACTCCGGCTCTAGCCGGAGCTGCTCCAGCGCCTCCTGCACAGCGGGCGAGAGCCTCTGGGGCGTCCACACGTGGATGTGGACCATCTGGTCGCCCGTGCGGCCCCCGCCGACCTCGGGGAGACCACGGCCGCGCATCCGTAAAACGCGCCCGCTCTGGATGCCCGCGTCGATGCGGAGCGTGGCGCGGCCCCGGAGCGTTGGCACCTCTACCTCGGTGCCCAGCGCGGCATCCGGGAAGGAGAGGTGCAGGTCGTAGAGCACGTCGAGCCCATCGCGGGTAAAGTGCTCGTGGGGGACCTCGTTGATCTCCACGCGGAGATTGCCCGCCGGTCCGCCTCGGACGCCTGCGTTGCCCGCTCCTCGGATCTGGAGGTAGTGGCCGGACGAAACGCCCGCTGGTACCTCCACGGTCACGGTCTCTTCGCCCTTCTGGCGCCCCTCGCCGCCGCATGCCTGGCACTTCTCCTTGACCACGCGCCCCTCGCCCAGGCAGGTCGGGCAGGGTTGGACGTTGACGAACTGCCCGAGAATCGAGTTGGAGACCGTGCGGATCTCGCCCGCGCCGTTACAGGTCGGACAGGTTTCATACCCTGAGTCGCCCTCCGCGCCGGAGCCATCACAGACCTCACACGTGATGTATTTGCGCAGCTTCAACTGGCGCTCCACCCCTTCGGCGATCTCCTCCAGCGTGAGATCGAGGCGGACGCGGAGGTCGGAGCCTGGCCGTCCTTGTCCGCGCCTGCGCCGGGTGCTGGCACCGCCGAAGCCGCTAAACCGGGGGTCGGCCCCGAAGATGTCGGAGAAGGCCGAGAAGATGTCCGAGATGTCGTTGAATGGGGCAGACTGGCGCCCTGCCCCACCGACGCCCTCGCGCCCGAACCGGTCGTACCGCGCTCGCTTCTGGGGGTCTGAGAGAACCTCGTATGCCTCGGCGGCTTGCTTGAAGCGGGCCTCCGCCTCAGCGTCGCCGGGGTTGCGGTCCGGGTGATTGTCCATCGCCTTGCGGCGATAGGCCTTCTTGATCGCGTCCGCCTCGGCATCGCGGGGGACGCCGAGGATGTCGTAGTAATCGCGAGCGGTGTCGGTTGCCATGGAGCGTTACTGCGCGACGATGACGCGAGCGTGACGAAGAATCCGGTCGCCGATGCGGTAGCCGGGCTGGAGTTCCGCGAGGACCGTGCCGGGGGCGGTATCGTCGTCCGGCGCGGGCTGTTGCATCATCGCCTCGTGCAGTTCTTCCGAGAACGGCTGTCCCACCGCCTCGATGCGTTCGACGCCAAGTCGGTCGAGGGTCGCGCTGAACTTCTTGAAGACGAGATTCACGCCCTCCGCCAGTGCCTCGAACGCGGGCGTGGCCTCGTCCTCCTGCTTGGCCTGGCGCTGCGCGGCATCGAGAGAGCGGCGCAGATCGTCGTAGACATCGAGGAAGGGCGCGAGGAGAGCATCCCGAGCGTAGCCCTCGTTGAGGGCTCGCTGCTGCTCCTGCCGACGGCGGAAGTTCTGGAACTCCGCAGCACGGCGAAGCAGTTGGTCGTGCAGATCGGCATTCTCTGCACGAAGGCGCTCGATCTCTACGGCCTGCTCAGCCAGTTCATCTACAGCGCCCACGGCCACGTCGGCGGCGTCTTCGTTGCTCATCTGGGGTCGGATCTCATCGCGGACGTCGTCGCCGGTGGCGCCGTCGTGCGGCGGGGTCGGGTCGGTCGGCACAAGAGGGTCGGTTAGTCGGGAGAATCGGAGAGAAGACCCGCAACGTGCTCCACGAGAGCCACGGCGCGGGGATAGTCCATTCGGGTCGGGCCGATGACGGCGACGGCACCTCGTGCGCCCGCCTGCCGGTACGGAGCGGTCACGACGGAGTACGCCGCCTGGCCCATTTCGCGCCCGATCAGGACCACAGCGCGCTCCGGGGCCTCGGGGTCCACGAGCGCGGGCTCTTCCAGGAGATGCACGATCACGTCCTCGCTCTCGGCCAGTTCCACGACGCTGCGCACTGTCTCCGGCTCTGCGAACTCGGGCTGACGGACGAGGTGCTGGGCGCCTGCGATGGCTGCCCGTCGCTGGGGTGTGGCCTCACGGAAAAGATCCGGCCCCTCGCGAAGAACGACGCGGACGACACCGGAGCGGTCCGCCTCGGCGAGGTCCTGGAGGCGGTCAGCGCCGGTCTGACGGATCTCGCCGAGCGTGAGGCCGGCGAGCCGCTCGTTGAGCCGTTGCACGACCCGGTCGAGGCGGGCGGGATCGACCGGAACCTCCACTTCGGCCTGGACTGTGCGTGCGAAGCCGCCCCGAATGGAGAGCACGAACAGGAGGCGATGAGACGCGAGTGGCACCACGTCGAGACGCTCCAGCACGCCCGTCGAAAGCCGGGGGGTGAGGACGACCCCGAGGAGTTGGGCGAGACGCCCCAGGAGGCGGGACGAATCACGTGCGACGGCCTCCAAATCGCCCAAGCGACGACGGACGGACTGCCGAAGCAGATCGGCTTCGCGCGAGGAAAGGCCCCGCACGTCCATCAGTTCATCCACGTACACGCGGTAGCCCTGAGGGGTCGGGACGCGCCCCGCCGAGGTGTGAGGATGGCCCAAGAAGCCCGCTTTTTCCAGCGCTCGCATCGTGTTGCGGAGACTGGCGCTGGAGAGCTCAAAGTCTTCCGCGAGGGCCTTCGATCCTACCGGTGCCGCGCTCGCGATGAACCGCTGCACGATCCGCTCCAGCACGTCGCGTTCGCGTGCTGAGAGGCCGCGCGGGTCTTGATCGTGCGAGGGCACGGCCCGGTCGGATCGGCGATGAGGGTGGGACGACGGCATACAGGAGATTCGCGGTCCGGCCGCATGATATCGGCAGTGGAGCGAAGAGGCTCAATCAACGACGATCCACGCGAGCCGTTGTAGAGGAGTCGCCAAAGATGCACCGCTTGGATGCTTTTTCGAGTGCGAGGTCTCCTGCCCTGCCCCGCCTCGGTGCCGAGGCGGGGGGACTCGGCATCAGACGCCACCCCGCGCCTGGCTCCACGCTTCGGGATCTCGACGCCAATCGGCGAGCGCACGGAGTGCGTCGTCATCGAGCAGGCCGTCTTCTCTCGCGACCTCCAGGAGAGCCGGAAAATCGGTGAGCGTGCGGAGCGTGAACCCAGCATCCGAGATGGCGTCGGCTGCGGCGTCGAGGCCGTAGGTGAAGACCGCGAGGACGGTTTGGACGAGGGCGCCCGCGTCGCGCAGCGCATTGACCGCTGCAATAACGGATCCGCCTGTCGAAACGAGGTCTTCCACCACGAGCACCCGCTCTCCCTCTGTGACGCGGCCCTCGATTTGGTTGCCCTTCCCGTGGCCTTTCGCGCTGGAGCGCACGTAACTGAGTGGCAGCCCGAGGCGGTCGGCCAGAAGTGTAGCGTGCGGGATCCCGGCGGTGGCGGTGCCCGAGACACCGTCCGCTCCCCCCGCCCGCCTCGCGAGTGTGACGAAGCCCTCCACGAGCCGATCTCGAACCTCGGGGTGCGAAAGCGTCAGCCGGTTGTCGGTGTAGATCGGCGCGAGGCGCCCACTGGCCCAGGTGAAGGGCTCGTCCGGGCGGAGGGTGACAGCACCGATGCGGAGGAGGTCGCGGGCGACCGTGGTGGCGAGAGACATGGCAGAGAGGAGGCGAACCGGAAACTCTCGCCGAAGCAGGCGTCTGGCAAACCTTCGTAAACACCGAAGGCGGCATAGGCGCGACGTGTCCCCCTCTCGGTATCCTTTCCGCCCTCCCTCCTCCTTATCCCATGTCGTTCATCGTCTCCGTCCACGCCCGCCAGATTCTCGACAGCCGTGGCAATCCGACCGTCGAGGTCGATGTCCTCACTGAGAATGGTTCACTGGGCCGCGCTGCGGTGCCATCGGGCGCTTCCACTGGCGAATACGAGGCCGTCGAACTCCGCGATGGCGGCGAGGACTGGATGGGCAAGGGCGTCCTCCAGGCCGTCGCGAACGTCAACGACGAGATCGCGCCCGAGGTGGAAGGACTCAGCGTGCTGGAACAGGCTGCTCTGGACAGCGCACTTCGCGACCTCGACGGGACCGACAACAAGTCCAAGCTCGGCGCCAACGCCCTCCTCGGTGTCTCGCTGGCGGCCGCTCGCGCGGGGGCTCAGGAGACCGGCCTCCCTCTCTACGCCTACCTCGGCGGCGCAGGCGCCCGGACCCTGCCCGTCCCGATGATGAACATCATCAACGGTGGCTCCCACGCAGATAACTCGGTGGACTTCCAGGAGTTCATGGTCATGCCTGCGGGCGCGTCCTCCTTCACCGAGGGCCTCAAGATGGGCGTCGAGACATTCCACCACCTCAAGAAGGTGCTCAGCGCGAAGGGCTACTCCACCGCCGTGGGCGACGAGGGCGGCTTCGCGCCGAACCTGAAGAGCAACGAGGAGGCCATCGAGGTCATCCTCGAGGCCATCGAGAAGGCGGGCTACCGCGCAGGTGAAGACCTGTACATCGCGCTGGACCCCGCCGCGAGCGAGTTCTACGATGCGGACAAGGGGGCGTACGTGTTCCACAAGTCGGACAACTGCGAGCTCTCCAGCACCGAGATGGCCGCCTACTGGGCCAACTGGGCCGACGAGTACCCGATCATTTCCATCGAGGACGCGATGGACGAGAACGACTGGGACGGCTGGCGCGACCTCACCGACCGCTGCGGAGACGCCGTCCAGCTGGTCGGCGACGACCTCTTCGTCACGAACACAACGCGCCTCCAGCGTGGCATTGACGAGGATGTGGCGAACGCGCTGCTCGTCAAGCCGAACCAGATCGGGACGCTCTCGGAGACGATGGACGCCGTAGAACTCGCGCACCGCTTCGGCTACGCGACGGTAATGAGCCACCGCTCCGGTGAAACCGAGGACACGACCATCGCGGACCTCGCGGTGGCGCTCGGCTGTGGGCAGATCAAGACGGGCTCCGCCTCGCGCTCGGACCGGATGGCGAAGTACAACCAGCTGCTCCGCATCGAGGAGCTGCTCGGCGCCTCGGCGATCTATCCGGGCATGGACGCCTACCGCTTCTAGCGGCCAGGACCTGCCCCGCCTCGGCCCCGAGGCGGGCAGAGTGGCTCCCCGCGACGATGGTCGGCTGTCCGGCTCGATTCACACAACCTCCAGCGCTCGGGTACCGCATCTCCCGCAGTTCCGCCTATCTTGGCGCGCCCGGTCGGGTAGCTCAGTTGGTAGAGCACCGCACTGAAAATGCGGGTGTCGGCGGTTCAAGTCCGCCCCCGACCACCGGCGCCTCCCGCTCCTGTCTCCGCGAAGAGACGATGAGCACCGCAGGCGCCTTTGACGAACGCTCGGCCTCGGCCGTACCTTCGTTCCTCTGCTGAAGCAGAACTACCCGGCCCGGTAGTTCAGTTGGTTAGAACGCCGGCCTGTCACGCCGGAGGTCGCGAGTTCAAGTCTCGTCCGGGTCGCCACGACGCCCGCTCCCACCTCGGGGGCGGGCGTTTTTCGTTGGGTGCCCCCGCCTCGGTACCAAGGCGGAGGGAGCAGATGAGAGATCCTCGCACGATGTGACGGGTCTGATCCGTCTCTGCCCGACAGACCCTGCCAGAACATGCTCCGCCTCGTCCTCTCCGCCGCTCTCCTCCTCTCGCTCGCCGCGTGCAGTTCCTCTCGGGGCCCCGATCTCCGTTCCGAGGCGGCCATCCCGGGGGCAGACAGCACCGCCATCGCGCCTGCTGATCCCGTCGCGGAGCTGGATGAGCGACTGGATCTGACCGAGGACCAAGAACGGAGCGTCCGCCGCGCCCTCGACGCCTATCGCGAGGCGCTCGTCGTCGCCCGGCGGCAAACCGATATCCGATCACGGCAGGTAGAACGTGAGCGCGCCCGGTTCGAAGCCGACGCCCGCATCATCGCCGCTCTGACTGGCGAACAACGGGAGATCTTCGAGGAGATCCGTGCGGAGCGCGAGGCGAGCGTCGATCCCCTCGTGCGCCAGCGGCTCGCGCAGTTGACACGTCGGCTGGACCTGACCGAGGACCAACAGGACGCCATCGCGCCCCTCCTGGTAGATCAGGTCGAGCAACTCGAACTGGTCGTGAGCCGCTTTCGGCGCACGGGCGGCGACCGCGAGGCAGCCCAGGCGGAGCTAGACGCCATCCGAGCGGAGACGGACACGGAGATTCTCCGGCTCCTGACGGACGAGCAGTTCCTGATCTATCAGCAGATCATCGAGGAACGCGGTGACCGGCGACGCGCCCGTCGGTAGCGAGACGCCCCGCCTGGGCAGGCTCGCGAGGGCATCAAGGATGCGTAGCCCTGCCTACGCACGACAATCGGCTGTCATACCCCCTTTTCTACTTTGGAGCCGGTCTGGACCTCCTCGAAATGTCTCAACCCTCTGAACCCCACCGATTGCTCGAGATGTGGTATCGGCGAGCATGGATCGCGCTGAATGCACACTTTGACGCTTCGCGCTCGCGCGCGCTCATTGATCTCTGGCTAGGGGGCGTTGCAGCGCTGTTGTCAGCGGTCGTAGCGGCTCTTGTCGGCTCTACACTTGTAGACGCTGGAGACCTCGATACCGCGCTAAAGTGGACGATAGTCGTTGCAAGTGCCGTTGCAGCTGGTCTCACAGCCCTTTCGACTAAGATCGAGTACGGCAAGAAAGCAGCCTCTTTCCGTGTAGCCGCTAGCGGCTACCAGAAGGTAGCAGGTCAGATTGAACAACTGGTGATAAGTGGCGGCGCCATATCGGGTGAGGACATAGAGGGCATTCGAACCCAGATCGACGAAATTGAAAGCCGGGCTCCTGCAATACCTGAACGCTTTCGTAAGCGATATAGAGACCGATACCAGCCGCTCCAGCAGAAAGTCCAGACGTGAAGGCGCCCCGTCTCGGTAGGCCCGCGAGGGCACCGAGGCGGGGCGAGTCCATACGGTAGAAGCCTCTAGAGCTGGGCGTTCTCGAACACAGCCGAGGCGCCCATCCCGCCGCCGATGCACATCGTCACGATGCCGTAGCGGACCTCGCGGCGCAGCATCTCATGCACCAGTGTGGCCGTCAGCTTCGCACCCGTGCAGCCCAGCGGATGGCCCAGCGCGATGGCGCCGCCGTGGACGTTGACCGTCTCGGGGTCCAGCCCCACCTCGCGGATGACCGCGAGCGACTGGCTCGCGAACGCCTCGTTGAGTTCGACCAGCCCGATGTCGTCCACTGTCAAGCCGACTTGCTTCAGGACCTTCGGGATGGACTCTTTCGGGCCGATGCCCATGATCTCCGGCGCCACGCCCGCGACGGCGAAGCCGAGCATCTTGACGAGCGGCGTCGCGCCGATCTCTTCCATGAGGCGCTTGCTCATGATGACCGAGGCCGCGGCGGCGTCGTTCATCTGGGAGGAGTTGCCGGCGGTCACGCTACCGCCCTGCTTGAACACCGGGCGCAGCTTCGCGAGCGCCTCCAGGCTGGTATCGGGGCGCGGGCCTTCGTCGGTCGTGTGCGTGAACGAACGCTCCTTCGCTTCGCCGTCGGCGTAGACCGTTTCCGTGACCTCGACCGGGACGATTTCGTCTTCGAAAACGCCGCTCTCGATGGCGGCGGAGGCGCGGCGGTGCGACTCGTACGCGAACGCGTCCTGGTCCTCGCGCGAGACCTTGAACTGATCGGCCACGTTTTCGGCCGTGATGCCCATGCTGGCGTAGTGGCCGGGCTTGTGGTCCGCGAGGTCCGGGTCGGGCGCGAAGTAGAACCCGCCCATCGGGACGGAGGACATGCTCTCCACGCCGCCCGCGACGATGCAGTCGGCCTGGCCGAGCATGACGGAGTTGAAGGCCTGCGCGATGGTCTGCACGCCGGAGGAGCAGAACCGGTTGACGGTCACGCCCGGCACGCTGTCCGGCAGACCCGCTTTCTGTACGATGGCGCGGGCCATGTTCATGCCCTGTGGGCCTTCGGGGAAGGCGCACCCGAGGACGACATCGTCGATCTGGCTAGCGTCGAGGGCAGGGACCCGGTCGAGCGCTCCGTTGACAGCGACGGCTCCGAGGTACTCTGGGCGAACGTTTTTGAGTGCTCCCCGCTTCGCCTTGCCGACGGGCGTGCGAACGGTGGAGACGAGGTAGGCTTCGTTGATTTGCATGGATTTAGAAGGTTGGAAAGTTGGAACGTGTGAAGGTTGGGCTCTCACTTTCGGACTTCTCAACCTTCAGCTTTCCAACCCCTAGTTGCGGAGCGGCTTGTTGGTCGTGAGGATGCTCGTGATGCGAGCCTGGGTCTTCTCCTCGCCGAGGAGCGACAGGAAGACCTCGCGCTCTAGGGCGTAGAGGTACTCCTCATGGACCTCGGCGGGCGCGCTGAGGTCGCCGCCGGTCATGACCCACGCGAGTTTGCTCGCGAGGTAGTGGTCGTACTCGGAGATGTAGCCGCCCTCGCGGAACTGATGCAGCGCGATCTCGAACTGCGCACGGCCGGGCGCCCCTAGAACGGGGATCGCGTTGCGCACGGCAGGCGCCAGATAACCCATCTCGCTCAGGCCGATCACCTTCGCGCGGGCCACGTGGAAGCGCCGCGCGTCGTTCATCACGACCGTCGCGCGGTCGTCGAGCATGTTCATCTCGCGCGCCATCGGGCCACTGGTGGCGACCTTCGCCATCGCGATCTGCTCGAAGTGCTGGCGCAGGAACGGCTGCACCTCGCTCTCGCGCCCAGCGTCGGCCGCGAGTTCGGCGGCGCGGGCGGTCATGAACGTCGTGCCGCAGCCAGCGGGGATCACGCCGACGCCCAGTTCCACGAGGCCCATGTACGTCTCCGCTGCGACGACCGGATTCGGGCTCGCCATCGTCATCTCGCAGCCGCCGCCGAGCACGCGCTGGTGCGCCGCGACGACGACCGGCTTCGCGCTGTAGCGGACGCGCTTGATGGCATCCTGGAAGCCCTCGAGGAACGGCTCCATCTGGTCCAGCTGCCCCATCGCGATGGCCATCGCGACTTCCCCGAGATTGGCGCCGACCGAGAAGTTGGAGCCCTCGTTGCCGATCACCATCCCGCGCAGATCGCGGTCGGTCTCAACGTGGTCGATGGCTTCCACGAGGCCGGTCATGACGGCCTGCCCGAGGGAGTTAGACTTGGAGCGGAACTCGAAGAGCGCCACGCCCTCGCCGATGTCGAGCAGCGCCGCCTCGTCGTTGCTCCAGAGGGTGGTGGACTCGTCCTGCTTGATGTGCGCGAGGCCCCACTCGTCGGCAGGGCGCGGGTCGGCCGAGGGACTGCCCGAGGCGGGGCGCCAGACCTCGGGCATGCCCGCCTCGGTCTCGCCGTAGAAGCCCTCACTCGGAACGTCCGCGACCCAGTCGGGCGTCTCGATCTCATGCTCCGCGAGCGCGTCGCGGACGGCGTCGATGCCGAGGGCGTCCCAGATCTGGAACGGGCCCATCTCCCAGCCGAAGCCCCAGCGCATCGCGCGGTCCACGTCAGCGGGGTTGTCGGCGATCTCGGGCACGCGGCGGGTGCTGTAGCCGATGAGGTCGAGCGTGGTGCGGCGGAAGAAGTCGCCCGCGCGGCCGTCGTCGGCCCAGAGGGCGTTCAGGCGTGCGGCGAGGTCTCCGGCCTTTTTGAAGCGCTTCGTGTCGAGATCGCTCTCGGGTGCCTCGCGGTACTCCATCGTCTCCGGGTCGATGGAGAGAATGTTCTTGCCGACCTTCTTATAAAAGCCGGACTTAACCTTCGCGCCGGTGCGCTTCAGCTCCACGAGCCGCGCGAGCACGTCGGGCACCTGGAAGGCCTCGCGCGATTCGTCGTCCGGGACGCCCTCGTAGAGGTTCGTCGCGACGTGGTTCAGCGTGTCCAGGCCCACCACGTCCGCCGTGCGGAACGTGGCGCTCTTAGCATGGCCGATGAGCGTGCCCGTCAGCTGGTCGATCTCCTCGATGGTGAACCGGCCGCTCTCGAACTCGCGGAGCGCCTGCATCATCGCGTACACGCCGATCCGGTTGCCGACGAAGTTCGGCGTGTCCTTCGCTACCACGACGCCCTTGCCGAGGTGGACGCGGGCGAACTCACTCACGCGGTGGAGGACCGCCGGGTCGGTCTCTTCGGTCGGGATGACCTCGAAGAGCTTGAGGTAGCGCGGCGGGTTGAAGAAGTGCGTGCCGAGGAATCGCGCCTTGAACGCGTCGCTGCGCCCCTCCGCGATCTCGCCGATAGGGAGACCTGACGTGTTCGTCGAGATGACGGCGTCCTCGCGCGCATGCTCTTCGATGCGGGCCATGACGGAGCGCTTGATGTCCATCCGCTCCACGACGACCTCGATGACCCAGTCCGCCTCGGCGATGCGCTCGAAATCGTCGTCGAAGTTGCCGAGCGTGACGCGCTTTTGGACGGCGGGCGTGAAGAACGGCGCCGGGTTCATCTTCGTGGCGGCCTTGAAGGCGCCCTCCACGATGGAGTTGGGCCTGCCCTCGCGGCCGATGGACTCCGGCGTCACATCGAGGAGGGTGACCTGGAGCCCGGCGTTGGCGAGGTGGGCGGCGATCTGACTGCCCATGACGCCCGCGCCGAGCACGGCGGCGGTGCGGAAAGGGTGGGCGGGTCCCGCGCTGACCGTCGCACGGTCGGTCTCGGGGGCGGTGAGGGTTTCCATGACGAGAGGAGAATCTGGAAGAGGTTCCGGTAACGCAGAATAACACTGTTAACCGGTCGGGCGTATCGACGCTTGTTGGATGCCTCTCGCCACCGACCGTTCCGCTGTGCGCTACGGCCCGCCTACGCCTCGGCGGTTTCCCGTGACCACTCCGCAAGGTCGTCCAAGAGCGGAACCAACGCGCGTCCCTTCTCAGTCAGCCGGTACCGAGGCGCCCGTCCCTCCTGCTGTACCCGAGCGACGATTCCAGCCTCTTCCAGTCGGCGCAACTCCTCGGTCAGCACCTTCGCTGTCGGCGGCTTCGGGCGGTCGCCCTGGGCAGCTCGCCGGAGCGCTCCGAACCTCGCCGGGCCGTGCGCTAGGCGCCCGATTACCCCCGAAGACCACTTCCCGCCCACCGACGAGAGCGCACGGGCGACGGGGCAGTCGGCGTCGTAGCGGGAGAGATGCGGCATGGAAAGCGGTTCCCTGGAGGAAACGAAAACGGAAACAGGCACGAGGGCGGTGAGGGTACGAAGCCCTTTCCCCCCGAACCGTTCCCGACATGCACCTCGCCATCTTCGGCGCGACCGGACGCACCGGTCGTCCCCTCATCGAACAGGCTCTCGCCGAGGGTCACACCATCACCGCCCTCGCGCGGACTCCCAACACCCTTTCCCCCGCCCGCGACGGATTGACCGTCGTCCGGGGCGATGCCACGGACGCTGAGGCCGTCACCCGCACCGTCGAGGGTGCCGACGCGGTCTTGATGGCGCTCGGACACACCAAGACCTCGTCCAAGGACGTGCTCTCGCGCGCGACGGGACACGTCGTCCGAGCGATGAAGCAGCACGGCGTTCAGCGCGTCATCACGCTCACCGGCGCCGGCGTGGCAGCACCCAACGACCCGCCCGGCCTTGCTCCCACCATCATCCGCGCGATCATGCGGACCGTGACCGGTGACTTGCTCCGCGACTCCGAGCGGCATGTCGAGATCCTCCGCCAGTCCGGGCTCGACTGGACGGCCGTTCGCGGCCCCCGCCTCACAGAGGACCCAGCAACGGGGCGTTACGAGACCGGCCGTTTTGCGATGGGTTTCGGCTCCAGCGCTTCCCGCGCCGACGTGGCGGACTACATGCTCCGCCTCGCGCAGTCAGACAGCGACGGCGACCGAATGCCGATGATCCGAAACACGTAGCGACCCCGCCCGCCTCGGTACCGAGGCGGACGACCATCTCCCCTCCTCCTCACACAAACGCACCGAGGCCCGTCACCTCGCGGCCGACGATCAGCGAGTTGATCTCGTTCGTGCCTTCGTACGAGTAGATCGCCTCCGTGTCGCAGAAGTACCGCGCGACGTGGTTCTCTAGCAAGATGCCGTTGCCGCCATGCAGGTCTCGCGCGAGGGCCACCACGTCGCGGCAGCGGGCGGCGGTGAACACCTTCGCGAGGCTGGCTTGCGCGTCCGTCATGCGGCCCTCGTCCTGGAGTTGGCTCAGGCGCAGGCACATCGTCTGGAGCGCCGTGACGTTGCCGAGCATGTGGACCAGCTTGTCCTGGATGAGTTGGAACCGCGCGATGGGTCGCCCGAACTGCATCCGTGTCGTGGCGTAGCGCTGGGACCGCTCGTACGCCCCCATCGCGCAGCCGACCCCCTGCCACGCCACACCTGCACGCGTGAGCTTGAGCACCTCGGCGACTTCGCGGAAGGAGTGCGCCTTCTGGAGCCGGTCGGATTCCGGGACGCGGCATTCGGTGAGCGTGATGAGCCCGTTCTCGACGGCCCGGAGCGCCACCTTGCCCCGGATTTTCTCCACGCTGTAGCCCGGGCTTTCCTGCGCGCGCACGATGAAGCCTTTGACTTCGTCGTCCGCCTCGTCGCGCGCCCAGATGATGACGAGGTCGGCGAAGGTGGCGTTGCCGATCCATTTCTTCTGGCCGTTCAGAATCCACTCGTCGCCCTCGCGCCGGGCGGTCGTCTGCACGCCCTTCGAGATCGCACTCCCTACGTGCGGCTCCGTCAGTCCGAAAGCGCCGATTTTGTCCCAGTTGCGCATCGCGGGGAGCCACTCTTCCTTCTGCTCGTCGCTGCCGCAGACGAGCAGGCTCTGCATCGCGAGGCCGGAGTGGACACCGAAGAAGGTCGCCGTGCTCACGTCCACGCGAGCGATCTCCATCGTGAGGAGCCCTTCCATCACAGAGCCCGTCGGTTCCCGGGTCGCGAGACTCTCGCCGTAGATCGGCGTGAGGAGGTCGAGGCGGCGGAAGCCGTTCACGAGGGTTTCCAGCGGGGTCTTGTCGCGGAGCCAGTGGTCGTTGATGACAGGCTCCACCTCCGTCTCCATGAACGTGCGGAGGTCGGCCATTTTTTTGCGCTGCTCCTCCGTCAGAAGCCCGTCAATGTCGAAGAAGTCCCCATCCGACGGCGGCGGCTCATAGGGGGGCTTCGCGCGACCGTTGGACTCCAGCCGCGAGTATGACCGCGCGACGGCTGCCTCGTCCATCGTGGCATACGCGGCTGCCAGTCGGTCGAGGTCGACACCGCGGTCGAGGAGTTGCTGGAGGGCGTGCGAGGAAGAAGTCTCGGTCATAGCAGCAGTGGGAAGCGTGCCGGGTCAACCCCGCACCGCGCGAGGGGTTCGGGTGCGTCCCTCGCGTCTGCGCTTCGAATCCGCCGCAGCACCCGCCCCGCCCGGATCCGAAACAAAAACGCCCCGCTGGCGACGTGCACCAGCGGGGCGAGACTGAACTGGAACCGAGATCAGGCGACAGCCGCAACGCCACTCGGGCCAGTGCTGACCTCGGCGGCGTACATCTCGTCGATGAGGTTCGAGTAGCGCTTGTTCACCGGGGACCGCTTGACAGACATCTTCGGCGTCAGGAGGTCGTTCTCGACCGTCATGAGCTCTGGAATGAGCACGAAGCGCTTGACCTGGCACCAGTGGTCCTGGCCATTGTTCGCCCCGGCCACCACGGTCTCGTAGTGGGCGAGCACCTTCGGATCCTTGAGAAGGGCCTCCCCATTGGCGGTGACGCCGTTCTGCTCCGCCCACACTTCGAGAGCCTCCATGCCGGGAAAGAGAAGGGCGGTCGTGTACTTCTGCCCAAGCCCCGTCACGACGGCCTGCTCGATCAGTGGGCTCTCCGTGAGCGCGTTCTCGACAGGCTGAGGGATGACGTACTTGCCCGTGGAGAGCTTGAAGAGCGCCTTCTTGCGGTCGGTGATCTTGAGGTAGCCTTCCTGGGTAAAGACTCCGATATCGCCCGTGTGGAACCAGCCTTCGTCGCTGAGGACCTCAGCCGTCTTGTCGGGCGCTTTGTAGTACCCCATCATGATGTGCGGCCCGCGAGAGAGAATCTCGCCGTCCTCCGCGATGGCAACCTCAACGCCCACGATGGGTGGCCCGACGGTGCCCGCGAGGTTGTTGCCGGGCAGGTTGTTCGAGATCACCGGGCTCGTCTCCGTGAGGCCGTACCCCTGGAGAATCAGGATGCCGAATGCCGTGAACGCGTTTTGGAGATCGGCTCGAAGCGCGGCACCGCCGGAGGTGACGGCCTTGATCCGCGTCAGGCCGAGGCGCTCACGCAGCTTGGAGTACACCAGCTTGTCTGCGATGCCGTGCTTGATGGCACCGAGGCCGGAGGGCGGCTTCGCGACGTTGTAGTTCTGGGCCAGTTCGAGTGCCCACGAGCCGATGGCCTTCTTGGCACCATCCGACTGTTCGACGCCCAGCGAGACCTTGTCGAACACCTTTTCGAGGACGCGCGGGACCGTCGAGAAGAACGTCGGCTTGACATCCGGGAGATCCGCCACGAGGCGGTCGGGGTGGGAGTAGTAGAGTTGCATCCCGTACGCCGCGCACGCGTGGTTGAGCGTCCGTGCGTAGATGTGCGTCATCGGGAGGAACGTCAGCACCACCTCCTCCTGGTGGCCGAGGATCGCGATGCCTGAGATCGCAGAGTAGACGTTGGACGAGATATTCTGGTGCGAGAGCATCACTCCCTTCGGCTGTCCCGTGGTGCCGGAAGTGTAGATGATGGTCGCGAGGTTTTCGGCCTCCAGTTCGTCGCGCATCGCAGCGGTCGCGCCTGCGTCCTGCGCGATTCCATCGCGGCCCACCTGGCGCAGTTCGGCGAGCGTGTGGAACGCCACGCCATCCGGTAGAGCCACGTCTCCCCTCTCGCCGTCAGCGAGGATCACGGTTTTGATTTCCGGACAGTCGCTGATCCACTCCGACGCCTGCGCGAGCATCTCCGGGTTCGTGACGACGAGCGCCTTGGACTCACTGTGCGTCGTGCAGAAGACGAGGTTCTCCTTCGCGTAGGTGGTGTAGAGCGGGACGTTGACGAGCCCGGCGATCAGCGTGCCGAAGTCGAACGCCTGGAACCAGAGGTCGCTGTTCATAAAGAAGGCCACCTTGTCCCCGGGCTGCAGACCCAGCGAGCGAAGACCGACGGCGATCTCGTCCGCCCACGTCTTCATCTCGGCGTTGGAAACGGACCACCAGCCGGTGCCGGGGTCCCCGCCAGGGTTGTTGAACGCGCGCTCGTTGGGATACTTCTCGACGGCCTCGTCGAGGAGGGACGGCAGCGTGCGACCGAGGATGAGCTGGCCTTTCGAGGTGTTGGGGGCGGTGTGGACAGTCATGGGAGAGGGGCCGGGGAAACGGAGGAAGGTACTGAGGTCGGAACCGGTTCCGAGAGTCCGTCGGTCTGATCCCCGACTGTTGGAACCGTTCCCGCCGCCGGGACGAACCTGCCTGTTCTTGAAGGAAATGGGTCCTATGCGGAGACCCGGAACGCACGGACCGCCCGGCCCACCGCTGCGTCGGTGAACGCGTCTGCCGCGAGCCGCACGTCGACGCGCTCCGCGAGGCGGAGAGACACGAGGCCGTGGAGAGCGGTCCAGAGCGCGTGTGCCGCCACTTCGGGGGTCGGGGTCGCATCGAGAACGCCCACCTCGGCACCACTGGCGAGGACCGACTCGAAAAGATCCAGGTTGCGCCTCGCGCGACGGTACTCATCCACCGGGAAACGCTCCATCCGCGCCGGATGCAGTTGGAACATGACCTCGTACAGCTCCGGATTCGAGAGACCGAAGTCCACATACGCCCGACTCAACGCGTCGAGGCGCTGGATTGGATCTCCAGCGGGGTCGGCGGTCTGGAGCGCCCGATAGAGCGCCTCCATCCCCTCCCCGATCAGCGCGTGAACGAGCGCATCCTTGCCCGCGAAGTGGAGATAGATGCTCGTCGCGCTGCACCCCACCGCTCCTGCAATCTTCCGCATCGAGAGGTTCGGGTAGCCGTCGGCGACGAGGAGATGACGCGTAGCGTCGAGGATCGCCTGTCGGAGGTCGGCGCCGGTCGCGGCGCGGGCAGAAGCAGTCTCGGGCATGGACGCGAAGGTACTCGCACAGACGGCCTCGGCACGATGGCGGAACGCTGCACGCGCCTCGGGGGTCTGTTCTTCCCTCTCCCCGACTCATGGATCGCGCCCTTTCCCCTCGACGCTCCAAGCTCTTTGTCCTCGCTTTCCTGGTGGCTCTCGCCGGGCTCGTCACCCTCGCCTCGTTCCTGATCACGCGAGGAATGAACGACGAGGATTTGCAAGCCCGCATCGAAGCCAGCCGAGAGGCTCGCGAGGCGGGCCTCGAAGAGTAGCTCTCTGCCCTATGGCTCACGTCCATCTGCGCCCCGACTGGCACCTGCCCGAATCAGCCGCGACCGATCCGACGCTCTATCAGTCCCGTCGGCAGGTCATCAAGACACTCGGCCTCGGTACCATCGCGCTGGCGACCCTCGGCACGGGATGCAGTCCCTCTCGCCCCCCGGCCCCGGCAGTTCCAGACGAAGACCTACCACCGGCTCTCCGCGCTGCTCACGAGCGAAACCGGAACCCGCAAGGTCCGCTGGACACGATCCCGTATAACGCGCCCCGCATCGGGCTCCCCGCTCCGCAGAACCAGAACATCCCGGATCCCGGGCGTGAGATCTCGCAACGACTCGTCTCCAGCTCCTACAACAACTTCTACGAGCTGAAGAACGTCGGGGACCTGAAGGACTGCTGGCGCGAGGCGAGCGCGTACGAGCCGTATCCCTGGACGGTCGAAATCAAGGGCGAGGTGGAGAGAGAAACGCCGCTGGATCTGGACGCCCTCATCGCGGAGATGCCACTGGAGGAGCGGGTCTACCGGCACCGGTGCGTCGAGGCGTGGAGCATCACGGTCCCCTGGACCGGCTTCCCCCTCGCTCGTCTCGTAGAACGTGCGAAGCCACTTTCTACCGCTCGATATCTCCGCTTTGTGAGCGTGGACCGTCCCCGTCAGCTTCCCGGACAGCAAAGCGCAACGTGGTACCGATGGCCGTACTACGAGGCTCTCCGAATGGACGAGGCCATGAATGACCTCGCGTTTGTGGTTACTGGGATGTACGGCGAGCCGCTCCCGAAGCAGAACGGAAGCCCGATCCGCGTCGTGCTGCCCTGGAAATACGGCTACAAAGGGCCGAAGGCTGTGGCGAAAATCGAGTTCACGCGCGAGCGTCCGCCGACCTTCTGGAATGACCTCCAGCCCGGCGAGTATTCCTGGCTCTCCAACGTGAACCCCAACGTGCCGCACCCCCGCTGGTCTCAGGCCACGGAGCGGTTCATCTACGACGATCCGTTCGATCCCGAGATGGTCCCGACGCTGCTCTTCAACGGTTACGCGGAGCAAGTAGGAGCGCTGTATCCCGGAGAGCCTCGCGGTTAGTCCACGTCGGCGGGGTCGCGAAGAGCCGGGTCGCCTTCACGCGAGAGGAACCGGTTCCATCCACCCACGAGGGCCGAGAGCCCCGCAAATCCGATGAAGGCCATCCCGGCGAAGGCGAAGGTGAGCACCCACTGAGCACGCGAGTAGGCGCGGAGGATGATTTGGTCGTTCGTCTCGCTGACCCGAATGGGAATCGACAGGGTCGAGTCTTCCTCGTATCCCGCCTCAATCTCTTTCATGAACGCGAGAGGCAGTTCCACCCACCGCTCCACCGAGTCTACCTGAGACGGCTGCGGATAGCGGAGGCGAACCATGCCGTGGGTGATCTCGCTCCGCTCCCGCACTTCGATGGCGGTCACATCGGCATCGACGGAGATGCCCGCTTCGGCGGTCTCACGCTGCTCCATCCCGGCTCGGACCAGGCCAACAGAGATCACGAGCATCAGAAGCGGGAGCGCCCAGAGCAGCTTGGCGACGAGGGGGTTCGAGAGGAAGTTCATGGCGCAGGAGCGGGTCCGCCCAAGAACGCCGCCGTCCGTGCGAGGTCTCTCGAAAACGCGGCCAAGGCTTCCAGCTACACTTCCCGCCTCGGCACCGAGGCGGACACAGTCACGCCGCGAAGAGGTACGGCTTCCACGTGTCGTCTAGCGTGCCGACGAGGTCGCGCATGTACATCACGTGGCTCGGCCGGAAGGGCCGCCGAGCGAGAGGCATCTCGGCTTCCTCTGGCGTCCGGTTCCCCTTCTTGTTGTTGCACGGCGTGCAGGCGGCCACGAGGTTGTCCCAGGCGTCCTTCCCGCCCCGGCTTCGAGGCATGACGTGATCGATAGTCAGCCGCTCCGTAGAGCCGCAATACTGACACCGATGCCCGTCACGGCGGAGCACGTTGCGCCGTGTGAGCAGCACGCGGCGGTACGGGACCCGGATGTAGCGCTTCAGGCGAACGACCGTCGGCCAGGGGAAGTTGGCCCGCGCGGAGTGGAGCACCCGATCCGCCTTTTTCGCTACTAGCTCCGCCTTTTGGAGCCAGACGAGCACCATCGCGCGCTCCACGCTGCACACGGCGAGAGCCTGGTAGTCTGCATTGAGGACGAGGACATGTCCGCCGAGCGCGCTCATGACTGGCGGCCCGGCGGGGCTGGCTCTTCTGGGGCAGGGTCCGGCACGAGGTCGGAGGCTGTGCGGAGAGATGTGCGAACATACGACGACGCCCCCCGGCCAGGTAGGGCCAGAGGGCGTCACCGTTGGGTTATGGACTCGCGATAAGCACGAGCACGTGGCCGCCGTCTAGCGGACGCGCTCCCAGCGCTGGTTGCGGCGCGTCAGCGGCGTATCTACGCCGACGTAGCCCCACACGCGGAGGCGCCCGTCACGCTCGACGCGCATCTTGGCCTTGTACTCCTTGCCACTCGCGGGATCCGTGATGCGACCACCCGTCCACGTGTTGCCGTCGCGTGTGAAACCGGAGAGGACACGGACGCCTTCCATCGTGGTGCCCTGGTACGGGGCGACGCAATCCTGACACGTGCGGCCACGCGGGAGCAGGTGCACCACCTCACCAACGAGTTGTCCGCCGGTCTCGTAGATGCGGACGAGCGAACGGGGCTCACCCGTGTCGTCGTCGATGGTTCGCCAGGTGCCGACGGGAGTCTGTGCGAGCGCGGGGATCGCGAAGGCGAGGAGCGCGAGGACGCCGAAGAGGCGCGGGAGTCGTGCGGTCATGGTCAAGGGGTGGGATCGGGGAGGGATGAGGCGTCCAATGTAAACGGAGCGCCGGGTGAGCCCAAACGCAAGCAAGGGATGTTCCGTGCCACCGTGCGTGCGATGGCCCGCCTCGGTGGGCGCGTGGGACGTGCCAGGGGTCCCGAGCCGTCTACCCAGGTGGACGCCCGGCGTCATGCATACCCGACAGCCGTCGCGATGACGAGAGCGACCAGACCGAGCACGAACAGGACGGCCTGGAGTGGAAGGATCCACTTCGCCCACGTCGGCCAGGGGATCCGCGCGAGCGAGAGCACCCCCATGAGGACGGCACTCGTCGGGATGATCATGTTGGTGAAGCCATCACCCAACTGGAAGGCGAGCACCGCCGTCTGGCGGCTCACCCCCACGAGGTCGGCCAGGGGCGCCATGAGGGGCATCGTGAGAGCCGCTTGCCCACTCCCGCTCGGCACGAAGAAGTTGATGACCGTCTGTGCCCCGAACATCGCCATCGCGCTGACGGCGGCGCCCGTCCCCTCCAGCGCGCCCGCCATCGCGTTGAGGATCGGGTCGATGGCCTGACCGTCTTGGAGCACGACCAGAATCCCTCGCGCGAGGCCGATGATCAGCGCCGTCGGAGCGAGGTCTTTGACTCCGTCCATGAAGGCACGCGCGGCATCATTCGGACTCAGACGACCCGCAACCGCCATCGCGACGCCAATCGCGACGAACAACGCCGCGATCTCCACGATGTACCACCCGTACTGGAGCACGCCGAAGACGAGCACCCCGATGCCGACCGCGAAGGTGAGGAGGGTCGCCAGCTGCGCGCGAGTAAATGCGGCTCCCTCACCCCGGACGAGCATCGCGTCCGCACGGCGTGGCTCATCGAGTTCGAAGACCGGACTCCGCACCGGGTCCCGCTTGACGCGCGAAGCGTGCCACATCACGAACGCGATCACCGTGGAGGTGGTGCAGACCCAGAGCACGACGCGGAACTCGAACCCGGACACCGGCTGGAGCCCCGCGATGCCCTGTGCCACCTGCACCGTGAACGGATTCAGAAACGCCGCGGCGAAACCAGCCGCCGAGCCCAGGAACGGAATCGCGGCGCCCGTGAGGCTGTCGTAGCCCAGCGCGAGGGCGAGAGGGACGAAGATCAGCACGAACGGGATGGTCTCCTCGCTCATACCGAAAATCGCCCCCGCGAGCGAGAACAGCACGACAAAGAGCGGTACGATGAGCGTGCTTACCACCGGACTCCGCTCCGCGAGATGTACCGTTCGCCGCAGTCCCGCCTCGACGGCGCCCGTCGCGGTGAGGATGCCGAACGCACCGCCGATAAGTAGCACAAACGCAATGATGGGAGCCGCGTCCTCGTCGATGATGCCGAGGATGGGCGCCTGGAAGACCATTCCGATGGTGTGACGCACACGCGGCCAGAGCGCCGTCTCTTCGCGCTCCACCGGGGCAAACGAGCCCGGCACCACCACCTCGCGCGCGCCCACGCCCTGCACCTCCATCTCAGTCCTCTCGAAGGTTCCGGGTGGAATCACCCACGTCAGAACCGCCGCGAGAACGATGATGCCGAAGATGATGAGCGTGGTGTCCGGCGCACGAACGCGCGGAGCATCGGGGGTCGAAGCGGCTGGATCAGACATCGGGGAGCGGCACGAACGGCGCGAAGGTAGCGTTCCGCCGCGACTGCTCCGAACTTGCGCCGTGCTCCGCTCCTCCCTCCTGCTCCTGCTCGTTGCCCTTCCCGTTCTCGCGCACGGCCAGTCGCGGACGCCTGAGCAGCGCGAGGCTGAGGCACAGGCGGCGTTCGTGGAGGCCCTCGCGATGCAGTGGAGCGGCGATCACGAGGACGCCATCTCGGCATTCGACCGGATCCTGAAAGACGACCCGACGCGCGCTGCGGTGTACGATGCGCTCGCGGAGAGCCACGCTGCACTCGGCCAGTACCCGGAAGCACTCCTGGCTGCCGAGGATGCCGGGCGCCTCGCCCCGGACGATCCCGACGTTCTCGCCCGCCTCGGGGCCGAGCAGCGCAGAGCTGGACAGCAGGAAGCCGCCGCCGCCACTCTGGAGCGCGCCTTGCGGTCCGTCCCCACTTCCGCAGACCTCCTCGCGACCCTCGCGGACCTTTACACTGAGCTCGGCCGGGACGCTGAGGCCGTCCGCACGCTGGAACGGCTCGTCCGCATCGGCGATACACCCGCGGCCCGCCTCCGCCTCGCCGCGTACGCCCGGCAGTCCGGCGACGTGACCGCCGCCATCAGGCACCTGAAACGAGCCGCTCGCCTCGCGCCCGGCGAGAGCGCCATTGCCGTCGCGCTGGCAGAGGCGCTAGGCGAGGCCGGACGCGCTACCGAGGCAGACGAGGTACTCTCCCGATTCCTACGCCGCCGCCCCGGCGACATCGACGCGCTCACGGCTCGCTCACAGATCTCGGGTGCGGAGGTCCCAGCAGACTCGCGTCCCAGTGAGGACCGACTCGCTCGCGCCCGCGACCTCTTCGAGGCTTCCGACGAGGATCCCGACGGACTCACCGAGGCGGAAGACCTGATACGTTCTCTGCTCACGGAGGCCCCCTCCAGATTCGAGACCCTCGCACTCGGTGGACACATCGCCTTCCGCATGCGGGACTACCCGCTGGCATCGGACCGACTCCTGGCTGCGCTGGAGGCCGACCCCCGCGATGCTCGCGCGTGGGGCTTGGCACTCCGCGCAATGGCTCGAAGCCGGGACTCCCGCGCCTCGCGGACCGCAGACGACGCGCTGCTCTTCCTTGCTTCGGACCCATTCGTCTCTGAGGGTGCTGCGGAAGTGTTGGTGATGCTGGACCGACCCGTTGATGCTCTCGACGCCGCTCCGGCGACGCCCGATGGGGCTGCTCTCCGCGCGATGGCGCTCGTCGCGCTCGACCGGGTGGAAGAGGCCGAGACAGCTCTCGGAGACGCGACCGGAGCCTCCCCCCTGCTGCTCCACGCGGCTCAGGGAGACCTCGCGTCCGCTTCGGGTGAGGCGGACGCTGCTCGCGAGGCCTGGACACGTGCGCTCCAGTTCGATCCCAACGCCGCATGGGTCCGCGCCCGGCTGGATTGACCCATTCGGCATACTGTGTGCCAGGCCCCTCTCCTCTCCACCTTTTCGCTCGGCGATGCGTCGGTTTCCTCTGCTTCTCTGCACTCTCCTCCTCGCGGCGTGCTCCACCTCGGATCCCATCGTGGACGAGCCAGACCGGACGACGCCGGACGCCTACCCCTTCCACACGGTGGACCAGATCCGGCAGTCCGTCGCGCTCTCGACCGGCGCCGTGCGTGCATACGCCGCTGATGGTGACATCGAGTTAGTGTCGCCGGAGCGCGATGACCGCGCAGACCACTCCGTTCGCTCGCGCCTCGCAGACTCGACCACCTTCAACGTGCGGGGCCCCCTCGGTATCACGGTGCTCCGCTCCCTCGTGACACCCGACTCGTTCCTGGTCTACAACCGGTTCATGCGCGAGTTCATCATCGGGCGCGTGGAAGCGGCCGAGCAGTTCCTGCCAGGCGCGGGCTCTGCTGATATCGTCTCGCGTGCCCTCGTCGGTCTTCTCGTTCCAGACGCGAGCGCCTGGGAGGTCACGCCTCGCGAGGGGAACTACCTGTTGGTCTCCCGCCGCGAGGACGGCTCGCGCCGCGTCCTGATCGTGGATCCGAGCATCTGGCGTGTCATCCAGGCGCAAGAGATCAACGGGGACAATGCCGTCGTGGCAGACCAGCGCTTTAGCGAGTTCGATACCGTGGAAGGCATCGTCTTCCCCCGTCGAGTGGTGCTGACGGCCCCTGAGGAAGGCATCCGTGTCGTGATGGACCACGCGCGCCTCGTCCCCAACCCGGCCGACCTCCGACTCCGGTTCTCGCGCCCGGACACCGAGCCGATCATCATCCGGTAGACTCATCGCGTCAAACGAAAACGCCCGCCTCGGGTGGTCCGTGGGGACCCCGAGGCGGGCGCTGCGGAGAGAGAGGGACAGGTGCTAGCCTGAGCGTTGCCGTTGGCTTCCAGTGGAAAGCGGCCGTGCGAGCAAGATACGGCCTTTCCGCGCGTCATCCCCACGGGTACCCCTCGGAATACCCACGGAAGCCCGCCCCCCGCTCCGCCCCCGAACCGACGACTCTCTACTCTATGCGCGCCTCCTTCGAGATCCAGAAAGGCAAAGCCAACGCGGAGGGCGAGTGCCCCGTCCGGCTCGTCGTCTGGCACGCCGATCGACGGGCCCGCCTCGCGCTCGGCGTCTCCGTCAAGCCTCGCCACCGGAATCCCAACGCGCAAGAGGTCCGGAAAGGCGCCCCCCGCGCCTCCGAGATCAACACGAGCCTCCGCCAGATCGCAGAGCGCGCCCGGTCTGAAGCCGACCGCCTCGCGCTCACGCCCGGTCGCGTCGTCACGGCGACCGCTGTTCGGGACGCAGTCCGCGAGTCGCTCCGGGGAGTACCTCAACCTGCCTCCGGCCCCACGTTTCTCTCCTACTGCGACGCTCAAGTGGAAGGCTACCGCCAGCGCGCCCAACTCGGCACCTGGGAGAGCTACCGCGCGCAGGTCGGCAAGCTGCGGGCCTTCGCTGCAACTCGGGCTAGCGACGCAGCAGGGCGTGAGCGCAAGGCAGTTCCGTATCCGTCCGATCCCGGGTTATCGTTCCTCGAGCTTCCGTTTGGATCGGTCACGCCCAACGTGGTCCGAGCCTTCTACGGGTGGCTCCTCGCGCCGAAAACGGAGGGAGGCCAGGGCAACCGGCTCAACACCGCTCGGAAGGCCATCACGACGCTCCGCACGTTCTGGGACCGGGCAGCGCAGGACGGCCTCGCGGCGC
>JBCDKM010000012.1:0-138303 GCA_038746605.1 Bacteroidota bacterium
GACATGGCGCGACTCGGCGTCGAGGTCGAGACGGCCGACCTGAACGTCGATCGTGCCGTTGTTGGTGAACAGACGCGAGCCGGTGTTGACTCCTCCTTGCGTCATGAAGGGCGCAAACGGCGCGGCGAGCGTCTTCTGGATGGTGCCGTTGTTGACGAGTGCGCCGTCGTCGAAGAGGTGCAACTCGTCCTCCATCCACTCGATGGTCGCCTCGTTGATCAGGACCGTTCCGAGGTCTTGAATCCCTCTCGCGGCCCCGGTAAAGTTTGTCCGGATCGTGATGAGCCCGTTGTTCGTCAGCGAGGTCCCGCCACTCAGATAACCACGGCGCCATTCGATCTCGCCGTTCGCTTCGACGGTGCTCGGAGCACCGATCGCGATGCCAAGATTGGAAATCAGCGTCTGAGCACCGCTGGCACCGCCGATCGTCAACCGGTTGACGGTGATCGCTGCACCGGAGATGTTGCTGACGATGTAGGTCCCGGCGAGATCGACACAGGCGTCATCGGCAGGACCAGGGATCGCGCCGCCGCTCCAGTTGGCGGCGTCGTTCCAATCGCCACCAACAGCGTTGGTCCAGGAGGTGGTGCACTGCGCAAGCGCGGGGCCAATGGTGGTCGCCAGCACGGCGACGAAAAGGAACAGTCGGGTCATGTCGCCACAGAGGTCGGAGGATCAGGAGTACATGCGCCCTTTCCGGAAAAAGGGGGCCATCCGTGGCGAAGCGGGACACGAGGGTAGTTTTCGCGACACAAACTGCAAGCCCCCGATGTCCGACCACGTCCGCGCTGAGCGCGTGGCCCGCGTGCTCCGCCTCACGCTGGCCCGTCCCGAGAAGAAGAACGCGCTCACCCGCGCGATGTACACCGCCCTGGCCGAGGCGCTCACCGAGGCGGAGGGGGACGCGGAGATCCGGGCCGTCGTGCTCTGCGGCGAGGGCGGCACGTTCACCGCCGGGAACGACCTGTTCGACTTCATGACGGACCCGCCGCGCGATGAGACGAGCCCCGTCTTCCAGTTCCTCCACGCGGCCGTAGGCTTCGCGAAACCCCTCCTCGCGGCTGTCGAGGGCGTCGCCATCGGGATTGGGACGACGCTGCTGCTCCACTGTGATCTCGCCTACGCGGCGCCCTCGGCTCGCTTCAAGATGCCCTTCACGGACCTTGGATTGGTGCCGGAGGCGGCATCGTCTCTCCTCCTGCCTCGCCTTGCAGGGCAGGCGCGGGCCTCGGAGTTGCTCCTCCTGGGCGAGATGTTCGACGCCAGCACGGCGCAGGAAATCGGCCTCATCAACGCCGTCGTGGCCGACCCGACGACCCACGCGATGGAACGAGCGCAGGCCCTCGCGCTGAAACCTCCTGCAGCGGTCCGCCAGTCCAAGGCGCTGCTCCGGGCACCACTACGGGATCGAGTGCTCGAAACCATTCGCGAGGAGGCGGCACTCTTCGTGGAACGCCTCACGAGCGAGGAGGCGCAGGAAGCGTTCTCGGCCTTTCTGGAAAAGCGCGCCCCGGACTTCTCGCGGTTCGAGTAGCCCCGCCTCGGTACCTCCACCAGAGCACCGAGGCCGACCATCCCCCACAGCACGAACAAGAAACGGGGGCGCCCCGCGATGGGAGCGCCCCCGACATCATGCCTCTGGCGGAGATCGCCAGGCGTAGCAGCTTACTCGGACTGGGACTTCGCGCTACCACCAAAGATGGTGAGCGGAGCCGGCGGGTCCGTCTCGTCACGCTCGCGCACGCCGAAGACCTCCCATGGCTGGTTCGCCTCAATGGTGTGTGCCCGCACATCCACGTCGGCGTCAACCGAGGTGAAGTCTGGGAAGACGTAGACGATACCGCCGTTGCCACCACCGATATCGACGAGGAAGGCCACGAAGAAGTCCTGCGTGGAACCGGCGTCGTTGTAGCTGTCGTCGAAGTCCGACGCGCCGGATGCGAGGATGGTCGTCGAGTTCGGGCTGAACTCCTCGATGTCCCCCACATTGAAGGTCCGCACGATGTTGTTCGTGCCGTCCGAGTTGGCGTCGTAGACGAACTGGTAGGTCCCGAAGGTGCCCTCGTCGTTCCACACCTGGATCGAGGTTCCGGTGCCGGTGTTCTCGATCTGCACGCGAACGGTCTCACCTTCCACGTCGGTCTCGTTCCGGACGAGGCTGACGGTGCGGTAGTACTCGCCTACGTCATCGAGGATGACGCCGCTGGCACCGCGCGCAAACGCGATGGGGGTGTGTACCACGCCCATCTCATCAGAGCCGACCTCTTCCAGCGCGCCAGGCAAACGGCCGTACTGTACCCCGTAGACGTCTGGGGTGCCGAAGACCGAGCCCTGAACGTTCATGAACGGCAGTTCGGCATCGAAGACGGGATTGTACTGGGGGTTGTCGACAAAATCGCCGGAGACGCGAGCAAACTGGGCCTCAGAGCCGAAGAACGGGTCGTTGGAGCCGCCGACCGCGAAGCGGAGAGCGCGCAGACCGTATCGGTTCATACCAGCCGTGACGGTTCGGATCTCGTTGATGACCCACTCGAACGGGTTCGGAATGGCAAACTTCGGCGTGATGTGAATCACATCGCCCACACCGACGATCGGGGCACCTGCACCCGCGTGAACGTTGACGTCGATTCCGTCACCGCTCTCGAGTTCGAAGACGAAGGAGATGTCGCCTGGCTTCCCACCACCCGCAACGTCGAAGCCATCGACGATGGACGTCATCAGAATAGAGCGTAGGAGGTTGATCCGGCCCTGAGGTCCCTTGGAAGAGAGGAAGAGGCCTTCCGCCCCGTCGTAGACGTTGCGATCCACCACCACGCCATCGTTGAGGACGATCAGTTCGAAGAGACCAAGCCCCGGGAAGAAGGGCGTGTCCAGCTCGAACTCGCTCACGAGGAGCCCACCGAGATCTGTCTCCTGCCACCCGTACTGAGCGCTGAAGGCAGCGTTACCGTCGTTGCCGAGCACCTCGTACGTCACGTTCGTGTTGCCTTCGATGGACGGTGACAGGATGCGCATCGGGAAGTCCCCGAAGTCTTCTCCCGAGGCATAGCGGAAGGCTGATCCCTGCACTTCGCCGAAGCAGGTCGTAAAGTCCGCATCGTTGCTACTGAGGGGCTTCACGATGGTCACGGCAGGGCTCAACTCCGGGCGTGGGTTCAGCGAACCCACATTGGACTGGAGGTAGAAACCACCGAAGATCTGATCCTGAGAACAGGCGAGGCTCTGGTTAGCCTCTGTGGGAAGCGGCGCACTCTGAGGCGCATCTGCCCACGCAGCGGGCGCGTCGTCAACGAGGCGGAGCTCGATGGTGCCAGGAGTCGCTATCGTGATCGGCGCGGGCTCAGTCGTGCGGCCGTCGGCGTAGCGGGCACGGACGAGATAGGTCCCTGCAGCCAGCGGAGCATCCAGAGATACAATCCGGCCGAGCACGTCGACCACCTCAACGGTGGCCACCTCGGCATCGGTGATCTCAACGGTCACCACTCGATCTGTAGAGACGGGGTTAGGGAAAACGCGAGGCGCGAGGTCCTGCGCTAGCGCTGAGGGCGCAAAGGCGAGGATCAACGCCAGCGCGGTAAAACGGAGCATGAGGGTCATGGCGAAGAGGGGTAAGTCGTGAGGAGGTGGGCGGTGGAGGATAGGGCACACGCCCCGATATTGGGGGGACCGGAAGGTTCTTTTTGCAAGTACCCCGTTTGGGGCGACTGGCGATCACTTCCCTTTGGACCTCCCCGGAACGCCTCTCTACTCTCACCAACCGGAGCAGTGCGGCTTGAGGATGTCGCCGCGTAGCGCCTGGCTGGTCGAAAATGCACCGATGCGGATCGCGCTGAGAAGTCGCTCGGGGCTGGGGATTCCAAGATCTTCGCCCGCGTTAGAAACGAGGTCCCATAGGACTATTCGTCTGGTCTCCTGCAGTCTCCAGACGGTTCGAAGAACGACCACGCCGGTCATGGTCGACGCTTCTCTGACAATCGGTAGCGGTCCCAGGCCATCGTAGCACTCACTCACCTCAGGCGACTACCACGGAGGCAAGAACGAGAAAGGGGCGCCCCACGAGGAGGCGCCCCAGGCAGTCTGCAAAGGAGACTACTGATTGCGTCGCTATTCGGCCGCTGTGAGCCCGCGAAGGAGCAACGTCCGGAGAGCGTCCACGTCGTCCTGGTCGGTCTCGAGGACACCCGAGATGAAGAATGCTTCGTCTGCCTCAGCGGCATACGAGCGGACATCCACATCTGCATCGGGCGAGGGCCAGTCTGGGAAGATGTAGACCACACCGGCGTTGTCATTCCGCACGACGAGGAAAGCCTGGGCGAAGTCCTGACGCGAGCCAATCGCGTCCGGATCCCCGTCACCAGCGGCGGAACCTTGAATCTGAACGTCGCTCACGTTGAAACTCAGCGGCACCCCGACGGTGCCGTCCTGGCGGATCTCCGCAGTGCCGTCCGCATCCGCATCGTAGGCGAACTCGAACGTGGTAAACGCGGCACTTCCGCTCTCGACAAGGATCGAGGTTGTGCTCCCACCGACGTTGGAGAACGTCGTGCTCATGAGATCCGCTTGTGTGTCGGTCTCATTCCGAATGCGGGCGGTGCCACGGTAGAAGTCGCCATCGTCCGCGAGCGGGATTCCCGCGAAGCCACGGGTGAGAAAGCCCCCGTGGAGGAGGAGGATTGCGTCCGATCCTGTTTCTGTCAGTCCCCTCGGCTCGCGGCCAAACTGGACGCCGTACTCCTCGGCAGGACCATCGGCACCGACCAGCATAAACGGCGGCTGTGCGTCGAAGACATCGAACGTGTTCGGGTCCGTGTAGTCACCCTGCGGGCGGCCCCACTGAGCGTCGGACACGAAGCCAGGCCCTTTGGTCGTGGGAATTCCCTGGTCGCCGCCGCCGCCTGCGAACTGGATCGCGCGCAGCCCATAACGGTTCACACCCGTCGCGAACGTGCGGATATCGAAGACCGAGAAGGTACCCGGATCCGAGAAGAAGACGGTCGGGACGATGTGAACGGTAGCTCCCACGGCGTCCGGTGCACCTGTGTCGACGTGGACGTTGACATCACCGCCGTCTCCGCTCTCGAAGGTCATCGAGACCTTGAGATCACCGGGAGGGGTGCCTGCGCCTGGAACCTCGAAGCCGTCCACGACGGAGGAGAGGATCGTGGAGCGGAGAAGGTTGACACGGGTTGCATCCCCGGTCGGCGTCACGAAGAGCGGCGTGTTCTCTGACGCAAAGGTCTCGAAGACGAGGTTCTCATTCGCATCGAAGACGAGGAGCTGATAGCCAGCGCCTCCACGGTTTGCGGGGCGCTGCTCCTTGGCCACATCGATGAAGTCCGCATCGAAGCCGACCTGAACTGCCGGGACATCTGGGGTCTGCGCATCGCCGTCATCGTCGAGGAAGACCTCGAAGGTGCCATACAGGGCCGTGGCGGGGTTGAAATCAGCGGAGTACCGGGCCGTAAAGCTGGCCTGTGTGTTCCCGACCGACGCGGGGGAGAGCACGCGGAGAGGACGGTTCCCGATGTCTGTACCGGAGACAAAGCGATACGCCACGCCCTGTGTCGCGCCAAAGCACGTGCTGAAGTCCACGGTGTTGGTCCCGGGAGCAGGTTGAGCGCGCATGGACTTCGGAATGAGGTCCGTGCGGAGGCGAAGCGAGCCTGTGAACTCGGTATGCTCGAACCCTCCAAAGAGTTCATCACCGTCCGGGCAGGAGTCGCCCTGATGGCTCTGTGTCGCCACCGGAGCGCTCAGGACAGGCGCAGCCTTGGACTCGGCGGCCTGGGCGAGCGCCTCCACGAGGCGGAGCTCAATGGTGCCTGGTGAGGCGACCGTCAGAGCAGTGGGCTCCAGGGCGCGACCGTCGGCGTAGCGGACGCGAACGAAGTATGTGCCTGTCGCGAGCGGCGCGTCCACGGAGACGCGGCGGCCGAGGATGTCGATGATCTCGAGGGTAGCCGCCTCGGCGTCAGAGACCTCGACGGTCACCGCACGCTCATCGTCGACGGGGTTGGGATAGACGCGAGGCGCTAAGTCTTGCGCAAACGCCGAGGGGGCGAGCGCAAGCACGAGCGCGAACGCGGTGAAACGGAGCAACGAATGCATGGCGAAGGAGGGGGGTGTCGGGTGGAAGTGGATGGGTAGAGGTGGGCTGTGTGAAGGTAGGGCGGCGTCCGAGGGTTCCGCTACCCGTTCCGATTATTTAAGCGCCTGAGGTTCGGTTTCGGGACATCCCTCAGGGCGTCAAGAGGAACGAGACGCTCTCGCAGGCTATCGAGCGAACGATGGAGGCCAGACAGCACCCTGCGTCCGGCCGTGCCCGGTCTGGCGATCAAAGGCCGCCTGGCGGAGTTCGCTCGTCTCCCGAAGACGCTGTGCGATCTCACGCCCGGCATCATCGATGGTGTCACAGGTGGGAGTTCGGAGGCTTCGGAGTGCGTGATAGACCTCGCGCGCGCCCCATTCGGCGATCTCTCGATGACCGTCCTCGTGGCGGCGCAGGGCGGTCTCGAAGCGAGCCCAATCGCGCTTCAGCTCATAGGGTGTGCCGCGAGGTGGCTCCCAAGTGGGAAGGGTGATCACGACATGGAGGTCGAGCCGGATCTGCTCCAGGCGGCACCCGTCGTCTCCGGGCGTCTTCCAGTAGCGGTACGACATCTCCGTCTCCGTCATGCCGAAGAAATCGCGCTGGCCGGACTTCGGACCGAGTTCCCGGAGAGACGCGAGCACCTCCCCCTGGGTCGTGCCTGTGACCTCGTACGACTCGATATCAATGATGGAATAGACGGGCTTAGCCTCGGTCGCGCCCCCTGGCGCCTCGACAGGATCCAGGAAGCCATCGCCGGGCTCACCGGGCAGCGACGACCGAACCCCGACGAGGGTCAGAGCCGCGACCGAAAGGGCGAGAACAGAGAAGAGCAGCGTGCGCACGAGACCGGGGGCGGTTGCCTGGTATCGTCCGCGACTCCTACTCGCTTAATCCTGTAGAACAGGGATCGGATCTGGAACGTGGACCGCTCCATCGCCACTCATAGCGGGGTCGTACCCGAGCACAGGTCCCAGCCATCGTTCCGTCTCCTCGACGGACTGGCGCTTGCGCATGGCATAGTCTGCCACCTGATCCGCACCGAGCACGCCGATGTTGAAGTAGCTCGCCTCGGGGTGCGCGAAGTAAAGGCCGCAGACGCTCGCGGGAGGCGTCATGGCGAGGTGCTCGGTGAGGCCGACGCCCGTCCGCTCTCGTGCTTCGATTAGATCGAAGAGTGCGAGCTTCTCGGTATGGTCCGGCTGGGCAGGATAGCCGGGAGCCGGGCGGATGCCCCGATAGCGCTCGCGGATGAGGTCGGCGTTGGGGAGGGCCTCGTCCGGCGCGTAGCCCCAATGCGTGGTGCGGACCTCGCGGTGGAGCCACTCGGCGGCGGCCTCCGCGAGCCGGTCGGCGAGGGCCTGCGCGAGGATGGCGCGGTAGTCGTCGTGCTCGGCTCGGGCCGCCTCGGCGACTGCCTCGGCCCCGTGGACGGTCACGACGAAGGCACCGAGCCAGTCCTGTGCCTCGCCCATCGGCGCGACGAAGTCCGCGAGGGCACGGTTGGGCTTGCCCGGCGTCTTCCTGGTCTGCTGCCGGAGGGTGTGGAAGGTGACGGAAGGGGAAATCCCGGAATCACTCGCTGCGCCCTCTTTCCTCTTCCCTCTTCCCTCTTTCCGTTCCACGACGACGTCATCCCCCACCGCGTTCGCGGGGAAAATCCCGGCGGCGACACGGACCTCAAACAAGTCGTCGCGCTCGATCTCGTCCAGGAGCGCCTCGGCGTCGGCGCGGAGGGAGCGGGCAGCCTCGCCCTTCTGCGGATCGTCCACGTCGGAGGCCTTCATCTGCCACGCGATGAAGAACGGACCCCAGTCGATTACCTCGCGAAGATCCCCGAGGCGGGGCGAGTCGACCTCCAGGATGCCGGTCTCGCGCGGGGGCACGATGCTCTCCCACGTGAGACGCTGGCGGTTCTCGCGGGCACGATCCAGCGAGAGGAGTTCCTGACGACGCGTCTTGCGCGCGTGGCGCTCCCGGACGGCGACGTAGTCCGCCTCGGTCTGCGCGAGGAACGCCTCGCGGCCCTCGCCCACCAGCGCGGCGACGGCAGGAACGCTCTTGCTCGCGTCGAGGACGTGAACCGTCGGGCCGGAGCGTTGCGGGGCCACCTTGAGGGCCGTGTGCAGCTTGGAGGTCGTCGCGCCGCCGATGAGCAGCGGGGTGTCGATGCCCTGCCGCTCCATCTCCCTCGCGACGTGGACCATCTCGTCCAGGCTGGGCGTGATGAGACCGGAGAGGCCGATCACGTCCGCACCGACCTCCTTCGCGCGGTCCAAGATTTTCTGGGCGGGCACCATCACGCCGAGGTCCTCCACGCGGTAGCCGTTGCAGCCCAGGACCACGCCCACGATGTTCTTGCCGATGTCGTGCACGTCGCCCTTGACGGTCGCCATGAGGACGACCGTCTGCGCCTCGGCTTCCTCCTTCTCCGCCTCGATGAATGGCGTGAGGTACGCGACGGCCTTCTTCATCACGCGGGCAGACTTGACCACCTGCGGGAGGAACATCTGGCCGGAGCCGAAGAGGTCGCCCACGCGGTTCATGCCGTCCATGAGCGGCCCCTCGATCACGTCCAGCGGACGGGGCATCGCGGCGCGAGCCTCCTCCGTGTCCGCTTCGATGTGCTCCGTGATGCCGTGGATGAGCGCGTGCGCGAGGCGTTCCTCGACGGGCTCCTCGCGCCAGGCGGCCCCCTCCACCTCGGGCCCGAGGCGGGCGGTGTCGCGGAGTGTTTCCGCTAAGGCGACGAGCCGCTCTGTCGCGTCGTCGCGGCGGTCGAAGAGCACGTCCTCGACGGCCTCGCGCAGGTCGGGGGGGATCTCGGCTGTGACCGCGAGCTGCCCCGCGTTGACGATGCCCATGTCCATGCCCGCCTCGATGGCGTGCGTGAGGAAGAGCGCGTGCATCGCCTCGCGGACGTGGTCGTTGCCGCGGAACGAGAAGCTCAGGTTGCTCACGCCGCCGGAGACCCGCGCGTGCGGGAGCGTGGCCTTGATCCACCGCGTCGCCTCGATGAAGTCGATGGCGTAGCGCCGGTGCTCTTCGAGACCGGTGGCGACGGCGAAGACGTTGGGGTCGAAGATGATGTCCTCCGGCGGGAGCCCGACCTCCTCGGTGAGGATGCGGTAGGCACGCGAGCAGATCTCCTTACGGCGCTCCAGCGTGTCCGCCTGGCCGTCTTCGTCGAACGCCATCACGATGACCGCCGCGCCGTAGTCGCGGGCCCGCGTCGCCTGCTCGCGGAAGGCCTCCTCGCCCTCTTTGAGTGAGATCGAGTTGACGACGGCCTTACCCGGGATGCATCGCAGCCCCGCCTCGATGACCTCCCACTTGGACGAGTCCACCACGACGGGCACGCGCGCGATGTCGGGCTCGCTCATCGCGAGGAGCAGGAACCGCTCCATCTCCTTCGCGGAGTCCAAGAGCCCCTCGTCCATGTTCACGTCGATCAACTGGGCGCCCGCCTCCACCTGCTGCCGGGCCACGCTCAGCGCCTCCTCGGTCTCGCCGTCTTTGATGAGCCGCGCGAAGCGGCGCGAGCCCGTCACGTTCGTCCGCTCGCCGATGTTGACGAAGCGCAGGTCGTCACGGAACGTCAGGCCCTCCAGCCCGGCGAGACGGAGCGTCCGGGTGCCCCCGGGTACCTCCCGAGGCGGGAGGTCCCGCACCGCCTCGGCGATGGCCGCGACGTGCTCCGGCGTGCTCCCACAGCACCCGCCGACGAGGTTGAGCCAGCCCGCCTCGGCGAACTCGCGGAGGAGCCCCGCCATATGCGCGGGCGTCTCGTCGTAGCCGCCGAGTTCGTTCGGCAGCCCCGCGTTGGGATAGAGACTCGTCGGAACGGTGGCGATCTGGGACAACTCCTCCACGAAGGGCCGCATTTGCTCGGACCCCAGCGCGCAGTTGAGGCCGAAGGCGAGCAGGTTCGGCGTATGCGCGAGGCTAACCCAGAAGGCCTCCACGGTCTGCCCCACGAGCGTCCGCCCACTCTGGTCCACGATGGTCCCCGAGACGATGACCGGCGGCTGCTCGCCCGTCTCGCGCCCGTGCTCGCGGAGCGCCACGACCGCCGCCTTCGCGTTGAGCGTGTCGAAGATGGTCTCCAGGAGGATCGCGTCGGCGCCACCGTCCAGGAGACCGCGAATCTGCTCGCGGTAGGCGTCCTTGACCTCGTCGAAGGTGACGGCGCGGAAGCCGGGGTCCTCCACGTCCGGCGAGAGCGAGAGCGTCCGGTTCATCGGACCGACGCTGCCGAGGACGAAGCGAGGCTTCTCGGACGTGCTCGCGGCGTCGGCGGCTTCCTTCGCGAGGCGGGCGGCCTCGTGGTTGATCTCGTAGACCAGCTCGCCCATCCCGTAGTCCGCCTGCGAGATGGCCTGCGCGTTGAACGTGTTCGTGCTCGCCACGTCCGCGCCCGCCTCCAGGTACTGGGCGTGGATGGCGCGGATGGTGTCCGGCTGCGTGAGCACGAGCAGGTCGTTGTTGCCCGCGACGGGCTGCGGCCAGTCGGCGAAGCGCTCCCCTCGGTAGTCCTCTTCGGTGAAGCCGTGGCGCTGGATCATGGTGCCCATCGCGCCATCGAGGACGAGGATGCGGTGGGCGATCAGCTGACGGAGGCGGTCGGTGGTGCTCATGTGGGAGGTATGCGCATGAGCCGAAGCTAGATCCTCAGGCTCATACCCGCCGGTTTCGGAAGCGCTCCCGGTGTGCCACTCGGCCCGCCTCGGTCTCTCGGTAAACCTCTCGAGGCGGGACTACCCGCAAGCCCAACCGAACGCGAGCACATTGGGGTGGCGGGGGCAGACGCTCAGGTGCCCGGTGCCCATATCGCCGAACATCATCGGCAGGTGATCCTCAGAGTCGAGTTGGACGAGGACCTCCATCGTGGTCTTTCGGAGTCTGCGCCGACACACCGGACAGCGCGGGCGTTCCGGGCCTTGCACCCAGCGCGGCCACCCGCTGAGCTTGTCTCCGGGACGGATCCCATCGCCGTCGAGCAGCGCATCCCACTCGTCGTCGGTGACCTCCAGCCCCGTAGCTACGGTCTCCTCCCAGTGCGGCACGTCCGTGACCTCGGTCCACCCCACGATGCGCTTGGGCGGGAAGCGGTCCGGGATCTCGACCGGAGGCGCCGTCAAGACGGGTGTGCCTGTCGGCATCACGCGCCGCGCGACGTGGCACCGCGAGAAGGGCTCCCAGCCCTCCAGTTCCACGTCGCACATCGCGTCTGCGTTGGCGCAATAAAACAGTTGGAGCAGACCGTCTCCCGCGCGCTGACGGACCGGCTCGGGGACGTCGGCTGTGTTCAGTTGGAGGAGGAGTTGCATCGGCCGCGAGCAGTTCGGGGACGCGGGCCACGTCTCGCCCTCGGGGATCCACGCGAGACCGGAGAAGGTAGAGGCGTCGGGCGGCCCGGGGCCGTACTCGGTCTCGGGAAGCCAAGCGGTGCGGAGGAACGGGCGGAGGGCGTCGGGGACCGTCACGGGCGGGACAGGACGAGAGCGCCGAAGCTAGGTCCCGGGTGTGACAGCCTCGCACCAGCACCCTCTCCTCCCCCCTCCGCCTCGGTGCCGAGGCGGAGGGAGTCGTTCGAGTGGCCTCACACGCCTTCCAGATCCGCGATCATGCGTTCCGTCTTGGCGTCCTTGACGCGGTTGAGCCACTTCGTCGCCTCGTGGTCATCGCGAAGGGTCTTGGCGAGCGTGAACGAAGAGCCCGTCAGGAAGAGGGCGCCCATCGCGACGTAGCCGCGCACCCACGGCTCGACGGGGAGTAACGAGATGCCGACGCCCATCGCGATGACAGCACACGCGAAGGAGATGATGACGAAGGCGCGCCACCCGGGGGAGTCGCGGTGGAGGTCGGGGTCTTTGGAGAGGGTCATGGCCGGGGAGGCGGATGGAACAAGAGTGTTGACACAGTCAACATACGATCCAATGTTGACACCGTCAACTGGGTTCCCGACCTTTCGGTATGCGTTCCTCTTCCTACCACCACGGCGACCTCCGCCGTGCCCTCCTCGGTGCCGCCGCGGAGGCTCTCGCCACCGAAGGCGCCGCCGCTCTCACCCTTCGCGGTCTCGCTGCCCGTGTGGGCGTCTCGCGGTCTGCGCCGTATCGCCACTTCGAGACGAAGGAGGCGCTGCTCGCCGCCGTCGCGGCCGAGGGGTTCGAGCGGCTCGCCACGGCGGTTCAGACGGCGCGGCAGAACGTGGCGACCTCAGACGAGACGTTCGTCGCACTCGCGAAAGCCTATGTCGCATTCGCGCGGGCGCACCCGTCCCACTACCGGCTCATGTATGGCCGCGAGGCGCTCTCGCGGCAGGACCACCCGGCCCTCCAGGACGCCGCCGACGGGCTCTATGACGCGCTCACCGCCGCGATCACCGAAGCACAGGCAGCTGGACTCGTTCGATCCGGTGAGGTGGCGCCGCTCGTCGGCATCGCGTGGGCGCTGGTACACGGCCTCGCGATGCTGCTCGTGGAGGGTCAGATGGAGCCGCCCGCCTCGGACGACACCCTCGCGGAACTAGCAGCGCGAACGCTCCTCCGCGGCCTCTCCCCCGCCGACTGACCGTCAGCGGACCACCGTGACACGCTGCGTGACCGCGCCCGCCTCGGTGCCGAGGCGGAGGAGGTAGACGCCCGGCGCGAGGCCGGACGGGAGCGCTACGCCGTGTTCTCCTGCGGCCTGTGCGCCCTCGATGAGCACCGCCAGTTCACGGCCACGAGCGTCCACGAGGCTCAGGCGGACGACCTGGGGCGTATCGAGAGCGTAGACGACCTGGGCGCCACCGCGCATGGGGTTCGGCACCGGAGCGTCCAGCGCGATCCCCGCGATGGGGTCTCGCTCCGTGCCCACGACAAACGTGCGTCCTTCCACGGCGCCCGAGTCACAGGCATCCCCGTTGCGATCCGAGATGTTGGTCTCGTCCACCTCACGGATGCTTCCGCGCTGGTCGGCGGGGAAACCCGGACACACGCCCGCATCCAGCACCGGAGAGTTGGCGCGCGGCAGATGCGTGCGCATTGGACCGCCGTTGTCGCGAAGGCCCGCGAGGAGCGCATCGAGAGGCATGGCTTCGTTGCCCACCTTGTCGCCGCCCGCGTTGGGCTCTCCGAGCGGGAATTCGTCGTCGAAGAAGCCGTTGATGCCGATGACGTTGCCGCCGTTGGAGGTTGTGTTGTTGTTGCCGAGTGAGAGGTCGTTCCACTCGCCACTCCCCCGCTCTGCCGTGTTGCCCGCCACGATGGTGCTCTCCATCGTGAGTGGCGCGCTGAACGAGACGCCACCGCCCGCGGATGCCGTGCCGGTGATGCTATTGCCAACGATGGTGGACGCGCGAATGATGCTCGTCCCGTTGGACCCAACCTGAGCGATTCCGCCTCCGCCGCCCGCTGCGGAGTTGCCACTCACTGTGCTCTGCTCCAGCACGAACGTGGCCTCCGGCAGAGCGAAGAACCCGACGAGGATGCCACCGCCGCCCGACTGCAACGCCCGGTTGTTCGCGATGGTCGAGTTTCGAATCGTCGCTGAGCCGCTGTTGCCGAGCCGGATGCCACCGCCGCCCGCGAAGTTCTGCACCTCGTTGTCCGATACGTTGACGCGGTTCATCTCACACATCCCCTCGGGGCCGGTGAAGATGCCTCCGCCTGCGTTTTCCGCCACGTTGCGGACCACCGCGAGGTTCTCGAAGACGCAGTCGTCCTGAAACCCGACCAGGATGCCGCCCCCCGCGGAGGCCATCCCTCGCGTGATGGTCAGCCCTCGAAGGGTGTGGGTCTGCTGGAGACCGTTGCTGTCGAGTTCGAAGATGCGGTGCTGCCCTCTGCCATCGATGGTGACGCCGTCCGCGAGACCCGTCGGCCCCTCCAGCGAGATGGACTCTGTCACCGCCGGTAGGTCCTCTTGCAGCGCGATGGTAGAACCGGGCGCCACGCTGATGACGATGGCGTCCGCCCCCGAGCCTGCCGCGCATTCGCCGGGCGTCGCGCCGCTGGCCGTGTCCGTGTTGGCCGCGCGGAGGGCCTCGCGAAGCGTGCAGTTCCCCTCGTCGCCGAGGACATCGTTCGTGGAGTTGACCACGATCTGAGCGCTGGCGGGGAGCGCGAGGAAGAGAACGAGGACAGTCGCGAGGCGCATGGGATCGGAGGAGGGGGCCACCTCCACATGCGCCAAACGCTCTGGCGAGAGACCACCTCGCCCGCCTCGGGGCCGAGGCGGACCCACCCGGCGGACCCACCCGAACGAGCGTCGGCCGGTACCTCGGAGGCACCGGCCGACGGTATCGTGCGGAAATGAGACGGGCGCGTTACCCGATCGCTTCGAGGACCGGGTCCTCGTGGACCTCGTCCGCCTCAGCGGTCAGGCCAACCTCCAGCGTGTCCGCCTCCAGGAAGTGCTCCAGGTGATGGGCGCGGTCCTCGGCACGGAGGAGCACGGCCTCCAGGAGACTCTTCGAGCCGAAGTCGCCGTGCTCCAGCGCGAGGCGAACGGACTCGCGGAGCTTCTGGCAGACTCGCTTCTCGCATAAGATGTCCAGCTCCAGCATCTGGCGGACGCGGTACTGGCCCTCGGGCTCGTGCTGGATGTAGGCCAGCCTCTCCTGTTCACTCGGGCTGCAGGTCGGTATGCCACCGAGGACGGTCATCCGCTCCGCGATCTTGTCCAGGTCGGCGTGGACCTGATTGTAGTACTCCTCCAGGTGGAGGTGAATGTCGCGGAACTGCGGGCCGACGACCAGCCAGTGATGCTTGTGATACTGGTGATAGAGGACGCCGTACGTCGCGAGGTGGGTATCGAGGGACTTTGCGATGGCGCGGGCGCCCTCGTCACTGAGACCGACGGGGTTGCCCTCGTTCTCGTCTACCGTGTGGAGTGGGTCAGAGCCCATCGAGGCTTTATCGAGAGAGCCGGAGGCGTTGTCGGCGAGGGTCGGGCGGTTCATGCCGGGAGGTGTCTGGTGAGAAGGAAGAGACTCACGCGAGGGCGCTCCGGGCGGTTCCTCTCGCACGCCGTCTCGCCCGGCCTTTCATGTGCTCCCTGGAACGAGTTCGCCCCGCTGGCAGCAGGCAGCAGCGGGGCGAACGAGGGGGCATCTGACGGGCCTAGCGCACGACCGTCATCCGGCGCGTTGCGATGCCTCCGGGCGCCTCGATGCGGATGCTGTACGCCCCCAGCGCGAGGGCCTCCAGCGGTACGGCCATCTCGTGCTGACCCGCCGAAAGCGCCTGAGTCGCACGTGCCACTTCGCGTCCCAGGGCGTCGATGACCACGAGGCGAACCTCGCCGGGTGCATCCAGAGAGACCACGAGGCGGGCCACCTCGGTCGCCGGGTTCGGCACGATCTGGCCTACGCCCGAAGCCTCGGGCCCCTCCTCCCCTGCGACCGGTGGGGGCGTGTACTTCCAGAGCTCCTGCCCGTTGACACCATCGGTGGCGCCGAAGTAGATCTCTCCCTCGAACACGACCGCGTCAACGGGGTCAGAGGAGCCCGCTGGGTGGATATCGGTCACGCGCGAGACGATCCCCGAGGCAGAGTCGTATTGCCAGAGTTCGCGTCCGCTGGCGTCCGCGTTGGCGGCGAAGAAGAGAACGCCGTCGAGATCTGCGAGTGGCAGGGGGCGCCGATCGTCGTCCCCGGTTCCAGGAGCTAGTTCCGCGACAAACTCCGTTACGCCCGTCGCGGGACGGTGGCGCCACAGATCGTCCGCGCCGTCTGCGCTCCCCGCGAAGAAGTAGAGGTCGTCACCGAGGAGGTAGAGTTCATCCGGTCGCCAGTCTTCGCCTTCCCCCACCGGGATGTCGGCGAGTTTCGTCGCGGTATCCGTGGCGGGGTCGTAGGTCCAGAGCTGGTCCCAGGGCGAGTCGCCGGCGCTCTTGGCGAAGAAGTAGAGGGCGCCATCGTACGCGAGGATGTGGCGTGGCTCGGAGCTCGGCTCGCCTCGCACGAGGTTCACGACGACCGTGCTCGTGTCCATCACCGGATCGTAGCGCCAGAGTTCATCACCGATGCCGTCCTCGAAGGCGCGGAAGTAGAGGAAGTCGCCCAGCGGCACGAGGTCGATGGGTCCGGCCGAGCCATCGTCCCGGATCTCCGGTGTCTGCTCCGTGACGCCTGTCTCCGGGTCGTAGCGCCAGAGCTCTTTGAGGTTCTCCACTGTGAGCGCCTGGAAATACAGGTCTCCGTCGAAGACGACCAGGTCGGTCGGGTCTCCCGGGTCCGGCCCGGGCGCGATGTCCGCGACGACTTCGGCCTCGTCCGTGGCTGGATCGAAGCGCCAGAGTTCGCGGCCGTTGGCGTCGTTGTTGCCGTTGAAGTAGAGGAGCCCATCGAGCTCCACCATCCCGTTCGGTTTGAGCGACTGGGCGCGGAGGTTCGTGACCCCTTCGGCGATATCGGTTGACGGGAAGTAGCGCCAGAGCTCGACCCCTCCAAACGCCTTACCGGAGAAGTAGATGGTCCCGTCGAAGACGTAGAGTTCACTCACCTGGCCGTCGTCGGCGCCCTCATCCACATCGGCGACGAGCATCGGCTGGGCGAGGGCCGGGGCGGACACGAGAAGCGCGAGGAGTGACAAGACGCGCATAGATGCGGGCGGTGTGGTGGGGAAGGCGAAAGTAGCGTCCTCGCGCGCCGATCTGAGGACGAGGATGGGCTTCGTCCATTCAAAAGCGCTTCCAGGTATCGGAACATCCCCGAAGGGGCCCCTTCTCATCTGAACCTCACCTCAATCTCAGGTCTCACATAGCGCCGGAGGCGGGTCTCCGTCCGCCTCGGCACCTCCGTGGACATACCGAGGCGGACGTATTCGCTACCGCA
This sequence comes from Bacteroidota bacterium, assembly GCA_038746605.1. Taxonomy (GTDB): domain Bacteria; phylum Bacteroidota; class Rhodothermia; order Rhodothermales; family Rubricoccaceae; genus Rubricoccus. Next base: position 16,914 of record JBCDKM010000012.1, read on the forward strand.
CGACCGTCAGTCGCCGCACCGCAGTCCCACCAGGCGCCTCGACACGCACCACGTATGCCCCAGGCGCGAGATCGCCAACCGGAACCACCAGTTGCACTGTGACCGCTGGGCTCTCCGTCCGCGATGAGACGACCTCACGGCCCAGCGCGTCGTAGACGCGGAGCGTGACCGCGCCCGCCTCGGCGAGTGTCACCGCGAGGCGAGCACTCCCATGCGTCGGGTTCGGACGGGCCTCGCCGACGGTGAACGCGAGAGCGCCAGAGGCATCCTGGTCGGCGGGCGTCAGGACGAGCATGAAGCGGGCGCTTCCCGCCTTCGACGCGGATACCTCCAGGGCACGTGGCAGAGGGGGGCCGTTGGGGAGTCTGGCTGCCTCGGCGCGAAGACGGAGGGAAACGGAGCCCGGCGTGGTGAGGTCGTGCGTGGCGCCGGTCTGGCGGTCTTCGAGCGTGGCGGTCCACCCCGTCGGAAGGGTGGCATCGCCCCAGACCAGGGTCGCTCTCGCCTCGGAGGCACCGACAGCCTCAGCGTACAATGGGATCTCGGTTTCTCCAACGAGGTCGCGGGGAAGCGCCGCGAGCGCGAAGGCATCGGTACCGGCAACGGTGTAGAGGCGGAACGCACTCGCGCCAGGAGCCCCTTCCAACCGACGAGCATCGAGCGGGTCGGTGCCGAGCGCAGCGCCCTCGCGGAAGGTCAGGAAGGCGGCCGTCTCGCGCGCCTGACCGTCCACTGTGCCTACCAGGCGGAGGCTGAGCGACGGGGTGGGCACCTTGCCTCGGATCGAGCCCGCTCCCCCCGTCTTCGCGCTCTCCGTGACTGTCAGCACAGCGCCGGACGAAAGCGCCTCGACGGTGAAGGCTTGCCCGGCCGCGATGATGCCATTCTCCAGGTCCCCGGTCGTGCCGTCCCAGGTGCGGTAATCGCCGCCGTTGTAGTTGGGGTCATAGACGTAGACTGTGGGGGCCACGTCGGTCTTGGTCCAGCTCGGGTCGTCCCAGTCGATGGCGTCATCGTAAGGGTTGCCGACGAGGTTGAAGCCCGGAGTGGGAGACGTGGCGGTGCGAGTGATCGGAAACGTGAAGGGGCCTGTAACTGGCGTGCCCCCCTCGGTGCGGAGTCTCTTCGGGAAACCGCCCTGGAGGCTGGCTGTCGTCGGATCATCGTCCTCGTAGACATACACCCACATCCCCTGGCCGGGGCTCACGCTCGTCTCGCGGAGAGGTGGCACGAAGGCCGCTGTCGCCTCCTCGTAGAGGAAGACCGTCGCGAGGCCCCGCCGGTTGCGCTGGTCGCGGTCGGCGCCCTTGTAGCCTGCCGTCCAGAGGTTCGTGAGAAAGCCGGGGCCACGCCCACCGAGCGGGAGGTCTGCCACGGGGAGGGCGAGCGTGCGGAAGCCCTCAACGCCCGTCAGGAGGTACGGCGGCTGGTAGCGCCAGAGTTCGCGGCCGTTCGCGCCGTCATCGGCGGAGAAGTAGAGAGCGTCGTCATGGACGATGCCCCATTCCGGGTCGGAAGAGCCCGCACCTGGGGCGAGATCAGCCACGCGTGAGGTCACGCCCGAGGCGGTGTCGTGCTGCCAGAGCTCGCGGCCGTCGGCGTCGGCGCTGGCGGCGAAGTAGAGCACGCCTGCAATCGCGCCTAGTATCTCAGGCGAACGGGCGTCTGAGCCGGATGGGAGGTCGGCCTCGAGGATGGCCGTTCCAGTGCCCGGATCGTAGCGCCACAGATCGTCGGCACCATCCGCGCTCCCAGCGAAGAAGTAGAGCGCGCCGCCTACCTCCACCAGGCCACCCGAGGCCCAGTCCGGCCCAGAGCCTGGTGGGAGATCGGCCACCTTCGAGGCCGTGTCTGCCACAGGATCGAACGCCCACAGTTGCTCCCAGGGACCGTTGCCTGGGCTTCGCGCGAAGAAGTACAAGAGGCCATCGAGCACCAGAGGTGCTCTCGGCTCGCTGTTCGGTGGCCCCGGGACGATGTCCGCCGCGAGCGTGTTCGTGTTCGTGACCGGATCGTAGCGCCACAGTTCGTCCCCCACCGGATCGTCGTAGGCGCGGAAATAAAGCTGCCCGTCGAAGCCGATCAGTTCGATGGGGCCAGACGAACCGGGATCGCGTATCTCGGGCGTCTGGACGGTCGTGCCCGCTCCCGGGTCGTGCCGCCACAGCTCCTTCAGACTGCCCGGCGTGACCGCGCGGAAGTAGAGGTCGCCGTCGAATGCCGCGAGGAAGTTGGGCGTAGAGGAATCCGTCCCTGACGCGATATCCGCCACGAGCCCGTAGGCATTCGAGACCGGGTCGTAGCTCCACAGTTCGCGTCCGTGCGTCGCGTCTGAGCCCTGGAAGAAGAGGACGCCGTCCACGTCGGTGAGATAGGTCGGCTTGAGCGACTCCCCGATCAGGTTCGTGACGCGCTCGGCCGTTTCCGTGTCTGGGTCGAAACGCCAGAGTTCGGTTCCGCCAGCGGCCTTGGCAGAGAAGTACACGTCACCGTCGAACACTGCCAGCTCGGTGACGCGCCCACTCGCACTTCCTGCGTTGATGTCCGCGACGAGGACGGGCTGCGCGACGCAGGGCAGGGCGACGAGTGCCGCGAGGAGGAAACCGGACCGCATCGGTGTGGAAGATGTGTGCGGGCCGAAGGTAGAGCGTGCGCTCCTTCCCTGTCGCACAAACCACTCGGTCCGCCTCGGCACGCTCGTGGACATGCCGAGGCGGACAGGCTCTCTACCGCACGACCGTCAGCCGCCGCGTCGCCGTGCCTCCCGGCGCCTCCACCCGCACGACGTACGCACCCGGCGCGAGGCCAGCGACCGGCAGCGACAGATCCTGAGCACCCGCCGGGCTCTCCGTCCGCGACGAGACGACCTCGCGACCCAGCGCGTCGAACACACGCACCGACACCGTGCCCGCCTCGGCGAGCGTGACCCCGAGGCGGGCCGTCCCGCGCGTCGGGTTCGGGATCGTCTCGCTGACTGAGAACGTCGCAGCGTCCTGACCGGCGAAGACCTCCGGCGTGAGCACCAGCGTGAAGCGCGTGCTCTGCGTCTTGTGCGCAGCCACCTGGAGAGGACGAGCCTGCGGCACCGGGGGCGGCGCGAGCGGATCGCGTGTCTTGGCGCTCTCCACGCGGTCGGCAGCCGTGACGGTGAGCGCGTCTTGAGCCCCGAGGCGGAGGACGACCTGCCCCGCCTCGGTGAGGTCGTGGGCCTGGCCGGTCTGGCGGTCGTTCAGCGTGACGGTCCAGCCGGTCGGGAGCGCGGCGGCATCCCAGGCGAGCGTCGCGAGGGCGTCGGCGGCTTCGCCGGAGGCCAGTGCCTCCGCGTGGAGGGGGACCTCCACCGAACGGGTCACGTCTTCGGGCAGCGACGTGATGGCGAAGACATGGCCCCCTGCGTCGTAGCCTGCCGGAGCGAGGGCGTACAGGCGGAAGGCGTCTGTGCCCGAGAGGCCCGAGAGCCGACGCGCATCTCCGCCATCCGCGCCGAGCGCCGCGAACGCATCGAAGGCCACAGAAACGACAGATTCTCGCGGGTCTCCTTCGTGAGCGCCGAAAAGCCGGAGCACAAGTCCGCGCGCTCCCGTCTTGCCCGACGTTGCTCCGCCTCCCGTGTTACTCGTCAGACTTCGAACGGAACGAGCCAGCCCCACCCGGGCATCCGGGCTTACCGCCAAGCGGATCTCGGGCTGAGACGCTTGCACATAGAAGCCCTGACCGGCCCCGATCACCCCATCATAGAGATCTCCGACGCCATCGGTACTCCACGTCCGGAAGTCGCCCCCGTTGTAGGAGGGGTCGAACACCCAGACGATCTCGTCCACCCCGTCTCGTTCCCAGTTCTCTCGGTCCCACGTGACCGCCTGGTCGTACGGGTTGCCGACGAGGTTCAAGCCGGGCGACCGGGCGTCCGACGTGAACGAGAGATCGAACTCGAAGTCGCTGGTCAGGGGCGTCCCGCCGCTCGAATTGAGCGTCTTGGGAAAGGTCCCTTGCGTCCCGTTCGTGAACGAGTCGTCATCTTGGAAGACATAGACCCAGAGTCCTTGCCCGAGGCGGACCGACTCGGAGCGCTCGGGGGGCACGAGGTCCCCCGAGGGTTCGTCGTAGAGGAACACGTTGGCCCGCCCTCGCACGTTGCGCTGGTCGCGGTCAGCGCCGATGTAGCCCGCCGTGTAGATCCCCTCCAGGAAGCCTGCCCGGAAGCGCGAGCCACCAGGGCCGGAGCCTCCAAGCTGCATCCCGGACTTCGGCAGAGCGAGGAGACGCCAGCCTTCGCTCCCCGCGACGGTGAACGGGTCGAGCGAGGGAAGCGCCTCGTCGGCTCCCCGGTACGGGCGCGTTGGAGAGCGCGGGTCGCCCTCGACGTCGGTCGTCACCTCCGGGAACGGGAGACCGGCCATTTCTGGGTCGCCCCCCATCACGTCTGCCAACCGGAGGTCGCCGTTCGGCGCATCCACGAAGGCGACGGTCTTCTCGATGGAGTTCAGGTCCTGGGGACTGGACGTGGACGCTGTCGCAGCCTGCACACAGGCGAGGTTCGCGCAATCCCCGTCGAAAGCCGACCCGTATCTGTAGGCCGCCAGCACAGTCCCGGCAGACGTCAGCGCATTGCCATCGATCCGGTTGGATGAGGTACTGTTGACATCCAAGACAAGCGCCCGACCCGCGTTCGCCTGGAAGACGTTGTTGCGCAGGTTCGCGGGGCCACCGAACCAGGACGTAGGTCCATTCTCATTGGAGTAGACCGCTGCCGCGCCGGCGGGGTCTGTGCCCGCCACCGAGGCCGAGTTGTGGGCCACGAGCAGGTCCCGTGTTCGGAAGACGAAGAGCCCGACCGTTGCTGGATCGTCGCCGTTCATGCGGACGCTGTTGTTGACGAGGCGCAGTTCTGCGGCTGGCGCGGCAAACGACACCGACCCACCTTCCCAGGAGATCCCCGTCCCGTCTTCCGCGACCACTTCGTTCCCTTCCAGCAAAAGGCTACGGGTCGCGGAGTTGCGTCCTCCGATCTGGATCCCGATGAATCCTGCCGAGGAGCCCGGCGCCTCGACGCGGTTGCCTCGCACCACGGCGCCGTCTGCCATAGACCCTACCTCCACTCCGAACGTCGCCGCCGGATTGAGGTCTCGGATCTCGTTGCCGATCACTTCGAACCCACCGGCTGGCTCATTGACCGGCACTACTCTGATCCCGAGGCGACCGCCGACGAACGTGGAGTTCCACACGCGAACGTTTCGAGGGTTGCCCGTGTCCGACGACAGGTTGACGTCTCCGCGCCCGACAGAGAGAAGAGTACCACGTGTCTCTGATTCCGCGATGAAGACGCACTCATCGAACGTCACGCCGCCGCCGCCATTGAGATCCACCACATCGGCGATGTCTTCTGAGTCGGACCGGAACGCCAATCGCCGGAAGGTCACGTTCTCGACCCGGTTCAACTGAAGGACGTAGTTCCTTGTGAGGAAAGGAGACTCGAACCGGATCTGCGGCGTCCCGATCTGCCCTACGAAGGTGACGGTATTAAGAGAGGATCCCCCTCGAATCGACTGCAGTTCGATCTGCTCGACGAAGAGCCCTCCCGTGACGATGAACGTCACCGGGCCGTTCATGCCGCGAAGGTCCAGGTCGTCCACGGCGTCGTTGAACGTATCGTAGTCGTCGCCAAAGCCGATGGTGTAGGTCCCGCTCATGTAGGGCGGCGGGTCCGCGAGCGGCGTCGCGGCTTCGTCGGCCCCTCGGTACGGGCGGTTGCGGTCCCGTGCGTCGCCCTCGAAATCATCGGGGACCTCTCTCAGGGGCCGCCCGATGAGGCGCCCGTCCCCGTCGGAGCGACCGGTAAGGCGGAGGCCGGAGCCAAACTCCACGGGCCAAGCGATGCCGTCACGCTCTTGACGGGTGTCCCTCTGAAACCGCCCGAGGTCTGTGTAGCCCCTGCCCTCCCATCGCAGGGCGAACCGAGTCGGCACCCCCACCTGATCGTAGACGTTGACATCTAATTCAGTGATGGAATCGCCGTCTTCCACCTCTAGCGCGAGACCGTCGGGGTCCTCGTTGACGAGGATGTTGTTCAGAATCTGTACGTCGGAGGATGCCTCATCCACGAGGATCGCGGTGCCTGCTTCCGTCGGATCGTCTACGAGTTGGAGCGTGTTGTTCCAGAGACGGACGCTACCGGAGTTCACCACTTCGATCCCATTGATCCGACCATAGGTGAACTCGGTGCTGGCGCGATGATTGATGACCGACACTCCATCGCGCCCGCCATCGGTGTCTTCGATCCGAAGGTTCGTCCCGAGCCGCACCCTCGTGAGGTTCCGCCAGATCTGGACATGTCCCTCGATGTCCTGAATCCAGATGCCGATGGTCGAGGTAGGAGGCGGCGCTCCAAGCTGGGTCGTCGTGTTGCCGAGAATCTGCAGGGCGGTTCCGGTTGAGGCCTGATCCTCCGCCCGGATGCTGACCATAGTCTGGTTTTGGAAGTCGTTGTCCTGGATCCGACTTCCAGACGTTGCGCGGCGGTCGCGGTCGGCTCGGATCCGGACACCAGTCTGTCCGTCCACGAACGAGTTCTCCTGAATCGTCGCTCGGTTCGCGCCCACATCCACGAGAACGGCGCTCGGCATCCCATTCCCATCGAACGAGTTGCTCACGACACTCACATCGTCAGCTTCGATGAAAAGGAGGCTTCCGGCTACTGAGGTGGACGAGGCAATCTCGAAGTCGAACCCTTCGAACGTCACCCAGTCGGCACCGATAGCCAGCACGTACGGCTCCGACGAAGAGGGCGTGGCCGAGAGCAACGGCTTCTGCCCTCCGCTCTCGGTGCCCCGAAAGGTGAGCGTGTTGGTGGACGACACACCGGGCACTCGGCCTAGCTCAAGGCGCCCGGTGTAGTTCGCCTGCTCGACTTCGATGACGACGGGACCGTCGATCCCCCGGTCTTGCAGAGCGAAGAACACCTCCTCGAATGACTCGAAGTCATTTCTACTATCGGAGCCAAGTGTATAAGTGCCTCCTCGGATCTGAGCGCTCGCGAGCGCCGGAAGGAGAAGGACGAAAGCGAGGAGAGCGCGAGTCATGACAACGTGAGAGGTCTTCACTGTGTCATACGTCGGCCCAGTCTCGTAGGGACCACTGCGCCGACTCCCTCCGCCTCGAGAGCTCCGTGGGCGTGCCGAGGCGGACCAGCTGAATGCAGAAGCGCCCCGCCAGCCGGAGCCAGCAGGGCGCGTCGAGCATCTGCATGAACGTGCGACCTACCGCACGACCGTCAACCGCCGCGTCGCCGTGCCTCCCGGCGCCTCCACCCGCACGACGTATGCACCCGGCGCGAGGCCAGCGACCGGCAGCGACAGATCCTGCGCACCCGCCGAGCGTTCCATCCCTGAGGAGACGACCTCGCGCCCTAGTGCATCGTAGACGTATACCGACACTGTGCCCGCCTCGGCGAGCGTGACCCCGAGGCGGGCCATCCCGCGCGTCGGGTTCGGGATCGCCTCGCTGACCGAGAACGTCGCAGCGTCCTGACTGCCGGAGGCCTCCGGCGTGAGCACCAGCGTGAAGCGCGTGCTCTGCGTCTTGTGCGCGGCGACTCGGAGCGGACGGGCCTGCGGCACCGGGGGCGGCGCGAGCGGATCGCGCGTCTTGGCGCTCTCTGCGCGGTCGCCAGCCGTGACGGTGAGCGCGTCTTGAGCCCCGAGGCGGAGGGCGACCTGCCCCGCCTCGGTGAGATCGTGGGCCTGGCCGGTCTGGCGGTCATTCAGCGTGGCGGTCCAGCCGGTCGGGAGCGCTGCGGCCTCCCAGGCGAGCGTCGCGCGGGCGTCGGCGGCTTCGCCGGAGGCCAGTGCCTCGGCGTGGAGCGGGAGTTCCACCTGGCCCTCGACGTCGAAGGGCAGCGCGGCGATAGCAAGCACCTCGCCCTTCGGGGCGAGGGTGTAGAGGCGGAGCGCGTCGCCGGAGCCCCCGGCCAAGCGTCGACCATCGCGGGCATCGAGACCGAGGGAGACATCATCGGAGAGCATCACAAAGGCCTCGGACTGGCGACGCGCCTCTCCGATAGAGCCTGAAAGCTGGAAGTGAAGCCCGGACACCGCGCGCTTCCCGTACACGGCTCCGGAACGTCCCGTCTGTGCATCCTCGGCTACAGTGAGCGCCGCGCCCCCACCGAGAGCCTCGACGTGAAACCCCTGACCCGAGGGAATGATGCCCCCTTCCAGGTCTCCGACGGTACCGTTCCACGTCCGGTGGTCGCCCTCGTTGTACTCCGGGTCCCAGACGTAGACCGTTTCCGACACGTCCGTCTTCGTCCACGAGGGGTCGTCCCAGTCGATGGCTTCCAGATACGGATTCCCGAGTAGGTTGAAGCCTTCCCGCGGCGCGCCCGGCGTGAACGAGAGGTCGAACGCCACACTCCCGGCCACGGGCGAACCTCCGGTTGGATCGAGTGCCTTCGGAAACCCACCCTGGACGCCGGGCTCTCCGAAGGGCTCGTCATCTTCGTACACGTACACCCAGAATCCCTGGCCTGGCACCACCGAGTCGTTCCGCTTAGGAACCGGGTACGTGTCCGTTGGCTCGTCGTAGAGGAACACATTCGCCAACCCCCGGCGATTGCGTTGGTCGGCATCAGCGCCCACGAATCCGGCCGTGTAGAGGTCGCCGAGGAACCCTCCGTCTCTGCCTCCCAGCAACAGGTTTATCGCGGGAAGAGCCAGTAGACGCCACCCTTCTGCTCCGGTGAGGAGGTACGGAGGAAGAGGACCGTAGAAGTAGGCTCCCCCGGTGTCATCGGCTCCGGTGTCCGCGAGGAGAGCTCCGACAAGGATGCCATCTCCAGAGGCCGCCACTGCGATGCCGAAAAAGTCGAGAGGCTCCCCGTCGGATGGAACCAGGCGTTCGAGGAGTTCCCAAACTCCGTCCACCAGTTCGTAGACGTAAGCAGCCCCCGTGCGTCCTGGCACTCCCCCCGGAGGGTCGCCTGGCCGAGGTTGCTGCATCGTCCCAACGACGAGGCGTTCTCCAGACAGAGAGACGGATTGGCCAAACTGATCACTCTGCATGCCATCAAAGGCTGTCAGCTTCTGGGTCTCTGCCCATCCGGTCTCTGTCCGCTCGTAGACATAGGCCGCCCCGGCAGAGCTTGCGACTTCGTCTTCCAGGCGAGCACCGACGAGAGCCCGGTCGCCTTCCAACGAAACCGCCTCGCCAAATACGTCCAAGTCGGTGTCGTCACTCGCCTCTAGCTCGGCAACTTGCTCCCACGTCCCCGCGACGAGATCGAAGATGTAGGCGCTCCCCGTAAACCCTCGCGCGCCTGACGCACCGATCAGAGCCAGGTCCCCAGACAAGGACACGGCTCGCCCGAATAGATCTCTAGCAGGACTGGTTTCGATCGAGAACAGTCGCTGCGTCTGCTGCCAACCACCCATCGCGAGTTCGAAGACATAGGCCGTTCCGGCGTCGTCTCCGGAGGTGTCGTCTCCACTCGCACCAATCAGCGCTCGGCCACCCTCCAGCGAGACGGCAACCCCGAAGTTGTCATCGGGCCCAACATCGAGGGATGTGATCTTCGCGGTCTGCTGCCAGACTCCGCCGACTGGTTCGAAGATATAGGCGGCCCCCGCGTTGTTTCCTCGCTCCGCATTTCGGCGCGCACCAATGAGAGCCCGATTTCCATCCAGAGCAACGCTACTCCCGAACTGGTCGCCCTGCACTCTGTCACTTGCCACGAGCCTCGTGACCAGCGTCCAAACCCCGCGGACCCGCTCGAAGAGATAGACCGCCCCTGTCGCGTTGTCTTCCAAGATCGCGGCAACGAGTGCCCGGTCTCCATCCAGAGCGACCGCGCTTCCCAGCCGGTCCCCGGACTCGATATCCGAGACATTCAGTTTCTGTTCGAAAGCGAACGTGTCACCACCGGGTATCGTCGTCAGAGTACTCTGTCCCCAAACGGGAAAACTGATGAGAAGGAACGCCAGCGCGAGAAGCAAGCTGCGCATAGGATCGGGATGGAGTGACAAAGAGGGCGCCCAGATGATCCACGTCGGATCCACCCGGCCTTAAACCGCTACCCCTGCCACCGAATCCATGTTGCATAAACCTCTCCCTACTTCCAACCACCTGTTGTTGTGACCACTGGACTGTCTGATAGGCCCTCTGACCCGTAGCTGTCCCATCCGCCTCAGTCCCCTTCACCACCTAGAGGCTCAGCGTTTCACCCCGCCTCCCCGGCCCGTCTCGGTAGCTTCGCAGACCGACCCCCGGACCCATGGCCGAGACCCGCCCCCACCTCCCCGAGGCGCCCGCTGCCGCCCCCCTCCCCGAGGCCGCCGACGGCCCCTACGACCCCACCGCCGTCGAGGCCAAGTGGTACCGTTTCTGGGAAGACGGCGGCTTCTTCCACGCGGACGTCGAGGCGGTCACCTCCGGCGAGAAGGAGCCCTTCGTGATCCCCATGCCGCCGCCCAACGTCACCGGGCGGCTCCACATGGGCCACGCCCTGCAAGACACCGTGCAAGACCTCCTCATCCGCATGAAGCGGATGCAGGGCTTCGAGGCGCTCTGGATCCCCGGCCAAGACCACGCCGGCATCGCGACGCAGAATGTGGTGGAACGGAAGCTGCGCGAGGCGGGCCAGGACCGAAAGGAGATGGGTCGCGAGACCTTCTTGCAACACGTCTGGGGCTGGCGCGAGGAGTACGGTGACATCATCCTGCAGCAGAAGCGCCGCCTCGGCGACTCATGCGACTGGCGGTACTCCCGCTTCACGATGGACGAGGGCTTCAGCCGCGCCGTGCAGGAAGTCTTCGTGCGGCTGCACGAGCAAGGCCTCGTCTATCGCGGCGAGTACCTCGTCAACTGGGACCCCGAAAACCAGACGGTCATCTCCAACGAGGAGGTGGACAACGTGGAGCGCCCGGGGTCCCTCTGGACCATCCGCTACCCCGTCGTGGATGCGAACGGGCAGGACACGGACGAGGCGTTGCTCATCGCGACGACGCGGCCCGAGACGATTCCGGCAGATACGGCCGTGGCGATCCACCCCGAGGACGAGCGCTTCCAGCACCTCATCGGCCAGCGCGTGCGTGTCCCGGTGGGCGACCGCCTCGTGCCCGTCATCGCGGACGAGGCCATCAAGATGGATTTTGGTGCAGGCGCGCTCAAGGTGACGCCCGGCCACAGCGAGGTGGACTGGGAGATCGGCAAGCGCCACGAGATCGAAGTGCTCTCCATTATGAACCTGGACGGCACGCTGAATGAACTCGCGGGCGCCTACGCCGGGATGGAGCGGGTCGCCGCGAAGAAGCAGATCGTCGCGGATCTGGACGCGCAGGGCTACCTCGTGAAGACGGAGGACTACACCGTCACCACGCCCATCTCCTCGCGATCCAAGGCCGTCATCGAGCCGCTGCTCTCGCCGCAGTGGTACGTGAGCATGGCGCCCCTCGCGGAGAAGGCCCTCGAAGTCGTCAACGACGGGACCGTCACCTTCTACCCTGCGCGATGGGCCAACGAGTACCGCCGCTGGATGGAGGACATCCGCGACTGGCCGATCTCGCGCCAGCTCTGGTGGGGCCACCGCATCCCCGTTTGGTACTACACCGACGCGGACGGCGAGATCGACGAGAGCCGCGAGTTCGTGGTGTCCGTGGACCAGCCCGAGGCGGGCATGGTGCAAGACGAAGACGTACTGGACACGTGGTTCTCATCGTGGCTTTGGCCCTTCGCCACGCTCGGGTGGCCGGATCCGGAGACCGAGACGGAGGGCGCCGCGATGGCCTCGCCCGAGGCGCTGAAGGCCTTCTACCCCGCCTCGGTGCTCGTCTCGGGGTACGACATCCTCTTCTTCTGGATCGCGCGGATGATCATGGCGGGCACGCACTTCACCGAGGCGGTGCCCTACCGCGACGTGTTCATCACGGGCATGATCAAGGACAAACAGGGGCGCTGGATGTCCAAGAGCCTCGGCAACGGCATCGATCCGCTGGACATGGCGGACCAGTACGGCGCCGATGCTGTGAGATTCACTCTCGCGGTGCTCTGCGCTCAGGGCCAGGACATCAAGCTGGACCCGGCCAAGTTCGAGGGCGGCCGGAACTTTGCGAACAAGGTCTGGAACGCGAGCCGCGTTTTCGGTCGCTACATCGAGACCGACCGCGACGGGCGGCCCACCACCGACGCCAAACGGACGCGCGCTTTCGCGGATCTGAGCCTCGTGGAGCGCTGGATCGTGACGCGGCTGGCGGAGACGGTCGCGAGCGTGGACGCGTCCATGCGGTCCTACCGCATCAGCGAGGCCGCGAACACCGTCTACGACTTCCTCTGGCGCGACTTCTGCGACTGGTATCTGGAGCTCATCAAGCCTGGGCGCGATGAATCCGGCGAGTTCGAGACGATGGACGCCGAAACCCTCGCGCTGGCCGTGGAGGTGTTCGAGGGCGCCCTGAAGCTCCTCCACCCGTTCATGCCATTCCTGACGGAAGAGCTGTGGTGGAAGCAGCGTCCTCGTCACGCCCGCGAGGCGCTCATCGCCTGCGACTGGCCCTCGCCCGACCCTGCCGAGCAGGACGCCGAGGCGGTCGCCCTCTTCGCGACAGTGCAAGATCTCGTGAGCGCTGTCCGCCAGATCCGCGCGCAGTACGGCGTGGCGCCCTCCAAGCCCGTCGCCGTCACGGTCTCCGTGGGCGGGGACTCCGCCGAGGCCACGGCCGAGGCGCTGGAGTCCGTGCGCAGCTACATCGAGCGGCTGGCCGGAGTGGACGACCTCGTCATCGCGCCGGACGCGTCGAAGCCGCCCGCCAGCGCCGCGGTCGTGGTGGACCGGCATCAGGTCTTCGTGCCCCTCGCAGGCATGATCGACCTGGACGCCGAGCGCGACCGTCTGCGCAAGGAGATCGAGGCCAAGCGCGGCTTCCTGGCGAGCGTCGAGAAGAAGCTTGGCAACGAGAACTTCGTGAGCCGCGCGCCGGAGGCGGTCGTCGCGAAGGAGCGCCAGAAGCGCGACGACGCCACGGCCGAGATCGCTGCGCTGGAGGCCAACCTCGCGGACCTTGGCTGACCCCGCCCGATTGGCGGTTCTACTCGCCTCGAGGGACCGCCAGTCGAGCGCAGAACCGGATAAATTCACCCATCACCTGTCGCTGCACGCCATGCGCCTCCTTCCGCTTGTTACCCTCTTCTCCCTCTGTGGTTGCTCGTTCCTTTCCGGATCCGATCTGCCGGACAACCTCGTAGATGCTCAACGGCTGTGGCACGACGGAGGCGTCGTGACCTATGACATGCTTCTGGAGCGCTCGTGCTTCTGTACACCGGAGAGCCTTGGCCCCTTCGGAGTCAGAGTCGAAAACGGCCGGGTGGCCTTCGCCGTGGCTGATGGGCAGACCGTCCCCACGGACCGGGTCCTCTCCATTGAGGATCTTTTCGATCTCCTCGAGACGGCCTACCGCGAAGAAGCCCATCTCGTTGCTGTGGAGTACGACCCAGTCTTCGGCTTTCCTTCGGAGGTATACATCGACTATGACGAGAATATGTCGAACGAAGAAATCGGGTACACGGTGGCTTATGTGATCCCGGACTGACCTTACTGACGTGTCCCCCTGTGAGAGTCACTGGATGAACCCGCTTTTCGTCTCCTCTGAGGAACGCGGCGTCTAGATTCGGTGCGTTCCCCTCGCGAGAGCGGCCGGTCGGCCGGTCTGGGCACCGAGGCGGGGGGGCGACCCGTTGTCGCGCTCGGTTCCCACCACACCCGATGTCGAAGTTCTACTCCCTCGCGCTGCTCCTCCTGCTCGCGATCCCGCTCGAAGCCTGCTCCGAGGTGGAGGACCCCGGCCAGATCGAAGTCGCGGACCTCCGGCTCGTTCGGCAGGCGAGCGGCTACCCGGAGCTTTCCGGCGTGCTGGTCAACCGGACCGCCGGGACCGTCACTTCCGCCGACGTAGGCATCACGCTCTACGACGACGAGAACCTCCCGATGGACGAGCCCGCCCGCCTCGTCGTGCGCAATGTCGCTCCCGGCGACTCCGCCTACTTCCGCAAGCGGCTGGACGTGGACGCTCGCGGCGCCCGCCTCGGCTACGTCATCGCGAACTAGGGAACGCCCACTCCCCCCGCCTCGGTACCGAGGCGGGCAGGGTCAGACCCTCCTCTGCTGGCCCTCTTTCAAGCGACGACTCGCTCTGCGCGGAGAGCGGGCGGCTCGGCGGCGGGGACAGGCTCCGGCCGCGCGAGGTCGGGCTGGCGAGCGGCCCACTCCCGCAGAGGCCCGATGGACTGTTCGTAGCCCTCGTCCGCGATGCGCCGGTAGGGCGCGAAGTCGAGGAGGCTCGCGTGGATATCCAGCGGGAGCACAAGATCCGCGAGGCGGACGTTGCTCTCACTCAGAGGCGCACTGCCCACGAACAGCGTCCGCGTGATCACGCGGCTGAGGTACGGCAGCCGGGGCGAGCGCACGAACGGGTTGAGACGCCGCCACATCGCGCGCCAGCCGGAGACGCCGGTCTCCATGTCGTACTCGCGCGGCCTCGTCCCGCCGGGCTGGATGAGCGCGCCTATGATCCGCTCGCTCCCGCTCTCCTCCCGCATGACGTTGACCGGGAAGTTGTTCAGCACGCCACCGTCCACCATCAACTCGCCGTTCTCCACGACCGGCGCGAAGACGCCCGGGACGGAGATGGACATGCGGATCGCGCGCCAGAGCGGCCCCCGCCGGATCACCACCGGCTCGCCCCGGGTCAGGTTGACACCCATCGCGAAGAAGGGAAGCCACAGGTCCTCGACGAGCCGGTCGCTGTAGAGCGTGTGGCAGAGTTGCGTGAGGTGATGCGAGGCGTTGAGCGCGACGACCGGTAGCGTGCGGTCGAACACGACGCGGTTGCTCGCGAACTGCTCGCAGGCATCGAGGAGGCCGGAGAGGGGCCGGTCCGTGGCGCGGAGGGCACCGATCATCGCGCCGAAACTGGCCCCGCCGATGTAGTCGATGGGGAGGCCCACCTCTTCCATCGCGCGGAACACGCCGAAGTGGGCGTAGCCTCGCGCCCCACCGCCGCCGAGCACGAGCCCCACGGCCACATCGGCGACGTGCCGAGCCAGACGCGCGAGGTGGGCAGGGTCGCCCTCGCGGACGTGGTAGTGGCGGTAGCCGGGCCGAGGATCCAACCAGCGCGCCGTGCCGGAAGGGGCCTCCGTCTCAGGCGCGTGCCAGAGCACGAGGTGCCGGTCCACGCGCGAGTCGGAATCTGCGAGGCGCCGCTCGGTCTCGCTCGGCGGCGTCGGCTCGGCGGCGCGCCCGACGAAGAGCGCGCGGTCGGCGCGGCTGAGGCAACGGCGCGTCCAGGGGGTCCACTCCTCATCCGCGAGGAAGACGAGGTAGTCCGTCTCCGCCTCCTGCTCGTTGAGCCACTGCACCACGACGGCGTGGAGCGGGTCGTCCTCGCACGTCGTCGCGACGCCTGCACCTAGTGCCTCTTCCGCCGCGCGGACGTCGATCAGGCGAGCCGTGCCGATCCGCCCCAGTTCGTCCGTGAGGGCTTTCGCGAGGGGCCGGATGGAGAGTCCGGGGCGCGTCGGCACGAGAGTCACGGTGAGCGTAGGCGGCGCCAGCGAGGCGAGGCCGTGCGAGTGCGCGCGCCGCTGACGCTCCGCGAGTTGGCGCGTGAGTGCAAACATCACGCCCGGGTGCGCAGCGACCAGTTCGGTAAACAGTTCCCGGTCGATCTCGACGTACGACGTCTGCCGCGCCGCCACCACCGACGCCGAGCGTGGCGCCCCGGTCAGGAGCGAGAACTCACCGACGGCTTCTCCCGCCCCGGCCTCTCCGACTACGTGCACCGAGCCATCTCCCCGCTCCACCTCGAAGAGCACACGTCCGCTCACGATGACGTACATCGAGTGGCCCTCGTCGCCCTGGCGACAGATCGCCTCGCCGCTCTCCAGGGTGTGCCACGGCACTCGCTCCTGGAGATCGTGCCGAGCGACGAGGTCGGTCGTCTCGTCGAACAGGCGCGAGAGGGCGTTCGAGAGGAGCACGCGTTGCCACCTCGGAACGGCCGTTTCCGCGAGGGCGCGCTCCATCTCAGGCGTCGCGTCGCGAAGGCGGTCGAAGGCCTCGCGCGCGAGACGGAACAGCGTGGACGGTTCCGCAGCGCGGATCGTCGCCGTGCGGGGTTGGCTCGTGAGCAGCCCCATCTCGCCCACCACCCCGCCCTCGCGGATCCGGTCCACCGTCTCCGGCGGATCTCCGACGAGCACGTCCAGAACTCCCGCCTGCACGACGTAGAGCGCGTCTGGCTCGTCCCCTTCGCGGAACAGGCAAGCGCCCGTCTCCAGCGTCGTCTGGGTGAACGCGTCCTCGTGCTGGACGAGGGCATCGCGGAGCCACAAGGAGGCGTCGGGCATGGGGAAGGCGGTCAGGTGAGGGTCAATCGAGAAACCAGTGGGCAACGGCTCAGCCGCACCGCCGATAGGTACAGACGCGCGGGGGATTTCCGGCTCTGGCCTCGCGCGAGGGTGCCCGCCTCGGCAATCGACTGGAGGGTCTCGAAGTCCTGCGCAGCCTTCCGTCAGAGGGCAAAAGGCAGTTGCCCCCGACCGGCGCGCGGAGAGAGCTTGCCGTCTCCTCTCTCCCCCGCTCCTTCCGCGATGTCCCTCCGCGTTCTTCAGTTCGGCCTCGGCCCCATCGGGCAGGCCTGCGCCCGCCTCGCCCACTCCCGACGGGACCTCCACCTCGTCGGCGCGCTCGACCTCGACCCCGACCGCGTGGGTCGCGACGTAGGCGATGTGCTCGGCCTCGGCCCCATCGGCGCGCCGGTCCGCGACGACGCCGAGGCGACCCTAGCCTACCTCAAGCCCGACGTGGTCCTCCACACCACGCTCTCGTTCCTCGACCGGATCGAGGGCCAGCTCCTGACCTGCATCGAGGCGGGTGCGCACGTCGTCTCCTCCTCGGAGGAGCTGTTCTGGCCCTTCGCGCGCGATGAGGCCTTCTCGCGCCGCATCGACGAGGCGGCTCGCGAGCATGGCGTGGCCGTCGTGGGCACGGGCGTAAACCCCGGCTTCGTGATGGACCTCTTTCCCGTTGTTCTGTCTGGGGTTTGCGCGAGGGTGGACCGCGTGAACGTGTCGCGCAGCGTGGACGCCGGGCGGCGGCGCGGACCGCTCCAACGGAAGGTCGGCGCCGGGCTGACCGAGGCGGAGTTCCGCGCGAAGGAAGCCGCGGGCGGCTTCGGGCACATCGGCATGATCGAGAGCGCGCGGTTTCTCGCGGCCGGGATGGGCTGGCACGGCGCGACGTTCTCCGAAACCTTCGGTCCGCACCTCGCGACAGCCGCTCACGAGACGCCCCACGCGAGCGTCGCGCCCGGACAGGTAGCGGGCATCCATCAGACCGCGACCGTCACGCTGGACGGTGAGATTCGCGCCACGCTCACCCTCACGATGGCCGTCGGCGCACCGGACGAGGACCGCGTGAGCATCGCAGGCGATCCACCGCTAGAGGTCGTCGTGGAGGGCGGCACGTTCGGCGACACCGCGACTGTGGCCGCCGTCGTCAACGCGGTGCCGCGCGTCGCTGCGAGCCGTCCGGGCCTTCGGACCATGCTGGACCTTCCCGCTGCCGCCGCCGACCCGCTCACGGAGGCCGTCTCCGCCTGACCCTCCCAGCCTCGGTCACTCCGTGGATGTCCCGAGGCGGGCCCACTCATGTCCCCTCGCGACGGATTCCTGGCCTACTGCGCGCACGCCGTCTCGCTCACTGGCGACGAGCAGGCAGCGCTTCGCGGGCGGCTCCGGGTGCGTGAGATCGACGCCGGAGATGCCTGGGTGCGCGAGGGCGAGACGTGCCGCGAGGTCGCCTTCGTGGCGCAGGGCGTCCTCCGCGTCTATTTCCTCGCCGAGGGCGACGAGGTGACGGCGTACTTCGCGAGCGAGGGCGAGATGGTCTCGGACTACGAGAGCGTCCTCACCGGCGAGGTCTCGCGCCAGACCATCGAGGCGGTGGAGCCTACCACGCTGGCCGTGCTACGCCGCGAGAACATGCACTGGGCCTTCGAGCACCTCGCACACGGCGAGAAGCTGGGGCGGCTCATCGCGGAGAAGCTCTTCCTCGCCACGCACCGTCGCCTCGCGAGCTTCTACCTGGAGTCCGCCGAGGACCGATACGCTCGCCTTCTGGACGAGCAGCCCGATCTGGTGCAGCGCGTGCCGCAGCACATCCTCGCGAGCTACATCGGCGTGCGGCCGCAGTCGCTGAGCAGGATCCGGCGGCGAATGGGAAAGGGATAGGCGCGACGGGTTGCCTCTCCGTTCTTCACCTGGGTGAACGCGCGAGGGCAGGGTCGCGGGGCTTCTTGGCCTCGAACCCACCGCTCGCGCCATGAAGCGCCCTCCCCTCCGAACCTCCGTTGTCGTCGGCCTCGGCCTCCTCATCGCTGGACTGGCGGCGTGCGCCGGACCGCGCCAGCTCGCCCGGGTGCCTGAGAGCCCGGTCGTTCCGGTGGCCGTCGGCATCTCGAACGCGTACCTCATCCTCGGCGAGCGCGTCGCCCTCGTCGATCCGGGACCGGAGGGCGAGACCGACGCCCTGGAGGCGGCTCTCATGGCGCACGGCCGCACCTGGGCCGATGTCTCGGTCGTGGTCCTCACGCACGGCCACGCCGACCATGCCGGGGGCGCTGCCGAGGCGGCCCGCCTCGCGGACGCGCCGGTCGTCGCGGGCGAAGCCGATCTGGACATGCTCCGCGCGGGCGACCACGGCCACCTCACGCCGATGGGCATCGAGGCCGCGATGATCCGGCCGTTCCTCCGCGCGAGCTTTCCACCCGTCGAGCCCGAGATCACACTCGCCGCGGAGCCCGGCCGCACGTCGCTGGACCTCTCCCGCTTCGGCGTGGACGCACTCGTGTTCCTGGCACCCGGCCACACGCCCGGCTCGCTGGCGGTCCTCGTCGGCGAAGGCTCGGGCACGCCGGAAGCCATCGTCGGCGACGCATTCCGGGGTGGCGCGATGGGGGGCCGGATCCGCCCTCAGACCCCCTACCGGCACTACTTCCACGAGGACGCCGAGCGTGCTGAGGCCCTCGTCCCCGCCATGCTGCGTCGCGGTGTGACGCGGTTCTTCGTCGGGCACGGGGGTCCGGTCTCGGCCGAGGTCGCCCGGGCTCGGTTCGCGCAGTGACTCCCAGCCGTCGCCTAGCGCACACGCCGCGCGATGCGGGCCGCCTCGGTCTCCTCCTCAGAGGGGCCAGGGTCGTCCAGCAGATCCCCGAGGCGGGGAGGCTCGGGCGCCGTGTCGGTTCGGATCTCCTCCCAATCGCGGCTGGTCACGATGGCCTCCAGATGCTCGATCCGTCGCTGGAGGCGAGCGGTGTCCTGCGGTTTTCCAGCCGGGATCGCGCGCTCGTCCAATGTCTCGTCTAGCATCGCGCGGAGACGAGACTCGCTGATCTCGGCGCCCATCAACTCCTGCGTCCGCCGATCCACCCAGTCGCCCCGGCTGCCCTTCCCGAACGTCGAGAAGCCCTGCAACGCGATGGCAAACCCCCACCCCAGAATGGACCAGACCGCCCAGAAGGTCCCCGGCGAGGTCAGCAGGTTGATCGCGACGAGGAAGAGGTTGACGACGATGTACGCCCCGAGGCTGCGGTAGAACGCAGCTTCGCGCTTGGCCTGTTTGCGGGCAGCAGTCTCGTTCATGAGTCCGGGAGGGCGGCGTAGTGGATTCGAGGGAATCGAGTGAACGCTAGGTCTCAGGCAGTTCGTTCCGGCGCGTTCGCCTGCGCGAGACGGTACGTCTGTGCGACATTCTGCGCGGTCAAAGGGCCTCCCGGAGTGTACGCCCACCCACTTGAGAGGCGCCCAGAGCCCTATCCCACCCACCGGCTCGCTCCGGCCCATGCCACGCCCCGCCATCTGGCTCTACTCGCTCGCTGCGCTGGCGGCGCTCATCTCCGTCGCTGCCCTCGTGACCGCGCCCCGGGTGCAGCAGACACTGGAGGACCGTGCACAGAACGTGCTCACAGAGCAAGGACTCAGCGACCGCGTGACCGTTCGCGCCGACGGCCGGGATCTCCTCGTCTCCTCCGACGACGAGGCACTCGCCCAACGCGCCGCCGAGTTGCTGCGGACTGTCAACGGCGCCCGCTCTGCCCAGGCCGTCGCGCCTGTCTCTCTTGGGCCGCTTCCTGACGCAGACCTGGACGGTCCCTTCGCTCTTCGCACGCTCGATGCAGGCGGCGTGGCTCTCTACGGCGATGTGCCGTCCGATATCGTGCGGGAGCGGCTGCTCGCGGCTGCCCGTCAGGCATTCCCGGGCGTCGAAGTGCGCGATGGACTCGCGGTCGATTCCACCGCCGAGGCCCCGTGGGCCGATGATGTGGCCGCCGCTCTGCTCCGCCTCAGGACCGTGGAAGAGCCAGGGCTCGCGGTCGCGGAGGATGGAGCCCTCGTCGCCTCCGGCCGCGTGGAGACCGAGGCTACCCGGCTGAACACCATCACGCGACTCTCGGAAATCGTGGACCCGCGCGAGGTCCGCGATGCTCTCGAGCTGACGGTCCCCGTCGCACCGCCCGCCGACGAGAGCGCCGAGGAGCCCCCGGATGATCCGGCCTCTCCCGAAGCGGCTCAGGCCACCCCCGAAGAGACTCCCGAGGCGGAGGATCCCGCGCCACCACTTGCTCCGAGCGGACGCATCGAGGTGCAGGTCAACGACGGACTCTCCGGCACTGAGGAGTTTGCTCGCGCCCTCCGCCAGAGCCTCGGCAGCGGCTCCGCCCGCTTCGAGCCTGACTCCGACCGCCTCACGCCGGGCTCCGCCGAGGCCATCCGTCGCGCCGCCGAGGTACTCAAAGCCAACCCGGACATCGTCATCGAACTCCAGGGCCACGCCGACCCGTCCGAGCGCGGCGCCTTTGACCTAAGCGCTGCTCGTGCTCGCGCCGCGAAACGCGTCCTCACGGAAGCCGGTGTCCCCTTCGAGCAAATCGAGGCCGCCGCCTACTCCGATTCCACTCCCATCGCCCGAGGCTCCTCCGAGGAGGCCCGCGCGCAGAACCGCCGCGTCGTCTTCAAGCTCCTCCGCCGCCGCTAGAGCCCCGTCCTCATCATGTCGTACCTCCTCACCGAGATCGTCCTCTTCCTCATCCTGGCGTACGTCGTCGGGCTCCTGACGGGCTGGATGCTCTGGCATCGGTCCGGCTCCTCGGAGGCGGACGAGGATCTGAAGCGCAAGCTCGCCGAGTCCCAGAGCACCGTCCGCAACCTCCAGCGCAAGGTGGACACCCTCCAGGCTCGCCCCACGCCCCATGCCCCGGTCCCATCGGACGCGTCCGCCGAGGCCACAACGGAAGCGCCGCGGCAAGCACCTGAGGAAGTAGAAGAGGAACCAACCGTCGCGCCCTCTCCCCCTAGCGAGGCCCGCCCCTTCTCTGCGGCCACCGGCCCCACCGCCGCCGCCTTCGTGGACGACCTCGACGAGGTCGCGGAGACACCGCCCGCCCCGCCGCCCGCGCCCCTGCCAGAGGCCCCCGCAGACGCCTCCCCTACGGATGCTCCCCTGGTTTCAGGCCCGACCTACGATGACCTCCAACGGATCTCCGGCATCGGGCCGGTCATCGAGCGGCAGCTCGCCGAACTGGGCGTGACGACGTACCGCCAGATCGCACGATTCACGGACGACGACATCGAGCGCGTCGGGCGGCACCTGGACGTGTTCCCGGACCGTGTGCGGCGGGAGAAGTGGGTAGATCAGGCGGCGGCTCTCCACCGCGAGACCTACGGCACGACACCGTAACGCGAGACGGGATCTGGGGGCGCTGGAGAATCGCCGAAGGCTAGTTGCCCGGGAACAAGGGGGATGCCCATATTGGGGGCTCACCCACGGGCCATTCCCGCCATGTCTCAGACGGCCCTCTGGTTGCTCGGCCTCCTCGGCCTGGTGATCCTCGCCTTCGCCTGCTTCGCCTTCCACGCGCCTGGCATCCAGGCCGACCTCCAGTCGCGCGCGACAGCTGCGCTCGCCGGAACGCCCGGCGCCACAGCTAGCCTCGACGGCCTCGACGTCGTGCTTCGCGGAACCGTCGCCGACGAGGACGCCCGCGACCAGGCCCTCGCCGCTGCAGCGGCTGTACCGGGGGTTCGTCGCGTGCTGGACTCTCTCACCGTCACCGGGGGCATCCCAGCGTCCGACGGTTCAGACACCTCCGGCCTCGCGTTCGCTCTCGACCGGGATGGCGCCCTCGTGGTACGCGGCACGGTGCCAGATGAGGCCACGCGCGATGCGATCCTCGCGAGAGTCCGTGACCTCTTCCCAGGCCAGGCTGTCCGCGACGAGATCACCGTCTCCGCCGATGCCGACGGCTCATGGTGGCCCGCCTTCGACGGAGTCCTCGCTGCCCTTGCGGCTCTGCCAGATGGCACGATGCAGTTCGACGGCCAGACAGTGGTGCTTCGCGGCACCGCTGCCTCTGGCGAAGCCCGTGCGGAGGTGGAGGCTGCCGCTCGCGCTGCCCTTCCGGAAGGCTTCGCGCTCCGCAACGAGATCACCGTCGATGCCGAGGCGGCCGCCGCTGCCGCCTCGTCCGGCGATCAGGTCCAGTCCTCCGGCTCCACCGACGCGGACATGCAAGCCGCCGAGGCGGCCCTCCGCGAGGTCCTCGCGCTCGGCCAGATCGAGTTCCAGAGCGGCACGACGACGCTCACCGCTGACTCCCGCGCCCTCTTGGACCAGGCTGCCGAGGTGT
The DNA here is from genome assembly GCA_038746605.1 of Bacteroidota bacterium. Lineage (GTDB taxonomy): Bacteria > Bacteroidota > Rhodothermia > Rhodothermales > Rubricoccaceae > Rubricoccus. The sequence goes on from JBCDKM010000012.1 coordinate 39,647, forward strand.
TTACCACGTATCCCGTGCTCGGCGCGGAAGTCCAGGGGCACTCAGACAGTCAGGGCGCCGAGGACACCAACCTCGCACTCAGCCAACGCCGCGCCGAAGCCGTCCGCGACTACCTCGTCGGGCAGGGCGTGGACACCGACGCGCTGACGCCTCAGGGCTACGGCGAGGCCGAGCCCATCGCCGACAACGATACCGAAGAAGGCCGCGCACGCAACCGCCGCGTCGTCTTCAGCCTCCGTGCCCGCTAGCTCCCACCCGCCATGAGCTACCTCTTCTTTCAGATCCTCTTTTGCCTCCTGCTGGCCTTCCTGCTCGGGGTTCTCATCGGGTGGCTGCTCCGCCGCTCGCGTCCCGCTGACTGCGAGGAGGTCGAGGCCGATCTCGCGAAGGCTCGCGCCCGCATCACCGACCTGGAGAACCGCCTTCAAGCCGCCCAAGCCGAAGCGGCTGAGATCGCGGAGCCTCCCGCTGCTGCTGGGGCGGCGACGTCCAGCGGCGTCCCGATGGCTCTCTTCGGTGCCCCCGCCGAAACCCCGGTGGACGACCTCAAGGTCATCTCGGGTATCGGCCCGGTCATCGAGAAGCAGCTCGCAGGCATCGGCGTGACGACGTACCAGCAGATCGCGAACTTCACGGCGGAGGACGTCGAGCGCGTCAACGACGCCATCGAGGTCTTCCAGGGGCGCATCGAGCGCGAGGAGTGGATCCCGCAGGCCGCGAAGCTCCACCGCGAAGCGTACGGCACGGAGCCGTAGCCAGATGGCCCGCCCGGCCCGCCTCGGTGCCGAGGCGGGGGCACCCGGCGACTACCTCGCGACGCGGTACCGCACCTCTAGCCCGCCTGCGTGCTCGCGCGACCACTCCAGTGCGAGATCCGCGCGAGGCTGGACTCCGTCCCAGAGCGGAATGCCGTCGCCCAACAGGACGGGCACGAGGAAGAGATGCACCACGTCCAGCACACCGGCCTCGCGGAAGGCTCGTACCAGCCCGCCCCCACCGACGAGCCACACGTGCGCCTCGTCGGGAAACATCGCCAGCGCGACAGCGGGGTCGCCTGAGACGAAGCGGATGCCAGCGGGCGGATCGGCGTCCGGCTCGCGCGACGTGAAGACGAGAGCGGGGCGGTCCTCGTACGGCCACGCGCCCCAGGAGCGGATCTGGTCGTAGGTGGTGCGGCCCATCGCGAGGGCATCTACGGTGTCCCAGAAGGCGCCGTACCCGAAGTCCTCGCCTTCGGGCGGCTCCGGGAGCCAGCCGACGCCTCCGTCGCGTTCGGCGACGAAGCCGTTCAGGCTCTGCGCGATGTAGAGGGTGACACGGGGCATGGCGGAAGATGCACACGCCCCGTGTCACCGCTCCGTCACTCGCGGGCGTCGCGGACCCGCTGCGCGTAGGCGAACAGATCCCGCATCCGATCCGGGTCGAGCCCAGCCATCCGGGAGGCGCTGCCGCCACTCTCGCGCCAGACGGTCCCGAGGGCCTGCGTGATGCCCGGATCGTGGTTGGTGAACATCGCCACCAGCTCGTCCCAGCGGTCGATGAGCGTGCGGGCGCGTGGGTCGGTTGGATCGGTCCCGGCGTCCATCTCGCGGCCCACCTTCTCGAAGAGCTGCGGCCACTCCGCCTCGACGGCGCGGATGGTGTCCTCGCCGAGTTCGTCGGCGCGGGCCTTGAGTTGGTCGAGTTGCTCGGGGGTGTAGTGACGTTCGATGTCTTGCATGGCGTGGAGGGTCTGGAGGAAGGCGTCGGGCGGGACAGGCGTGCCCGCCTCGGCCCGTCGCTGGAGGTAGGCGTGAAGGGTTCGGAGCCGCCCCGCGAGGTCCCCGAGGCGGGCGGCCTCGGCCTCGACGGCCTCGCGCTGCCGCGCCACGAGGGCGGCCGGGTCGAAGTTCGGCGCGTCCAGCGCGGCGCGGATCTCACGCAGCGGGACGCCGAGCGACTGCAACGAGCGGATCTGCTGCACCCGCTCCACCTCGCACGGCCCATAGCGGCGGTGCCCGGCCTCGGTACGCGAGGGCGCGAGCAGGCCGAGGTCCTCGTAGTGGTGGAGCGCGCGGACGGTCAGCCCGGCGCGGGAGGCCAACTGGCCGATGGTCAGAAGGGAGTCCATGCCGCGAGGGTACGGACCTCCCGCCGCGTCAGGAGCAAGCCCCCGCCGCTAGCTTCACTGTTCCTTCTCGCTCGCCCCATGCGGATCCTCGCCCTCCTCTTCGTGCTCCCCCTCGCCGCCACCGCCCAGACTCTCGACTACGACGGCGCCTGGACCGACGCTGCCTCCGGCCAAGCCATCATCTCGCTTCCCGAGGACTACGACGCCGACACCACGCGCGCCTGGCCGCTCCTCGTCTTTCTCCACGGCGCGGGCGAGCGTGGCGACGATCTCTCACTCGTCAACGTTCACGGCCCCGTCAAGGAGCGCGAGGCGGGGCGCGACCTCCCGTTCGTGATCGTCTCGCCGCAGGTGCCCGCAGGCGGGCGCTGGACCGTCGGCCGGATCGTGGCCGCGATGGACGCCGCGATGGAGACGTACCGGATCGACGAGGACCGGGTCTACGTGACCGGGCTCAGCATGGGCGGCTACGGCACCTGGGAGGCTATCGAGCGGATTCCCGAGCGCATCGCGGCGGCGCTGATCGTCTGCGGTGGCGGCAACCCCATCGGGATCGGGGCGGCGCGCGAGGTGCCGGTCTGGAACGTCCACGGCGCGATGGACCGCGTGGTGCCCATCTCGGCCTCGGTCGTGATGGTGGACCGGCTGCGCCAGTCGGGTGGCACCGTGCGGTTTACGGTCTACCCGGACGCCAGGCACGACGCGTGGAGCGAGACCTACGCGAACCCGGAGGTCTACGAGTGGCTGCTGAGCCACCGCCTGAGCGACCGGGAGTAGGCCCGCCTCAGGACGCCTGCAGACCTACCGAGGCGGAGGTAGTCACGGGTGGAAGGTGAGCTGTCTATCCGTCTTCCGTGAAGTAGTCGAAATCGATGCGCTTGACCTCGTACATCCCAGCTGTCGAAACCCCGACGCCATGGTCGAACATCAAGCGCCCGAGCCGCGTCCCGTCTATCAAAACAATCCGGCTCTCGATCATCTCCGCAAACTCGGCCGCCCCCTTTGTGAAGGACGAGGTCGTGATGAACACCCCCTTTCGCGCTCTCTTTCCCTGGAGGGCTCCCGCGAATTTCTGGACCTCAGGGCGCCCGACAGTCCCCTCCCAACGCTTGGCCTGGATATACACCACGTCCAGCCCCAGCCGGTCCTCGTTGATGATCCCATCGATGCCTCCGTCGTTGGTTTGACCAATCGCCCGCCCAGCGTCCTCCCGATTCCCCCCGTACCCCATCCTGACGAGTAGGTCTACGACGAGGCGCTCGAAGAACGTCGGCGAAAGGTCCATGATCTGGTCCAAGAGGTCTGTCTCGACCTCTGCGCGAAGCGTCTGGTACGCCGCCGCCAACCGGTCATCGGGAGTTGCCTGGGGTTCGCTGGACTCCACCTCCTCGGCAGCCGTCGGGTTCTTTCGCTTTCGCCGTCGAGACTTGAACTCCAGAAAGGCCGGGTATCGCTTTAACACCTCCACGCTGATCTCGCGAAGCCCCTCGGTGAGCAGGTTACGCCCGGCGTCTGTGATCTGGAAGAATCCCCGCCGAGGCGCTGCGATAAGCCCTGCCTGCTTGAGGTACGTCTTCGCCCACCCGACTCGATTGTCAAACACCGGCTGGGCTCCGCTCGGGAGAAGCTCTCCTCTCTCCGCATCAGAGAGACCAAAACGGCCAGCGAGCATCTCAACCGCATCGCGATAGCGGTGCACCTCTCCATCGGCTGCTAGTTCGAGGACGGGGAGCATGAGGGATTGGTAATCGGGGATTGGCACGAATCGAAGCGGACGCAACAGGAGGACACGAATGTAGCGGTCTCTCGACCACCAAGCGGAGTGTGCCCACCTCGGCACCGAGGCGGAGGGAGGCGGGCCGGGCACGCCGGTCGCGCTAGCTTCCGGCGTGTCTGCTCTCCGCCCCCTCCGAATCCCCACTGCCACGGGCCGCGCCTACGGCGTCCATTTCGCACCGCTCGCGGAGGCTCCCGCACTAGCGGAGCGTGTCGGCCTCGAACCCGGCCGCTGCCTCATCGTAACCGATGACCACGTGGCGGACCTCTACCTGGACGAGGTCTGCGAGGCGTTCGAGGAGGCGGGCTGGCGCCCGTTCCCGCTCATCGTCGCACACGGCGAGGTGTCGAAGTCGCTGGAGACGTACCGCCTCGTGCTGGACTGGGCGCTGACGCTCGGTATCACGCGCGAGACGCCCGTGATCGCGCTCGGCGGCGGCGTCGTGGGAGACCTCGCGGGATTCGCCGCCGCGACGCTCCTTCGCGGCCTCCCGCTCCTCCACCTCCCGACGACCGTCGTGGCGCAGGTGGACAGTGCGCTCGGCGGCAAGACCGGCGTCAACCATCCGCGAGGCAAGAACCTCGTGGGCGCCTTCCACCCGCCACGGCTCGTCGTGGAAGACTGGCGCACACTGCGGACGCTCTTCCGCTCCGAGGTCCGCGCCGGCTGCGCCGAAGTCGTCAAGCACGCCCTCGTAGCCGACCGCGCGCTGACCGCACGCCTGGAGGCAGACCTTCCCAAGCTGCTCGCCATCGACGAGACGGTGACGCCGGGCCTGCTTCGCGACGCTGCCAACGTGAAGGCGACCATCGTCGCGAAGGACGAGCACGAGGCTGGACGGCGGGCGCTGCTCAACTTCGGCCACACCTTCGGGCACGCCATCGAGAAGGTGGCAGGCTACGGACAGGTGCTCCACGGCGAGGGCGTCGCCCTCGGGATGCGCGCCGCACTCCACCTCTCCGCCTCGCTGGACACGGGGGAGAGCCTCTCCACCGATGGCCCGCTCCCCGGCGAGTTCGGCCGCGCCGATGCGCTCGTCCGCCAGCTTCGCATCGGCATCACGCTGGACGGCCTGGAGACGGCCGCTCTCACCGCCGCGATGGGCGCAGACAAGAAGCGCGACGCGAGCGGCCTCCGCTTCGTCGTCATCGACCGGATCGGCGAGGGGCGCGTGGCCTCGGACGTGCCGCTGGAGATGGTGGAGGCTGCCTGGGCCTTCGCGCGGCGCGTGGGCGCGAACGGAGAGGCGTAGCGACTGGCGTAGCGGTCTGGCCGGTCGGTCCAGCTATGCCCGCCTCGGCACCGAGGCGGAACGAGTCACGAGGCGCTCGGTCCCGTGATGTCTCACGACCGCGCCCCTCTGCGTCGCGCCTTTACCCTTCGTAGCGGCAGGCCAGAACGCGGATGCTCGTCTTGCCCACGTCGTACACGAGGAAGTGATCGCTGTCGATGCGGCGGGCCCACAGCCCCTTGAGCGGTGGCGGTAGCCGCTCGGGGTTGCCAGGGCCCTCGAACGGATCCTTCTGCACGAAGCGGATGAGCGCGGCCACTCGCCGGGCTCCCTCGGGGTCGCGCCCCGTCCACCATTCGAGATCGGCGACGGCATCAGAATCGAGAAGAACGGAATGCATCAGGAGAGCCCGCGAATGCCGAATTGGATGAGGATGGCGTTGAGCGGCGCTCCTCCCTTACGCCGCCGCGCCCGCACCAGTCGTTCCCGCATCCGGGCTTCCAGCAGCGGGTGCACGGCTCTCCGCGCGCGAGGCGGAGACGGGGATACGACCTGGGACTCCGACGGGACCGGAGACCGACGGACTGGCCGGGACGGCTCAGGCGCGACCGGAGGCGGCTGGGAGGGCGCCGACTCACGGGACGGAACGGGAGGACGCGAAGCCTCACGCGGTGGAGGCGTAGACTCCGGCTTGGGCGGTGACGGCTTCGGCGGCGGAGGCTTCGGTGCAGGCGGTGGAGGCTCAGGCGGTGGAGGCTCAGGCGGTGAAGGCCCCGGTATCACCTCCTGCACCTCTGCTGCTGGCGGAGGGCTCGCAGCCGGAGCCGACAGCCTCGCCCCGATCTCGCGCCACAGCGCGATGGGCACGATGACGGCCGTGACATCTCCGGTCTCGGAGGAAACGTACTGGACGGAGTCGTCAGGCATGCTGGAGCGTAGAGACGCCAGGCCGATGCCCGGTCGCTAGGCTCCGGTATCGGCACCTCCGCCCGGCTCTTCAAGCGGCATCGTCACCGTAACGGAGAAATCCGTCGCGCCCTGACGCTCCCAGAACCTGCGCCCCGCCGGATTCGTCGCGAGGACGCCCGCCCGTAGGTCCCCCGCTCCGAGCTGGAGGCCCCATTCGCGCGCAGCGCCGAGCATCCGCCCGGCGACCCCATGACCGCGCCAGTCTGGCGTCACTACGATTTCGCCCACGAAGACGAACGGCAGCCCCGCGTAAACCGGCGCGGGCTCCACGAGGTGCGCCGTAAGCAGCCCGACGAGCCGGTCGTCCGCCTCGGCGACCCAGACGGACGAGGTGTGCGCACGCGTCCACGAGCGGAAGTCTGTGGACCAGCGCGAGGCGGCGTCCTCGGATATCCGGTAGCGTGAGTCCTTCGCTTCGTGCTCCTCTTGCAGAAGGTGCCAGAGCGCGAGGGCACCGTCGCGGTCGGCCCGGCGGGCCTTGCGGATGAGCGGCGCCGCGCCCGTCACGCTGCTGCGCGCTCTCGGACGAGGCCCTCCGCGACGAGCAACTCGGCGTTGAGGATGGCTCCTCCGGCCGCACCGCGCACCGTGTTGTGACTCAGCACGACGAACTTGACACCTAGCACCGGGCAGTCCTGGATCTGCCCCACCGTCACCGTCATCCCGCCGCCGAGGTGAACGTGGCGGCGCGGCTGCGGGCCAGTCCCATCCACAACGAGGAGCGGACGCGCGGGTGCCGTCGGGAGATCGCGGCCGTCCAGCGGACTGCGCCAGTCGCGGAGGACCTGCTCCACCTCGGCCGCGCCCGGAGAGCCCCCGAGACGGACGGAGACGCACTCCGTGTGGCCGTCGATGACCGGCACGCGGTTGCACTGCGCGGAAACCGTGATCTCGGCGGGCACCACGCCCGCCTCGGTGAGCGTGCCGAGGAGCTTGCGCGGCTCCGTCGCCAGCTTGTCTTCCTCCCCGCCGATGTGCGGCACCACGTTGCCGAGCGCGTCCAGAGACGCCACGCCCGGGTATCCCGCGCCGGAGAGCGCTTGCATCGTGACCACATGCGCAGCCTCCACGCCGAACGCATCGTGCAGCGGCTTGAGCGCGACGACGAGCCCGACCGTGGAGCAGTTCGGGTTGGTCACGATGTACCCACCGTCGGGGAAAGACTGGCGGCGCACCAGCGCAAGGTGGTCCGGGTTGACCTCCGGGATGAGCAGCGGCACGTCCAGCTCCATCCGGTGGTTGCGTGCGTTCGAGACGACAGGCACGCCTGCCTTCGCGAACGCCTGCTCGATCTCGCCCGCGACCGACGAGTCCAGGCCGGAGAACACGAGGTCCACCTCCATCGCGGCAGGATTACAGGGCTGGACGGTCAGATCCGCGGCCCACTCCGGCATGGGCTGGTCCTGCGTCCACGAGCACGCCTCGCGGTAGGGCCGTCCGGCGCTGCGCTCCGAGGCCGCCAGCGCGGCGACGGCGAAGGTGGGATGCCCGTCGAGAAGACGGACGAAGGTCTGGCCGACGGCGCCCGTGGCGCCCAGAATGCCGACGCGGATCATGGCGGTGGGAGGTCTGGAAGCGGGTCTGACTCTGCCCGCCTCGGGCCCGAGGCGGAGGGACTGGCAAGATGGCGCGAGGCGGCGCGGGCGTCGGTGAACTTCGGAGGTGCAGTGTGAGGCCGGACACGGGGAAACGCCCCGATAGCACCGCGCGAGGTTTCAGGTCACATTGAAACCGCGCCGGACAGCGCGCCGTCCCAGGCTCCGCTTGCAATTCAGCGGGAGTTCCTCCCACCTCCGGCTAGTTTCCCGCTCCCCGTCTTCGCTGCTTATGCCCGTCCCGTCCATCACCCCCGGCCCGCTCCTCGCCACCATCGAGAGCCCGGCCGATGTCCGAGTCCTCGACCTCCAGCAGCTCCCTCAGCTGTGCGACGAGCTCCGGCAGTACATCGTGGACATCGTGGCGGTCTACGGCGGGCACTTTGGCGCGAGCCTCGGCGTGGTGGAGTTGACCGTCGCGCTGCACTGGGCGTACGACACCCCCTCGGATCAACTCGTCTGGGACGTGGGCCACCAGGCCTACGGGCACAAAATCCTCACCGGACGCCGAGACGCCTTCCCGACGAACCGCAAGTACGGCGGTCTCTCCGGCTTCCCGAAACGCAGCGAGAGCGAATACGACACCTTCGGCGTGGGTCACGCGAGCACGAGCATCTCCGCTGCCCTCGGCATGGCCGTCGCGCGCGACCTGTCAGAAACGGACCAGAAGGTCGTCGCCGTCATCGGCGATGGCTCCATGACGGGCGGGCTCGCCTTCGAGGGACTCAACAACGCGGGCGCGACAGACACCGACCTGCTCGTCATCCTCAACGACAATCGCATCTCCATCGACCCCAACGTGGGGGCGCTCCACGAGTACCTGACCAAGGTCTCCGCCAGCGGCTCGTGGAATGCCCTCAAGGGCGAGGTCTGGGAGCTGTTCGACAGGATGAAAGGCGTCGGCGGAGGCCACCTCCAGCGGCTCGCCTCGCGAGTAGAGGACGGGCTCAAGGCCGCGCTCACGCCGGGGATGCTCTTCGAGGCCTTCGGCTTCCGCTACATCGGCCCCACGGACGGGCACGACGTGAAGGCCCTCGCGACACGCCTCAAGCAGCTTCGCGAACTGGGTGGCCCCATCCTGCTCCACGCGCTGACGGTCAAAGGCAAGGGCTTCGCCCCCGCCGAGGCGGATCAGGTCAAATGGCACGCGCAGTCCAGCCCGTTCGACAAGGTCACGGGCAAGAGCCTCGCGAAACCCGCCTCTAACGGTACCAAGATCCCGAAATACCAGGATGTCTTCGGCGACGCGATGGTGGAACTAGCGGAGGCCGACGACCGGATCGTGGGTGTGACCGCCGCGATGCCCTCGGGCACGAGCATCGGCACGATGATGCGCGCCATGCCAGACCGCGCCTTCGATGTCGGCATCGCCGAGATGCACGCCGTGGTGTTCGCCGCCGGGATGGCGACGCAGGGCAAGCACCCCGTCGTCGCGATCTACAGCACATTCCTCCAGCGCGCCTACGACGGCGTGGTTCACGACGTGGCGCTTCAGGACCTCCCGGTCATCTTCGCGATGGACCGTGCGGGCGTGGCCGGGGCGGACGGCCCCACGCACCATGGCGCACTCGACATCGCGTACATGCGAGCGGTGCAGAACATGATCGTCGCCGCGCCGATGGACGAGCAGGACCTCCGCGACCTCCTCTACACGGCCACGCGGTACGACGGACCGTTCGCGCTCCGCTACCCACGAGGCCAGGCCACCGGGATGCCGCTCCGCGAGGGCTTCCAGCCCATCGAGATCGGCACGGGCCGCTGGATCGCGGACGGGACCGACCTCTGCATCGTGAGCTATGGTGCCATCGGTAACTACGTGCCCGAGGCCCGCCAGCGCCTCACCGAGGCGGGCATCTCCGCCGCGCACGTGGACCTCCGGTTCGTCAAGCCCATCGACGCCGCGATCCTCTCCGAGGTCTTCGCGCGCTTCGACAAGGTCATCACGGTGGAAGACGGCGTGCGCGACGGCGGCGCGGGCAGCGCGGTTGTGGAGTGGGCGTCGGACGCGGGCGTGATCTCCGGCACCGAGGTAGTCCGCCTCGGGCTGCCCAACGGGTTCATCGAGCACGGCACGCAGCGCCAGTTGCACGACGAGGTCGGCATCGGGCCGGACGGCATCGCGGAGGTCGCCCTCCGGCTCGCCGGCACGGTGGCGACGGCGGAGGCCGCGTGACAGAATCATCTCAGGGAACGCGCAAGACCGCTTCCTGGGTTTTGGCTATCGCGGTCTCGGCGCTCGTCGTGCTGGGCAGCGCCCTCTCTACCACGTTTCTAATCCTCTTTTTTGGCCTCGGCACGTCTGACCTCAGCCTACCCGACGCCGTTCTAGTAATCGCAGCCTCCTTGGCTCCTGTTGGTGCTGGGATTGCGCTAGCCGTTGCGCTCTGGAACGTCGCTTTGGGAACGTTCCACCGCCAGAACCAGAACTGGTGGATTGGGCTGATCCTCCATCTCGCCTTGCTCGGCTGGAGCGCCTGGATGGCAGCTACCACCCCGTTGTTTACAATCGCAATCGTCTGGTGTCTTCTGGCCTCCGCCTTCTGCTTCTGCCGACTGCTTAGCGTAACCCCGCTTGAATAACCCCGAGAGCGTTTCAATGGAGTCTGCCCAAGACAAACAGGGCCTGGCATCCGGGGAGAACCCCGGCGGAGACCGCGTGACCCGACGGGTGCTGTTCGCCGATGACCCCGCGCTCTGGATCGCGGCTCTTGGCAGTTCCCTACTCGCGATCCCGGGCATCGGCGCGGTCGGCATCCTGTGGATCTTCTTCGGAGGAGAGTTGCTGTTCACCCCGGAGATCCTCTTCCTCGTCGCGCTCTCGCTTCCGCTGGTTCTGGGGTTGATGCTCCTCGTGGGCTACTGGCGAGCCATCTGGGGCACGCTGCGACGACCCGGTCGGCTGTGGTGGACCTCGCTGGCGGCGAACGTCGTCGTGGTGGGAGCAAGTCTCGTGGGCGCCTGGGAGCGCCCGGAGGTCTGGCCCCTCGCAGCATGGGGCGGTTTCATGTGCGTCCTCAGCTGGCAGCAAGCACGTGATCAGTACCGGTTGGACTCCGCATCTCTGAACGACGCCACACCGTAGTCCCGACCCTCCCGTCGACGACGACATGAACCCCGCAGAGAGACCGAGGGACTGGCCGCTGCTCCTCGCGATGCTCTTCAATCTTCTCCTCTGCATCCCAGCGATGGTCGGAGTGGCCGTCCTCGGATCCCTCTCGCTCAGCCTGCTCTTCTCTCCAGCGGACCTGGGCCAATTCGCGTTTGTCTTCGCTCTGTACGGAGGTCCGGCGCTCTACTTCGCCTACGGGATCCGCCTCGCGTTCGGATACTGGCAACTCATTGATCGTGGAATGGACGAAGCCGCGGCTCGCGCCTTCTGGTGGCGCTCCCTCGTGTACAACGGCGTGGGGTTCGCCGCCTGCTGCGTGCTGGCCTTCACCTCCCCCGTCGACGCTTCGGTGCTGGCAATCGTGGCTTGGATCGTGTTCATGCTGGCGCTGAGCGCGCGACGCCTCCAGTTCCCGGCTCCCCTCGCGGCACGGCCCGAGGCGATCTAGCCCGCCTCGGCACCGAGGCGGACGCACCTCGAACCCGCATGATCACGCGCATCGCACGGTGGTACGGCGTCAAAGAAGGCGACCTGCTGATGGTGGCCTTCTTCGTGATTCTTCCGGCCGCCGCCGTTGCCGGCTGGATGCTGGTGGACTACGGATCCCCTGCTCGTGCCCTCATCGGAGCCATCGGCGCGCTCTCCCTAGCGATTCCTCCCGCCCTCACGCGGCACGAATGCCCGACGCCTCTCGCGCTCTGGGCGAGCACTGCCGTCCTCGCGCTCAGCCTCGGAACCCTCTTCTTTGCGCTCGTCCACAACTTCGCGCTGGGGTATGGGTTCGGGGCGTTCCTCGCTGTAAGCGTTCGTGCTGAAGACTGGGCGATGACGCGGGCGATTCGAAACGACGCGCGTCGGCGAGAGGAGAAGCGCCGCTGACTGTCCGCCTCGGTACCGAGGCGGACGAGGTCACGCCCGCCACACCCCCTGCCGCGCGTCCATCCACGCCACGACCAGCACGTGCGGGACCGTCACGGACGCAATCCCGACGAGGTACACCGCCAGAAGATCGGACGCCTCGGGACGCTCCGTGAGGAGCCAGCCGAGACCCGCGAAGAGGACCAGCGCGCCGAGCGTGAACGGCGTCGCGAGGAGCGCGAACCGCCCAGGCTGGCGCGGTGCCACGACGGGCTCCAGACGCGCGAGATGCCGAAGCGCGTGCCAGGCACAGAAGTAGACGCCCACGCTCCAGAGAGGCGGCAGCACGGCGAAGAAGAGGGCTAGCCCGGCGACCTCGCCGAGATCTATCGCGAGCGACCGCCATGCCCCTCGCCTCGCGGCCGAGACCACGCTCCACAACACGTACCCGCCGAAGAGCAGTGCCAGCCCCACCCGTGCGGCTCCCGAGGCGGAGACCACGGCTTCGACCGCCCCCACCTCGGCAGCGGGCTCGAACAACCGGACGAGTCCGCCGAGGACCGCCGCGTACCCCTCGGGCTGCGCTGCCAGCGGGACCACCATCGGAAGGGAGCCCCGGACGGCACCTGCGAGCGCGAGATGCGCCCGGCCCGTGAGATGCCCGTCCCAGCCTATCGCGCGCAGAAAAAACACGTCGCCCTGGCCCCAGTGCGCCCACGTCAGCACGATGAATCCAGCCGCTGCTGCGACCGGCGCCAACAACCAGAGCCCGATGACCACGCCCCCGATGCCGAGATAAACTGCGCAGAAGAGCGTGAACCGACGTGCGTCCAGCGGCTCGCCGCGCATCTGGAAGGGCACGAAGGGATCCAGTGCGCCATGCGGGAGGCCGAGCAGGAGGACGCTCGCCGCCCACGGCGCCAACAGCCAGGCCGTCGGCGCCCCGGAGATCCACGGCACTGCCAGGAGAGAGAGCGCGATGCTGCCCCAGGCCACGGCCAGCCCGAGGCGGGGCCATGCCATCGGCGGGCGAGTCCTCACGCTTCCACGAGAGAGGGCGGGCGGACGGGCTCGCGGGACGGGGCAGGGCGCGGTGTCAGGTCCCGGTTGGCAGAACGCCGTACGGCGGCGAGCCGGGCTGCCTCGCGACGCATCGCGGGCAAAACAGACGCACGCGAGGGCTCACAGAGCGCGAGGCCCTTGACGATCATCAGGTTCGTCACGAAGAAGAACAGCGCCTCTTCAAGCGGCAAACCGACGATCTCGATACCCGTCCGAGTAGACTCGGTCAAGTGCCAGATGTCCAGCCCAATGGCAATCCGGTCGGCCACCCAGAGGTAGACCGTGGGGATCGCGACGGCCCAGGCGATCAACCGCCGACGCGCCCAGATCATCTCGCCGCCGACAGCCCACATGAACGCCAGCACTGGTCCGGCCCAGACGAGGATCAGCCCGAGGTAGAGCCCATGGCCTCCGCCCAGCGTCAGCACCAGCCCAGCGACGCTGACCGCGCCAAAGAAGAGGACGCCCGGGATCCGCACACGGCGAGACGCGGGATCCGGAACCCGTGGGGCTAGACTGGCGCGAAGGCGGCGAAAGAGGAGCCCCGTCAGCAGTGTCTGGATCACGAAGAACGCGTACTCCTCCACCGGCACGTAGCCGATAGTCGCGAGGACGCGGTTTTCTGGGTAGGTCCAGACGCCCTGTGCCACGAGGTAGTTGTCCCACGGCGTAGTGTAGGTGAAGGCAATCGCGACGAGGACGCCGAGCGGCCACCAGGCGGAGCCGTCGCGAGGGCGGAACGCCCACAACGCCGCGATGACGGGGAGCGTAAAGACGAGGTGGAAGCCGAGATAGGTCACGGAGAGGGGCGGGAGAGGCGCTGGTCGTTGGCAGCGGCGCGGGTCCAGCCGAGTCCCATGAGGGCGCCTGCTCCTGCAAACCACCACCAGGACTCCGTGATCCCGACAATCGCAGAAGCTCCTCCCTCGAAGGCTGACGCGAGCGCACCAACACAACTCTGAAGAGGGCTCCGGCGAGAAAACCGGCCGAGAGGCCGATCAGAAGTCGAGTCATCATGAAACCAAGCAGGGTGGGAACGCTCGGCTCCCCCATGCGCCATCTCGCGAAGACCACCAGCCGGCAGGAATGTCTCCAGCCGACGGACTCGCTGAGTGGGTACGAGGTGTACAGTTCTAAGAAGTTGCGGGCTACTTTCGCCGCCCGGGGAAGCCAGAAGCTTCCACCCGGACGGCAGCGCGCACTAGGGCTCGGGCCAGCCCTAGCGCGCAACGGTGAGCCTTCGGCTTTCGCCGAGGCCCGGTCCATCTACGCGAACGACGTACGTCCCCGGCGCGAGCGTCGCGACCGGCACCTCCACCGTGTGGATGCCCGCCGGAAGCAAGCGCCCCTCCACCTCTGCCACGCGGCGACCGAGAACATCGTAGACGCCAACCTGCACCTCGGTCTCCTCGGGAAGGCGAAGCTCCAGACGCGCCACACGGGACGCTGGGTTGGGGTACACCGCGCTCAAACCCGCCTCGGTCTCGCCCGCGAGCGCCCCCAGCGGGTCGATCTCGACAACAAACCGAGTGGCTCCACTCGCGCTGCCTGTGAGAGAAGCGACCGGAGCCACTGCGCGCAGGGCTCGCGCACGCGGGGACTTCGGCGTCGGCGGTGCCTCGCCCAGCGCCGCTGCGGCCTCAATCGCGCTCAGGGTCTCAGCACGGGTTGGGTCAGCGTCGGCGTCCGTGACTGTCTTCGCCTCGGCAGCAGCGAGGGCAAGGTCAGCAGAGCCTGGCTGCGTGAGGTCGTAGCTCACGCCCGTCTGGCGGTCGGTGAGCGTCGCACTCCATGCGTCGGGTAGCGCGAGGGCTTCCCACGAAAGCGTCGCCGACGCGTCCGACGCCTCGCCCTCCAGCAAGGCCTCTGCGCCGAGGTCGATCTGGAGCACGCCTTCCTCCAGCGTCGGCAGCGCCGTGATCTGGAGCGCTGTCCCCGCGTCCGCGCCATGCGCCTCCCCGAGGCGGGCATAGAGCCGGGCCACCGTCGCCCCGGGCGTCCCCGCGAGAAGCCGTGCGTCGCGCGAGTCGAACCCCAGGGTCGCATGCTCCTCGAACGAGAGAAACACCTCGCTCGTTCGCTCCATCCCGCCCACGACTGCATCGAGGTCGAGGCGAATCAGCGGCAGCGTCTCCGTCTCGCCTTTGCTTGCTGAGACGGGCCCGCTCGCCTCGCCTGATGTCAGGCGGTAGAACGAGCTCTGTGTGCCGAGCAGCGCGCTCGTCGGCACCACCAACTCGGGGTCCGCCCCCGTCGTCTCCACGTGGAAGCCCTGACCGACCGGAATCAGGCCCTCGGTCGGCAGCGTGCCCGTCGTGCCGTTCCAGGTGCGCCAGCCACCATCGCCGTCGTTGAGCTTCCGGTCGTAGATGTAGAGCACGTCCGAGACGTTCGTCTTGGTGAGCTCTGCCCAGTCGATGTCCTCATTGGCCGGGTTGCCGACGAGGTTAAAGCCCACCTCGGGAGTGCCCGGCCCGCGCACGACGGACGGCGTGTACGTCACGGGGATGTCGAACGGAAACGTCGCGGGCGTGCCGCTGGACTGGAGCGGCTTCGGGAAGCCCCCCTGTGTGCCTGGCGTGAACGAGTCGTCGTCGTTGAAGACGAACACCCAGAAGCCTACGCCGCCACCGGGGGGCGCGTCGTTGAAGGGGGGCTCGAAGGCGCCGGTACTCTCGTCGTAGAGAAAGACGTTGGCCGTGCCCCGGTTATTCCGCTGGTCGCGCTGCGCGCCGACGTAGCCCGCGGTGTAGATCGTCTCCAGCATGCCGAACTCGCGACCTCCGAGTGGAAGGTCCGGGAACGGGGTCGCGAGGGTCCGCCAGCCAGGGAGGCCGCGAAGTGTGAGCGGGCTCGCGAGTTGATCGAGCGTCAGCACAACGTCGTTGGCGTTGTAGGTGACGGAGAACGAGGGCCCGGGAAGTCCGTCGAGTTCGACGCTGGCGAAGGTGCCCGTGACCCCTCCCGAGGCGGCCAGGATGGTGAACGTGTCGCCGACGGTCAGGCCTGCCGTGGAGGTCACGTCGATGACGAGGTCGCCTGCGAGCGCAGCAGCGCCCGTGACCACCAACTGGTCGTGCCCGGCTGGATCGCCCGGACCGCTCGGACCCGCGATTTCGACGGTCAGCGCGGAAGTCGCCGACGGTGCAAAGCTGGTTTGCCAGGTCAGCACGCCGGGGGACGTGCCGGGGCTGACATCGCCATTGAAGGTGAACGGAGACGAGTTGATGATGTCGAAGGTGCCGGAGCCAGCGATCAGGCCACCGGCCTGGTGGTCGAAGGGGCGGTCCACGTTGATCTCGCCCGTGAGTACCGACACCACACCTGCGTTCTCAAACACGAGCGGGGCACCGAAGATGGTCGTCGTTCCGGCCCCGCCTGACTTTTGAAACGTGCCGCCCGCCTCATTGACGAACACACCCATCGAGCCCGAGAACGCTCCAAGGTTGGAGGCATCGGTCTGGATATCCCAAAGCCCCGCGTTCTCCGTACGAGCGTCGTTGCCGGTGACGTAGAACGGCGAGGTGTCCAGGTGCTCCACGGTTCCCTCGTTACGGAACGTGGCCCCAGAGCCACTGTTGACGCCGCGACTGCCACCACTGCCATCCAGGCGGACCAGGCCGACGTTCGTCAGCGTCCCCGTAGTCAGATAGACGTCCTGCCACCGAAGTCCTGTCCCGCTGAATGCGATCACCGCGTTCGCACCTGGGATGGGTTCGTCGTCGAGTTGCAAGGTGCCGAGTTGCTCTCCCGTGACCGTCCCCGCCAAGCTCACACCTCCAGTGCTAAACCGAAGCAGCGCTCCTACCGATGTCGTGAGCGTCGCGTCGGTGTGCTTGCTCGGGCGGTCGAAGCGGACCTCGCCCGTTTGAACGTCGATCGTACCTGCATTCTCGAAGACCAGCGGAGCGCCGCCGACGGTCGTGAGCCCCATCCCGCCCGACTTCTGGAAGGTGCCCCCCGTTTCGTTCGCGAACACGCCCATCGTGCCTGTAAACGCCCTCAGGTCGCCGTCGGATTGGATGTTCCAGAGCGCGGCGTTCTCCGTACGGGCGTCGTTGCCGGTGACGTAGAACGGCGCGGTGTCCAGGTGCTCCACAGTCCCTTCATTTCGGAAGGTGGCCCCGGTGTTGCTGAAGAGACCGCGGGCGCCGCCGTTACCGTTGAGCCGCACCAGGCCCGTGTTCGTGAGAGTCCCCGTTCCGAGATAGCCATCCTGCCAGAGCGCGCCGTCGCCGGTAAAGGCCCACTCTGCATCCGCTCCCGCTATGAGGGCATCGTCGAACTGGAGGGTGCCCGCCTGTGCCCCGGTCTGTATCCCGACGAACGTGACGCCTCCGGTACTGAACCGAAGCAGCGCCCCCGCCGCTGTCGTGAGTGTCGCGTCGGTGTGCGTGCTCGGGCGGTCAAAGCGGACCTCGCCCGTTTGCACGTCGACGGTCCCCGCGTTCTCGAAGACCAGCGGAGCGCCGTCGACGGTCGTAAGTCCCGCGCCGCCCGACTTCTGAAACGTGCCGCCCGCCTCGTTGACGAACACACCCATCGCACCTGTGAACGCCCTCAGGTCGCCGTCGGACTGGATGTCCCAGAGCCCGGCGTTCTCTGCGAGGGCGTTGTCACCCGTAACGTAGAACGGCTGGGTATCGATATGCTCGACAGTCCCTTCATTGCGGAAGGTGGCACCGGTACTGCTGAGAATGCCGCGGTTGCCACCGCCACCATTGAGCCGCACCAGACCGGTATTCGTGAGCGTCCCCGTTCCGAGGTACCCATCTGTCCACCGGATGCCGCCGCCGGTGAAAGCCCACTCGGCACCAGCGCCAGCAGTGATCGCGTCATCGAGTTGGAGGGCGCCTGCCTGCGCACCGCTCTGTATCCCGACGAACGTGACTCCACCGACGCTGAACCGAAGCAGCGCCCCCGCCGCTGTCGTGAGCGTCGCGTCGGTGTGCGTGCTCGGGCGGTCGAAGCGGACCTCGCCCGTTTGCACGTCGATCGTCCCCGCGTTCTCGAAGACCAGCGGGGCACCGCTGACGGTCGTGAGTCCCACTCCACTCGACTTCTGAAACGTGCCGCCCGCCTCGTTAACGAACACGCTCATCGTGCCGCTGAACGCCGACAGGTCACCGTCGGACTGGAGGTCCCAGAGCCCGGCGTTCTCCGTACGGGCATCGCTGCCGGTGACGTAGAACGGCTGGGTATCGACGTGCTCGACGGTCCCTTCATTGCGGAAGGTGCCCCCGGAGCTACTGTTGACGCCACGGGCCCCACCGCCACCCTCGATGCGGACGAGGCCGTTGTTGGTCAGCGTGCCATCGATGAGGTATCCATTCTGCCAGTTCATCTGGCCGGAGCCTTCGATCGTGCTCGGGTCTACGACGCTGATGATGCCGGCGCCCTTCTGAAGGGTCTGCGTGCCCGTATTGGTATCGTCGCCGAGGGTGAGGCTGTTGACACTAAAGCCCGCCACGGTGACGGCGTAGGTACCGTCGAGCGTGATGCACGCGTCATCGGTGGGACCGGGGACGCCGTTGTCCCAGTTGGCGCCGTCGGTCCAGGCGCCACCTGCGGCGTTGATCCAGGAGGTGGTGCATTGGGCGAGTGCCGGACCGGTGGAGAGCGCTGTCAGGAGCGCGACGAGAAACAGTCGGGGCATGGAATCAGGGGATTAGAGAGACAAGCCCGTGGCGAAGGGTCGTCTTCCAAATCGACGTTCTGGCCGAAATCGGCTCACGGCGGCTCCACTTTTCGTCTCCGTCCGCCTCGGTGCCGAGGCGGGCGCGGTGCATGGGTTTTTCCCGGAGTCCCGCCTGGCCCATCCCTATCTTCTGCGCCCGCAGCCGGGTTCTCATCGAGAGTCCGGCTCGCTTTCGCTAGTAACAGGCAGGCGCCCGGGAGCGCCGCCCTCCCCTTCTGAACTCAACCCCCGCGAGGCGGGGTATGTACTATGGGCATGATGGTGAAAATCCGCCAGCGCACCGGATCGGCGATGATCATCGTCCTGGTGTTCGCCTTCGGCGGTCTCTGGATGCTCCAGGATTCCGGCGTCTTCGACTCTGCCGGTGCCAGCCTCGGCCGCTCCATCGCGGTCGTGGACGGCACCGACATCTCGGCGGAACTGTACGACGCGAACGTCCAGCAGCGGACGCAGCTCTACCAACAGCAAGGCATCGAGATCACACCGACGGTGCAAGCGCAGATCGAGAACGAGGTCTTCGACGCCCTCGTGGACAATGCGCTGCGCACCAACGAGATGGACCGCCTCGGCATTGAGGTCTCCGATGCTGAGGTCGCCGCGCTGATCACCGGCGAGAACCCGGACCCGATCGTGCTCCAGATCTTCCCGGACGGCCAGGGCGGCGTGGACCGTACGCGTCTCCGCGAGATCGTCGAGCAGTCCGAGGCAGACCCCGAGTTGCGCGCGCAGCTCGCTTCCCTCCAAGAGCAGATTCGTAACAGCCGTCGTCAGGCCAAGCTGGACGCGATGGTCTCCGCGAGCGTCCGCGTCAGTCAGGCGGAGATCGAGCGCGAGTTCGTGCGCCGCAACCGCCGCGCGAACGCCCGCTTCGTCGCGCTCCGCTACGCGGATGTGCCGGACGGCGAGGTGGAGGTCTCCGAAAACGACCTTCGCGACTACTACCGTGACAACTCGGACGACTTCGCGAGAGAGAAGACCTTCACCGTCGAGTACGTCTCGTTCGACAAGCAGCCCACCCGCGAGGACTCCACCCGCGCGATTGCGACTCTTCAGGAGCTCCGCGAGGACTTCGTCGCGGCTGAGGATGCCGAGGCCTACGCTCGCGTGAACGCCTTCGGTGCCGAGAGCGCAGCGGAGTTCGTCCCCGCCGCGGATCTCGCGCCTGAGCTCGCGACGGCCATCTACCGCAATCCCACGCCGGGCCGCGTCGTCGGGCCGATCGTAGCCGGAGGCGAAGCTGTTCTGGCCCGCATCACAGGCGTGCGCGACGCCGACGCGCCAATCGTCAACGCGCGTCACATCCTGCTCCCCGCCGATCAGCGCCAGCGCGCCGTCGATCTCAGGGGCCAGATCGAGAGCGGTGCGATTGAGTTCGAGACGGCGGCCCGCCAGTCCTCCACGGATGAGTCCAACGCTAGCCAGGGTGGCGACCTCGGCTGGTTCGGGCGAGGCCGCATGGTCCGCCCATTCGAAGAGGCGGCGTTCTCTGCCCCGGTCGGCCGCATCGTGGGTCCTGTGGAGACGCAGTTCGGCTGGCACCTCATCCGCGTCGAGGCTCGCTCCAATCAGGAGGCCGAGATCGTCCGCATCGCGCGCGCTGTCGAGGGCGACTTCAACCGCGTCCGCGAGAGCGCCGAGGACTTCCAGATCTTCACGGAGGAGGAGAACCGCGACTTCCTCGAAGCCGCTGCCGAGGCGGAGCTTGAGACCACGAGCGTCCTCGTTCCTGAGGGACAGACGTTCGTGCCTGGGCTTCAGGTGGGCCGGTCGTTCTTCCGCTTCCTCCGAAGCGCTGGCGAGGGCGATCTCTCGGAGCCCATCGACGCAGGCGACCGCTTCATCGTCGCCCAACTGGTGGAGGTCCTCCCCGAGGGCACGCGTCCGTTCGACGAGGTGCGGACGCAAATCGAGGCCGAGGTGCTGACCGCGAAGAAACGCGCCCTCCAGGCCGACCGTCTCCGCGAAGCCCTCGCGGCCAACGGCGGTAGCCTCGATGCGCTCGCGACCGCCGCAGGCTCCAGTGTGCAAGACGCCTCCGCGCTCTCCCTCTCCTCTCCGACCGTCTCCGGCTTCGGCCGGGAGCCCTCGCTCGTCGGTGCCGCGTTCGGTCTCAAACCCGGCCAGCGCTCAGGTGTCATCGAGGGAGAAAACGCGGTCTTCGTCGTCCAGACGACAGCGCTCCAGGGAGGCCTTCCCGGCGAGATGGACGACGCCACGCGCGACCAGATCGCCTCGCAGCTCCTCCAGCGGAAGCGCCAGCAGGTGCAGCAGGCCTGGCTCCAGGCTCTCCGGGAGGAAGCAGACATCGACGACTTCCGCGCCGACCTCCTCGGGTAACGGATCCTGGTCATTCCACTCGCGCTCTGAGTTACGGGCCGTCTCCATTAGGGGGACGGCCCGTTTTTCCGATGGTGGCTTCTCGCCCCCCGACGAGTTCAAGCCTCCTCTCCCCTCAGAGAAAAGGCGGGAGTTCGCCCGCCTCGGTGCCGAGGCCGACACCCCCGTGTACCTCTGCGGCGCCCAGCGGTCGGGGCCGAATGCCCTACTCTGGCGGCTGAATGGGATACCCGGCTTCCACCTCGCCTTGCGCCATCCGGCGAAGACGGCGGCGCACCAGTCGCTTCCGCATTCCCGCGAGATAGTCCACGAAGAGGACGCCGTCCAGGTGGTCCAGCTCGTGCTGTACGACGCGCGCGAGCATGCCCGTCGCGAGGATCTCCACAGGCTGAAACTCCGCGTCCAGGTAGCGAAGACGGACGCGTTCTGGGCGTACAACGTCCTCCCGCAAGTCTGGAATGGAGAGGCAGCCCTCCTCGAAGGCCTCCTCATCGGCACCGCCGACCTCCTCGATCTCCGGGTTGATGAGGGCGAGGGGCCCCGTTGCCCACTCTGGAACCACGCCGTCGTTCTCCTCCGCGATGTCCTCGGCATACGGTGCCAAGTCGATCACGAACACGCGCAACGAGTGGCCGATCTGCGGCGCTGCCAGACCGATGCCGTTCGCCTCGTGCATCGTCTCGACCATGTCGTTGAGAAGATGATGGAAGGCGTCGGCGTCGAAATCAGGGGCCTGAGGGTCGATCTCCGCCGCGCGCTCGCGCAAGACGGGCTGACCATAGGTGTAGATGGGCAGAACCATCTGGAAGGGGTGCGTGTGGTGAAGGGACAAGGGTAAAGGGTTTGAGCACGGGAGGGTCGCCTCGTCTCCCTTTTCCCCTCACCCTTCACCCTTCTCTGCGAGCCAGTCTTGAAGGATGACAGCAGCGGCAGCGGCATCCACGCGTCCCTCGGCTTTCCGACGCCGCTTCCGGCTCACTCCTTGAGCCAGAAGGGCCGCCTGCGCCCGCTTCGTGGAGTATCGCTCGTCTTGGACTTGCACCTCGACGCCTGGCAGCGCCTTGCGCAGCCGTGTGATGAACGGCTTCGTGCGAGCCACCGCCTCTCCTTCTTCCCCGCTCTCTGTCAGCGGCCACCCCACCACCACAGTCTCGATCCCATCGGTGTGGTGCAACTTCTGGAGCTCTGCCAGCGCCACGGGGGGCGGAAACGTGCCGACCGTGCGCGCGAAAAGACGGAGGGGATCTGTTACCGCGAGGCCCACACGGCGGCGACCTACATCGACGGCGGCAATACGAGGCAATGCGTCCACGTCAGGCGACCAGAAACGGAGCAAGGCCGAGCGCGATGCCCAGCCTCGAAATCTACGATTCGCCCTCCTGGAAGCAGTACCTGTGGAAGACTACTATGCGGACTGCTCGTCCGCGACGGAGTTGCCGTGGCCGTTGCGCTTGCCTGACGTAGCGAGTGCCCGCTCTGCGTCTGCGCTTCCCTCAGGGATCGCATAACCGAGGTCAGCAAGCGGCGTCTGGAGCACCTCGCGGAGCTTCTTGCTCGGCTTGAAATGCGTCTTGCGGCGAGCCTGAATGAAGACCGTCTCGTTGGTCTTGGGGTTACGGGCCTTGGGTTTCGCTTTGGTCTTCTTGACCTCGAACACGCCGAAATCCCGGAGTTCGATGCGAACCTCTGGGTCTGCCTCCTCCAGTAACTGGCGGAGGGACATCACGACAGCGTGGACCCAGGGTTCGCACTTGTACAGCGGGAGGCCCTGGATCTCAGCCACTCGACGCGCGACGTCCTTCTTCGTCAGCGTCGGCACTCGGTTAGGGGTGGATTCCATGTAGGATGGGTGGGAAGACCGCCGGTGGGGGATTGGCGGCAGGTACACATACCCTGCTCGGCCATCACGATCCCGCTTATCGGGACGGCCACGAGTGGGACGAGGCCCCGAACATAGCGATTCCATGTGGCTTACGTCGGGAGGGCACAGCCATTTCCCCTCGCCTCCACAGGATCCACTCCTCATCCACACATGTATCAGGCCGAAGCGTCCGCAGCGTCCCTCAGACTACAAGTAGCTACTCTTCCAGCCGATACACACCGTACACCCCATCCAGCCGTCCGATCCGCTTGATGATGCGCTGGAGTTGCCCGAGGTCGGACACATAAAGACCAACGATCCCCTCGAACATGCCATCTTCTCCCGCGATGGTAATCGAGCGGATGTTCGTCTTGAGGTTCTTCGAGATGACCGTCGTGAGGTCGCTCACGAGGCCGACGCGGTCCTCGCCCACGATGCGCAGCGCGGCTACAAACTGCACGTCCTTCTGCCGACTCCATTCCACGTCGATCACGCGCTCAGCCCTCTCCAGCAGCAGGTGCGGCGCGTTCTTGCAGTTGGCGCGGTGGATTTTGATCGCGCCGGTCTTGGAGATGTAGCCGAACACCTCATCGCCGGGGATGGGCGTGCAGCAGGTCGCGTACTCCACGGCCATGTCCGTGTGCGCCTCCCCGTCGATAATGAGGGAGGGCTTGCCGCGCTCCCGGGCCACCTCGGTAAAGCCCTCGGCGATCTCAGCGACCTCCAGGCGAGCAGGACTCTCGCCTGGACCGGGCTCTGGATCTGGCGTGCTGCGGTTGCGAAGCTGGTCCACAAACTCGGCGGCGTCGTAGAGCCCCGAGCCCACCTCGAAGTAAAGTTGCTGGGTGGACGGGAACTTGAGTTGCGCGGTCACGCGCTCCACGGTCTGCTTGTCCGCCTCCACGCCCTCACGCCGCATCCGCTTCTCCACCAGCTGGCGACCATGCTCTACGGCCTTCCGGCGCTTCTCGTTGATCCAGTGACGGATGCGTGTCCTCGCTTTGTGCGTCACTACGAAGCCCATCCAGTCTGGGTTGGGCGTCTGCTTCTTGGACGTGAGCACCTCGATCTGGTCCCCCGAGGAGAGCCGGTGGGAGAGCGGCACCATCTTGCCGTTGACCTTCGCGCCGATGCAGTGCGCGCCCACCTCGGAGTGAATCTGGAAGGCGAAGTCCACGGGCGTGGCGCCGTGCGGGAGGGAAACGAGGTCGCCTCGGGGCGTGAAGACGTAGATCTCCTCGTCGTAGAGCTGGAGTTGGAAGTCGCGGACGAACTCTCCGGCATCGTCCGGGCGGGGGTTTTCGAGGAGGTCGCGCGCCCAGGCGTACATCGCGTCTAGGTGCGCCTCGCGCCCGGCCTCCTTGGGCACGACGGCGCCGTCTACCTGTGTGTCGTCCGGCGCCTGCTCTTTGTACTTCCAGTGGGCCGCGACGCCTCGCTCGGCGATCTCGTGCATCTCGGCCGTTCGGATCTGGATTTCCACTGGTCGGCCTTCCGGGCCGAGGACGGTCGTGTGGAGGCTCTGGTAGCCATTGCTCTTGGGGCGCGAGATGAAATCGCGGAAGCGCTCCGGGATGGGCGAGTAGAGGTCGGTGAGCAGCGAGTAGACACGCCAGCAGTCTTCCTTCCCCTTCTTTCCTTCCGTGTGGAGGATGACGCGGACGGCGAAGAGGTCGTAGATGCCATCCAGGTCTACGTCCTGGCGCTTCATCTTGCGCCAGATGGAATGGATGCTTTTGGGCCGTCCGTAGATGTGGGAATCGAACCCGGTCTCGGTCAGTTCGTCGCGGATGGGCTCGATGAAGCGCTCCACGAACCGCTCGCGCTGGCGCTTCTTCGCGTTGAGCCCTCGCGCGATGGACTGGTACGCCTCGGGCTCCAGAAACTTCAACGCGAGGTCCTCGAACTCGCTCTTGACCTCGTGGAGGCCGAAGCGGTGCGCGAGTGGCACGTACAGATCCTGCGTCTCCGTTGCGATCTGGACGCGCTTGCGCTGGGGCAGCGCGCCGAGCGTCCGCATGTTGTGGAGGCGGTCGGCGAACTTGACGAGGATGACGCGGATGTCGCTCGCCATGCTGAGCATGAGCTTGCGCACGTTCTCGGCGCGGCCCATCGCACGGCTCTCGAAGACATGGCCGATCTTGGTGACGCCGTCCGTGATAGCGGCGATCTCGGGGCCGAACTCTTCCTCAACGAGATCGAGCGAGATGTCGGTGTCCTCGACGGTGTCGTGGAGGAGCGAAGCGATGATGGTGGCCTCGTCGAAGCGAATGTCTCTCGCAGCGATGGTGGCGACCTCTAGCGGGTGCGTGATGTAGAGTTCGCCGGAGGCACGGCGGTCGTCGCGGTGAGCCCAGTAGGCCACGTGGAACGCGCGGCGGATGCGGTCCTCGTCTACCTCCGGGAGGGTTCGCCGAGCGTGCTCGACGAGCACCCGGACGCCGCGCTCGAACTCGGGCTCGACGCGAAGGCTCTGGAGAGCGGACCGGAGGGTGGCGCTGGCAGTGGTCATCGGAGACAGAACGCGTGCGCGGTGCCACGCGTGCAGAGGGCGAGCACCAGGCTCCGAAGGTAGGCCCGCCTCGGTCCCTCGGTGCACCGAGGCGGACGTGCGGACGCAGAGCGGGCCCGCCAGTCTCTACCGGCGGGCCCGCTCGATGTCTGTAGATCGTGCGATCAGTTCAGGATGGTAAACGTTGCAGTCTCTTGCACGCAGCCGGGCTCGTCCTTCGTCGGTGTGACGCGGATGCTGTACTGGCCGGACGGCGCCCGGTCGGGAAGCTCGATGTTGCCATCTCGGTCAGACCGGCCCTTGAGAAGGCGACGGCCGATGGAGTCGAAGACGGCGAAGCGCACCTTGCAGGGAGCGATGATGGTGGGCGTCTGGCCACCCGTGGAGGGGTTCGGCGCGATCACGACGCCCTCTTGCGGAACAGGCTCTGGCTCTGGCGTCGGAGCCGGACCCGGAGGGGGTGGCGTGGTGTCGCCCACGCGCCAATCGCCCACGAAGTCGCCGCCCTGTCTGCCGACCTCGTTGAGGCCGCGCTGGTCCCAGTGCACCTCGTCCACGTGCCAGCCGAGTTCAACGAACGTGACGGCGTCGCGGTAGATAACGAGGATCTCATCCAGGGCGTCGCCTTCGTTCTGAACCCGGCGCACGTCCTGAGCGGCCGGTGGATCCCCACCGGTCCAGCCGCCGGAGACCACGTGCATCAGGGGAGCCCCCCAGTCTGCATAGACCTCGCGAGCCATGCGGTGGAGCGCGCCCTCGTATTGCTCCGGCGTCTGACGCCCCTCAAAGATGGCGATGGCATCCGCGCCGCCCTGGATCCAGAGCCAACCACCGAAGCGCACGTCTGGCAGACTCGCCTCGGCCGTGATGTAGGCACGAGCGGCGAGGTCGGAGGAGTGGTCGTAGAGGTTGTCCTCGTACCGCACGTCCCAGTGCTTGCCATCGGGCACGTCCGGGTTGCGGTACTGGATGGTGCCGGAGCGCGACATCGAGATCATGATGACACCCCGGCCGGTGCGAGCGGTGTACGCCTTCGCGAAGGCAGGCCATGCGCTCCCCGTGGCGGCATTGCCGAAGGGGTCTTCTAGGTGAGAGATGTCCCCCTGACGGGTGATCGCGTAGCCCTCGCCGAGTTCGGGCTGGAGACTTGTAGCGGCATCGCCGTTGCCCTTCGCGTTGGACTGACCTGCAACGATGAAGAAGTCGTAGCCGTCAAGAGTAGGAGAAGGGGAAACGGAGACGGCAGCCGACGGGTCGGGGTCGCCGACGCGCGCGGGACGGTCCTGGGCATCAACGGCTTCGGCGCTGAGCACGAAGGCCAGGAGGAGAAAGGCAGATCGGGTGATCGACATGAGAACAGTGGGTGGTGGTGGTCGCCCGGTGATTCCGCCTTCCCTCCTTCAATCAGCGTTCCACTACAGTTCGCGCGAGAAGATCGGAGCCCGAACCCCATGAATACCACCGACCAAAGGCTTGACACACACGGTGCACATAAAGAGAATGTGACTCCTTCAGGCCATGCGCTCCGTTTTGTACTCCTCCCCGGGTGGATCTACCCCTTGTGACCCAAACCCTAACACCGTTGAATCAGGGAAGCGACGTAACGAGGGCCGTTCCCCATACATTCCGGGTGGCCTGGTGCCCCTCTCGAAACGCACGTGGACCCGCCCGTCTTCATGCAAGAGGGACGGGTCCACGATATCGCGAGGAGGGCCGAGGCGGATCTAGCCAAGGACGGTGAATCGCGCGACGGCGGTCTCGCACGTTTGACCTGGGGATCCCGTGGGAACTGTGCGGATGGTGAACGTGCCAGCGCCGATCCGGCGGGGCAGCCGAACGCCGAGTGCGCTGGAAACGCCACGGGTCGCCGTCCGGCCGAGTGAGTCGAACACCTCGTAGGCGAACTCGCAGTCACGCTCCACGAGCGGCGGACCGATGGACGGGTTCGGGATGATGGAGAGGATCTCGTCCTCGTTTGGAAGATCTGGAGTCGGGAGATTCGGGAGTGTAGGGAGATCGGGTATGGGGAAAGTGGGCGCGCTGTCATCCTCTCCCTGCTCGCTGCCCTCCTCCTGGTGGGGGTTGCGCGGATCCGGGTCGGGGATGGTCTCACCGTTGCGCCACCGCCCGGCGGTATCGCCACCGACGAGGCCCGCCTCGTTGAGACCGCGCTGGTCCCAGTGCACAGCGTCCACGTGCCAGCCGCGATCCGCGAACTCGACGGCGTCGTGGTGGATGACGACGATCTCGGGCAACTGGTGGCCGTCGGCCTGCACCTCGCGGACCTCCTGCGCCTCCGGGAACTCGCCCCCGACGGCGGAGCCCGTCAGGATGTG
The DNA here is from genome assembly GCA_038746605.1 of Bacteroidota bacterium. Lineage (GTDB taxonomy): Bacteria > Bacteroidota > Rhodothermia > Rhodothermales > Rubricoccaceae > Rubricoccus. The sequence goes on from JBCDKM010000012.1 coordinate 67,102, forward strand.
GAGGAGCGGACCGCCCCAGTCTGCGTCGATCTGGCGAGCCATGCGGTGGAGTGCCCCCTCGTAGTCCTCACGGGTCTGCTTGCCATCGCGGATGGCGAAAGCATCGGCGCCGCCCTGAATCCACAGCCAGCCGCCAAAGCGGAGGTCGGGGAGGCTCGCCTCGGCGATGACGTAGGCACGGGCGGCGAGGTCCGCCGAATGGTCGTAGAGGTTGTCCGGGAAGCGGATGTCCCAATGCTTGCCCTCGGGCACGTCACTGTTTTTGAACTGGATGGTGCCGGGCCGCGAGAGTGGGATCAGCACCACGCCGCGTCCGGTGCGCTCCACGTAGGCCTTCGCAAAGGCGGGCCACGCACTCCCCGTGTTGGCCCCGCCCACGGGGTCCGCGAGGTGGGAGAGGTCGCCTCGGCGTGTGATCTCGTAGGCGGTACCCGGCGTGGTGCGCTCGCTCTGGTTCATGTCCCCATTGCCTTTCGCGTTGCTTTGCCCGGCCACGACGAAGAAGTCGTATCCAGAAAGCGCCGCGGCAGGCGTGACGACAGTAGCAGCAGAAGGAGTAGGGGCGGGGGCGCGAGTGGGACGCTGCGCCTCGGCGGTGCTGGCGCACAGCATGAGCGCGAGGAGAGCGAGTCGGAGACGGGTCATGTCGGGTCGGGGGTGGAGGTGGGGCGGACGCCTGCGTGGCGCCGCTCAAAGGCCAGAGGGCCAAGAGCCATTCCGCCCCATCCCCTTCATGAAGCCTTCGGCGCGGCAGAGACCAGGCGGTGCGTTTCCGTGCCAGGACGCGCGCCTGTTCTGCCATTGCGAACAGGCCGCAGACCGAGGTCTCTCGTCCCACGGAATGGCCCGGTGAGAACCTCTCGCGAGAGAGTAGTCTTCATGTCAGAGGCCCTCCTACCTGTGTCCACGAACCACCTACAAACCGGCGGATCTCGGCTTACAGAGCGACCTCTGACACGAGACCGTCGTCTCCCGACATCACCGGAACAGGCGCTTACTCCGGGAGCCCCCAGGCGTCCCGCACGCGCTCAGCCTCCACGTTCGGAAGCTGCACCAGCACCGGCTGACGGTCGGTGTCCAGCCAGTTCATCACGCTGCGAAGCGCGGCGCTCGGCATCGCGGTGCACCCGGCGGTGGACGAGCCCGGACCGCGCCAAACGTGAAGGAAGATGCACGACCCAGCCCCCGCGACGGGCTTGGGTCCCCCCGCCTCGGGCACGAGGCGGGACGAGACGCCCGGCCCATTGTGCGCCACGACCACTCCCACACTGTAGAGGCTGTCCGCCCGGCGCATCCGCTCGCGAGACTTCCAGTCCTTCGTGACCTCCGCCTGATCGACGACGAGGTTGTAGAACGCCGACTCGGCGTCGTCTACGCACTTTACCGACGGCATCGCGCGAACGTACGAGAGGCCCGTCGTCTCGGCCTCGGCGTAGCCGAACGCAGCCGTGAGATCGAACACGCCAGCGGGCGCCCGACCGTCGCCCTCGCGCTTCTGCGGGCCCTCCTGTGCGGGATGGAGGCCGCGCCCCCACCCGAGACCGCTCCGCCCGACGACGACGGGTGTCGCCTCGTCGACTTCCTGCCAGGGACCATCGGAGGTACGCTCGAAGGTGCGCAGCGTGCCGTGTGTGGCCCTCCAGTCCGGGGTGATGACCAGCACCATCTGCTGACTGGCCGCCGGGATGGGCACAGCCTCCGGCACGGACTGCGCCGTGCAGACTGTAGCGACGAGGGCGAGAATAGACGCAACGAGACGCATCGGCAGGGGGATCTTACCGGAAGCTAGCCGTGCCAGAACGGCGCCTCCGCCCCGCGCGTGTGCCCACCATGACCCGCCGACTCTACCATCTCTTCCTCGCCACTGGCGCTGTGTTCGCACTCAGCCTCGCGATGGCAGTGCTCGATAGCCTCGGCTGGCTTGTCTTGCCCCAGCCGTTTCGCCTCGCGATTCCTCTGGCGCTGGTGCTCTCGGCGTTCTTCGGCATCGTGATGCTCTCCGCGAGCCTCGGCTCACCCGCGAAGATGCGGCAGGAGATGGAGGAAGCCAAAGAGGCCACGGAGAGCACCGAGGAAACGCCGCCCACGACGGGCGAAACCGTCACGCCGTAGCACGCCACTCGGTACCTGCCACGCGAGTCCCGAGGCGGGCAGGGAAACCGGCGGTATGGGCCGGGCACATTGAAGACGAGCACCCAGCGCCGGACATCCCCACACGCTTCGGCATCGCCCCCGCCAGACGAGCGGAGGGTCGCGTCATCCCACGGGTGGCGAGCGGTCGCTACCGGTCAGACGGTCTAGAGAGCGAGCACGGTCGCGCTATCGTGACCCTGCGCCTTCGGTCCGCACGCCGCCCGGAATGATGTCGATGGTGCCATCCTCGGAGATCTGGTCGGCATACTCGCCGTTTGGGCCAGGGTCGCCCTTGACGGGGTGCCCGCCGAACTGGCCGCGCATCGCGGAGAGCGTCCGGTTCGCGAAGCCTTTCTCATCGCGGCTGTCGAACCGCGTGAAGAGGCTCGCCGCGATGACCGTCGCCGGGACGCGCAGGTCGATGGCCGCCTCCACAGTCCACCGTCCCTCGCCAGAATCCGGGACGTACGGGGCGACGGCCTTCAGACCCGGCCGCTCCACGAAGGCTTCTGCGATGAGATCCAAGAGCCAACTCTGCACCACGGACCCTTCGCGCCAGAGCGTCGCGATCTGGCCGAGATCCAACTCGGCGGAGATCTCGTTGCCTTCGGCGTCGGTGCCCCAGTCGCGCTTGGCCTCGAGAATGGCGAAGCCCTCCGCGAAGGCCTGCATCATGCCGTACTCGATGCCGTTGTGGACCATCTTGGTGAAGTGGCCGGAGCCCGTCGGCCCGACGTGCCCCCAGCCGCTCTCCGCACTCGGCGCGAGGGTCTGAATAATGGGCGTAACCGTCTGGGCAGCGTGATCGCTGCCGCCGAACATCACGGAGTAGCCGTTCTCCAGGCCCCAGACACCGCCGGAGACGCCAGCATCGACGTAATGGACGCCCTTCGTGCGGGCACGCTCGGCACGCGCGAGGGTGTCCGTCCAGCGGGTGTTGCCGCCCTCAACGAGAATGTCTCCCTCATCGAGAAGCTCCAGTGCCTGATCCACGTGGTCGTCTGTGACCTTCCCGGCGGGAAGCATCAGCCAGACCACACGCGGACCCGACAACTTGGACACGAGGTCGGCCATGCTCTCGGCCCCTTCGGCGCCCTCGCCCTCGGCCGTCTCGATCGGCCCTCGCGAGCGGTTGTGCACGACGACGCGGTGGCCGCCGCGCGCGAGGCGGATCGCCATGTTGAGTCCCATGCGGCCGAGGCCGACGATGCCGATGTCCATTGTCTGAGGGGTGAAGTGCGAGAGATGCGGGAATCTCGGTACCCCCGAGTCGCCGCGCGAGGTTCCTGTGCGCGGCTGTGCGGAAACGCTTGCGCGAGGGGGCCTGCGCGAATCCTCCATGCTACGACCCTGCCCGCCTCGGTACCGAGGCGGATGAACCCAACGGGCAACCGCCTATCCGTTACACCAGCCCGAAGACCTCCTCCTTGAGCGTCCCGAAGTCGATTGGCTTGGTGAGATAGCCGCGCGCTCCCTTCGCGAGAGCCGTCGTGCGCAGTTCGCCGTCGTCGTAGGCCGTGACCATGTAGACCTCCAGCTCCGGGAATTCTTCCTTGATGCGGCCGAGCAGTTCCAGGCCGTTCATGCCGGGCATGTTGACATCCGAGAGAACCACCACCACGTCGGCGGCTGCGCCGCTGTGGAGCATCTCCATCGCCTGAATTCCACTCGTCGCGAACTGGAGTTCGATGTCCCCCTTGCGGATCTCGCGGCGGAACCGCTGACGGAACAAGAACTGGACGTCGGACTCATCGTCGACGACGAGGGCGCGGAGAGGGGTGGGCATCGAGTCGAGCACGTGACGAAGGTACCAGGATGGAGATGAACGCTGTGCCCCTCAATCCGTTGCACCTCTCGTTTTCTTCTCGTGCCCCTTCGGACTTTATCTCCTGCCCCGTGCTCGGCCGCCTCCACGTCCTCACCGACTTCCATTTCCAGCAACGACGAAGCCATGCCTCACTCGCCCGGCTGGCCGTGGCGGGGGGGGCAGACGTGATTCAGTTCCGGCACAAAACAGGTTCTCCGCGCGATCGGTGGGCCAACCTCGTGCCGACCGTAGAGGCCGTCCGAGAGGGCGGCGCGACGATCCTCGTAGACGACGACCTCGGCCTCGCGCTCGCCTCCGGCGCCGATGGCGTCCACCTCGGCCAGACCGACCTTCCCATCGAAGCCGCTCGGCGCGCGCTGGACCGGACGGCCTCAGGCGATGGCGCCCCGCGCATCATCGGCGCGACGGCGACCACGGCGGAGCAAGCTCGGCGAGCGGAGACGGAGGGCGCGACCTACATCGGCTTCGGCCCGGTCTTCGCGACGAGCTCCAAGAAGAACCCCGCGAAGGTGAAGGGCCTCGCAGGTCTGGCAGAGGCCGCGCGCGCGGTCTCGATCCCAGTGATCGCCATCGCGGGGATCACGCCGGAGCGGGTGGCGCCGTGCTTGGAGGCAGGCGCCCACGGCGTCGCGGTGATGACGGCCGTGTCCTGCGCACTGGACCCCGAGGCGGCCACGGCAGAGTTTCGAGAGGCCATCGACCAGTGGGTGGGCCGATGACTCCGCCCGCCTCGGTGCCGAGGCGGGGCTACTCGCTGTCCGGGGCGGCGGTCAGGTGCTCAGCGAAGAAGGCCGTCGTGCGAGTCCAGGCGTCTTCGGCAGCAGCGGCATCGTAACGCTGGCCGGAGGGATTCGCGAAGGCGTGCGCGGCGCCTTCGTAGGAGACGATCTCGTTCTCCACACCGGCCTCGGTGAGCGCGGTCTCGAACTCTCGCACGGTGAACATCGGGATGGAGCCATCGGCTTCTCCGAAGAGACCGAGGACGGGCACCTCTAGCGCGGCCAGTTGGTCCGCCTCGGTGACGGGGCGGCCGTAGTAGATCACCGCCGCGTCCAAGTCGCTCGGCAGAGCGAGGGCCGTCCGCAGGGACCACATCCCGCCAAAGCACCACCCGACCGAGCCGACGGCGGGCGCCTGCTCACGCTCGGCGAGATAGGCGTACGCCTGGCGGAGGTTGTCAGTCAGCGCGTCTTCCTGCCCCATCGCGGCTTGCATGAGCGACTGCGCGGCGTCGGGCGTGTCCGCCACCTCACCGCCGTAGAGATCCACGGCCAGCGCGAGATAGCCCTCGTTCGCGATGCGACGCGCCATGTCGCGGATGTTGTCGTTGAGGCCCCACCACTCGTGGATCACGATCACGGCAGGCAGCGGGCCGTCTGCCTCGGCTGGTCTCGCGAGGATACCGGTCGCGGCCTGCCCATCCACGGTAGCGTACTCCACCTCCTCCGTGACGACGTCGAGGTCGGTGGCCCCGGCCGTGGCGCCGGACGGATCCGGTGTCTCCCCATCGTGCTGCTCGCGCATCTCGCCTGCATAGTCGGAATCAGAGCCGCAGGCGGCGAGGACGGAGACGAAGGCGAGTAGGAGGAGGAATCGCATGGCGAGAGGTTGGGGGTGAGGCTCGGCTACCTTCGGCCGCCCCCTCGCGTTCCATGAACGACCCCGTCCCCGTTATCTCCTACGCCGCCGAGCTTCGGCGCAAGGCGCTGCACCTCCTCGCGCTGGCGATCCCGGCAGGCATCCTGTTCTTCGGGCGCGAGGTCTCGCTCTGGGTCCTCGTGCCACTGGCGGTGATTGCGCTCGCGGCCGACTGGAGCCGCCACCGGATCACGTGGGCGCGGACGTGGCTGCACAAGGTGTTCGCACCGCTGATGCGCCCGGAGGAGATCCCGCCGTTCGGCGGCAGGATCGTGTTCAACGGCGCGACGATGATGTGCACGGCCGCAGCGCTGTGTGTGCTCCTATTCTCCGCGCCTGTGGCGGCCCTGGCTCTCGCGATACAGCAGACGGGCGACGCGGCGGCAGCGCTCGTCGGGCGCCCGTTCGGGAAGACGCGCTGGCCGGGCTCGCCGAAGTCGGTGGAAGGCACGGTGGCCTTTGCGCTCGTGGCGGCGCTGACCGGTTGGGCCTTCGCGGCAGCGTTCGACGCGGAGGTCTCGCTGGCGCAAATCGCGGTTGGGGCCGTGGTGGCGGCGCTCGTGGAGGTGCTGCCGATCCCGGTCAACGACAACCTTCGCGTGCCGCTGGCGGCGGCACTCGCGATGCTGCTCGTGGGGCTGGTCTAGGTGTGCCCGCCTCGGTGCCGAAGCGGAGGGGGCCGAGGCGGAGGGAGTGGGAGCGATCCAGAACCACGTCCATTAGCTTCGGCGGCTGCCTTCCCCCTCGCCCGTGGGCCCGTTCGACCTGCTCTCTCCTGCCCCGCCGGACCGCCGAGGCCGAGAGCCTGAGCGGAACGCCTGGGTCGAACTCCACAACCTGATCGTCGCCGCGGAGCACCCGGACGAACTCGGACCGCAGCACATCGACCGTATCCGGCGGCAGCGAGCCGTGGACCTCGCGAGCACCTACCACGACGAGCGCGTCCGCCTCTACACTCGGTTCTTGGACTGGTCCCTGGAAGACGGTGACTTCTCCGAAGCCAATCGTGCACTCCTCGGTGTCCTCGCGCGCACGCTCCACCTCGGCTCGCGCGATCTAGAAGGCGCCCACGAGCGTGCCTTTGGAAACGCCGTCCACCATGCCCTCGCGGACGACTGCCTGGATGTAGACGAGCGCCTGCTCCTCTACAAGCTCCAGCACACCCTCGGCCTGGATCCCCACCTCGCCGACGGGGCTTTCGAGGTCCTCGCACGCGAGAAGCTCCTCCTCACCGTCGCGCGCGCGCTCTGTGACGGAGAACTCTCACCCGACGAGGCGCAGGAAGTCGACGAGGCACAACAGAACCTCGGCGTGACGGCGGACACGCGGATCCGCCAGATGCTCGACCGCGCGGCAGAGACCTGGGCCGCGCGCAACGGCTCCCTCGCAAAAGTCCCGACAGGCCTCGCGCTCCGCTCCACGGAGACCGGCCATATCGTCGTCAACGCGGCGTGGCGGCGGGTCGACATGGACCGTCTCGGGGCCGTCTACGGCGACCCCGCTAACCGCGAGATGCTGGACGCGGGTGAAACCTTCCACCTTCGCGTCCCGCCCGCTGTACTCCGCGACGTGAAGCAGACGGGCCGCGCCATCGTGACGAACAAGCGCCTCGTCTTGGATGCGCGAGGGCGCAAGGCCATCGGGATCCGTTTGGATGTTCTGGGTCGGATCCTCCGCTTTCAGAACGGCGTGCTCGTTGAGACACGCGGGGATACGGCCACGTTTATCGAGAGCGACGAAGACGCGGCTCTCGTGCGCACGCTCCTTCGCGCGATGGGCCACCAGCGCACCGACCGGCCCTGGATCGCGCGATGGCGACCTGTCTATGCCAGCGAGAGAGACGACGCCTTCTCCCGCCTCCGCCCGATGCACTCCGACCCAGAGCGCTATCGCGCCGCACTGCCCAAGCTGAGCGGCGCGACTCTGTTGAGCCCGCGTGGCGAGGTCCGCATGGAAGCACAGAAGCTCGTGCTCACGACGCCGGACGGGCCAAAGCGCATCTCCATCCGCAGCCTTCGCGGAGCGTACGCACGCGGACGCCGCGTCTGGGTCTCACGCCGGGGCTCACACGATTGGCTCTTCGAGTTTCTGAGCCTGGACGAGGCCGAGCGCTTCGTGCGGCTGCTCATCTAACCTCAACCGCCTCGGCACCGAGGCGGGGCACCCCGGGACCGGATACCTATCCGCTGGACTGGCGCCGAAATCTCTCCAACTGCAGCGCGAAGCAGAACGCCTGTAACGCGAGGGGCACCTGCTCGTCGAACTGGAGCGCGTAGTGGCGGAAGAACGTCGCCGTTTTCTCCACCCGTCCGATGCGTTCGCGTCCGGCGTGGAGTTCGTACTTGCCCCCGCTGAACTCGAGGGGCGTCCAGGTGTAGCGCGCCTGCTCACCGGCAGGTACCCCGCGTCTCAGCATCGCGGCCTCCACCGCTAGGTCGTACCTGTTCGAGAACATGCCCTGCGGCTCCGCCCGGACCAGCGCACGGCCCTCGAAGAGAAGGCGGTACGTCCGCCCCAGCCCCTCACGATCCAGCGTGAACGGAATGGCCCCTACTCGGATGACGCCATCGCTGAGCACACCCCGGAGGTCGACCTCGGCGGCGAGGCGCCCGCCCTTTCCTCCCTCGCGCAGATCGAACACCCAGGAGCCCATCGTCTGGGGGCGGGCATCGTAGGTCATGGGAAGACAGCAGTAAGGCGACCGAAGCTACTCGTCTAGCGGCATTCGCTACCCAGCCTTCCTGGCTTTGTGACCAGCCTGACATTGCGGGCGTCTTCTCCGTATGTGGCGACTCAGTCATACCCATCTCGACCCCTCATCTGCTGATTTCTCATGCAGGGGAACTGGCTTCTCGATATCATGTCCTAGCAGCGTGATGAACCTGCATGCATCCGACCCTACATCGCTCCGAAGGCATCAGGCTGAACATGCCAAGATTCGACAAAGCGGCCGTCGACGCCGTTCTCGATACCGTTCCAGTTCTTGTCGGTTCGCTTCTCATTCCCATCGCAGCCCTTGCTTTTGAGGCGACCAGTAGCCAGATCATTCCTTCAAAATGGGTCCTAGTTGCCATGTGTTATTCGGCATCTGTCTTTCCAATCATGTCAGACGAGAGCTACAAAGGCCTAATCCTAGGAATTACAGCCATCTCCGGGATTGCATACGGATACGCGGACGAGGGCTCAATAGTAGTGTTCATGCTGTATAGCTTTATAACAATATTATTCTCCCTATTTCTTCATGCGTTTGGAAGTAACCATAACCAAACAGCCCAATGACATACGCTATATACATACTAATGATACTTAGTATTGCCGTATATACTTATATAGTATACTCTAGAATACTTTCCAGTATAGGCATAAGAAGCAGCAAACATACAACTACTTCTGCTCAGACGGACACAAGCGATGTCAAGACCGGCCTTGTAGACTTTGTAAATATTGGCTTATCACGGGACGGCATAAGAGACAACTTCCATAAGTACATTGACTCTTTAATTAGTTACGTTGAAAAAGCAAACCGTAGCATAGTAGTAGTTGAGTATCTTCCTAGAAAAAATATCCTCCAGAAGTATTCTGAAATAGGAGACAAGAAGCTCACCTACGACCTAGCGAGGCAATATTCTCGCTATTTCCGATCTCTAGAAAGAGCTATATGCGAAAAAGAAATCACATATACAAGAATATGGCAACTTTCGATCACCGACAGGGCAATGAACAGCGAGCCACTCTCCGCAGACGAGTCGCTAATACGGTCGGCACACCTGTCTTACAGAAGAACTCTTGAACACGTACGTGATGTATTCGATTGCACACCGGAGTTAAACAGCGGCGAAAAGCTTTTTCAGCTATATGTAGCATCCGAGGCCATCGTTTCGTATAGCTTCATGATCATCGATGATGAATATATTGTATCAGAGTATCCAAGACACGACAGAAACGCCTACTCTATACCCGACGCACTATACGTAGACCACAGCTCTTCTAAGGAAGATATTGTTAGCAAAATTATAGAGAAAAACTCAAAGTATGCGAAGCTACTAACCGAGAACAAAGAGGATGTGGAGGGTAGCTTTTACAATAAAGTTCTGAGAAAGGAGATTGTAGAGCGTGCAGAGAGGCGAAAGAGGGAAGCCGAAAAGCTCATTAGCACTGCCGATCTTTTATCAAAGGGTAAAACTTGGATCGAAGGTGTTGCCCTAAGCCAATCTGATATTTCTCCTGCCGAAGTTGGAGCACAGATTAGATCAAAGGGGAAAGAAGACTTAGAAGCCGCAAATAGAGAGCTTGCTTCTGCTGTCAAAATATCTCGCCTTTTCAAATAGTACAGACAAGGGAAAGGGCGCTAATATCTACTCGGCTAGAAGGTTACTTCGTTGATTCGAAGTGCTGGACAGCCGCGAGGAAGCGCGGCACGTAGTCCTGCGTCTCGCGCGGGAGACGGTGCCGGACCTCCCAGAAATTCGGCGCGCGGCCCACGACGCGCTGGAACTCGCGGCGGGCCCGAATGACACGCCCTGGACCGGCGTTGTACGCCGCCAGTGCGAGCATCCAGTCGCCGTCGAACATCTTGTGGAGGCGGTCGAGATAGAGCGTCGCAGCGGGCGTGGCGCGAGCGGGATCATGGACCGCCATCGAGTCCAGCCCGAAGTCCCCGGCGGTCTCCGGCATGATCTGCCAGATGCCCCGAGCGCCCGCATGCGAGACGGCCTGTGGGTCCAGGCGGCTCTCGATGAGCGCGACGTACTTCAGTTCGGTGGGCAGTTCCAGCCGCTCCAATGCCCGCTCGATGGCGGGGAAGTACCGAGCTTGCAGGCGCTCTGTGCCCGAAAGGCCCCGAACGTATCGCATCTGGCCGTCGATCAGTGCGAAGGCGTCCTCCGGCACCTCGAAGACCGTCACGGCCGTGACCGGGAGTTCTTTGTGCCCCTCCGCGACCTCCGTGTCGAAGAGGCCTTCCTCGCGACGGGCCGGGTCCTTGTGGCCCCACGCGATGCGCGCGTCGAAGAACTGCGGGCGCCCCTCCAGAGGCTTGTGTCCCCAAGCGGTGCGCGAATCGAACAGGCGCGAGGAATCGGCGGGGGTGCCCGCCTCGGCACCCGAGGCGGGGAGGGCGGACGCTCGGCGTGGCGGTGGGACGGAGACGACGGTAGTCCCTCCACCCGGTGTCAGAACGGCCGCTTCGTAGGTGCTCGCGGGCCGCGTGGGCAGCGGCGTCTGCTGGCGTGCCGGAGGCGGCGTCGGTCTCGGACGCACCCCGCGGCGGCGCTTGTGCCCCTCGGCCACGTTCGCATCGAAGAGCGACGCGCGAGCCTGGGTAGTGTCGGCTGTGGAAGAGCGCGAGGTCTCGGGCGTGGCCTGCGCAGCAGCGGGAGCACTCCACACCCCGGCGACGATGAGCGCGAGGCCCAGCGCGAGCGGTCGGAGGCGAAGGAGAGCGGTCGTCATAGCGGCAGAACCCAGCGGCGGGCAGATCTCGTGCCCAGCGCGCAATGTAGCGGTCACGACGTCCAACCCACCGGCTCCCCATCGGTTCATCCAGAGTTTGAGGATGGGAGCACGGATACCAGAGAGAGCTGCATCCCTCGATGGGACTGAGGATCGATGGAACGGAGGAAGCAATCCTCCTGCACCTAGCGATGCCTCTCTACCCATCGCGGCGTCTCTACCTTGCGCCGTCCTCTCCCCCGCTGAATGTCTGAGTTGATCCCCGACTCCGCCCCCGGCGCTGCCGCCAGTGCGGAGCCTCCGGACGTCCCGCTCAAGATCCTCTTCGTGGACGATGAGCCCGATCTGGTACCGCTCATCCGACAGAAGTTTCGGCGTCGCGTTCGCAGTGGCGAACTGGAGTTGGACTTCGCAGCCGACGGTCAGGAAGCACTCGACAAGGTCCTCGCCGACCCTGACATCGAGGTCATCGTGACGGATCTCAACATGCCGCGCATGGATGGCCTCACGCTCCTCGGCCACCTCGACGAGCTCGACCGCCGCCACAAGGCAGTCGTCGTGACGGCTTACGGCGATATGGAGAACATCCGCACGGCCATGAACAAGGGCGCGTTCGACTTCCTGACGAAGCCACTCGACATGGAGGACCTCCAGATCACGCTCCAGCAGGCACGCCGCGCCGTGGAACGCGAGCGCGAGGCCGACCGGGTCCGCCGCGCCCTCGGTACCTACCTCTCCACGGAGGTCGCGCAAGCCATCCTCGCCAACCCCGGCTCCCTCTCCCTCGACGGCGAGATGCGCGAGGTCAGCGTCCTGATGAGCGACCTCTCCGGCTTCAGCCAGATCTCCGAGAGCCTCCCGCCAGAGGCCGTCGTGCGGCTGCTCAACGTCTACCTCTCCGCCATGACCGACGTGGTGGACCGGTTCGACGGGACCGTGGACGAGTTCATCGGGGACGCGGTGCTCGCCATCTTCGGCGCCCCCATCCGGCAACAAGACCACGCTGACCGGGCCGTGGCCTGTGCACTCGCGATGCAAGCCGCGATGGATGAGGTCAACGAGGAGATGGCCGAGCTTGGCCTCCCGCACTTGGAGATGACCGCCGCAGTCAACTCCGGCGAGGTCGTCGTGGGCAGCATCGGGAGCGAGAAGCGCGCGAAGTACGGCGTGGTAGGCAGCCCCGTCAACTTGACCGCACGGATCCAGAGCCAGGCAGCGCCGGGCGAAGTGCTCATCTCCGAGGCCACTCGCGAGCGGGTCGGCGCGGCGCTGACGCTCTCCGAGACGCGGGAGGCGGGCCTCAAGGGGTTCGCCGAGAACGTCCCGCTCCACAGTGTCCGCGCGATTGCGGGCGCCTACGCCGCCGCGCTCCCCGACGACGAGCCGCATTACCGGCAGCTTCGCGAGCCCGTCCCCTTCACCTTTGTCCACCTCAACGGCAAGCGCGTCGACAGCGAGGCACTCCCTGGGCGTCTGGTCCGGGTCTCCGAGCGAGGCGCCGAGGCCGTCGTGGAAGCGACCGTCCCCGCGCGTGGAGACCTCCGGCTCACCCTGTCGCTTCCCGGCACCGAGCCGACGCAGATCTACGCCAAGGCCACCCGAAGCGACCCCGAGGGCTCCGGGACGCGCGTCCGCCTCCGATTCACCGCCGTGCCCGAGATCATCGGAGCCGCGCTGAGCGCCCTCGCGCCCGAGTCTGCCTGAGCCGCCGATGCTGCGCCCCCCGTCCCTCGCCTACCGGCAGATCGCCCGCCTCGGCACCGCGCTCGCTGGGCTGGCAGTGCTGGCCGGCGGAATCCTCGCGGCGCCCATTCTTCTCCCGGCACAGACTGCCGATCCCGAACCGTCGCCCGTCTCCTATGCCGAGCGCGCCCTGTTCCGCCACCTGACCACCGAGGACGGCCTCTCCAACGAAGGCATCACCTCCGTCCTTCAGGACCGCTGGGGCTTCCTCTGGATCGGCACCTTCGACGGGCTCGACCGCTACGACGGCTACGACATCGTGGAGTACCGCCGAGGCCGCGATTCCACCACGATCTCGGACAACTTCGTCACGGCCCTCGCAGAAGCACCCGACGGTGCCCTCTGGGTCGGCACACGGCGCGGGCTCAACCGCCTCGACCGGGAGACGGAAACCTTCACGCTTTTCCCGCGCGAGCGCGGAGGCCTGCCCGACGACGACGTGATCGCCCTGCACGCCGACTCCTCTGGACACGTCTGGGTCGGCACTGCAGAGGGCCTTGGGCGCTACGACCCCGAGACGGACGCCTGGACCGTCTACCGCCACGACCCATCAGACCCTGCCTCCCTTCCCCACGACAACGTCACTGCCATCGTGCCCGGACCGAGAGGCTCCATCTGGGTGGGGACGAGCGAAGGCGTCTCGCGGCTGGATCCTGACTCGGGGCAGTTTCGCACCTTCCGTACTGCGCCGGAAGGCGAGCTCTTCGGTGGCGAGGTTTCCAGCCTCGCCTTCTCCGAGCGCGGCCATCTCTGGGTCGGCACCTTCGGGAGCGGCCTCTTCCGCCTCGATCCCTCCCGGGACGACCTCGCGCCGGTAGACCTCGGATCCGTCAGCGTCATCTCGACCGTCTATGAAGACGAGCAGGGCACCCTCTGGGTCGGCACCTTCGGAGATGGCCTGCGCCAACTCGATCCCGGCGCGGCGGCCCCTATCGAGTACGTCGCGACCGAGGCCGACCCGACAGCCCTCATCGACGACTCCGTCTCCGACATCTTTCAGGACCGCCAGGGGGTGCTCTGGGTCGCGACATACGGTGGCCTGGACCGGTTCGACCGCGCGCGTGGCACCGTGTCTCGCTTCCGCACCGACCCAGCGGATCCGACCTCCCTCGCGAGCAACGATGTCATGGCTCTCCTCGTCTCGCGGGACAACACGCTGTACGTCGGAACAGACCGTTCTGTGGACGTGAGGACGGGAGACGAAGCCTTCCGGTCGTTTCCTCTCAGAGGCGAGGTGGGCGATGCCGCCGCGCTGGCGCTCCTCCAGGACCAGGCTGGCGTGCTCTGGGCCGGTACCGAGGTCGGCCTTCGGCGCGTGACGCCGAGCGGCCTGGAGTCCGTCGCGCTAGACGCTGTGCCTGGGGGGACGCCCGTGAAGGCACTGCTGGAAGATCGCGCCGGGCGCTTTTTCGTCGGCACCTTGGATGGTGGCCTCGTCCTGCTGGACCGCGAGGCGGGCCAATCCGTCGCCTACACGCACTCGCCGGACGATCCCTCCAGCCTCGCACATGACAACGTCCGCGCTCTCGCGGAAGACGCACGAGGCACCCTTTGGGTCGGGACTGCAGAAGGCCTTTGTCGCCTCGGCAGCGTGGCAGAGACCGCCCAGTTCACCTGCTTCCGTGGCGCGCCTGGGGATCCCGACGCTCTCGCGAGTGGCTTCATCAACGCGCTCCACGCTCGCGAGGACGGGTCGCTCTGGGTGGGCACGAGCGCGGGACTCCATCGTGTGGACACCGATGCGCCGGAGCGCGGCATCCAGCGCTTCACCGAGGCTGAGACGGACCTCCCGAGCGACGATGTGCTCGCCATCGTGGAGGACGACGACGGCTTCCTCTGGATCTCCACCAGCCGGGGACTCGCACGATTCGAGCCCGTCACCGCCACATTCCAGCAGCGCACCCTCGGCGGCGAGGGGACTGCGCGCACCCTCGGCGGAGCCGCTACCCGTGGTCCCGACGGCACGCTTTACTTCGGCGGCACCAACGGGCTCCTCGCCTTCGAGCCGACCCAACTCGCCGCCCTGAACCCAAATCCGCCACAGGTCGCGATCACGGCAGTGTTGCTTGGCAACGAGCCCATCGAACCGGGCGAAGATTCCCCGCTGCAGGTCGCCGCGCCGCTCGCCGAGCGCCTCCGCCTCGCGCACGACCAGAACTACGTCACCATCCGGTTCGCAGGGCTTCACTTCTCGGCGCCCGAGCAAAACCGCTACCGCTACCGGATGGAGGGCCTCAATGACGACGACGAGTGGATCGAGTCTGGCCGTCGCCGCGAAGCTCCTTATCCCAGCCTCGCGCCGGGGCGCTACACGTTCCGGGTGCAGGCCGCCAGCGCCGACGGTCTCTGGAGCGAAACGGGCGCGAGTCTGTCTGTCGTCGTCTCGCCGCCCTGGTGGCGCTCTACGTGGGCCTACCTTGCCTATGCCGCGTTGTTCGTCGTCGGTCTCGTCCGGTTCGACCGCTGGCAGCGTGCGCGCGTGTTGCGCCAGGAGCGGGAACGGGCCGAACGCCGCGAGCAGGAGATCCGCGCCGAGACGGCCGAGGCAGAGGCCCGCAAGGCCGAGGCAGACCGCCAGCGCGCCGAAGCCGAGGCGGACCGACAGCGCGCGGAGACCCGCGCCGCTCGCGCTGAGGCGGACCGGCAGCGCGCCGAGGCGGAGGGCAAGCGCGAACTCGAGAAGGCGTTCTCAGAGCTCAAGGCGACCCAAACCCAACTCGTGCAGTCGGAGAAACTCGCCAGCCTCGGGCAGCTCACCGCAGGCATCGCGCACGAGATCAAGAACCCGCTCAACTTCGTCAACAACTTCGCGGACCTCTCCGTGGAGCTCGCGGACGAACTCGGCGAGGAGCTGCGCGAGAACAAAGACAAGCCCGTCTCTGCCATCCTCGAAGACGTGGACGCTCTCCTGGATGACCTTCGCGAGAACTCGCGCCGCATCCACGAGCACGGCACCCGAGCCGACCGCATCGTGAAGGCTATGCTGCTTCACAGCCGGGGCAGTGCTGCCGAGAAGGCTCGCGTGGACGCCAACCGCTTCGTCGAGGAGTACGCCAACCTGGCCTACCACGGCGCCCGCGCCAACGACAAGGAGTTCCAGGTCGACCTCGTGCGCGATCTCGACCCAGCCGCGGGCGACGTGGAGCTCATCCCGCAAGAGCTCGGGCGCGTGCTCATCAACCTCCTCTCGAACGCGTTCTACGCGGTCGGGCAGCGGCGCAAGATCGACAATGCGGACTACGAGCCCACCGTGACTGTCGCCACGCGGCATCTCGCGGAGGGCGCTTCAGACTGGATCGAGATCCGCGTCGCAGACAACGGCACTGGCATCCCCGACGGGGTTCGGCAGAAGGTCTTCGAGCCCTTCTTCACCACCAAGCCAACCGGCGAGGGAACCGGCCTCGGACTCTCGCTCGCCTACGAGATCGTCACGCAAGGACACGGTGGCACGATGAGTGTCGAGAGCGAAGAGAGTCAAGGGACCGAGTTCTCTATTCGCCTTCCGGCGCGAGGGACGGCTACCAACAGTGGAGAAGAGACGGCAACGAGCGAGGTGTCACCCGAGAGTTCGACGACCTGACGCGAGGGCTCGCAGCACCTCCCAGCCGCTCTGTAGCCCTCCAGCGACGCGTCGAGGGTGGACCTCCCTCGCTCCACTGAACGGGAGGCACGTCATGTATCGCTCCGCACGATAGAGCCCGTACCCGATTCCCCTCCCGCTCATAGAGCTCTCCCCCGACTCACAGGTGGATCCCTGGGCATAGAGGGAGATCGGAGAGCACGGCACGAAGATGTCTGGTGCTCAGGTAGCGCCCCGGCGCTTTCCATTCCAACATCCTCTACTTCCATGAGCGATAAGACGTTCGATGCCGAACTCTCCGACGCCGATCTCGAACAGGCGGCAGGTGGCATCATCGGCGACTGCACCGGTGGCTCTGTAAACCCGGGCAAGAAGGACCAGGACCTGTACACGGTCTCGGTCCCCACGAAGCCCTTCCCAGACGGTGGCTGTTTCCCGACCTACCCCAATACGGGGTCTGACATCTAGGCGTCATGTTCGGCTCTCGCCCTCCGCTCCGATCCACTGCGTCTGAGCTTGCCTCTCTGCTGACCGATGCGCCGACGGTGCCCTCTGCTCTCTCCGACTCTGACCTAGACTCGGTCGCAGGGGGCTCCGGCTGCACCTCTAGCCTGGAACGCGAGATCCTGGATGCAGGCAAAACGTTCCGAGCAGACTGGCGAGACAGCATGCACGGCAGAAGCCGCCACCATCGCATCATTCGTTCCTGATTTCCTTCCTCCTATGACGGACAAGACCAACAAGACCGAAGCCCCGGCCCCCACCGAGGCCGAACTCGACGACAACCAACTCGAAGCCGCTGCCGGTGGCAGAGGCCCCATTTTCGAGGACCGAAACGAAAACGGCATCCCAGACATCTTCGAGCCGTCACCGACGTTCCCGACCTTCGACTAGTTCTTCCCTCTCTTTACCCACGACTCCAATGTCTGATACCAAGAACATTCCCACGTCTATCGACCCTCAGGACGAGCTCAACGAGCAGGACCTCGAAAACGTAGCTGGCGGCGCCGAGAACCCCTGGGGGGGCGACTGGGGCGGCGATGGCGGCGATGACGGCTCCGCCGGTTGGTGGAACCCGAATGGCGGCTAAGCCTCTTCCGTCCATGGTTACAGGCGGGCTGGCCTCCGGGTCAGCCCGCCGCTTTTCGTAATAGCGAGTCAGTTGTAGCGGCGAACCCGGTGGAGTCCGGGTCCTACCGAATGGGCGTCCTCCTCTACTGAAGTCCCGCTGATCCGCCCCTAGGCCCCAGAACCCGCCAGGAGACACACGGCACGACGCTTGACATCTCCAAGGCCCACCCTTCCTTCAGATTCATGGCCACTGCCTCCGCCCTGACCGAGCTCCTCTCCGCCAGTGCCGTGGATGGCGCCCTGAGGCTCCAGCTCAAGGCTCACCCCCATCAGACTCTCCGCTCGTGGGGGCTCGCTGCCCCCTCCCGCTCGGTGTACTTCGTAGAACCAGGGGAGACGCCCGAGAGCTACGAGGACTCCGAGACCATCATCGAGTTGCCCGCGTTCACAGGCCCCCTGGCGACCGACAACGAGCTTGACATCGATGAGCTTGCGGCCGTTGCAGGTGGCGGACGCCCTTATGCAGAGGCCGTCCGTTCTGTCCGTACCGCCGTGCGTGCGCTTGCATCTGTCGGCCTGTAGCCACAGCCTTCCACCACGAGCCCCCGCAGTACCCCGTCTGCTTAGACCCTCCGGCAGGGGTCTCCCTGCCACACGCTGTCCATCTCGCATGCTGGCACTTACCATCCTCTCCGGAGTCACCGCGCTTCTCCTCGCGGGAGGCATCGGATGGTGCCATCGTCGGTATTCCATGAAGGAACAGGAACTGTCGCAGTCTCGCCGCTACCTCGCGGACGGCCACGAGGCGGAGCGGCTGGCCGTCGCGCGGATGCTCCACGATGGTCCCATTCAGGACCTCCACGCCCTCCGAATGCGGTTGAGCCTGATCAGCTTTTCTGCTGAAGGACCAGGGTCTCCCATCGCTCGCACGGCCACGACAGAGGTCGCGACCGGTATCCAGGAAGTGATCCGGGAACTGAAACGCACGAGCGAAGCCCTTCGACCACCAGCGCTCGTGCCGTTCGGAGTCGGAGCAGCGTTGCAGGCACACGTGGATCGGCTTCGGTCCCTTCATCCCTCGCGGAGGTTCTCCCTCGACCTCGACAACGATGCGCAGGCACTCCCGCTCTCCGTCCGCCTCGCGCTTTTCCGCATCGCGCAGGCTGCCATCGGCCGCGCGTTCGCCCACAGAGCCGAACGGGTCTCCGTGGTCTTGAAGCTAGACGCAGAGCGGGTACTCCTAGAGGTCTGTGCCGAGGGAACCTCTCACGAACCGGATCGCTCCACCGCTCCCCCCCCCCTGTCCCTCATCTACGAGCGTGCGCAAGCGATTGGGGCACAGGTCCATACGGAGACCGAACATTCCACGCGGATGCGCGTGCGTGTATTCGCACACCGTGACGCGCCGGAGTGGCGTGCACTAACGGTGCCCCCACTCTGAGCCATGTCCTTCGCCCCTCTCCGCGTTCTCGTTGCAGACGATCACCCCGTGTGGCGCCGCGGGATCCGCGACCTCCTCTCGTCTCAGCCGGACATCCACGTAGTGGCGGAAGCAACTGACGGCGAAGAAGCCCTCCGACACATTCGGACGGCCAACCTCGATGTCGCCTTGATCGACATGGAGATGCCCAAGATGACTGGCGTAGACGTGGCCCGGGCAGTAAAAGAGGAAGGCCTCCCCGTTCGTCTGCTCGCCCTCTCCTCCTACGATGACGCTGCCTACGTGTCGAGTCTCCTCCAGAGCGGCGCATCCGGGTATCTCACAAAGGACAAACCCCCGGAACTCATCCTGGAAGCGGTCCGGGCGGTAGCGCGAGGCGAGGGCCGCTGGTTTGTGACCCCCACTACCTCCGAGGATCCGGCCCCTTCTCTCTCGGAACGAGAGCGAGAAGTGCTCCTCTTGCTTGCCGAGGGCAAGTCAAACGGGGAGATCGCGACTCAGCTCTTTATCTCGGAGAACACCGTTCGGAACCATCTCGCGAACACCTACGCCAAGATCGGGGTCGCTACAGCTCGCGAGGCGGTTGCCTGGGCATGGCGCAACGGGTTCGTGGAGGGAGGCACTGGAAGCTAGGCGCTTTACCAGTAGCCTCTGAAGCTGCTGCCCCCAGCGAGGCGCTCTCTCGAGACGGCTGCGCGACATAGAACGAAGTATTCTGAGAGGGTGATTCGTCTCGCCTTCCTCCTCCTCCTGACGGTCTCGACCGTCACTGCCCACGCCCAGCGAGACACCACCGAAGTGCTCGCCGACGAGTTCATCGTCACGTATGACGGCAACGTCGCCGTGGACTCCATCGGAGTGCTGGTCTACGCCGACAGTACGGTCGGGTACTACCGAGCGGGCTCCGAGGACACCCTATTCGTGGACGAGATCGTGGCGGTGTACATGGGAAAAGGCGTCGAGGCGATCATCGAGCAGCGGGAGTTGGAGGTCCCGACCATCTGGACGCAGATCGTGGATGGGGACATCTATGTCAACATCGGCCGCGCCATTCCCATTCCGCTGGCGCTGACACTCGCGGTAGGCCTTCCCCTCGGAACCCTCGCGCTCCTGTTGTATTTGGCACGGCGGCTTCGCCAGGAGAAGCGGCAGCGGAGACAGCTTCAGGAGGCGGGACGCCAGATCGCGGCCTCGCGCGAGGACGAGCGACTCCGCCTCGCGAGAGAGTTGCACGACGGTCCGCTTCAGGACCTCCACTCGCTCCACATGCAACTCGGCCTCACCGCCGAGGCACTTCACCGGGTCGAAGGCGCGGAGGTAGAGACGCGTCGCGTACGAGGCACGCTCGACGACGCGCACACGGTGATCGGTGAGCTTCGCGGCATCATGGAGGCCCTCCGGCCTCCAGCCCTCGGCCCGTTCGGCCTCGCGGCGGCTCTCCGCTCCCACACCGAGCGTTTCCGCCGACGTGCCCTCGGCATCGAGGTCGACCTCGACCTTGACGACGATGGCCTCGCGCTCCCCGAGGCCGTCCGCCTCGTGCTGTTCCGCGTCGCACAGGAGGCGATGAACAACGCGGCGAAACATGCCCACCCCACGCGGATCCAGGTCGTGTTCAAGCTCACGCCGTCCGAAGCCATGCTTCGCGTGGAGGACGACGGGGTCGGCCTCGCACACCCTCCAGATACCCGGGCCCTCTCGGCAGACGGGCACTTCGGATTCGTGGGCATGCAGGAGCGAGCGCGCTCCGTCGGCGGGGTACTGGACGTAGAAGGCTGGGCGGGGCAGGGAACCCGAGTCGAGGCCCGCATCCCTCGGCACGAGGAGAGCGGCTCTACCCGATAGACCGGAGGCTCGCGGCGGCTCCTCGGCATCCGATCCGCTTCGCAGACCCTTCTTTCATCGGGGCTTCGCCGATCCATAGACAGAATGACCAGAAGAGCCCCCCTATGTGCGGGGTATGATTCGGCGGGGCCGCTACTGATCGGCAGCAGATGGTCCATTCAATACAGTCACCCTGCTAGAGGTAGAGAGGGGGCTCGATTCGGGACCATGGGACATCCGACACCCACCACACGAACGATGACGTTCCGCCTCACGCTCGCTGCTTTCGCTTTCGCTCTCGCACCCGCTGTCGGGTCTTTGTCTTCCAGCGCTTCTATGGCGTCTGACACGGGCCTTCGAGTGGTGAGCGAGACCGAGGTCATGGATGACAAGAAGTGCATCCGGGTCCTCGGACAAAAAGTCTGCTACCCTGCTGCCCGCTAGCCCCATGCCTGCTTCCCCCTCGGCCTGGATGACCCCACTGGCCTCTCAGATCGCCGCCCGCTCCGAGGCCCAGTGGGGCCGCACCGGCATCGTCCGAATGATCGGCGTCTCGAGTGCACTCCAGGACGCGCTGGACCGCACGAGCCGATTCGCCCGCGTGGACCGCCCCGTTCTGATCCAGGGCGAAAGCGGTGTTGGCAAGGAGCTCTTCGCGAGATCCTGCTACCTGCTCTCTCCTCGGTCGGGAACCCCGTTCTTGTCGGTCAACTGCGCGCAGTTCGTCGATGAGAACCTGCTCATCTCCGAACTCTTCGGCCACAAGAAGGGCGCTTTTACCGGGGCCGCATCGGACCGCAAGGGTCTCTTCGAGGAGGCCGAACGTGGCGTGCTCTTCCTCGACGAGGTAGGCGAACTGACGCCCCGCGCACAGGCTGCTCTTCTCCGTGCCATCGGGGTAGGTGAGGTGGTTCGCCTCGGGGAGTCCAAGGCCCGCCGCGTGGACGTGCGCGTCGTGGCGGCCACCAACCGCGACCTCCGCGCGATGGTCTCTGCAGGGACCTTCCGAGAGGACCTCTACTATCGCCTCGCGCCCCTCCGTCTCCACGTCCCGCCGTTGCGCGAGCGCGGGGACGATTGGCGACTCATTGCCGAGGCCTACCTAGCCCAGCTCTGCCGCCAGTACGGCGAGGTCAAACGGTTCACCGAGGACGCCCTCGCGAGGCTTGCGAGGCACTCCTGGCCGGGCAACGTCCGCGAGGTGCGCGGGCTGCTGGACATGGCGTTCTGCCTCGCGTCTGGAGAACGCATCGAGGCGTCTGACATTGAGGCGGAGTTGACGCTACCCATGGGAGACGGCGCTCTCCCCGACGCTGCCCTTGAGGTCGCGGCTGGAGGTACCTCTCGGGACCCCTTCGCGAGGATGTCCACGGGCGAGGCCTCGTTCTGGACCGTTGTCCGGGATCCATACCTCGACCGCGAGTTGAACCGTGACGAAGTGCGTCAGATCGTCGAGCGCGGGCTGGCGCAGAGCGGCGGTAGCTACAAGCGGGCGCTTCGGGCCTTCGGTCTCCCCGAGGCGGAGTACCTCAAGTTCATGGACTTCCTGCGGCATCACAGGCTCAAGCCGAAGAGGTAGCTCCACTTCGATCCACCGAACACCTCAACGACTCCCGAACCAGCACGAAGCCATGCGTTCAGGAGTCGCTGAAACTGTTTGGGAGGAGCGCTCGCCGCGAGAGCTTGGTTCTACTGACCAGAGGCCGAGGCCAACGAGCGCTTCTTAAAACCCGCCAGCATGGCCGCGCCTAGCCCGGCAGTCCCGGCGCCGACGAGGTAGGGTGGCTCGGAGAAGAACTCGAGTCCAGCGAAGTCCTGCAGGAGAGCCAGCACGACGAGAATCGTTCCGATGACGAAGACGGCGGTGCTGACGAGTTGGAGTGCGTTCATGGATGCAGAGGTCTAAGCGGTGGTGTACAGGAAGCTGACCTTCCCGAACCGTTCGCGCGAGTTGAATGTCCGGTCCAGGAATGGTGCAGCTGATTCCCCCTCGAACGTAGAATCAACGGTGACCTCTAGGCGGCCGTCCGCATAGTCCGTGAGGGCGCGGTTCAAATCATGGGTGGTCCCCACACAGTTGCCGATGATGGAGAGGTTCTTCTGCAACACAGACTCCATGATCTTGCTGCAGTTGGGACCACGGGTCAGTCCACTCGCCGCCCGGGAGTTCGGGTTCTGTGCGAGCATCCCGCAGCTGACATAGCGTCCGAACGGCGCCAGCAGCTGGGCCGACCGCTCCAAGTGAACATCATACATCGGGTCGAGCACGACGGAGAACATACCGTCGTCTTTGAAGATACGGACGAGCTCTTCGTTCTGAGAAAAGCCCTCCCCACGGCCTACCGCCACGACCTGCTCGATGCCCCCGAGACGGCGGACCTGATCTGCGGAGGCCTCGGACGAGGTGGTGGCATAGACCGTCGCCCCAATGGCCTTGACCGCGTGGATCAGGAAAAGAGAGGTGTTGGAACGAGCCGAGGTCACCAGAACCCGGTCTTCCGCCGTCACGCCCGCGCGGCGAACCATGCTGTACGCGGTCTGCGCATTGAGGGTAAACGAGGCTCCGACCTCGTCCGGCATCTGACTCGGCGCGGGAAGAAGCTTCGCCTCATGGAGCACGATAAACTCCCGCGACGACTGGTTCGTCGCGACCCCCTCGCTGGGCCCATCGCCCGGAAGCGCACCCGTGTAGTGATGGTTTGGTAGCACTCGGTCTCCCTTGCGAAACCGCGCCACAGCAGCTCCCACATCGACGACCTCTCCGATGAACTCGGAGCCAATCGGGCAAAAGCGCGTCTGTGCGAACTGCTGCATCATGAAGGCGAAGCCCTTGTCTCGGTAGTTGCAGGAAAACCCGCGCACGCGCACGAGCACGCTGTGAGAGAACTCCGGCTTCCGCGCATCGAAACGAGGTTGAGAAGCTTCGACGACGCCACACCGCAGCGGGATCTGGTCGATCTCGACCGGTTGCCCTTTCAGGGCGACGGAGAGAGGGAGAGGGGACGGCTTGGCGCCGTATACGACGAGGCTACGCATGGCCGGAACGTCAGAGGATGGATGGTGGATCGAACAGTCGGGCCTGTCAGGCCCAGGTGAGGACAGATGGAATGCGGCCGGGCGCGGCGGCACGGAGCACCTGATAGCCAAGTCCCGCGAGTCCGCGGTAGAAGCCGAGCTCGATGTGACCTCCCCAGCCAGTCTCCGCCCTGCGCACGGCCTGGTTCGCGATCGATCGGGCGTCCGCGAGGTCCCCATCTGCCAGTGCCAACTCGATGTAGGCGCTTCGGCCACAGGCTACCGAGTCGTCGGCACACTGAGCCGCCAGCGCACGTGGCGAGACCGCAGGACGCGCCCCGATGCCACTCATCGCAATTCCGGGCTGGCCCTCGGACCAGGCCGCGAGATAGTCTGCGTCCGACGGCTGATCGTTCGTTCTTTCACGGAGCCGTGCAATCGCGCGATGGACGCGGTCCCTGTCAGACACGAAGGGAAGCGAGCGTTCGAGAGCGAAGGCGATGCCAGCGGCTCCCTCGGCAAACCCACCGGTCGTGACCGATCCCGCCTCGGTTGCTTCGGTGACGATCTCCACCCACTGGCAGATCCAGTCGCGGACGGCCGGGTCGTCTCCAGGATTCAAGACCGACGTCAGGGCAACGAGCGCGCCAGCGCTTCCAGAGACCAGCCCGAGGCGGTCGCACTCGAGGGTAGCTGGAGACACGAGGAGGCGAGCCGCACGCTCTGCCATGCCGACGAGCGCTTCATCCCCTAGCAAGTGGCCCACGCGGTGGAGTGCATAGGCGACGGCACCGAGCCCTGTCCCGGCCCCCGGGTCGGGAAGTTTGTGGAGAGGCGCAGTCTCCTCCAGCCGCTCCACGAAGCGGATCAGCGGCTGAACGGCCCCGAGGGCCACATGCCGGTAGCCTCGGCGAGGGGCTAGCGCCTCCAACGCGGCGAAGAAGAGGGCGAAGCCACCGAGGCCGTCCGAGATGCCATACCCCGCCGGCTCATACGTGTATCGGCCAGATGCCGGGTTGTAGCGAGCCGTGAACCAGATCGGCACGTCCGCCGCCTGATCCAGCATGGAACGACGCACCTGATCGCCGAGGCGGGTCGCTGCCTCGACAAGATCGTCGGACGAAAGGTCGTCCTCGTTTTGATCCGCCGGGCCGGGCATCGCGGCGGCGGCAGGAATCGCAGCGCGGGACTGGAGCCCCCGCGCTTCGTTCGCCTCGAATGCCCCGCGCACGATCCGCGCCTGCATCCCGCAGTCTGCCTCGGACAGAGAGGCGATGCGCTCCATCGTGGCAGATTCTGCCGTCGCCTCGAAAGCTGCTGGAATCGCCGAGCCGTGCATCACGGGCAGATCCAGGCTATCCGCAGGAGCGTCGAAGAGCGGGATGTCCAGGTCGGCCATCGATTTCTGCTCGTCCGCGACGACAGCCCAGAGACGGGGCGACTCGTCGGAGTGGAGAAGAGGACGCGCGAGTTGGTCCAATTCGATACCTTGATCGATACCGCTCCGGAGATACTTGGGGTGCAGGCTGCGCTCGACTGCAGAGGCATACAGGCTCGTGTTGCGGATAAGCACGCGGACCGTCTGTCTCTTCAGTTCTCTCGCAACACGCGCGGCGAAGGACTCGCGATGCCTGAGGAGCATACCGTACATCGTTTCGAACCCCCGTACGATCTCATCAATGTACTGGGCCGCCTCGGTCGGCTCGTCGCCGAGGCGTGCGACGTTGAACGAGTCGTTCGAGACCGAGACATGCCGCTTGACCAGACGCATCGCGCCGGAGTTCATCCGCTTGAAATCGAGGATCTCAATCGGCCGGTCGGCCTGCATCGAACCGCCGATCCCACCGATGTCTGCGGCCACCCCGCTCTCACCGAACCGCAGCATCGGCAGC
Organism: Bacteroidota bacterium; assembly: GCA_038746605.1. Classification (GTDB taxonomy): domain Bacteria; phylum Bacteroidota; class Rhodothermia; order Rhodothermales; family Rubricoccaceae; genus Rubricoccus. The sequence continues at coordinate 92,718 of JBCDKM010000012.1, forward strand.
ATGCCAACGCGTAGGACGGAGTCCTGTGTGGCCTTTAGCATGGGTGTCGTGCCATCTCCACGATCCACATGGAACCGATGACCCAGCAACGCCTCCATGTCGATCAGGACCGGGTGCTCGCCGCTCGCGATCAGGTTCTCCAGGTGGAAGTCTGAGCCGTTGAGAGCATATGCGAGAGCGAGAAGAGCACCGGAACGCTCGTAGAACCGCTCCACTCCGGCTGCCGTCTGGCAGGCTCCCTGCGAGACGAACTCGATCCAGCCATACGCTCCCATCGGGAGCGCCCGAGGCGCTCGCAACGTCAGTGCCTCGCCGGTCGCGTTGGCCCACGCGACGAGGTCGTAAAAGAGGTGGTCCAGTTCGATGGGTCGGGGCTTGTAGACCACGCGCCCCCCCTCTTCGAAGTCGATGATGAACACGCCGCGCCCCTGCCCGTGAGAGTCCGAGATGCCTACGTTGAGGCGACGGGCGACGCCGATTCCGGTGTCAGCGATCTCCGCCAGCGCGTCGAGGTCGGTATCGAGCCGCTGGACGAACTCCTCCACTGCATCCAGCCAGAACTCCGTCACGCGGCCCATCAGACGCGCCGCGACCGGGTAGACATCGCACACGTCCCAGATTCGCCCCTCGCGGACGGCTCGGACGTACGCGGTGTAGGCGTCTTCTCCACCGAGCAGATCGGCCAGGGGAGAGCGACAGGCGCGGTAGACGCTGAAGTCCGCATAGAACACCCGAGTCCCGATGCGCATGAGGCGCTTTAACAGGGCGGCTTCGAGGTCTTCGAACGCACCTTCACTGAGGCGGTCGGCAGTCGCGCCGAGGCGGGCCATCAGCCGCTCCCGAGCGTGGTCCAGTAGCGGACGGTACACGGGCACGAAGGGCCCCGCGCTCTTCGGAAGGGCCTCGGTGGGCGACGCAGGCGCAGACTGAAACGCACCCCGCAAGATCTCTGCCCACAGGGGCAGAGCCCTGGGCGCCTCGGGCGTGCTCCCGAGTATGACACAGGCCTGTTCTTCCGTCAAGCGAGAGCGCTCCAAGCGACGGGCCAGTTGCTCGTCTCCGCCGAGCCGGTCGGCCCATCGGCTCAGGCGGGCGGTCGCGAGATCGCCATCGGGTAGCGTGGGACCAGAGAGAGGGGTGTGTAGCCTGTCGCAGAGCGGGGTGGCGCGAGCGACAATCGAGGCGAGGCGGTCAGTCATCGTGCAGAGAACAAGCGGTTGGGGGGGCCGGATGGCCCCCCCGGGGAGAGGAACACCGGGGCTTAGCTGAACCAGGCGTCGTCGTCGCCCAGAGTCTTGACGCCGCGCGTCAGAGCCATGGTGCCCATGATGGAGGCGAAGACGCACATTGGCGTGCTCGCCACACCACCGGCGACAGTCTCGAGCTCGCTCTCGGAGATCTCCGCGGTCTCGTCGACGAAGTCAGGGAGGACGATGGTCGTGTCCGCTTCGTTCTCCACGAAGGCGACACTGACACCGGCCGGGAGCTCCTGGCCGAGAAAGGCCTCGAGGGTTGCACGAGGATCGTTGGTGAGACTGTCACGGAAGGCGCGGTCCACGGCCGCGCGCTCCATCAGGTCCTGGTACTTTTCCTGACCGACTGCAAAGGCAGAGGAAGCAGAAGGGTTACTCATGATATTGTAGATGCTAAGTGGGCTCTTCGGCCCGTAGTAAAAAGCTGAAGGGTTAGTCCCGCTCGACGAACTCGTCGTAGGCCCAGAGGGTCAGAGCGGTGACCGCGATCGCGCTGCAGATCCAGGTCGTAGTGGGCGTGGGGTTAGCGCCACCAGCGACAGCTTCGAGCTCCTCCTCGGAAATCTCGGCGGACTCGTCGATGAAGTCCGGGAGGACGAGCGTGATGTCCGCCTTGCTCTCGATGAACCGGACCTGGAAGTCCTCAGGGAAGTCGATTCCGCTGTACGCCTCCAGCGTCTGGGTGGGCTCATTGAGAAGACCGCTGCGGAAGTCCGCGTCGGTGGTCGCCTTGGCCATGAGGTCGCGGAGGGTCTCCTCGGACCGCTCCTGGTATCCGTGATGACCACGGAGGTAGTCGATTTCGAATGTGCTCATTGTTCAGAAGGATGAGTGAGTACACGCCCCGCTTTGGAGCGTACTCGGTCCCACTGAAAGCGCTGTGCCAAACACAACGAGCACTCCTCGTAGCCTCACGGAAGGGGTTCTGCAGACGCGATGGTGCCTCGTCCCTACTCCCGTAGAGCGCAGGTCCTATCCTGCAACTCCTATGGCCTCTTCGGCACACTGTGCCCACTGCTCCTCCAGAGTTGCGGAGGCGAGCCTCTGGATCACCCGGGCCATCGCCTGAGGGCCCTGACCGAGACTGAGGCTATGCAGTTCGTCCCAGTCCGTCCTTCCAATGAGGCTGTGGAGGAGCCTGCGCACGACACCGATCTGGTGCCCGGCCAAACCGTCCGCATAGCTCCCGAGGCGACCGTGCTCATCGTCCGTGAGGAACGCCTGCAGGTAGAAGCCAGGGTCCGGTACGCCAGCGGCGAGGACGCCCGCAGCGTCGGCGATCCATTCGTCGAGTGCGTTGGAGCGCATCGCGCCGAGTACGCGTCGGCAGTAGTAGTGGGCGGCTTCGTGCTCCCGCCGGATCACGTGCGAGCGCCGAATCCACTCCACATCCGTGAGCCCGAAGTGAGATGCTGGGATCCCTCCGCAGGGCCCCTCGCTGAGGAGAATAAACCGATCCTGATAGCGGTGTTTCTGTGGGATGAGCTCGCGAAACGCCTGTGCCCATGACCCTGTCATGATCTCGCCAGACTCCCATTCCGACCGGTAGCGACTTACGCGATCCCAGTTGTTGTACCCGCTGACCATCAGTGCCCCCATGGAGGTAGGCAAAGGCGTGGGCTCATTGCGGCGTGTCAGGGCCTGGACGAGCGAGACGAAGTCTTCGCGCACAGGCGCCGTGAGCACTGGAATACGACCGGCCGGTGTGGGGTGGAGTTCGAGACGGAGACGTTCTGGGGCTACCAGGCGAAGCCCAGATTCCCGGAGACCTCCAAGAGAGGAGAGATCGCCCCGGCGCGTCGCCGCGCGATAGGCCTCGGTCTCCCCTATTCCCTCACGGATCGGGAAGCGGAGTTGGAGCAATACGCGCTGGAGCACGGGGAACACCCCAACTGTCTCCGCCTCGGCGAGATACTCCTCCCACACCTCGACGAAGGGCTCATCGCCCTTCTGGAGGGGGCCTGAAAGGTCGAAGGGGTTCTGGGTGTAGTTCAGGAGGGCGTCGAGGTCTGCCTCGGCCGCACCGAAGTGACGCAGAACGTCGGCGCGATGCTCGCGTGTGGCGGCGATGGGACGGGAGTCCGTCATCCGTGAACTAGTCATTGGAGGGGGAATACACGACCGGCCCCCGGGGTCGCCGGAAGCCAGTATGAATGAGGGCAGAACAGGGACTACTCGGCCGTTCCGGTGCGGACGACGGGGACCTCGGGACGGGTCTCTGACGCGAGCGCGCCGGTGCCGTGGAACTCGAAGCGCCCGTCTCGGACGACGGCGGTCACGAGACGCTTACCGACGACATCCCCCTTCTCATCGAATCCGAAGGGACCCGTAATGCCACGCACCTCACCACTCTCGCGGAGGGCGACCGCTACTTTCTCCGGCGCGGCCGATCCGGCGACCTCCATGGCCTGGGCAAGAACACGGACGGCCTCGTAGCCGCGCGCGGCCCAGGAGTCTGGCGCCCGACCGTAACGGGCCTCGAAGGCCTGTCGGAAAGCCTGTGCCTCAGGACGTGGATCGTCCGGGTGGAAGACGGAGGCCACGTAGACGCCCTCAGCCGCGCCGCCTGCGGAGGCGACCAACTCAGCCGTATCGAGCGCGTCGCCGCCGAAGACCGGCGCACCGACACCGCCTTTCCGAAGGGCCGAGATGACCTGCCCCGCCTCGGGCGGGACGCCGGCGAGGAAGACGGCGTCGAAGCCCTGCGCGTCTCGGCGCTGGCGGACATCCTCCACGAGCTCGTCGAGGCCGGAGCCATCGCTGCCGTAGGACTCGCGCCCGACCACGTCCACGTTCGCGCCCGCAGCAGCAGACTCGAAGGCGCTCGCGAGGCCCTCGCCGTAGGCGTTGCGCACGTACACAACGTAGACGCGGCGCCAGCCCTGTTCTTGCGCCAGGGAGACCATCTCGCGGCCCACCTCCTCGTCATCGTGAACGCTGCGGAAGATGCGCGAATAACCCTTCCGGGTGAGCGCTGGGGCTGTACTGGCCGGGGTCAGCATGAGAAGGCCACCGCGCTCATAGATGTCGGCGGCTGGGATGGAGACGTGCGAGTTGAGATGCCCGATGACGGCTACCACCTCGGGATCGTCCGCGAAGCGCTGGGCCACCAAACGGCCCTCGTTGACGGACTCGCCATCGTCTCCGCGAACGAGGCGGACCGGGCGACCGTTGACGCCTCCGTCGGCGTTGATCTCCTCGACGGCCATGTCGAGGCCCTCGGCGTAGAGGCCGACGGTCCGGGCGGACCAGGGCCAGGCCACTCCGACGACGAGGTCGCCGTCAGCGGCCTCAGCCTGTTCGGCGCGGAGAGAGGCGGGGTCGTTCGGCCCGCAGGCCGAGAGGAGGAAAAGAGGCGCGAGGGCGAGAGCCACCGCGCCAGCGGTGTAGAAACGTCGTGCGGAATGCATGGCGGTCTCGCTGGCTAATGGAAAAGAAACGGGTCTGGAAAAAGAGAAGGCTGCGAGACGTCAGCAGTTGACGCCTCGCAGATGCCGTTCAGATGTCGAGGATTCCCCCCTCGTCTTCCGGCGTGATGTCGGCGTCGCTTCCGAGGAGGCGAGCCCCGATTTCGAGGAGCTTGCGCCCGGCGTAGGGGATCCCAGCGCCGCCTGCGGCGGCCTCTAGGTCGTGGTCTGTGAGTTCGTCAGTGGGGGTAGGAGTCTGATCGTTCATGTCGATGGTTGGGAAGGAGAAATAGAAACACTCCCTCGCGGCAGCGAGGGTCAGGCGAGCTGCCGCGCGGCGAGTTCGGCGAAAAGGCCGGGCTCGGCGATCAACTCGTCGTAGGAGCCGGACTGCACCACGCGCCCGCGGTCGAGCACGTAGATCCGGTCGGCATTCTGGATGGTGGAGAGCCGGTGGGCCACCACGATGCGGGTCGCTTCGAGGGCATCGAGACTGGCGGAGACGGTCGCCTGGGTGTGATTGTCCAGCGCACTCGTGGCCTCGTCGAAGAAGAGCATTCGCGGACGGCCCACGATGGCGCGCGCGATAAGCAAGCGCTGGCGCTGCCCGCCGGAGAGTGTCGTGCCGCCTTCACTCACGACGGTGTGCATCCCCATGGGCATCTGGCGGATGTCCTTGTCGAAGCCCGCCATCCGAGCGGCCTCCCAGGCATCATCATGAGAGGCGTTGGAGGAGCCGACGATGTTGGTGAAGAGGTCACCCTGCATCAGGCCTCCGCTCTGGAGCACGACCCCCAACTGGCGACGCACGGACTGTACATCGATCTCCGCGAGGTCGTGGTCATCGTAGGTGACGGTGCCCGCCTCGGGCTCCTCGAAGCCGAGCAGCAACCGAAGTACGGTGCTCTTGCCACTGCCCGAGGGGCCCACGAGGGCGACGAACTCGCCGGGCTCGGCATGGATCGTAACGTCGTTCAGGATGGCGGCCCCCTCGGGGTCGTAGCGGAAGGTGACGTGCTCCACGCCGATGCGCCCTGCCAGCGTACCGGGGTCCGCCTTGGTGTCGTCCACTTCGGGGAGGGAGGTCAGGATGGGCTCTGCCTGCTCGTAGAGCGGAATGGCCGATAGCACGGATGTGAACGCGCCCGAGAGTGAAAGCACCGCTGAGGTGAAAGCGCCGAAGGCCGCGTGGAACGCGATGAACGTGCCGATGGGCACGATCGGCCCGTTGTCTCCCGACGCCACGACGGCGAAGAGCACGAGGGAGGAAACGACCGGAAACGCCGCATTGAACGTGAGCAGAACGTTGCTGGACTGGCGCGCCTTGACCTGGAGGCGCCGCTGCTCGCCGAAATCGGTGGCCCAGTGCTCGAAAGCCTTCGCCTCGGCACCCGCCACACGGAGCTTCGTCAGGCCCGTGAGGAACTGGAGCACGCGGCCCTGAAGGCGAGACTGCACCTCAGAGACCGTCCGCTGGTGGCGAAGCTGAACCCACGCGGAGAGAAGCGTGACGCCGAGCGCGATGGCCGTCAGCCCGACCCCGAAGAGGGTCAGCTTCGGACTGAACCAGAGCATCTGCCCGATGTAGAGGAGCGAGAACAGCGCACCGAGGACAGACGTGATCGTCGCGCCGCTGAGGAGTTGGCGAATCGCACTGATGGCGCCCGCACGAGCGGCGAGTTCGCCTGCCGTGAACTGGCGGAAGAACCCCGTGGGGAGCTTGAGGAGGCGGTCCCAGACCGCCGCCTGCACGGTGACGTCCATCCGGCTCTCTAACCGAAGCAGCGCGAAGCCGCGCGTGGCGTGGAACGCCGCCGTGCCGAGGGCTGCCGCGAAAAGCGCACCTACGAGCGAGGCGAGGTAGCCACGGTCCGCCTCGGGGATGGCCGTCTCGAACAACTCGCCCGTTACCATCGGGGTTAGAAGCCCGAGAAGGCCCGTCAGGAGTCCGACGGCGAGGACCGCCACCAGATCACGCCCGCCCCCACGGAGGCCGAACCGCGCGACGTCCAGCGCGGTCAGCGCTCGGTCCGGGAAGGAGCGATAGAACGTATAGGCGATGGGGTGTAGTCGTTTGGCGAGGTCGTCTGGGATGGGCTCTTTCTGACCCGCCACGCAGTAGCGCCCTCGCCGCACCACAAGTGCCACGGGCTCTGCCTTGCCTCCCTTCTCTTGTGGCGTCGCCATCGCGAGGAGCGGCCCGGCGTCGGCGCGCTGCCACTCTCCGGAGAGCACCACCTTTCGAGTTCGGATGCGAGAAGCTCGCGCGATGGCTCCGATCCGGTCGCGGCCGACGGACTCCTCCGGCGCGCGGATCTCCATCCCGATCTCGCGCCCGACGTGCTGCGCGGCCGTGAGGAGCGCATCTCCACTCTTCGGCTCCGGGGCGTCCCCCTCCGCGAGGAGGACCGAGGCGAGGTGAGTCGTGCCGGTTTCGAGAGCGGCTCGGGCGGCCTCGGCGCGTCGCGCGGCGCGATCTGCCTCGGCTTTGTCGGCGCGAGCCTCACCAGCCGTGAGTGTGGCGAGCACGGTGTCCAGGAACGCAGCGCAGTCTTTCCCGAACCTGGGGTCCGCGAGGCGCTCGCAGGTCGATTCTGTGCGCACACGCGCGATCTCCGCGACCCCTACCCAGGCCCTCCGCCCGACGGGAACGAACCGTCCATTGGTGGGAGCTTCGCGACGGCCGTTCAAGAACCCGGCGCCCTCCTCGAACCGGACCCAGGCCAACTCGTCGCGGCTGCGGAGCGCCGCGCCGGGCTCGATATCTGAGACGCCCATCGCGGGACGGATCGACTCTGGCGGCGCCCACTCACCGAACGCGCCACGCGCCAGCGCCTCCGTCCACCGATCCACGAGGCGGGCGTGTTCCTCGGGGGAGAGCAGCGCCAGGTCGAGCGGTATCACCTCAGCGTCAGAGGACGGCACGGCGAGGAGCGTCACCCCGGACTCGGCGGGAGCCGCGAAGAGCGCGTGCCCCTCCCGGCGGCGGAACAAGTGACGGCGGCGGCCGACCATCTCGCCCGCTTCCAAGCGGACGGCGAACACATCGACGTGGCCTCGCGTCACGCGCCACGCGTCGGCGCGGTCGGTGAGGCGGAAGGGAGCGGAGAGCGTGAGAGCATGCATCGCGCGGGGAGGCTGGGCCTAGTAGGTCGAGATGAGGTCGGCGTACGGACCGGGGACAGCGGCCATCTCCTCGTGAGTGCCGCGCTGGACGACGGAGCCACGGTCGAGCACGAGGATCTCGTCGCAGTCGCGGATGGTGGAGAGACGATGCGCGACGATCAGGCAGGTGCAGCCCCGGCGCCGGATGGCATCGTCGATGAGTTGCTCGCTGGCGGCATCGAGGGCGCTGGTCGCCTCATCGAGGACGAGGAGGGAGGGATCGCCGACGAGCGCGCGCGCGATCTCGATGCGCTGGCGCTGCCCGCCGGAGAAGTTTCGGCCGCCCTCCTCCACACGGCCGTGGTAGCCGCCAGGCCGCTCCGCGATGGCGTCGTGGATGCAGGCGTCACGGGCGGCGCGCACGATGGCGGCATCGTCCGCCTCGGCATCCCAGAGGGTCAGGTTGTCGCGGACGGAGCCCTCGAAGAGGAAGATGTCCTGGTCCACGAACGCGAAGGAGTTGACGAGCGAGGGCGTCGGGACGAGGTCACGCGGGACCCCGTCGAGGAGGATCTCGCCGCTCCAGGGCTGGAAGAGGCCGCAGACGAGCTTCGCGACGGTGCTCTTGCCGGAGCCCGAGCCGCCCACGAGGGCGACACGCTGGCCGGGCTTGAGGTCGAGGTGGAAGCCCTCAATGAGCGGCTTCTCCAGCGGGCTGTAGCCGAAGGTGAGATCGCGGATGGTGAGCGCGCCGTCCAGCTTCGGCCGGATGCGGACGCCAGGCACGGAGAGTTCCGGGAGGCCCGCCGCCTCGCCATCTCCTGACCCGTCGCCTGAGGCGCCATCGCCCGAGGTGGCGCCCGTCTTGGCGAGTACGGCGCGCGTGCCCATCGGATCGGAGGGCCGCTCAGGCTGTGCGCGAAGCACGTCGTCGAGCCGGTTCAAGTCGCCCTCGATCTCCTGCAGCGTGCCTCCCAGTCCAACGAGTTGGTTGACCGGCGCGATGAAGCTGGCCGTCAGCGCCTGGAAGGCGACGAGCATGCCCATCGTCATCTCCCCGTCCATGACGCGAAGCGCACCGAGGCCGAGGATGACGGCGGTGTTGAGCGCCATCAGCAACGGTGGCACGATGGCGAGCACCTGGCTGTAGCCGCCCAACTCCTGCTGCGCATTGGAGGCCTTCGCGTGGTATCCCGCCCAGCGTGCGAAGAAGTCGCTCTCAGAGCCGGAGGCCTTGAGCGTCTCGATGGTCTGGAGGCCACCCATCGCCGCGCCGAGCACCTTGCCACGCTCGGAGAGCATCCGCTGGTTGGCCTCTTTGCGGCGACGCGAGACCACCCGGAGCGCGAGAAGGTTCAGCGCCGCCACGGCCACGCCCGCAATCGTCAGCACGAGGTCGTACTGGATCATCAGCGCGGCATAGAAGGTGGCCGTCACCACGCTGAGGACGGTCGTGGCGAGCTCGCCGGAGAGCAGCCGCGCCACCTTGTCGTTGATGGCTACGCGCGATCCGATCTCGCCACCGAAGCGCTGCGTGAAGAACGAGAAGGGCAGCCGGAGGACGTGCCAGAAGAACGTACCCGAGGTGCCCGCGGCGAGCTTCGTCTCCAGCTTGAGTAGAGCAGAACGCTGGAGCCACGTCAGGCTGGCGGTGACGATGGCTGTGATGCCCATGAACAGCAGCAGCGGCCGGAGCCAGTCCGCGTTGCCGCCCACCAGCACGGAGTCCACGAACACCTTTGAGAAGATGGCGGCGACGAGGCCCGGGATCACGAGCAGGAGGCCCGCGACTACCACGTAGAGCAGCGCCATTTCGCTTCCCGCGAGGCGCGGGCGGAGGGCAGAGATCAATCCCCGCTTCGATCCCCCCGCTTCGAACTCCGGCCCCTTCTCGAAGGTGAGAACGACGCCGGTAAAGGACTGGTCAAACTCCTCCTCCGTGACGACACGGGGCCCCATGGCTGGGTCGTTCAGGAACACCTTTCCCTTGCGAAACCCCTCCAGCACAAGAAAATGGTTGAAGTTCCAGTGCAAGATCATCGGACCCTGCATGGTCTTCAGTGAGCTAGGCTCGCGCTTGAACCCCTTCGCGATCAGACCATACCGGCGCGCGGCCTTGAGCACGTTGCTCGCCTTGGAGCCATCGCGCGAGACGCCGCATTCTTGCCGGACCTCCTCCAACGGCACGATCTTGCCGTGGTGGGCCAGCACCTTCGCCAGGGCGGCGGCACCGCACTCGACGGCCTCCATCTGAAGAACGGTCGGGACGCGAACACGTGGGGCGGGACGCGGCCCCTCCGACGCTCCCAGAGGACCCGGGAGACGCTGGCGGAAGCGGTGGACAGCCTCGCGGAAAGAACGGGCGTCGGGACGAGAAGGGGTACGGACGGCGGCGGAGGCGCGCATGACGATCTAGGCAGGAGAGAAGCCGGGGGTTAGCTGCCGATACCAGTCCAACGGCGCAGCGCGGGGATCACGAGCGCGAGGGGACGCTGCTCCTCCACTGAGATCGTGGCCGTGGCGACGGTGCCACTCTGAAGACGAGCATTCGGGCCGGTCGAGGAGGACCAGCGGTAGCCACTCGGCGTGTCTGGGTCTAAGTCAAGGCTGGCGTAGACCTCGTAGGGGGCGGCACCGCCAGAGAGTGACTGGACGAGCGCACCATTGGCGAGCGTCCGCATCATGCCCTCCTGCGTGGCGGGGAAGTCCGAGACGGAGGTGACGGTTGCGACGACAGTGCCGAACTCCTCGCGCTTGAACGTGGTGGGCGCCACCTGCACGCGCATACCGGGGCGGATGCGCTTGCCGTCCTGGGCGGAGATGTAGAGGACGGCCTCCAAGTCTTGCACGTCGCGGCCCTCGCGGTCCAGGCGGGCGAGTGCAGCCCCAGGGCCGATGAGGTCGCCCTCGTTGACGACGACCTCCAGCACGCGACCGGTGTACGGCGCCGTGACCTCGATGGAGCGTTCGTACTGGCCTTCGAGGCGGGCCACCTCGCGCTCTGCCTGGAGCACCTGGAGGCGGAGTTGCGTCGCGGCCTGTGCGCGGCGGGTGTCATCAGCGAGGACCTGAGACTGGACGCCCTCGCGCTCCGTCTCCAACCGCTCGATCTGCTCGAGCGTGACCTGGAGTTCGCGCTGCGTGTTCTGCACAGCGCCCTCGGTCACGAGGCCATCGGCCAGGAGACGCTCCTGGGACTCGATCCGACCCCGGAGCCAGTCGGCTCGTTCGCGTGCGCTCTTGAGTTCCGTGGCGGCGGCGGCGCGCTGCTGGGAGTAGAGGCCTCGCGAGGCATAGGCTTCCCGTTGCCCCAGAGCGAGCGCCTCGGACTCCTGGCGCCGGAGATCATCCACGCGCGCCTTTGCCTGCGCCACAGCGTCGGCGAGTTCGGCCTGCTCGATCCGCGCGACGACTTGCCCCTCGCGGACCCGGTCGCCCGGACGCACGGAGACATCCGTGACGCGCCCACTGACCACACTGGAGACATCGAAGACCCCGCCGGTGCGGATCAGCACGCCGGTGCCGTGGACACGCGTCTGGACTTCGCCCGTCGCGCCCCACACGAGGGCGAGCGCGATGAGGGCACCGAAGGCCGAAAGGCCGACCCAGTTCCGCCCAGAGGTGAGGCGGAGCATCTGGTCGAGTTGCTCCGGGGACGAGAGCCGGTCGATGGAGACCTTGCGGAAGATGTTGGAGTTCATGGCGGCGAACCTTCAGAAACAGAGAGGAATGGAGGTCTGCGGGAGGTCTAGAGCGAGGGGATCGTTCGGATGCGAGCGGCAGCGGCCTCTGGCGTCCCGATGAGGGTGCCCGTGGCGGCGTGGAGGCTCGCGAGGGCCTGGGCGTAGCGGACCTCGGCTTGCACGGCCTGGGTCTGAGCGTTCGCGAGCCGCTCCTCCACGATCTGGACATCGAAGAGCGTCCCCATGCTGAGCCGGAGACGACGACGTTCATTCTCGACCGCCTCCTCGTAAAGAGCAACGGCTTCGCGCGTCTGTGCGACCTCGGCGGCGGCGCTGCGGAGGGCCGCCAGCGCGCTCGACACGTCGGCCCGGACGCGGCGGGCGAGATCATCCCGGGCGATGCGGGCGCGCTCGCGCTGAGCCAGCGACTGCTGGAAGGCAGCGTCTGCGGCGGCGGTGCTGAGTCGGTTGAGACGAAGGGTGACGCCGAACTGGGTGCCACGGGCGGAGTTGAGGCCAACCGGCAGGTAGTGCTGCGGCCCAGCCACGTCTTCGCTCAACCCGCGGTACCCGCCCTCCACGACGATGTCCACCGACGGACGCCGGTCCCAGCGCCGGGCACCGAGTTCGCGCTCGACGGCCGCGAGGCGGGCGTCCGCAGCCCGGAGGTCCACGCGGGCGTCCAGGGCCAGAGACATCAGCGCAGCCTCGTCCGCCTCGATGGAGGCGGGGATGGTGGGGAGCGCATCGGCGGGGGTGCCCAGACTAGTGGCGAGTTCGGCGGAGCCGCCCATCGCGAGGCCGAGGCGCTGGCGCGCGTCGAAGAGCGATTGCTCAGCCCCGAGGCGGGCCGCTCGGCGCCGCGCGAGGTCGGCACGGAGCGGGACGAGGTCGGCCGCAGGTCGCTCGTCGGCCTCCACGAGGGCCTCCGTCTCTTCGAGAAGACGCGCCGCACGTCCCTCAGCCGAGACCAGAGCATCACGTACGAGCCCCGCGCCCACATAGTCCCAGTAAGCGACCGCGACCTGTAGCGCGGCGACTTCGGCCGTCCGCGTTCGGTCGAGGTCGGCAGCCGCGATGCGCCGATAAGCGGCTTTCTCCTGGGCGACTGTGACATCGCGGGATCGTGCGCCGAGGACTGGATACGTCAGGGAGAGAAGCGCCTGCGTTTCCACTGCGGCCAGCGTCCCCTCCGCATCAGTACGAGTCACCCGGACCAAGGGCGCAAGTTGGAGACCGGAGCGAAACCGCCGCGAGGCACCAGCTTCGTACTGCGCGTAGCCACTCCCTGACGTCCGCGATCCAACGCTGGCCTGCTGGAGTGCCGTCAGGGGGGTCTGACTCTGCCCCCCCCCGAGTTGAGCGTAGACCTGCGTCTCGAAGGCGCTCTCTGCCGCCCGAAGGTTCGCGCGCTCCAGTGCTACCGCCTCAGAGGCGAGAGCGACTTCAGGGCTCGCGGTCGTCGCGGCAGCAAGAGCATCCACGAGACCAACGGAAGCAGGGGACGGCTGCGCCGCCACGGAGACCGTAGACAGAAGAAGGAGAAGGAGCAGACAGACAGGCATCGCAGATCACAGAAGTCGTGCATCTGCGCCTGACCAATCGTCGTGCCTTCGTTCAGAATCCTGCGGAACGCCCTCTAGGGCGCTTCCGGTAGAGAGAGAGCACCATTCGCTGGAGCCTGCGCTCTACTCCGTCTAGTAACGAGTGAGCCCCGTCCGTGCGCACACGGACGGGGCTCGTGAGACAGGCCGACCCGTTGGCCTCTCACGGCTGCAGACCATAGCTTGAGGGGGTGGAACCTCTCGCGGGGTTCGGCTGCAGCCCCCGCAGAATCGGGCTGGAGGAGCATCGGTCTCTTGATACGGCGGGACCAATCGGTTGGTCGCCATAGGCTATTTGGTCTAGACAGAACGACTAGTACCTGGCATTCTGAGCCTCTAGGGCGGATCAGCCTCCTTCCACCCGAACCGTCCGGATTTCGAACGAGTCCAAGCTTGCGCCCGTTACCGCAACGCCTCGGATGCTCCGCGGGAGGCTCTCGTCCTCGATTACGACCTGCACGAGGTCGACACAGACATCCGCCACATCGCTCACGACAGGCGGGAGCGTTACGATGGCAAACGGGCACTCGCCCTTCGCCACAGCGGACTCCACTTCGGTACGCGTGAGGGGAGCGCTGTCGTCGCTGTAGTCCTGTCCGACGACATAGCGTCCCCCGTCGCGGATGACACGCGTGGAGCCGTTCTTGCCCTTCCCGGAGCCGCCGTCTGTCTCGGCGCGAAGCTTGAGCCCACCTCCACTACCGACACGCACGTTCGGAATCTCGAAAACGAGTTGCGTCCCGAGGAGATACTGGAGCGTGACGACCTGCACGCCGAACCGGTCGGCAACATCGAACACGATGTCGTGCGACTGCTCACCACGGCCTCGGCTCTCTACGGAAGCGACAAACCGGTCGTCGGTATCGCGGACGGACGTGCCGAAGCGCTGGCCGGATGCCAACTCGATGGGCGTGATCTTGAGATCAGCAGAGTCGTAGTTGCGCCAGAGCCCGATGCCGTCGCCCTCGTTCTCCACGCCAGAGACCACCAAGCGTCCGTTCTCGATGCTCAGCTCCGTCCCGCCCACAGCTTCTACTTCGACTCCCTGAAACGTGACGGTCTGCGGACCACCCGTGATGGAATCACAGCCGCCGATCACCACAGCAAGAACAACGACGAGCGAGGCGATTGGGGAAAGAGGAGCGCGCATGGGAGGCAAGAGACGGATCTGGCCCTATGGTACAACGCGCACCTTCGTCCGTAGCGCGAGGCGGTCGGCGATTGCGCCTCGCGCGTACCTTGCGGCGTCCTTGTCTCCCTTCCCATGCAGAGCCTCTGGAAGAGCCTTCTCGGTGGATCCAGCACCGCCGAGACCGACGTGCTCCAGAACATCCCCCTCTTCGAGGACCTCTCCTCTAGAGAGTTGGATGCGGTCCGGCGCCTGTTGCATCGGCGCGAATACGTCGCGGGCGAGTCCATCTTCGTGCAAGGCGAACCGGGCCTCGGGATGTACATCATCGAGCGAGGCGCTGTCTCTATCCAGTCCGAGCCGAGCGGTCGCGAGCTCGTCGAGCTGACCGACGGCGATTTCTTCGGCGAGATCGCCCTTCTCAACGAGGTAATCCGGACGGCTACGGCCCGCGCGAAGACAGACTGCACGCTGCTCAGCCTCTTTCAACCGGATCTCCTCGCGCTACTCGACCGCAACTCGCGCCTGGGCGTCAAGGTGCTGCTCGCGCTCGCGCGCCTCGTAGGCCTCCGCCTCGTGGAAGTCTCGGACGAGGTGGAAGACCTGACGCGGAAGTGCGAAGAGTTGCAGGGAGGAGCGGACGGTCCGGCGGATGTCGTCCCGGCCTCTTAGCTCCCTCGCCCCACCGGCCTACCGGCCCCCAGAGAAGACCGGGCACCTCGGTGGCGCGACGGCCTTCGTCATCCTCGCAGGGGTCATCTCGCTCGTGTTCGTGGCGCCGGGCATCGCGGCGCTCGCGGTCGTCGCGGGTGTGATCGCGTACCTGCTGCTACCGCTCGTCGACCGGCTGGAGCGGAAGGGTGCCACACGCACGATGGCCGCCTGGGTCGTTTTCGTCGGGCTGTTACTCGTGCTCGGCCTGCTGATGGCCTTCGGTGCGCCCATCCTGCTGGAACAGGGACAGGCGCTCCAGAGCAAATGGGTCTCTGGCGAGATCCCCCGCCTCCTTGCCGAGGCGGAAGCGGACCTCGCGCAGAAGATGCCTCTCGTGGAGCCCGGCGAACTCGGCCTCGTGGAGTCGATCCGCACGGCGACCGCCGGAGACAATCAGCCGCTCGTGGTCTACGCCCCCGCCGCGATGGAGGCCATCGGCAACGCTATCCTGGTCCCGTTCGTGGTGTTCGCGCTACTCAAGGACGGACCGCGCATCCGCAAGAGCCTCCTCAGCCTCGTGCCGAACCGCACGTTCGAGTTCGCGATGGGCGTCGTCTACAAGATCGACGCGCACCTGGGCGGCTACTTGCGCGGGCAGGCCATCGTAGCCGTCTTCGTCGGTGCGACGACCGCGCTGGGGCTGTGGGCGCTCGGCGTGGAGTACTACCTCGTGCTCGGCATCGTAACCGGCATCGCCAACTTCGTCCCGTACGTGGGCTTCGTGGTCTCGTGCGTTCTCGCGCTGGCCGTCTCTGTTCTCACATCGGACGGGTTTACGCAGGCCACGGGCGTCTTCGTGCTCTTCGTGTTTCTGCAGATCCTGGAAAACGCTGCCCTCCAGCCGTGGATCACAGGCAAGAACGTCTCGCTGCACCCGGCCCTCGTGCTCGGCGCCATCCTCGTAGGTGGGAAGGTCGGCGGCGTCCTCGGGATGGCACTCGCCGTGCCCGCCGCCGCCGTGATCAAGGTGGTCGTCGTCGAGACCGTCGTGAACCTCCGCCGCTTCCATTTCTGACCGGGACGGACGGGTACCGAATGCCCAGTACGTCGCCCTTCTCCTGTAGCTTCCCGCATGTCTGCCGACGCCTCCCACGCCCGCCTCACTGTCCGCTTCTGGGGCGTGCGCGGCTCGCTCCCGACGCCTCGTGAGGGCCACCTCGGCGTGGGGGGCAACACGACGTGCGTGGAGGTGCGCGGTCCCTCCGGCACCGTCGCGATGCTGGACGCCGGAACGGGTGCGCGAGACCTGGGCGTCGCCCTGGCAGCAGAGGCTGGAGGCGCCCCTATTGACCTGGACATTCTCTTCTCCCACTTCCACTGGGACCATCTACAGGGCCTGCCCTTCTTCGCGCCGATCTACGGTGAAGGCAACACCCTCACGATGCACGCCGTGGCCGGAGACGGGGAGATCATGCGCGTCATGGGCGGCCAGATGCAGCATCCGTTCTTCCCGGTGCCGTTCGAGGAACTCCGCGCGACCGTCCGCCCTGCGCCGGAACAAATGGGGCGCCCGTTCACCATCGGCGGGATGAAGGTGACGCCGTTTCCGCTCCACCACCCGCAGGGCAGCACAGGCTACCGGTTCGAGGCCGAGGGTGCGGTCTTCGTCTACGCCACGGATTATGAGCACGGCGACCCCGACGCTGAGGCCGCCCTCCTGGAAGGTGCGCGAGGCGCAGACCTTTTCTACTCCGACGCTCAGTACACACCCGACGAGTACGAGCTGCGCCGAGGCTGGGGCCATACCACGTGGGAACAAGCCGTCCGTATCGCCGCCGAGGCGGAGGTAGGCCACCTCGTGCTCTCCCACCACGACCCCTCCCACGACGACGCAGCGCTGGAACGCATTCTCGCCAAGGCCCGCGAGCGCTTCCCGAACACGGACCTCGCCCGCGAAGGCGACACGATCTGTTTGTGACAGAGTGATCGCGCCCGCCTCGGGCAGTCACTGGACCCAGCCGCTTTCCCCACGCCACTCCCGAGGTGGGGAAACTCAGGCCCGGCGCTGGTCCGCGAGACCGCACTGGAGTCTCCCACCTCGACGATCTCTCCCTGGGTGGCCGAAGTAGGGCAGGGATGGTCCCGTCGCGGCGCCTACGACGCATGAGGGAGAGAACCATCTCCTGATCGCCATGCGATGCTCCCTCGCGCTTCTCGCGCTCCTCGTCTTCACCTCCACAGCCGCTCTCGCTCAATCGGAACGCGGTGGAAAGGCCGAGGTCCCTGCCCCCGACAAGCTCGGCAACTTCGAGATCCAGGACCTGATGGTCCGCATCACGTACGCCAACGACACGCAAGACGCCCGTGGTGTACCGGCCCAAGTCACCGTGAGACCGCTCGAAGGAGACCGTCTGGAGACTCCCCGCCTCTATCTCGGTGGTGCCCTGGGCGACGAAATCCGCACCATCGAGTTGCGCCCGAGTGACGACGGAACCCTCGTTGGAGAGGGGATGCTTCCCCCGCTCTCTCAGGTCGAGGCGTTTCACCTCCGCATGGACCGGGAGGGGAAGAACGGTCTCACCATCGGGATGCCGCCGAACGTCCGTGAGGACTTCGAGGGCGGCGCGCGAGGCGAAGGCATCAAGATCGAGATCTCGATGGACTGGCCGCTCGACGTGGACATCGTGATCGAGACCTGAGCCCATTCGGTCGGCGGCCGTCCTCGGAGCCAACCGCCCGGCCGAACGGCTCACTCGCTGTGCCCGCCTCGGGGCCTCCATGGGGAGACCGAGGCGGGCACCGTCATGTCTACTGGCGTACCCAGATCTGAGCGCTCTTCGGCGCGAGATCTCGGCTCACCGTCCCGCCGAAGCCAACCACCTCGCCGACACCCGCCGGGTTCGACGTACCCCCATTCGCGTCTGAAATCGCGACGGGAAGCCACGTACCGTCCACTCCGTCCAGCGTGATCTCAGCGGTCGCATCTCCGGTGTTGACCATCGTGAGTACCCGGTCGCCCACGATCCAGCCGAGCGCCTGCCCATTCTCCGGCTCGAAGAAGCGGACGTGACCTTCGGGCACCTCGGTCCCGATGCGGAAGACCTTGCCTGCCTCGCTCAGCCGGAGATCGATGAGGCCCTTCCACCAGTCGTGCATGGAGACGTAGTCCACCGGGCCGTCTGCCCAGCCGACGGCCTCCCAATCGTACTGGTTGGCCGAGCGGAGATTGTAGGTATCGCCCCGGCCCTTGATGTAGATCGGCGCGATCTCCATCTCCGTCCGCACGAGTTCACCGCCGAGCGCCTCGGGGAGCGGCGCGAGACCCTTCGACTTCGCGATCTCTGTCCCGCCATGAATCACGATGGGCCCGAGGCTCGTCATCAACAGCGCCGCTGCGATCCGCATTTCCGGCTCAAGGACCCCCTCGCGCCCGTCCCATGCACAGTCGCCAGACTGGCAACGGGCGAAGCGGTCGGCCAGCGCCCAGTTGTCGTGGATGTCGAGGTAGTTGATGCCCGCGTTCGGGGTCGGCTCCTCGGGGTAGTCGTTGGCGATGCCTCGCATGGTGGCCTCGCGCGCCTCGGTGTCTCCACCGGCGAAGCCGCGCGTGGCAGGGTCAGGGGCGGGGTGGTCGCCGGGTGAGCCCTTGAACGCGTTGCGGGCGTCGTCTTGGAAGAAGGTGATCGGAGAGTCGATCTTGTACCAGTCCCAGTCGGGGTTCGCCTCGTAATCGGGGTCGTTGGAGCCGATCCAGGGCTCGCCGTAGATGAGCACGTCCTCACCCAGTTCGGACTGGATCCACTCTAGCGTTTGCTGGTCGGTCTGGCCCGCGAGGTCGATGCGGAAGCCGTCGACGCCGAAGACCTCCACCCAATGACGAAGTTGGTCGAGGAGCCAGCGCTGCGTCATCGGCCGGTTCTCGCTCTTGACCTCGTTACCGAAGACACCGATGTGGTTGCCGTCTTCGTCCAGGCGGTAGTAGTAGTGCTTGTCGATGCCGTTGAAGGTGAGCGTCTGGAGTTGACCCTCCATGTCCTCGCCCGTGTGGTTGAAGACCACATCGATGAGGACGGCCATGCCGCGCTGGTGGAGGGCGTCCACGAGGTCGCGGAAGCGCTCACGCTCGCGGCCGGGCTCATCGCCTACGGAGCGGAAGCGAGACTCCACCGCGAAGGCGTGTGTGGTGCGATAGCCCCACTGGTAGTTCTCTAGCGCGATGCCTTGCTCCTGCATGAACGGGTCATCCTCGAAGGCGGCCTGCCAGTCCTCATCGGGATAGTGCAGATACTCCTGGACCGGCATGAGGTGGACGGTGTTGATGCCGAGGCGCTCCAGGTAGTCCAGTCCGATGGGCTCGCCGCGTAAGTTGACGAGGCCAGGCAGCGCGAACATCTCCAGCGCTCCGGCGCCCGCCCCGACCGGCAGACGGTCCGTGAAGTCCTGCAGGTGGACCTCGTAGGCGACCACGTCCTCCATCGCGGGACGTCCGCCTCTCACCGGAGTGGGGGGATCGAAGGTGTCTCTCCAGATGCGCGAGCGCCCCCACGAATCATCGCTCACGAGGGCATAGGGGTCCGAGACGCGCGATCCGGTCTGGTTGGTGAAGTGCGAGCCAGGGCCATCGGGACCGAAGACGGAGAAGTCATACCACTGGCCGGGCGGATAGCCTTGGCCGCTCCACGTCCAAACGCCTGTCTCGCCTCGGACCATGACCTCACTGGAGACCTGGGGCCCCACGCGGTCCGCGTAGAAGTGGACCGTGACAGAGTCGGCGCGGGGCGCGAAGAGCCGGACGACGGTCTCCAGGCGCAGCGCCGCACACTGTGGGCAGGTGTCCACGACGCGGGCACCGAGCGGTCCGGCATCTGCGAGATCGCGCCAGAGGCCATCGAAGCGGGCCATCGCACGGATCGGGCGGGGCTGGCCGGGCACTGTCACCTCGACGTAGTGAACCTGATTGGTTTCCATCCGGGTAGGCCGCAGGTCCGGCGCGAAGGCGTCTCCACCACTCGCGTCTTCCGGGTGGCCGGGCACGAGGAGAGCCGTCGCCGCCCCATTGGGGATCACCGTCGCGACGGGAATCTCGGTGCCGTCCCAGCGGATGATCCGGTACGCGTCCGGGTTCGTCGGTCTCGTGAGGTCATCGCCCGTGATCTCCACCCAGATGCTCCGCTCGCCGCGCAACTCCGCCACGAGCCGGGCGGGCGCGATGCCATAGAGAAAGACGAGGTTGCCCGCCTCGGCGTTGGGCGCGGCGGCTGGCGGATCCAGCCAGCGCCCGGCGTCCACGCGGAACTTGAACGGCGTCGCCGGGCCGACCTCGGTGTACTCCGGGTTGGCGACCGCGAGCGTAAAGAGGCCGTCGGCTGTCGGCTGGAGGGTCCAGGCGGCATCGTCCATGTCGGTGCTCCACCCCCGGAAGGCACCCGTCACGACGACTCGCTCAGGTGCCTCCAGGCCATAGAGTGCCGGATCGAAGACGAAGACGGTTTCGTCACCTCGGAGAGCGTAGCCCTGGGCACGCTCGTCGGCGGACAGGGTCGGCGCGGTATCCGAGGCGGGCGCCCCGGTCGGCTGGGCGGTGGGCTCGGACACGGCGCAGGCGGCGAGAATCGGGAGGAGGGCGAGAAGGCGAAGCATGGGCGCAGAGACAAGCTGAGAACGAAAGTAAGCGCTTCCACAACCCAGTACTCGAAGCCGATCCGAATCTAATGTTGTTTTTTTAGCACCCGATCGCTACTCTGTGATTCCTCCCCTCACTGCCATGCCTCGCCTCCTCTGCCTCGCGCTGTTTCTCGCCTCCGCCAGCGCCTCTGCCCAAGACCTCACTGTCACCTTCGCCTTCCCTCCCGGCGCATCCCCCGAGGTGGACGAGGCTCTCCTCGCCGGACCGAACGTCGTGCAGGCGTACGAACTCGACATCGACGGCGACGGGTGGACGGAGCATCTGGTCCTTTCGTTCGTGCCACGCGAGGACACGCCGGAGCACGCGAGCCTCAACAACTTCGTCGCGAGCACGCACGAGGCCTTCCTTCAGCGGCTTCCTGACCGCAGGATCTCCTCTATCGCAGTCGACGTGGCGGACAACCCGCTAGCGCGCGAGGGCTTTCCGTTTGCGGCGTATGGCTTCTACCGCCCCGTCCCCGAAGGCTCCCCGCCCGTCTGCGACAGTGCCGCACTGTTTTTCGAGTCGGCCGAAGGGTTCTGGACTCTCTCGTGGAACGCTCCTCGCGGCTGGCTTCGTGGCGACCTCAGCGCCGCATTCGGGCTCATCGAGAACATGACGCTGGAGCCTGTCGAGGCTACGTTCGCGATCATCGTGGAGGACGCAGAGCCGTTCGTCTTCGACCGGAGCCAGTTGGCTCGCGTGCGCTGAGCCTGTCGGTCTGGTCAGAGCGTGAAGATGAGGGCGCACGTTGCGCTCCTGTGGCCCGTTGCCCTCCCTTCAGCGCGACGACTCGGTCCGCCTCGGTGCTATCGCGGGAGAACTGGCGCGGCGAGGACGGGGAGCGTGCCTACGCCCGACGCGATTGCTGCACGGGCGACCCAACGAGAAACGGGCGCGCAGGCCGTAGCCCACGCACCCGCTTTGCTCCCGGTCTCACACCGGGACCGGCGGCCACCGGATCCTAGAACTCGGAGGGAAGCAGCACGGCGTCGATGGCGTGGATCACGCCGTTGCCTACGATCACATCCGGCACCTGCACGATGGCGCTGGACTGAGCGCCCTCGATGGTGATCGTGCCTCCTGCGATGTCGATCTTCAACGCCTCGTCCGTGAGGAGCGTCAGGACGTTCTGGTCATCCGAGAGGCTGGAAGAGGGCGCGAAGGCCGACACGACGTGGTAGCGCAGGATGTTCTCCAGTTGCGAGTTGTTGAGGCTACCCGCGCCAGCGTCCGCGAAGGCCTGATTGCTCGGCGCGAAGACGGTCAGAGGGCCTTCGCCGCGAAGAGCACCCGCGAGACCTGCATCGCCCGCAGCCTGCACGAGGCTGCTGAAGCCGAGCAACTGCGCCGCATCCACGATATCGATCGGACCGACGAGGACATCCTCCACGACGTGCACCACGCCGTTGTCTGCGTTCACATTCGGCGCGGTGACGCGGATGCCGTCCACGAACACACCCTCGTTGTTGACCGTGACCTCGAGTTGCTCGCCCTGGAGCGTGGTCAGCATCTGGCCGTTCGAGAGGTCCGAAGCGAAGAACTCACCCGGGACGACGTGGTACTTGAGGAGTTCGTCGAGTTGGATGGCGTCGCCCAGGATAGCGGTCAGGAGGGGACCGTTGACGTTGTCGAAGGCGTCGTTGGTCGGCGCGAAGACCGTGAATGGTCCCTCCTCGGCGAGTGCGTCGACGAGGTTCGCCGTGCCGAGAGCCGAAACGAGGGTGCTCAAGCTCGGCGTTCCTGTCGCGAGCGTCGGGATGTCATCCGGAAAGGCGATCACCGAGCCCACGACGTGCACGATCCCGTTCGATGCCTCCACGTTGGGCATCTCAACGATGGCGTCATTGATGCGCACCGTGCCCCCCTCGATGGAGACGGTCAACTGCTCGCCTTCCAGGGTGGTCAGGATCTGTCCGTTCGAGAGATCGGAGGCGGCGAACCGGCCTGGGACGACGTGGTAGGTCAGGACCTTCGTGAGCTCTGCCTTGTCGTTGAGTAGCTGGTCTAGGGCACCATCCGGGAGTCCATCGAAGGCCGCGTTGGTCGGCGCGAAGACCGTGAACGGCCCGTCGTCCTGGAGGTCGTCGTCCAGGTCGGCGGCATCGAGTGCCGTGACGAGCGTACTCAGGCTCGGCGTGTCGATGGCGACACCGGTGATGGTGGCATCAGCGGGGTCCGGGTCCGCGGAGTCGCACGCGGAGAGGAGGAGGAGAGGAAGGAGGAGAAGGGCGAATCGCGACATGGAGAAGGGGAGTGAGGTGGGAATCGTCTGCGATACCCGCCAGCCGGAGGGTCGTGACCAGTGGCCCCGTGCCCTTTGCATCTGCTTCATTGGCCGTGTCTGCCCCGTCTGCCCGCCTCGGCACCGAGGCGGAAGACGTCAGAGACCTCTTCTTCTCTCGAAGAGGGATGCCCCTCCGTGCACCCGATGGGCATATCCTCGCGAGGAGGGGCTACTCCCCTTCCGGGACCGGGCCAAAGACGCAGCGGTACTGCCGATCCCGCAGAGAGACGACCCATACGCCGAAAGCGGGCGTGGTCTCGGTCGCCTCGGCAGTCGCCTTGCAGGTGCCACCGGGCGGAGGCGCTGTGCCCGGTCGCCACCCCTGGGGAAGCGCACGGGCCTCGTAGGTCACGGTTTCCTTGCCCTCGCGCGTCCGGTCGAGGCGGACAGGGCAGGTGGGAAAGACGCGGGGATCGAGCCCTCCAGCGTAGGGGGACGTAGGTGTCTGAGGTGCCCAGAGGCCCCGGGCGCGCTCCAGGTCTTCTGTTAGCGTACCGTAGGCTGCATGGACGCGCTGGAAGGCGGCAGCCGAGCCGCCTGCGTCCGGGTGGGTCTCGCGCGCGAGACGCCGGAAGGCCCGCCGGACATCCTGTGGGCGGGCGTCGTACGGGAGGGCGAGGGTGCGGAAGGGGTCGGGGCCGTCCACAGTAGGCGGTCGAGAGCGGGAGTGTCCACCGGAGGTCGCGGCGGGAGTTCCAGCCTCACAGGCTCTTCCTTTCTCCTCGGCGACGGCCTGATTCTGCCGACACCAGCACTCTTCGGTCGAGATGGGTAGACTGGCGCCCTCGCGGTGTGTGGACGCGCATCCGCCCCAGCGCCCTCCATCACACGGTACGGGTCCGGGAAGAGAACCTCCGCCGCCGATTCGGCTCCGACCGTTCGCAGCCGCTTCTCATGTTACCGAGCCTCCAACTTCTACTCGGAATCGCGATGGTCGGAGCCCCGACCCTGTATGTCACGGCCCTCGTCTGGCGCTTCGTGAAGAAGGCCAATCAATACCCCGAAGGTCGCGCCGGGTATACTCAGGCCCGCCTGGACGAGCCTGAGAACGCCGAGTGGACACAGGACGACGTGCTCGCGTCCAAGGGAAAGATCGGGATCGGCCTCGCGTCCTTCGCGCTGGGTTGAGCACAGATTGCAGAGGCCCTCAGCCGCATGTAGAGTTTCCTCCGCCTCCGCACCGAGGTGGGCAGACCTACAGCCCCAGCCGCACCCGCAGCGCGGGCTGGATTCCCGGCGACGAACGCGTGACGGCCTCGTAGCCCGTTTCTGCCTGGCGGAGC
Organism: Bacteroidota bacterium; assembly: GCA_038746605.1. Taxonomy (GTDB): domain Bacteria; phylum Bacteroidota; class Rhodothermia; order Rhodothermales; family Rubricoccaceae; genus Rubricoccus. The sequence goes on from JBCDKM010000012.1 coordinate 116,788, forward strand.
CACCAGTCCAGCGCATTGGCGCGGTCCAGGGCGTTGGTGACTTCCGCAGCCACCTCCAGATTCGCGCCGCCGACCCGCTGGCGGAGCGTGAGACCGAGGTCGAGATCGATCCACGCTGGGAGAGCATCAGAGCCCGGGCGCGAGAGGTCGAAGGGAGCGAAGGAGGTCGCACCGTCATGGGCGGCGAGCACCTCGTAGTAGGCGCGTCGGAAAGCCCAGGTGCGGCCCCAAACGCCTCGGCCTCGCGCCCTGAACGTCAAGCCTTCACTGTCGGCAGAGCCGAGAACGGCCCAGCTGGCCGCGAGCGTGACCGCGTGCGGCTCTTCCCACGCGGTCGGTTGCCACACGCCATCGAACCGGCCGTCGAACCGGCGCTCGGTGAGACCGAATGCGTACCCGGCAGCGAGCGAGACGCGAGAGCCCCGGCGTTCCACTCGAAGACCGAGGCCAGCAGCGCGACCCTCTCCCTCCTTCGTCCAGTCGGCCTGACGAGTGAGCGGGTCCGGGGCTGCATTCAGGAGCGCGGCGTAGTCCAACACACGAAGGCTGTTCTGGGCCTTGACATAGCCCTCGGCACGGACGCTCCAGTTCTCCGCGGGCTTCCAGAGCGCCTCCGCCGCGACGTGCGTCGCGCGTGGAGCTGCGACCCCGTCTGTCGGCACCCAGACGGCCATCTCTGGCACGAGGGCACTCGGCCCGACGGTCGCGAGGTCGTAGCGGACGGCGAACTGGCGGTAGATCCCGCCCGCGAGGCGGGCCGAGAGCGTCCCGAGGCGGCCCGCCTCGGTGTCGTAGCGGAGGGCCGCGCGGGGCTCGGCGAGCGTCGCACCGTCCGGGAGAAGCGTGACGCGAAGGCCCGGCTCAGCCGTCCACCCCCGCCCGATGGCGATCTCGTCGTCCAGTGCGAGGGCGAGGCGCCAGAGTTGCGCGTCCGCGTCCAGATCGCGGAGGCCGACGGCGGTAGGACCGTTGGAGTTCAGGTGGAAGCGAGAGTCCAGGCCGGTGGCCTCCAGCGCGATGTAGGCGGTGTGGCCGGGCGCGATGGAGATCTCGGCGGTCGTCGCGAGGCGGACCTCGGAGAGGGCGTTGCCGTCGTCACCTGCGTTGTGCGCGTCGAGGACGGAGACGAGGGCAGCCTCCGCTCGGGCAGTGGTCTCGTTGCCGGTGAGCCCGGCCAGCCCCCCATCCGCCTGCTCGAAAGCGTGGGTGAGCGTGTGGCGGCTCGCCGTCAGGCTCGCACCGAGGAGCACACGTGGCCCTGCGAGCCACGAGTAGCGCGCCGAGGCGGCCGTGTTCGTCCAGCGGTACCGGTCGCGCGTGAGGACGAGCGCACTGGGATCGGTCAGGTTCTGGCCGGCCGCGAACAGCTCCGTGCCGATCTCGCTCGCGCCCCGATACGCGGAGACGCGCAGCGTTCGCAGGGGACCGAACTGGACGCGCGCGGCACCATGAAGATCAGAGAAGGCGACGTCCGAACCGTGGCGGTGGGCGTCAAAGGCGGGCACTTCGGGCGTGCCTGCGAGGGAGGCCGCGAGGACGGGATCCACCGTGTTCCACTCGCGGAGGGCACCATCGAGGGCGTTGGGGCGGTTCACGTCCCAGAGGTGACGGCGCGCGGTGACGGCGGCGGCGATCCGCGTCTCGCCGGCCTGCTGGCGGATGCTGCCGCCGAACGTGCTCGCGAGAGCGTTCGCCTCGGCGATGACGCCGGGGGCGGGAATCACGTGCTCGGCATCCAAGAGTCCCGCGAGACTGGAGCCGTGGCGCGCCCCGAACCCCGCCTTGCGGACCGTCACACGGCCCAGCGCCAGCGGGCTCATCGCGCTCAGAGCGGTACCGAGGGCCACGGGCTCGTAGACCGTCGCGCCGTCGAGGCGGAGGAGGTGCTCGCCCGTCTCGCCGCCCTGGATGGAGAGACCGTCGCGGAAGTTCGGCGGGGCGACGCCGAGGACAGCGGTGGCGGAGCGGAGGGCGTCCGGCGCACTGGCTGCGCCCGGAACGGATTCTAGCGTCGGTTCCCACTCTCCCGCGCCGAGGCGGGAGGAGATCGGCCGCGCCTGGATGCCGTCCACCACGACGGGCGCGGCCTCCACCTCCTCGCGCTGGAGCGCGATCTCCCGCACTGCCCGCCCCCCCGGCGCAATGCGAACCGTCTGTGTTGTAGGGGTATAGCCGACGTAGCTGGCCGTCACGGTCTGCGGCCCGGGCACGACCCCCGCGACGAGGAACGCGCCGGAGAGGTCGGTCGCGGCACCCGCTCGCGCATCGCGCAAGACGACGTGAGCATAGGGCAGGGGCTCACCCGTTTCGGCGTCCACCACGCGGCCCGCGAGGCTGCCCTTCGCAGGCTCGCGCTCCACACGCTCCACGAGGACGTAGGTCCCCGACGAGCGTCGCACGAAGTCCAGCCCGACGGCGCGCGTGATGCAACCGAGCACAGCCTCTGGTGCCGCGTTCTCTCCCCCGCACCAGACCCGAGCGTTGCGCACGAGGTCGGAGGTGTAGACGAGGTCCATTCGGGCCGCCTCGGCGAGAGTCGCGAGCGCCTCACGAGCGGGCACGCCGCGCAGCACGAGATCCACCCGCTCGGCGGGCTGGGCCGAGGCGGGCACACTCGCGAGGAGCAGGGCGAGGAGGGCGACGCGCGGGATCAACGCGGCGTGGCGGAGGATGGGCTAGAGGGACGGGGCGCCAGGCTGCGCGAACGAGAGCCGTCGGTGGAGACGGTGAAGCCTCGGCTGGTCGCTTCGAAGCGGAGACCGTTCGCGGCGCAGAGATCGCCGAGGACCGTCTTGACCTCCGGCGCGCTGGCGTAGAACGCCGTCACGTCTGCGGAGGTGTTGACGTTCCCACCGGCCTGGATTTGCACGCCGTAGCGGCGCTCGATCTCGCGGAAGGCGTCGGCCAGCGGGAGGTCATCGAACGCCAGACCACCGTCCACGAACGCGAGGGCGCGAGCGGGGTCGGCCACCTCGGGAGTCGTGGGGGCGGTGTCATCTCCGGCCACGGTCGTGGTCTCAGCGGCGGTCAACTCGACAGTCTCCCCGGCGGCTTCAACGCGCACGACGCCTTCTTCGACAGTGACGCGGGTCTCGGCCTCGCGCCAGTGGGCACGGACGGCAAAGCGCGTCCCCACGACCTCGACGCTCGCGTTGAACGTCTCGACGACGAACGGCGCATCGCCGCTCTCCACATCGAATGCGGCCTCTCCCACGAGGGCGACCTGCCGTTCATCTGGCGAGCCCAGAAGGGTACCGAATCGCTTCGCGTAGGTCAGGCGCGAACCCGCCGCGAGGGTGACGGTGCTCCCGTCGGGTAGCGCGATGACTTCGGCGGAGCCCGGCGCGGCCTGCACGCTCACCGGTGCGACGAGCGTCGGGACCGTCCATAGGGAGAACGCGACGAGGGCGAGGGCCGCGACGCCTGCCGTCACCCAGCGGGTGGAGAACCGGCGACGCCGGGAGGGGGCGGCGGCACGGTCCGAGGCACGGCGGCGCGAAGCGGGAGGCAGCTCCGTTTCCGAAGGCTGGTCTTCGAGGTGGAGGCGAGAGGACAGGCGCTCCCACGCGGCGTCGGTAGCGGCGGGCGTGGTGGTGGGCGGCGCATCACCCAGGCGCGCCCAGACCTGCTCCAACTGGGCGCGCTCCTCACCGGAGGCGTCTCGGAGTTCAGGAGGGAGGACGGTGCGGGGCATGTCAGGCAGTGGGGGAATCGAGTCGGTTGAGGCGGTCTCGCAGAGTACGAAGCGCCCGGACGAGGTGGTTGTTGACGGTTCGCGGCGAGACGCCCATGACCTCGGCGGCCTCGTCATGCGAGAGGCCCTCGAAGCGCGTGAGGCGAAGAGCTTCGCGCTGGCGGTCGGGGAGCGCAGCGACCCAGGCCTGGAGGCGGTCGCTGGTGCGGGCCGCCTCGGCGTGAGCGTCGGGCTGAATGATGACGTGGCCGGGCGTCTCCGTCGCGAGACCGTCCAGCTTGTCTTTTCGGGTGGCCCGGTCGCGAACGCGATTCAGGCCCAGGTTGCGAACGGTCTGGTAGAGGAGCGCGCGAACACTTCGAGTGGGGTCGAGCTTCTCCCGTCGCTCCCAGAGGCGCACGAACGCTTCCTGCACGAGATCGTCGGCGGCGGCGGCACTCTCTGCGAGGGTGCCCGCGAAGCGCACGAGACCGGGGTGGAGGTCGCGAAAGAGCGCCTCGAACGCTCGCGCGTCGCCTCCGCGGATGCGGCGGCACCAGTCGGCATGGGGCGAGGGCTCGGTGCTGTCCGGCGGGACGCGGGGCATCGGGCGGGGCGGAGCGGCGAGAACGGGGGACATGAGGAGGGGGTCTCGGCTCATGTACCCACGAGCGCTGACGAATGACCACCTCGCGCCGATCCAGACGTTGGTCCCCTCGCGGGGATTCTGCACGGCTGCCGAAACGTCGCGGACCGATCTTGGGCGCCCCCGCGATGGTCTCCTCATGCAGCGCGTCCTCATCATCGGCTCCGGCGGCTCCGGGAAGTCCACCCTCGCGAGGGAGATCGGCGCGCGGACCGGGCTCCCGGTGGTCCATCTGGACCGGCACTACTGGCGTCCCGGCTGGGTGGAGCCGAGCAAGGAGACGTGGGAGGCCCAGGTCCGCGATCTCGTGTCGGAACCCGCCTGGGTCATGGACGGCAACTACGGCGGCACCTTCCACCTCCGCTTCCCCGAGGCGGACACTATCGTCTTCTTGAACCGCTCGCGCTGGCTGTGCCTCTGGCGTGTGCTGGCGCGACGGATCCGCTTCCACCGCCAGTCCCGTCCCGACATGGCGGAGGGCTGCCCGGAGCACATGACGCTCCAGTTCCTCCACTACGTTCTGATGTACCCCCGCACCCGGCGCCCTGGTATTCTCGCCCGCCTACGAAACGTGGAAGGCGAAAAACGGATCGCCATCCTCCGCTCCAGCGCCGACGTGACCCGCTTCCTCGACGGGCTGGACGCGCGTCCTTCGCACCCAACGTCTGGGCCTCAACGATGACCGACTGGCGCCGTCACCTGCTCTGGATCGACAGCCTCGGCGGCCTCGCAGTGGGCGCGCTCGTTCTCCTCGCGGGCGCGTGGCTCGTCACGTGGTACGAGATCCCAGGCGCGCTGCTTTTCGGGATGGGCGCGGCGAACGTGCTCTACGGCACCTACTCCTATTTCCTCGCGAAGCGGGCCGTCCGGCCGATGGCGATGATCGCGTTCCTGGTGGTCGCCAACCTGACGTGGGCCGCGCTCTGCCTCTTCTGGACGGTCCACTACTGGGGCGAGGCGCACCCGGTCGCGCTGCTTCACATCGGGGGCGAAGGACTATACGTGGGCGCGCTGGCGGTGCTGGAGTGGCGGAACCGCTACCTCCTCCTGACGACCGGATAGCCCCGCCTCGGTGCCGAGGCGGGGGGGCCAGAGAGATCAGGTCGCCTCGCGGGTGCCCCGGTGTTCTTCACTCCGAGACTCGGCCCAGATCGTAGAGACTGCCCTCAAGAACGGATTCGAACGATCCGGGCATGGCGTGCAGGCGCCCCTCTGACCGGGCCAGCGTCTCGGGGTCGTCTCCCTCTCCGGGTTGGTCTGCCAGAAAGAAAGCCAGGCGCCCATCGCGGACCTCTGCCCAGGCCGTGCGAGCCGTTGGGATCGGCAGGCCAGGAAAGCCGGTCACAACCCACTGCCCAAAGTCTATTTCTAGACGGTTGCCGCTCACATGCCTCCAAACTCCTTGCACTCGGAAGCTCCCGCCGGACGCATTTCGGGCCGCCAGCCAGAACCCACCATCGGCATCGAAACCAGCTTCTGTCTCGACCCAGCCGATCCACTGTAAGGGAATCACGACGGGCGCAGGTTGACCCATGCGAAAGTCGGTCTGCTCAAAGCGCGCGTGGCCTTGCAGCGTTACTTCGGCTCCAGACACGGTGTCGCGAAGGGTCGTCCGCTGAAACGAGTAGCCTTCAGGCATGAGCCGTACGCTGTTCGCGTCCTGCAGTTCGACTCGGTACGTCCTCGTCTCGCCTACGAGCGCGAACGTCCACGGAGCACTTCCCCAGGGAGACGCCACGAGTGCCAGGCCCTCGGGTCGGCAGAACGATTCGATGGAACCTTCTGAGAACACAAAGGATCGAGGATCGGATCGACACCCCACGTAGCGGAGGCTCGCTTCCTCAGCCCCGGATATCCGGAGCCCCTCTCTTGCAGGTCGGCTGAAATCTGGGACCGACTGGTCGGTCTGACTCGTGACGAGCCAAGCCGCCGTCGCATCCACGCCCTGCCACGTCCCGACCACGTCCGGCGCCGACGAGCCGAATACGTCACACGAGACGAGTGCGAGGACGAGCAGCAGGGGCGACAAGCGCATCATCGTTCAGCCGCGGGGTCGCCCCACCTCGGTGCCGAGGCGGGAGGGGCTGGCTCAGAAGTCTAGGCGGAGACGGACGTTGAACGTGCGTGGTGTGAGGCGGGTCGGGACGGCCTCGAAGGCCTGACGATTGCCGATGCGCGTGAGGTTGTACGCGTTCGCGATCACGTTCGTCTGGTCGAACACGTTGAGAACCTCGGCGGTCGCGAGCAGCGTGAGTGGCGCCCCGGAGATACCCTTGCCGATGACGAGCCGCTTCGTCGCACCGAGGTCCAAGCGGACGTAGGACGGCAGCGAGATGCCGTTGCGGACGCCGTCCACGAACAACTGCTGACCCGTCTCCTGATCGACCTGAACAGCCGGGGCCGTCGTGGGCAGGCGCGAGCCGTAGAGCGCGCGAAGATGGAGGCTCCACGAGTCGTCGCCCGGGATCCGGTCTTGGACGAAGACGGAAAGGTTGTGGCGGCGGTCCGTGGGACGGCGAATCCAGTCACCGCTACCGTTTCGGACGAAAGCGAGGGAATCTGCTCGCTGCTGCGCGTTGGCTGGGCTCGCGAAGCCTTCGGGCTCGAAGAAGCGCTCGCGCGTGATGAGGAAGCCGTAGTTGACCCAACTCTCCAAGCCCGGTACCAGCTCGCCGCGAAGCTGCACGTCTACGCCCGCGGCGTAACCCTCGGAATCGTTGTCACCGGAATAGCCCACTCGGACGTTGTCCACGGTATATGAAATCAGATTCGAGAGCCGCTTCCCGTAGGCCTCCGCACGAAGCGTCAGACGCGTGGCGGTGAAGAGGTGCTCCACGCCAACGACGGCCACGTCGGCGCGCTGCGAGCGAAGGCCCGTGTTGACCTCGATGGTAGAGACGCCAGGCTTGGGCTCGCCGCGTAACTCGCGGTACGTCGGCGACTGGTGGTAGACGCCGAGAGCGCCCGTAAACGTCGTCGTCTCGTTGGCCTTGTAGACGGCTGAGAACCGGGGGGAAACGGTCCACTCGTCGGTGAGATCGTAGTAGTCCGCGCGCACGCCGAGGGTAGCGACGAGGCGACCCCGCTCGGGCAACAGATCCAGCGCCTGTTCGCCCCAGAGGCCCGCCTGCACGGCGGTCGTATCGAAGGCGGCCTCCAAGTCACCCTGGAAAAATGACGTGTCCGCGCCCGCAACGGTTTGGTATTGGAACTCCGTCAACTCGTCGATGCGGTCGGCGAACCAGAGTTGGCGAACCTGCCAACCGAGTTCGCTCGCGCCTCGGCCCATTAGGAGGCGATAGCGGCCGCCGCCTGTCAGCGTGGTGACGGCCACCGAGTTGTCCGCGGTGTCGATCTGCGTGACGGGCGCGCCCGTCGGGATGAAATCGAACTCGTTGGGGTTGTCAGGGTCGCGGACGCGGTTGGAGTACTGAACGTCCGAGGAGATGTTGGAGACCTCAAACTCCTCTGTGTCGTACCCCGCGAGGGTGTGCTCCAAGCGGAGTGACTGGCTGACGGGCGTCTCCAGGCGGAGGCCACCGAAGAGGATATCATAGCCATCGTCCTCCGATCCCTCGTAGTTGAACGAGGCCGTGCGGATAAAGTCCGGGAAGATGCCGAAGGTGGAAACCCGGCTCTGGGGCACAAACCGGAACCGGTGTCGCGCCGCGAGGCCAATCGCGCGGAGGCTCGCGCCGCCGCCGAGGCGGAGGTGGGCGAGGCCCTGCACGTCGCGGAAGTCGGGGTCGTAGTCGCCCTTGAGTTCCTGGCTACCGAGGAAGGACTGCGGACGCGAGAGGCGGCTCGCGACGGCCACGCCGAGGCGACCGGTCGCGCCCTGGATCTGGGCGCCTGCATCCAGCGTGGAGGCATACGCGGTACCGAGGACCGCGCCATCGGGCTCGGCGTAGCGCACATCCAGCACGCTCGCCAGCTTGCCGCCGTAGCGCACCGGGAAGCCGCCCGCATAGAGCGTCATCAGGTCCACGAGGTCGCCGTTGACGAGGCCGAGCCCCTCCTGCTCGCCCTGTTGGGTGCGGATCGGCCGATAGACCTCGAAGCCATCAATGAAGAACTGGTTCTCGTTCGTGCTCCCGCCACGCACCGAATAGGCATTGGACAACTCGTTGTTGCTCGTCACGCCGAGCTCTGTCTTGACCGCGCGAAGGGCGTCCGCCACGGGCGTGGGCATGGAGCGGATGGTAGCCGCCTCGATGGTGCTCACCCCGACGCCCAGCCCCTCGCGGTCCGCCGTCACGACGGCTTCATCCAACTCGCCAGTCTGCACAGCGAGCGCCACGTTCACCTCCACCCGCTGGCCCTTCCGCACGACGAGCGTGTCACGCGCCGTCTCGAATCCGACCGAGGAGACGCGGATCGGGTAGGTGCCCTCGGGAATGCGGAACGAGAAGCGGCCGTCCAGATCGGCGGCGGTGCCAAACGAGGTGCCATCCACGAGGACGCTCGCGCCCGGGATGGGGTCGCCCGTGCCCGCCTCGGTGACGGTGCCGGCGATCTCGCCCCAGACCTGGGCGGCGGCGGAGACAGGAAGGAACACCGCCAGAGCGGCGGCGAGGACGGCGAAACGGAGCATGGCCCGAGGCCCGGAAGGGCAAAAGGAACGGGAGGAGACGTACCGAACGGGCCGATAGGGCGCCAGAGCTGGGAGCCGCGAAGATACGGACCGACGCCGAGCCGTCCGGGCCGTCTCGTGTGCCCCGGACGCCCGATGCATCCAGTCGCCCTGCCTAGACTACGGCTCGATGGAGACGCGGCGGACGCGACGTGAACGCGTCGTGAGTTCGTGACGCGGCGCGGCATTTTGGTATTCCGAGCGTTGGAGACGGCCGATCCTCGCCCGCCTCGGGACCGCGCTGGGGCCTCCCACGCCAGCCCCGAGGCCGACACCCTCCCCCACCGACTCGGCCTTCCATTGTCCGACCTCCTCACGGCCCTCGCGGCGGCCTTCCTGCCGCTCTTCGTCGCCATCAACATCCCCGGCATCCTGCCGCTCTACATCGGGATGACGGAGACGTACACTCCCGTACAGCGCCGCCAGCTTCTCCTTCGCGCTCTCGCGGCGGCGGCTGTCCTCGCCGTGCTGATGCTCTTCGCGGGCGAGATCATCTTCTCCACGCTCGGCATCACCATCAACGACCTGCGGGTCGGCGGTGGCCTCATCCTGCTGGTCATCGCCATCACCGATCTCGCGTTCTCCGATCTCAAGAAGCGCCGAGGCGGACGGAACGGCGACACGGCGGACGACCTCCAGGCCGACGACCCGGAGTTGCCCATCGTGCCCCTCGGCATCCCGCTCATCATCGGCCCCGGCGCCATCACGACGATCCTCGTCATTCAGGGCGCCGAGGGCTACGGCCCGACCCTCTTCTCCATCGTGGCGAACCTGACGCTGGTGTTCGTCGCGTTCACGTTTGGCCCGGCGATCCTGCGCGTGTTGGGCAAGGACACGTCCAAGGCCATCGCGAAGGTGGCGAGCCTGTTCCTGGCGGCCATCGCGGTGGGAATGATCCGGTTCGGCGTGATGGGGATGATCGCGGGATGAGAAGCCATCACGCACCGACGCTGGCAGTACGTCCCGGCGATGCGCAGTTTGCGGCTCTCACCCCTCGTGCTATGACGGTCCGCGTTCTCTTTTTCGCCGTGCTCCGCGAGGCCGTCGGCACTGGTGAACTGGCGGTCTCGCTAGACGCGCCTGCTACCGGAGCGGACCTGCTGGACGCACTCGAAGCCGAGCACCCGGCCCTCGCGCCCTTCCGGTCTTCGGTCCGTCTCGCGGTGAACCAGCGCTACGCCCTGGGCGATGTGGACCTGTCCGATGGCGACGAGGTCGCGCTCATCACGCCCGTCAGCGGCGGGTAGGCCCGCCTCGGCACCGAGGCCGTCAGGGCTGGCGGCGCATGAGAAACTCCGTCAGGGTGAGGCCGACAGTGGCAGTCGTGATGCCTCCCGCGAGGAGATCCTCGAAGCCTCCGTCGAACTGCGTGTGCAAGCGCCCCACGTCGATGCGCAATCCGATGCGCATGCTCTCGTCCTCCTCCGCAACGAGCGGGAACTCCAGCCCGAGGCCATAGCCCCAGCTCAACCCGTTGGGCGGATCGTACGTCGAGAGCCGCTCCACGTCTTCGGCGTCTTCCAGGAAGGAGACGGAGATGTCCTGCGCGCGAAACCCGCCCGTGACGTAGGGCATCACCTCGAAGAACTCCGTCGCAATCCGTGGCCCTGTGCTCACGCCGAGGATCCACACGCCGATGGCCTCGCTCTCCACGAGTTCGCCTCCGCTCCGAACGATGGACTCGCGGATGGGCAGCGCTGTGCCTCGGAACCCGAGATCCGCGTGCCACCAGGGAGCCCGAACCCCCACCGCGAGAGCCGCTCCTCCGCCCGCCTTGGTCTCACTCCCGAGGCCCCCATCCCCCGCCCCGGCACCGATGCCGCCGTGGATCGCGTAGCGGGAGACGAGGCGGAACCGGTGGCGGACCTCGCGCCGCACATACCGCTCGTACCGGCTATCGGGATACTGAGCGAGGAAGGCGTCGGCGGTGTCGTTGAGGGCGTCCTGGCCGGAGATGAGGGTGTAGACCGGATCGCGCCAGACGTGCCCACCGCCGAGGCGCGAGAGCGCGAGCCGTACCGCAGCCTCGTCCTCAGCGGTCGCGCCCGCCTCGCGGAGGAGGTCGAGGATCTGCTCGCGGTCACGGTTGAGGGCGACTTGCGAGGCAGGCCGGATGGCGGCCGTCGCGTGTACGTCGCCCGGGCTGTACTCGATCAGGGCCTCGCCGTCGTAGGTCAAGAAGCCGCCCCACCAGCGGCCGTCCTCCGCGATCCAGTCCAGGGCCGCCGGGTCGCCACGAAGAAAGCGGAGGGCGAGCGCATCGGCAGGGCTGGGCCACGCGAGGGAGTCGTACGGCAGGCCGAAGTCGTCCACGGACGAGAGTCGCGCGAGCACCGCGATGCTGTCTGCGCGGGCATACCGAGAGCTTCGGATAGCGTCCGTGTAGGCGGCGTCGAGTTGGCGCGAGAACAGAGCGTCGGCGTCGAGGCGCTTGCGGATCTCCAGGCTGAGCCGGTCGAAGCCGGAGCCCTCCTGGCCGGAGTCTTCCTGCGCAGCGCTGGCGGGAGCGAGGAGCAGAAACGCGAGGGCGAGTAACGCGAGGCGCATGGGCAGGAGTGGGCGGCTGTCAACGTACGCCGCCTATGCTCTGGGCATCGTCACGCGGCCAGGTCCGCCTCGGTGCCGAGGTGGAGGGAGTCAGCGGCCGAGTTCCGTCGCGCGCCAGAGGTACCACGAGGCGACGCTGCGCCACGGTCGGAAGGGCTCACCCGCCACCTCGAACTCCTTCGGCGTGGGGCGCTCCTCGGCGCCGAGCATCACGCGGAGACCTTCGCGCAAGCCGAGGTCGCCCGGTGCCCACACATCGGGCCGACCGAGAGTGAAGAGCAGGAACATGCGCGCCGTCCAGACCCCCACGCCGCGCACGGTCACGAGGCGCTGGATGACCTCCTCGTCTGGCATCGCGGCCAGTTCCGTGCGGGTGGGCACGATGACGTCCTGGGCGAGCCTCGCGAGGTCCTGCACGGCAGCGGTCTTCTGTCGCGAGAGGCCGCACGAGCGCAAGGTCTCGTCGGTCTGCGCGAGGATCGCCTCGGGCGTGGGCTCCTCGCCGAGAAGATCCAGCACGCGCCCGTGGATGGTCCCAGCGGCCTTGGTGGAAAGCTGCTGGTAGGTGATCGCGCGGACGAGTGCCGGGACGGTCTCCATCGCGCGAAGACCGAACCCGTTGGCTCCAGGCCCGATCTCGTCGATCAGCGCGCTGAGGCGAGGATCAGCGGCGCGCAGATGCGCCTCGGCCTCGGCGATGTCGTAGGGGAGCGGGTCGAGGGTCACGGGCAGGGGATTGGAAGCGGACACGAGCCGATCCCGACACGGCCCGCCTCGGGACCGAGGCGGGGGAGGTGGGATGAGGCTACTCCTGCCCGTACATCGCGGTGGCGATGACGCCGGAGCGGGTAATCGTGCCCCGGTACATGCCCTCCGTGTTGAACGGCAACGAGGCGTTCCCCTCGGAGTCGAGGACGATCACGCCACCGGTGCCGCCTGCCTCGGTGAGCGTGGTCATGATGACGTGCTCAGCGGCTTCGGCGCAGGTCTCGCCGAGATACGCCACCCGCGCCGCGATGTCGTGCGCGACGGCGAGGCGGATGAAGTACTCGCCGTGGCCCGTCGCGGAAACGCCGCAGCGGGCGTCCGCGAAGGTCCCCGCCCCGATGATCGGGCTGTCGCCGACCCGGCCCCACTTCTTGTTGGTCATCCCACCCGTAGAGGTCCCCGCCGCGATGTGTCCCTCCGCATCCAGCGCGACGGCGCCGACCGTTCCCATCATCTGCCACTCCTCCGGCATCGGCACCTCGGCGGAACCTGTCTCGGCCATCGCCTCGCGCTCGCGGGCCTGGACGCGTTCCAACGAGGCGCGGCGACCGGGCGTGTGGAAGTAGGTGTTGGTGATCATCTCCAGATCGTGGAGGAGCGCGAACTCTTCCGCGCCATCGGCGGTGAGCATCACGTGCGGACTCTCTTCCATCACCTTGCGCGCCAGCGAGATCGGGTGGCGGACGTGCTGCGTGTTGGACGAGGCCCCGGCCATGCCCGTCGCGCCGTCCATGATGCTCGCGTCGTGGCGGACGGTACCGTCAGCCGCGAAGACGCCCCCGCGCCCGGCGTTGAAGTTCGGGTCGTCTTCCATCGGATGGATCGTGGCCTCCACCACATCGAGTGCGCTGCCGCCCTCCATCAGGCGCGCGTGCCCGGCACGAAGAGCGGTCTCCAGCGAGGCGCGGATGCTGGCCTCGCGCTCGTCCGTCATCCGGTCCTGCGTGATGGTGCCCGCGCCGCCGTGGATTACGAGGACGACGGGATCCTCTTGACCGGGGGCGTCCGCGAGGGCGACAGGCTCCGTGAGGCTTCGCGGGACGGACTGCGCACTGGCGACGGACATGAAGGAACAGACAAACAGGAGAGGCAGAAACCGAAGCATAGCGCGGAGCAGGGGCCGGTGAGGACACCGAAGATACCGGGCCTCTGACACGGCCATCTCCTTGGGATCGCAGCCGCTCAGCGGTCAATATCGAAGGAATCGCGACGCACCGGGTCAACCTCGGGGAGCGCACGAGCACCGCGCCCCCTCTGGAGCCGTTTCTTGCCGCACGCCTTCCGATGCTGCACCATGCGCCTGCTCCTCCTCGCCGCACTGGCCGTCTCGCTCTCCGCCTCCACTCGGGCGCAGCACGATCATGACCACGATCACAGCGCGCCGCCTCCCACAGAGTCCAGCGTGACCGCTGACGGCCCGGTCCCCACCGGCCTCTCTGCCTCCGATGTGAACGGGCTACTCGCCGGAGCCGGGATGGGTCTCGCGAAACCCGCCGAGCTCCACTCCTACCCAGGCCCCCTGCACGTCCTGGAGCACGCCGAGGCGCTCGGCCTCACCGACGAGCAACGCACCGCGACTGAGGCCCTCCGCGCCGAGGTGGTCCGGCGCGCCCCCGAGGTGGGCGCCCGGATCGTCGGGATGGAGCGGCACCTGGACGAGTTGTTCGCCTCCGGCCGTGCCACCGACGCCACCGTGGACCGGATCACGGGCCACATCGCGAGGGCGCGCGGCGAGCTTCGCGCGCTCCACCTTCGCATTCACATCGCGATGCGCGACCTGATGACGGCGGAGCAGATCGCCGCGTACGACCGCCTGCGCGGATACACGGAGTAGGCGCCGCCCCTCGGGATCCAACCCGTAAAACACCTGTTTCACACACCTCATGGACTCACTCTGACCCCATCGGTCGGGCACCCATGCGCCTCACTCGCTGATCTTCTTCGGACTCGTTCCCCGCCCCATGTACGTCCTGTACCGAAGCCTCGCCCTCGTGACTCTCGCCGTCACGCTCATCGCCTGCGAGACCGCTGCTGACGCTCCCGCGCCTGCAACCGGCGAGGACCTCACCACCGTCACGCCCGTCGCGGACGCCTCGTCCGACGCCACTCCAGCCCCGGACGGACCGCTCGTGACCGTCTACAAAACGCCGACCTGCGGCTGCTGCTCGCTCTGGGGCGAGTACCTGGAGCGCGAGGGCTTCCGCGTCGAGAACCGCGACGTGGACAACCTCACGGCCATCAAGGACAGCCTCGGCGTCCCGATGGATCTCGGCTCCTGCCACACCGGCATCGTGGAAGGCTACTTCGTGGAAGGGCACGTCCCGGCCGAGAGCATCCGCCAGCTCCTCGACGAGAAGCCCGAGGCGCGCGGGCTGACGGTCCCCGGAATGCCCATCGGTTCACCCGGCATGGAGGTCGGCGACCGGGTGGATGCCTACGACATCCTGATCGTGGACGAGTCTGGCGAGGCGTCCGTCTACGCCTCCGTGGCCGGAAACCAGGGATGACGATCGGCGCGCTGGCGAAGGCGACGGGCGCCTCCATCGACACGATCCGGTTTTACGAGAGGCGCGGCCTTCTCCCTCGGCCTCGGCGCACGGCGGGAGGCTTCCGCGACTACGACGCGGGAGCGGAGGTTCGGCTCGCGGCCATCGCGCGGGCCAAGGCCCTCGGCTTCACACTGGAAGAGATCCTCACCCTCCTCCACCTCGCCGATGCGCCCGAGGCCGACGCCCAGGCCGTCCGGGATGCCGCTGCGGATCGACTGGATGAGACGGAGCGTGCCCTCGCGGACTTGACCCGCCGACGCGACGCCCTCGCACAACTCGTCGCAACCTGCGGCGGGCCGGAGACCTCGCGCGAGGCTTGCCCCATTCTGGAGGAGATCCTCGTGTGAGTCTGCCCGCCTCGGGACCGAGGCGGAGAGGGTCGGGAACACTGGACCACGGTCCAGGGCGTGAGACGCGCTCGTTGGTCTCCCCTCTGGACACATGGTCTCGTTCTGGCTTCTCCTCGGCCTCATCAGTGCGGCTGTCTTCGTGCGCATCGGACGCGGGCGACCGCTCGCGTGGTGGGCCGTCTCGCTGGTCGTCGTGGCGGCGGTGTACGTCGGGTTCGCGCTCGCTCGCGGTGATGTCTCCGATGCGCTGATCGAGGCGGGCGGGGCCGTGGTCTACGGGGCCGTGGCGTGGCTCGGCCTCCGGCGGGACGATGCGCGGATCGTAGCGGCCGGGTGGGCGCTCCATCCGCTCTGGGATCTGGGCGCGCACATCGGCGCCGGGCTGGAGGCGCCCGCGTGGTACGTCTGGGCCTGTCTGTCCTTCGATCTCGTGGTCGCCGTCGTGCTCCTCACGAGGCCTGGATGGTCCCGTTCGCATCACGACGACGTATAGTGAAGATGTACCCCCGTGCATGCTATGACCGTCTTCCGCCTTGCCTTCCTCGTCGTCCTCACCGCCTTCCTCGTGTACGATGCCGCCGCGCAGGTCACGCGAGGCGGACGGTCCCCAATGCCTGTCCAGCGCACCGTCGAGGCCCCGAACAAGATCACGGGCTATGATCGCGGGAACGTCCGGACACTCTCGATTTCTGGCACGACGGGCACCCACAGCGAGACGGTGATGGCCCCCGGTGACGGGTGGATCTACGGCATCGAGATGGGCGAGCGAAGCGACCAGCCGTGCTACCTCGGCATCTGGGCAACCGAGGGCACCGCGCCCGCGCCCGGCTACCCTGTCGCGTTCGACCGCTGCGACGGCGATGTGCGGGAGGGCAGCGTCGCCGCGCTTGGCTTCGAGAAGGCCAACAACCGCGAGGACTGGCGTCGCGCCCGGCGCATCCTGACCTCTCTCACGCTACACGTTCCGATCTATTCCGAGGTGCGCTCCATCGGTCTGCTGTTCTCGGCGGCATTCGACAACAGCAACCCGGCTCCCCCTCTGCCGGTCGTCGGCGATGCGCCCGTCGCGCTGGACGGCGTCGGGATCTGCCAGCGCAACTCCAACGACGAGATGAAGGGCCTCCGCATCCACGGCTCCCGCCTCGACCTGGACGGATCGCGCGTCGAGACCTCTCCCATCGTGACCACCAGTGCGCAGACAGCGGGCGGCGTGACGATCCCCGCGGGCGCTCGCGTGAACGAGGAGTTCAAGCGACCCAACTGCTCCGCGAACAACGGCGGCTGGAAGCCCATCCGCACCTGCGCAGCGAACGAGGTGCTTGTCGGTCTCGACATCCATTACAAGTTCCCCGGGATCACGGGCAACCAGGACCGCGCGAGGATCACCGGCCTAGCGCCCAAGTGCGCCCGCGTCACCATCGAGCGGAGGTAAGTCCCCGGGCGGCGTATTCTGCGGGCGGCGTCACTCGCTTGTGTTCGTCCTCGCTCTGCTGGCAGTCGCTCTCACACCCTGCCACTGCCCGACTCGACCCGCCCGGTGGCTCGAGTCCCTGCTGCGCGAGCCCCTGGGATGCCCCAGATCGTCCACAACGCCACCGGCCTACTCGGGGCCCGGACCGCGTCACTCCCCCTTCGAACCGCCACCGTCTCTGCCTAGACATGCCCAGCTACACCTTCACCCGCGTCCTCGACGCTGACCTCGCCACCGCCGACGCTCGTGCCCGCGAGGTTCTCGCCGAAGCCGGGTTCGGCGTCCTCACCGAGATCGACATGAAGGCCACGATGAAGAAGAAGCTCGACGTGGACATGCCGGGCTACACGATCCTCGGCGCCTGCAACCCACCGCTAGCGCACCAAGCAGTGCAAGCGGAGCCACACATCGGCGCGATGCTGCCGTGCAACGTGATCCTGCGCGAGGTCGGCGACGGCCAGACGGAGGTCTCGGCCATCGACCCGGTCGCGAGCATGGCGGCCATCGAGAACGACCAGTTGGGCGAGGTGGCGACGGAAGTCCGCGAGCGCCTCCAGGGCGTCATCGCGGCGCTGTAGAGCGTTCGCTGGGCCTTCGCGGAACTCTGGACCCCGGTCCAGGCCGTTCCACCCCCCATGCCCGACCTCGCGCCCGCCCCTGACTCCCCCCGCCTCGGTGCCGAGGCGGGCACGCCCGCAGCGGATCGGGCCGAGACCGTCACCCTCCGCGTGGAGGGCATGACGTGCGCCTCGTGCAGCGCCCGCGTGGAGCGTGTTCTGAGCCGCGCGCCCGGCGTGGAGGCCGCCGCCGTCAACCTCGCGACCGAGCGCGCGACGGTCCGCACCTCCGGCGCCGAGGTGGCCGACCTTGTGGCCCGCGTCGAGAAGGCCGGGTTTGGCGCGGCGCCGGTGACGGAGGCGTCCGCACAGGCCGCGGCGCGCGCGCGCGGCGACGAGGACCGCAAGCTGAAGCGTCGGCTCTGGCTCGCCGTCGGCCTGACGGTTCCGATCTGGCTCCTGGACATGGTCCCGATGGTGGTGCCGCCGCTCCACGCGTGGCTCCACGAAACGCTCGGGATGCAGACGGTCCGGCTGGCGCTCTTCGCGCTCGGCACGGCGGTGCAGTTCGGGCCGGGCCTCGGGTTCTACCGGAAGGGCTGGGCGGCGCTGCGGCACCTCGCGCCGGACATGGACTCGCTCGTGATGCTCGGCACGACGGCCGCCTACGGCTACTCGGTCGTGGCGACGTTCGCGCCGGGCGTTTTGCCGGAGGGCGCGAACCACGTCTACTACGAGGCCGCCGCGACGATCATCGCGCTCATCGTGGCGGGGCGGTACATGGAGCATCGCGCGAAGGGGCGCGCGGGCGACGCCATCCGCGCGCTTTTGGACCTCCAGCCACCGACTGCCATCGTGGTGCGCGGGACGGAGGAGGACGCGATCCCGGCCGAGGCGGTGCTGCCCGGCGAGACCGTTCGCGTCCGCCCCGGCGGGCGAATCCCGGTGGACGGCGAGGTGATCCAGGGCCGCTCCTTCGTGGACGAGTCCGCGATGACGGGCGAGCCGGTGCCCGTGGAGAAGACCGAGGGCGCCGAGGTGGTGGCCGGAACGGTCAACGGAACCGGCGGGCTGCTCGTCCGCGCGACGGCCTCGGGGCGCGAGACCGCGCTCGCGCGGGTGGTGCAGATGGTGGAGGAGGCGCAGGGCTCCAAGCCGCCCATCCAGGCGCTGGCCGACCGCGTGGTGCGGGTGTTCGTGCCCGTCGTGCTGGCGGTGGGCGTGCTCACGTTCGCGGTCTGGCTGCTCGTGGGACCGAGCCCGCCGCTGACGTACGCGCTGGTGGCGAGCGTGAGCGTGCTCATCATCGCGTGCCCCTGCGCGATGGGCATCGCGACGCCGATCTCGATCCTCGTCGGGACCGGGCGGGCGGCGCAGGCGGGCGTGTTCGTGCGCGAGGGCGCCGGGCTCCAGGCCCTCGCGGAGGCCGACACGGTGCTGCTCGACAAGACCGGCACGCTGACGGAGGGCCGCCCGGCCGTCACTGACGTGGTCCGCCTCGGGGACGCCCCCGACGTACCCACCGAGGCGGGGCTCCTCGCGCTGGCGGCGGCGGTGGAGCGCGCGAGCGAGCACCCCATCGCGCGGGCCCTCGTGGAGCACGCCGAGGCGTGCGGCGCGGAGAGCCTCACCGCGACGGACTTCGAGGCGGTCCCCGGCTACGGCGTGGAGGCGACGGTGCAGGGGCGCCGCGTGGCCGTGGGGGCTGCGCGTTTCCTGGACCGCCTCGCGATTCCCCTCTCCGACGCGCACCGGCAGCGCGCCGAGGCGCTCGCATCCGACGGCAAGACGCCCGTCTGGCTCGCCGTGGACGGAGCCGCCGCCGCGCTGATCGCGGTCGCGGATCCCATCAAGGCGTCTTCGCGCGGGGCGCTGGAGGCGTTGCGCCGCAGGGGCCTCCGCCTCGCGATGGTCACGGGCGACACCGAGGCGACCGCCCGCGCCGTGGCCCGTCAGCTCGGCATCGAGGAGGTGCACGCGGACACGCTCCCGGGAGACAAGGCCGAGGTGGTGCGTCGCCTCCAGTCGCGCGGTGAGACGGTCGCGTTCGTGGGCGACGGCATCAACGACGCGCCCGCGCTGGCGGTGGCGGACGCGGGCGTCGCCATCGGGACGGGCACGGACGTGGCCATCGAGGCGGGCGACATCGTGCTCCTTCGCGGCGACCTCGCGGGGGTGGACCGGGCGGTGCACCTGGCGCGCGTCACGCTGCGGACCATCCGGCAGAATCTGTTCTGGGCGTTCGCGTACAACGTGGTGCTGATCCCGGTGGCGGCGGGCGTGCTGTGGCCCGCGTTCGGCGTGCTCCTCTCGCCGATGATGGCGGCGGGCGCGATGGTGGCCTCGGACCTGTTCGTGGTGGGCAACGCGCTGCGTCTGCGCTCGGCGTGAGTCCCTCCGGTGAGTCCCTCCGCCTCGGTACCGAGGCGGGGTGGGTCAGGTGGGGAGCGCGTCCAGCGGGCTCGGGACGCCCAGGCCGTTGAGGTTCGCGACGTGGGTGTAGATCTGGGTCGTCTGCAGCTTCGCATGGCCCAGCAGTTCCTGCACGGTCCGGATGTCCGTGCCGCCTTCGAGGAGGTGAGTCGCGAAAGAGTGCCGGAGAGTGTGGCAGGTGGCGCGCTTCTCGATGCCCGCGTCTCGCGCTGCTCGCGCTACGACCTTCTGGACGCTGGACACCGAGAGATGATGCCGGTGCATCTGGCCGGTCCGGGGGTCTGTGGACCGGCGAGGTGAAGGAAACACCCACTGCCAGCCGAAGGCACGAGCGGCACCGGGATGTTTCCGGGCGTACGCCTCGGGAAGGCGCACGTCTCCATGACCCGCTGCGAGATCCACGCGGTGAAGCCGCCGCACGCTCTCGATCTGCTCCTGCAGGGGAGACACGAGGCTGTCGGGTAGGATGGTGGGGCGGTCTTTGTCGCCCTTGCCTCGCCGGACGGTGACCTGCCGCCGCTCGAAGTCCAGGTCTTTGACTCGGAGACGGAGCGCGCCGCTGAGCCGAAGCCCGGCTCCGTACAGGAGCCGCCCGATGAGTCCTTGCGGCCCCTCCAACCTAGACAGCAGCGCGCCGACCTCCTCGCGGGTGAGAACGGTCGGGAGACGGGGAGGCTTGCGGACGCGGGTGAGGGCGTCCATCTGCCCGAGGGGCTGATCGAGAACGTCGGTGTAGAGGAAGAGGAGAGCCGAGAGCGCCTGCGTCTGGGTGCTCGCGGCGACGTCCCGGTCGTTGGCAAGGTGGTTGAGGAATGCCTCTACGTCCGGCTCGGACAGATCGGCGGGATGGGTCCAGGCGCCGAGGCGGGCGGCGTTGAACCGGACGTACCGCTCGATCCACCGGAGGTAGGTCTGCTCGGTGTGGTAGCTCAGGTGGCGAGTGCGGGCCACTTTGCGGGCAGCTTGGAGAAGGTCAGACATGGGCGGGAGAGCTAGTCTCCTATATGTACGCATTTTGACTCTTATGCCGGCTAGAGGGGTGTATATTTCCTCATTCCGCCCCTTATGCCGACTAGCCAGTCGGCTGAAGTACTGGTTCCCTGGCGCGCGGCCGTCTTCTGCCTCTCGCCTCGCACCGCCACCTTACCTGCCTCGGGGCGCTCGTCGGCACCACCGGCCCCAGTGATAGCGTCCGCGCTCTGACCGAGGCGGGCATGGTCGGGGGTCTCGCGCGGTGGATCCTGTAGCCTCGGCGCTTCGCTCGGGTGCCCCGTCCGGCCGCGCGCCCAGGGAACCCACCGCTGCAGGCCGACGCGAGGCGCGGGGCGCGTTCGTTCGCGCAGGCATCGGTGGCTACATTCGCCCGTCCACTCCTCGTGCCCTCAGCCCCGCGCGGCTGAGCGGCAACTGTTCTACGGCGCTGTGCCAGCCATGCACGAGTACCACGTCATCAAGCAAAAGCTCGTGCCGGTGCTGACCGACGCCGGACTCCGCGAAGTCGTCGCGGACCGGAGCCTCGATGTTTACGGCTCCGTCCATTCCATCTTTGCCTCTGACGCCGCACGCATCATGCTCGGCTGGGATGGCGAGGAGGGCTTCGGTTATGCAGAGGCATGGGAGGGAAACGACACATGGCGGATGCTGGAATCGAAAGTCCCGGAAGGTCCCGCCCCCGAGTTTGAGCCCAACCTCGAAGCGCTCGCACGCGAGTTGTCTCAGCATCTTAGGGCGGCCATAGGCGGGGCGCCGTAGAACCCCCATAATCAGGAGAATGTCAAGTAGGCTCCGAAACGTGGAGTAGGCGCATGTCGGGTTAGCGCTCCATGTGTCACGGAGCGCTCTGCTCTCGGAGCATCGGCGCCACTCGTTTCGGATCGAGAGGGCTCCTC
>JBCDKM010000013.1:0-125233 GCA_038746605.1 Bacteroidota bacterium
GGCCGGGTGGTGGCGGAGCCTGTGTCGGGTCGCCAGCCAGCGGGTCGGTACGAGGCGGTGGTGAGCGGTCGCGGATTGCAGGCGGGCACGTACGTGTACCGGCTGCAGGTGGGCGACCGCGTCGAGACCGGACGCATCACCCTCGCGCGCTAAGCGCTGCCAGATCCCACGGGATCGGATCCTCTGGATCCCATCGCGCCCCCGGGCCTTCGGGCTCGGGGGCGCTGTTGCGTGGAAGGGTTGCGTGGGCTCCCAGGATGACCGCCTCGGCGCCGAGGCGGGCGCAGTCGCCGGCGTGCGTGCTCTCGTCCACGTCCCGATGGGTGGCAGAGCCTTCTCAGGGATCTTCGATGGGAAACCCTCGAACGGATACCGTCTGGTGCCTCTCCGTCAGAGGTCGCCATTCGGACTGTGTCTCAGACCCGGTGCGCGCGCACGATGGCGACCGCTGTGAGCACCGCGAAGGTGAGGTGGGGAATCCACGAGGCCCAAACGGGGGGCACGTCTCCGACCCAGCCGAGGGGCTCAATGGTTCGTTGCATCGCGAGGTAAACGAACGCAACGCCGAGGCCGAGGGCCAACTGGACGGCCTGACCGCCTCGCCGTCTCCTGGCGGCCAGCGGTACGGCCAGTAGGACGAGAATGAGGTTGGCGAGGGGATAGCTCAGCTTCGAGTGGAGCGACACGATGGGCCGCCCTTTCTCTCGAACGCCGACCCGGTCCAGGCTCTCCACGTATGCCACCGCCTCTGGAAGTGTCATCCGCTCGGCGTCGCGGTCGCCTTGCGCGAGATCGCGCGGGAAGAGAGCGAACGCGGTGTCCAACTGGGCGATCTCACGGACGTTTTCCTGCACTTCGAACTCGCGGATGCTGGCGTTGCTCAGCCGCCACGTAGAGAGCGAATCCAGCCACTCCATCTCGGGGGCGTCAATGCGCTCGCGAATGCCGACAGGGACGCCCCCGAGGGTATCGAACCGGAGGGCAGTGACCCGGAAGGCGCGGCCTTCTTCCCGGTCGAAGTAGCCGACCGCGAGCACAGCGTCGGGCGCGAGGGGACGGACGATCTCGGAGCCGGTGCGGTCCTCGGGCGCATCGCGGTAGTACTGGTTCTGGAAGGCATGCACGACCACGTTGGACCGTGGCACCACCCACCCGTTGAAGCCGAGAAGCAGAACGGTGATGAAAACCCCCGCATAGACGAACGGCCTCGCGAAGCGCCACGTGGAGATGCCCGACGACCGGAGAGCAGCGAGTTGCATGCTCTGCGCGAGCCTCGCGACGACGTAGATCGCGCCCAGGAACACCGCCAGGGGCGAGACGAGCCGGATGATCTCAGGTACGTAGTGGAGGTAGTACTCGCCGAAGACCTGTGCTTGAGTTGCACCCCGATCCAGGAAATCGTCTACGTACTCCACGTAATCGAGGACGACGAACGTCACGATGAGGAGCACGAGGAGGAGCCCGCATGCCGCGAGGAAGCGGACGAGGATGTACCGGTCGAATCGGGTCAACGAGGAGGGGCCAGCGGGCGGCGCCAGTGACAGGTGGAAGATCCGAACGTGCGAGGCTGGGTGCTCCTGCCTCGGTGCCGAGGCGGGAAGGGGGAACAAGAGCGCCTCCATGCCCCTGTCTTACCGCTCCTTCCAAACACCACAGCGGGGGAGAGCGGTAGCTTTGTTTCACGTTACCCCCTCTGACACCCCCTCCCGATGAAAGTCCACGAGTACCAGGCCAAGGAAATCCTCGACACCTACGGCGTCGCCGTGCAGCGCGGCATCGTCGCGGACACTGTCGAAGAGGCCGTGCAGGCTGCCGAAACCATGGCTGCTGACGGCGTGACGCAGTTCGTCGTCAAGGCGCAGATCCACGCAGGCGGACGTGGAAAGGGCGGTGGCGTGAAGTTCTGCCCTTCCATCGACGACGTGCGGCCTGCCGCCGAGACCATCCTCGGCATGCAACTCGTGACGCCGCAGACCGGCCCCGAGGGACAACTCGTTCGAAAGGTGCTCGTCACCGCTGCCGAAGACATCGCGCACGAGTACTACGTGGGCGTAACGCTGGACCGCGCGACGGGCATGAACGTCATCATGGCCTCCACCGAGGGCGGCGTCGAGATCGAGGAGGTGGCCGAGGCCACGCCGGAGAAAATCGTGAAGGTCCACGTCGACCCATCCATCGGGCTCCGCGGGTTCCAGGTCAACGAGATCGTTTCCGCGCTCGGCTTCGAGGGGGGGGCCAAGAAGGAGGCGCGGATGTTCGTCAAGGCGCTGTACGAGGCCTACGTTGGCTCCGACGCATCGACGGCGGAGATCAACCCGCTCGTGCGGACCGAGGACGGCCGCGTGGTCGCGCTCGACGCCAAGATCGAGCTCGACGGCAACGCGCTCTTCCGGCATCCCGACCTCGCGGCGATGCGCGACGAGGCTGAGGAGGAGCCGCTGGAGGTGGAGGCGAGCAAGCACAACCTCAACTACATCAAGCTCGACGGCAACGTCGGCTGCATGGTCAACGGCGCGGGGCTCGCGATGGGAACCATGGACCTCATCAAGCTCGCGGGTGGTGAGCCCGCCAACTTCCTCGATGTGGGCGGCACGGCGAGCCCGCAGACTGTGGAGGCAGGCTTCCGAATCATCCAGTCGGACCCGAACGTGAAGGCGATCCTCGTCAACATCTTCGGAGGCATCGTGCGCTGCGACCGCGTCGCGAAGGGCGTGGTGGAGGCCGCGAGCAACATGGAGCTGACCGTGCCGCTGATCGTGCGTCTCCAGGGCACCAATGCCGAGGAGGGCATGCAGATCCTGAAGGACTCCGGCCTGCCCATCGAGAGCGCGATTCGTCTTCAGGAGGCAGCCGACAAGGTGACAGCCGCGCTCAACGCGTAGTCGTCGCCCGGTATCCATCGTAGGAGCACGGCGCGCTGTGCTCCTACGCGACGCTCCCCTCGTGGAACCGAATCGCCAGCCTGTCGGCATCGAGATCGACCGCGTGACCAAGCGGTACGACGAGGTGTATGCAGCAGACCGCGTCTCGCTGGAGGTCCACCCGGGCGAACTCGTGGCGCTACTCGGCCCCTCTGGATCGGGCAAGACGACGCTCCTGCGCCTCGTCGGGGGATTCGAGACACCTGACGAGGGCACGATCCGGATCAGCGGTCGGGACGTGACGCGTCGGTCTCCGCAAGAGCGCCCCACCGCGACCGTCTTCCAGAGCTACGCCCTCTTCCCGTCCATGACGGTAGGCGAGAACGTGGCGTACGGCCTTGGGGTGCAGAAAACGCCCCGCGATGAGACGGCCCGGCGCGTCGCCGAGGCGCTCGGCCTCGTCGGCCTCGGGGAACTCTCGGACCGGGCGGTGTCCGCGCTTTCGGGCGGGCAGCAGCAGCGCGTCGCCCTTGCTCGTGCTCTCGCGGTCCGTCCCGACGTGCTGTTGTTCGATGAGCCACTCTCCAATCTCGACGCGGAGCTTCGCCAGTCCACGCGTGCCGAGATTCGTGCTCTTCAGCAGCGCCTCGCCACAACAGCCCTCTACGTCACGCACGACCAGGACGAAGCCCTCGCGCTCTCTGACCGGATCGCCGTGCTTCGTGACGGCAAGCTCGTGGCCGAGGGGACACCCCAGGCGCTGTATTCGGCTCCGCCGACCGCGTTCGTCGCGCGATTCCTGGGTGGCGCGAACGTCGTGCGGGGACCACTCGCAGCTCACCTGGGAGGCCGCGATCTGAGCCTCGGAGATGCCCTCGCGGTTCGCCCTGAGCATCTCATTCCTGATTCCGACGGCATCCCTGCTCGTCTCATTGCCCGACAATACTTGGGCCGGGAGGCCGAGTGGGTCGTTGAGGCGGAAGGGGAGCGCCTCACCCTCATCGTTCCGCCGGACACCCCGGCTCCAGATTCCCTCGCGATCCGTGCGACTCGCTCGACCGTTGTGCGCGACGATCTCGCGGCGGAGAACCCAACGCCTACCCCGGAGTAGGCCACCCTCGTTTCTCTTTCCCATGCAGGATCCCGACGCCATCGAGATTCGCGACACGCTCGACGATCTCACCGCTGCCCGCATCGCGACGCTCTATCGCCGCGCCCCTCTCCTTCGCCAGACGGACCACCCCGAGAAGCTTCGCGAGTCGTTTGAGCAAAGCCAACTCGTGCTCTCGGCCTGGGTCGGGGAACGCCTGGTCGGGCTCGCGCGCGTGCTCACGGACGGCTATCAGGTCTCGTATCTCTGTGACCTCGCGGTAGAGCCGGATGTCCAGGGTGTTGGACTCGGGAAGCGCCTCATTGATGCCGTGCTGGAGCGTGTGAAAGGGACAGAACTGGTACTCCGAGACTCGAACCTCTCGACGGGCTTTTACGAGCACCTGGGATTCACGCCAGTCGAGAATGGCTGGATGCGACGAGCATGAACCGTCTCCGAACCCTGCTCTTTGGTACGAGCGACTCGGCGACGGGCCTCGGGTTGCTGATTCTCCGTGTCGGCCTCGGGGTCGCGATGGCGGTCGCCCACGGCTACGGCAAGATTCCCCCCAGTGAGGGCTTCATCAACTCCACAGCAGGGCTCGGCTTTCCGATGCCGGTGGTGTTCGCCTGGGCGGCGGCTTTGGCAGAGTTTGTCGGGGGCCTCTTGATCGCCATCGGCCTCCTGACGCGTCCTGCAGCGGCTGCTCTCGCGTTCACGATGGCCGTCGCGTTCTTCGGTGCCCACGGCGGCGATCCGTTCGGAGAACGCGAACTGGCGTTCGTCTTCGGCGTGGGGTCGCTGGCGCTGATGGCGACAGGAGCCGGGAGGTTCAGCGTAGACGCGCTGCTGGCAGGTCGCCGGAACGAGTAGATCAGACCTCGCAGGGACGGGGCCTGATCTATGCGCTCACGAGGCGAAGGTGGTCCACGATACGGGTCACACCTGGCTGGCGCGCCACGAGCGACAAGAGTACCTCTCGCGACTCAGCGTTCGGCACGGCACCGTACACGGAGACGGCGCCGTGGTTGACGTAGATCGCTAGCCCGGAGAGCGCCACCTTCTCGCGTTGCATCGCGTGCTTGAGGCGAAGCGCGAGGGATTTGTCTGCCGTCGTCTTCGCGCGCCGTTCCTGGAAGCGCTCGATAGTAGCGCGAAGCGTGGCCGGGAGGCCGTAGGCGGAGACGGGAGACGAGGTAGCCACGGGTGCTGAGGTCATACCGAGACGAGGGCAAGCGGCGTGCCGGGCCCCGAACAACGCGTGCGCCTCGGCCGCAGGCGTCCCGATCCCCATCACCCGCCACGAAAGGGAACGCCTGCGTTCCGCTTCACCCGCTTTGCCTGGAACGCGCCCCGGTGCCCCCGGTACAGTTCGGCATGCCGACTACACTCTCGTCCCTTCTCGCCCCCTCACGCATCCGCGTCGGCCTCCGGGCGGGGGACAAGTCGGGTCTGCTCGCAGAGCTAGTGGCACTCGCGAGCACGTCGAGCGTCGTGCTGGATACCGACGAGCTTCTCGCGGCGGTGGAGGCCCGTGAGGCTCAACTCTCCACTGGAGTCGGAAAGGGGCTCGCGTTCCCACATGCTCGGACATCGGCGGTTTCGGAGACCCTGGCCGCCTTCGCGACGCTGGCGACGCCCATCGACTTCGACGCGCTAGACGGCGAGCCCGTCCGCCTCGTGATGCTCATCGCCGGGACTGACGCGGACCGGCGCGAGCACGTCCGGTTGCTCAGCCGGATCTCGCGTGTGCTCTCGGACGAAGCCACGCGGCGTCGTCTGTTGGCCGCCAAAAGCCCCGACGATGTGCTCGAGATCGTCGCCGAGGCGGAGGCAGAACTGGTGTAGGTAGTAGGTTGCGTTCCCTCTCGTCTGCTGCCATGCGTTTCCTTCTCCTCGTCGCCGTCCTCGTCAGTGCCTGTGTCCCTCGCCCAGACCCGATGGCCCAGCAAGCGCCGGAGCCCATCGTGGGCACCGTGGAGCGAGTCGACCTCACACCGATGGCCGTCGACGGGGACGCGGAGGTCACGCTGAGGACCAGCGACGGGGAGCGTGTCGAGATCCGGGTCCCCGCGCGGCAGAACCTCTGTGAAGCGACGGGGCTCGGCATGATCGGCTCGCTTCGCGCGGGGGACCGTCTGGAGGTCGTAGGCGCGATGCGAGGCGAAGAGATCGTCCCCTGTGAGAGTGCCACGCACCGTCTCAGGCGCCCGGATTACTCGGGGGGCACCTTTGAGGGCGCATTCGTAGCGGGCTTCGAGACGAGCGGTTTCCGCCCGTGCGAGCAGCCGGAAGCCAACTGGTGGGTGGTCCCGACGGAGGACCTGATGGCGCAGTACCGGGGCTTGCCCGATCAGTCAACCGGACGCGGTCTCGGGCCCTTCGCGCGGATCGTGGTGGCGGGAGAGCTGAGCGAACCGGGCGACCGTGGCCCCTTCGGTGGCTGGGGCCGCGAACTGATCGTGACCGATGTGGTGACGGTGGAATACCTCGCGCCCGGTGACGGCGAATGGCCCACGATTCCGTGCGCGAAGTAGCGTGCCTGTCCTGACCGACATCGGCTGCCTGGCGACGTGTCCGCCCGATGGTGGCCCGGACGACCTCGGAGAAATCAGGGACGCTGCACTCGTCTGGCGCGAGGGAACCGTGGAGTGGGTCGGACGCCGACTCGATCTGCCCTCGCGCTACGCCGATGAGCCGCGCCAGTCTGCGGAGGGCCGGTTCGTCATTCCCGGCCTCTTGGACTGTCACACGCACCTCGCGTTTGGCGGCGACCGCGCCGGAGAGTTCGTCGAGAAGCTGCGGGGGACGCCCTACTTGGAGATCGCGCAACGTGGCGGGGGCATCGTCTCTACGGTCCGGGCTACCCGCGAAGCGGACGAGGGTGTTCTGACCGACCGGGCGGCGGAGAGACTGCGCCAGATGCTCCGGCGCGGCGTCACGACGGTGGAAGCGAAAAGCGGCTACGGGCTCTCAGTCGCGGACGAACTCAAGCAACTCCGCGTCTACCGAGCGCTCGCACAGACTCACCCCCAGCGCCTCGTGCCGACGGTTCTCGCTGCGCACGCGCTCCCGCCGGAGTTCACAGACGACCGTGCGGGCTATCTCGATCTCGTGTGTGCGGAGATCCTCCCAGCGGTTGCACACCAGGGGCTCGCCCGGTTCAGCGACGCCTTCGTAGAGGCGGGCGCGTTCACTCCCGACGATGCCCGACGCGTCTTCGCGGTGTCCCGTGATCTCGGTCTCGTGCCGCGTTTGCATGCCGACCAATTGAGCGACACGGGGGGCGGTGCGCTAGCGGCTGAGGTCAGTGCGAGCAGCGCAGATCACCTGGAGTTTGTCTCCGAGACGAGCATCCGCGCGATGGCGGAGGCGGGAACCGTCGCCGTCAGCTTGCCGCTGGCGACTCTCGTGCTCGATGTGCCCCCGCTTCCCGCTCGTGCTCTTCGCGAGGCGGGCGTGCCCATCGCCGTCGCGACCGACTTCAACCCGGGCAGCGCGCCGGTCTGCGACCTTCCACTCGCGATGTGGACGGCCTGTGTTCGTCAGCGGATGACTCCAGCCCAGGTCCTCCGAGGCGCCACGACGGTCGCAGCTCAAGCGCTCTTGCTGCAGGAGTCGGTCGGGTCGTTGCTGCCTGGCTACGTCGCGGACTGGGCCGAGGTGGACACACGGAGCGTAGAGGCCTGGATGTACGACTTCCGACCGGATGCCATCGCACGAACGGTCATCGCGGGGGAGACCGCCTGGAGCGCATGAGCGGTCTTGTCCCTCATGGGCTCACGGCGCCCGAGACGTCGCGCGACGACCCCCGCCTCGGGCAGTGGCTGGCGAAGGCTGGGACGGTCCGAGAGGACACCGAGGTGGTGCTGGTCGGTTTCCCGAGTGATGCCGGCGTGGTGCGAAACGGCGGGCGCGCTGGCGCCGCAGCAGGGCCTCGTGCGATTCGCGAAGCGCTCCACACCATGACGCCGGGTCTCCAGTTCACGGCTGCGTTCGGGCGACTTCTCGCGCGCACCGTGGACCTGGGAGACATCGCGGTGTCAGGGGACGTGGAGACGGACCAAGAGCGGTTGGCCGCAGTCGTGTCCGAGCACAGTAGCGAGAGGGTCGTAGTGGTGCTCGGCGGTGGGCACGAGACGGCGTACGGTCATGTGCTCGGCTCCATCCGTGCAGGGCGGGAGGTGCACGTGCTCAACTGGGACGCCCATGCAGATGTGCGCGAGGTTCGGGCAGAAGGAGGACATTCGGGGTCGCCGTTCCGGCAAGCGCTGGAACATCCGTCGCGCCTCGTGAGGTCCTACTCTGTCGCCGGGCTGCACCCGTGGCGGGTGGCGCAAGCCCACGTCGAGTACGTTCGTGAGAGGGGAGGGGCGGTTTATCCTCTCGGCTCGGTGACGGCCGAGGCCATCCCGGAGATTGTGGGCCGGGTCGGAGGTCCCGCGATGGCCTCGTTCGACATAGACGCGGTAGACGCGAGCGCCGCGCCTGGGGTGAGTGCGCCGGGTGTCGGCGGGATGGCGCCGGGGCTTTGGCTCCAAGCCGCTGAAGCGTGCGGGCGAGCAACCCACTTCGGGTCCTTCGAGGTGGTCGAGGTCAACCCTCGGTTCGACGTGGATGGTCGGACCGCGACGCTGGCGGCGCTCACGGTCTGGCACGTGCTCCGGGGCATCGCGGCGCGCTGAGTCTGCTCGCCTCGGCGCCGAGGTGGAGGGAGCCAGAGAAACGAAAGGCCCCTGGCAGCACTCCGCCACGCATGAGCGGAGGCCACCAGGGGCTCGAAGGTGCTCGCTAACCCGATGCGAGCGGGGATCTCAGAATCACTCAGTCACCGCCCCGGCGAGAACTGCGCCGGTCGTTGCGGTCGCGCGAGGAACCGCGACGGGTGCTACGCTCGCCGCGGTCACGGTCTCGCGAAGCCCGCTGGCGGTCGTTGCCGCGCGAGGGGCGAGAGCGAGCCTCCCCGCCTCGGCGGCGGTCACGTTCGCGGGTCTCCCGCCGGTCGCGCTGCCTGCGCTCCTGTGTACGGCGCTCCTGCGTGCGGCGCTCTTGGGCGCGACGCTGGCGGTCTCGCTCTGCACGTTCGCTGCGCTGGCGCTCCGCTCGGCGGGCGTTGTCGCGCTGTCGGTCGCGGCGTTCGCGAGCCTCGCGCTGCCGACGCTCTTGCTGCTGGCGTGCGCTGCGTTCACGGTCTCGACGGTCGCGTGCCTCACGTTCTCGGTGATCCCGGTCGCGGCGTTCTCGCGCATTGCGTTCGCGCCGGTCACGCTCTCGCGCTTCCTGCTCTCGACGTTCGCGCTGGCGGCGCTCGTCGGTCCGGCGCTCCCGATCTGCACGAGCCCGGCGGTCCTGCTGACGACGCTCGTCCGCCCGGCGGCGCTCGTCGCGACGCTCCGTGCGACGACGGTCTTCACGGCGTTCCGCACGTCGACGATCCTCGCGACGCTCGGCTCTGCGGCGGTCTTCCCGCTCAGACACACGGCCCCGGCGACCGTCCTCGAAGCGTCGGTCTCCTCGCCAGTTGCGGACGCGATCCCGGCGGAATCGGTCGTGTCGGAAGCGAGCGTAGACGCGGCGATTGGCGCGCGGATGGAAGCCACGTGAGAAGTAGTGCCCGACGCGGAAGAAGCGCTCGTGTCGGTACAGGAAGCGTGCACCGCAGCCGCCAAAGTAGGCTCGTCGGCCGAGGAACACCGCGACCCGGCCTACGTGGAGCACGACGGGCCGTCCGCCGTAGCAGAGGCGGTAGTAGTTCGGCCGGACGAGGGCGAAGCTCGGGAACGCGCGACCGTCCCAGTAGCCGTCGTAGTAGCCTTCGAGGTACGCGTCTCGGTAGGCGTACCGGAAGCCGCCGTAGTCGTAGACATCCGAGGAGTAATACCCGTCGTTGTAGTAGTCCCAGTCGTCGTCGAAGTCAGCGGCGTCGTAGTAGACGTTGTCGTAGGTGCCGCCGCCGTACGGACGAGTGTCGTAGGTCGTACTTCGGTACTGGTAGTACGGCGATGCGCAGCCCGTGAGCACGATGGCGCCGAGCGCCAGCGCGGCGAGGGCGGGGAATCGGAGTCGCATAGCGGGAGGGAGGTGGAGATATCTGCGTGCCGCCTCGCCCGAGAGAAAAGTCACAGCCTCCATGTGCGGAGGCTGTGAAGCACCGATCCGGTCTACGCGGTGAGGTGTCTACGCGATGAGACCCTGGACCTCGCCCTTTGGCCCGATGACCGAGTCGATCTCCTCCATCGCGCCGTCTCCGGCCGCCTCGGCGTCGTCCCCGAGGCGGGCGCGGTGGGCGTCGAACGGCCCGAGAGTAAAGATGGAGGTCGCCCAGGTGAGCCCGGCCCCGAAGCCAACGAACGCGAGGGTGTCGCCCGGCTTCGCGCGACCTGCTTCTAGCGCTTCGCTGAGCGCGATCGGGATGCTCGCGGCGGAGGTATTGCCGTAGCGGTCCACGTTGATGACGACCTTCTCGTCCGGGAGACCGAACTCCTTCGCAGCGTACTCGATGATGCGCGCGTTGGCCTGATGCGGTACGAAGAGGTCGATGTCTTGCGGGCGCATCCCGGCCTCCTTCATGACGCGCATGAGTGACTCGCCCATCGTGCGGGTGGCGAATTTGAACACCTCGCGACCGTTCATCTCGATGTAATGGAGCCGCTCATCGATGACGCGCTGAGAGACGGGATTGGCCGTGCCCGGGGACCGCGCGATGATCGCCTCTGCGCCCTCGCCATCCGACCCCAACTCGAAGGCTCGCGTGCCGCACGGTTCCTCGGTGGCTTGGAGGACGACTGCACCCGCCCCGTCGCCGAAGAGCACGCAGGTCGTGCGGTCGGTCATGTCGAGGTAGTTGGAGATCGTCTCGGCACCGACCAACAAGACGCACTTGTACGCACCGGTGTTGATGAACTGCTCTGCCGTCACGAGGCCGTACACGAACCCTGTGCAGCCGACGACCAGCGTCATCGCGCCGCATGTCGCCCCCAACTCGTGCTGGATCTGACTAGAGACAGGTGGGACGAGGTAGTCCGGGCTGCTCGTCGCAATGAGAATCAGGTCCAGGTCCTCCGCCTCGATGCCTGCCCGGTCCATGGCCATCTTCGACGCCTCGATGCACAGATGACTCGTCGCTTCCCCTTCGGCAGCGAAGTGCCGTTCCCGGATGCCGCTCCGGGACTGGATCCACTCGTCGGACGTATCGACGATCTTCGCGAGGTCGTCGTTGGTGACGACGTTGGCCGGGGCGTAATGGCCCCAGCCGATGAGGGAGGCGTTGGGCATGGCGCGAGGTGGGAGAGAGGTCCGGGTAAAACGGAGGGAACAGCGCGAGGTTCGCAAGCGCTTCTACGAGAGGAGGCGGAAGTCCCGCGATCTCCTGGGCCTACCGACACACAGCAACCCCCACCTCGGGGTGCCCGTGGAGACACCGAGGCGGGGGCGGTCGGTCCAGATCGCGGCCGTCAGTGCGAATGGCCGCCGCCGAGCAGGTCGAGCATGGGGTTCCGGTTGAGGTACTCCTCGTAGAGCCGGATGTGGCGGCTGTCGATGGGCACGCGGATGCCCTCGATGAAGAGGTGGGTGATCTGTGTTGCGGGCTCGAACGGGTCGCCGTCGGCCACGAACAGACTCGCGCGCTTGCCGACCTCGATAGAGCCGACCTGATCCTCCACGCCGAGGATACGGGCGGGCACGATGGTGACAGCGGCCAGCGCGTCCTCCTTCGTGAACCCGAGCGGCCTTCCGTACGCTGCCGCGAAGCCTGCCTGGAAGGGCAGGTTGCGCACGTTCTCCGCCTCGCGCGTGCGAAGCGCCACTGTCACACCTGCCGCGTGCAGCAGCGCCGCATTCTCGTAGGCTCGGCTGTAGCGGTCGCTGCCTCGCGTCGGAAGTCCCGTCACGGGGCCGGTCACGACCGGTAGGCCCGCCTCGGCGATCTCGTCGGCCAGGCGCCAGCCCTCGGAAACACCCGTCAAGATCGCGCGGACACCTTTCTCCTCGATCCACTCCATCGCGGCGCGGATGTCCGAGGCGGAGTTAGCCTCTACGAGGAGTGGCATCTCGCCCCGGACGACGGGCAGCATCGCCGCGGCCTCGGGCTGGTAAGGCATCGGGTCCGAGGACCCACGGGCGGTACGCGCCGAATCGATCCGGGCGTAGGCCGTCGCCTCATCCCAGACCTCGTTCAGCTTCTTCATCGCCTCGTCGGTGGCCTTCTTGATCGCCTCGTCCGTGCGACGGTCGAAGCGGCCCCGGCGACCGCTGCGCGGGAAGTTGAGCACGATGGCGCGTGAGCCCGCGAACATCTGATCCGGCGTGTACCCGACGAAGTGGATTAGAGCGGCCGTCCCGGGAAAGAGCCCGCCTTGAGGCATCGTCAAGGCGTGCGTCACGCCCTCGACGCGCGTTACGGGGAAGTGCGTGCTCGACGGGTTGATGGCGGTCAGCGCTTCCATCTGCGGTACCACGTCACCGATCTCCTGCGTGTCCACGGTCACGGCCACGGCGTTGATCTCCGTCAGGCCGATGCTCGCGCCCGCATCGATCATGCCGGGGTAAACGGCCTTGCCCTCTGCATTCAGCACCGTGGCATCGGAGGGGGCCGTGACATCGGCGCCGACCGCCTCGATGGCTCCGTCGCGAATGACCACGGTGCCGTTCTCGATGATGCCGTTCGTGACGGTGACGATGCGGGCATTGGTGATGGCGTACGTGCCGGTCTCGTATCGGTAGGCCGGGTCCTGCGCACTGGCGACGCCCGTCAGGAGCGCGAGAGCGAGGAGAAGGAAGGGGCGAAGCATGAGGGGCAGCGGGGAGACGAGGCGCCGGGTCGAGGGGGCCCGCCGCGGTACCGAGGCGGGCGGGGTGGGGACGAGCCGCATCATCGGAGGACCATGCAGCCGTCCGCGTGGCGGACGAGGAGCGTCGCGCCGTTGGCGAACGAGTCGAGGATCTCCGAGTCGGGATCCACGTAGAGGCGCTGATCGTCGCCGTCGCGCTCAGCGTCGAATCGCGCGATGCCGTCCACGTAGGTCTTCGCGACCGTCGTGTAGATGGAGAGCGGGTGGGCCGTGAAGAGCGCGAGGTCCGCGTCCTTGCCTTCTTCGATGGAACCGACGCGGTCCTCGATCCCGAGCTGATACGCGGGGTTGATGGTGACGAGAGCGAGGGCTTCGTCGTCCGTCAGCGAGCCGTAGCGCTGGCTCTTCGCTGCCTCGTGGTAGAGGTGTCGGATCATGCCCGCATCGTCGCTATTGACACTCGTGCGGACGCCGTTGCGCGCGAGCACGGCCGCGTTGTAGGCGGACGAGTAGTAGACCTCGAACTTGTAGCTCCACCAGTCGGAGAAGACGCTCGCGTACGCGCCCGCAGCGGCCAACTCCGGGGCCACCTTGTACGCCTCATTGGCGTGCTGGAAGGTCATCCGGCTGACACCAAAGTCTTGCAGCACGTCGAGAAGCATCAGGATCTCGTCTGAGCGGTACGAGTGGGCGTGCACGAGGACCTCGCCGCTCAAGATGTCGGCGAGGGTTTCCATCCGCCGGTTGATGGGCGGGAGCGGACGCCCCTCGCGCTCGGCGGTCTCCTGTTCTGCCCGGTACATCTGCGCCTCGGTGAACGCCTCGCGGAAGACCTGCTCGATGCCCATCCGCGAGCGAGGGCGGATGCCCCGGCCCTGGCCGTGGACGCGCGTCGGATTCTCGCCGAGGGCAAACTTGATGGTGCGGGGAGCGCCCTCGAAGAGGAGCCCATCCGGGTCCAGCGTCCCCCAGCGGAGTTTGAGCGTCTCGTTCTCGCCGCCGATGGGGTTGGCCGAGCCGTGCATCACGTGGATGCTCGTCGTGCCGCCCGCAAGCGCGCGGTAGATCCCGATATCTGACGGGTTGACGGCGTCGCGCATCTGGACTTCCGCGACGATGGGGTTGGAGGCCTCGTTGACCGACGACAGCGCGATGTGGCTGTGCGCGTCGATCATGCCGGGCGTGAGGTGCATTCCCGTCGCGTCCACCACCTCGATTCCACGCGGAGCGCGGAGATTCTGGCCGATGTCGTCGATTCGTCCGTCTCGCACGAGCACGTCGGTGTTGCCGAGCGTGCCGTTGGTGACGGTGTGGACCGTCGCGTTGCGGATGAGCACGTCGCCGCGCGCGTCCCAGGAAGGGAGGTCGGCGGGGGTCTGTGCGAGTGCCGGGCTGGCGAGCAGCAGGGCCAACGCGGCGAGCAGGAGTCGCATGGGAGCGGTGAGTCGTCCCACCTCGGTACCGAGGCGGGCCGGGTCAGGCGAGCGCATCAGTCGGGTTGGCGGGTGGCGGTGAAGGGGAACGAGCCGAAGGAGCCGACATCGGCCGTGCCCTCGAACTCGTCGTCCACGATGGTGCCGGTCAGGGTGATGGCGAGACCCTCGTTGCTGAACGTGATGGAAAGGAGGTCGCCTTCGAGCGAGATGGAGTCGAACGCGGTCGCGTCTCCGTCCTGGCCAGTGATCTCGCCTGAGAGGTCGCCGGGCGTGCCCTCGATGGTCATGGTGCCCGTCTGAGCGCCGCCGGGCGTCTCGACCGAGTAGGTCCACGTGCCAACTGCTGTCACCTCGGCGTCTGGATCTCCGGTCGCGCGCGTCTTCGCGGCTTCGATCTCGTGACGAACGCCCTCCACGAACACGAAGCGCACTTGCGTCGTGTCCGCGAAGTAGTCGCCCGTGGTGACGACGAGGTTCGCCAGCTTGCCGCTCTCGACGGTGCCCATCGCGCCACCGAGGCCGACGAGTCCGGCCGCCTCGGTGGTGAGCGCGGCCAGGGCGTCCTCGCGCGACAGTCCCGCCTCGACCATGCGGCGAAGGTTGTCACGAAGCTCGCCGCCCTTCTCGCCGAAGGAGCCAAACGCGAACGGGACCTCGGCCTCCGCGAGGCGGGCGGGGCTGGCCTCGGCACGCTGCACGCTCGCGATCCGCTGTGCGGTCAGGGCGGCCTCTTCAGTGTCTACGTCGCGGTACGATGCGGTCCGCCGTGCGCCCACGAATGAAATGCCGCCGGGCGACGCAACCGTGGGCGCCGGGAGCGGCGTCATGCGCGAGAGGCTGTCGCTCGCGACGGTGTCGGGCAGTGCGAGCGGTGCGATGAAGGGAACGCCGCGCTGGAGAAGCTTGTCGAGGACGGGCGCTACATCCGGTACACCCGCGAGGAGGGTCGTCGGGATGCGCATCTCTTCCGTGGCGCGAAGGGCGCGATGCGCGTCCAGCCAGCCATCCACGTAGAAGACGAGCGGCCGGTCGCCGCTGAGAACGGGCTGGAGGGCGTCCATGACGGGGTCATAGCTCGGCCGTAGCGCGCGGTTCGCGTCGCCGTCGAAGGCCTCGCGAGACGCCTGCTCGCGACGCACGTTTTCTATCGTCTCGCGCATCACGCTGAGCACGCCCATCGGGGTGTTGGGATAGACGCCGCCCGCCCCGTCGATCTGTGCGATGGCGGTCTCCGTGCGAGGCAGGAAGATGCTCTGGAGATACTCCGCGCGCCCGGGCTCACGGAGCAGCGCGACGGCGCCCATGCCGGAGAACAGACCTTCCTTGGGCGTGACGTGCGCGGCGGTGAAGCCCGCCTCACGGAGCGCCTTTACGGCGTTGTCCCCCGGGTTGTACATCGTCCGCACGTCCTGGTCCGGTACGATGCCCGCCCGCTCTCGCGGTGGGTCGCCAGGCTCACCGTCGTAGTCCACGTCCTCCGCGTCCGCGACCCCTGCGTGGCTGTAGAGGTCCAGGAAGCCAGCGTAGACCCACATCGAGTCGCCCTCGATGAGGGTGGCGTCAAAGGGTACCTCGGCGTCTTCGCCGACGGCGACGATCCGGCCGTCGCGGACGACGACCGTCGCGCGGTCCAGAATGCGCCCCGGCGCGACGATGACGCGGGCATTGGTGATGGCGTGAGCCGTCGAAATGGGCCGTCGGGGGGTGTCGCCTGCGGTGCCTCCTCGGAGGACCTGAGCCGAGACGTCGGCAGCGAGTAGACCGACCGCCAGCGCGACGGCGACCAGGGTTCTGAGCATGGGAGAGGGGGAGAGGCTCTGCGAAGATAGGGGGAGGCGACCCGCACGTCGGAGCACGGGTGAGCCGCCTCGCCTCACAGCGCGAAGACACCGTGCTCGCGCGCGAGCGACTGGGCCGCGGGCGTGACGATCTGTCCAGGCCTGAGCCGAAGCTGGGTCCGGTGGAGGATTGCCTGGCGTACGTCCGTCTCCGTGATGACGCGGCGGAGGATCTCGCGCGGTCTGTCGTCGGCCTCGTCGCGCTGGGGGGGCGGAAGTGCGAGGCCCGCGACCCATCGGGCCGTCTCGGGCTGACCCGCGCCGAGCCAGAGCGCGCGGTCGATCTCCAGCGCGAGGTCGCCCTCAACTACGGGCACTGCCACCGCGACGGGTCCGAAGACGACCGACGCAGAGTCGGCCAGCCCCCAGGCGCGGCGGAGCGCGGAGGGCGCGAGGAGCCGGGAGCGGACGCGCGAGACGGGCGCGGAGACAGCGCTGAGCGGCCCTGACAGCCGCACATGACCCGTTATTGCAAGCAGTGAGTCTGCTACCACGTGCGTCTCCTCCCCGACACGAACCGCGACCCGGCCCACCTCGGTACCGAGGCGGAGGACCTGGACCTGCTCGCGGCCTTTCAATGACTCCGTCCCGAAGAGCTGGTGAGCATCGGAGGAGGAGAGTGTCGCGTGCGATGCGAGGGGACGGATGGGGATCGAGTCGGGTCTCACGAGTCGCAGTCGTCACCGGGGAGGAAGCGGGCCTCCACATCGCGGATCTTGTCCACGCGACGCTCATGGCGACCGCCCTCGAAGTCCACGCCCAGGAACTCCGCGAGAACGCGCTTGGCGGACTCGATGCCCATGGTTCGGGAGCCGAGTGTGAGCACGTTGGCGTCGTTGTGAGCACGCGCATTGAAAGCGGAGAACACGTCCGGGCAGAGCGCCGCACGCACGCCGGGCACCTTGTTCGCCACCATCGCGCTGCCCACTCCGACGCCGTCGATCATGAGCCCTCGTGAGACCTCGCCGGTCTGCACCAGCCGCGCGACGGCGAAGGCGAAGTCCGGGTAGTCCACGCTCTCGGTGGAGTGGGTCCCGACATCGCGAACGGTCCATCCGAGGGTCTCGGCGTGGGCGGTCAGCGCTTCCTTGAAGGAGAATCCGGCGTGGTCACAGCCGAGCGCGAGCGTGTGGGGAGGCGCGGCGGGTCGGTCCGCCTCGGGAGCGGCCGGAGAGAGGCTGGCAGCGGGAACGAGCGCGATGCCCTTTTCCTTCGCGAGGTCGCGGGCGAGTGCCGTCACGAGGGCGCCCTCGGGGACACCGAGGCGGGTGAGGCCCGCGTCGAGGGCGTCGCGGACGTGGCGCTCGGAGAGGAGGGGGCGACCGGGCATGGAGGAAGCTACGGGTGGCGGGGACTGGACAACGGGGAATAGGGACGAGTCCCGCCCAGCGGTGATGCCCGCTCGCTCGCTCCACCTCGATGCCGAGGCGGGCAGGGGTCGCAGGGACGGAGGCCGGTTTGCTTCCATGCCTCCAGAAATCCCGGTTGCCCTTTCTGGAAGCGCTACCGAACTTCGCCGTCTCCCTCCAGAACGCACCCCATGAGCGTCACGCCCATCCCCGTCTCGTCCCCCGCCCTCACGAAAGCCCCGAAGGTGGGAGCTTACGAGATCGCCACGGGCAACTTCAACCGAGCGGCGGACCTCATCGGCCTCGACGACCAGTGGCGGACGCTCATTCGTACCCCGTTCCGTGAGATGAAGGTGGAGGTGCCCCTCCACCGCGAGGACGGCACGATGACACTGTTTCAGGGCTACCGCATCCAGCACAACGGCGCGCGAGGTCCCTTCAAGGGAGGCATCCGCTTCTCGCCTCTCGCGGATGAGCAGGAGGTCAAGGCGCTCGCCGAGACAATGACCTACAAGACAGCCCTCGTCAACATCCCATTCGGCGGCGGCAAGGGCGGTGTCAACTGCGACCCGCGCTCGCTGACCACGCACGAACTGGAGCACGTCACGCGCCGCTACGTCTCGCGCATCCACCTCCTCCTCGGCCCCAACCGCGATGTGCCCGCGCCGGACATGGGCACCAACGTCCAGACGATGGCCTGGATCGTGGATCAGTACGGTCGTCAGCATGGGTACAACCCGGCCATCGTGACGGGCAAGCCGCTGGAGTTGGGCGGCAGTCCGGGGCGCGAGCAGGCGACGGGACGAGGCGTCATGCTGACCGGCCTCGCGGGTGCCCGAGACCACCTCGGCATGGAGCCGAAGGACCTCCGGATCGTCGTGCAGGGCTTCGGCAACGTGGGCATGAACGCGGCGTTGCTCTTCGCCGAGGCGGGCGCGACCATCGTCGCCGTCAGCGACATCTCCGGCGGCTACCACAACCCCGAGGGTCTCGACCTCGATGACGTGGTACGCTACAAGAATCGCGAGGGCGGAGACGGCACGTTGGAGGGCTACGCGAGCGGTGGCGTCCGCTTCGTCGCCCACCAGGACTTCATGGGGCTCGACTGTGACGTGTTGGTGCCCGCCGCGATGGAGAGCGCCATCCACGACGAGAACATGGCCTCGGTCAAGGCCAAGCTGATCGTCGAGGGCGCCAACCTCCCTGTCACGCCCGAGGCCGAT
The DNA here is from genome assembly GCA_038746605.1 of Bacteroidota bacterium. Taxonomy (GTDB): domain Bacteria; phylum Bacteroidota; class Rhodothermia; order Rhodothermales; family Rubricoccaceae; genus Rubricoccus. Next base: position 18,590 of record JBCDKM010000013.1, read on the forward strand.
CAGTATCTCCGTGAGAACGGCGTCCTCGTCATCCCGGACATCCTCGCGAACGCAGGCGGCGTCATCGTGAGCTACTTCGAGTGGAGTCAGAACTTCTCGCAGTACCGCTGGAAGGAAGCCCTAGTCAACGAGCGCCTGGAGGACATCATCCTCACCGCGTACGACGACGTGGTCGCGGAGATGAAGCGCCACGACGACGCGTCCATGCGCGACGCAGCGTTCGCGCTCGCCATCGCGCGGGTGATGAAAGCGGAGAAGCTGCGTGGGTCCCTGTAGCTCGGCTCAGAGGCCGTGCTGCTGACGGAGAGCCTCTGCGAGGTCTAACAGATCCGGCCCCGTGTGACGGCTCGGTCCGAAGGGGTCGAGCGCCTCCGCCGTCGGGTTGCGCAGTGCGCGGAGTGACGACGCGACGCCGTGCGCCAGCATGTCCGTGTCGTAGCCGCCCTCCAGCGAGAGCACGATCCGGCCGTCCGCGTGACGGTCGGCGATCTCCATCGCGAGGCGGACGAGATCCGTGAGACCGGAGACCGAGAGCGCGAGCCCTCCCAACGGGTCCAGCCGGTGCGCGTCGTAGCCCGCGCTCACGAGGACCAACTCGGGCCGAAACCGGTCGGCTAGCGGCGCGACGATCTCGCGATACAGCGACCGCATCCCGGCGTCGCCTGTCCCGCCAGGGACGGGCAGGTTGACGGTCGCGCCTTCGCCCGCCTCGTCGCCGGTCTCCCCGAGGCGGCCGGACCCGGGGTAGATATCGGCCTGATGCGAGGAAACGACGAGCACGCTCGGGTCCTCGTAGAGCGACTCCTGCGTACCGTTGCCGTGGTGCACGTCGAAGTCCAGAACCAGCACGCGGTCCAGGCCGTGCACTCGCTGGGCGTGCCGAGCAGCGATGGCGACGTTCGCGAGGAGGCAGAAGCCCATCGCCTGGGCTGGGCGTGCGTGGTGCCCGGGTGGACGCCCGAGCGCAAACCCGTTCGTTGCCTCGCCGGAGCAGACGCGGTCCACGATGCCGAGCAGATCTCCGCAGGCTTCTCGCGCGATGCGCCAGGAGTCCGGTGTAGCGTAGGTGTCCACGTCCAGCATCCCGCCGCCAGTCTCGCAGAAGGTGTCCAGAGCGTCGAGGTACGCCGGGTCGTGAACGAGCGCGAGGGTGTCGAGACTGGCCGCCTCGGCAGAGACGTGGACGAGGTCGCGGAGGGCCCCGTCGCGGCGAAGAAGGTCGCGGACGGCGTGGAGCCGGGCGGGCCGCTCCGGGTGGCCGCGCGAGGCGTGGAGCGCGTGGTCGTCGCGAAGGCTGTAGAGCGTCATGCCGGGACGGTTCCGAGATGGAGCGTCTTCGGGGCGACCACGTACGGCTTCACGACGGGTGTCGCGAGGGCGTCCACGGCGCCGGAATCCGAGGCGACGGAGAGTTCGCGGACCGTGCCATCGCGCTCCAGGATGCAGATGGAGTCGCGCTCGGTCTGGTACGCATCGTGGCGCGAGAAGAGGGCGGAGAGGTAGTAGCGGGCGTCCTCGCGGGCGGTCGCGGCTGTCGCCAGTCCTTCCGCGACGAGCCACTCGGCGGTGGCCTCATGCCACTCGGTGCGCTGCTCGGTGTCGGCTGGAGCAGGAAGGAAGGTGGTGCGGAAGAGGTCGCGGTCCAGGAAGCGCCGCGAGAGGTCGGCGAGGATCGGGTCGTCCGACCGGCGCCACTGCTTCAGCGAGGCGAGCACGTCGGTGTCGTCGAGGTCGCAGAAGGCGTCGAGGATGGCGTCCGGGATGGCCTCGAGATCGCGGAAGGCGTCAGCGGTGATGCGTCCGCTGAGGAACGGCGCGAGGGACGGCGAGGTGGCCGCGAGCGCGGGGTCGCCGGAGTCCCACCGCTCGCGGGCTCGCGCGAAGGCGCCACGCAGCACCTGATCCGCCGCGAGGACGGTTTTGTGGAGGTAGACCTGCCAGTACATCAGCCGCCGCGAGAGCAGCGCGTTCTCGACCGCGTACCCGCCTTTTGCCTCGATCACGATCCGCGCGTCCCCTCCCATCCCGTGGACCCGCATCGTCTTGAGAATCCGCTCCACGCCCACGACGCCCTCGGCCACGCCGGTGTAGAACGAGTCGCGCCGGAGATAATCGAGACGGTCGATATCGAGCTGGCTCGCGAGAAGGTCGTGGAAGAAGGGCCGGTCGTAGGCGTCGTCGAAGATCTCGCCGGCCAGTGCGAGAGCACCGCTGAAGCGGGCGTCCAGCCGGGCGAGGATGGCGCGGCTCATCACCTCGTGGTGGAACGGTCGGCCGTCGGCGCCGGGCGGGATCAACTCGCGCTCCAGCGTGTGCGAAAACGGCCCGTGCCCGACATCGTGCAAGAGCGCCGCGACGAGCGCCGCCTCGGACTCATCCGTCGTCATCACGGTGCCCTTGTACTGGAGGGTGCTCAGGACCTCCTGCATGAGCGCCATCGCCCCGAGGCCGTGCTCGAACCGCGTGTGGACCGCCCCCGGGAAGACGAGGAAGCCGAGGCCGAGCTGACGGATCCGCCGCAGGCGTTGGAACTCGGGCGTCTCTACGAGCTCCAGGACGAGCCCCTTCGGGACGCTCACGAAGCCGTGAACGGGGTCGTTGAAGAGCTTGAAGCGAGGGGTCACGCTGGCACGAAGGGCGGGGGAGCCCCTACCATCGGGCGCCCCAATCGTTTCCGCCGTGCCTCACACCCTTCGCCTCGCTCTCGACGTCCCCGAGGCGGACCGGGTGCACCTGCGCTACGCGGTGGACGAACTGCTGCGCCCTCTCGGACTGTCCGTCGAGATGACCCAGCGGGACAGCCTGCGCGAGGGCGACCTCTACGTCGGAGAGCGCGAGACGCCCGCGGTGCGTCTTCGGCGGGAGGACCTGAAGGCGGTCTTCGGCTGGCTCTCTGGCGCGAGGGAAGAGGCCGTCACCGAACGCGACCGGTGGGGCCGGGTCCGCCTAGCCTCGATGCCCGAGCAGAACCCGCTCGCGACGCCTGTGGACGACATCCGGCGGGACCTCGCGCAAACGCTCCGTGGGCACGGCCACGAGGTTCGCGAGACGACGTGGGAGGGCCGGGACTGGGCCGTCGCCCTCACGCACGACCTGGACGCCCTCCACACACCGCGCCTTCGTGCCCTCGTCGGCGACACGCTTCGTGGTCAGCCTGCACGAGGTCTCCGCCGCGCCTTCGGTACCGACGACCGCCAGCGCAGCGCGCGCGCCCTCGCAGACCTCGCGGAGCGTCACGGCGCCACGGCGACCTTCTTCGCGAAGGCAGGCACGAGCGGCCCCGAGGACGTACGCGCTCGCCCGGAGCGAGAGCGCGCCTGGTATCGCGATCTCCTCTCGCGAGGCCACGAGATCGGCCTGCACCCCAGTGTCCAAGCCGCCACCGACCGTGCCCGCCTCGGTGCCGAGGCGGACCGACTCGCGCGGGTGACGGGTACGCGACAGAGCCTCGTCCGCTCTCACTTCCTGCGGTGGGACCCAGCCGTCACGCCGTTCCTCTACGCCGAGGCCGGGTTCGAGGCGGATTCCACTCTCGGTTGGGCGGAGGCGCCCGGGTTTCGGCGTGGTACGGCGCACCCGTTTCGTCTCTGGGACCGCCGCGTGAACGCCACGTCCGGTCTGTGGGAACTCCCGCTGGCCGTGATGGACACGACGCTGTTCGTGTACCAGCGGCTCACCGACGAGGAGGTAGCCAGCGCGCTGGAGGCCGTGTTCGAGGCCGCTCGTTCGGCGCGTGGGGTGGCGGTCGTGCTGTGGCACAACGCGATGGACGGCGACTCGGCGTGGTGGGAACGTCTCGCTCTCCTCGACCGGGCACTCGTGACGGCTCGCCAGGACGGCGCTTCCCTTCTACCGCTCGGCCGCACTCTCCTTACCGCGCGGAGTTGGTCGTGAGACCCGAGTCATCCCTCTGTCTGGACCTGTGGAGCGGAAGGTCAGAGTGGTCCCAGAGAGACTGCGAAAGTGGTTCTTGGTGCGCTGCGTCTCGCGGAAGAGCTTGAAGGCTGAAACCACACATCCCATACGGCCTTCCTTTCCTGATGAACCCGACCGTCTCCCGTCACCTGGCTGTGGCGACCATTTGTCTCGGTGTCCTCGCGGTCCCACCTGCTGCGCAGGCTCCGGTGCCGCGTGTATTGCCTACGGCCTGCGAGGTCGATCTCGCCCTCAGTGCAGCCCCGCCTCACCTCAGGGAAGGGGCCGGGGTGTTCGTGTACACTTCAGAAGGCTACACCCTGCATCGCGAGGCGATGAACCCTTACACCTGCATCGTGAACCGCGACAGCCCTCGCAACATCAAGCCCACGTGCTTCGATGCTGAGGGGACCGCCACCATCATTCCCAAAATCGAGTTTGTGGGGGAGCGACTCGCTCGCGGGGTGCCGATGTCGGAGACGTGGACGGCCGTTCGTGAAGGGTTCGAGGACGGAACCTTCCGGAGCCCGAAACCCGGGCTCGCCTACATGCTCTCGAACTACAACCGCCCGTTCAACACGCAGACGGACTCTCTCGGTTGGTTCCCCCCTCACGTCATGGTCTATGCTCCCAACCTGACAAACGAGGACATCGGGACGGAGATGGAGGCGTTGCACGCGGACTGGCGGCTCCCGTTCGTCGGGTATCAGGGGCCACAGGGGTTTGTCATTGTTCTGACGCAGGAGCAGAGTCAGCCCCGGCCGGGGGACCTGCCGCACTGCCCTGCCTGGCTGCGCGAGAACCCCCCGGATGCGTCCGGGCCCGCGCATTCAGACTAGGGACGGTCCCGACCCGAGGTCGAGTGGCCGTGAGGCGCTAGGAGGCTGGTCTTCACGTAGCAGGCGGACAGTCTCTGTCCCTGGGAGCGTGGCTGCGAATGACACGGTCCCCCGTGATCGGATAGGCATTGGAAGCCAGAAGGGTCGAGTCCTGAGAGAAAAACACGTGCGGAGGTGCCCCGTTCGTGTGGCTGTGCGATCCTTCACGGCCTCTCTCCATACGTCATGGCGCTCGTCTCCACCGTCCTCGACGCGATGCGCGAGGCGGTCTTCATCTACCCGCTGACCGCCGACGGCCCGCTTCCGTTCGTCGCCTTCAACCGAGCCGCGCTGGACGGGTACGGCTATTCCGAAGAGGACCTCCGGGCGATGACAGTGGAGGATCTCGTCTTCGAGAAATCAGTCAACGTCGAAGACGCTCTCCACCTCCTCTGGGACACCCACGAGGCGACGTTTCAGAGCGTCCATGTGCGCAAGGACGGAAGCACACTCTCTGTCGAGACCGCCGCTCGCCTGATCGAATACGAGGACCAGCTCTGCGTGCTGTCGGTCTGCCGCGAGGACGAGGAGCGCCGCGCCTTCCAAAACGACGTGCTCCGCGCCAACCTCCGTCTAGAGCGCGAAGCGACCCAACGCACCGCCGCGTTGGAGGCCTTCGCGGACGACCTCCGCATCCTCCACCGCATCACGACCGCTGAACACGACTCGCCCTCCGCCCGATACGAGGCGTTCCTGAGAGCCGGATGCGAGATGTTCGACTTGCCGCTCGGCCTCCTCGCAGAGACCCCAGAAGCGGAAGATGGGGAACGCCTGTACCGTCTGAAGGCCGTAGTTTCGCCGGACCCCGAGATCGCAGCTGGGCTCACGATCCCGCTTCGCGAGGCGTTTTGCGACCACGTCGTGGAGACCGGCGGAACCGTGACGTACGCAGATGCACAGGCTGAGGCGCCCGAGCATCCCGCCTGCGTGGATCGGGGCCTTCGCGCCTACATCGGCACCCCGATCCACGTCGATGGTGAGTGGTTCGGGACCGTCAGCTTCGTGTCGCCTGAGCCGCGGCGCGAGGGATTCACCTCCGCGGAGCACGACCTAATCGAGGTCATGGCGACAGCCATCGGGCGACAGCTAGCTGTGGATCGCGCTGAGGCGGAGCATGTTCGCGCTGTCACCTGGTACCGCGCCATCTTTGAGACCGTAGATGCCGCCATCGCGATTGTCGGGCCGGACGGTACCGTCCGCGAATGCAACGAGGCCGCCCGCGACGTGCTCGGTATCGACGATGGCCTCGCGTTGCCAGCCGCTCGCGTGACCGTCAAGGGGGTGCCGTTCGAGGAGCAGCCCGAGACGCGCGCCTTGCGCGAGGCCCATCCCGTTCGCAACGTGCTGCAGGGTCTCCCCAGCGGCGGCGGCATGCTCTGGTTCAACGTCAGCGCGGCCCCGGTGGATGAAACCCTCGACGGAGAGCCCGACGCGGCCATGGTCGTCTTCCAAGAGGTCACACCGCTCCGTAACGAGATGCGCCGCGCCAAGCGATACGGCCAGATGCTCGCCTCGGTCCTCGCCGCCAGCCCGGATGGAGTGATGGCGTTTCGAGCAGTCCGCGATGGCGACGGCGCGATCCAGGACTTCGAGTGGTTCCTCGTCAACCCGAGGGCGGGCGAGATCGTGGGCAAAGACGCCGGAGAGTTGGTCGGACAGCGCCTGCTGGAGGTCTTCCCCGGCAACCGCGACTCCGGCTTCTTCGACGCTTATGTGGAGGTGGTGGAGACAGGCGAGCCCTACCAGACCTCGATGCCCTACGCCTACGACGGCTTCGAAACCACCTTTCGGGTTCATGCCGCACCGCTTCCGTCCGAGGACGGCTTCACCGTTTCCTTCTCCGATCTCGGGTCCAGCGCATGATCTCGGGTCCCGCACTGCTGCTCGTTTTCGCGAAGGTCCCGCGCCCGGGCTACGTCAAAACACGCCTCACGCCGCCGCTCTCCCCAGGATGGGCCGCGCGCCTGTACGACGCGTTTCTCCGCGACGCGCTAGACGTCTACGCTGCGCAGGTCCGCCTCTCCCACGAGGCTCCCGAGGCGGACCCCCTCGGCCTCGGCGAGCCCGTGGACGTGCGGCTCTATCTGGACATGGACCCGCCCGCCGGTCTCGCGCCCGAGAGCATCGAGGTCAGGCGGCAGGAGGGGGAGGGGCTCGGGGCCCGCATGGGCAGCGCCTTCGCGCAGGCCTTCGCCGACGGATACGAGCGCGTGGTGGTGGTGGGCACGGACCACCCGACGCTCCCGCACGCGCTCCTCGGTGAGGCCTTCCGCCAACTCCGCGAGCCCATGACCTGCGTCGTCTCACCCTCCGACGACGGCGGCTACGTCTTCCTGGGGCTCAACGACCTCGCGCCGGGCCTCTTCGAGATGCCCTTCAGCCACGAGAGCGTCTTTCGCGATACCCTCCACGAAGCCCAGCTTGCGCGTCTCTCGCCCGTCGTCCTCCCCGGCCACTACGACGTGGACGAAGCCGAGGACCTCCACCGCCTGATGGAGGAGTGGGGGAGTGGCGCTGAAGTCGGCGCGAGAACGGCCGATTGTCTTGCGGTGCTATCGGAAGCGCTTCCGAACCCTCCGTACCTTCGCCGCACGGACCCCTGACCTCATGCAGACGGACACCCTCGCGCCTCAGAGCGACTTCCTCCAATCCAGCGCCGCCCTCATCACGCTGGAGCAATACATCATCGAGTGCGAGGAGGACGCGCCGGGCTCCACGGGCCAGTTCTCGCGCCTCCTCCGAGACATCGCGCTGGCCGCCAAGATCGTGGAGCGCGACGTGCGGAAGGCGGGCCTCGTGGACATCTACGGCGAGACCGGCGTCACCAACGTGCAGGACGAGGAGCAAAAAAAGCTCGATGTCATCGCGCACGAGGAGTTCGTCCGCGCGCTGCGCCGAGGCGGGGAGGTCTGCCTCATCGGATCCGAGGAACATGCCGAGGCCATCCCCCTCCAGTTCGAGGACTGCCAGGGCAAGTACATCGTCCTCTTCGATCCCCTGGACGGCTCCAGCAACATCGAGGTTAACGTCTCCATCGGCACCATCTTCAGCATCTACAAAGTGCCGGAGGACCATGTGGGACGCGTGACGGTGGAGGACGCGCTCCAGGCTGGCCGCAAGCAGGTCGCCGCCGGGTATGTCGTCTACGGCTCCTCCACCATTCTCGTCTACACGACGGGCAACGGCGTCAACGGCTTCACGCTGGACCCGGGCATCGGGGAGTTCCTGCTCTCGCATCCCAACATCCGCACGCCGGAGACGGGCCGGATGTACTCCATCAACGAGGGCAACTACAACTCCTGGGAGCGCGGCCTGAAAGAGTTCATCAAGTGGATGCAGGAGGACGTCCCTGAGGACAACCGCCCGTTCACGACGCGTTACATCGGCTCCTTCGTAGCGGACTTCCACCGCAACCTGATGAAGGGCGGCATTTATATCTATCCCGCCAACGCGCGAAACCCGAACGGCAAGCTGCGCCTGATGTACGAGGCCAACCCGATGGCGTTCATCGTGGAGCAGGCGGGCGGCATCGCATCTACCGGCAACGGCGCGATTTTGGACGTGGAGCCGGAAAAACTGCACCAGCGGGTGCCGGTCTACATCGGCAGTCCGGTGCTGGTGGAGCGTGCGAAGCGGTTCCTCGCAGGTGAGACCGAGTAGGTCCGCCTCGGCGCCGAGGCGGGAGGGGGCGAGCCGATACACTCCAGCCTTCCGCAACCGGTCCGACCGTGTCCTTCCGAGCGAGCGCCAGCGAGTCGAGGAATCTGGCTGCAACCGGCCTCGATGCCCGGCCCAGGCCTCGCGGCGCCTCGTGACCGGATCCCCCAGCGTCTTCCGCTGCGCGGGGTCCGCTCGGGAGGACACGCGGGGGCGGCCGTGTCGGGCGGTCGCACGCTCAGTGACCGAACGACCTCAGAGTCCGGCCGTCTTCGCATGCGCTCGCCCAGCCGAGTAGGCCCACCTCGGTGCCGAGGCGGGAGGGGGCGGGGCTAGCTTCCTGACAACCCCCTTTGAATCGCGATGCCTGCCCGCTTTCTCCCGTCTGTCCTCGCTCTCCTCGTCGCGCTCGCCGCCCCATCGGCATCGGCGCAAACCCCGTTCACGCTGGCGGACGTGTTCGAACTGGAGTGGGCCGAGGACCCCCAGATCAGCCCGGACGGTGAGCACGTCGTCTACGTCCGCGCCGGGATGGACCGGATGAAAGACCGCCGCCGCCGCTCGCTCTGGATCGTCGGGACGGACGGCGAGGGGCACCGCAAGCTGACGCAGGGCGAGACGGGCGAGTCGTCGCCCAGGTGGTCGCCGAGCGGGGACCGGATCGCGTTCGTTGCCTCCACGGACGAGGGCGCTGAACTGTTCGTGCGCTGGCAGGACACCGGCCAGACGGCGCGCCTGACGCAACTGGACCGCTCGCCCGCCGGGCTCACGTGGTCGCCAGACGGATCGATGCTGGCGTTCTCGGTGCTCGTTCCCGAGAAGGACCCGACGTTCGATGTCGACATGCCCTCGCCGCCCAGGGGCGCGGAGTGGGCCGAGAAGCCCCGCATCGTGAACCGTCTCAACCACGAGCAGGACGGCTCCGGTAACATCGAGCCGGGCTTCCGGCACGTGTTCGTGGTCCCGGCCGATGGCGGCACGCCCCGCCAGCTCACGCGCGGCGACTACCCGTACGGCACCGACCTCGCGTGGCTTCCCGATGGCAGTGGCCTCGTCTTCTCAGGCAACCGCCGCGACGACTGGCAGACCGCGTTTCGCGCTCTGGAGCTCTACCGGGTCGGACTGACGGACACGACCGTCGTGGCGCTCACGGACCGAGACGGGCCGGACCGCAACCCCGCTATCTCGCCCGACGGCGAGCAGGTGGCGTACCTCGGCTACGACGACCGGGTCCGAACTTTCCAGAACACGCTCGTCCACGTTCGCGATCTCTCCGGCAACAGGCCTCGCGCGATCACCGCCGATCTCGACCGGAGCTTTTCGAACCTCACCTGGCACGAGGACGGCCTCTACGCGACGACGCTGGAGCGCGGAATGACCAAGTTGATGCGCGTCTCGCTCAACGGCGAGGTGCGCGAAATCACCGACGCTCTCGGCGGCACCTCCATCGGGCGACCGTACACGAGCGGAGCGTACTCCGTCTCACGTGAAGGCGTGGTCGCGTTCACGCACGGGACGGCGATGCGACCCTCCGATGTGGCCATCGTGGAAGACGGCGAGACGCGCGTGCTGACCGACCTCAACGGCGACCTCCTCCCGTACCGTACCCTCGGCGAGGTGGAGGAGATCACGTGGCAGTCCGAGGACGGCCTGGAAATTCAAGGCTGGATCGTCCGTCCCCCGAACGCGGAGCCGGGCCGCCGATACCCGATGCTGGTCGAGATTCACGGCGGGCCGATCACCGCGTACGGGCCGCAGTTCTCGCCCGAGGTCCAACTCTTCGCGGCGGATGGCTACGCGGTGTTCTATCCCAACCCGCGCGGCAGCACCGGCTACGGCGAGGCCTTCGCGGACCTCCTCTACCACGATTTCCCCGGCGGCGACTACGGCGACATCATGACCGGCGTGGACGCCGTGATCGCGAGTGGCGGCGTACACCCGGATTCGCTCTACGTGACCGGCGGCAGCGCGGGCGGCACGATGACGGCGTGGATCGTCGGCAACACAGATCGTTTCCAGGCAGCGGCCGTCGTCAAGCCGGTCATGAACTGGATCTCGAAGACCCTCGTCGCGGACAACTACTACGCCTACGCGGACACCCGCTACCCCGGCCAGCCGTGGGAGAACCCGATGGTCTACTGGGAGGAATCGCCGATCTCCGTCGTCAGTAACGTGTCTACGCCGACGATGGTGATGGTGGGCATGAACGACCTGCGGACGCCCCCCTCGGAGGCTCGCCAGCTCTACCACGCGCTCCGGCTGCGGGAGGTGGAGACGGCCTACGTCGAGATCCCCGGCGCGTCGCACTTCATCGCGAACCGGCCGAGCCAGCTCGCCGCGAAGGTGGCGTACATCCTCGCGTGGTTCGACCGGTACCGTGCAGACGGCGCCGAGTGACCCTGACCCGCCCCACCTCGGCACCGAGGCGGGGGGAGTGGGGAGGACCGGCTATGGCTCAATGCCGGGCGTGCCTGTGTCCTCGGCCTCAGCGAACCCACGGTTCCGCAGCAGCGCGTCTACGTCTGGCTCGCGGCCCCGGAAGCCGACGTAGGCGTCCATCGCGGGCTGTGTGTCGCCAGCGGAGAAGACCCTCTCGTAGAGCCGCTGCGCCAGTTCGGGGTCGAAGATGTCGCCCGCCTCCTCGAAGGCCGCGAAGCCGTCGTTGTCCAGCACGCCCGCCCAGAGGTAGCTGTAGTAGCCGGACGAGTAGCCCTCTCCCGCGAACGTGTGCAGGAAGTGGGTGGAGCGGTGGCGCATCGGGATGTCTTCCAGGTTCTCGCGGCTGGAGAGCACCTCGGTCTCGAACGCGTCGATCTCCAGCGAGGCCGGGTCGGTGTTGAGGTGATACGCGAGGTCTACGAAGCCCGAGTTCAGGAACTCGACCGTCGCGAAGCCCTGGTTGAACGTCGTCGCGTTGAGCACGCGCTCCAGGAGCGCCGCGGGCATCGGCTCGCCGGTCTCGTGGTGCAGCGCGAAGCGCTCCAGGACCTCGGGCTGCGAGAGCCAGTGCTCGTAGATCTGCGCCGGGAACTCCACAAAGTCGCGGTCCACCGAAGTACCGGCCAGCGAGGGGTACTCGGTGTTGGAGAGGAGCCCGTGGAGGCCGTGGCCGAACTCGTGGAAGAGCGTCGTTGCGTCTGTGAACGAGAGCAGCGCGGCCTCACCCTCGGCGGGCTTGTTGTAGTTGCAGTTGTTCAGGATGAGCGGGATCTCACCCGTCATGCCGTTCTGCGCGCGGAAGCTGGACATCCAGGCGCCGCCGCGCTTGCCGGGCCGCGCGAAGAAGTCGCCGTAGAAGAGGCCCGCGATGGTGCCCTCTGCGTCCCGCATCTCCCAGACGCGCACGTCCGGGTGGTACGTCGCGATGTCTGTGCGCTCCTCGAACGTGACGCCGAAGAGCTCCGTCGCGACGTAAAACATCGCGTCGATCATGTTGTCGAGCTGGAGATAGGCCTTGACCTCGCTCTCGTCCAAGTCGTAGCGCTCGGCGCGAACTTGCTGCGTGTAGTAGCGCCAGTCCCACGGCTCTAGATCGTGATCCAGCCCGGCTGCGGCGATGCGTGCTTCGATGTCGGTGGCTTCTTCGAGGGCGCGGTCGCGGGCGGGCCACCAGACCTGCTCCATGAGCGACATGGCTGCCTCGGGCGTTCCGGCCATCGTGCCCGCGGTGCGGTAGTGCGCGAAAGTCTCGAACCCGAGGAGATTCGCCATCTCCAGGCGGAGGGCCAGGATCTCGCGGATGGTGTCCTCGTTGTCGTTCGCGTTCGCGTTGGACCCGCGCTGGGTCCAGGCCCGCCACGCGATCTCGCGCTTCTCGCGGTTCGGAGATGATTGGAGGAACGGCTCCACGCTGGATCGCGCCAGAGTGATGACGTGACCGTCCATCCCACGATCCGCCGCTGCACCCGCCGCCGCCGACACGATGAAGTCCGGTAGTTCCGCGATGTCTTCGGCGCTCAATTCCATGGTCCAGGCCTCGCGGTCCGCCTGCTCGTTCTGGGCGAACCGGGTGTAGAGACCGGCCAGCGAGGAGCGGACCTCCGCGAAACGCTCGCGGTCAGCTCCCTCCAACTGGGCACCGGCGCGGATAAAGTCCTCGTGCGTGGTGACGAGCAGGCGCTCTTGCTGGGGCTCCAGATCCAGCATCTCGCGCATCTGGTACAGCGCATCGATGCGGGCGAAGAGGTCCGGGTTGAGCGTGATGGAGGCCCCATGCGCCGCCAGACGTGGGCTCATCTCGCGCTGGATCGCGCGGATCTCATCGTTCGAGGCTGAACTGGTGAGGTTGAAGAAGACGCGCGAGATGCGCCCGAGCGTTTTGCCCGACTGTTCCATCGCGAGCATCGTGTTCTCGAACGTCGGAGGCTCCGGGTTGGACGCGATGGCCTCGATCTCGGCCGTGTGTGCGGCCAGTGCAACCTCGTAGGCAGGCAGAAAGTGAGACTCCTCGATGGCATCCAGCGGAGGCGTGCCGAACGGCGTGTCCCAGGTAGCGAGCAGCGGATTGTCCCCGGCTTCTGTCACAGGCTCAGTCATTGCGAGGTCATCTTCATCGGGAACGTTGGCCGATGTGCAGGCGGCGAGAAACGAGACGAAGAGGAGAATCAGCGGTAGATGCAGCTTCATCGGCTTGGAGTCAGAGGGAGCAGGAAGACGCGGGGTGGGGCGGAGGGCAAGCACCAAACGATCCCACCCGCTATCGTGCCCTCAGAACGCCCAGACGGTCCCTGCGTGTTCCACGAGTGTCCGGAGCTCCGTCCCCGTGGCCTGCCCCGCCTCGGCACCGAGGCGGGGGGAGGGAGGAGAGGACTACCCCAGGAGTTGTGATCCGGCAGCAACTGGATGGGACGCGGCAACGAACTCCTGCCAGAAGGGCCGTGGGGTGGATATGTTGCGTCCTCTCCATCAGGCGTTCCCCCATGCGCTCCCCCATGCGCTCCCTCCTGTTCTCCTTTCTCGCTGCACTCCTGCTGGCCCTCCCCTCTAGCGCGCAGGAGGATCCAGCTACCGTCGCGGATCTGAACTACAATGCCCTCTCGTGGCGCGGGATCGGGCCTGCGTTTACGTCCGGCCGCATCGCGGACATCGCGATCCACCCGGACGACCCGCAGACGTGGTACGTCGCCGTCGGCAGCGGCGGTGTCTGGAAAACCACGAACAGCGGCACCACCTGGGCCTCTCTCTTCGACGGCCAGTCCTCGTACTCCACTGGCTCCATCGCCATCGACCCGCAGAACCCCAACACGGTTTGGGTCGGGACGGGCGAGAATGTCGGTGGGCGCCACGTGGCCTACGGCGATGGCATCTACCGCTCCACGGACGGCGGCCGGACGTGGGAGAATCGCGGCCTCAAGGACAGCGAACGCCTCTCAACGATCTGGATCCACCCGGACGACTCGGACGTGGTGCTCGTCGCGGCGCAGGGCCCGCTGTGGAGCGCGGGCGGCGAACGCGGCCTCTACCGCACCGAGGATGGCGGCGAGACCTGGACGCGAACGCTCGGCGGAGGCGACTGGACGGGCGCGACGGACATCGTCGTGGATCCGCGCGATCCCGACGTGATGTACGCTGCCACCTGGGACCGGCACCGAACGGTCGCGGCCTACATGGGCGGCGGCCCCGGGACGGGGCTCCACAAGAGCACCGATGGCGGTCAGACCTGGACTGAACTCACGCGCGGCCTGCCGTCGAGCAACATGGGCAAGATCGGCCTCGCCATCTCGCCCCAGAACCCGGACGTGGTCTACGCCGCCATCGAGACCGACCAGCGCACGGGGGGTCTCTGGATGAGCGCCGACCGGGGCGCGAGTTGGAAGAAGATGTCTGATGCTGTGGCGGGCGGGACCGGCCCGCACTACTACCAGGAGCTCTACGCCTCGCCGCACCACGAAGGGCGCATCTACCTGATGGACGTTCGCGTGCAGCAGTCGAACGACCACGGCGCGACGTTCTTCTACCAGAACACCCGGGGCAAGCACGTCGACAACCACGCGCTCGTCTTCCACCCGACCGACCCCGACTACCTGCTCTCCGGTACGGATGGCGGCCTCTACGAGTCCGTCGATGGCGGCGAGAGTTGGCGCTACATCGACAACCTGCCGGTCATCCAGTACTACAAGGTCGCCGTGGATGACGCCGAGCCGTTCTACAACATCTACGGGGGCACGCAGGACAACAACTCGCAGGGCGGACCCTCGCGCACGGACACCCGCGAGGGGGCAGGCAACGGCGATTGGTTCATTACGCTCGGCGGCGACGGGCACCAGTCGGCGACGGAGCCGGGCAACCCGGATATCACCTACGCGCAGTCGCAGCAGGGCAATCTCCATCGCATCGACCAGATCACCGGCGAGGCGACCTACATCGTGCCTCAGCCGGAGCCCGGCGCCGGGCCGGAGCGCTACAACTGGGACGCGCCGATCCTCGTCAGCCCGCACGACCCGGCGACGCTCTACTTCGCCTCGCAGCGCGTCTGGATGTCGACGAATCGTGGCGATAGTTGGACGGCCCTCTCGGGCGACCTGACGCGCAACGAAGAGCGCTTCGAGATGCCGATCATGGGCCGCGTCCAGTCGATCGACAACGCGTGGGACGTCTACGCGATGTCAGTCTACAACACGATCACGTCGGTTGATGTCTCATCGCAGGACGCCAACCTGATCTACGCCGGGACGGACGACGGCTTGCTCCAGATCACCGAGGACGGCGGTGGCTCCTGGCGGGCCGTCGAGGTGGGCTCCATCGACGGCGTGCCCGAGCGTGCCTTCGTGAACCACGTCTACGCGGACCTGCACGATGCCAACACGGTCTACGCCGCGCTCGACAATCACAAGTACGGCGACTTCGCGCCCTACCTCGTCAAGAGCACCGACCGGGGCCGGACGTGGGAGATGGCGACCGAGGGCATCCCGGAGCGCACGCTCGTGTGGCGCCTCGTTCAGGACCATGAGCAGCCCAACCTGCTCTTCGCGGCGACCGAGTTCGGCGTCTACTTCTCGCCGGACCGTGGCGAGCAGTGGATCGAACTCGGCGGCGACATGCCGACCATCGGCGTTCGCGATCTCGTCATCCAGCGCCGTGAGAACGACCTCGTGGCGGGGACGTTCGGGCGCGGCTTCCTCATCCTCGATGACTACAGCCCGCTTCGCGAGATGACCGACGACGTGCTGGCGAGCGAGGCGCACCTCTTCGGCCTGCGCGATGCCAAGCGCTTCAATTATCGTCGGGCTACCAATGGGTCGGTCGGCAACGACGAGTACCGAGCGCCCAACCCCGAGTACGGGGCGGTCTTCACGTACTACCTCCGTGACGGCTTCCAGAGCCTCGAAGCCCAGCGCAAGGAGGCAGAGGGCGAAATCGAGGAGGCCGAGGACGTTCCCTTTCCCGGGTGGGCCGCTCTGGATGCCGAGCGCAACGAAGACGCCGACCGTGTCGAGCTTCACATCCACGGCGCCCAAGGCGACGTGCTCGCGCGCGTCAAGGGGAGCAACTCGAAGGGCCTCCACCGCGTCGCGTGGGACCTCGAACGTGACGGCCTCGGGCCGATCACGCCCGGTGAGGACAGCCGCGTGAGTGGGTTCGAGGTCGAGCCGGGGACCTACTCGGCTACGCTCGTGCGCATCTCCGACGGACAGTCGCGCACGCTCGCGGGGCCGGTTTCTTTCGATGTGGTGCCTCTCCGCGACGGTGCCCTCCGCTCGGCATCCCCTGTAGATCTAGCAGCATTCCGGGAGCGCATGGAGCGTCTCGCGACCGAGATGACGCTGTTCTCGAACGCGATAGAACGCGCGGAGGACCGTATCGAGGCGCTCGAAGCGGCTCACGACCGAGCCCGCCGTCCCGACGCGGATCTCGCCATGCGCATCGACGCGGTGAACGAGCAACTCTACGACCTCGACGTGGCGCTCTACGGGTCGCCCACCAAGCGGTCCCTCCGAGAGCGGACCCCTCCATCGATGCAGTCGCGCATGTTCGTGGGGTACCGCGGGTTGAGCACTCAGTACGGCCCGACAGCGCTGCATCGCGAGTCCGTGGACATCGCCGAGCGCGAGCTTCGGGAGGCGCGCGCGAGCCTGGACGCCATCGCGGCGGAGATCGACCAGATCGCCGAGGGGCTCCCAGCCACCGGCGCTCCGGTCGTGGACATGGGCGAGTAGCGCCCGCCTTTTGTACAGACGACTCTCCCCGCCTCGGGGCCGAGGCGGGGAGACCTGCGGCGCGAGGGTGCGCCTCCTGACGACGTGGGGTCGCCTGTTCGACAGGTGTGCCGAGGAGGCTACCGAGGCCGGAGAGGCCAGGGCTAGCTTCCCCATATGTCCGCCGACGCCCCCCTCCGCGCCCTCCGCCAAACCTGGGGGTATGCGGACTTCCGTCCCGGCCAGCGCGAGTCCATCGACGCGGTCCTCGCTGGGCGTGATGCGCTCGCCGTGCTCCCGACGGGCGGCGGCAAGAGTCTGGTGTATCAGGTCCCCGCGCTCACCCAGACGGGTGTCGCGCTGGTCGTCTCGCCTCTCATCGCGCTCATGCGGGATCAGGTGGACGCCCTCGCCGCCCGAGGTGTCCGCGCCGGGCTCGCCCACAGCGGCCTGAAGCTCCACGAGCAGGAGCAACTCTGGACCGATGCCGAGCACGGCCTCTACCGGCTCGTGTACCTGACGCCGGAGCGACTGCAGACGGAACTGTTTCGCGCCCGTGCTCCGCGCCTGCCCGTCTCGCTCCTCGCCGTGGACGAGGCGCACTGCATCTCGGAGTGGGGGCACGATTTCCGCCCGGCCTATCGCGAGATCGCCACGACCCGTCCGCTTCTGACCACCGAGGCGGGGCACCTCGCGCCGGTCGTCGCCGTGACCGCTACGGCCACCCCGGAGGTCCGCCGCGACATTTCGGGGCAACTCGATCTCCGCGACCCCGAGGTCGTCGTGCGAGGATTCGACCGGCCGAACCTCATCTGGAGCGTCTTCCACGTCGAGAACAAGGCGCAGAAGGTGCGCGAAGTCTTCGAGGGCGTGCCGGGCGCCGGGCTGGTCTACGCGGGGACACGCCGCGCGACGGAGGAATGGGCCAAGCGGTTGCGGCGCATGGAGATCGGCGCGGAGGCGTACCACGCCGGGATGGAGCCCGATGCGCGGACGGAAGTCCAGCGCCGATGGCTCGCAGGCGAGACGCGCGTCGTCTGCGCCACGAGCGCCTTCGGCATGGGCATCGACAAGCCCGACGTGCGCGCCGTCGTCCACGTCGCTCTCCCACCGACGCTGGAGAGCTACTACCAGGAAGCGGGCCGCGCCGGTCGGGACGGCGAGCGGGCCTACTGCGCGCTGATCCTCGCCGCAGACGACGATGCGCTTCCTCGCGCGATGGCGGAGGGGACTCATCCGAAGCCGCCGCAGGTCCAGGCTGTCTACCGCGCCGCCGCGTCGCTGGCAGGCGTCGGGATCGGCGCGATGCCGGACGGGCCGACACCTGTAGACGTGGCGAAGGTCGCGGAGGTGGCCGAGGTCTCACTACCGCAGGCTCGGTCTGCGCTCGCGCATCTCGCGAGGCAGGGCGTCTTGGACGTGCGCGAGCCTCGAGACGACCGCGTTCTGATTCGGGTGCATGGGACAGCCGCCGCGTTGCGGTCGGGTGCGGAGGGGGCACTTGCCGGGTTCGTGGGTGAGTTGCTCCGCGTGCTCCCGCCGGAGGCGTTTTCGGAGTGGACGCCTCTCCGCCTCGGGAGCCTCGCGGAGGGAGTCGGGCTCAGCGAAGAGCGAACGCTGGCGGGGCTCCGGTTTTTAGAGAAACGGGGCTCGCTGGACCTCCTCGCGCCCCACGCTGGCGTCGTGCTCGTGTGGACAGTGCCTCGCGCGGAACGAGCGCCCGTGGACGCTCGCGCGCTGGATCAGTCACGACAGCGCGCGCTCGCTGGGGTGGACCGAGTCGTGCGGTACTCGGGGTCGGTCGGGTGCCGGCGGCAGCACCTTCTGGCCTACTTCGGTGAATCTGCGCCCTCGCGATGCGGACGCTGCGACGTGTGCCTCGGCCGCCACCAGCCAGACACGCTCACGCCCGCCGACGAGGACGCCCTCCGCCGACTCCTCGCACAGGTCCACCGAGGCGAGCCGCGTCCGGCCTGGCTTCCCGGCGTCACGCCCCGCCGCCGCGACGCCCTCGCGCGGTGGCTTCTGAACGAGGGGCTGCTCCGGCTCCCGGATCCGTTGGCGGATGAGTACGCGCTGACACCCAAGGGCCTCAAGGCGATAGCGCGCGTCACTGAGCGCTCAGCATGAAGGTTCGCACCTCGCGCGATGCGCCTGGCGTGGAGGTGCGCTCTGCGAAGACCCCACCGCCCTCGTGGTCGAGCAGGAGCACGGACTGGGCGCGTGTGCCGTAACGCTCCGAGGCGATAAAAACAGGCGAGAGGACGCGCTCCCACTCCAGCCCGACGCCGGTCTCGGGAAGCTCCCGGTCAGGCGCAGGCTCGGCGTCGTCGAGGATGGAGAAGAGCGGTTCCGGCGCGAGGTCGCTCAGGAGAAGGGCCTCGTGAAGGGCCTGCTTGCCCCGCTGCACTTTCGGCCAGGGCGTGTCGAGCGTGGCGTTGGAGAGGCCGTAGACGCCGGGCGCGAGGTGCTCCGGCGCGTCCGTGTGGGTGGAGGCGTACCAGACCTCGTCGCCTCGCGCGGTAAGGAGGTTGAACGGGTTGAAGTGGCCTCGGCGCGAGTGGGCGTCGTGTGCGAAGGCGCTGGGGCGAGCGACGCCACAGAGAAACTCACGCGGGAGGTCGCCCCGCGATTGGCGTCCCTCGCGGTGGGCGGGCAGGTCCCGCACGTTCGTGACGACGGTCCAGGCGAGATCGTCGCGGACGCCGAGCCAGGTGCCGCCCGCCTCCTCATCGCGTCCCGCGATCACGCGCGGACACTCCGGCCACCGGTGGGCCGGGGCGGTGGGCCGTTCGTACTGCTCGTCACGGTTGGACGCCAGGACGATCCGCCAACGCGGGTGCTGATCGATGGCGAGGAAGACGACGCACATCGGAGGATGGGGCCAGCAGGAAGAGGCAAGTGGGGGTGATGCCCCCGCCTCGGTGCTTCGGTGGAGGGACCGAGGCGGGCAGGGTGGCGCGAGGCAGGCGGAGGCGGCTGTTTCCCGGAACCGTTACCCGAAGAAGAGGAGGCACATCCAGACCGCGAGGAGCGCGGCGGACACGTCGGCGATGAGTCCGGCCGGGAGCGCGTGCCGCGTCCGGCTGACGTTGACCGCGCCGAAGTACACCGCGATCACGTAGAACGTGGTCTCGGTGGAGCCGAACATCGTGGCGGCCATGCGGGTGATGAGCGAGCCCTCGCCGTATTGCGCCGCAAGGTCTGCCACGACGGCGACCGAGCCGGAGCCGGTGAGCGGGCGGATGATGGCCATCGGCAGCACCTCCGGCGGCATCCCGATGAACGCGAGCACCGGACCGAGCGCGGTCGCGAGTGCTTCCATCGCGCCCGAGGCGCGGAACATCCCGATAGCGAACAGGATGGCGACGAGGTACGGGATGATGCGGACGGCCAGCCCGAATCCCTCTTTGCCGCCCTCAACGAATGACTCGTAGACGTGGACCTTCTTGAACAGGCCGTAGAGCGGGATCCCCACGATCATCGCCGGGAGGACGAAGACCGAGACGACCCCGATGACATCGCGAAAGGCGTCCATGGATCAGGTGGTGGGGTCGGTGGTGGAGGACGCGGCAGTTGCGTCTGCCTCGGTCGCGAGGCGGGCGGGGTCGCTGGCGCGGTAGCGCGGCAGCCGCTGGAGCAGCTTCGTCACGGTGATCGCGATGACGAGCGAGCCCATCGTCGTGAAGAGGATCGGGAAGTAGACGTTGTTCGTCTCGATCCCGATGATGGCGATGAGTGTGACGGGGGGGATGAGCTGCACGCTCGCGGTGTTGATCGCGAGGAACATCGCCATCGAGTTGGTCGCGGCGTCCGGCTCCGGGTTCAACTCCTGGAGTTCTTCCATCGCCTTGATGCCGAAGGGCGTCGCGGCATTGCCGAGGCCGAAGATGTTGGCCGCGAAGTTGAGCGCGATCATGCCCATCGCGGGGTGGTCCTTCGGGATCTCGGGGAAGAGTGGCCCCAGGATGGGTCGCACCAGCTTGACGAGCGCGTAGATGATCCCCGCGTCCTCGGCGATCTTGCTCAGCCCCAGGAACAGCACCAGCACGCCGATCAGCCCAATGGCGATGGTGATGGCGACTTCGGCGAAGTCGATAGCGGCGGTGGTGATGGCGCCCAGCTTGAGAAAGCGGACCGGGAGGAACTGAAGGCCAGAAGTGGCAGACGTTTGGTCCGAGGAGAGTTGGAGCGGCGCGAGAGTGCCTTGGAGGATCTGGTCGCGAGGATTCGTCGCGTCGCGGATGACATCCAACGGGGCGGGGAGCGCGGCGTCGGTGTCGTCCAGGCGGAGTTCCAACTCGCCATCGGCGGTGCGGCGGAGAACCGCGGCGTAGGCCTCAGCCGGGGTGCCCTCTGTCACGCCGTAGAACTCGCGGAACTGGAGCGAGTCGAGGACGAGCCGGACGGGCTGGCGTGGGGCTTCTGCGTCGTACGGCTGGTCGAACTCCAAACCGACGGGGAGCGGCTGACCGTTCCGGTACGTGTCTTGGACGAGGTCCGTGGCGTCGGAGGCCAGGGCGAAGACGAGGCTCACGATGATGAGCCCGGCCCAGATGTAGTTGAGCATGGGCGCCCGAGGGGACGGGAGAGGGGCGCCCGAAGGTCGCAGCCCGGCCGCGCGATGGCAACCGGGCTGCGACGAGGGCCGAGAACCGACCCCAGACCGTGTGCGTCGGGTCAGCGCACGACGGTCAGCCGAGAGACGGCTCGGCCCGCCCCGGTGTCCACGAGCACGGAGTAGGCACCGGGTGCCAGTCTGCCCATCGGCAGCGCGAGGCGGCCGAAGCCGGACGTTTCGAGCACGACGCGGCCCAGCGGATCGAGAACGGTCACGGTGCCCGGACGCTCCAGCGTGACCCAGGCGTCATTCCGCGTCGGGTTGGGCGCGAGGCGGATCGCGGGCGCTGCGGGAGCCTCCTCGTTCGCGACAGCAGCGCCGCCTTCCAGGCGGAAGATGAACGCCTCAACTCGACCCGAGGCGGTCTGGGCCGTCCCTGCCACGTACACCTGCCCGAACCGGTCCACGGCGATATCGCTTGCCTCGGACGGATCTCCAGCGGGAATGGGGAAGCGCTGGATGCCGTCACCCGAGAAGGAACCATCCAGGCGACCATCGGAGCCGTAGCGGGCGACCGACGCGCGCACGTCGCCTCGGTCAGCGGTCGTGCTGACGAGGAGTCGGCCATTGGCGTCGATGGCAAGAGCTGTCGCTCCGTCGGTGAAGTCGACGTTCGAGTTGGGGTGGGGCGTCCACGTGAAGCCGTTGTCTCCGAAGGCGGCGCGGCTTCCGTCCGGGCGGAGCCGGAGCAGCAGAATCCCGACCGTCTCGCCCTTCGCGAGGGAACCGGCGACGACGAGGTCCCCATTCGGTGCGACCTGGGCGTCGGTGGCTCGCGGGAGATCATCTGGAAAGCCGTCCAGGCTGATGCCCCCGGTCCCGAAGCTGGCATCCGGGGCGCCAGTGGCGTCGAACAGCGCCACGAGGAAGGCTCGCTCGTCCGCGCTGGTCTCTGCGTCGCCGACGAGCGCGATGCCGCTGCCGTAGGGCACCACGGCGGCAGAGGCACAGGGTGTTGGGCCGGGCACGAGGGCGAGCCCGTCGGAGCCGAACGACGGGATCCGATCTCCGTCCTCGTCCACCAGCAAGACGCCACACTGGAAGCCCGCTTCCGTACGAACCGTCACGGCCAGCGCGAGCACCCCGATACGAACTCCCGCGATGGCAGTGGCCTCCGTGTCCTGCCCGAGGGTATACGCCCAGCGGCCCCCGCCGTCTGCTGGGTCTTCGCTTCCGTCTTCTGAGAAGCGAATCAGCACGGCCTCCGATTCGCTCCGGCCCACGGCAAAGAGACGGTCGTCGTCGGTCGCGAAGAGGGCCTGGAGCACAGCGTCCTCGACCTGCACGCGTCCGTCCGTGCCGAAGGAGCCATCCGACTGGCCGTCCGGCGCAGCACGGCCGATGAGCGACGTGCGAGCTCCTCGCGTGGCGACAACGGTCGCGCGGTCCTTGCGGTCTAGGATGAGATCGGTCACGTCCAGGCGGTTCCCGCCCAGTTCGAGTGTGGCGAACCCACCCGAGCCGTAGGAGGAGTCGAGCGATTGAGCGTGAGGCGCTGAGAGGAGCGCGACGCCAAGGAGGGCGAGAAGGGTGGCGGTAGCGAGACGCATGGCGATGGAACCGATGGAGGCAGCATGCCCTCCAGAGCCATGCCTCGCGAGCCGAACGCCCGTCAGACCAGCCACAGGTTGCACAGGGGCGACGCCGCCACCTGCTGAACCGGATGGCGGCGTCGGTCGCGGTCCAGCCCCGACCTATCGCACAACCGTCAGGCGGGCCGTCTGCCACCCCGACGCGTTCTCCATTACGATGGAGTAGACGCCCGGTGCGAGTGCCTCCGTGGGGATCCCGAGGCGGCCCGCCTCGGCCGTCTGGCGGAGCACCTCGCGGCCGAGCGCATCGCGGACGGTGACCACGGCCGGGGCGTCCAGCGTGAGCCACGTGTCGCCGCGCGTGGGGTTGGGCGCGAGGACGAGCGGGCCAGGTGCGATGTCTTCTTCGAACGTCAGCTGCCAGTCCGTGCCCGTCGGGGCGCTCGCGCCTGCGGAGGGCGGGAGCTTGACGAGAGTGAGGGTCTCGCTCGCGGCGATCTCGTCCGGGAAGGAGCCGACGAAATACGTCAGGGTGTATTCGCCCGCCGGGGCGTTCTTCGGCACGCGGATGCGGTACCGCTTCGCGTAGCTCCTGCCCGCGTCGATGGCACGAGGCCGGGGGCGGATGACGGTGCTCGTGTTGGTGCCACCGGGGAAGGTCGCGATGGCCCAGAGGTCGGGCGAGGCGGGGGAATCGCCCTCGTTGGTGACCTTCGCGCGGACGCGGACGGCTCCTCCCTCGTTGGGAATCTCGTTGCCGCTGAGCAGCTTGAAGTCCAGCGTCAGCGCAGGGGGGGGCGCGACGAGCAACCGCGCGAATAGACCCTGGCTCTCGCCACCGCCTGACAACTCACGAGAGCCACCGACCAGGATCCGACCGTCTCCGTCGGCCGCCGCGTTCGCGTGGACGAAGGGAAAGACACGGGAGCCCGCACGGATGGTGATCGAGCGCTCGAAGAACCCGTTTCGCCCGGACTGAGGAATGAACTGGCCCGCCTCGGTCAGGGCGCCGCCCAGAAGAACGTATCGCTCGTTGCCGACCCGACCCGACAGCGTCAGCACGAGTTGGCCACGTTGCACGGCCGCACCGATGCGCGCGTTGTTCCCTTCCGAGGCGACGGAGGCGTCCACGTTCTGAAAGAGAACGCCGTCGCCGTTGAAGTTGGAATCGAAGCCTCCGTCCGTCAGGAGGCGAAGGGCAAAGACGCCTTCCGAACTTCCGGAATCCCAGGTGCCGGCGACGACTACCCGACCGTCCCACAACTCAAGAGTCGTCGCGCGGAGACGGGAGGTCGTCGGGTCCTCGAAGCGGACGTGGCCGCCCGTTCCGAAGGACGCATCGAGCTCGCCGTCAAGGGTGACGGCCCACACCACCGCGGACTCATCGAGCGACGGCCCGACACGCCCCAGCACGTAGATCCGGTCCTCGCCCACGACGACATCCTCCGAAATGCACCGCTCGCTTCCTGTGTCCAACTCCAAGAGGCCCGACTGACCGAACGACGGGTCGAGCGAGGCGTCTGGGCGGATCGAGGCGACAAAGCAGGGGCCGCTCGTCAGCTGATACAGCCCGACGATCGCGCGATCACCCAGCAGGTCCAGCCCGCGAATGTCAGACGAGAAGCCAACGTTGACCGCCGCGATGCCATCGGATCCGAGCGACGGATCTGGCGTCCCGTCTTCGAGAACGCGCGCGAGGTAGGGCTGGCGCTCTGACCCGGGGGACTCCGTCTTGAACGAACCCACGACGGTCGCCTTGTCCACTCCGTTGATGGCGATTCGCGCCGTGGGCCGGATCCCGGGAACAGGAATCCGAGTCGTGTACTCCGCGTCCAGCGAGCCGTCGGGGTTCGACCGGTAGAGGAACAATCGCTCGGAAGGAGGAACCCCGACGGTCGAGACGAGGATGCCGCGGTCCTTGGTGTCGATGGCGAGGTCGCTGCCGGTGAGGTTCAGGGTTGTCTCGGTCGAAAGAATTCCGTCGGTGCCGAAGCCGGAGTCGAGCGAGAGCGGCTGGGCGTGCGCGGTAGAGAGGATCGCGAGGGCGGCGAGGGCGAGGAGCGTGGCGGTGACGAGGCGGGCCATTCGAGACGGGAAACGTGGAACTGAACGACAGTCCAGGGCCATTCCCTCTTCCAGGCTCACGCGTTCGGGGACCACTGGCGTCGCAATCCCATGACTCGCCACTCCCGTGAACCTCCACGTGCTCACGCGGAATCCAACCCCAAGAAGCGTACCCACCCCAGCCCTTCCGCCTTTGCCGTCGGGCGAGTGGTTGCTGCGGCTTCTCGGTTGCTCCACAGACCCGAGGCGGGCCGAGTCACTCCGCCTCGGGAGCGGGCTCGTCGTAGAACTGGCGGATGCTCCGCGCGACGGCCGGGCCAGTGACGGCCGCGATGTCCGCCTCGGGAGCCTCGCGGACCGCCTTGGCGCTGCCGAGCTGCGTGAGGAGCTTCTGCGCCGTCTTCGCGCCGACCCCCGGGATGTCCAAGAGCTCTGAGCGGAGATCTTTGATGCGGCGCTGCTTTCTCTGGGCTGTAACCGCGAAGCGGTGGGCCTCGTCGCGGCAGCGTTGGATGAGGCGGAGGCTAGACGAGGTGCGCGGGATCATCGTGCTGCGCGCCTCGCCGGGAAAGAAGACCTCTTCGAGCCGCTTCGCCAGTCCTACCACTGGGAACCGGCCATACACGTCCACGCGGCGCAGGCTCTCGACGGCGCTGGAGAGCTGGCCTTTGCCGCCGTCGATGATGACGAGGTCCGGCCAGGGGCCGTTCTCTTCGAGGAGGCGGGAGTAGCGACGCTCCACGACCTCGCGCATGGACTGGAAGTCGTCCGGCTTGCCGTCCGGGACCGAGCGGATCTTGTACGTCCGGTAGTCGGACTTGCGCGGGCGACCGTCCTGAAAGACGACGCAACTGGCGACCGTCCCGGTGCCGCCGAGGTGGGAGATGTCGAATGTCTCGATCCGGCGCGGTGGCTTTTTGAGCCGGAGATCGCGCTGGAGGCTGAGGACGGATTTCGGAATCCGGTCCTCGTCGCGCTTTTCCTTCTGGCGGAGCCAGTCCCCTAGAAGGAGTTCCGCGTTGGCCTCCACCATTCTGAGCAGGCTCGCTTTGTCTCCTCGTTGAGGGACGTGGAGGACGACTTTCTTGCCTCGGCCCTCATTGAGAACGGTCTGGACGGGATCCGGCGCGTCGAGGTCGGTGGAGAGGAAGACCTCGTCCGGGAAAAAGGTAGCCTGCGCGTAGTGCGCTTCCACGAGCCGCTGCATCAGCTCCTCGTCCGGAATGTCTTCGACAGGGCGAAGGATCTTGTGCTGACGGCCCAGGATCTTGCCCTCGCGGACTTTGAACAGGACGCCGACGCCCACGTCTTCCTCGCGGTCCACACAGATCGCGAATAGGTCGCGGTCCACCTCCGTCTCTGCGACCACCTTCTGCTTCTTGGAATACGTCTCCAGCGCGCGGATGCGGTCGCGGTACTCGGCGGCTTCTTCGAACTGGCGCTCGCTCGCGAGGCGGACCATCTCGTACTTCAGTAACTCGATCAACTCGCCGGTCTTGCCGTTCAGCAGGCGCTTGATCTGCTCGATGGAAGACGCGTAGTGCTCCGGCGTCTCGTAGCCCACGCACGGCCCAGCGCATTTCTGGATGTGGTAATCCAGGCAGACCTGATACTTCCCCGCCTCGATGGCCTTCGGGTTCAGCGGCAGCGAGCATGACCGCAGCTTGAACAGCTCTTTGATGGTTTTGAGCAGGAGCCGCATCTTCTTCGCGTCCGTGTACGGCCCGAAGTAGAGCGAGCCGTCTTTTCGAACCGTGCGCGTCGGGAAGACGCGGGGGAAGCGCTCGTTCTTGATGCAGATGTAGGGGTAGCTCTTGTCGTCCTTGAGGAGGACGTTGTAGCGCGGCTGGAGCTCCTTGATGAGGTTGTTCTCCAGGATGAGTGCTTCCGCCTCGGTGTCGGTCACGATGACTTCCACGTCTTCGATCTTGCGAACGAGGGCCGTGATGCGTGCCTCGCGAGGGCGCCCGGTCTGGAAGTACGAGCGGACGCGGGATCGGAGGTTTTTGGCCTTTCCGACGTAGAGCACGGTCCCCTCGGCGTCTTTGTGCTGATAGACGCCGGACCTCGTCGGGAGGTGCTTGAGCTTATCGGTGAGGGCGTCGGTCATGCGAGGGGAGAGGGCGCGCGGGACAGCCCCGAGGCGGACGGAGTGGGATCAACGCCAGCCGGGCAACTTCGTGCCCGACGCTGACAGCCTTGTGTCATGGTGTGCCTGCCGGTGGGGCTCCTCTCCCTCCGCCTCGGTGCGCCCGTGGAGCCACCGAGGCCGACGGGGCTGGCTCGACGAGCACGAACGGGGCGATCTTCGAACCCCGCGACGCACCCCGCGTAGGGCGGGCCGACGCCTCCTGCACCCTGTGGACTCCCGACCCGATCCTGCGCCCGACGCCGCTCCGCCGGAGAGCGTCCTCTCGACCTACACGCCGCCTCCGCCAGACCGCGATCGCATCTGGCTCCACATCGGCCTCTTCTTCGCGACGTTCGGGTGCATGCTGTTCGTCGCGGGAGGGTTGGTTCTGAATGGGCAGGACGTGGCGCCCTCGCTCATCGGCCGGCACGGGGTCTACGAGACGGTCGGGTGGATGGCCCGGCTGCACGACGCGCTGATGTACGCGGTCCCCTTCCTGCTTTTCCTGACCGTCCACGAGTTCGGCCACTACCTCGCAGCCCGGTGGCACGGCGTCCGCGTCTCGCTGCCGTACTACATCCCGCTCCCCTTCGCGCTCGGTACGTTCGGGGCGGTCATCCGTATCCGCGAGCGCATCCGAACGACGACCCAGTTGTTCGACATCGGCGCGGCAGGGCCGTTGGCTGGATTCGTGGTCGCTCTCGGGGCTCTCCTGGTAGCGGTGTTCACCCTACCCCCCGTGGAGTACATCCTCGGGACGGATCCCATTGGGTCGAACTTCCATGCGCCCATCGTCGCCCAGTACCAGATCGAGGGGGAGTTTCCCCGTGTCTCGCTCATGATCTCGATGCTGCGAGAGGTCGGTGGCCAGGCGCTGATCTTCGGCGACACGCCGCTTTTCGCGGCACTGGCCTCGCTCGGTGACTACCGGGTGCCGGGGTACGAGATCACGCACTATCCGCTCCTTCTCGCGGGATGGCTCGGGCTCTTCTTCACGGCGCTCAACCTCCTCCCGGTCGGGCAGTTGGACGGTGGGCATGTGGTCTACGCTCTGTTCGGTCCGACGGTGCACCGCATCGTGGCTCGCATCGCGACACTGCTTCTGATTCTTTCGGGCTCTGTCGGATGGATGACCGAGATGGTGCTCGGATACGCGTGGGATCCGATAGTGGAGGCGGCGCTTCTCGCAGGCCTCGCGGTGCTTCTCCTCATCTACCTCCGCCAGTTTTTCGGGGGCGACTGGCGATACGCGCTCGCGGGAGTGCCCGTGCTCCTCGCGCTAGTGGCCGCGGTCGTGTTCCTCGCGCCGGGGCTGGCAGCCGTGACGGGCTACTGGGGCTGGCTCCTCTGGAGTGGCCTCATCCTGTTCTTGATCCGAATGGATCATCCGCCCGTCCTGGTGAACGAGCCGCTGACCCCGGGGCGCATCGCGCTCGGCTGGGCCTGTGTGGTGATCTTCCTGCTGTGTTTCTCGATCCAGCCCATCGTGGTCGTGTGAGTGAGGGGAAGAATGGGCGCTGCTGACCCTTCTCGCCTCGGCGCCGAGGCGGGCGTACCTGGAAGTCTGATACCTGGAAGGGCACAACCATGCGCCTGGGGTACCGCGCGGCACCAATCCGTCCCTACGTTCGGGGCCTCACGCCGCAGACCCCCAACGCTCCCGACCGACCGCGACGCCCGCACGTACCTTCGTCGCTCCGCTCTCCCGCCCCGGGAATGCCCTTCGTGTTTCGGTCTGTCTTCCTCGTCTGCGTCCTCGCGCCACTCCTCGCGAGCTGCGACGACACCCCCGGCGTCGCTGACCCCTTCGGGTCTCCGCCTGCCATCGCCACGTTTACCCTCACGCCTGAGGAGGTGGACGATACGAGCACCGGCACCACAGTCGACCTCGCGCCGGTCCTCACGGTGGACGTGACCGGAGGGGAAGGGGAGGTCTCCGTCCGCGCCTTCATCCGCGACCTCGACGGTGGCGAACTCCTCGCCGAGGCGGAGCAGACTGGCCCGGCCGGGCGCTTTCAGCTTTCCCCCGCGCTCCAAATCCCGCGAGGTGCTGTCGGACGCTACCCCGTCACGATCACGACCGAGGACGCCAGCGGGCGCATCGGGGACCGCGCGAGTGCGGTCCTCGTGTTCCGCTCGGAGGCACTCGGCGGCCCGACCGTCACCGCCACCAGTTCCTCGCCGAGCCCCGTTCCGCGCCCGGCCAGCGGGTCCCAGACCGTCACTCTCCTCGCCGATGTGGACGACCCGGACGGGATCGCCAACATCGCGTACGTGGAGCTTCGCGACATCGTGACCGGCGAGACGCTCTTCCGCTTCCGAGACGATGGCACGGGCAGCGATGATGCCCCAGACGATGGCCGGTTCACGCTCGCGCTCGCCATCAACTCTACCACCCCCATCGGCACGTTCGGCTTCGACGTGGTGGCCGTTGACCGCGTGGGGCTGGCGAGTGTCCCGACCGAGATCACGTTCACCGTTCTGTAGATGCGCCGCGCTCTCTTCGTTTTTCTCGCCACGATCCTGGCGGTACCGACTGCGCTCGCGCAAAGCGTCGAGACGGGGTACGGCGTGGTGCAGGCGCTCCCGCTCGGCGCCCGCAACGGCGTCACCACCCTCGACGCGGCAGGCGGACGGCTCTACGCCGGGCCGCGCCTCGTCGTCGTCGAGCCCGACGGCCAACTCCGCTACCTCGGCGACAACGCCGCGTTCACGCCTCCCACACCCGACGATGCCCGCGCGTTCTCCATCGCGGCCTCTGCGGGTGGCACCGTGGTCGTCGGCCTCGGCTACACCGAGCAGGCAGGCGACGAGTCCATCCCGAGCGCGGCCGGGTACGCGGTCTCCTTCGATGGCGGTCAGACCTTCGCGGGTCGCGCGGCCTCCCTGGACGCGCCGACGGACATCACCGTGACGTACGGCACGAACACGTTGCCTGCCTCGCCCATCTTCACGCCGGCCGATGCACCACCCTTCTGGGTAGACGTGGACCCCACGACTGGCGATCTCTACTCCGCCAACGCCCTCGCAGGGCTCCGCGTCTCGCGCGATGGCGGCCAGAACTGGAGCCGCGTCGTGCTCCCGCCGGACACGCTCCGGGCCATCCAGCCAGGGGAGGCGTACACCTTCCCGTACTCGCCCGCGGGCGTCCAGCTTCCGGGCGCGACGGACGCGAGCCAGGTCTCGCTCTTCGGGTTCAACTTCGTCGTCTATTCCGTCCTCGTGGACGAGGAGGGCACGGTCTGGGCGGGCTCCCTCGCGGGCCTCAACCGAGGCGATGCCGACGGTATCGACGCCGCGACGGGCGACCGTGCGTGGGTTCGCTACACAGCGGATGCTGCACGCCCGAGCCCGGCGGCGGACTTCATCGTGGCCCTCAAAGAGCGCGAGATCGACGGCGCACGCGATGAGGTCTGGATGGCGGCGTGGCCGAGCGGTCGGAGCGAAGACCTCGCGCCAAACACCGTGGACGAGCAGTTTGGCGTGACCGTCTGGCGCGGCGACGATCCCGACACGGGCGCGCCGCTCTTCGACACCGTCCTCCTCGGGGAGCGCGTCTACGACCTCGCGTTCTCTGGCCCCTCCGTCTACGCGGCGGGCCAGAACGGTCTCTTTATTTCCGAGAACGGCGGACGCGTGTGGCGCACGGTCCGCGTCTTTCGCGGCGCCGACGGTCAGCCGCTTCCGCTTCGTCCGGGCTCGTCCGTTTTCTCCGTTGCCGTCACGGCAGACGGGACCCTCTGGGCGGGCACCGGCGACGGCCTGCTCGCGAGCACCGACGGCGGCGACTCGTGGACGCTCTACCGCGCGAGTGTCCCTACCACCCCCGACCTCGGGGACCGGTCCGACGAAGTCACCGAGGTGGAGGCCTACGCCTATCCCAACCCGTTCTCGCCTCGCTCCGACCGTCTCACCCGGATCCGTGTCGACCTGGACGCCGCCTCGCCAGTCCGCGTGCGCATCTTCGATTTCGGGATGCGCCTCGTGGCCGAGTTGGGTGAGGAGGACCGGGGAGCCGGGCCCAACGAAGTCCTCTGGCGCGGCGTGGCGGATAATGGGACGCGCGTCGCCAACGGCGCGTACATCTACATCGTGGACGCGGGCGACCGGCAGTTCTCGGGCAAGATCCTCGTGCTGGACTGATGATGACCTCTGATCGCCTCCCCGCGAAGGCCCTCCGTTCCATGCCCGTTCGCCATTTCTCGGTTTTCGCCCTTCTCGCCCTCGCGGTGCTCGTCGCCCTCCCGGTGAGTGCCCAGGCGCCTGGAGCTTTCGCGCGGTTCGGGATGGGCGCCCGCGCGACGGTCTTCGGGCCGCAGGCCGCCGACGTGTTCGGGGACGGAAGCCCCTACCACAATCCTGCGCTCGCACCCTTCGCTGCGTCGCAGGGCCTGGAAGTCTCCGGTGCTCTCCTCGACTTCGACCGCGAGTGGGCAGCGGTCCAGGTGTCGTCTCCACTCCAGCCTCGCGCGGGCATCGCCGGCGGTTTCATCCGCAGTGCCGTCACCGGTATCGATGGGCGTGATGCGAGCGGCTACGCCACGGGCGAGCGTTCCACGAGCGAACTGGCCTTCTTCGTCGCCTTTGGGACGCGCGTCACCAAGAACATCTCGGGTGGCATCGGGTTGCGCATCTACCGCAGCGACCTCGCGTCTGAGATCCGCCCGCCGACCGCTCTCGGCCTCGGGGCTGGCCTCGCGATCCGCGCGACCGACCGGCTCACGCTCGGCCTCGTCGCGGAAGACCTCTTCGCGCAGTACAACTGGAACGCCTCGCCTGTGGGTGGCGGCACCGTGGCAGACCGCTTTCCGACGCGATTCCGAGGAGGTGCGGGCTATCGGTTCGGTCCAGAGGCCGGGGCGGGCCGCCTCGTCGTCGCGGCCGAGGCAGAGGCGGAGGTCCGGTCTGCCGAGGTCCGGGAGCTCGGCGGCATCGGCACCGCCGGTGGCTTCCCGACCGAGGAAACGGACGAAACCGACGTGCGCACGGCGGAGGTCATGGCTCGCCTCGGCGCCGAGTATCAACTCGTGGATGCCTTCGCGATCCGTGCGGGCGCGGACCGGCTTTTCCTCGGTGACGCGGGCGAGATCCGGCCGAGCGCGGGCTTCTCGGTCCGCCCGCAGCTCGGCGAACTGGATCTTCGGATCGATTACGCCGCGACGCTGGAGCCGTTCGGAACCGCCATCGCGCAGACTGCGACGCTTCGCATCGAGTTGTAGGTAGGGTCGCGTTTACCCGTGCGGATCCGGGTAGAGCCGGATCTCAATCTCGCGCGCGACGCCGAGAAGTTGCTCGTCGTCCATCCCCTCCAGTACGCGGCGCATCGCGCTCCGAATGCCTTTGAGCGCGAGGTCTAGCGCCACGTCCACTGATTTCCGCAGGATCGCCCCGACACCGAGCGTCGCGAGCGGCTCGCGAAAGTGGTAGCGTAGCGAGTGCTCCCCAACAGCATAGATGAACGAGAACGCTTCGCTCGCTTTCTCCTCGCGAGGCGCATCGGAGCGAAGCAGCCGGACGACGGCCTTTCCTTCGGTGGAGAGAGCGTCGGGGAGGGGAGTGGCGAGAAACCAGGGGCGACTCATTGTAGGACGGGGGAGGGAGAAGTCCACGCCTCCGGGCCGGGCGCGGTGCCCGGCTCTGTTATGATGGCCGTGCCGTCCGGCCTCGACTTGCGCGTGAGAACCGTCACCGTTCCATTGGGGCCATCCACATCCGCTGGGTCACTCCATGCCCACGTCGAGGCGGACGAACTGCCCTCCAAGACGTAGGTCCAGCGCTCCAGCGTGCCGTCGGGCCGGACGAACAGCCAGTACCGGTCGCCTGGTGTCATCCCGACGTCGCCGAAGTCCAGTGTGAGAACCTTCACGTCGCCGCTGGCAGAATCAGGCTCCAGCCCTCGGCGCACGCCAGGATCGAAGGTCTTGAATGGCGCGATCATCCAGTAGGAGTCGTTGATGAAGCGCGCGTAAGCAGCGCTGACGAGGCTGTCCGCAGGAGGAGCAGGTTCTCCGTTGAGCCACGCCTCACCCACGGGGGAGTCGGGAGTGGAGGTAGCGAGGTCGAGGATCGAGACAGCGGTCGAGTCCTCGCCCGTCTCCCACTCCACGCGGGCGCGCTGAGCCGTACGATCCCACAGGTGGCGCACGCGGACGACCTCAGCCGAGTCGCGGATGACGGCCCAGTCAAAGCGTAGGGTGGGAAGGGTCGTCCAGGCCTCCCAGCCCCCGTGGGCGTCGATCACTGCCATCGCGAGGGAGTCAGCGGGTGTTTCCAGCTGCGGTGCTGGGTCCGAAGGCGCGCAGGCCACGAGGGAGAGCAAGACGAGAGGAAGGAATCGCATCGTACCAGCGGGATGGGGAAGGGAAGGTCGCACACCTTCTATGTCTGCTATTGCACTTCCGGGAACCTGCCCCTGTATTCTTCCTGTGTGCTCAAAGCCGTTATTCCGTTGCGTTCCTTCCCTGTACGACCTACTTTCGCTTCACCTCATGCTGCCTGCGCTCAGCGAAACATGCATCGCTAAGCCCGCAGTCGCGCATCGGAAAGCCCGGCTCAGGTCGGGCTTTCCGCTTTGTTACGAAACCGTTGCGTCCCATTCTGTTGCGGCGGGGTGATCAGGCTGAAGTGGAGGTAAAGCCGCCTCCGGTGTGGATCCCCGTTGACATGGGGATAACTTCATCTTGACTCCACGCTCCCTCCTCCGTTTCTTGGTGTTGTGACCGCGACGCAGCGGACGGCTTTCGGGCCTGATGCAGACGCGAGCGATTCACGTTCCTTGACGCGACTGCACTCTTACAGGCAGCATGAGGGCGTCCTCGTGCGCCGCCTCTCGCGCCGACATCTTTCGATGTGCGCCAGCTGACTCCGGTCAGGTGCGCAGATCCGTCGGCAAGCGACTGGAGGGTTCCTCTGCGGTTCGGGCTCGTCTCGAATCAAGGAGAGGGATCACTGGTCGTCAGAGGGCGACGCGAGACCCGACGGGCTTCGGTCCAGACGGCAGAGGATGTTTGCACGCCTGACGGCACTGTGACTTCGGTCACACCGCCACCGGCCTCCCCGAGCCTCGCGCTCTGGATGAGATCGGTAAGAGAGGCCAGAGGCTCCCACGGTTCACACTGAGGGAAACCAACCGACGGCCTCGCGTCAAGGACAGCTTCGAGGGGCCCGCGCGTTGCGTGCGGGCCCCTCGTTTTGTTGTGTGTCCCATCGACGCAAGCCACTTGGACACGGAACGCAGAGCACCTCCTCGGTTTATGCTGCGTCTCCGCCTCGCCTCCGTGTTTCACCTCTGGGGGTTTCACCTCGTCGCCTCTGCCTGATGCCTCGCCAGTCTCGAAGCCCCATCATTCGGGCGCGTACAGGTCGGAGAAGCCGGGCGGGCGCCAATGCCCGAGCGGCCGTCCCGAACTTTTTTACACTGATGAATCTCCTTTCGGGGTTCTTCAGCATCATCCAGACGGCGAACGGCAACCTGGAGGCCGCCGCGTGGCTCGTTGTTCTGGCGGCGTTTTTCGATCTGTTCGATGGCATTATGGCTCGGCTGGCGGGAGTCTCCAGCGATTTCGGCCTGGAGCTAGACAGCCTCTCAGATGTCGTCTCCTTTGGGGTGGCGCCGAGTTTCCTGCTGTACGAGTTCGGGCTGAACCAACTCGGGCCTCTCTGGGGTGCCCTGCTCGCGAGCCTTCCGGCGCTCTTCGGGGCCGTCCGCTTAGCGAAGTTCAACACCCTCGCGACGACTGAGGAAAAATCTGCAGAGTTCATCGGTCTCCCGATTCCGGCCCAGGCGGGCACGGTGGTCGTGTTCATCCTCACCTTTGCGGACCGCGAATGGTTCGATGTGGATGTTCTCGCGAGGCCCCAGATCTCGGTTCTCATCACGCTCGTGCTCGTGCTGTCGTCCCTGATGGTCTCGCCCGTTCGGTTCCCAGCGCTTCCTCAGCCGACGCCGAAGAACCTTCGGAAGTACAGGGGGCGGTTTCTGATGTTCGCGGTCGCTCTCCTCCTGGGCCTGACGCTCCAAGAGAAGGGACTTCTGATCTCGGCCGTGGTGTACCTCTGCATCGGCCTCGGTAAGACTATCGCGTGGGTCGTCCGGGTGGCGACGCACGATCCCGAGGCGGAGAGGGAGGAAGCGCCAGCAGGTGAGCCGCCCGCCCCGGAGCGTAGAGCACCGACTACCTCCCGCCACTCCTCGCGCGAGGCGTAGTTTTCCGCCTCACCGCACCGGCCCTCCGCGATGTTCCACGTCGTCGTTCAGATCACGCTCCGTCCGTCCATCCTCGACCCGCAGGGCAAGGCGATCCGCCATGCGCTCCACGACCTCGGCCAGAGTGCCGTTCAGGATGTGCGCGTGGGGAAGCGAATCGAACTGACCATCGAGGCGGACACAGAGGCCAATGCACGTACAGCCGCGGAGAGAGCGTGCGAGACGCTTCTCGCGAACGCGGTCATGGAGGATTTCGCTGTGGAGAGCGTGACGGCGTTGGAAGCGGCCTAGACGCGATGCCGGTCGAGACGCCTGAGACAGAGGTCCTCGTAGACGAGACGACCGAGACGCGCATCGGGACGCCGTGGCGTGTCATTTTGTACGACGATGACATCCACACCTTCGAGGACGTCATTCTCCAGCTAATGAAGGCCGTGGGGTGTACGCCCGAGCAGGGCTACAAGCACGCGCTCACGGTCCACACGACCGGGAAAGACTGTGTCTTCGAGGGCGACTTCGCGGATTGCTTTCGCGTGCAGGGGGTGCTCCGCGAGATCCAACTGGTGACGGAGATCGAGGGGTGAGAGCGCCTCGCTGAGGTGGTCGCTAGATCTCCGAGTGGTCTCCCGAGGCGGTCGGGGGTGGGTCCATTTCGGGCGGCGTGACCACGTCACGACGGGGCGGGTCGGCGTCGAGGCCGTCCATGTCCGAGCGGTCGATGCGGTTGGCCGTGTCGGCGCGGTCGCCCTCGGTGGTGTCCTCCATGCCGTCGTAGGCGGCGTCAGTTCCGCCGTAGTGCAGGGTGCCGCCTTCGCCAGGCGGAAGATCGTGTTCGGTGGAGCGGGTGTCGTCGGCCATTGGAGAGGGAGAAAGAGAGGGGCATCGCGAACCGGAGCGGCTTCCGAGCGGTTCCGCCTCGGCACTGGGGTGGGCATGGCCGCTTCCAGTCCTCGAACTGACACACCCTCGTCACGCCCCCCAGTCGTACCCTCTCCCGACGACCCACCACGTATGCCCCGCATCACCGACCAGACCATTGACGAGGTGCGCTCCGCCTCGGACATCGTGGACGTGGTCAGCGACCGTGTGCGGCTGAAAAAGCAAGGGCGCCGGTTCGTGGGCCTGTGCCCGTTCCACAACGAGAAGTCGCCGAGCTTCTCCGTAGATCCAGGCGAGGGGCTGTACTACTGCTTCGGCTGTCGGCGGGGCGGCGACACGTTCAAGTTCATCCAGGAGATGGAGGGTGTCGGGTTTCTGGACGCCGTCCGGCTGCTGGCAGATCGCGCGGGGATCGAGATCGCGGAGGAGGGCGCGAACCCGGAGAACGACCGCAAGGCGACGCTCCACGCCGCGCTGCGCTTCGCGGGACGTTTCTACTTCGAGCAACTCTCCACCGAGGCGGGCGCGCGCGGCCTGGAGTACCTCAAGTCGCGAGGGTTCTCGCCCGAGGCCGTCAAAGCGTTCGGGATCGGCGTCGCGCCCGTGGGGTGGGACGCGCTGGTGGGCGCCGCGACAAAAGCCGGGTTCGACACGCAGACGCTGGAGGACGTCGGTCTCGCGAAGCCCCGAAGCGGCGGTGGGCACTACGACGTGTTCCGCGACCGCCTCATGTTCCCGATCCTCTCGCCCATCGGCAAGGTGCTCGGTTTCGGCGGGCGCATCCTGCCAGACACGCCGACGGCCAGCGTGGACTACACGCCCGCGAAGTACATCAACACGCCCGAGACCGAGGTCTACCAGAAATCGCGCGTGCTCTATGGGATGAAGCAGGCCAAGCGCGCGATCCGCGACGAAGGCGAGGCATACTTAGTCGAGGGATACGCAGACGTAGTAGGCTTGCATCAGGCTGGTATTCAGAATGTCGTAGCTACTAGTGGTACCTCGATCTCATTCGAGCATATTGATCTGCTAAAGCAATACGCCAATAAGCTTGTAATGGTATTCGACTCAGATCCTGCTGGTCTTGAGGCAGCATGGAAAGCCATTCTGAGTTCGTTCAAAAGCGGCGTCTTCCCGTATCTGTTGCCCCTCCCCCCCGGAGCTGACCCGGATTCATATGTAAAAAAGTTTGGGCAAGCTTCGTTCCTGAAGCTAGTTAGTGAATACAAATTAGACGCAATCGATTTTATAACCGAAATGATAAAGAAGCAGCATTCTAGCCTGGATAAGGTGGATGAAGCTGTATCATTTGTGGTAAGACTGGTTTCAGTCATTGGAAATGCTTTTGACAACCCGAGGTCAGTGCAAGAGAGGTTGATACGCGATTCAGCGGCCAAACTCGGTGTGTACGAGGTTGACATACGTCGGAAGCTTGAGGGCAAAGCCCCCGAGACGATTGTCGCTCCGAGAATGCCTACCCCCGCACTCGCGCCCGAGGCCGCTGCGCCCGTCGTGGTGCCCGTGCGTCCGCAGGAGCACGTTCTGCTCCGCCTCATGCTCAGAAGTGGCCTCCCGATGGTGGAGCACGTTCTGAGCAAGATGGGGCTGGACGAGTTCACGGCGGGTCCCCTCCGGCAAGCCGTTCAAGTGTTGGTGGACCAGTACCACGCGGGAGCAGTGGACGCCAGCGCCTTCGTCCAGGGACACCACGGGGAAGCCGTCCGCGCCCTCGCGGTCGAGGCGTTGGCGGAGAAGCACACCGCCTCGGAGAACTGGGAAAAGAAGATGGGAATGGAGATCCCCGGCCGCGACGCCGATCCATTTCGGACGGCAGATTCCGCGATGCGGCTGCTCAAGCTGGCACGGGTGGACGAGGCCATCGAGGTGGCCAAGCGACGCGTGCTCCAGGCTGAGCGCGAAGGGGTCGATTCCTCAACGGCTCAGCAGGAAGTGGTGGCGTTCGCGACGCTGCGCCAGCGAATCGACCGGGGTGAGTTGACCGCGGGGGCTGCCGCGTGAGGCGAGGTGTAAACCGGTCGTGGAACGGGACCGGGGCCGGACACGAGCGCGCGCTCCGGCGTAGACTCCGCGATGCACGACCCTGATGCCATGGAGCACTCAACCTCCACTCCTGAGCCCGACCCACCCGAGATCCCCGATGACTCTTCCCGCCTCGGTGCCGAGGTGGAGACGCTCGACGTCTCCAGCGATGCCGACGGGCATACGCCCGCCGAGCCTGCGACCTCCCACGACGAGCGGTTTTCTCTCCCGCAGGCCGTCGTCCCGCAGCCCATCCCAGACGGGGTGCGCCTCGACCATCCATCCCTCTTGTTCAATCGCGAGTTGAGTTGGGTGGACTTCAACTGGCGCGTCTTCGCGCAGGCCTTCGACGAGCGGACGCCGCTGCTCGAACGAGTTCGCTTCATCGCGATCACGGCCAACAACCTCGACGAGTTCTACCGCAAGCGCATCGGCGGGCTCAAGCGGCAGGTGGCGGCGGGCGTGCGGCAGCTCTCACCGGACGGCCGGACGCCGACGGAGCAGTTGCGACTCTCCCTGGAGGCGGCGGTCCCGATGCAGAACATGCTGTGCTCCACGTGGGAACAGACGCTTCGCCCCAGGTTGGAGGAGGAGGGGGTCGTCCTGCGCGACTACGAGTCGCTCACCGGGCGTCAGCGCCAGAAGCTCGCATCATACTTCCTGACCCAGATCTTCCCCATCCTCACGCCGCTGGCGGTAGACCCTGGGCATCCGTTTCCGTTCATCTCCAACCTCTCGCTCTCGCTGGCGTTCTCGCTTCGTCACCCGGTGCGCGACACTCAGCATTTCGCCCGCCTCAAAGTGCCGACAGGTCGAGGCCGGTTCGTGCCGGTTCCAGATGAGCCGCACCACATGATTACCCTCGAGGAGCTGATCCGGCACAACGCGGTCGCTCTCTTCCCGGGGATGGACGTGGAGGGCGTCCACGCCTTCCGCGTGACGCGCAACGCCGACGTGGAGCGCAACGAGGAGGAAGCCGAGGACCTGCTCTCGCTCATCTCGGAAGAACTCCGCGAGCGCCGCTTCGCCGACGTGGTCCGCCTCGAGGTCGAGGCGGACATGCCCAAGCGCGCGAGGAAGCTGCTCATCAAGGAACTCGGCCTCGGAAAGGAAGATGTGATCGAGCACGATGGCCTGCTCGACCTCGCGGGGCTCTTCGAACTGGCGAATCAGGACCTCCCGGAGCACCAGTACCTGCCGTGGGAGCCCGTCGTGCCCATCCGGCTCCGGCACCGGGAGTTCGAGGACGAGGACGACATCTTCGCGGCCATTCGCGAGGGGGACATCCTCCTCCACCACCCGTATGAGAGCTTCGCCGCGAGCGTCCAGCGCTTCATCGAAGAAGCCGCTGCGGATCCGCACGTCATCGCGATCAAGATGACGCTCTACCGCACCAGCCAGGATAGCCCCATCGTGCGGGCGCTGATCCGGGCGGCCGAGCGGGGCAAGCAGGTGGCGGTACTCGTGGAACTCAAGGCGCGGTTCGACGAGGAGAACAACATCGAATGGGCGCAGCGGCTGGAGCGTGCCGGGGCGCACGTCGCGTACGGACTGGTGGGGCTCAAGACCCACGCGAAGACGGCCCTCGTGGTGCGCGAGGAGAAAGACCGCCTACGGACCTACTGCCACGTCGGGACGGGCAACTACAACCCGAAGACGGCGCGGCTCTACACCGATCTTGGCCTCCTCACCTGCCGCGAGGAAATCGGTGCGGACCTGATCGGGCTGTTCCATCACCTGACGGGCTTCGCCCCGGAGCAGTTCTACCAGACGCTCCACGTTGCGCCTCGTGATTTGCGGGGCGAGTTCGTGCGACTGATCCGGCGCGAGATCGACCACCAGC
Source organism: Bacteroidota bacterium (assembly GCA_038746605.1). Classification (GTDB taxonomy): domain Bacteria; phylum Bacteroidota; class Rhodothermia; order Rhodothermales; family Rubricoccaceae; genus Rubricoccus. The sequence goes on from JBCDKM010000013.1 coordinate 58,491, forward strand.
GGCTGAGCGGAACCGGGCGCATCATCGCAAAGATGAACGCGCTAGACGACACCGGCATCATCCGCGAGCTCTACCGAGCTTCGCGAGCGGGGGTCAAAATCGACCTCATCATCCGAGGCCACAGCCGCTTACGGCCAGGTGTCCCAGGGATCTCAGAGACGATCCGTGTGACTTCCATCATCGGACGGTTCTTGGAGCACAGCCGCATCTTCTACTTCCACAACGACGGCGAACCGGACGTGCTCATCGGATCCGCGGACTGGATGCGCCGCAATCTGGACGACCGCGTGGAGGTGATCGCGCGAGTGGAGGACGTCACAGCGAAGGCTCGGCTCAAGCGGACCCTGGCCTTCTGTTTGGAAGACAACCGGCTCGCGTGGGACCTCGGCCCGGACGGCCACTACACGCAGCGCGAGCCGGCCCCAGGCGATCCGATCCGCGCGTTGCACGACACCCTCATGCACCGCGCCCGTCGCCGTACTGCGGAGGACGACCGAGCCTGGAGCCTCGTGTAGACGTGAGATCTGGCACCGCTCGCTACCGTTCTTCCCCGCATCTCCGACGCCGACACCTGGCACCGCCCACTCGTGGCGGTTTGCTTCCCATCTCGTCCTCGCGCCGCCATCCCATGGTTCGTACTCTCCTCGCCCTGCTTTTCCTGCCTCTCGTCGCCTGCGGGTCCTCAGACCAGGAGGCCATCCCCGATCAGACGGCCGTGTTCGCGGAGTCCGTCGACGTGGAACTGGTGGTAGCCGCAGAGCGCAACGCGATGGCATTCGCTGTGGAGCGAATCGAAGCTCCCGCTGGGGCTCGGGTCCGCCTCGTGATGGACAACACCGAGACGACGAGCCGCGCGATGGTCCACAACATCGTGGTGGTTAACAACGAGACGGCGATTGACCGAGTCGGGAACGCAGCGGTCGGGGCGCCGCAGAACGTCCCGGACGATCCGGGAATCGTCGCGTACACCCCGCTCGCGGGGCCAGGGGAGCGTGTGGCCGTCGTGTTCGAGATGCCGCCTGTGGGGGAGTATCCGTTCATCTGCACGTTCCCGGGGCATCACCAGTTCATGCAGGGCGTGCTAGTCTCCACGGCAGCGGAGGCTCAGGACGCGGCCTCCGAAGCGGGATAGACCGGTGGGCGTTCTCTTCGAGATCCTGCTCCTCCTTTCCGTCTTCGCTGTTGCGGGGGCCGGTTTGGAGGTGTGGCGGCGGCGCAAGGAGGTGCAACGCCTGCGCGACGAGCATGGCGAGGCGTACGACGAGATCCGCGAGCGCTGGCGCCGCTGACCCTGTCCGCCTCGGTACCGAGGCGGAGGCACCCGTCCGCCGGGCGACTACCTGCCGACGGACTGCCGGACGCGCTCCAGCGACTCCGACGTGAGCACAGGCGCGACCTCCGCGTGGGCTTTCTCGTTGGACTGCGCGAGGGTGCGAACTCGGCGTCGGGTCCCCGGCGTGTAGAGCACGAGATCGGCCTGACGGATGACCTGCTCGATGGCGCGGCGCTCTTGGTCTGTGGTGATCGTCAAGAGCGAGCCCTCGAATCCTGACTGGAGCCGTAGCGCGTTTTCCAGCGGGGAGGCACCGTCGCGGTAGCGTGTCACGAGAGCGACGGTCTCGTTGGGCAGGCGCCGCGTGAGACGTTCGAGCGTGTCGTACGGAAAGCGGATGTCCACGCCCACGACCTCCGCCTCGGGGAGGGCGCGCCGGACGGATTGGACGCTGGCGAGTGGCGCGACGACGGCATCGGCCCCCGCATGTCGCCGAAGGTCGGAGACGAGGACGGGCTCGACGCGCTCCTGAAGGGCCGCTCCTGCTTGCTCCGCTCCCGCCTCGGCGAGTTCGCGGTAGGTCCCTGCAAAGACGAGGGACCGTCGCGTGCCGGGTCGCTCGAAGTAAGCCAGTTGCTCGTGCACGACGAGATCCGTCTCGTCCTCGTCCAATCCGAGTGCCACGAGCTTCTGGAGCGCCTCCTGCATCGTGGCACCCGCTCGCTCCATCCGCTCCGCCGTAGAGAGCCCAGATGTCTGGGCGACGTAGTAGCCACCGCCACGCCGCACATCCAGCACGCCTTCCTCCGCGAGCCGCTGGTAGGCTTTGCGGACCGTGTGGAACGAGACGCCGACCTGCTCGCCGAGACCTCGCGTGGAGGGCAGCCGGTCTCCGGGCCGGTATTTCCCCGCCCCGATGACGTAGCGAAGCTGCTCGACGAGCTGCTCGCCGACGGAGAGGGGGGCATCGCGGTCGAGGGTGATCACGGCCGCAAGCTACCGGCCGCGACCCGCGAGGTGTCCCGCCTCGGTGCCGAGGTGGACGGCATCAGGCCCGGACGAACCCCAGCCACGACGGCGACTCGGTCGCACCGGCAACGAGCCCCGGCGCCTCGGAGGCATGAAAGCTCGCGAGGTGGCCTCGGATCCGGGCACGTAGGCTGTCCACGGCCTGAGAAATCAGCTCCGAGGGGTAGCCACGGTCTCCAAGTTCTACGACGGCACCCATCGCAACAGCTTTCGCAAGGGCACGCCCGAGGTCCACAGACTTGCGCTGCGAAATGGAGTGGTCCACGTCGAAGTCGAAGAGACCGGACAGGGCGTCCGCTGCCTTTCTCGTGAGCGGCTCGCGCTCTGCCAGGTACGTCGAGAGGCGAGAGATCTTGGCGCGGCGCATGCCCTTCAGCACGGCGTCTGAGACTTGCTCGTAGAGGATGTCGTTGGAGCCCTCGAAGATCTGGAAGGGGCGGCTGTCCGTGACGGAGCGGCCTGCGAGGTGGTCCTGCCGGTAGCCGACCGCACCCGCCATCTGGAGGAAGGACTGCGCAGCCTCGTGCATCGCATCGGACATGGTGGTCTTGAAGGCGTTGGCCTGCAAGGACATACCAGAGAGGTCGTACTCGATATCTGCGTTCTCCGAGGTGTAAAGACACATCGCGCCGCACACGGTGGCGTCTGCCTGGAGCTTGGAGAGGCGGGCCTGCACCTGATCGTAGTCCGCGAGGGGCTTGCCGCCCACGAACCGCTGCTCGGCGTGGTGCTGCGCCTCGTCGCGCATCCGGCGAAGGAAGCCCATCGCCATCCCGGGGAACTGGAGGCGGCTGCGATGGAGGATGTCCAGCATCATCTTGATTCCCGTCGAGTGCGGCTGCAACTGCTGCACGGCGGGGACCTCCAGGTCGAGCCGGTTGCGGCCGTACGGGATCATGTAGAGGCCGAGGTTCTGAAACGTCTCCTCGACATGGATGTGCTGGCCAGGCTGCGTCACATCGGCGACGTAAAACTCGATGTCGCGACCGAGTTCGCCGTCCTTCGTGGCAGGACGGGCCGTGAGGAGCCAGAAGTCCGCCCATCCGGTGAGGCCCGCCCAGTGCTTTGTGCCCTCGATGCGGACGCTGCCGCGATCCGTGGGCGTCGCGCTCGTGCGCATCTTGAGCGCGTCCGTGCCATGGTTCGGCTCGGTGATCATGAGGCCGCCCATGCTCTTGCCATCGAGGAAGCGCCGGAAGATTTCCCCCTTGATAGAAGGATCGCCGTACTTCGCGACGGGCTGAAGGAAGAGCCCGCCGTTGATGCCGACCATCAGGCACAGCGGCAGCGATTCGTAGCCACTGGCTTCCAGCACCGCGAGTCCTTCCGCGATGTGGGCGCCCCGTCCGCCGAACTCGGTCGGGATGTAGGCCGCGAGGGGGTCGTCCGCGATGGCGTTGAGGTCGGCCAGGGCCCGGGAGCCTCGAATCTCTCGGAGCGCGAAGGGTGGGAGACCGCGCTGAAGCGCGAGGTTGTCGAGGTCCAGCCTCGTGTCGAAGAGGCGCCGGAGCCGTCCTCGGTACCCGTCGAGGTAGCCGGTGAGGGAGTTCGTGGCCTCGTCGAGGGTCTGGCGAGCGCCCTCGCGGGCTTCGTCCCAGCGCTCTCCCCAGCGGTCTGCGGTTTCGTCCCAGCGAAGGCGGGCACGATCAGCAGCGTCCTGGGCAGCGGGGCGGACGACCTCGTTGAGATAGTCGGTGACGGTGGAGGGGCGTTGGGAAGCAGCCATGACACAAGGTAGGGCATCGCGAGGAGGAATTGTAGGCTCCTCACATAGTTGTCACAGGTAGGGGAGGAGTCGGTACGTTGGAGCCTGTGACAAGCTCCCATCCCATTTCAATCCGCCTTCTCGGCCCCGAGGGCGCCCGTCTGGAGGTACTCGACGAAGCTGAGCGCGCTCGGTTGGAAGGCTTTGCACACGCGGACCGCCGGGCAGGATTCGTGCTCGGCCGTACCGCTGCTCGCACTCTGTTGGCGGATGTGCTCGGCTGTGCGCCGGGGGCGGTGCCACTGACGGTCGGGGAGGACGGAGCGCCTCGGGTGGTGGGAGTGTCGCACATCGTCTCCATCGCGCACGCGGGAGCCGACCTCGGCGGCGCGGCGGTCGCTCTCCGTCCCGTCGGCCTCGACCTCGAACGGGTCCGTTCGCGTCATCCAGACCTTTGGCAGCGCATTCTTGCGCCGGAGGAATATTCAGTCCTGGAGACCCTCGGCGGGCCGACCGACGAGGCGCAGACGCTGCTGTGGTCGCTCAAAGAGGCGGTGCTGAAAGCGCGTCGGACAGGGCTTCGCGCAGGCACCCGCTCCGTCCGCCTCGGCGCTCTCGACTCCGTCCGTCAGCGTGCCGAGGCGGGCGATGCCGATGGGGGGACGTGGTCCCTCGGCTTCGAGCGACGCGGAGACCTCTGGGTCTCGTGGGCGCTCGCAACGGAGAAGAGCGCGGCATAAACGTAACGCGGCCCGGCCTTCAGAGAAGCCGGACCGCGAGAACGGGAGCGACCGGAGACTCGCGTCGCCAGTCGCTCTTGTGAGGTGTTAGCGGGTGAGCGTTACGCGCCCAGTCGTGACCTCTCCGTCGATGGCGAGGCGCCAGATGTAGGTGCCGGCTGGGAGGTTGCCCCCGGAGAGCACCGCGCTCTGGTCGCCAGCGGCTTGCGGGCTGTTCACCAGGTTCGCGACCTCGCGGCCCATCACGTCGTACACCACGAGCGACACGTCGGCGTCATCTGCGAGGGAGTAGCGGATGGTGGTCTCGCTGCGGAACGGGTTCGGACTCGCGCCTAGCGGTGCGTCCGTGACGAGCAACTCGCTGCCAGCCTTGGCGGTCATCGCCGGCAACTCGAACGTGATCACGTCGGAGTCGAGGATCATCCCGAAGCGGGTCGGCTCGACGGCAAACACTCCGACGGTGTACGTGCCAGCGGGCGCGTCGGCTGGGATGAGCACGCGGTTCTTCCGCGGGTTACGGAACACGTCGCGCAGGTTGACCGAGCCGTTTGCTGGGACGATGGTCCGTCCGAGGTTTGTGCGCACCGTGCCGCCGTCGGGGCCGGTCAGGATGGAGTAGACGTAGACGCTCTCGTCCGAGGTGCCGGTGTTGGAGATGGGGCCTCGGAAGAAGCTGAAGTCTCCACGTGTCGGCGTGTTGTCGAACGTGTTGATCGTCACGATGATCTCGCCCGGGCCGGTGGTGCCACCAGTGTAGGTGATGCTGGCCTGGTTCGAGGTCTGCGTGTTGCCGTCACCACCTGTGAACGTCGCCTCGACCACGTCCGTCCCGGCGGTCGTGCTGGAGAGCGAGTAGGTGGCCTCGCCGCTGCTGCCGGTCGCGATGGTTTGCGAGGCTCCGGCGTTGGGGCCGGAGACGACGGTGAAGGTCACGTCGCGGCCAGAAATCGGGTTGCCGTCGTCGTCCTGCACGCTGGCCGTGACGCTGGCGTTGGTCGCGACGGTCTGGTTGACGGGTGAGAGGAGGATGCCTTCACCGACGATGGCTGCCGCGCCGAAGAACTGGAAGCCCGCGAAGAAGACCGCGTCGTCGTTGGACGGGTTCTGGCTGAACACGTTGATGCTCGTGGCGCCGTTGCCGATGAAGGGGTCGAGCGTGTAGAGTTCATCATCGTAGCGATCAGCGACGGGCGCGCCCTGGTTGGGATCCGGCGGGTTGGCCGCATCATCGCCGATGCCTCCGACCGTGATCAATTCGCCGTTGTTGCACCCCGAGATTCCGAGGTCCGTGCAGTCGTCGAACCCACCGGCGGAGGAGGTCAGGCGGTTGCCGTTGACGTCGATGATGCTGGCCTGATTCGTCGAGCCGTTTTGGAAGCCGAACGAGATGCCGAGCGAGAGGAGGATGTCCGTCTCGCTGTCATCAAAGGGGCTTGCGAGCGCGATGGAGAAGTTGTCGCCGGTCGGTGCCTGAACGCCGAAGAGGAGCGAGACCGAGTTCTCATCCGCGTTCGGGTCGTTGAAGACGACCGCCAGAACAGAGCCATCCGTAGTGGATGTGGAGGACTCCGTGTAGGAGACCGAGGTGATCCCAGCGGCAGCGGCGTCAAGAAGTGCCGCGACGATGGAGGTCACGTCCGCTCGGCCCACATCAATGCCACTGAAAAGAACGCCAGTGACGACCTCGTCATACGAGATGGACGTCCCGTTCAACGTGACGGCACCGTCTGCGAGAGGGCTGCCGGGAGTCTGTGCCGTGAACAGGAATGCCCGTGAGACCGTGGCGCCCGCAGGCTTATCCACGTCGATGGCGCCGGAGGCTTCGTCGATGCCTGTCCCGTCGATGGAAAGGGTCAGGTTGCCGGTCGCATTAAAGAAGGGCGAGAGGCTGGTACCGCCGCCCCGAGCGTCGAAGGACGGTGCGGCCAGATCGCCGATAGATGCGGCGGTACCGGGCGTCTGGGCGCTAGCACCGATGGTGAGGAAGGTGGCGGCCGCTAGGAGAGCGGCCGAACGCGTGAGGAGGCGCATGGGAACGTTGAGGGATTGAAGGGTAGCGTGAGAGTGGTGGGACAGGCACCAACCTCCCGCCACACCGCGCGCGGTATGCGAGAAGGGCCCACACAGAAGTAACGGGTTGGCCGCAAAACCCTCTCACGTTCGCGTTCTCTTAACCGCTTTCTTCACGTCGGTCGATCCCTGGGTGTGCAGTCCCTCTGCACCTCTGCCTCTACTACCAGGCGCAGGGTAGAGTCCTTCTCCGCCTCACGTCTTGTGACCGAGAGCCCGTGCAGTCTCGACGGCAACCTCATTCCCAGGAGGGAGTTCTCGCCCTACGTTGCATCCGTTTCGGAAGCCCTTCCAGCCGATCATGTCTGACACTCCCGTTCGTTTCGTCACAGCCGCCAGCCTGTTCGACGGCCACGATGCCGCCATCAACATCATGCGGCGGATCCTCCAGGCTAAAGGTGCAGAGGTCATCCACCTCGGCCACGACCGGTCCGTGCAGGACATCGTGGCGACGGCGATCCAGGAAGACGCGCAGGGCATCGCGGTGAGCAGCTACCAGGGCGGTCACGTGGAGTTCTTCCGCTACATGGTGGACCTCCTTCGCGAGAAGGGCGCGAGTCACATCCAGGTCTTCGGCGGCGGCGGCGGGACCATCGTGCCTGCCGAGATTGAGGAACTGGAAGCGTACGGCGTCGCGAAGATCTACAGCCCCGAGGACGGCATGCGGCTGGGGCTGGAGGGCATGATCGAGCACATGATTTCTGGCGCTCGCTCCGCTCGCGGGGGTGAGGGAGGGGGGATGAGGGATGAAGAGGGAGACACGCTCGTGGCGGAAGCCACGGCCACGAAGGCGCAGACCGTCGCGCGGGCGCTTTCGGCCGTGGAGACCCAGAACGTGGCCTCGGGCGACGGCGCGATGCCAGAGGTCCAGCCCTCCCGCCTCGGCACCGAGGCGGAGGTACCTGTCCTTGGCATCACGGGGACGGGCGGCGCGGGCAAGTCCACCCTCACCGATGAGTTGGTGCGTCGCTTCCTCAATGATTTCGAGGACGCTCGCCTCGCGGTGCTCTCCGTGGATCCCACGCGGCGGCGGACGGGCGGCGCGCTCCTCGGCGACCGGATCCGAATGAACTCGCTCTACGGCGAGCACGCGGGCCGCGTCTACATGCGCTCCTTTGCCACGCGGCAGGCGCACAAGGCGACCAGCGCGGCACTTCGCGAGGCCGTCGGCGTGTGCCAGGCGGCTGGGTTTGATCTGGTCATCATCGAGACGGCGGGCATCGGTCAGAGCGACACCGAGGTGGCTGACCTCGTGGACGTGTCGCTTTACGTCATGACCTCCGACTTCGGCGCGCCCACGCAGTTGGAAAAGATCGGGATGCTGGACACGGCCGATCTCGTGGCGCTCAACAAGTTCGAGAAGCGGGGCGCACAAGACGCCCTCCGCGACGTGCGGAAGCAGGTCCAGCGCAACCGGGGGCAGTTTGGCATCTCGCCGGACGACATGCCGGTTTACCCGACGATGGCCGCGCGCTTCAACGACCCCGGCGTCTCACGTCTCTACCTCGCGCTGCTGGACCAACTGGGCGAGCACGGGTGGACCCGCACGAGCACCCTCTTTTCCGCCGACAGTCTCCCCGAGGTGGACCCGGCCGGGCTCGCGGTCGTCCCACCGAGCCGCCAGCGCTACCTCGCGGAGATCGCCGACACCTGCCGCGACTACCGCGCGTGGGCCGAGCAGCAGGTGGAGTGGGCGCGGAAGTGGGGCGAGGCCACCGGCGCGAAGGCGCAGGTGGAGGCCTGGGCGCCTGAGGATCAGGACGGCCTCCTCGCCCGCCTCGGGGAGATGGCGGACCACTGGTGGAGCAAGCTGGATTCTCGTTCCCGCGCGATCTTGGAGAACTGGAGCAGCCTCGCGCATCAGTACACGCAGGACGAGTTCGTCTATCACGTCCGAGGCAAGGAGATTCGCCAGCCGCTTTACCATGAGACGCTGGCCGGGACGAAGGTGCCGCGCGTCGCGCTGCCGAAGACGCAGGATCCGGGCGAACGGCTCCGGTTTGCGCTGACCGAGAACCTGCCCGGCTTCTTTCCCTTCACGGGCGGCGTCTTCCCGCTCAAGCGCCAGGGCGAGGACCCGACGCGGATGTTCGCGGGCGAGGGCACCCCAGAGCGGACCAACCGGCGGTTCCACCTCGTCAGCCTCGGCCTGCCCGCGAAGCGACTCAGCACCGCCTTCGACAGCGTTACGCTCTACGGTCGCGACCCGGATCCGCGACCCGACATCTACGGCAAGGTGGGCACGTCCGGCGTGAGCATCTGCACGCTGGACGACATGAAGAAGCTCTACTCCGGCTTCGACCTCGCCGCACCCACCACCAGCGTCTCGATGACGATCAACGGCCCCGCGCCGACGATCCTCGCGATGTTCCTCAACACGGCCGTCGACCAACAGGTGGAGGCCTTCCTCAAGTCCGCCGACCGCTGGACCGAGGCGGAGGCGGTCATCGCCGAGCTTCTCCGCGATGACCGGCCGACGTATGTCCCGTACGGTCCCAACGGTCTGGCCGACGGGCTCCCTGAAGGGCACGACGGCTCCGGCCTCGGCCTCCTCGGCACGAACGGCCGCGAACTCGTGGAGTGGGGGCTCCTCACGTCCGACGAGTACGGGACCATCCGCGATGAGACCCTCCGCAAGGTACGCGGGACCGTCCAAGCCGACATCCTGAAGGAGGACCAGGCCCAAAACACCTGCATCTTCTCGACCGAGTTCTCGCTCCGCGTCATGGGCGACATGCAGCAGGCGTTCATCGACTGGGGCGTGCGCAACTTCTACTCGGTCAGCATTTCGGGCTACCACATCGCTGAGGCAGGCGCCAACCCGATCTCGCAGCTGGCCTTCACGCTCGCGAATGGCTTCACGTACGTGGAGGCGTACCGGGCGCGGGGGATGGATGTGGACGCCTTCGCGCCGAACCTCTCGTTCTTCTTTTCCAACGGGATGGATGCGGAATACACCGTCCTCGGGCGCGTCGCGCGGCGGATCTGGTCCGTCGCGATGCGCGAACTGTACGGCGGGTCGGAGCGGAGCCAGAAGCTGAAGTACCACATCCAGACGAGCGGCCGGAGCCTCCATGCGCAGGAGATTCAGTTCAACGACATCCGCACCACGCTCCAGGCGCTCCTCGCGATCTACGACAACACCAACTCGCTCCACACCAACGCCTACGACGAGGCCATCACGACTCCCACGGAGGAGAGCGTCCGCCGCGCGATGGCGATCCAGCTGATCATCAACCGGGAACTGGGCCTCGCGAAGAACGAGAACCCCCTCCAGGGCGCCTACATCGTGGAGGAACTGACGGATCTCGTGGAGGAGGCCGTGCTGCGCGAGTTCGAGCGGATCTCAGACCGTGGCGGCGTCCTCGGCGCGATGGAGACCATGTATCAGCGCGGCAAGATTCAGGAGGAGTCGATGCTGTACGAGCACCGCAAGCACTCCGGCGAACTGCCCGTGGTGGGCGTCAACACCTTCCTCCCGCCAGAGGGCGAAGAGGACACCGCCGAGGTGGAACTCATGCGCGGCTCAGACGACGAGAAGCAGCACCAACTGCACAACCTCGACCTCTTCCAGAGCCGCCACGAGGCGGACGCACCTGACGCCCTCGCCCGCCTCGGGACCGTCGCGAGGGAGCGTGGGAACGTGTTCGCCGAGTTGATGGAGGCGGTGCGCGTCTGCTCACTCGGCCAGATTACGGGCGCGCTCTTCGAGGTCGGCGGGCAGTACCGGCGCAACATGTGAGGCCGCCCGCCTCGGTGCGCTCCTGGGAGGTCTCGCGCAGAGACCGAGGCGGGTGGTGTCGTACACTCCGAAGACACGTCCCGATTTCCATGCCTGCTGCCCAGACCATCCCGCCTCCTGGATTCGTGGAGTGGTGGGAGAGGAACGTGACCGTGCTTCCGGGCAAAACCCTCGTGGACTGGCGGGCGCTTCCCGAGGGCACGCGCGCGGAACTCATTAACGGAACCCTCGTCATGTCGCCGGCCCCCCGCGTCATTCACCAGATCGTCGCTGCCCGCTTCTACGACGAACTGAACGCCTTTGTCAAAGAGCACGACCTCGGGATCGTCCTCACCGCTCCGCTCGATGTTGCGCTCGGAGGCGAACGGGGGTTTCAGCCAGACGTCGTGTTCATCGCGAAAGACCGGCTAGGCATTCTCGGGGAGCAGGAAGTGGAAGGTGCGCCCGACCTCGTCGCCGAGGTGCTCTCCCCTTCGACGGCCTATTACGACATAACGGCCAAACGGCTTGCCTACGCGCAGGCCGGAGTGCAGGAGCTGTGGTACCTCGACCCCGGCGAGCGGACCGCCGACGTGCTCATCCTCGAAAGCGAGGACTTCGTGCCCGTCGGCCGCGCTGTCGGTGAGGGCACGGTCGCGTCGCGGTTACTGGAGGGGCTTGAAATCTCCGTGGCGGAGCTCTTCCGCTGGCCGGGCACCTGACCCAGCCCCTCCCGCCTCGACACCGAGGCGGGCGAGGTGACCAGGCTGGGACGCATCCCGCTACTTCCGCCTGGATGGAATGCGGGCGTGTCATCTCGCGCGGTTGAACGTCCGTTGGCACGATGGGGCGGGGGGATGGAAAGAGACAGCGCTGTTGATCCTCTCCCTCTCTCTCACCACCTCCCGATGCCCTCCGGCACTCCCAAGTCCCCCGCCTACATCGAGGCCATGATCCGCGAAGCCGTCACCCATGTGGAAGCGTGCATCAAGCGCCCGCTGGAAGACCTCGGCTTCTCCGGGCCTCACGCTCGTCTGGATCTCACCGACGGCCAGCACGATTTCCTCGCGGGTTACATCTGGGGCGGCCTCCAGCGCCTCCTCGAACTGGGAGAGCTGACCGACGAGGGCTCTGTGGAGCGTGCCGCGAACCGCCTCTACGCCCGCCTCCTCGGCCCGTTCGATACCGAGGGCTGTCGCCCGTGGCACCTCTGGATCGTCCGCGAGGGCCTCAAAGAGATGCAGCGTCCGCACGCGCTCCTCGGCTACTGCGCCGGACGCGGCGACGTGCTGGAGCGGATGCGCGCCCGCGACTTCCGCGCGGCCCTCGGCCCGGCCCTCGCGAACCTCACCGGACCGCAGGGGGGGGAGACCGACGTCGCGCCTGATTGGGGCTCGCTCCAGTAGTCCGTCTGAACTGCACCCCCCGGTGCCAACGTCTCCATGGCGAAGGAGACCGATGGCGCGGGTCCGCCTCTCCAACAGAGGTCGGGCCCGCGCCGTCGCGTATCTGAGCGTTCCGTTCGGGAACGTGAGGCTCGTCCGCGCCGTGCATCGGCCGTGACCGCGACCGCTTCTGCCTCCGCCCTCGCCGAGAGCCTCCGCCAGCCCGGCACCGTCCTGCTGGACGGACCGCTCGCCGACGCCGACACTGGCCGTGCGGGTGCCTGGTTGTTCGCTGAGCCCCGCCAGACGCTCCGTGCGGATTCCATCGATGGCGTGGTGCCGCTCCTTCGTGCGCTGGACGAGGCGTTGAAGCAGGGCCACTTCGTCGCGGGATGGCTGGCCTACGAGGCAGGCTATGCGCTAGAGGCCGACCGATTCGTGGACGCAGCGCACGAGTCTCCGCTCGGCTGGTTCGGCACGTACGACGCGCCCATCCCGGTCGAGGCCGCCGACCTCGGGACCGCGCTGGGAGAGGCCGGAGTAGGGGCCGTCTCCGAGATCGCCGCCGCGATCACCGAGGCGGAGTATGCCGAGCGCATCGCCCGTGTGCGCCACCACATCCGCGAGGGCGACGTGTATCAGATCAACCTGACCTGGCCGCTCCGCTTCGAGACAGAGGATCCGCTCGCGCTGTATAGCGCTCTGCGCCGCCGTCAGCCGACCGCCTACGGCGCCCTCGTCCGCACGGGCGACCTCGACGTGCTCTCGCTCTCGCCTGAGTTGTTCTTCCGCATCCAAGACGGCGCAATCACGGCCCGGCCGATGAAAGGGACCGCGCCTCGCGGGGAGACCTCGAAAGAGGATCGCCAGCGGGCCGAGGCGCTCGTGGCCGACCCGAAGAATCGCGCGGAGAACCTCATGATCGTGGACCTCCTGCGTAACGACCTCGGGCGAGTCGCGAGGCCGGGAAGCGTCCGCGTGCCGCGTCTTTTCCAGGCCGAGCAGTACCCGACCGTGACACAAATGACCTCTACCGTCCAGGCCGAGCTGCGCCCCGAGGCTGGCTTTGAGGACGTGATGCGAGCGCTTTTCCCGTGCGGCTCCATTACGGGTGCACCGAAGCTCCGCGCGATGGAGATCATCCGCGAGATCGAGTCCGGCCCGCGCGGCGTCTACTGCGGGGCCATCGGGTACGCGGCGCCGGGGCAGGGGGGAGGCCTCGCGAGGGCCGCCTTCAACGTTCCCATCCGAACGGCCGTCCTGCGGGGCACCGAAGGCCGCTACGATGTTGGCTCGGGCGTCGTGTGGGATTCCGAGTGGCGGAGTGAGTGGATGGAATGCTGGCTGAAGGCGGAAGTGCTGACCGGTCTCGCGCGATGACGGAGGACGGGCGCCCGGTGGGGCTCATCGAGACGATGCGGGCCGAGGGCGGGAATATTCCGTTATTGCGAGCTCATCTTGACCGACTGCGAGACTCCGCCGAGGCGTTCAAGTACGCGCTAAAGCCAGAAGCCGTGCGCCGAGAGGTGCAGGCTGCCGCAGAGGCGGTCAGCGACGGCCGGGTCCGCCTCGTGCTCTGGCCGGACGGGGCCGTGGAGGTGGTGACTGCCCCGCTTCTTCCTGAGCCGTTCCAAACCGCCGCGATCTATCCGGAGCCACTGGAGGAGGCTGGGACGTGGCGGTGCACCTCCAAGACCACGGCTCGCGACCACTACGACCGGGCGGTCGATTGGGCACTGGACCACGGTGTGGATGAACCGATCCTGCTCAATCCTCGAGGTGAGGTCATGGAAGGTGCCCGCACCAACGTCGCGATCCGCGAGGGGAACCAGATCGTGACGCCGCCGCTCTCGTCTGGTGGGTTGCCCGGCATCGCGCGCCGGGTTCTGCTGAAGCAGGGCGCGAGGGAACGCGTTCTACTGCCCCGCGACCTCGCCGAGGCGGACGAGGTGCTCCTTCTCAACGCGGTCCGTGGCACGATGGCTGTGAACCTCGTACCCTCGGTACTGTGACTCCCCGGCCTTTCTCCAACTTCCTCCCCCTTCTCCGATGAACGGCATCCTCGACCTCCTCGCCAGCAACCTCGGCGGACAGAACATGGGACAACTGGCGAGCGCCATCGGCGCGGACCAGGGCAAGACGCAGACTGCTGTCGCGGCGGCGCTCCCGGCTATTCTCGCGGCGATGAACCGCAACACCAACAACACGCAGGGCGCGCAGAACCTCGCGAATGCCCTCCAGCGCGACCACGATGGCTCGTTGCTCGACAACCTCGGCGGTTTCCTCTCCGGCGCGATGGGCGGCGGTGGCAAGACCACAGACGGTGCGGGCATCCTCGGCCACATTCTCGGTGGGCAGCGCCCGACTGTGGAACAGGGCGTCGCGAAAGCCTCGGGTCTGGACATGGGGCAGGTCGCGAAGCTGCTCCCTTTGCTCGCTCCCATCGTGATGGCGGCGCTCGGCAAGCGGCAGCGTGAGGCTAACCTGGATCCCACCGGTCTCTCGGGTATCCTCGGAGCGGAGAGCCAGCGGGCTCGTCAGGCCGCCCCAGACGGTCTTTTGGGTGCCCTCACCGGCTTCCTTGACCAGGACGGCGACGGCTCCATCCAGGACGACCTCCTCGCGCAGGCAGGCAAGGCCGCTCTCGGCAAGCTCTTTGGACGATAGGGAAAGGGGCCCGTGGGGAGCTGCCAGTGGTAGTTCATGACGGCCCTACCTACCTTCTCGCTACTGGATCCATGGAAACAGCACCCTACCGGATTGCGCCCGGTGACTCGGTCCACCTTGCCCATCGCGCCACCGAGGCGGACGGGGGACTGGACGAGGACACGCTCGGTCAGATCTACGACGACAACATCGAGGCGCTCGACGAGCTTCAGGAACGGCTCTTCGCCGAGAGCACGCGCTCGCTACTGGTCGTACTCCAGGCGATGGACGCGGGCGGTAAAGACTCCACGATTGGTAAGGTCTTCGGGCCGCTCAACCCGCAAGGCATCCGCGTCTGGTCGTTCAAAAAGCCGACCACGAAAGAGCTCGCGCACGACTTTCTCTGGCGTGTGCACCGACGTGCACCCGGCCACGGCTACATCGGCGTGTTCAACCGGAGCCATTACGAGGACGTGCTCATCGTCAAGGTCCATGGGTGGGCCTCGCCCGAGATCCTGGAGCGGCGCTACGATCACATACGCCACTTCGAGCAGATGCTGGAAGATGGTGGCACGACGGTCGTCAAGATCATGCTCCACATCTCGAAGGACTACCAAGCCAAGCGCTTTCGCCGCCGTCTAGAGCGCCCGGACAAGCACTGGAAGTTCAACCCCGCCGATCTCGACGAGCGGAAGCTCTGGGACGATTACATGCGCGCCTTCGAAACGGCCATCGAGCGCACCACGACCGAGACGGCTCCGTGGTACATCGTACCCGCAGAGAACCGGGATTTCCGCAATGCGCTGATCAGCCAGATCGTTCGTGAGACGCTGGAGCGGATGGATCCGCAGTTCCCGGCGCCCGACTTCGATCCCGCCGAGTATCCGCCGGAGTCGATCACCTGAGAGGTGCCGCAGTGGGACGGATCGGGAGCAGAGCGGCGTGCGCCCGCGTCCCCGGCCTGTTTCCGGCTGTCGGTTCTTCACTCGCTCCGCCTCGGCACCGAGGCGGGCACAGCCGCGATCTTTCCGCCTCGTCCTTCACCCCCGTCCTCGTGCCACAGAAACATCTCCTCGTCATCCTCGATGGCTACGGCATCGCCGAGGACCCGTCGGTGTCCGCCATCGACGCCGCGAGCCCCCCCTTCCTCGATGAGCTGTTCGCGACTCATCCCCACAGCACGCTGGAGGCGAGCGGTCGCGCCGTGGGGCTCCCGCACGGGCTGATGGGAAACTCCGAGGTGGGGCACACCAACCTCGGCGCGGGGCGGATCGTGGATCAGGCCATCACGCGGATCGACAAGGCCATCGAGGACGGGAGCTTCTTCGCGAACGGCGTGCTGACTGGCGCGATGCGACACGCCAACGAGCACGGCACCCGCGTGCACCTCTTCGGTCTGGTAAGCGACGGCGGCGTGCACTCCAGCCTGGAGCACCTCCTCGCGCTCGTTGACCTCGCGAAGCGCGAAGGTCTGGTCGGCGATTCCCTCGTGCTGCACGCCTTTACGGACGGCCGCGATACCGACCCTAAGGGCGGTACGGGCTACCTCGAAACAGTTCAGGCCGCGATGGACAGCGCAGGCGTCGGCGTGATCGGGAGTGTCATCGGGAGGTACTGGGTGATGGACCGCGACCAGCGCTGGGAGCGGACGGAGAAGGCATACCGCGCCCTCACCGATGGCTCCCGGGCCATCGTGACGGACGACCCGCTCGCGGCTCTCCAGGCCAGCTACGACACGGGTACAACCGACGAGTTCGTCGAGCCCATCGTGACGGAGGGCGCCCCGCGCATTTCGGACGGGGACGCCATCTTGTTCTTCAACTTCCGCGCCGACCGCGCGCGCCAGATCACCCGCGCGTTTATCGAAGAGGACTTCGAGGGCTTCGAGCGCATCCCCCCGGAGGTCCGCTACGCTACGTTCACGCCCTACCACAAAGACTTCGACGTACCCGTCGCCTTCCCGAAGCAGGACCTGACGGAGACGCTGGGGGAGGTCGTCTCGCGGGCGGGTCGGACGCAGCTTCGCGCGGCGGAGACCGAGAAGTACCCGCACGTGACGTTCTTCTTCAATGGAGGCCGCGAGGTGCAGTTCGAGGGCGAGAGCCGCATCCTGGAGCCCAGTCCGAAGGTCGCGACCTACGATCTCCAGCCGGAAATGAGCGCGCCGCAGTTAGCGCGGCGAGTCGCCGAGGCCATTCGCGAGCAGGCTCCCAATCTGGTCGTGCTCAACTTTGCCAACCCAGACATGGTGGGCCACACGGGCGTGTTCGAGGCCGCCGTGCGAGCCGTCGAGGCGGTGGATGCTGCCGCGAAGGAGGTCATCCTAGCGGCGCAGGAGGGGGGATACTCCATCGAGGTCATCGCTGACCACGGCAATGCGGACAAGATGCGGAACCCCGACGGCTCTCCCCACACCGCCCACACGACGGTGCCCGTGCCTCACCTCGTCATCGCGCCTGGCGTCACAGAAGTCCGCGAGGGCGTCCTCGGCGACATCGCGCCGACCATCCTGCACCTCCTTGGCATCGAGCAGCCCGAGGCGATGACGGGGACCCCGCTCGTCGGCCCGTGAGGCGAGGGCTCTGGCTCTGGAGTCCTGCGGCGGCGGCGGTGCTCGTCCGGCTGGCCCTCTGGCTCTGGGGGGGGCTCTACGCGCTGGAAGCCTCGGACTTGCGCCTCGATACCGTCGAGTATCACGCGCTGGGCGTGTCCCTGAGCGAAGGCCGGGGCTTCGTCTACGACGAGCCGAGTTACGATCCGCCGTACGAAGTGGCGACGCTCCGCACGCCCGGATATCCAGCTCTGATCGCCTCGGTGTACGCATGGCCGGGGCCGCGACCAGGCTGGGTGCTTCTGCTCCAGATCCTGCTCGACGCTGCCTCGTGCGCGCTTCTCGCCTGGACCGTGCATCCGGTCCTCAGTGAGCGGGGGGGGGCTGTGGCCGCGCTGGTCCTAGCGCTTCATCCCGTCGCGGCGCTCTACTCCCAGACTTTGCTCAACGAGAGCCTGTTCGTCTTCCTGCTCGTCGGGGCCTTCGCGCTTCTCTGGGGACCGACACGCCGGGATCCGCTCCGGTGGCGACGGGTGGCCGGTGCGGGTGGGACGCTCGGCCTCGCGATTCTCGTCAAGCCGTTCGCGCTTTGGATGGTGCCTCTGATGGCTGCGGTGTGGGTGTGGACGCAAGGGCTCGGGCGTCTGCCGGTGCGCCGAGCGTTGGCGCTCGTCGGAGTCGCAGCGATGGTGGTCGCGCCCTGGGTGGCGCGAAACGCGGTTGTCCACGACCGCGCCTTTCTGTCTACCTCTGGAGCCTACAACGCCCTCGCGCTCTACGCGGCGCCGGTCGAGGCTCGCGTCACGGGCCAAACACTCGGCGACGCGACCCGGGCGCTTCTCGCCCGAGCGGAGGAGCGGGCTCGCGAGTCGGGCCGCCTCGGTGCCGAGGCGGGGGACCTCGCACGTGCTCCGTTTTGGCGCGAGGAAGCCTTCGCGGTCCTCGCACGCCATCCGGTGACGGTGGTGGAGTTGGAAACGAAGGGGCTCGCCCGGCTGTTTCTGTCCATCGGGCGGGTCTCGCGGCAACAGGTGATCGGCGAACGGGAGGCACGTCCTCTAAATCCGGGCGTCTCGGGCGCACTCCGTTGGTGGGCGGCGGAGCCTCTCCAGGATCAAGTCCTGGATGTCTGGGCGTTGCTCGCCGCGCTCACTCTGTACCCGCTGATGCTGGTCGGGGTGGTGCGTGCCGTCCGCCATCGAAAGGGGGGACTCGTCCTCGCCGCCGGAGGTCTCGCCGCGTTCTTCGTTCTCACCACCGCCATCCCCGGATACTCCCGGTTCCTTCTCCCGGCTCTTCCATTTCTGGCTGTGGTCGCGGGATGCGCCGTGTCTCCGCTCGTCGGCTCTCCAGGTACCGATGACTAGCGGGAGCCTTGCTCAGCAGCGCTGCGTTCCGCTTTTCCACGCCTCGTCCCGATGGATCTTCTCACCCAGTACGAAATCCCGTATCTCCACCCGCTGGCGGTGCACTTCCCGCTCGTGCTGCTGCTGCTCGCAGCAGCAGCGGGGATGATCTACATGGCGCGAGGCACGGCCGTCTGGCGCCGCGCCCTCCTGATCTTTCTCGTGATCGGTGCGGGAACGTCGTACTGGGCGAGCGAGACGGGGGAGACGCTGGAGGAAGCCTCGCGAGGCGAGCCGATGGTAGAAGCCATCGTGGACACGCACCAGTCGGCTGCCGACTGGACGCTGTGGTCGGCTCTCGGGGCTCTTGTGATCGTTGCAGGGGCGAGCCTATGGCTTCGTCGCCTCCCTGCGCCGACGGCGGCGAAGGAGAAAGACCCGATGTGGATTCGGACGTCCCTCGCACTGGTCTCCTGCGTGCCCGCTGTTCTCGTGGCGTACACCGCCCATCTCGGAGGTCTGATGGTCTGGGGTCGCCCGGTGTGAGGGGAGTTGTCTGAGGCTATTTTCGGCGGAATAAAACTTCAGGTATCCGTACCACCAGCAGAGAGATCGGCTCCCGAAGTCTCCGAGGGGTGGGAAGCTGACCGAGAACAAGCACAGCCTACACAGTGTGCGAGCGCGCGTGAAGGGAGGCGGCCTGTCCGGCCGAGGCGGCATGCCTAGGGGAAAGCGACGTGCCCTCTTGATCGGAGGGCGCTCGGGTTGTACTCTACTACTATCATAGTAAAGTCCTGATGCCCATGCGCGTCTGTCTGCTCCTGTTCCTGTGCTTCGGCGCCTCCGTTGAGGCCCAAGAAGGCACGGTCCGATACGAGGTCACGACTCAACTCGACTTCGAGCTACCACCTGAGGTGGCGCATCTGGCGGACCAGTTTCCCACCAGCCAGACGGACGACAAGCTCCTTCTTTTCAGCGGCGACATCTCCCTCATGATGGCTGCCCCGGAAGAAGAGGCGGAGACCGAGGATTTCGAGAGCAGCGGTATGCGCATCATGTTCCGTCGTAACGACGAGGGGGCTCTCCACACCGACCGACAGTCAGGCGCCACGACCGAGCGCCGCAGCTTCCTCAGCCGCTCGTTTCTGATCGACGGAAAGGTGGACTCGCTCGCATGGCAGATCACCGGGGAAGCGGCCGAGTTTCTCGGTTACCCCGCGTACAAAGCCACGACCATGCGCGATACCATCGCAGTGGAAGCCTGGTTCACACCCGCGATCCCCGCGAGCGTGGGCCCTGGGCCCTACGGTGGCCTGCCCGGCCTCGTGCTCCTTGTCACAGAGGACGACGCGCGTCGTACCTACATCGCGACGGAGGTCAACCTAGACCCGCTCGACGATGATGCCCTGGCGCCGCCAACCGAGGGGCGCCGCGTGACAGATGAGGAGTTCCGTGCCATCGTTGAGGAGAAGACGGAAGAACTCAGTCGCGGGCGGCGTGGCGGAGTCTTCTTTCGGAACTGACGGATCCCGCATTCACCTAAATCACCATGCCCCGAGCGCTCCTGTTTGTTCTTCTCATTGTGGGCGGCAGCGCCGCAGCACAGGTCCGCGTGACGGGCGTCGTGCAGGATTCCACTGGTGGCCCCCTTCCAGGCGCGACCGTCGTGCTCCTTCAACCTGCAGACTCCGTCCTTGTGTCCTTCGCCGCGACGCGCGCGGACGGAGTGTTCGAGCTTCGTAGCGTCCGAGCGGGCGACTATCTCCTCCGCGCGACGTTCGTGGGGTTCGAGACATCTACCGAGGCGGTTACGGTCGGACGGGAGGACTTAGACCTAGGCACCGTAACGCTGGCGGAGGCTACGGACGAACTCGGTGAGCTTGTCGTCCGGTCAGATCGTGTGCCTATTGTGATTCGGCAAGACACATTGGACTACGACGCGGGCGCTTTCCGGACCCCCGAGGGCGCGGTCGTGGAGGATCTGCTCAGGCGGCTTCCGGGCGTCGAAGTAGAGGACGACGGAAGCATCACCGCGCAGGGCGAGCGGGTGGAGAACGTGCTCGTGGACGGTAAGGAGTTCTTCGGGGACGACCCGAGCATCGCTACGCGCAACCTCCCGGCCGACGCGGTGGAGCGCGTGCAGGTTTACGACCAGGCCAGCGAGACCGCCGAGTTTACCGGCGTAGACGACGGGCAGGAAGAGCGCACGATCAACCTCGAACTCAAGGAGGACCGCAAGGTCGGCGCGTTCGGCAACCTCTCCGGCGGGCTCGGCGGCACGCCCACAGGTTCGACCGGAGGCCCCGCCAGGCCAGACGCGCTCCTCTTCGACACCAAGGCTACGCTCAACCGCTTCAGTCCTTCAACCCAACTCTCGCTCATTGCGAATCTCAACAACGTCAACCGCGAGAGTTTCTCCGTCGGAGACTACTTCAGCTTTCTGGGCGGACCGGGCGCCTTCGCGCGGGGCGGCGTGCTCGTCCTTGACGGGAGCAACGGTGTCCCCGTCGGCAGTGGCGACGGGGACGGGTTTTCCACGACACTCTCGGGTGGCCTCAACGCGAACCACGACTTCAACGAGCGCACCTCGATCCAGAGCAGCTATTTCCTGTACCGTCTGGACAAGGAACGCGTGCAAGAGGTTCGCCGCGAGCAATTTTTTGGCGATGGGCTGGCCTCGCGCCTGAACGAAGATGGTAGTGGGGCCGAGGACCGCTTGCTCCACCGCCTCACATTCAACGCAGAGCACGAGTTTTCTGAAGGCCACGACCTCAGTCTGGAGTCTGCCTTTCGATATGCAGGCACGGACGAGGGCGCCGCGACCGCGCGAGAGGCGTTCGGAACAGGGGGAGAGCTGCAGAACGAGAGCACGACGGTGACCGGGCAGGACGCCGTGAACCTTGGCGGCGAGGGCACCCTGCGCTACCGGCGGCGCTTCGAGAGTCGCCGCAGCCTCGTTGCGGAGGCTGGGCTGGAACTCGGATCGAGGAACATCGATGGTGATTTGGACGCGACGACGCAGATCTACAACTTGGGTGACTTGCTTTCCTCCGAGGAGATCGCGCAACTCGAAGATCTCCAGGCCGATGAGCAAACGGCCACGGCGTCGTTGCTGTTCACCCAGCCGCTCTCCGCCTCCGACGCGATCCAGGTTCGTGGCGAGGTCCGCCAGACTGGCGAAGACCAAGACCGCTCTGTCTTTAACCGCCTGACCGAGGAGCCGCTCCGCATCGACAGCCTTAGTTCTGCTTTTGACCGAACGTACCGCTATGCGGTCGGCGGGGTGACGTATCGCCGCAACCGAGAGCCGGTTTCGCTGAGCGTGGGGCTCCAGACGCAGGTGACCGACCTCGGGGGTACGCTCGCGGGGGTGGAATCCGACATCGGCTCACGGTTCGTCCGCTTCCTGCCCTCCGCGACGCTCAGCTACGCGATCTCGGACAGTCGCAACGCCGAGGTCAGCTACGAGACCTCGACCCGCGAGCCCACGCTCCGCGAGCTCCAGCCCGTCCCGGACGTGCGTGATCCGCTCCGCGTCTACGTCGGCAATCCGGACCTGCTGCCCGCTTACACGCATAGCGTCAACGCGCGCTACCTCTCTTTCGACCCGTTCACGTCCACCAACCTCTTCGTGTTCACGCGCGCGTCGTACAGCCCCACGGCGATCTCCACCGCTCGAACCGTAGACGCGAACCTCCGCCAGTCGTCCACGCCCATCAACACTTCCGGGACGTGGACGGTCAACAGTAGCACCAACCTGGGCACGCTCGTCCGGCCATTGCGGAGCCGCGTCAATGCCCGACTGAGCGTGCTGTACAACCGCGCTATCGAGACGATCAACGGTCGCGACAATGCTTCTAGCCTCACGCGGACGTCGTTCAACGTGAGCCTGAGCAATCAGGACAACGATGTGGTAGACGCAGAAATCGGCGCTCGGCTCTCATGGAATACAAACGCTTACTCGCTGAACCCCGAGTTGGACCGCGACTTTCTCAACCGATCGTTCTCTGCTAGTCTCGGCTGGACGCCCACAGACGAGTGGAACCTGCGCACCGAGTTCGACCTGAACGTGTTTTCGGATGCGGTTCCTGGCGGGGCGTCCGAGACGCGGAGCGTGCCTCTGTGGGAGGCGTCGCTCTCACGCTCGCTGATGGGAGGGAAGACGCGCGTGGAGATGGTCGCGAAGGACCTCCTAAACCGAAACCTCGGCGTAGACTACACGAGCACGGCCGCATACGTGCAGGAGTCGCGCGTGAACACGCTGGGTCGGTACGTGCTGCTCCGACTGGTCTACACCGTCGGGAGCGGGCGAGGCGGCGGGTTCGGCCGGTAGCGCGCGAGTTGCTCCGTCTCGGTACCGAGGCGGGCGCGGGGTCGCCGGAGGGTGGGCTTCCGGGAACCCGCCATCGCGCGAGGCGATCTTCCAGATCCCAGCCTTCCGCCCCCGAATGACCGCCATCCTCCTCACGGTCGGAGACGAAATCCTTCTCGGCCAGATTGTCGATACCAACGCCGCATGGCTCGGTGATCGCCTCGCTGCCTCGGGCGTCAACCTCGTGCGCCACGAGACCGTCGCGGACACGATGGAGGCCATCACGGACGCCCTCGCCCGTGCCGAGGCGGACTTGGTCGTCGTCACCGGCGGCCTCGGGCCGACCCACGACGACCTCACGCGTGATGCCCTCGCGCAGTACCTGGGCGCTGCCCTCCATCGCGACGACGACGTGATGGCGGTTCTCGAAGAACGCTACACCCGGCGAGGCCGTGTTCTCTCGAAGATGCGAAAGCGCATGGCCGATGTGCCGGATGGGGCCGAGGTGCTGCCCAATCCAAAGGGCGCTGCGCCCGGGTTATGGGCCGAGCAAGATGGTCGCGTGTTCGTGGCGTTGCCGGGCGTCCCGTACGAGATGAAGGCGATCTGGCGCGAGAGCGCCGAGCAGCGCATCGACGCGCTACGACCCGGCGCGGTGGTCCACCGAACGCTGCTGACGGTGGGCAAAGGCGAGAGCGACATCGCAGCCGACCTCGGGGGGCTCGCGGAGGCACCTGGCGAAGGGGTGGGTCTGGCGTTTCTGCCGAATCTCGGGACTGTCCGCATCCGCCTCACCGCGAAAGGGGAGGACCTGGAAGACGCTCGGCGGCGCGTGGACGAGGCGGCGGAGCGCATTCGAGAGTCTCTCGGCTTGCTCGTCTTTGGGGAAGGCGCGACGACGCTGGAGGCCGTCGTGGGACGACTCCTTCAAGCGCGAGGGTGGACCGTCGCACTGGGTGAAAGCTGCACGGGTGGTGCGGCTGCGGCGCGGCTAACGCGCATCCCAGGTGCGAGCGCGTACGTCCGAGGCGGCGTCGTCGCGTACAGCAACGCGGTCAAGCACAGCGCGCTCGGAGTGCCGATGGACCTTATCGAAGCGCATGGGGCTGTGAGTGAGCCAGTCGCGCTCGCGATGGCGAGGGGCGCGCGGGACCGCCTCGGGGCGACCGTGGGAGTAGCGACGACGGGGGTTGCTGGTCCGTCCGGCGGCTCAGAGGAGAAGCCGGTCGGGACGGTGTGGATCGCGTACGCCTCAGCTGACGACGAGCGAGCGGTGCGGTTTGTGTTCACCGACGACCGTGCGCTCAACATCGGCCTCACGACGACGGCCGTGCTGGACCTCCTTCGCCGCCAGTTGCTCTAGCCTTCGCCCGAGGGCGCCCGCCTCGGCAGTGTGAGGGGCAGGCCTTCAGCGACTGTGCCCGCGAACGTCCCGAGGCGGACGGGGCGCGGTCGGGACCGCGCTGGCCGCACACGCCATCGGAACGACGCACGTCGGCGTGGCTTCTGTGGAGGCGATAGTCTCGGGATCGACGCCCGGCGGGACGATGCGGTGCACGTCGCGGTCGGAGTGGATCGCGCCGATCAAGGCCCCGTACGGAACCGTGCCGAGCAGCCCGATCGCGATGCCTTCGCCCACGTTGAAGTCGAGGATGCCGAAGTCCCCGCCGTCCCCGGATGCGATCACAAGCCCGAGCGCGGTCCCGATTCCAGCGGCGACCGCCATCCCCTTGAGTGCGCCGCGCCCGTCGCGACGGAACGTGATGGCCTCGATCTGAGACGTCGGAGCTGAGCGAGCCTCGTTGGTCTTCTTGTCCACCCATCGCGCCGAGTCCGCGTCGATGCGGAGGTCGCGGACTTGTCGGCCTCGCTCGCCCCAGAGCGCGAGGACCGGGTGCCCTCGGTCGGCGCGGTCGTTGAGGGCCGACCGGCCTTCCGGTGTCGCGACGCTGGCATACCCGGTGGAGACGCACCCGGACAGCGCGAGGGAGAGGAGAAGCAGCAGGCCGCGCATATCGGACGGAGACGGAACCGTCAACCTACGGTGGAGCAGGGAGGAGGGGTAGCTTCACGCACGTCCTCTTCTGACTCATGCCCGACCTCCTCCTCTCCGGCGGCTACCTCCTCGACCTCACCGACGGTTCGCGCCACCGCGCGGACCTTCTGATTCGCGACGGCCAGATCGTCCGCCTCGGGGACTCTATCGACGCCGTCACCGAGGCGGATGGGGCCGAGGTCATCGACATCAGCGGCAAGCTGATCTCACCGGGCTGGATGGACATGCACGTCCATTTCCGCGAGCCCGGGCAGGAACACAAGGAGACGATCGAGACGGGCGCCCGCGCGGCAGCGTGGGGCGGGTTCACGGCCGTCGCCTGCATGCCCAACACGGAGCCGCCCATCGCGACGCGCGATGTGGTGGAGTTCGTCCTCGCGCGGCAGAAGAGCCTGCCCGTGGCGGTGCACCCCATCGGGACGGTCTCCAAAAAAC
Source organism: Bacteroidota bacterium (assembly GCA_038746605.1). GTDB lineage: Bacteria > Bacteroidota > Rhodothermia > Rhodothermales > Rubricoccaceae > Rubricoccus. The sequence continues at coordinate 83,760 of JBCDKM010000013.1, forward strand.
GCGAGGGGAACGAGATGGCGGAGATGGGCGACATGCAGCGGGGTGGCGCGGTCGCCTTCTCCGATGATGGATCGCCGGTTCAGCACGGGGGGCTCATGCGTCGCGCGCTAGAGTACGCCCGGACGCTCGGCGCGCCGATTCTGGGCCACGAGGAGGATCTCACGCTCAATGCCGACCACGGCCACATGAACGAGGGCGCCGTCGCGACGCGACTCGGGCTGCCCGGTATCCCGGGGCTCGCGGAGGAGGCCATGATCGCGCGGGACGCGTTGCTGGCAGAGTTCACCGGCGGTCACGTCCACGTCTGTCACATCTCGACTGCCCGCGCCGTGGACATCGTGCGCCGCGCGAAGGCCCGGGGCGTGCCGATCACCGCGGAGGCATGCCCGCACCACTGGGCGCTGACCGACGAAGCCGTAGCGGAGAGCGGCTACGACACGCACACGAAGATGCACCCGCCGCTTCGCACCGCCGAGGACGCGCAGGCCATCAAGGACGGGCTTGCGGATGGCACCATCGATGTCATCGCGACGGACCATGCGCCGCACGCACCGTTCGAGAAGGAGGTGGAGTATATCGAGGCGCCGTTCGGTATCCTCGGCCTCGAAACATGCTGGGGCCTCACCTGCCGCGACTTGGTGGAGCCCGGCGTCCTCGCGCTTCACGAGGCCGTGTACAAGCTGACCGTCGCGCCGCGCGAGATTCTCGGCCTCGCGGTCCCTCGCATCGAGGTCGGCCAGCCCGCCGAGTTGACGGTCTTCGACGCGGACACTCGCTGGACCTTCGAGGAGCGCCACATCCAGTCCAAGTCGAAGAACACGCCCTTTGCAGGGGCCGAGATGATGGGCCGCGCGTGGGGCATCGTCAACCGGGGGCGGTGGGTGCCGTCGGAGGGGTGACGACATCGCTTCCAACGGTCGCGCTGACGCTCTCCCGGGTGCCCCGAGAGCGGGACCACTCCCCATTCTTTCGGGTCTTTGACGGGTATGCCGAGGCGGGGGACAAGGAGACGATGCGCGAGATCAAGCAGCGTGCACAAGAGAAGGGGGTTGGGGCGCTCACCATCCAGGAACTACGGATCGAGCACTTCCGCACGCAGCGTGCACAGCGGCACGCGGGAGGGCCGTATGGACCCAACGATGTGCAGGACCTCTGGATGGAGGTCATCCGGGCAGAGATTCGATACCGGCTACGGTGTCTCGGTACCAGTTGCGGTCTCTGGGTCGGCGACATCACCCGCCTAGACGTCGATGTCATCGTGACGGCGGCGAATCAGGCGCTCTCGGGCGGTGGCGGTGTGGACGGCGCGATTCACAAGGCGGCAGGTCCCGAGCTTCTGAGCACGTGCTTGGCGATCCCTGAGGTGTCGCCGGCCGTCCGCTGCCCTGTGGGGAGCGCGGTTATCACGCCTGGATTCCGGCTCCGGTCGCCGTTCGTGATTCACGCCGTGGGACCGGTCTGGAAGGGGGGAGAGCACGGCGAGCGAGCCCTGTTAGCCTCAGCGTACCGGGAGGGACTGAGGCTCGCGTTCGAGACCGGGAAAGAGAGCATCGCCTTCCCGGCGATCTCGACAGGCGCGTATGGCTCCCCCAAGCACGAAGCGGCGCGGATCGCAGTCGACACCGCGCGAGCGTTCCAGGCGAAGCACAGCGGTCCCGAGCGGATTGTGTTCGTGGCCTTCGGTCCGGGCATCGAGAAGAGCTTGCGAGCCGCACTCGGCCCCGACGACCTGACATGAGACGGATCGGGGGGCTGGCAGCGTTCGCCATCGCGATGCTCGCCGGGTGGATCGTTCTCGGCCTCGTCCAGCGCCCGCCGGGCGACAAGGGTAGGGGAGACGCCCGCCTCGTGGCCTCGCTCCGCCACCTCGACGCCGAGGCCGAGGCGGGGGAAGCCGTGCGGATGCAGGCACTCTTCCCCGAGGGGTACGTCTTCACGCGCGTCCTCCACGGCCTCGCGTGGGCTGCCGTTGCCGCCGACTCCACCCTCGCGCCCGATCTTCGCGCCGAGGCGTCCGAGAAGGCACGCGAAGCCGCTGCCGATCTCGACACATCGTACGGGCGCTCTCCCTTCCCGGCCACCCTCGACCCGCCGCATGGCGCCTTCTACGCAGGGTGGACGCTCTGGCTCGACGTCGAACGGCTCCGCGCCGTACCCAATGACCGCATCCTGCTCGCCTCGTTCCACCAGCGCGCCGACGACTTGGCCACGGCTCTCACACGCTCGCTCGATGCCTCCGGCTCGCCATTCCTCCCCAGCTACGCGCACCTGGCCTGGCCTGCTGACGGGCTGGTGGGCGTCGCCGCCCTCGCGCAGCACGACCGACTGTTCGAGCCCAGATACACACCGCTCATTCGGCGCTGGCTGGACGCTGCAGCAGACCGGACCGACCCCGCCTCAGGGCTCCTCGCGCATGCCGCGCGCGTGCCGGATGGCGCCCCGATGGGCGGCCTCCGAGGCTCCTCGCAGGCGCTCATGCTCCGGTTCATGGCGGAGGTCGACCCGGACCTGGGACGCCAGATGTTCGAGGCCTTCCGCGAGCGCTTCGTGACCACGCGCTTCGGCCTCCCGGTCGTGCTGGAATACCCCGTAGGAACAGAGGGCGAGCCTGATATCGACTCCGGCCCTTTGCCGATGGGCGTCAGCATGCCCGGCACGGTCGTGGCCATCGGCGCGGCGCGGCGATACGGGGACGAGGCGCTTGCGCGAGACCTCAGCCAGACCGTTGAGGCGTTCGGATTTCCGCTGGTGTGGCGTGGCCGACGGATGTACGCCCTCGGTGCACTGCCGGTCGGCGACGCGTTCCTCGCTTGGGCGCGCACTGCGGAGCCGCTCCCCCCGCCTCGGCGCCGAGGCGGTCAGACCCGGTAGCTTCCGCCATGAGCGAGACCCTGGACCTGGCCCCCGACGAGATCCCGCGCGAGGAGGTCCGCGCCCGGCTGGCCGCGCTGGAGCGCGAGCACGAGGTCCGCGTGGTCTACGCGGTGGAATCGGGCAGCCGCGCGTGGGGCTTCGCCTCCCGAGACAGCGATGTGGACGCGCGCTTCCTCTACGTCCGCCGCCCCGCGTGGTACCTCTCCGTCTGGCCCGGCCGCGACGTGATCGAGCCGCCCATCGACGGGCTGTTCGATGTCAGCGGGTGGGACCTCAAGAAGGCGCTCGGGCTCTTCGCGAAAAGCAACCCGCCGCTCCTGGAATGGCTTCGGTCGCCGCTGGTCTATCGCGAGGAAACCGATGTGGCCCAAGGGCTCCGCGACCTGACCCCGCGCTTCTACTCGCGCCGCGCCTGTTTCTACCACTACTGGAGCATGGCGCGATCCAACTTCAAGGCGGAGCTTCGTGGCGACCTTGTGAGGCCGAAGAAGTACTTCTACGTGCTCCGCCCCATCCTCTGCTGCCACTGGATCCAGGCCGAGCCCGAGGCTCCACCGCCGATGGAGTTCGACCGCCTCGTGGACCGGTTCTTGACAGGTGACGTGCGCGAGACCGTCGAGGCGCTCCTCGTGGAGAAGCGAGCGGGCGCAGAGGGGGACCGACGTCCACCCATCCCGGTTCTCCAGCGGTTTGCCGAGGCGGAGTTGGTCGAACTGGAACGTCTCGCGCAGTCCGTCCCGCCGTCCGAGGCCGACCGCGAGGCCCTCAACTCCTTCTTTCTACAGGCTCTCCGCGAGGTTTGGCCGGATCAGCCGATACCTTAGAGTCCTGATCCTCCCTCCTCGCGATATGGACGCTCTCACGCCCGAGGCCCTCCGAGCCCAGACGGTCGGCATCGACACGCCCATCCAGACGCCGTTCGGCGAACGCCCGCTCGTCTACGCGGACTTCACCGCGAGCGGCCGCCAACTGGCGTTCATCGAGGACTACCTCTGCGATTTGGCCGCGCTCTACGCCAACGCGCACACCGAGGACAGCACGACGGGGCGCACCGCCACGCACGTCCTCCACGATGCAGAGGCTGCCATCAAGCGCTGCGTCAACGCGGGACCGACCGGCAAGGTCGTTTGCGTGGGCAACGGCTCCACGGGCGCGATCCACAAGCTCCAGGAGATCCTCGGTGTGGCCTGCCCGCCCGCCACGCTCCGCGCGATGACCGACCGGCTGGCGCCCAACGCCGCTGAGACGCTCGTCGAGAAGCTGCGCCGGTCTGGGCCCGTGGTCTTCGTAGGTCCGTACGAGCATCACAGCAACGAGGTCACGTGGCGCGAGGGCCTCTGCACCGTCGTGGAGGTAGAGTTGAACGGCGACGGGCAGGTCTGCCTGAACGATCTCGAAGCGAAGCTCTCGGATCCCGCCTGGGCTGGGCGTCAACTCATCGGCTCTTTCTCGGCAGGCTCCAACGTGACCGGCATCCTCGCGCCTGTCCACGACATCGCGCGCGTCCTCCATCGGCACGGTGCACTCGCCTTCTTCGACTACGCCGCCGCCGGGCCGTACGTCGAGATCGACATGGTGCCAGAAGGGGACCGTGACGCCAAGCTGGACGCGGTCTTCCTCTCGCCGCACAAATTCCTCGGCGGGCCGGGCTCAGCGGGCGTTCTCGTCTTCTGTGAAACCCTCTACCCCGGCGACCTCGGGCCGACCGTGGGCGGGGGCGGCACCGTCGTCTACGTCAACAACCAGGCGCACGACTACACGGACGACATCGAGGCGCGCGAGACGGCGGGCACGCCCGGATTCTTCCAAGTCGTCCGCGCGGCCCTCGCGATGGAGGTCAAGCGGTCGGTGGGCGTGGAGACGATCCACGCTCGCGAGCATGACTTCTGCGCCCGTGCGCTGAGTGCGTGGGGCGCTCACGAGGGGATCGAGATCCTCGGGCCGAATGATCCAGACGGCCGCCTCGGCATCGTCTCCTTCAACGTGACCTCGGCCGGGAAAGCGCTCCACCCGCGCTTCGTGACCGTCCTGCTGGACGACCTCTTCGGCATCCAGAGCCGCGCGGGTTGCTCGTGCGCCGGACCGTACGGCCACCGCCTCCTCGATGTCACGCAGGAGTACAGCGAGCGCGTCCGCGAGTGCACGCTGGACGGCATCCACGGCCTCAAGCCTGGCTGGGCGCGCGTCGGCTTCCACTACACGATGGACGACGTGGAGGTGGACTATCTCATCGAGGCGGTGTGCTTCGTCGCGGATCTCGGCGCCCGCTTCCTCCCGTTGTACGATTTCGACGTAGCGAGTGGCGCGTGGTCGCATCGCGAGGACGCCCGCGAGACGGCCTCGCTTTCGCTGGCAGACGCGATGGCCTCGCGCCCCTCTCGTCCCCAGCCTCTCGCGCGTCGCGAGCGGTTCCAGCGCTATGCCGAGGCGCTCCGCCAGGCACGCGTGCAGGCCGAGGCGCTCGGGGACGGTGTGTACGACGGCCGCCTCGGGGGCGAACTGGAGGACCTCCAGTTCTTCGCGATGGCGTAGCGGTCCCGGGTAGGGGAGACCGGAAGACACAAGTGGTTGGTAACTCTCGCCTAGCCACGGCGCGAGCCGAACGTCCGAGGTTGCCTGGCCGTTTGGTAGTCACGCCCCCCGGAGTGCTGTTCCTGCGTGCGCGGGAAGGATGCGATAGGTGAGACGCAGTCGCTCGGATGAGCCGTTTTGCCCCCAGATTCCGATAGATGGCCGTCGCGGGCGGGCGATGACGTACGACTCCGAGAGGCCGTCGTCTACGCGGATCTCCCCGGCGGCATCTTCTCCTTTCTCGTATCCCTTGCATGTCGGGCTGGTCCTCCCGTCGTCGAACCGTTCAGACGCGCGTCCTCGTCGGTGCGAGTGCGGTGCTCCTCGCGCTGCTCGCATACGCCGCTGCTCAGTTCCTCGGCCCGGGCGGACCCACTGATCCCGACGGCCCCATCGTGGAGCGTCCCGTCTTCCGAGCCCAGAACGCATTCGACTTCGCCCGCACGCAGGTCGAGTTTGGTCCCCGCATCCCAGGTACGCCCGCGCACGATTCCACCCGGGCGTGGATCGTCGCGCAGCTTCGGGAAACCGGCGCGAGGGTGGCGGAACTGCCCGTCGAGGTGGAGCACCAGGGCGAGACGCTCCGAGGCACCAACATCTTCGCCTCGTTCGACACGACCGCCGCGCGACGCATCCTGTTCGCCGCGCACTGGGACACGCGCGAGTTCGCGGACGAGGACCCGGACCCCTCGCGCCGCGATGAGCCCGTGCCCGGTGCGAACGATGGTGCCTCAGGCGTGGCGGTATTGCTGGAGATGGCCCGGCTCCTCGGGGAGTACCCGCCGCCCGTGGGCGTGGACCTCGCCTTCTTCGACCTGGAGGACGCCGGAGAGCCTGGCTTCGAGTCCGACTCTACCAAGTTGCCATACGCGCTGGGCTCTGCTGCTTTCGTGCGCGACAACCCGCAGTACCGCCCGGCCTACGGCGTTCTCGTGGACATGGTGGGCGACCGCGACCTCCGCCTCCCGAAGGAGGCGTACAGCGTGCAGGCCGCGCCGGACGTGGTGGACCGCGTCTGGAAAGCCGCCCGCCGCGTGGGCGCGGACGCGTTCGTGGACGAGACCGGTGCCGCTGTTTTCGATGACCACATCCCGTTCCTTCAGCGCGGCATCCCCGTCATCGACGTGATCCAGACGCCGTTCCCGGAGTACTGGCATACCACCTCGGACACGATGGACAAGCTGGACGCGGCCTCCCTCGGCCAGGTGGGGCGGACGTTGGTGGAGTTGATCTACGGGATGGAGTCACTCTGACCCAGAGAGTTCAATACGGCTAGATTGGATTAGGGCGCTTGGGCGGCGAAGCATCTGTGCGTAATTGTATAGAAAAATACTTCAGGGATGTCTGTTTCTCGTCATCATCATTATATTCCTCAGTTTTATCTCGCCGGCTTTACAGAGACGGGCCTCAAGAATTGTCGCATCTCTGTTGTAAGCATCGGGCAGAAGAAGTGGTGGACTAGCGTAAAATCAGCTGGGGCTGAACGGGACTATAACCGCATTGACATTCCTGGAATAGCCATCGATGCCGCCGAGAAAGCATTCTCGATATTTGAGAACGATGTGGCAGCCGCGCTCAGACGGACCGTGCTGAATCGCGATTTTGTAAGTCTCAGCGATATGGTTTACCTGTTGCGCTTTGCTGCGCTTCTGCTAGTGCGAAGTACGGCTATGCGAGACGCGATAAGTGAGGCTCAAGAAAAAGCTCTGTGGCTCTTGCTGCAGCAGCTAGTAGGTCAGCCTGAACGGTGGGAGGAACACAGGGCGCGCCTGCGAGCTCAGGAATATCCAATTCTGCCAGACCTAACCCTTGAAGAGGCTATGACTCTAATTGAAAGTGGTGGATTCCAATACGCTTCGCCAACTTCAGATCATGTTTTTCGAGAACTAGGTTCCGTAGACGGCGTGGCCCGAATGCTGTACAAGCGCAATTGGAAACTTCTCAGGTGTGGCTCAGGTGGGTTCATCTGCTCAGATCGGCCCGTCTCGTGTGTTTGGGAAGTGCAAATGCCACCTGGAATGATGGGGCCGGGTTTGATGGAGCCCAACTCAGAAGTTGCCATTCCCCTGAGTAGGCATCTGGCTCTCGTCGGGGCTTTTGGTGGTCCAACAGGTGTCGGGGAAGCGAGCGAAGAGCTTGTCGCGGACATCAACGCAAGGACTGTGTCAACAGCAAATAGATTTCTATACTCAGCTAAAGAAGATTTTGTGTGCGAAGGGACCAGCGGGAAAAAACAAACAGCAGCAGCCTTTTTTGCAGAGGGGGCGAGCAGGAAGACGATCTCTCGCGGGAGCCATTTAGTTTTTGTATCTGGCGCTGAAAGGGTATGGCTTGAAGTAGCGGCGTATAAAATAAGCCATTTAACGCCGTTTAGGCACCGGGTCGACTTCTGGACAGACAAGGCTGATCAAGTATGGAGGCTTTCCCGAAAAGGGCCAATCGAATATGTCTTATATATGAGTGGTGAGGGTGATTCTGGTAAGCTCAGTGGACTCAGGTTCGATAAAGTAAGCTGGTCGCCTAGTATCCCTTGCGTTCTGAAAACAGAATAGGGTAGATGAATGATGCCGGGGGGGCGGGGTAGCGGGTTTCTAAACCATCCCCATCCGCTTCCTCGCCACCCACTCCACCGTCAGCAGCCCCACGCAGAGCGCGAGCAGCCACCACAGCGAGAGCAGCGGCGTCTCCTCCACGCGCTCCACGGGCCGCGCCCCCAGTCCGCCCGCCTCGCGGAGGCCGGCGAGCCACTCGGGGAGGCTGTCGAGGCGGACCGTCTCGCCGCCGGAGCGCTCCGCGAGCACGCGCATGAGGTCTACGTCGGCGCCAGGCTCGCGGAACTCCACGCCCACCTCGCCCACGCCGAACAGCGCGCGGTCCGTGCCGAGGCGCTCCCCGCCGCGTGTCGCGATGCCTTCCACGGTGTAGCTGCCGGGCGCGAGGGCGCCCGCGTCCGCCACGTAGCGGCCGTTGCCCACGGGGCGCATCGGGAGGGAGAGGGGAGAGCCGGGGCCCCGGATCGTGAGCGCCACCTCAGCACCTTCGACGGGCTGGAGCGCCTCGGTGTAGACCTCGCCGGAGAGCGTCACGCGCTCGCGCGAGTCGAAGAGCGAGCGGTCGGCGCGGATGCGGACGGGGCGGCGGTCTCGCGCGGCGGTAGTCCAGCGGACGGCGCCGGAGGTGAGGCCTGCGAGGACGGGGGAGAGGGCGTCGAGGTCCGGGGGGAGCGTGCGCCAGCGCCAGATGCCCTCGCCGAGGATGGCGGCGGAGCGGACGGACCCGGACTGGCGGACCGCGAGGACGGGGGTGGAGAACGTGCGGCCTGCGCGTCGGACGGCGAGGAGCGTGCGCGCGCCGGGCTGGAGCACCCACCGCGTCTCGGAGATCTGGAGCGGCGGAAGCTGCCGGAGCAGCGCCACGTCCACGCCCGACTGTTCGAGGATCGGGTGTGTCTCGCCGCCGGGCGTCGGCCCCACGCCGACCTCGACGAACGTGTTGCGGACACGCGCAGGCTCCACGGGGAGCACGTCGCCGAACGTCTCGCCGAGGCGGGCGATGTCGGTTTGGCGGCCGAGGAGGAAGAGTGTCGCGAGGCCCTCGCGCGCGGCCTCCGCCAGCCGGGTCGCGGTGGGTGCGTCGGCAGCGCGTCCGGGATAGCCGACGAGCACGAGGAGGTCGAACGCCGCGAGGTTGTCCGGGATCGCGCCCTCGTAGAACTGGCCGGGCGAGCGCTGCGTCCGTGTGGTGACGCTGAGCTGCTGGTCGGCTTCGAGGATCTGGCGCATCGCCGTGAGGTCCGGGCTCGGCCCGGCGCCCACGAGGAGGACCCGCCGCGATTCGTCCAGCACGCGCACCGAGACGGTCTCGGAGTTGTTGCGCGTCGTCGCCTCGCCTGCGAGGGGCCCGACCGTCACGGTGTAGCGGCGGAGTCCGGCGCCGCTCGGGGTGATCGCGAGTTCGACGGTGGCCTCGGCGGAGCCGGAAGGCAGGTCCACGCTGCCTCGCGCGATCACCTGTCCGCCGCTGGCAACCGTCACGGGAGCCGTCTGCCCCTCGTACCCCGCCGCCCGAACGCCGACACGGATCGGGAGTGGGCTGCCCGTATACGCCACCTCGTTGGTCACGACGCGCGCGAGCCGCACATCGCGCGAGGACGTGCTGTCTCCCGTGACGGCGGTGAAGATGGGGACCGGGAAGCGGTCGGCGAGACTGGCGGGGCTGCGGCCCTGCGTCACGCGGCCATCTGAGATGAGGAGCACGCCCCGGAGGTTGCGCCCCGCGAAATCCTGCTCGATGCGACCGAGGGCGTTCGTGATATCCGTTCGCGGGCCGGAGAAGGTCAGGCTGTCGCGCTCGGTGGGCGCAGCCTCGGCGGCAAAGCCGTAGTAGCGAATCGCGTCGTCGTCCAGGCTCGCGAGGGACTGTCGGACGCGCTCACCCGGTGGTCCAAGGCCGAGCGTGAGGCTCTCGGATTCGTCCACCAGGACGGCCAGCAGCGGATCGTCGCCGGAGGTGGAGAAGGCGCGCCACACGGGGCCGAAGAGCAGCAGCAGCACCAGGAACAGCGCGGCGAAGCGGAGCGCGGCCAGCCCGCCTCGGCGCCAGCCCGTGACGGTGGGTGTCGTGCGGCCGTACGTCCACCACGCGAGGAGGCCCGCGCCGAGGGCGCAGAGTGCGAGGAGCCAGGGGGGAGCGGCGAGGGCGAGGTCCACGGGCGTCAGCCGTCGGGTACGTCCGCCTCGGGAGCGAGGCGGGCCGGGTCAACGGGAGGGCGCGCGGCTTGGTGCCGTCCGTGGGTGCGGCTCACGACGGGAGGCGGTCGGCTGAGAACGCGCCCGGGAGGAGGTCGCCGGGCGTCGTGCGGATCGGGGCATCGTCGCCGTTCCAGATCACGATCTCGGCGTCGGGAGCGTGCTCGTTGAGAAGCTGGCGGCATCCGCCGCAGGGCGTCGCGCCGGGTGCGAGGGGGCAGGCGAGCCAGATGCGCGAGATGGCGCCTGCGCCTCCGGTGACGGTGCTCGCGAGGGCGACGCGCTCAGCGCAGAGACCGCGCGTCCAGTCCATCGCGTGCTCCACGTTGGCGCCCGCGACCCAGCCGATCTCGGTCTCCATCACGCATCCGACCGGAAAGTTGGAAGCCGGCGCGTGGGCGCGGTTCGCGGCGGCAAGCGCAGCCTGCATCGGGTCGTCGGGTGTCTCGATGTACGGGGTGAGTTCTTTCGTGGGCGCGTGCAAACTGGCGTTGTCCACGACGGCGATCTCGGCGTCTTGTGTGCTCCAGCGGCGGCGCGTGTCCTCGGCGAGCATCGCGAGTTCGGCGGGTGCGAGCGGGCGGCTGGCGGCGACAGCCACGAAGTCGGAGCGCCCGGCCGTGCGCGTCCGGGCCCAGGCGGCCTGGAGCGCGGGGATCGTGAGCGGGTAGGAGGCGCTCTCCACGCGTGATCCAGTCACGACAGTGCCATCCGAGAGGAGGATCGCGACGCCGGTCGGTGTGCGGGAGTAGGGCGCGAGGGCTCGGGTGGCGGCCTGTCGGGCGTGCTGTCGGAGGGCGTCCTGGATCGGCATCGGCAGAAGGTACCGACGGGTGACGCGTAGCTTCCCTACTACCCGCGCGTGCTATCGCCGACCCGTTCGCCAAGAATCAGTCTGAGAATGGCAGTTCGGACAAAGGAGCTGTAGGTTTTCGAGCCTATTGTTCGTCCTGTCGCCGTCCACGTGATGAATCTCCAACGTCAAGGCACGGCTCCTCCAGGAGTCCAGCCCGCAGGCCTCACAGCGTCCGCCCCGAACGGTCAGTAGATGTGGCTTGAGGTTTGCCGCCCGCGTGTAGTCCGACCAGTCTTTCTGGCGTTGCGCACGGTTCCACGCCTTCCCAGTGAAGTGCGACGTGTCTGCGTTCAAGCGCTGGAGGTTGCGCTTCATGTTCGCATAGTTTCCCCCTGCCGACCTGAGCCCAAGCGCTCTGAGAACGCCCGCGATCGACTCCGATTCGCGGACCGCCTTCAGAATGTCCTCGTCGGTATAGTTCCTGTACGTCCTCACGGGGGTGTGGTGAAATTGGCAAACACATCGGATTTAAGCTCCGACGGCGCAAGCCTTGCGGGTTCGAGTCCCGCCACCCCTACAGCATAAGCCAAGGAGACCACGTCCTGAAGCGGTTCCCCCCGCCTCGGCACCGAGGCGGGCCTAGCCAACCTCCAGATCCCCGCTCGCGGCCTCGCGGAGCACGGCCTTCTCTTCTGGCGAAAAGGAGTTCCAGTGCCGGTCTTCCATCGCGCCCACCAACGCGAAGAGGAACAGCGCGTTGACCTTCTGCTTCCCGAACCGGTGCTGGAGGATCTTGTAGGCCATTACCGCGCCGCACTCGTGGAGATCCTCCGCGGTCTCGATGCCGACCTCGCGGAGCATTTCGGCGGACGTGGGGCCCAGGTTCTTGAGGGTCCCGACGCTCGCCATCTACACGAGGCGGAGAAACCGGTCCACGTGTTCCACGATCTCCGCCTGGCGTTCTTCGTCTAGGTGGAGTGTCTCTTCGTCGAAGGCCACGGCGAAGGTGCCTCCCGAGGGCACGATGCGACGGAGGGTGAAGCGGTCGCCCTCCAACACCAGTACGTCCCGGTCGTCTTTGAACTCGCGGCGGGCGACGTACGTCTCCCCGGGCTCTAGGTCTGTCAGCCTCATCCGATCATCGACACGGAGGTAGCCGGATCGCCGTTGGAACCGTCCCCGGCGGTGGCCTCCGCGAGGGGAAGCTCGAACCAGAAGCGGCTCCCCCGGCTCTTTGTGCTCTCCACGTGTGGCTCTGTGCCGTGGGCTTCGAGGATCTGGCGCGTGATCGCGAGGCCGAGGCCCGTGCCGCCCATCTTGCGAGAGCGCGCCGTGTCCACTCGGTAGAAGCGTTCGAAGATGCGGTCGAGGTGCTCGGGGCCGATGCCACGCCCGGTGTCTACCACCTCGACGCGCGCGTGGTCTAAGTGGCGGCGCATCCGGCAGCGCACGCTGCCTTCCTCGGTGTATGCGAGGGCATTGTCGATGAGGTTGGTGAGCACCTGCCGGATCCGGTTGCGGTCGGCGTGGACCATCAGCGATGGGTTCGCGAAGGTCAACTCCAGGCCTTTGTCCTCCGCCTTGGGCTCCAGCATCTCGCCGACCTCAGAGATGAGATCCTGGAGGTCGAAGGTCTCAGGACGGATCATGTCCTCGCGATACTCCAACTGCGCGATCTCGATCAGGTCGGAGAACAGGTTGTTGAGCCGCGTGAGGTTCGCGAGGCCCTTCTTCGCGTAGCGCTTGCGCTGTTCTGGGGGAAGCTCACTGTTGGCGAGAGCCTCCAGGTAGCCGAACACTGCGAAGATCGGGTTCTTGACCTCGTGCGAGACGTTCCCGATGAACTCGCTCTGGACCCGCTGCACCCGTTTCAACTCCTCGATGTCGCCCCGGAAGTGCGTCGCCATCCGGTTGAGGCTGCGCGTGAGGGCGGAGAACTCCTTGGTCCGGGTGCGGACGTGGATGGTCCGGTCCAAGTCTCCGTCCGCTACTTTCTCGGCGCTTCGTGTGATCGCGCGAAGCGGGGCCACCACCTGGCGGCTGGCGATCCAGGCTCCGACGAGAGCGAGCAGCAGGGCGAGAGCCATGCCAATCGCGAGGACCGCCTGGACTTTCTGGACCGCCTCGTAGAGCGGGGGCTCTGGTTCGCCGAGGCGGATCAACATGCCCGTCTCTTGCCTGAAGACAGCCACGAAGAGCTTCTCCTCGCCGTTGGCCTCGCGGTCATCGAAGCCGAAGCCACCGTCGAGGGCTTGCACGACCTCGGGACTTGCGAAGAACGTCTCCGGATTGACGGGGGCTTCCCCGAAGCTGCCCCGAATCTCTTCTCTCGTGGCGATCTCAATGTCGAGGTCGGTGAGTCGCTCGATCTGTTCGCCCACGAGGAGCAGCGCCTCGGCGGAGGGCTGGGCCTCCAGTTGAAGCGCGAGCCTCTCCGCCTGTTGGCGGAGTTGTTCCCGGGCCGCCTCGCGAATCTGCCCGCGAAGCACGAGGAACGAGTACAGCCCGACCCCCACGACAGCCGCGCCCACGAAGAGCGCGAAGGTCAACATCATCCACGACTGCACCGAGGCGCGCCGTGGCAAAAAGGGGAACCGAAAGGAGGCCATGGAGGAGACCTAGGAAGAGGAGTGGGCTAAGGAAAGATGTCCCCTAGCCCTGACCCCTCGCGTCCTTATCCGTCGGAGCCCTCGGCCTCTTCGACGAAGCGATACCCAACCCCGCGCACGGTCTGGATGTGTCGGGCGAAGTCGCCCAGCTTCTCGCGGAGGTTCTTGATGTGGGCGTCCACTGTGCGTTCTGTCACCATCATCGCGTCCTTCCAGATGGTCTCGAGAAGCTGCTGACGCGTGAACGCCTTCCGGGGATGGCGGACGAGGTAGCGGAGGAGCTCGAACTCGGTCAGCGTCAAACCGAGGTCGTCGCCGCCGAGGGTGGCGCGGTATTCGTCCTCGTAGATCATGAGGCCCGCGACGGAGAGCGTCTTGCTCTCTTCCGTTCCCGTGCGACGAAGCACGGCGCGGATGTTCGCGAGGACGACCTGCGGAGAGACGGGCTTCGTGAGGTAGGTATCACCACCGGCCTCCAGACCTTCCAGCATGTCGCTCTCCTCGGTCTTCGCTGTCAGAAAGAGGATCGGGATGGTCTCGGTCTCGACGCGGCCCCGGATGCGCTTCGCGATCTCGAAGCCGCTCATGCCAGGAAGCATCACGTCCAGCACGATGGCATCCACGTCGGGAGAGGCTTTCGAGAGGGCCTCGTCGGCGTCGTGGGCCGTGAGCACGTTGTAGCCCTCCTCGCGGAGGAAGTGGGAGATGATCTCAGCGACATCCTCCTCATCGTCCACGACGAGGATGGTGATCTCGGAGGGGGTGGCGGTAGCCATAGCGGGAAGGGCTGGTCGAGGGGAGATGGAACCTACAACGCGATGTGCACAAAGCGGTTCGGTGCTCTTCACAATTGACTGCGGTGCCGATAGTTCCCGCCGTCAGCGTTCTGGAAGACGTTCAGGATCGCGCCACGCGGCTCGCGAGAGCACACGTCAGCTCGTACGGCATCGTGCCTGCCGCCTCCGCCTGATCGAGGATATGGGGACCGCCCGTGCCGAACAGGACCGCCTCGTCACCGAGGCGGACCGACCTAGCGCTTTCGTTGGGAGGTCCGAGGTCCACCATCAGCATGTCCATACAGACACGCCCCGCGATGGGGTACAGCGCGCCTTTGATCCCGACCCTTCCAGCGTTGGAGAGTCCTCGAGGGAGCCCATCGGCGTACCCGATTGCCACCGTCGCGATCCGGCGGGGCCCAGGGGCGACCCACGTTCTTCCGTAGCTGATACTCTCGCCCTCCGCTACCGTCTGAAGGTGAACGACGCGCGTCACGAGACGCATCACGGGGGCCAGGCCAGCGGCCTCGACAGCAGGGTGCATCTCGCGCGAGGACGCCATCCCGTAGAGCACGCCCCCGACTCGGACGAGCGTGTCCGGCTGCGAGGCGTCCTCTGGCAGTCGGAGCAGCATCGGGCCGTTCGCGATGTGCGTGACGGGAGGACAAAGCGTGCCAAGGCTAGACACGAGCGACCGAAACACCTCCATCTGGCGCCGTGCGAAGGCAAGGTCGCCGTCGGCCGTGGCGAGGTGGGTCCAGAGAGCCTCGACGGTCACGCCCGGCGCGGCGTCCAGGTCGCGAAGAACGGCGTCCACCTCGTCGGGTCGAAGCCCGAGGCGGTGCATCCCGGTGTCCACCTTGACGTGAGCCCGAAGCGGTCCATGAGTCCTGGCCGTTTCAGTCACGGCGGCGGCTACGTCTCGCGATGAGATGGTGACGGCGAGGTCGTATCGGGCGTAGGCCGGAAGGGAGTCTGGCAGGGGGGCGGCGAACACGAGGATGGAGGCTTCGATGCCTGCGTTGCGTAGCTCGGCCCCTTCTGCCACTGTCGCGACGGCCAGCTGATCGACGCCTTCGTCCACCAGTGCGCGTGCGACCCGGACGGCGCCGTGCCCGTACGCATCCGATTTGACGACCCCGAGCAAACGAGCAGGCGACGCCATCACGCTGAGAATGCGAGCGTTGCGGCGGATGGCATCGAGGTTCACTTCGACGCGGGCGAACGACTGCAGAGAAGGGTCCGTCATCGAACGCCGTGGAAGAAGCGGTCCCAGCGGAACGAGCCGGTCTCCGGGTCGCGCGAGAAGTAGACCAGTTTGGCTCGGCCGATGAGGTGGCTCTCGGGGATGAAGCCCCAGCTTCGGCTGTCGGCCGAGTCGTCGCGGTTGTCGCCGAAAGCGAGGAAGTAGTCTTGCGAGAAGGTGTAGCTCTCCACCGGCTGGCCGTCCCTCTCGAACCCTCCTGCGACGCGTACGACCTCAGCGGGTTCGTGCTTGTAGATGGTGTCTCGGTAGTGGAGCCACGTCTCCCCGTTCAAGGGGATCGTCCACCCCTGGGAAGGGACGCGCAGCGGTCCCCAGTCGTCCAGGCTGTAGTTCGCGGAAGGTGGGAATCCTGCGCTGCCATCGCCCGGACGGCGGACGAGCGGGAGGACTCCTTCCACCCCTTGAACCTGGCGGAGGCTCTGCGCGACAGCCGCCGTGCCTTCCACCAGTCGCTCGCGATCCGAGATGCGCTCGAAGCGGCCCACAGCGCCCACCTTCGCGAGGGTGTCAGGCGGAAGCGCGATGCCGTCGTCGAGGAGGGCGATCCAGAGCTGCCGCCCATTCTCGGGATAGGCCAGCGTGTCCGAGTTGACGATGATCTCCTTGGAGCGGATCTCCACGATGTCCCCGGGAAGGCCGATGAGCCGCTTCACGTAGGGTGTCTTTGTCGCGACCGGGCCCGCCTCGGGCGGATAGCGGAAGACCACCACGTCGTCGCGTTGCGGGCCACCAAGGCCGGGCAGGCGAGCACCCGGAAGGATCGGGTTGGTCACGATACGCCGTGTAAACGGGATCCTCTTGGCCTCTGGGATCCGAGCGCCGTACCCGATCTTGCTGACGAAGACGAAGTCTCCGGGTTGAAGCGTCTGCTCCATGCTCGCCGAGGGAATCCGGTATGCGTCGAAGACGCACGCCCGGAGGAGCATCGCGGCGAGATAGGCGCCGAGGAGAATCCGCACGAGTGCCCAACCGCGTGACGGTTTCACGGGCGAGAGTTCATCCGGCTCGTCTTCCCGCTCCGGGACCCGAATCCGCTCGCGTGGAGGCACGACCCGCGAGCGGGGAACGACGGGCGGTGGGAAGGGGAGCGTGTCCGGCACCCTACGGGACCGGGCGGAAGAACCGGTCGAAGCGTGGGATCGGCGGGATCCACCGCTCGAACGAGAGGAACGTAAAGACTGCCTTCCCTACGAGGTGACTCTCAGGTACGAGGCCCCACCACCGGCTGTCGACGGAATTGTCCCGGTTGTCGCCCATCACGAAGAAGTAGTCCTGCTGGAACGTGTAGGCATCGCGCGGGACGCCGTTGAAGAGGAATCCTCCGCCGCGCTGGGCAGCCACTTCCACGCCCTCATACTGTTCGATGACCTCGCGGTAGACCTCCATCGTCGCCTCGTTGACCTCAATGGTCGTGCCCATACCGGGGATCTGGAGCGGACCGTACTGGTCTGGGTTCCACCCGAGGGCTGGGTTGAAGATCAGGTCCAGCTGGTCAGGACCCGTGAAGTCCCGAAACGTCACGGAATCTGGAAGCACCCAGGGGTCTACGCGGTCGATGCCAGGAAGAGCTTCGAGAGAGCGGGCTCCGTCGGGGGTCGCGTCCACGGTAAAGGCGCGAACGCCTGCCGCTGTGACCTCGTCAGAGCCGCGCTGATAGAAGATGCCCATCTCGTCGAGTTGGCCTTCCGTGGGACGGTCTCGCGTCTCGGAGAAGACCACCCACCGTTGCTTGAGCGTCTCGCCGAGAGGAACGCTCTGCAAGTTCAGGGTGAGCACCTTGTCCACGACAGCCAGCGTGTCGCCCGGCACGCCGACGATCCGTTTGATGTACGGCGCTCGCCGCTCGATGGGCACATCAGCCGCGATGGGGCCGCGTTCCACGTCCCGCCTCGCGGGATAGTTAAAGACGACCACGTCGCCGCGCTCCGGTGGGGAGAAGCCTGGAAGGCGCGTCTGGGGGAATTCCAGGCCGGGGAGGTAGATCCGCGTGAACGGGACCCCAATCGTGTTCGGCGTGCGCGGTCCGTAGTGCAGCTTGCTCACGATCAGGAAGTCCCGCACCAGGAGCGTGTCCTCCATGGACTCCGAGGGGATCCGGTAGGGCTCGAAGATGAACGCCCGCAAGAAGATGATGATCAGGATCGCTTTGACCCAGAACTGAACGTTCTCCTTGAACGTCGGCTTGACCTTCTCCTTCTTCTTGCGCTTGGACGCCGTGCGCGATGCCGTGCGGCCGTTGGACGGGGGCGGCGTGGATGCGGCGTCGTCGCTCGTGGTGGACTGGGGCACAGGGCGAGGGAGGAGGAAGCGAGGGGCTACGAGACCGGGGGACAGACGTTACGAATCAGGTGGTCTCCGTGACGTGCCGAGGCGAGCGGGGTCAGCGGTGAATCACCCATTTCTCCCCCTGGAAGTTGCGCGACCAGCGGGGGCGGCGAATCGCCTCGGTGAAGAACGACGAACCGTCAAACCCCGTCTTGTACCATTGCTTTTCCTCGGGATCGTGGTAGTAGTCCACGAACTCGACGGTCGGCGGGGCGGTCAGAAGTCGGCGCGAGAGGTCGCGTTTGATGCGGACGAAAAGATCACGCTGGCGCTCGTCGGCGGCGATGAGCAAGCCCCGGCCAAACGGGCCGTGCGTGTCCAGCACGAGGACGGGGATCGAATCGTTGGCGACGAGCCAGTACTCGAACTGGACGAACTCCGACCCTGCGTAGCGCTCCTGCCGGGCAGCGGCAGCATTGCGGGTGGGGGTTCCGAACCGCTGGGTCAGGCGCGAGCGAAGCTCCAGGGTGCTCATCGTGTCGATGGGCGAAAAACCGAAGCCACTCAGGGCCCGCCAGAAGGTCTCGCGGTAGTCTGCGATGAAGCCGGACTGGTTGCTCGGCCCCACCTTGCGCCACTCGAAGAGCGTGTCGGCGGCTGCGGCCGCCTCGGCGAGACTGTCGAGGCGGGCACGGGCGGTGCTGTCGGCGACGAACTGGCGTCGCGCGTCGCGCGCGTCGAGAACCGCGAGGACCGGGTCCGTCTGGGGGAAGAAGTGGAGGGCCCTGGGTTCGGGAGCCGGTACCGACTCCGCCGCGGCATTCAGCACGGCCTGCCGCCGCTGGTCCTGAAGCATCTGAACGACGTCCTGTGCAGCGGCGGGAAGGGGAAGCGCAGTCAAAAGGAGTAGGAGGCCGGTCGCAACCATCCCGTTCCACCTTCTCTCTTCCACCGACCACTCGTGCATCAGCCTTCCATGCTCAAGACGGCCAGGAATGCCTCCTGCGGGACCTCCACAGCGCCGACCTGCTTCATCCGCTTCTTGCCCTCCTTCTGCTTCTCCAGCAGTTTCCGCTTTCGCGTAATGTCACCGCCGTAGCAGCGCGCGGTCACATCCTTGCGAAGAGCCTTCACGGTCTCACGAGCGATCACCTTGTTGCCGAGGGCGGCCTGAATCGCGACGTCAAACATCTGCCTCGGGATGAGCTCACGGAGCTTCCGCGCGAGGCGGCGGCCCATGTCGTACGCCTTGTCACGATGGACGATGGTGGAGAGCGCGTCCACCGGGTCGCCATTGAGGAGCACGTCCAGCTTGACCAGTTTGGACGCCCGCTCGTCGATGAACTCGTAGTCGAAGGAAGCGTAGCCGCGGCTGACGGACTTCAGCTTATCGTAGAAGTCGAAGACGATCTCGGCCAGCGGCAACTCGTACTGGAGGTCCACGCGGTCCTGCGTGATGTACTCCTGCGTGATGTACGTGCCGCGCCGCTCCTGGCAGAGCTGCATCAGCGAGCCGATATACTCTGTCGGTGTGATGATCTGGGCCTTGACGTAGGGCTCGCGGATCTCGCGAATGTCGCCCGGTGAGGGCATCTCGGATGGGTTCTCGACTTCGATCTCGTCGCCCCCGCCCAACTCCACAGTGTATCGCACGTTGGGCATCGTAGTCACGATGTCCAGCCCGAACTCACGGTCTAACCGCTCCTGTACCACCTCCATGTGGAGCATCCCGAGGAAGCCGACGCGGAAGCCGAAACCGAGCGCGGCGCTGGTCTCAGGCTCGTAGGTCAATGCGGCGTCGTTGAGTTGGAGGCGTTCGAGGGCGGCACGGAGATCCTCGAAGTCGGCCGAGTCGGTCGGGTAGATGCCCGAGAAGACCATCGGCTTGACATCGCGGTAGCCGGGGAGGGGAGAGGCGGCGCCGTTCCGGGAGTGCGTGACGGTGTCGCCTACCTTCGTGTCCGCCACGTCCTTGACACTGCCGATGAGGTAGCCGACCTCGCCCGGCCGGAGCGCTTTAACCGGCTCGTTGCCCAGCTTGAGGTAGCCGATTTCTTCGGCATTGTAGCGGGCGTCGGTCGCCATGAAGGTGATGCCGTCGCCCTTCGCGAGGGTGCCTTCCTTGACGCGCACGTAGACGACGCTCCCTCGGTAGGTGTCGAAGGTGGAGTCGAAGATGAGCGCCTGGAGCGGGGCCTCGGGGTCGCCGGAGGGAGGCGGGACGCGCTCCACGATTCGCTCCAGTACCCTGTCCACTCCTTGGCCCGTCTTCGCGCTGACGTGCAGCACGTCGTCTGGGTCTCCGCCGATGAGGTCGGTGATGGACTGGGCGACGATCTCGGGCTCGGCGCTCGGCAGGTCCACCTTGTTCAGGACCGGGATGATTTCCAGGTCCGCCGCCATCGCGAGGTAGAGGTTGGAGATCGTCTGCGCTTCGATTCCTTGCGCGGCGTCCACAACGAGGATCGCGCCCTCGCACGCGTTCAAGGCTCGGCTCACTTCGTAGGTGAAGTCCACGTGCCCCGGCGTGTCGATAAGGTTGAGCGCGTACTCTTGGCCGTCCTGGGCCGAGTAGCCCATCCGGATGGCGTGGCTCTTGATGGTGATACCGCGCTCGCGTTCGAGGTCCATCGAGTCCAGCACCTGATCCTGCATCTCACGCTGCGAGAGCGTACCCGTGGCTTCGAGGAGCCGGTCGGCCAGGGTGGACTTCCCGTGGTCGATGTGGGCGATGATGCAGAAGTTGCGGAGGCGGTCCTGGGGGACGGACACGGAAGCGTGAGGCTGAGGTGTGCGGCGGAACGCGAAGCTACCGCGCCGAGTGCCCAAGACGGGCCGAAGAGGGCGGGAAGTGTCGTCGGTGCTCGACTCCGACTTCGTCCGCCTCGGCACCGAGGCGGCCACCCTACAGAGACCTCAGGGCGTTTGCTGGTGTCGTTGTCGTGCCGCCTGTGCTCTCTGCTGGGTCCCCAGGTGCGTCACCGAACACCCGGTGGATACCGCCCGGGACCGTGTTCCCGCCCGCCGAGGCGGGAAGGGGCGTGCGTTGTTCCGATGGCGCAGTCGGCTCAGTCGAACTCGTACTCGATCTCGGGACGGGTCAACGTCCAGATGGCGTAGATGCCGAGGGCGGTCCCGATGGGGACGCTCAGGAGCGCCAGCGCGCCGAGCACGATAGAGAGCACGCGCGACCACGACCGTCCCTTCAGGAGTCCCCAGCCTGCGATCACGTAGGGGAGGCCAAACGCAAGGAGGACCATCCAAAGCACACCCGAGACCGCCGCGAAGACCTCTGCGGCATCTGGATCACCGGCGACGGCTGTGAAGCCCCCGAAGATGGCGCTGATGAGAAAGGCAGAGAGAAGAGTGAGAGCGCCGTAGGCGAGGAAAAAGAACCCGAGGAGGCGGACGTGCTGGGTCATGTCGAGAGAGAGCGAGAAACAGGAGAGGTGGTCTGTACGGAGTATCCTCCGGCCCGTGTTGCGGCTCTTCCTTGGGTCCATCAGCAGTTCAACAAAGAACAGCCGTCAGATAAGAAGGAAGTGCGATACCGCGACGCTCGTCCCTACACCTGAGTTAACGCTCTAAGCCAATCCAGTCCACCTCGATGCGGAAGGCTCCATCCCGGCCATCGTAGATGAACAGCCCGACGGTCTTCGCCTTGGAAGGGTCGAAGTTTCGGCCCGAAATCGGCTCTCCACGAGAGGTTGCTGTAAACTCTGCCACGGGTAGCCGAATCGTAGTCCACTCGTCCGATGCCACGAACGAGGCGCGGTAGGCGATGGGGAAGAAGCCCTCACGTTCTCCCGTTTGCACGTCGACTTCGTACCTGCGGCTATCGCCGCGAACCCGGAGAAGGACCGCCTCCGCATCAGCCCAGCCACCCGTCGCCGACCGGATGGAGGAGAAGCCGCCGCCTCTGGTGTTGGTACTCCCTTCGAAGATCAGCAGGCCATCCGAGAAGGACGGGCCTCCAGTGGAGCGACCTCCCATGACGTTGTCGTTGACTGTCTGCCATCGGGCGGACGCCGCAGGGTCCGAGAAATTCGTTAGCAGAGTGTCGGGTGCTGCTTGAGCAAAGGCGAACGAAGGTGCGAAGAGAAGAGCGAGAAGGAGCCGCATGGCAGAAAGGGGGTGAGCCAACCCTCCTGCCGAAGGGCGGCAGGTTCAAGCGTCAGTCTAGTGTCGGACGCGCATTGAAGGAACCCGAGATCTGGAGATCATTCGGGAAGGCTAAGTCGAAGTCTCCGGTGATCGCGTTGTCTGCGCTTGAGACGCGGACCGATCCCTCTATGGCCCGAGATGCCCGTGGACCGTCTCTGTCAGTAAAGAGCGCGACATAGCCGAACGGGGCCGTTAGGTTGCGAGACGACTCGATCGCGAACTCCCCGCTCTCGACGCTTGTGCTCGGCGCGATGGAGCCGAGGAGGATTTCTTCTCCCTCTGCTGACCGGAGCGCGAGGACCGTGAAGGAGTAGGTCGCGCCGTCTTCGGTCTCGGCGATGACGTACTGGCGGAAGCTGCCATCGAACTCAGAGCCCTCCCCATCGCGTACGAAGGTAGCGGATCCCGCCATCGGAACATCCAACGCTGCGGTTTTGACGGTTGCTGAGAAGGCCCCGGGGGCGACGATTTCTGGAGCCAGAGTGCCTTGATCACATGACGTGAGGGCGAAGGCGAGCGCCAGAACGAGCAGTGTGGAGAACGGAGAACGGGTCATAGTCGGAAAGAGGCAGTACGTCTTCTTTACACCCAAAGCCGAACAAAGGACTACCGTCCCCGGAGAAGGCCTCTCTGAGAATTGGTCGGCGGGCCAGAAGCGTATCGTACGCCCGCCTGCAACTACCTGCTGCGGCGTTGTGCTCCTTCAGCAAACAGCTCGTGAGGACGCGAGGTGACTCTTCAAAAAACGCGCCGACCTGCACGAAGCACGTCGGCGCGAGAGGGCCCGCCTCGCTGCCGAGGCGCGGGGAGCCGGATCAGTCCGTCAACTCTGAGACGAGGTAGTCCAACCCGTAGACATCGGCGAGGACCATCAGCATCGCGCGGACATCCACGGAGACCGTTCGGTTGAGGGTGTCGTCGAAGATGTAGTTACCTGGGAGGCTCTGGATGTTGCCGTCGAAGGCGATCCCGACGACTTCCAGGTTGCGATCCAGAACCGGCGAGCCGCTGTTGCCGCCGATGATGTCGTTGGTCGAGACAAAGTTGTACGGCGTACCGAGAGGGATCTCCTCCCGACGCTCCAGCCAGCGCTCGGGGAGCGCCCAGTCACACTCCGCGTCGCCGCTCTCGCACTGGGAAAAGTGCCGGTCGTACAAGCCGTAGAACGAGGTGTAGGGCGGCGTGACGCTGCCATTGTACGGGTAACTCTTCACGACGCCGTCGGAGATGCGGAGCGAGAACGTGGCGTCCGGTGGCGTGGAGGTGCCATAGATCTCGAAGCGGCTCCGGGCGAGCTGGCTCTGAAGCTCGGCCAACTCCGCGCTGATCGGACGGATCTCTGCGAGGTAGGCGTTGCGCATCGCGACCATCTCCTGGGCTGCGAGCACGGCCGGGTCCTGCGAGAGGTCACCATCCAACGCGGCCTCTGCCGACTCACGGGATGTCAGAGCCGACCCTTCCACGAGGGCGCGAGCTGCGTCCACAGGGGAGCGTCCTCCGAGGAGAGCCTCCACCACTTCGTCATTCGCGCCGAAGTTGGTCAGGAGGTCCCGGTAGCGCGCCGCGATCAGGTTGATCTGCAACTCCTCGGGTTCATCCTGGATGCCGAGGACAGGACCGGCTTCGCCGCCCGACAGCACGTACGCGAGTCCTCGGTTGAGCACGGCGCCGTTGTAGGGCGAGCCCGGCCCGAACGCCGTCAGCGCACGTGTCTGAGGCGCAAACTGGATCGCACGGTCGCGGTTGTCGCGGATGCGGTCCACCACGTCGCCGTACTGAGCGTTGGCCTCGGCGTTGGCCACGAGGTCGGCGCGATAGTCTCGTTCGGCCGCAGCGCGGCGGGCGATGATGTACGGATCGCGAAGTCCCTGTACGCGACCGGTATAGGCTTTTCGCGCGTTGCTGAGAGAGAAAAAGGTGTCCTCACGCTCCGCAAAGATCGGGTCGTCCGGGTTGTTGTCGAGGTAGGCGCGGAAGGCGTTCGCGCGGGAGTCGATGAAGTCGAGGAGGGCCGCCTCGGTGACATCGCGGCGGTAGGTCAACTCCGCGACCGTGTTGAGGCGCGTCGTGGATCCCGGGTTGCCGATGACGAAGACGAGGTCGCCGGGGGCGGAGCCGTCGGCATCGAAGGGGAAGTAGACCTCGGGTTGGAGGGGCTCGCCGTCGTCGTCGTAGGCGCGGAAGAGAGCGAAGTCCAGACTGTAGCGAGGGTAGGTGAAGTTGTCCGGGTCGCCGCCGAAGTAGCCGACGGCGGTTTCCGGCGCGAAGACGAGCCGGACATCGTCGTAGCGGCGGAAGACATAGGCCTTGTACTGTCCGCCTGCGTAGAGCGCGATGACCTGAGCCCGGACGTCCTCGCCTCGCGAACCGCCGATCCGAGCCTCGATGGCCTGAATCGCCCCCTGACGGGCCTGCTGGCGCTCCTGGTCTGTCGTCTCGCCCATCGCGGCCTCGTCCACTTCCTCGGTCACGTCGATGATCTCGATGAGTTGCTCCACGAAGAGGTCCTCGATGCGCTTGTCCTGGGCGCGCGTGCCGGCGTAGTACCCGAGTTCGTTGTAGTCCACATCGTCCTCCAGCGAGGCGGCCGTGATCGACTGGCGGGCACAATGATGGTTGGTGAGCACTAGCCCCTCGGCGGAGACGAACGAGGCGGAGCAGTACGTCGCGAAGCGGAGGGCACCGAGTTGTGCGCGCTCGAACCACTCGTCATCCGGGCGGAAGTCGTAGGTCTCGGCGAGATACTCCAGCGGCGGGTCATCGAGGGTGAACATCCGTCCGTTGTCGAAGCGCCCGGCTTGCACGGTATCCGGGTCGAAGCCGAGGCTCCTCTCGTCTGCTTGAGGCGCGGGCATCGGGACAGGCTCCGGCATCGCGACGGAGAGCACCGTGTCCGGCGGAGGCGCGGGTGCGATGTCGGGACCGTCCGCGACGGGCGTGCTGATCGGGGCGCTGCCGCCGCACGCCGCGAGGAGAGCCACCAGCGCGGCGAGTGGGAGGATTCGAAGGAGGTGCATCGGTAGGGGAAGAGGCAGGTATCTTGGGGCGCCCGCGAGAATGGTGGAATTGGTAGACACGCCAGATTTAGGATCTGGTGGGGTAACACCCGTGGGGGTTCGAGTCCCCCTTCTCGCACACGCGCCCCGAAGGTACCGAGCCGGGGCTCCGCCGGTCCATCTCGCCTCCGGATGCTGCTCTTCGCCTCGGCGCGCCTCGCGCCCCTCGCTGCCGCCCTCGCGATCCTGGCTGGGTGCGCCTCGGCGCCGCCGCCGCTCCCGTCGCCAGAGCCGTTTCCCCGAGCAGCGGACGGTCTCCTGACCCGCGTGGATCTCCAGGCGGTCGTGGATCTCCAGGTCTTGCGCGATGGCCCTGGCCTCGCCCAACTCTTGACCGAGGCGGACCCGGCCGTCCGTGCCCGCGCGGCCTTCGCGTTGGGATCGGTGCAGGATGAGGCGACGATCCCGGCGCTCGTCGCGGCCCTTCGCGATTCCGTCCCGGCCGTCCGCGCCGATGCCGCCTGGGCGCTCGGGCAGACCGCCGATTCTGCGGCCACGCCCCGTCTCTTCATGGCGCTCCGCGCCGAGGGCACGCCCGCCGTGCAGCGTCAGCTTCTCGATGCCATCGGCAAGATCGGGAGCCGGGCGGATGGCGACGAGTTGCTGCGGCTTCCCATCGCGCGCGAGCGCGAGGCCGACCAGATGCTGGCCCTCGCGCGCCTCGCGATGCGAGACCGCCTGAGTGAACAGGCGTTCGCCGTTGCAGCCCAACGCCTCCGGGCCGAGGATCCCGAGACGCGGTTCTTCGCCGCATACGTCTTCGCGCGAAGCGATGGCTGGGGCGCCCAGGCCATGCTCGTCCGCGAGGCCTTCGGCGCTCTTGCCGAGGGCGACCTCGCGCGCTTCCACCTCGCCCGAGCGATTGGCAATCTGGAAGAGGAACAGGATGCTGCCCGTCTGGCTGACGCTCTGACCGGCGATCCCGACTGGCGGACACGCGTCGCGGCGGCGAACGCGCTAGGACGAATGACACACACGCGCGAGGCGCGGGGCGGGCTCTTCCAGTCGCTAGAGGACGAGATCGTTCAGGTGCGGATCGCGTCCGCCTCGGCGATCGGCTCGGCGGAGTCGCTCCCGCCGGTCTACGTGGACCGAACGGAGGCCGTCGTCGCTGCGGCCGACACCTCGGAGTGGCAGGTGAGCGCGGCGCTCCTCCCGGCGCTGGCCCGAGGCGGGCGGGGTCCGGCGGTCGTGGACTGGCTCCGGCGGCACGAGGCCCCATTCGCGGTGGCGGCGGGAACGTCAGCCTTCGCCTCGCTCGACGATGGCGATTCGCTGGCCCGCCTGCTCGCTTCTGCCGAGGCCGCAGACGGGCGCGTTCGGAACGCTGCGCTCGCTGGGCTCGCGTCGCGCTGGCGGCGGTCTCGCGAGAGCGCCGATGCTGCGCGCTACGTCGAGGCGTTCCGGGCGGGCGTGGAGTCTGGAGACCTCGCGGCCGTGACGATCTCCGCGCCGGTCCTCGCGGACTCGCTCTTTGCGCCGTTCGGCTCCGCCGACGCGCTCCGGCGGGCGTACGCCGCGCTGGAGGCGCCCGCCGATCTCGAAGCGATGACGGCCATCCTCGGGGCCATCGGTCAGATCCGCGACGAGGGCGAGATCGATTTCCTGCTCGACATCGCCATCGGGGAGACGGACCCGGCGCTCCGGCGCGCAGCCGTGGACGCACTCAACGACCGCCTCGTGGACGGTATCGACGTGGACCTGACCCAGACCGAGACGGCCCGGCCCACAACCGGCATTGACTGGGCGTTTCTCCAGCGCCTCGGCCCCGCGCCTCGACTGGTTCTCACTACGACACGCGGCGACATCGTGATCGAGATGGACCCCGAGACGGCGCCGCAGACGGTGCAGAGCCTCACGAAGACGGTCCGCGAGGGGCTCTACGACGGCGCCCCGTTCCACCGCGTCGTGCCCGCGTTCGTCGCGCAGGGCGGCGACTACTTCCGCCGCGACGGCTACGGCGGGCCCGAGACGCCGATCCGGAGCGAGTTCTCGCGCCGCACGTACGGGACGGGCGTGGCCGGAATGGCATCCTCTGGCAAAGACACCGAGGGCGTCCAGTTCTTCTTCATGCACGTGCCGCACCCGCACCTGGACGGCCGCTACACCATCTGGGGCCAGGTCGCGGAAGGCCAGGCCGTCGTCGATGCGCTGCGCGTCGGGGACGTGATCGTGACCGCGCGTGTCCTCCCGGACCCCGATGGAGCCGTCCGCTGACTCTCCCGACTCGAACGCCGAGGCGGGCTACCCCACTGAGTCTGGCCGCCTCGGGGAACTCGCGCGGCTGTTCGGGAAGCTGGGCGTCGTGGCGTTCGGTGGCCCGGCGGCGCATATCGCGATGCTGGAGGACGAGGTCGTGGAGCGTCGGAAGTGGCTCTCGCGCCAGCACTTCCTGGACCTCGTCGGTGCGACGAGTCTCATCCCAGGGCCGAACTCCACCGAGATGACGATGCACATCGGCTACGAGCGGGCCGGGTGGCGCGGGCTCTTCGTGGCAGGTGCGTGCTTCATCGGTCCGGCCGTGCTGCTGACCGGCCTCGCCGCGTGGGCGTACGTCGAGTTCGGGGAGCTTCCGACCGTCGAGCCGTTTCTCTACGGGATCAAGCCCGCCGTGCTCGCCATCATCGCGGGAGCGCTGTGGAAGCTGGGCAAGAAGGCCATCAAGGGCCCGGTCCTCGGTGTGCTGGCGGTCGCGATGGGCGCGGCCGTGTTGTTCGGCCTCGGGGAGATCTGGGCTCTGCTTATCGGCGGGATCGTGGGCGCGTTGGCCCTGAAAGGAGTAGGCGCGATGGGCAGTCGGTCCGCCTCGGCGCTCGTCCCGATTCTGTTTCTTCAGGCGGCACCGGGAGCCGCCAGCGCAGCGGGAGGGGTTTCCCTCGCGAAGCTGTTCTGGTTCTTTCTGAAAGTGGGTTCCGTGCTCTACGGCTCGGGCTACGTCCTCGTCGCGTTCCTGGAGGGCGGCCTCGTGGATGACCTCGGGTGGCTCACACAGAGCGAGTTGCTCGATGCCATCGCCATCGGCCAGTTCACGCCGGGGCCGGTGCTCTCCACCGCGACGTTCGTCGGCTATCTCGTGCTCGGAGTCGCGGGCGCGGCCGTGGCAACGCTCGGCATCTTCCTGCCGTCGTTCGTCTTCGTGGGGATCCTGAACCCCCTCGTGCCGAGGCTCCGCCAGTCGGCCTGGCTGAGCGCATTCCTGGACGCGGTCAACGCCTCAGCCGTCGCGCTGATGGGCGCTGTCACGCTCCAACTCGGCGCCGACGTGCTGCTCGCGGAGGATGCTGCGGTGTGGCCCGCGTGGGTGATCGCCGGTCTCGCCGCGCTGGCCGTCCTCCGGTTCAAGGTCAGCGCCGTCTGGATCGTCGTCGGCGGCGCGGTGCTCGGATTCGGGCTCTCGCTCGTCGCGTGAGTCTGCCCGCCTCGGCACCGAGGCGGGAGCGCTAGGCCGTTCCCGGTCTACTCGCTGGCCGTCGACGCCTTCGAGTCGGACGCCTTCGCCTCGGTCTTCTTCGTGCCGGACGACTCGCTCGACTCCCCCGACGGCGAGCCCGAGGCGGGGGACTTGCCCTTGTCCGTGTAGTCGGTCAGGTAAAAACCGGAGCCCTTGAACTGCAGCCCGGCGCCGCCGGAGATGACGCGCTGCACCGGCACGCCCGTCTCGGGATCTTCGGTCAGGGGCGCGTCCGAGATCTTCTGGAGCACCTCGAAGGTGGTGCCATCGGGACGGCGGTAGCGGTAGGTCGGCATAGGAAAAAAGGTGGGAGCGCCCAAAACTAGACGGGCCTCGCACGAGGCACCTTCGCGCGACGTTCGCGAGACGACCCAGTGCCCGGCGACCAGAAACGGATCCGCTCGGAACGCCCCGGTACCCGATGGGTTCGGAAGCCCGGCTCCCGACTTCTCACGTTCGTAACACAAACCGAGTATCGCAGTCGCGGGCGGCTGCGTCTCTTCCGCGATCCTCCCGCCCCTCATGCGAACTCTCCTGCTTCTCCTCGCGCTGACGACCGCCCCAGCGAGCGCACAGTCTGTCGTCAATGGCTTTGTGCGTGACGCCCGTTCGGGCGAGACCCTCATCGGCGCCAATGTGATCGTGCTGGATGGTCCGGCGCAGGGCCGAGGCTCCGCCACCAACGTGCAGGGCTTTTACACGCTTGGCAACCTGCCCTCGGACTCGCTCACGCTGCGGTTCTCGTTCATCGGCTTCTCGTCCCAGACGCAGCGTGTGGGGCTCCAGCCCGGCGAGACCCTCCGCCTCGATGTGGAGTTGGCCCCAGAGGGCGAGTTGGACGAGGTAGTCGTCGAGGCGGACGAGCCCATCGAGGAGGCCGCCGCCATCGGCACCATCGATGTGCCCATTCGCCTCGTGCAGGACCTGCCGACCGCCTTCGAGGCCGACCTCTTCCGCGCCATCCAACTCCTGCCCGGCGTCAAGTCCTCCAGCGATTTCTCCTCTGGCCTCTACATCCGAGGCGGCAGCCCGGACCAGACGCTCATTCTCCTGGATGGCACCACGGTCTACAACCCGACCCACTTCTTCGGCTTCTTCTCGACCTTCAACACCGACGCCATCAAGGACGTGCGCCTCTACAAGGGCGCCTATCCTGCTACCTACGGCGGGAGGCTCGGCTCGGTGATCGACATCTACAACCGCGACGGCAACCGGAACGAACTCGACGGTGGCCTCACGGTCGGGCTCCTCGCCTCGCGCGCAGACATCGAGGGGCCGCTCCCCGGGATGGAGGGCCGAGGCTCGTTCACGCTCAACGCCCGCCGCTCCACGCTAGAGCCACTCCTCGCCACCCTCCGCGAGAACCTGGACCAGGACGGCATCCCGGACAAGTTCTACTTCTATGACCTGAACGCGAAGGTCGGTGCCGACCTCACGGACCGAGACCGGGTTTCGGTCGCAGCCTACGCGGGGCAGGATATCGTGGGCGTGCCCTTCGGAGAGTCCTCGCAGTTCAACCTCAACTACGGCAACCGGACTTTCTCGGCAGCCTACAACCGGATTCTCGGCGAAACGACCTTCCTCCAAACCCGCGCGACGGCCAGCCGCTACTTCTCGCTCCCGACGGCTGAGATCTTCGGGACGGAGTTCACGAACGTCAACACGGTCGATGACTACTCGGGTCGCGTAGACCTGGAGTGGCTGCCCTCGGAGCGCTTCGAACTCTCGACGGGCGCCTGGGCCGGGCGGTTCGAACTCAACTTCGAGCAGTCCTTCAACGGCCAGACCCAGATCGACTTCGAGAGCCCGTCCTACTACGCCAACGGCTACGTGCAGACCAAGCTGCGCCCGACGCCTGACTGGATCGTGACCGGCGGCGTCCGCGCGGAGTACTTCGCCAACGGCGACTACCTCCGCTTCTCGCCGCAGGTGCAGTTGGAGCGGAAACTGGGCACGAACACCATTCTCCAACTCGCCGCTGGGCAGTACCACCAGTTCCTTTCGCTGATCTCCAATGAGGCCTTCTCGGGCTTCGATACGTGGGTCACGGTCGGAGAGGGCGTGCCGCCGCAGGAGAGCGAGCAGGTCGTGCTCGGCCTCAAGACTCGTCTCGGAGACCAGTACCGGCTGGACGTGGAACTCTACGGCCGCACTCTCCGCGAACTGTTCGACCAGCGCCCCGAGTTGCAGGACGTGAGCGGGCTGGAGTATCAGGAGCTCTTCCGCTTCGGCGAGGGCTTCGCGTACGGCGCTGAGATCCTGCTGGAGAAGGGCGTCGGGCGTTTGACCGGCCTCATCGGGTACACACTCGGTGTCACGAGGCGGAGGTACCCGTTGGAGCCGGCCTTCACGGAGACGTTCCCTCCGAAGTACGACCGCCTCCACGACCTCAACGTCGTCGCCACCTTCAAGCTCGGGCGCGGGTGGAGCGCGACGGCGGTCGGCAAGTACGCCACCGGGCAGGCGTACACCCTCCCGTCGGCTACCTACACGGTTCCAGACGTGCCCATCGTGGACGGCGGGCGCCTGGACGGGCTCTTCTCCTCTCAGCTAAATGGCGCGAGACTTCCGCCGTACCACCGCGTCGATCTCGGCTTCAAGCGTGCGGGTGGCTTCTTCGGCGTGGCTCAGTACGAGCTCCAGCTCCAGGTCATCAACGTCTATAGCCGCCGCAATGTCTGGTTTCCAGTCTTCGACTTCGACAGTGTGCCGGTGGACGTGAGCTTCGTCCGTCAGTTGCCCATCCTGCCCAACGTCTCCCTCAGCCTCGACTTCTGATGCGTCGCTTTGTCTTGCTTCTCACGCTTGTCTCCCTCGCCGCTTGTGACTCAGTCGGCAGTTCGGAGTACGTCGAGCAGGTCGTGGTCAGTTCGTTCCTGGAAGTGGGCAAGCGCCCACGCCCGGTCAACCTCACGCGAACGTTCCCGCTCGAAGGCCCCGTAGACCTCGCGCGAGCCCTCGTCACCGACGCGACGGTCTCGATCTCCCTGCTCGCGCCCGATGGGTCGGTGGAGGCGACGTATCCGCTCGAGTTCGATGGGACGGCGCAGTACCGCATTCTGGATACGGAGGTGCGCGTGCTGCCAGGCCGCACGTACCGCTTCACCGCTGAGGTCCCCGGCCAGGGCACGATCACAGCAGAGACCATCACGCCGACGCCCATCGACCTCGTGCAGCCAGCACAGGAGACCGTGACCTACCTCGATGGCCTCGGTCCGACGTTCCGCGTCACGCCTGCCTCCGTCCCGAATCGACAGTCTGTCTACCTCATCCAGGTCGCGGCGCAGGCGCCTGACGACTTCGAGGTTATTGAGCGCGAGGACGGCTCCTTTGGAGTCCAGCGCCTGTTCACTGATGGACGGTTCGGGCCGACCCCCGACGCCGCCTCGTTCATCGAGAACATCGACTGCGATCGGCGGGACCTCGACTCGTGCGATTTCCTGCCTTCCGATCTCGCCTCGGGGAGTTCGCCGCTGCTCAATCAGGAGAGCTACGAGAGTTTCCCGGACGGCTCCATCCAGGTGACGGTGCCGTGGCTCGCGTTCGGCTTCTACGGACCGCACAAGTTCACGCTCAACGCCCTCGATGCTGTTCTGACGGACTACATCGCGACGCAAGCCGTGCAGTTCAACCCGACCACGCTCTCACCGGGCGAGATCCCGAACATCACGAGCAACGTGGAGGGCGGTCTCGGAGTCTTCGGGGCGTATGCCGCTGTGGAGGTGTTCTCAACCGTCGTGCCGGAGTAGTCAGAACGGTACGTCGTCTTCCACGTCGTCCGCCTCGCGCTCTCGAACGGCGAGGCGGATGCCGCTCGGGTCGAAGCCGAAGAGGTCTTCCTCGGAGAACACCTGGCGGAACTGGTGCTCCGTCTCGAAGAACGGCTCGAACTTGGCAGCGAACTGATCGAGGCGACCGAGGTAGTGCTCGGTGTCCTCATCGGGGTCGGCCGGGTCCCAATCGCGCGCGAGGCGGGCAGCCTCGAAGGCGCGGCCCCCGCCCGAGGCGATGTAGTACGCGATCCGGCGTCCGATCCGAACCTCCTCCCCGGTTGCCTCGGCATCCGCTTTCGCGAGTTCGTACGAGGCCGTTCGGTTGCGCTTGCCCTCCCGGACATCGCGCTCGTACTGCTCGAGCGAGTGCTTGAGCGTCTCCACGCGCTGGAAGCTCTCGACGCCCTCCCAGTCGTGTGCCAGGATGCGACGGCGATACTCCAGGTACAGGTCATGCAGACCCGCCACATCCTCCGCCAGCAGGAGTTCGATGGCGCGACGGACGAACCGGCGTCCGAACGGCTCCACACTGCGCGAGACGAGGCTAGACCCCTTGACCTTGAGCGCGCCGTCGTAGCCGAGCAGAGCGTAGGTCTTCTTCTTGAGCGAGAGCATCCGCTCGTACCGTCCGTCGAAGCCGACGCGGATGCCCTCCGGCAGTGCGTCCGAGAGAGAGGCGACGAAGGCGCGTTCTTCCGTCTCGCCGCGGATACCATCGGGCGGAATGAAGAGCACCCCGTCTGTGTCTACCTCCACGATGCGGCCTCCGCGCTCGCGGACCTCGGCGATGATGCGGCGGAGGAGTTGCTGCCCGATGGAGGCGACCCGGTCCGCCTCGGCGAAGTCGTTGAAGGCCGCGAAGCCGAAGCCCATATTTCCATAAAATGAATTGATAACATTTTTATATGCAGTTTGTCGCGCGTCGAGTTCGCCTCGTCGGTGGGCGTCGGCGGTCTCGCGCATTTCGGCCTTGGTCTCGAACCGCAGGTCGGTGAGTCGGCGGAGAAGCGTCGGAAAAATGCCGAGCGAGTCGCGCCGAGGCTGCACGCCGTAGTTCAGCATGATGCTCGGGTAGAGGCTCTCCACGTCCGCGTAGACCACAGGGCCGACGACGCCCGTGATGAACACGTCTGTGTACCCGCCGACGACCTGGCTGCCCGCCTCGGGACGCGGGACGGAGTGGCGCTCGCGCAGATACGTGCGCACGAAGAGGCCTTCGATCTTGGCCGCCGGGCCGGAGCGGGCGCACTGGCCGTACGGCATCGGCACCATCTGCGTGAGGTAGAAGGTGCTCCCGCTGAGGTGCTCCGCAAGAGCGCGTGTCTCGACGACATCGTCCAGCGCGTAGTCGATGAGTGTCTGTGGGTCCTCGCGCCACGTCTGCGCGATGTCTGCGCCCTCGATGTACGTCCGGTCTTCGGGCGCGAAGCCGAAGTATTTCGCGGCCGCCTTGAGCGTGTAGGCGGGCAGGTCGCGCTTGAACACGTCGAAGCTCATCACCTGGAAGAGCGTGTCCACGATGTGCCGCCCGGCGATCTCGACGGCCTCGTATTCCAGGCTTCGCTCCGCGAACCGCATCGCGCTCGGAAAGCTGCGGGGTATGCTCCCGTCGCGCCCGAGGCGGACGGGGACGCCGTGCCTGCGGCATCGCGCGGCGAGGTAGGGGAGGTCGAACCCGAAGATGTTGTGGCCCTCGATCACGTCCGGGTCGCGCTCGCGCACGAGGTCCAGGGTTTCTTCCAAGACGCTCTGCTCGTCCATCATCGGCCCGCCCACGACGCGGCTCCAGCCCCGGTTGTCGCTCAGCGCGACGAGGATGATCCGGTGCTCCTCCACTTCGGCCTGCGGGAAGCCCTCTTCGGCGTAGACCTCCAGGTCCAGTTGGAGGCGGTGGAGGTCGGGAAGCTCCATCCCGAGGAAGAGCGTCCGGCCGGTCTGCATCAGGTACTGCTGCTCCGGCGAACCGACGAGGTAGAGCGCATCCGGGCGGCTTCTCTCCGTCTCGGCGGCCTGGCGGACGTGCCGGATGGCGTCCCAGTAGGCGTTCAGGTCCGGGAAGACGACGAGGGTACCGTAGGCGTTGCTGCCCGCGAGTTCCTGGAACTGGAACCGGTCGCGGGGGAAGCCTCGCAGGTGGTCGATGTCGCTGAGGAGGAAGAACGGGTGGAACGGCTCGTCCTCGTGCACGACGGTGTCGTCCGCGAGGCGGCGATAGACGCGCATCGCGCCGCGCTCTGCGAGGTGGAGCGCGACGATGCGCTCGGTGTCGTCGTGGCCGTGGAGGAGGGCGCGGGCGTCGCTAGACGCGCTATTCACCGTCGGCGGGTGGCGTCTGGCATCCCGGTGATCCCTTCTTGCAGGTCTCGTCTGCCTCGACCTCGTCGAGTGACTGGAAGAGCCCTCCCATCATGTCCATGAGCCGCCGGTAGAAGGGCTCGATGGCCGCGAGGCTGCCCGCCCAGAGGGTGTCGTTGACGTACTGCCCGGCCTCGCTCGCGTAGAAGGCGGTCGCGTAGCGGATGTCGTCATCAGAAGCCTCGCGGAGGGCGTATCGGGTCGCGATGTGCATCGTGGAGTCCATCATAGGCCGCAGATCACTCTCGATCATCTGGCCGACCATCTCCTCGACGGTCAACCCCTCGCCTGCAGCTTCTTCCGCTGCGCCCGGGAACGCACTCATCATCCGCACCATGAGGACCTCCATCATGGACACCATGCGCTCGGTTTGCTGCGTGGCGGCCAGATACTCGCGCGTGAGCGACTCATCGGCTAAGTCATAAGCATTTGGGTTCGCAAGGACGCTCTCCATCTCCTGGGTTATGGCCGAGAACGAGGTCCCCATCGTGCGCTCGAAGTCGAGGATGGTCGCGAATGCTGGCGACTCGAAGGCTTCGATGGCCGCTTCCAGTGCGTCGGGGCGGAGGTCCCGGTAAAAGGCCGCGTGGGTGCTGTCCAGGAAGGCCTGCGGTGTCAGGTCGCCCATGAGTTGCTCGAAGAGCGCACCTGCCTCGGGGATGCCGTCCATGACGGAGAGGCCCGCCTCGGCAGCTGCGTCGAGGCGGGCAGCCTCGGAGAAGCGTTGGACGAGGGCGGAGTCGGCGGCGGTCTGGGCGATGGCGGCGACGGGAAATACCAGGGCCGCAAGTAGGAGGAATCTCATGGCGAGAGATTACTCACTCGGGGCTGACGCCGTCGCGTCGCCGTCGAGGAGCGCCGTGACGTGGTACACGGGCTGCATTTCCTCGCGAAGAGCGAGAAGGACCCCTTCGTCTTCCAACTCGATGAGGGCGCGCCCGAGCGCTCCGGCGAGTTCCTCGGTGTGGCGCCCCGCCATCGCGCGGTAGGCTTCCGCCCGGCGGCGCTGGAGATAGCCCCGGAGCTGTCCGCGTACGCCCGGCGCGAGGTTCTTGGGGAGACGGGTCATCTCCGGCTCTGGCCCTCCCCGGTAGCTGAAGCGGATGTACGTGATGTCGACGGTGGTGCCGTACTGGTGACTGGACAGACCTCGCGCGGCGTTGAGGTTGACTTCGGTCAGGGCGGCCTGGTCTTCCGCCGAGCGGAGAAGGGATGAGAGGGAGTACCGGAACCCGGGCAGTTCGTCCTCGGAGAGCGTTTGCCAGAAGCGGACGGAGATGGAATCCAGAGTCCGTCGCGTGCCGTGTGTCACGAGAGGGACGGAGTGGGTGGCGTCCAGGACGCGATACCGGGGCGTGCTCTCCAGCCGCACCAGTCCGGCCTCGCGGGCCATGCGGACGAGGCGGCTCCGGCGGATGACCGGCGGGATGCCGCGGGCCTGGGCCTCGCGAAGGTGGGCATCGTTAAGCGATCTCCGAAGCGAGTCGCGCTCGACCTCGGTGAGAGGAGGTACCTCCGCGAGGCGACGTTCCATCCGTTCCAGCACGTTGTCCGTGGTGACGATGAGATCACGAACGAGGAGAGCCTGCCGCGCACCATACACTGCGAGCGCGGACACGAGCACGAAACCGATGTACCACCATGGAGAGATGCGAGCGAACCGGCTGCGCGACCGGGGCTCGACGAGGGCGGCGGGCGCGTGGGGCAAGTCGCGCACGGATCAGGAGGGCTCTCGGGCGGTGATGTGGAACACGGGCTGCAGGGCTTCCAGGAGGACCAAGAGTCGTCCCTCGCGCTGCATCGCACCGAGGGCGCGAGTCAATGGGCCGAACAGATGGTCCCATCGGGCACGGGCCGCTTCGGTCGTCACGTCGGACAGGTACCGGTCGGCGCGCTCCGCGTGGGGGTCGGAATATCGCACCGTGAGGGAATCGGATGCGAGGGGAGCGGCATACCGAAATGTGACGATGTCCACGCTCGCGCCGTACTCGTGCGAGGACGTCCCGGAGGTCGCGTTTCGGTTCCTACGCCCTAGATCTCGTTGAAGATCGGACGTGCGGAGGGCAGAGGAGATCGTGAAGCGGTAGGGAGGGAGGCCGCTCTCAGCCAACTCGGCCTGAAACCGTCGGCCAGTCTCGGCCAGCCGGTCCAGGACCAGCGGCGTCACGAAGGGCTTGGAGTGCTCCAGCGTGCGGACGACGTAGTGCTCGGTGTCCACGAGGGGCACGAGGGTACCATCGCGAAGGTGACGCGATAGCTCCTGCTCGCTGGAGAGGGGCTGCACGGCGAGCGAGTCGGCCCACTCCAGGTGCTCGCGGTACGACGGCGTGCGCGGACGCCGGAGAGCGTTTTCTTCTTCGGGCGTGGCGGTCCGAAGGCGTTCCAGGCGAGCGCGAAGGGCCCGAGCGCGTACGTCGAGAGAGTCGAGGGCGGGGGAGGCCGTCACATCGGGCGGCGGTGGCAGTGGGATCGTCGCGCCGCGCATGTGCCAGCCCAGGGCGAACGCAGCCGCACTGACCGCCGCGCCGAGGAGGACCAGGCCGAATGTGCGTTTCATCGGATCGCGCGGAGGGTGCCACAGCCGATCACGTCTCCTGCGCCGCCGGAAGGTTCCGTCCAGCCATCGTCCTGACGCTCGCGGATGACCACGGCCCGGTCCACGGCGGAGAGATAGCCGGTGAGCGTCACGTTGGGGTCGATCCGGTCGAACCGGCCCCGGCCTCGGTCATCGCCCATGATGTTGCCGAGGCCGCCGGAGAGGCGGCGCCCGGCAGGCGCGTCGTACGGGCCGTGGCTCGCGCGGCCCTCGCCGAGGAGGCCCGCCTCGGTGGCGCCCTCGCAGGTGCGGATGGAGAGGATCTGAACGCCGTGGTACCGGTTGGGGCGCAGGCCGTCGAGGTCCATCAGGATCCGTGTTCCGTCAGGGAAGCCTCGAAGCGTCACCGTGCCCGTCACGGCGCCCTCGATCTCTGCTCGGGCCGCGGTCACGCCGCGCACGTCCACGGTGTCCGCCGAGGCGATTCGTGGCGGGGGAGGGGGCGGACCCGTCGGCTCGGGAGCCTCTGGAGCGCACGCGCCAGCGGGGAGGAGGAGGAAGAGCGCGAGAACGCGCACGGCGGTGGGGGCGGGTAGCTTCGAGGCGTGAACGAGAACCCGGAGCATACGGTGCGGCTGCGTGCGCTCGACGTGTCGATGCGCTACGGATTTCGGCGCGTCCTGCGGGACGTCTCCCTGGAGGTGCGTCCGGGCGAGCCGCTGGCCGTCGTCGGTCCGAATGGGTCGGGCAAGTCGACGCTCGTGCGCATCCTCGCGGGCGTGCTCACGCCGACAGACGGGCGCGCCGAACTGAGCATCGGCGGAGCCATCGTCCCGGCGGAGGAGCACGCCCACCGCGTCGGGCTCGTGACGCCGGACCTGAACCTGTACCCGCCCCTCACGGCGCACGAGACGCTCGCGTTCCTCGCGCGGGTCCGGGGGATCTCGCCCGACAGCATCGCGCCGACGTTGGAGCGCGTCGGGCTGGGCGCCCGTGCCGACGACCGCGTCGCGACGTTCTCGACGGGGATGCGCCAGCGCCTCCGCCTCGCGACGGCCCTCCTGCACGATCCGCCTGTACTGTTGCTGGACGAGCCCGGCGCGACGCTCGACCCGGAGGGGCGCCAACTGGTCGCGGATCTCGTCGCGGACGCCTCGCGCGTGATCGTCCTCGCGACGAACGATCCCGAGGAGGCAGCGCTGTGCTCGCGCTCGGTCTCGGTGGTGTCAGGGCGCGAAGGCGAGCGCGGCCACGCCGACCTCGGCGCCCACGTCGAGTAATGGCTCGGCCGTCGCGAGGAGGGTGGCGCCTGTCGTGAGCACGCCGTCCACGAGGAGGACGCGGCGACCGGATACCTCGGTGCTCTCTCGCAGCGCGAAGGCGCCCTGCACATTGCGCCAGCGGGCGTCGTGCGAGAGGCGCGTCTGCGACAGGGTGGGGCGGGAGCGGGACACGAGATGCGGCGCGAACACTGCGCCCATCGCCTCGGCCATGCCCTCCGCCAGCCCGGCCGATTGGTTGTAGCCGCGCTCCAGGCGCCGCACCCGCGAGAGGGGAATCGGCGCGACGATCTCCGGTCGCCAGCCGTCGACGTCCTGCTCGAATGCCCTCGCGAGGAGCGTGCCCAGCGGGATGCCGAGGCGGGGACGGCCGCGATATTTCAGTGTGTGCTGGATGCGCTGGACCGTGCCCCCGGCGTCGAACGACCAGAGGGCGGCGCTGCGGCTCATCAGCGAGGCGTCAGCGCCCCGGTCGGCGAGTTCGGCTCGGACTGGCTCGGCGCTGGCGCGGGGGAGGCGGCGGAGGCAGGAGGCGCAGACGGGAAGCTCGGTGCGGGGCGGTGCGCCGCAGCCCAGACAGACCTCGGGGAAGACCACTGAGGCGAGCGAATGGAGGGTCGAGAGTGTAGACATCGCGAGAGGGGGTGCGGCAATATCTTGAACTCCCTTCACTCCACTGCATTTCCTATGGCCGAGCGACGCGGCATGGTCATCAAAAACGTCACCGAGTCCTCTCTCGCCGTGCGGCTCCGGTCGCGCCAGTTCTCGCTGGAGTCCCAGGAGGAGACCGTCGTGACGGCCGAGGAGGTCCGCGACCGGACGCTCCGCGATCACCTCCAGCGGCGCACCCTCGCGGTCGTTCGCCCCGCGACCGAGGCGGAGGTGGCTGGCATCGGGGAGTAGGCCGTGCGCGTCCTCGCGCTGGAGCCCTGGCACGGCGGCTCGCACCGCCGGTTTCTCGACGACCTCGTGCGCCACAGCACGCATGACGTGCGCGTGGTCACGATGGCGGCGCGGTACTGGAAGTGGCGGATGCAGGGCGGCGCGGTCACGCTCGCAGAGAAGGCGCGCGAGGTGGTCTCGGACGGGTGGATGCCCGAGGTGATCTTCGCCTCGGACATGGTCCATCTCCCGGCGTTTCTGGCGCTTACGCGCGATCTGTTCTCGTCCGTCCCGGTCGTTCTCTACTTCCACGAGAACCAACTCACGTACCCGTTGCGCGAGGGGCAGACGCGCGACTACACGTACGCCTACATCAACGTGCTCTCGGCGCTGGCGGCGGACCGCGTGGTGTTCAACTCGGAGTTCCACCAGTCGCAGTTCTACTCTGCGCTGCCGGATCTGCTGCGGCGCTTCCCGGACTACGCGCACGTCGGGACGCTCCCGGCGCTTCGCGAAAAGTCCAGCGTGCTCCACCTCGGGCTGGATCTGGACGGACTCGACGAGGCGCGAACCGAGGCGCAGGCCCGCCGCGCGATGGAGCCCGGTCCGCCGATTCTGCTCTGGAACCACCGTTGGGAGTACGACAAAGACCCCGAGGCCTTCTTCCGTACGATGAACCGCCTGGATGACGCGGGCCTCCGGTTTCGCCTCATCCTCGCCGGCAAGACGTTCGAGGAACAGCCGCCCGCCTTCGAGCGGGGCTTCCGCCGCTACGCCGACCGCGTGCTCCATTACGGCTACGCCGAAACGTTCCGCGAGTACGCCGCGCTCCTGCACCGCGCGGACGTGGTGGTCTCCACCTCCAAGCACGAGTTCTTCGGCATCGCGATGATGGAGGCCATCCACTGCGGCTGCCACCCGCTGCTGCCCAACCGGCTCACGTACCCGGAACTCATCCCGGACTCGCTGCACGCGCCGCTCCTGCACGCGCCCGTGCTGTACGACGAGGAGGATCACCTCTTCGAGATCCTGAAGCGGATCCTCCGAGGCGAGGACAAGCCGCTGCCATCGGATGTGCTGCGC
Source organism: Bacteroidota bacterium (assembly GCA_038746605.1). GTDB lineage: Bacteria > Bacteroidota > Rhodothermia > Rhodothermales > Rubricoccaceae > Rubricoccus. The sequence continues at coordinate 124,246 of JBCDKM010000013.1, forward strand.
GAGATCCCGGCGCACCTCGCGTGGCCGGAGCACATCGGCGCCTACGACGCGCTGTTCGAGACCGCAGCGCGCGGGTGACTCGGTCCGCCTCGGTGCCGAGGCGGGGGGAGCCGTGCTAGCGTGCGTGACAACGCCGGATAAGATGGCAGCATAAACGCGGCCTCAGATGAGAATCGGCGTTTCGGCCTGGAATGTAGGGGACGAGCCTGGTATTATCCCGCGTGGCCGTCGGTTTATCCCGCGCCGACGCCGCCCAATACTTGTTACACCGCGCTCTTGCCATGCTGGCACGCCCCCTCGTCAGAGCCATTCTGCTTGCGGTGCTCCCTACCAACTCCGCCGTCGCCCAGCACGCCGGGGCCGACGCGCTCGAAGAACTCGGCCTCCCGCCAGATCTCGTAGCCGTGGCGCAGGGCGACGAGCGAGCGGCTTCGGCTCTTCTCGGGCTGCCGGACTCCACCTTCCGAGTCGGGGAAGGACTGCTCTACGAGGGGACGGCGGCGACATGGGCCGCCGCTGGCGGGACCGTCTACGCCATGCTGTGCGAACCCGACGCACCATACGACTTCCGAGCCGGGTGCGGCGAGTCCCGCGCGCCCTACCGCCGAGTCCGTGAACTGTGGTGGGAGCGTCCGTTCGAGGACGCCGGAGCGGCTGACGCCTTCCGTGCTCAGCTTGCCCGCGTTCTCCGTTCGCACGCCCTCTCCTCGTTCGTCGAGTGCGACCACGAGCATTGGGAGTTGGGCGGCGTCATCGCCGAGGTGGGCCGGGGATCGTCACGGGCGACCGTGACCCTTTCGCTGAGCCCGACGCCGGACCCGCTGCCCGAGTGAACGCCGCGCGGTGTAACCCCCATAATCAGGAGAATGTCAAGTAGGCTCCGAAACGTGGAGTAGGCGCATGTCGGGTTAGCGCTCCATGTGTCACGGAGCGCTCTGCTCTCGGAGCATCGGCGCCACTCGTTTCGGATCGAGAGGGCTCCTCGTCA
>JBCDKM010000014.1:0-124048 GCA_038746605.1 Bacteroidota bacterium
CCGAGCACGTCCGAGAGCAGCCCGGCGCGGCGGATGTAACTGTTGACGACCTTCGCCGCGACGGAGAGATCGCGGATGAGTCGCGAGAAGGCGCCCGTCGCGTCGGGACGCGCATCCTGTTGGTCGAGGACGAACTGTTCGAGGGTCTGAAAACGTCCGGTGCGGACCACGGCTACATCAGGGAGATGGAGAAGACGGCGAAGGCGTCCTCCAGGTAGGGATTGGCGATGAACGTCACCGAGACAGGGATCGAGAACTCGTCGCTGAGCCGGATAGAGCGTCCGGCCGAGAGCCCGATGTTCGTGATCGCGACCTCGTCCTCCGGGACGCCGTTGAAGGGGCTCCGGCCCGGCACGCCGCCTGCGAACGCCCGCAGGTTGAGGCCGCTGAGGTCGAAGCGGTACCCGCCCTCGAAGTAGACCGACTCGCCGGGGTCGTTGTAGAACACCCACCCGACGAGAGCATCCACCGGCAATCGGTCGTCGCCGCTGAACATGAGCTGCGCCTGGAAGAAGTGGGCGCCGTCGCCGTTGTCGGCGAAGTCGAAGAGCTGGCCGGTGTTGGGGTTGAAGTGGTTCTGGACGTACGGCGTGAGCGTGCCCACCCCCACGTCGATGTTGTAGAGCATCCAGAGGAGGACCTCGCGGTAGTTGGCGTCGCGAGGAGATTCCACGCTCTCGTCCGAGGCTTGCGCGAGCGGGTGCGAGCCCCAGAGAGACGCCTGGAAGTCGCCCACGTTGAGCGAGAGACGCGGCTGCACCTGGGGCGCCTCGCCGAGGTTGATCCCGCGATAGATGAACCGGCTCGTGAGCGTGAGCCCGGCCTCCAGCGAGACTGGCGGACGATCCTCGGGGACCTCTGGCGGTGGCGCCTCGCCCAGTTCTTCGATCTGCTGGGCGCGGGCGGGGAGCGCGAGGACGAGCAGGAGAGCGACGAGAGCGATACGCATGGCATCGGGGGATGCGCGCGGGACTTGCGCCAGAGGCCCGGACGGGCGCCAGAGGCCTCTAGCGGAGCGTGCGCGAGGGGAGCGCTACGGAGTGGGCGGGACGGCGTCGCCGAGAAGCAGATAGGCCGCCGCCGCGAGGGCGCCGCCGATCAGAGGACCGACGACGGGTACCCACGAGTAGCCCCAGTCGCTGTCGCGCTTGCCAGGGATCGGCAGGAGCGCGTGCATGATGCGCGGGCCGAGGTCGCGGGCGGGGTTGATGGCGTAGCCGGTCGTGCCGCCCAGCGCGAGGCCGATCACGAGGACGACGAGGCCGACGGGGAGCGCGTCCAGCGAGCCGATCCCGCCAGGCGTGCCGTCCGGTCCTGCTATACTCGGCGCGGCGAGATAGAGCACCGCGAAGACCAGCACGAACGTCCCGACGACCTCGGAGAACAGGTTCTCTCCCAGTTTGCGGATGGCCGGTCCGGTGGCGAAGACGGCCAGCTTGGCGTCGGGGTCCTCGGTCGCGGCGAAGTGCGAGCGGTAGTGCAGGTACACGAGCCCGGCGCCGAATGCCGCTCCTGCCATCTGTGCCGCGACGTAGCCGGGCACGAGACCCCACGAGAACTTGCCCGCCGTCGCGAGGCCGAGCGTGACCGCTGGGTTCAGGTGCGCGCCGCTCGCGGCACCCGTGATGAACACGGCCACGAAGACGGCCATCGCCCACCCAAACGTGATGACGATCCACCCCGACGCCTCGCCTTTGGTCCCTTTGAGAACCACGTTCGCGACCACGCCGTCGCCGAGGAGGAGCAGGAGACTCGTACCGACGAACTCAGCGACGAAGGGCGACATGGCAGTCGGGGGCGCGTGGGTGGGTCAGGCGATGTCGGCGGTTTGCATCTGGTTGTCGGCGAGGAGGTAGCCTGCGGCGAGGGCTTCGTAGTCGTCGACCTGCTGGCGCACCCAGTCGCCGTCGTGGCCGAGTTCTGCGGCGAGGATCTCGGCGACGCGCGGGGCCATCGTGATGGAAGCGCGGGCATCGAGTAGCAACTCGCGCGTGCGTCGCGAGAGCACGTCCTCGACCGTTCGCGCCATCTCGTGCCGCGCGGCCCAGACGACCTGCCCGGCGACCACAGGCCGGTCGGGGTGGAGCCGCTCTGCGAGCGTGTCGTCACTTCGCAGGAGAGCCTGGAGGTCGGGCGCGTCGGCGCCGTACTGGCGGAGCGGGCCGAAGGTCTCGGCGCGAGGGTGGGCGCCGTGGATGCGAAGCTCGGCCGTGACCGAGGGACGGTCGTCCAGCCCCGCGAGCGTCGCGGCCTGGTCGATGGTGTCCTCGGCCATCTTGCGATACGTGGTCCACTTGCCACCCGTGATGGTGACGAGACCGGAGTCCGAGATGTGGAGGACGTGGTCGCGTGAGAGCGCCGCCGTGCCGCCCTCGCTATCGGGATTGGCGACGAGCGGGCGGAGGCCTGCGAAGGTGCTCCGTACGTCGGCGGGCGTCGGGTCCTTCGTGAGGTAGCGGGCGGCGTGGACGAGGAGGAACTCCAGCTCGTCCTCCATCGGACGTGGCTCCGCCTCGGCCGTCTCAACGGGCGTGTCCGTCGTGCCCACGACGACGGCATCGTTCCACGGGATGGCGAAGAGGACGCGGCCGTCGTCGGTCTTGGGGACCATGATGGCGCTTTCGCCCGGCAGGAACGACTTGTCCAGGACGATGTGGACGCCCTGACTGGCCTGCACCATCGGGCGCACGTCGGGATCGTCCATCGCGCGGACCCCGTCGGTCCACACGCCCGTCGCGTTGATGACCACCTTCGCGTGGATCTCGTGCTCAGAGCCCGTCTCCACATCGCGTGCGTGGACGCCGCTGATCTCCATGCCGTCCTTGATGAGCCCCGTCACCTCGGCGTAGTTGAGCACGACGGCGCCCTGCTCGGCGGCGGTCTGCGCCATGTTGATCGCGAGTCGGGCGTCGTCGAACTGGCCGTCGAAGTAGACCACGCCGCCGTCCAAGCCCTCGGGCTCGATGGTGGGAAGGCGCTCCAGCGTCTCGGCCTTGGAGAGGTGCTTGCTCCGCCCGAAGCCCGAACGCCCGGCCATGAGGTCGTACACCTTCATCCCGACGCCGTAGAACGGCCCCTCCCACCACGAGTAGTTGGGCACGACGAACGCGAGGTCGTGGACGAGGTGCGGCGCGTTGCGGAGCAGCCGGCCGCGCTCTTTGAGCGCCTCGAGCACGAGGGCCACGTTGCCTTGGCGGAGGTAGCGCACGCCGCCGTGGACCAGTTTCGTGGACCGGCTGGAGGTGCCCTTGGCGAAGTCGGAGCGCTCCAGCAGGAGCGTCCGGTACCCGCGCGAGGCAGCCTCAATGGCGCACCCGAGCCCTGTCGCGCCGCCGCCGACGATGACGAAGTCCCAGGGGTCAGTCTGGCCGCGAAGGGCCGAGAGCATGGAGTCGCGAGTCATGGTGCTGAGGTGTACGTGCTGCGGGCGGGAGGAACGGCGAGGTGCTGCACTCGGTCCCCGAGGCGGACCGTCTGGCAGAGCGAGCGCTACTCGTCGGTCGCCCAGTCGCGGGCCCGGTCGAGCGCGCGCGACCAGTCAGAGCGGAGTCGGTCGGCCTCGGGCGCGGCGAGGAGGGGCCGGAACCGGCGGTCGGCGACCCACTGCTGCGAGATGTCCTCGGGGCCGTCCCAGTAGCCGACCGCGAGGCCCGCGAGATAGGCCGCGCCGAGGGCGGTCGTCTCGGTCACGGCGGGGCGGACGAGCGGCGTCTGAAGCACGTCGGCCTGAATCTGCATCAGGAGGTTGTTGGCCGCCGCGCCGCCGTCCACGCGCAACTCGCGGATGTCGATGCCCGCGTCCTTGCGCATCGCCTCCAGCACATCAGCGACCTGGAAGGCGATGCCCTCCAGCGCGGCCCGCGCGAGGTGGCCGTCGGTCACGCCTCGCGTGATGCCCACCATCACGCCGCGCGCGTACGGGTCCCAGTGCGGCGCCCCGAGGCCGGCGAAGGCAGGCACGAGGTAGACGCCGCCGTTGTCTTCCACGGACTGCGCGAGCGGCTCGATCTCAGGCGCGGAACGGATGATCTTGAGCCCGTCGCGGAGCCACTGCACGACGGCCCCGGCGATGAAGACGCTGCCTTCGAGGGCGTACTCCATCGGCGCGTCGCCGAGCTTCCAGGCGACCGTCGTGAGCAGGTTGTTGTCCGAGGGGACCGCCTCGGTGCCGGTGTGGAGCAGCATGAAGCAGCCCGTCCCGTAGGTGTTCTTGACCATGCCGGGCTCCACGCAGCGCTGGCCGAAGGTGGCCGCCTGCTGGTCGCCTGCGATGCCCGCAATGCGGATGGGCGTGGTGAAGAGGTCGCCGCCGGTTTCGCCGTAGACCTCGGACGAGGAGCGGACCTCGGGCAGCATCGCGCGCGGTACGCCGAGGATGTCCAGCAACTCATCGTCCCAGTCGCCGGTGTGGATGTTGAAGAGGAGCGTGCGGCAGGCGTTGGTGACGTCGGTGATGTGGAGGGCGCCCGCGTCGGCGCGTCCGCCGGTGAGGTTCCAGACGAGCCAGCTGTCCACGGTCCCGAAGGCGAGGTCGCCCGCCTCGGCGCGCTCGCGGAGGCCTTTGACGTGGTCGAGCATCCAGCGGACCTTGGTGCCGGAGAAGTAGCTGTCCAGCACGAGGCCGGTCTTCTCGCGGAACGTGGCCTCGTGCCCGGCCTCCTTGAGCTCGTCGCAGAGAGCGGCGGTCCGGCGGTCCTGCCACACGATGGCGTTGTGGACCGGCTCGCCCGTCGCGCGGTCCCACACGATGGCCGTCTCGCGCTGGTTGGTGATGCCGATGGCCGCCACATCGCGCGGACGGATGCCCTCGCGCGAGAGCGCCTCGGCGGCGACGCTGATCTGGGTGGACCAGATCGTCTTCGGGTCGTGCTCCACCCAGCCGGGCTTGGGGAAGATCTGCTCGAACTCCTTCTGGGCGACCGAGACGATCTGGCCCTGGGAGTCGAAGACGATGGCACGGGAGGAGGTGGTGCCCTGGTCGAGGGAGAGGACGTAGCGCATGGGAGAGAACGTGAGGGCGGGAAACGGAGCCACCGGCTCCCTCACGATAGAGCCAGAAACGCTTCCTCACAAGATGGCCACCGGGATAATCGAGCGGTTCAGGGGTCCTCACCTGGGTGCGACCCCGTCCGTCTCGGTGCCGAGGTGGGCGGGGCTGCGGTTAGCGGAGCTACAGCACGCTCACGAACGCCACCGCGGTAGGAATCGCGGCCACGAGGAAGATGATGGTTCGCCGAGGAGTCCCGTCGAGCAGGTAGAGCACGACATCGAGACCCTGGCGAAGAAGCAGGCTCAGCAGTCCTACTTGAAACAGTACCTGATCGCCGAGGAGGAGTGCTGCCCAGAGGCACACGCCGGTCACGATCTGCCGCACGCCCCAGCCCCGAACGTTCGGGGCCGAGACCACCTCTTGCGAGTCGACAGGCCGGAAGTCTTCGGTTCGGATGAGCAGGGACCAGCCCTTGTTGGCAAACAAGGCGGCTGCTCCAGTGAGGAGGGTCGCAATAGCAAAGAGGCCCGTGATGGCCTGTGCGAGGAGGGAAGGGGCAAAGGGGTCCATGGGAGGAGTGTGATGTGAGTCCGTCCCCATGGTACCTTGATAGGGAATATTCACAAATCCCTCCGAGGGAATAATGACTCATCAACCCTTTGGCTCTATCCTCAAAGCCATCCGGCGCGATCTCGGGCTCTCGCAGGAAGCCCTCGCGGGTGCCGTCGAGACAACGCAGCGCCACCTGTCGTTTCTGGAGACGGGACGGTCCGCTCCCACACGGTCGATGATCGCGCGAATCGTGACAGCCGTGCGTCTATCAAGCGCGCACCGGGCGGCACTCTTCGAGGCCGCAGGCTTTCGAAGCCCCTACCCCCGTCGCAAACTCGACGGGGATGAGGTTCAGCGCACGCTCGATCTCATCGCGAGCCAGGTGCTTCACCACTGGCCGTTTCCGGGGTTCGTCGTGGACAACGACTGGAACTTCCTCCGGGTCAACGGCCCCGGGCGTCGCATGGTCGAGCTCTTCGGTGATGTCGAGAACATGCACACGCTCTTTCTGTCGCCAGACTTCCAGCCCCTTGTCGTGAACTGGGAAGAGGCGAGCGCCAGCTTCTACACTCGCATCCAGGAGGTCGCTGGACGGTCGGAGCTCGTTCGAGACGCTCTCGACGTTGCGGTCGCGGAGGGTCGATTCGAGCACGTGCCTCGGTTCCTAGCAGGTTCTGACGAGGTCCCGATCTACGTGCCCATCATCGTCCAGATGCCCGATCAGCCGCCGATGCAGTTCACTTCGCTTCACGGCCGACTCATCTCGGTACACGATGCCGTGGCGGAGAGCTTTGAGGTAGAGTTGATGGTCCCTCTCGATGAAGGGTCGGAGCCGCTGATGCGCGCCTTGTTTGGAGACAAGGTGGAGCCCTCGACCCGCGACCGTCCGTGATGGCTGCTTCCTACGAGTTGTCCGGTCACTCCCGTTTTGACAGTGCGCACGTCGGCAGGTCCTCTCTGCCCGCCTCGGTGCCGAGGCGGCCAGATGGGCCGTGCGCCAAACCGTCCCTCGCGGATTTGCCGGAATGCGCCGACGTGTCCGCGTGGCTTGACCGCGCGCCGTGCCGTCGCCAGCTTCGCGGCATGACGGACCTCTTCTCGCCCGAGGCGCTCGCGCCCGCACCCATCGAGACGGCGCTCACGATTCCCTCCGCGTGGTACACGGACCCGCGCGTCCTCGCCTTCGAGCGCGACGCCGTCTTCGCGCGGACGTGGCAGTTCGTGGGCCACACCTCGCGCCTGGACAACGCCGGGGACTACCTCACCGCGACGGTGGCGGAGAACCCGGTCGTGGTCATCCGGGACCGCGAGGGGGCGCTGCGGGCGTTCTACAACGTGTGCCGCCATCGCGGCGGGCCGCTCGCGACCGACGGCCACGGCTGCGCCCGGATGCTCCAGTGCCAGTACCACGGCTGGACCTACCGGCTAGACGGTTCGCTCCGGGGCGTCCCGCGCTTCGGCCACTCCGAGCTGTTTGATAAGCGAGACTTTGGCCTTGTGCCCGTGGAGGTGGACGTGGCGATGGGCCTCGTGTTCGTGCGGTTAGAGTCAGGTGGCCCCGTCCTCGGGGAGGCGCTGGACGGGATCGAAGACTGTATCGCGCCGATGGACCTCGCCTCGCTCCGCTTCCACACGCGCGTAGAGTACCGCGTGGCGTGCGACTGGAAGGTCTACGTGGACAACTACCTGGAGGGCTACCACCTCCCGCTCGTCCATCCCGAGCTGTGCGACGTGCTGGACGCGGCGGCCTATCGCACCGAGACGTTCCCGCACTACAACCTCCAGCACAGCCCGCTCCGCGAGGGCGACGCCAACGTCTACGGTTCCTCGGAGGATGCGGCGTTCTACTACTGGCTCTTCCCCACCACGATGCTCAACATCCTCCCGGGGCGCCTCCAGACCAACACCGTCCTCCCCGATGGCTCCGGCCGCTGCCGCGTTCTTTTTGACTACCACTACGACGATCTCGAGGCAGGCCGGGTCGCGGACGACCTCGCGTTCAGCGACCGCGTGCAGGCGGAGGACATCGCGATCTGCGAGCACGTCCAGCGCGGGCTGGCCTCGCGCGGGTACGACCGGGGGCGGTTCTCGCCCGCACAGGAGGTAGGGGTGCACCACTTCCAGGAGATGTTGAAAGGGTGCTACCGGGAGGCGCTGGCGGGTGTTGTAGCTGAGGGGTAACGGATGCCGTTTGCCTTTACCTTTTGTGTCCCTGCCAGTGGAAACAGCTTCGCGGATGCGAAGAGGTACGGTGTCGGTTCCACGTAAGTGTTGATTACATGCCTGTATGCGCTCAACGCTGCTACTCCTAACTCTCGCCCTCGTCGCTTGCTCGCCGAAGACGGTCGAGATTCCAGCGGGCTTCGAGCGTCCCTCGTCGAAGACCTTCGGCTCCTGCGCGTTGAATACCGGCCAGGCTTTCAACGCAGACGGCACCACGGCCGAGCAGATCAGCCTCCTTATCAACGTGCCCGGGGCCGAAGCAGTTGACGTGGTGGCACGGCGTCTCGGCGCTCAGCCCGAGCCCATCGTCGTGAGGAGCACGCCATCTTTCATCTGGGACCCTGCACCAGAGGCCATGGGCGATACTGGCTTCGCTCTTCTGGCGGAGCCGCTGCGGACCTATTCCGGTGGACGGTTCGTCGGTTACAGCGTCGCCTTCTCTGGTGTAGGTGCTACAGACGAGGCTCGGGTCGGAGACCGTGTCTGGATCTTGCTATCGGAGTTGCTCACCGACGACCCGGGAGCGTTTCGGTGTGGACCGGACGATGAGCCCGTCCCGCCGGACGAGCCGCCGCCGTTTTTTCCGCCGCCACCAGAGCCACGGTAGTGTAAGAGCCCGTGAGCTCGTTTGTAGTCCCAGCCAGCAGCATCGTTTACACCTCCCTCGTTTGGCGCTGTACACGGCCTCGCACTTTACCTCGCGCCATGAGGCTCAGCGACTGGACGGTCAACTGCTATCTCCCGCGCTTCCGTCATACCGAACGTACGTGAGGGATCTCATGCGGAGACCAGGGTCGCAGGCAGCGGCACCGACGATTCCCGGTTCGTGCCGAGAACCTTCGCGTGCGCTCAGGATGACAGGGCTGGTGGCTTCTGAGTCAGAACGGAGCAGCCCCGCCCGCCTCGGCGCCGAGGCGGGGGGAGCTACAGAGGGGCGTACCTTCGGGCATGCCAGCGCACACCACGCCCCCGCGTCGTCGAGAACGGATCGTCCACAAGGCGCACAGCCATGAGGCCGCTGCGGCGTGGGATCGTGAGCAGCAGGTCCGCATGACGCCCGTGGAGCGTCAGAGAGCGGCCCGCGTGCTGAAGGCTCGCGTGTTTCCCACCGACGCCCCCGACGTACGCGCGTGCCGGACGAACGATTAGAAGCTCACCACCTCTCGCCGGACACGCGAGAGCTTCTCCACCGCCACGAGGTGTGATACCTGATCGTGGGAGGCGAGGCCGTCATCTACCACGGACACATCCGGCTCACGGGTGATGTGGACTTCTACTACTCAGGAGAGTCCGCCAATGCTGCCCGGTTGCACAGCGCGTTGCTCGACTTCTGGGGTGGCGATGTCCCAGGCATCGGACGCGCAGGCGAACTGGAGGAACCAGGACTCGTCCTGCAATTCGGACGGCCACCCAACCGGATTGATCTCCTCAATCGAGTCAGTGGAGTCGAGTTTGAAGGGGCGTGGGACGCACGGCTCTCCCTCGCGCTGGATGACGGCACGCCGATTTACTACATCTCGCTCGCAGACCTGATGGCGAACAAGCGAGCGACTGGTCGGCCCAAAGATCTTGAGGACCTAGCCTACCTGCGCCGCGCGGCACGAGAGCAAGAGGGACAAGGAGACTAGCCCACCTCGGCACCGAGGCGGGGGGAGCTACAGCGAGGCGCAGAGCTCCTCCATCACCCGCTTCGGCTGGCGGTCCACCGTGAAGAGGCCCCAGTGTTTTTCGGGCTCCATCGGGTCCGGGGATCCCTTCCAGGGCTCGTCGAACGCTTCGAAGAGGAACGTCAGGATCTGCTGCTCCTCGCTCCACTCCGTGAGCTGCGCGATGTACTCCGCCTGGTACGCCTGCGACGCCTCGCGCGGGTCGATGCCGCGGCCGTTGGCGCCGGTCGTCCAGCCCGCCTCGGTGATGACGACGGGCGTGTCCGGGTAGCGGTCGGCCACGCTGAAATAGTTCTGCCGCGTGTAGTCCATCGCGCGATGGAGCGGCTGGTGCTCCCAGACCGGGTAGGTGTGGACCGAGAGGAAGTCCAACTCCGCAGCGAGCGGCGCGAGGGTGGTAGTCCAGGGGACGTAGTTCTCGCAGTACGTGACGGGCTGGCCGACGCCCGCCTTGACCCGCCGCGCGAATGCGACGAGGCGGTCTACCGGCACGAGGTGGTCGCCCCAGTCCACCGCCGCCTCGTTGCCGATGGAGACGGCGAAGACAGCCTCCGGGTAGGCGTTAGCGAGCGCGATCAGCCGGTCGATCTGCGCGTCGTTGGCGGCGCGGTTCGCGATCAGTTGGCCCTCCGTGTAGTCCGCGCCCCAGGGGCAGTTCGGGTTGCTCCTCTCCGCCCGCACGTCGGCGCCGAGCATGACGCGGAAGTCGAAGCCCTCGGTGCGGATGGCCTCCAGCACCAGCTCTGCGTGGCGGCTCGGGTCGTAGACGCGGAGGTAGCGCCAGTGCGGCTCCAGCAGGCGGAGGTCCTCGCAGACCTGCTCGTAGCTCGGGAAGATCTCCGTGACGGGCGACTGCCCCTCGCGGTACCCGGAGTAACAGATCGCGGGGCCGAACTCGACGCCCGGCACCGTGCCGTTCGTGCGTGGCATGTCAGGAGTATTTCAGGTGGCCCTTGCTGTCCCAGAGGCCCCAGTAAGCCCCCACGTCGCCCTCGTTGCCTGTTTTCCAGGCTTCGTCGAAGGCGGCGAAGTAGAACACCTCGATGCCATCCTCCTCGGCCCACGTGTACGTGTTGATGACGTACTCCAGCGTGCTTTCGTGCGACGGCACGGCGGCGCCGAAGGGTGTGCCCTGAGTCGGCCAGCCGGTCTCGCTGATGATGACCTTCTTGCCGTTCGCGACGCGGACCGCGCGGCGGTACATCTCCTTCATGTAGAGCAGCGAGTACTCCGCAGGGCAGCTCTCCCAGAACGGGTAGCAGTTGACCGAGACCACGTCGCACGCCTCCACCACGGCGGGGTGCTGCTCGAAGAGGAAGTAGGCGTCCACGAACGTGACGGGGATGCCTTCGGGGATCTCCGCCTTCGCGCGCGCGATGTAGCCGAGGAGCTGCTGCTCGCTGATGTCGCGCCGGAGGAGGTTCTCGTTGCCGACCGCGAACAGATCCGCGTTCCCGACTTTCGCGATCTCGATGGCCGCCGCCATCTCTTCCTCGTTCCGCTCCAGGTCCTCTGTGAGATCCACGCCGACCATCGTCTTGAGGCCGAACTCGCGCGCGATGCGCGGCACGTGCTGGTTGCCCTCGATGCATCGGAAGGTGCGGATCCAGTCCGTGTAGGGCGCGATGATGGCGAGACGCTCACGGATCTGCTCCTCGCTCATCTCGTCGCCGGGCTCCTGGCCGTCCAGGTACGGGCTGAACGCGATGCCGTGGATTTTGCGCTCCAGGATGCTCTTGAGGCGCGCGATTTTGTCCTGGGTGGACATGGACGAGAAGTCCACGCCACGCAGTTCGACGCCGGAAGGCTGGTGGTAGCCGGCGAAGCGTTCGGACACCAGGCCGTCGGGAGGAGAGCTCGTAGGAAGAGACATCGGGTCAGGGGCGCGAGTCTTGAAAAGCCTTTCAGGAATCGCAAACTACCCGGCGTGGCGCATAGAGTTCAGCCCCGGGCCACGAAATGTGCGTGGACGGATCCTGGTCTCCCCCGCCTCGGTGCCGAGGCGGGCGGGGTGAAGGCCAGCCGGTGACGGTCAGATGGCACGGGACCAGCGCTTGGTTCGGGCCCATCTTCCGCTGTCTTGCCCGCACCGCTCATGACTCTCGACGACACTCTTTCTCGACTCGAAGCCCTCGGCAACGAGGCCGTTCGGAAGCGCAATGCGAAGCGCGGAGCGCACGACAACCAGTTCGGCGTCAAGCTGGGAGACCTTCGGAAGCTGGCGAAAAAGCTCAAGACGGATCACGAACTGGCGTTACAGCTCTGGGACACCGGCAACATCGACGCTCGCCTTCTCGCCGTCCTCGTGATGGAGCCGAGCGCGCTCTCGCCCGATGAGCTGGACGGGCTGGTGCGGTCGGTTACGCTGCCGCAGGTCGCGGACTGGCTCAACGCCTACATCGTCAAGAACTACCCCGGGAAGGAGGTGCTCCGCGAGCAGTGGCTGAACACGGACGATCCGATGGCGTCTCGCGCCGGGTGGTCTCTCACCGCCGGTCGTGTCGCGAGGAACCCCGAAGGGCTCGACCTGCCGGTGCTCCTCGACCGCATCGAGGCAGAGATGGCAGGCGCGGCCCCGGAGGCACAGTGGACGATGAATACGACCCTCGCGAACATCGGCATCCACCACGCGAAGCATCGCGAGCGCGCCCTCGCGATTGGCGAAGCGCTGGGCGTGTACCGCGACTATCCCGTCTCGAAGGGGTGCACGTCGCCCTTCGCGCCCGCCTGGATCGCGGAGATGGTGAGCCGCCAGGGCTGATCGCGCCTATCTCTTAACATGTCGCAGGACACGACATCAGGCGTGCAGTGCACGGGGCCAGACTCGGAGTGGTGCCTCATCGGCAACATCGTCGGTGAGCATCCCTTTGGCCCTGGAGGCGAGGAGACCCGGGTCGGCGCGAAGCAGTTCAGCCCCGGGACCAAGGTCTACGTCGTTCCGAAGTGGAAATGGGACGGCTACGTGTACCTGAACGCGATGGTCATCGGGCGCCCCCGTCGGTCGCGTCGGTTCATCACGGTAGTCATTCGCTCCCGCCTCATCGAGAGCTGGAGAGCGCAGGTGGTCTACAGCCCGACGGTCCTGCGTCTCCTTCGCGAGCATGGAGTTAGCCCGTGGACACAGGGGGAAGTAGAAGCCATGGCCTCCCACATGAACGAGCACGGCGCCTGGTGGTGATGAGGGTGCCCGCCTCGGCGCCGAGGCGGACGGGGTGGTTTGTTGGAAGCGCAGAGATGGAGTTGCTTCCCTGCCCCCTGCTACCGCCAGCCCGAGCGGCGCTTCCACGGCAGCGGCACGATGAGCCCGTCCACCAGCAGGTGACTGAAATACCCCGCCACGGCCGCGCCGTAGAGCGGGAGCCCCGCCAGCGGCTCCGTCTCGCCCGAGAGAAGCATCGGTACGAGGAGCAGCGGCGACGGGATGAGGAGCATGGCCCACGTCGTGTGGGTCCAGCCGCGATGTTTTCCCAGCGCCGGGAGGATGCAGAAGAGCCCGAGGTAGGCCGCCTCGCGAAAGTGCTCGCCCGCGATAAGCGCGATGTCCGTCAGGAAAAAGAGCCAGTAGAAGAGATTCTGGCCCTTCGAGTTGGTGTCCACGTCCGGCCAAAGGCCAAACATGAGCCCGATGCCGAGGAGGATCGCGCCCCAGCCCACCATCTCGATCTCGGAGAACTGGCGGTACGCGTCGTCCACGACGAAAAGCGCCGCTAGTCCGGCGAGGTAGAGCCCGGTCACGACGAGCGCGCCGATGAGGTGTCCTTTGTATCCGGCCACTGCGGGGGAAGGGGGAAAAGCGAAGGGGGACGAGGGAAGAACGCTCCGGGATGCGTCAGCGGTCTGACAGCGTGCGCCCCTAGCTCTTCTTGAACCGCCGCAGGAAGCGGCCCGTCCAGGCGTCGCCCTCGGGGAAGCCGAGCGCGTGGCCCAGCGCGAGGTACGCCAGCCCGTAGAGCGCGAGGACGCCCGCGCCGTAGAGCCAGATCGGCACGACCGTACTCGGGACGAAGGCGTAGACGAGCCCGGCGGGCACGGCCGCGACGAGCGCCAGCCCGACCATCCGCATCGCGCGGCCCCACGGGAGGGAGAACTCCGGCGCGTTCCTTTTGAGCGCCGCGACGAGCCGCCACAGCTCCACCCAGCCGCCGAGCGCCGAGCCGAGCGCGAGGCCGACCGCCCCGAGCCGGAGCGGGCCCGCCTCGGGGTCGCCGCCGAGGTCCCCGAGGCCGGGCACCTCGGTCACGGCCACCCGGTCGAACAGCAGCATCAGACTGGCGCCAGCGACGCCCGAGAGCACCACGCGCCAGACCGCGATCCGCGCGGGCGTCTTGGTGTCGTCCAGCGCGTAAAAAGCGTTTTGCAGCAGCCGGCTGGCGGTCGTCGCTGCCAAGCCGACGGTGTAGGCCACGAGGACGAAGGTCACGAGCCAGGTGTCGTCCACGCCGAACTGGCCGGTCTGGTAGAGCACCGCCACCACGAGGTAGCCGAACGCCACGTACCCGACGACCGTCGGGATGACGAGGTAGAGGATCTGGCCGAGCGAGGCTCGGACGCGGTCGAGGAAGGCCGCCAGTTCGCTCTTCGAGATGCGCGAGAGCTCGGGCAACTCGCTCGCGGCCACGCTCATCCCGAAGAGCGAGATGGGCAGGAGGTAGAGCGTCTGTGCGTTGCCGAGCGCCGCCAGCGCGCCCGCCGCGAGGAAGCTGGAGAGGAAGACATCGAGGTAGCCCGAGAGCTGGTAGGCGCCGCGACCCAGCACGACGGGCACAAACGCCCGGATGCCCTCGCGCACGCCTTTCACCTTCAGCGAGAGGCTCGGCCGGAAGGTCTTCAGCAGCCGGAAGACCATCGGCAACTGGACGCCGAACTGGAGCACGCCGCCCACGATGCCGCCTACGAACAGCGCCACGAGCAGCCGCCCGAGCGCGTCCGGCGGCACCACCTCCATCGCGCCCACCGCCAGCGGATCGCCGAAGTACGCGTACGCCCCGACGATCAGCGCCGCGATGAGCGCCACATTCCAGGCCACTGGCGCGAAGTACGACAGCAGAAACTTCCGGTGGCTGTTGAGCACGCCCAGCGCCCACGCGCTCAGCACCAGAACCGCCGTCATCGGGAACGCCAGCCGGACGACCGTCACGGCGAGGTCGTACCGGTTGACGGGGATCTGGCCCGCTGCCACGAGATCGGCATCGCCCACCCAGCCGGGCTGGAGGACGGCCACGAGGACCTCGGCGAAGATCACGCCGAGCAGCGCGATGCTGAACGCGACCGTCGCGAGGAGGCCGAGGACGGCGCCCGCGAACCGCGCCGCATCCTCATCGCGCCCGGCCTCGGTCATGCGGCTGTAGATCGGGATGAAGGCCGCCGAGAGGGTGCCCTCGCCGAGGAGGTTCTGGAGCAGGTTCGGCGCCCGCAGGCCGAGCCGATACACGTCCGAGAACGCCCCGACGCCGAAGAAGTACGCGATGGCACGGTCGCGCACGAGGCCGATGAGGCGGCTCGCGAGGATGCCCGTTGCCACCAGCCCTGCCGCACTGCCGGACCGTCCGCCGTCCTGCGAGACCCTCGCTTCGAGGGTGGCCTCAGCAGCCTGCCCGGGACCTGATCCGGGGTCCTCAGCCGTCGCGTTTGCCAGCGGCGAGGCGGCCCCTGCGTCCAACTCTTGCGCAGAGGGACGCAACTCGTCGGACGGGCTCGGGGTGCCCTCGTCGGGACTGGGGGTGGCGTCACTCATGACGCCCCACCGACTCGCCCCGCCTCGGCACCGAGGCGGGCAGAGCGAACCGCTCCGCGTGCCACCTGCCTCACGCCCGCTCCGCGAAGTGGCGCACGGCCATCCGGTAGCCCTCCACGCCGAAGCCCACGATCACGCCCGCCGCCAGCGGCGCGATCAGCGACGTGTGCCGGAAGCTCTCGCGCGCGTACACGTTTGAGATGTGCACCTCCACGACGGGCGTCGAGATGCTCGCCACGGCGTCGCGCAGCGCGACGGATGTGTGCGTGTAGCCCGCCGCGTTCATCACCACGCCCGCCGTCTCCACGGTGTCTGCCGCGTGGAGCGCCTCGATCAGGCCACCCTCGCTGTTGTGCTGCTCGAAGCGGAGGGTCAGCTCCGGGAACGCCTCGCGCAGGCTTACCTCTAGATCGTGCAGCGTGATGGCGCCGTAGATCTCCGGCTCGCGCGTGCCCAGCCGATTGAGGTTGGGGCCGTTGAGGACGAGAACAGCGGGTCGGGCGGGCATTGCGGCGAAGGGGCGAGCACCGCAAGCTAGCCTGACCTCGCCCGCCTCGGTCGGTCCGCGGAGGCCCCCGAGGCGGAGGGGGGCTACGCCATCAGAACAGCTGCGAGCAACGCGGCCCCCAAGACGGTTCCCAGCGCGACCAGAAACGGCCACCCGACGGAGAAGCCGGAGCGCCGCGTGAAATACGCCGGGTAGTCGCCATCGCTCACGCGACGGCGTTTCCGCGAGGAGCCGCTCATGCCAGGGAGGGGAGGCTAGGTCGCACAAAACGTAGGGGATCCGCGGGCGCGCTGCGAGCAAATTCGTCGGAAGCGGTTCCTGGAGAGCGAGGCGTGCCCGCTGCCGCGCCGCGCGAAGACCCGGTGAGAGACCGCGCGAAGCCATCGAAAACGGGAAGGGGGCGTCTACCTTGATTCACCCCCCGACGCCGATGCGACTGTTCTCTCTTCTTCTCGCGCTCCTGCTGATGGCACCGGCCGCGCATGCGCAGACCCTCCCACCCCAGGGCGCCGACCTCACCTTCGAGGTAGCGACCTGGAACATCGAGAACTTCGGCACGGGCTCCGGCGGCACGGCACAGCGTCAGGCGGCGGCAGAGATCATCCGCCAGGCCGACGTGGACCTCTGGGCGCTCCAGGAGATCGTGGATCGGACTGACTTCGACGCCCTCCTGCAGGAGCTCTCCCCCGATGGCTACGTGGGCTTCCTCGGTCCTACGCCGAGCCTCGGCGGTAGCCAGCGCCTCGCATACATCTACAAGGAGAACGTCGTCTCCGTCATCGCGATCACGACCATCCTCTCCTCCGAGGAGTTCGAGTTCGCCTACCGTCTCCCGCTGGAGATGCGCGCGAGCGTGACCGTGGGCGGCGAGACGGAGTCCATCCGGATCATCAACTTCCACGCGAAGTGCTGCTCAGACCAGCAGTCCTACGAGCGCCGCACCGATGCCGCCATCGCGCTCAAGGCCTACACCGACCGATACGTCCTGGAAGAGCGCCCGGTGATCGTGCTCGGCGACTTCAACGACGAACTCAACATTTCCATCTCCAGCGGCTTCTCGCCCTACCGCCCGTACCGCAACGATCCGGACTACACCGTCGCTACGCGCGAGATCGACCGGGTGGGCGTCCCGACGTTTTGCGGCAATAGCTCTTGCACCTCGGGCAGTACGCTGGACCACATCCTCTTCTCCAACGATCTCGGCGCGACATACCTCGTTGACGAAGACCCTCGCTTCGAGGAGGTCATCGCTGAGTTCTCGAACTACCCCAATACGGTCTCCGATCACCTCCCCGTCATCGCGCGGTTCACGCTCGTGCCGGTCGCGAACGAAGCCGTTCCAGACGCCGAGCTCGCGTTCTCCGTTGCGCCGAACCCTGCGAAGGCGAGCGCGACGGTCCGGTTCGGGCTCGCGGCGCCCACCGAGGTTCGCCTGACCGTGCAGGACGCGCTCGGTCGCCGTGTGATCACCGAGGCGGTCCGCCTCGGCGCGGGCGAGCACGCTCTGCCGGTCGGGACCGGGGACCTTGCGCCGGGCGTGTACGTTGTTCGTCTCGAAGCGGATGGCGTGGTCGCCACCCGGACACTCGTCCGCGCCCGATAGTCCGGCATGCCCGGAGGTCACGCCGGAATGCCCTGCTCATAACCGAAAGACAACCCGTCCTTCGCGGAGCCTCCGCACGCATTCTCGCATACTCCTGTCGCTCCTTCCCGGCTCTCTCTCCCGCCCGACGTTGGTTCTCTCCTCGGCCTACCTTCGCTCCGCAGGCTGCGCCATCGCGCTCGCCGCCGCCGTGTTTCTCGCCCTCGGCTCCAGCGAAGCCAGCGCTCAGCCCTTCGAACGCATCTCGACCGACGTAGGCAACGCGGGGCTCTCGCTCACCAACGCGGGCACCCTCGGGCGGCCGAACGTGCGCAACGATCCGTCCGGGATCCCCTCGTTCGAGTACCCGCTCAACTCCGGCATCGAGCATCTGTTTGAGGCCGGTCTGTGGGTCGGTGCGAGGCGCGCGGACGGCGTCATCTCTGTGCGGACGGGCGCGATCACATCCACGGGCGGCTACTCACCGGGGGCGCCGGGCTTCGAGTTTGCGCAAGAGTCCCTGTTCTCGCGGCGGTCCTCTCTGCCCACCTCGCCGTTCTTCTCGCCGCAGGCCGTCAGTCAGCAGGACTTTATCACGACCTACTCGGACACGCTGGCGCTGCTGCCGGGCACCAACACGCCGCTGCCGGACGTGCAGAACCAGTTGGGCCTGAGCGTGGAGCAGCGGAGCTACGCCTGGAGCTTCCCCTTCACCGAGGCCTTCGTGATCGTCGAGTTCGACATCACGAACGTCAGCGACCAGACCATGACCGACGTATGGGTCGGCCTCTGGGATGACCTCGTGGTGCGCAACATCGTCACGACGCTGGAGGGCGGCGGTGCCTTCTTCAACAAAGGCGCGCGAGGCATCCTCGGCTATCCCCTCTACGAGGCAGGGACTGGTGCTCTCGTGGAGGCCAACCCGGACAGCCAGTACGTCTCCTATGCATTCAATGCGGGCGGCAGCGAGGAGAGTCTCAACACCTACGGCTCCATCGCCTTCCTCGGCGCCGAGTGGGACGATCCGGGAGGCGATGGGCGACCGGCTGCACGGCGCTTTTTCCATCCTGCTGTGGCGGATACCTACGAGGCGCTCGGCCTCCCGGCGCCTCGGCTCAACCCGCGCTTCTGGCTCTTCGGCGGCAACGACCCGGATCCTGCCCTCGCGCGCCCGTCCGACGACCTCGACCGCTACCAGCGGATGCAGAATCCGTACCCGGACCCGACGGCGTTCTCCTCGCAGGAGAGCTACGAGAACGCTCGCGACGCCTTCTTGGGAGCGGGTCAGGGACAGGGGCGCATCCAGACCGACGGTCGGATCGCGAGTGGTAACTGGATCGCGCTGACCTCTGTCGGTCCCTTCGCTGCCCTCGCGCCGGGCGAGAGCGTGACGGCCACCTTCGCGCTCGTCGCCGCGCTCAAACCGGAGGAGTTCCAGACCGTCCCCGCAGGTCGCGAGGCGGACACCCCTGAGAGCCGCGCCAATCTCCGCACCAACCTCTTCTGGGCCGGCGAGACCTTCGCGGGCGAGGACGCCGACTTCGACGGGGAACTGGATCCCGGTGAGGACGCCAACGGAAACGGCCAGTTGGACCGCTACCTCATCCCGGAGCCGCCCGCCTCGCCACAGCTCCGCGTAGAGCTAGAAGAGGGGCGCGCCGTCCTCTACTGGACCGATTCTGCCGAGGACTCCATCGACCCCGTGACCGGTCGCCAGGATTTCGAGGGCTACCGTGTCTATCGCTCGGATCCTGGCGATGATCGCGCGGGCAACATCCTCGGCGAGGCCGGAATCATCGCGCAGTATGACCGCGAGGGCAATGACGTGGGGTTCAACAACGGCCTCGACGATATCCGCCTGGACGCTCCCATTTCCTTCCCGGACGATCCCGCCACGTATGCCTACCGCTTCGAGGCGGATGGACTCCTCGATGGGTGGCAGTACGCCTTCGCAGTGACCGCCTTCGACGAGGGGGACACGGTCAGCGGCCTCGAGCCGCTGGAGTCGTCCAAGACGACCAACGCCGTGCGTGTCTTCCCTGGCACCAGCCCCAACACCGACGGCGAAGTGGGGGTCTTCCCGAACCCCTACCGGGTGCGCGCCGCGTGGGACGGCGAGTTGGCGACCCAGCGCAAGCTCTACTTCTACAATCTCCCGGAGCGGGCGCAGATCCGCGTCTACTCCCTCGCGGGCGAGATCGTGATCGAACTGGACCACGATGCCTCGACCGCCACCGACGATCTCCGCTGGTTCCAGGACTTTAGCACGCCAGACCGCGTCGTTGCGGGCGGCGTTCGCGCCTGGGACCTGCTCTCCGAGAACAACCTCCGCCTCTCCAGCGGGCTTTACCTCTTCTCCGTCCAGGACCTCGACACCGGCGAGACCCGGACTGGGAAGTTCGTCATCCTCCGATAAGGCTCCGGCGTCTACTCGCTAGTCGCCGCGTCTCTCTCCCTCCCCATCCCTCTTTCCCCATGCGCAACGTTACTCTCGCGCTCACCGCGCTGGCGCTGCTCGCCACCACCCCCGAGGTGGTCGCCCAGTGTACAGGTGTCGCCGGCCAGGATTTCTTCCAGGTCACCGCTCGTGAGATCAATGCGATCCCACAGACTAACATCGACGACCTCAATGCCGAGTCTGCCGCGGGCACGCTCGATATCGCGCGGATCCAGGAGCTGCTCACCAACGACCTCGAAGGCGAGATCGTGGAGTTCCGGGCCGTCTTCCTCACCGACCCCCTCCTCTCTGGCCTCGCGAGCCTCAACGCCGAGGGCATCCCTGGCCGTATCCACGTTTTCGCGCGCGACGTCAACGCCGTCACCGAGGGTGTAGAGGGCATGACGATCCAGATCGTGGATGGCAGCGGCAGCGGCGACATCCTTGCCTTCGAAAAGGAGGAGGAAGTGATCATCTGCGGCCAGGTGGCCCCCTTCGAGGGTGGCGGCAAGGCCATGCAGATCTCCCCGGTTTCCATCAACTCCGTCTCCCCGACGGTGACTCCCAGCGCCAACCCGGAGTTCTATGAGCCCACGGTCATCAGCGTGGACGACATCCACGACGAAGTGAACGGTGAGACCCAGATCGACTGGGACGCCTACTCGGACTTCAACGGCCAGTACGTCCGTTTCGAGGCGGCGACCCTCGTTCAGGGTGTCAACGACGGCGCCCGTCCGAACCTCCTGTTCTCCTCGAACGTGGATGGCAATCAGCCGCAGATCAACCAGTACGACACGTCCGTCTGCTACCGCAACGACCGTGACGAGAGCTACTTCCCGCCTGGTCTCGTCCCGGCCTGCATCGACGATGATTTCGTGGCGCCGGCCACGGGCACGGTCAACGTTCAGGGCTTCCTCACCTTTCAAGGGGATGACGGCGGCTTCGGCTACTCCGGCCCAGGCTCTGCCAACTTCGTCATCAGTCCCTTCGAGGAAGAAGACTTCCAGATTGCCGCTGCCCCGCCGATTGTGACGGTGGACGGCGTGGGCTTTATCCCGAGTCCGTCTGACGATGTGACCGTCTCCGCTGAGGCCGTTGCCAACGACGGCACCATCACGTCCGTCGAGGCGGCCTACGATTACATCGTGGACGGTATGACGGTCTCCTCCGGCTCCGTGATGCTGATGAACACCTCGGGTGACACCTATGAGGGAACGATCCCGGCCGGGCAGAACGGCGCGCTTGTGGTCTACACGATCACCGTGGAAGACTCTGAAGGTGGCTCCACGAGCGTGACCAACGGCTACCGCATTCTCGATGGTGCCGTCACGTCCATCGCCCTCGTCCAGGAGACGTTCCCTGGTGGGGACAACAGCCTCCTCTACACGGCCGCCAACGGCGACGGCACTGCGGACGACCCGATCCCGTTTGATCTCGACGCCGTCGTGCAGCAGGTTTTCCAGCGCGGTGACTTCTGGTTCGGCTCTCTCCAGGATGACGCTGATCTCGCGCCGTGGACCGGTACCTGGGTGTTCTTTGGTCCCGAAGAGCCGACCCTCATGGTCGGCGACCGGATCAACATCACCGAGGCGGCCATCAACGAGAGCTTCGACGTGACGCAGCTCCAAGACCTCACGTTCACAGTCTCCAGCTCCGGTGCGCCGTATGACTACAAGGTGGTTCCCACGGGCGTGCTCAATGACCCGACGACGGCAGAGGCTCATGAGGGCATGCTCCTCCGCTTCGAGAACGTGACCATCACAGACAACGACACCGGCTTCGGTGAGTGGGCGTTCTCTTCCACCGGCAACGCTGCCGATGCGCAGGAGGCCGACGATTGGGCCGATGCGTTCGACGAGTTCGACCCGGCACTCTTCTTCGCCAACGGCGAGGTCCGCGAGTTCATCCAGGGCCTCTGGTGGTTCTCGTTCGGTGAGTACAAGCTGGCCCCGATCCTCCTGGAGGACATCGGAGACATCGGCACGGTAGCGGTCGAGACCGGAATCGAGGGGCGCACGATCCGCATCGTCGGTACGGCGCCGAACCCGACCAGCGCGACGGCCCAGGTGGCCTTCGAGTTGGATGCCCCGGGTGCCGCCGCGCTCCGCGTCTTCGACATGACCGGCCGTGAGGTCTCCGTCCTCGCCGAGGGCGACTTCGCCGCAGGTCCGCACGCCGCTGCGTTCCGCGCCGATGCTCTCGCGCCGGGCGTCTACGTCGTCCGCCTGGAGGCGAACGGCGAGATCGCGACGGCCCGCCTCGCGGTTGTCCGCTAAGCATCTGCGATTGACCCCGATCCCCGGCCTGGCATGCCCCCGCGGTGTGCCGAGGCCGGGGAGCCGGGATGTGCTTCTTCTCTCCCCCGCATGACCCGACGCTCCCTCGCCCGCCGCGCTCCCCTCGTAGCGCTCTCGCTGGCCCTCGCCGCTAGCGCCGCTGCTGCCCTCTCTGGCTGCGACGCAGGCTTCGACGGCTCGCCGACAGACAACGCCGCGCCCGAGACTGAGCTCGCCGTTCGCTCCGCGGACCTTCGCGAGGACCTCGGCGACCGCCGCCTCGTCTCCACCGTAGACGTAGCCTGGAGCGGAACCGATGCCGACGGCGTCGTGCTCGCCTACGAGGTGCGGGCCTATGCCGTGGGCGCTGGCCTCCCCGAGCCTGGCCCCGAGGCGGGCTGGAGCCGCACCACCCGCCGAGACTCCGTCATCCTCCTGCCCATCCCCCTCGGCTTCGACGCCGCTGACGTGGCCGTCCAGGTCCGCGCCGTGGATGACGAGGACGCCGTGGACCCCACGCCCGCCCAGACCATCTTCCCGATTCGGAACTCGGATCCGACCTTCCGCCTCGTGGACGCAGAGACCCCGGCGGATTCGACCTGGCCCGTCATCTCGTTCTCGTTCAGCGCCGCTGACCCGGATGGGGAGTCCAACCTCGCGGGCATCGAGTTGGCCCTCAACGACACCACCGCAGGATTTATCCGCATCGATCCCACGACGACGTTCCTTACGCTCGTCGCCGAGGATCCAGGTGCGACGGTCACGGACGCTCGCCTTTTCCTGGGGCGCGGCTTCTCGAACTCTGGCGTCACGCTCCCTGGCCTCTCGCTTGAGGCGGAAAACGTGCTGTTCCTCCGCTCCCTAGATCAGGCAGGCGCGACGAGCCGTACGGTTCGCTACCCCGCTCTCGACGAGGACGGCAACCCCGATGGCAGTTTCTACATCCAGCGCGTGACGAGCAACGTGCTGCTGGTCAACGACTTCCGTGCTTCCGGGGTGGAGGCCGTGATGGACATCTCGCGCGAGGCCCTCGCGACGCATGGCACAGCCACCTACGACGAGTGGGACCTCTCGCAGACGCCACAGAATGCCGCCAATCCGGCCTTCTCCGATGCTCTCCCAGCGACGCAGGACCCGACGCTTCGTGAGACCCTCGCGCTCTGGGACCGCATCTACTGGGTGACGAACGCCGTCACGAACAGCGCCTCGGGCAACAACTTCCCCCGCTCCGCGCCAGTCCTCGACCGGTTCTTCGAAGGCGGAGGTCGCCTGCTGCTGCACACCCCCATCACGCTACCGCTCACAGCGGAACAAGGGGAGGGAAATCCTGCCATCGATGTGCTCCCATTGAGTGGCCTCGTCAACACCGAAGGAATCCGGTCGCTTCGCGCGGGTCGGGATGGGCCCGAGGCCGTCCGTCCCGCTGCTGAGGTGCCAGGCACGGGCCGCACGCTGCCTGAGTTGCAGACTTCCGGGGAGGTCCGCCTCTACCCCTACAACGCCCGCCCAGACGACATCATCCTCTACGAGATCTCGCTCTACGCCGGGACCAACACGAGTGCCACTTGGGAGGGCAGCGAGGTCGTCGCGACCATCCGTGCCGACCGCCGTGTAGCTCTCTTCGCCCTGCCCGTCGTCAACGGGAGCGCGCTCAACTTCGTCCCCGCCGACGGCCAGACCGAGGGCGTCGCCGACGCGCTCGCCGTCCTCCTCGACGGTCTCGACTTCCCGACCTCCGCGTCCCTCGCCCGCCGCTAACGATGCGATCCCGACTTTCCGCCTCGCTTGCCCTCGGCCTCCTCAGCCTCGGCCTCCTCGCGGGCACCGCCAGCGCGCAGGGGACCCTCGCGGGCACCATCACGGACGCTAGCAACGGCGAGACCCTCGTCGGCGTCAACGTGCTCGTCATCGGTACCACGCGTGGCGACGCGACAGACCTCGACGGCCAGTACTCCATCCCCGACATCCGCGCGGGCGATTACACCATCCGCGTCAGCTACATCGGCTACCAGACGCTGCAGTTCACGGGGATCGCCATCGCCAACGGCGAGACGACCACTCTCGACGTGGAGATGAGCGAGGCGTCGCTCGGCACCGACGAGGAGGTCGTCGTCGTCGGAGAGCGCCCCCTCATCGACGTGGAGCAGGGGCAGAGCGCCTACTTCGTGAGCGAGGAAGAGATCGCGGCGCGCCCCGTGCGCGATGTGCAGGACGTGGTCAGCAACCAGGCAGGTGTCTTCCAGGACCCGACCGGTCTCTACATCCGAGGCGGGCGTGCCAACGAAACAGGCTTCGTGGTGGACGGTGTCAACGCGAAGGACCCGCTGGCGGGCACTGGCTTTGGCCTGGACCTCGGAGCGAATGCGCTCGGCGAGGTGGAGGTCAACACGACCGGCGCCGACGCGAGCGTGGGCGAGTCCACCTCGGGGGTGATCTCGGTCCGCACGCGCCAGGGCGGCGATGAGTTCGAGGTCGGCCTCTCGGTTCAGGGCGACAACCTCGGCTTCAACGACGACTGGAACAGCACGTTCAACGAGCAGAACCTGGAGCTTTCCGTCGGCGGCCCGGTGATCCCGAAGGCGCTACGGTTCTTCGTGTCCGGTCAGGCCAACTTCTCCGACGGGTTCCAGGGCTTCGTTCCAGACCAGCTAGAGTCCAGCATCGTCCAGGATGACTTCTGGGCGCCGAGCCGGGGCAACCGGTGGAACGGCATCGCGAGGCTAGACCTCGTCCCGCGCTCCGGGATGAAGCTGACGGGCGCGTACAACCGCTCCCTCGCGATCAACCAGGACACTCGGATGCTCCAGGTGACCGGCAACGACGCCATCGTGGCGCCGGGCTTCCAGTACGCCTTCGCGGAGCAGCCGGACCTCGCGAACACCTACACGCAGAACTCCAACCTCGCCTACCTCCTCTGGGTGCACTCCCCGACGCCGCAGAGTATCTACGAGGTGCAGGTCTCGCGGCTCTTTACCCAGCTTCGCGCCGATGCCAATGGCCGCGACTGGCGTCCCGAGCAGGTGGATTCCGAGTTGGACCCCTCGTCCATCCCAGGCTTCCCAGGAGTCATCTTCGGCGACCCGGACCTGACGGACATCCCGGCGGACTCTGCACTCTTCGTCCTGCCAGGGCCAGGGTTCTTCAACAACGGCGGCGTCGCCACGGACTGGCACGACCACTTCGCGGAGCAGGTCACGGCTCGTGCGGAGTACACCCGGTTCTCCTCTAACGAGGCGTACGACTTCACCATCGGCGGTGAGGGGATCCTGAACGACTACCAGTGGATCGACATCGTGCGGCCCTGGGTGGGCGCGCCGATCCTGCTACCCGACGGGACCGTCTCGCAGTCCAACCGACTGGGGCAGAGCGCAGACATCTGGCGCGTGAAGCCCCGGCGGGGCGCGCTCTACACCACGCACCGGATCCGCTACCGGGGTCTTATCGCCAACCTCGGCGCCCGCTTCGAGAGCTGGGCCGCGGGCTCCTACATCGATGACCTCGTCGAGGCGGAGGCCTTCACCATCCCGACGACCCTCCGCGAAGCCTATCTAGATGAGACGACCAGCATCGCGGGGCTCCGCTGGAAAGGCCGTCTCCTGCCCAAGCTGAGCGTCAGCTTCCCGGTCCGCGAGAATCAGGTGCTGTTCTTCAGCTACGGCCACTCGATGCGCCAGCCGCACCCGACGTTCGTCTACGCCAACCTGGATCCCTTCTATCAGGACCGTTCCTTCTTCTCGGATCTTGGCAACCCCAACCTCAATCCCGAGGTGGACGTGGCCTATGAGCTCGGCCTTCGCAACCAGCTCACGGCCAACGACGCGCTCTCTGTCACGGCCTTCTGGCGCGATAAGTACGACTTCATCACGGTCGCCCGCGCAGAGATCACGGACCCGACCGGCCGCGAGACGAACCGCGCCCTCCGTGTCAACGGCGACTTCGCGCGTGTCCGAGGCATTGAGGCGAGCTACATCAAGCGCATCGGGAGCTGGTTCAATGGCAACATCAACGCCAGCTACTCCCGCGCGACGGGCCTCTCGTCCACCAACAACGACGCCCTGCAGGATCTCATCCAGACCGGCAACACAGACAACACGTTCGAGACGCCGCTCGCCTGGGACCGCCCCATCGACATCAAGGCTGCGGTCACACTCTCGCACGATGCCGATGAGCCCTGGCTTGGGATCCCCGGCCTCAACCGTGTGCGGCTCTTCGTGCAGTCCGTCTACCGGAGCGGGCAGCGCTACACGCCCGTCGAGTTCGTCGGGAACGAGCGCAATCCGTTCACCGGCGAGCGCGACTGGCGCCCGATCTACGAGACCGCAGATGATCCCGCCCTTCGCTTCTCCGAGAGCGGCAGACCGTGGTGGTGGTTCGACCTTCGCGCCGAGCGCCGCTTTGGCGTCGGGGCCAGCGACCTCGTGTTCACGATGGAGGTCAAGAACCTCTTCGACCAGAACAACAGCGTGATCGTCAACCCGGTCACGGGACAGGCCTACCCGGAGTTCGATGTCACGCAGCCCGATCCGGCTCTCGCCGAGACCGACCCCGAGGCGTTCGCCGTCGCGCTAGAGGCCTACAACGACTACATCCGAAGCCTTCGCGGCAACACGGACTTTGACGTGACGAACTCGCTGCGCGACCCCCGCTACGAGGACCCCGAGACGAGCGGACTCCCGCCGTTTAATCCCGCCCGTTTCCTCCCGCCCCGGCACATCGTGTTCGGGCTGAGCTACCGATTCTAGAGAGGGACGAGGGACCGGTACGACGTACCTGGCCCTTTCACCCAGCACCCCCCACATGCGCCACACTCTCCGCCTCGGTCTCGTCGTCGGCCTTCTCGCGAGCGCGACTGTCGCCTCGGCCCAGATCCTCCCCTCCTACGGCGGGGACCGCGCAGGCACGTCCGGCTTCCAGTTCCTGGAGGTCCCCGTGGATCCGCGAGGCGCCGCCCTCGGAGGCACGGCGGTCGCCACGGCCAACGACGCGAGCGCGCTCTTCTGGAACCCCGCGCTCATCACCCGAGGCGGGGACACCCAGGTCGGTCTCGCGCGCCTCCAGTACGTGGCAGATGTGAGCATGAACTACGCCGCCGTCTCGCGGGCGGTAGGGCCGTTCACAATCGGCGCCCACGTCCAGTCGCTGGATTCCGGTGAGATGCTCGTCACGGACGAGTACTCCGGTCCAAGGGGCACCGGCCAGACGTTCTCCTACCTCGGCGTGGTGGGTGGCGTCACTCTCGCGCAGGCGCTCACGGACCTCTTCTCCTACGGCGTGACGGCCAAGTTCGTCCGCGAGTCGGCCGCGGAGGTGAACATGGACGCGGCGCTCGTGGACCTCGGGGTGCACTACCGCGTCGGCGACACAGGGGCCAACATCGGCATCGCGATCCGCAACTTCGGTCTCAACGGCTTCGCTGATGGCGAGCTACCACGCCAGACCGTCGAGGGCGAGACCGTCACCGAGGATGATTTCGAGGACCTCGTGCCTCCCACGACCTTCCTCCTTGGGATGAGTTACGACGTGCTTCGCGGCGCGAGCGACCACGCGCTGACCGTCTCCGGTCAGCTCACCAACCCCAACGACGACGCCGAACTGTTCAACGTCGGCGTGGAGTACACCTTCTCGGATCTCCTCGCGCTGCGTGCAGGCTACGCCTTTGGCGCCGACGAACGGACCGTTCCGACTGCCGGGTTCGGCCTCAACCTCCCTGGACTCGGCGACGACCGCGACCTCCGGGTGGACTACGGTTTCAGCCACTTCGACCGCCTCGGTACGACCCATCGAATCGGCCTCACGGCCACCCTGTAGATCCGGTACGAGGCACCTCGTACCTCTCGCCCTATGCGGTACATCCCTTCCCATCTCCTCGTCGTTCTCCTCGTTACAGTCACGCTCTCTGGGTGTGACGCCGTCTTCGGTTCCAAGGGCGACGAGACCACCCGCGAGATCTTCGAGGAGGGCCAGACCGACCCGACCCTCGCCGACGATGTGGGCTACGTCCCGCTGAACCCGTTCTACACGCAGGGCTTCGGCGGCGAGTTCGAGAACCCGATGGATGTCTACGTCGGATACGACGAGTTCATCTACGTCGGCGACGACCGGGGGCTGCATGTGCTGGATCTGGCCGGGCGTCCCTTGGCCTTGCTGAACCAGCTCATCTTCGAGGACAACCCCGGACCGGATGAGGTTCTCGGCACCGCCGACGATATCCCCGTGCCGCCCCAGGATCTCCGCGACATCACGGCTGTGGTTCAGGACCGGCGCCTCGATGTGTACGTCGCTGCCCGTCGCGACACGACGGTTGCGGGCGCGGATTGCCCCTCCGCGGGTCTGCCAGAGCAGTGCGATCTCGCGGTGGTGTATCGGATCCGAGGTTTGACCGTCGGCAACCCGCGCGTGGTCGACATCATCTGGCACCCGTTCAGTGACGGCAGCCGTGCGCTCACCCGGTTCGAGACGCCCAACACGTACAACGGCAGCGGGAGCGATGAGGACGCCGTGTTCACCGGGATCTCCCCGCTGGCGGATAACAGCGTCTACATCACACGCCAGGGGCCAGTCAACAACACCGCGACGGGTCGGCCGAGCCAGACCTTTAGCCCGTTCAATGCCTTCCTCGTCTACACCGCCGAGGGGGATTATGTCCAGTACATCCGCGCTCTCACGCCAGACCAGCCGAGCCTGCTCAGCGCATTCTTTCCTTCGGATGTACTGACCTTCGTCGGTCCGCCGCAGCGCCCGAACATCCCGCTGGACGAGAACTTCCTTCTCACACAGGCTCCGCCCACAGGCATCGCAGCACCGACCTACGGTGTGCTGTCCGTGCAAGTCGTGGAGACGGCCGACGGTGTGGAGTACCGCGTGGATAGCCAGCGTCTCGCTGCAGCCTCCAACCCGGACGCGGGCGACGGTGCCCTCTTCGAGGCGGATCAGTTCGAGCAGGTCTCTTCTCTGGGCTACGCAGCGGACCAGACCGGCTACATCTTCGTGCTGGACGCGGGCAAGGACAGCCTCTTCGTGTTCAACCAGGCTGGGATCGAGGGCGTCGCCCCGCCGCCCGGTGCAGACTCCTCGTTGCCGGTGCGGGTCTCGTTCGGCGGGACGGGTGCCAGCCCCCTTCAGTTCTCGAACCCGCAGGGCGTGGCGTACTACGACCGGATCGTCTACGTGGCTGATACGGGCAACAACCGGATCAGCCGCTTCCGGCTCAACACAGACTTCGAGTAAGCGACCGCACTGTCCGCCTCGGTCCCCTCGTAGACCCACCGAGGCGGCCGACCCTGCATCCGGGCGGGGTCGGCCTTTTTTGTGCCTGCTCAGCGTGAACCTATCGGCCGCGCGAGGCCGTAGGGCGCCTCTGCCCCTCCCGCACGGCACCCTCGCGCCATGCGCCTCACCGCTGCCTCTCTCGTCGCCCTTGCCCTCGCGTGCTTTTGGCTCGTCGGCACATTCGAGGGATGCGATGACCAGGCGCGAGAACAGACACGCGTCACGGAGGCGGCTGAGCCACGAGTGATCCTCATCTCGCTGGATGGCTTCCGGGCCGATTATTTGGACCGCGCCGATGTTCAGGCCCCTACGCTCCGGCGCCTCGCACGAGAAGGCGTTCGCGCCCAGAGCATGACGCCGGTCTTCCCGAGCGTGACGCTGCCCAACCACTGGTCCCTCGCGACGGGGCTGCATCCACAGGATCACGGCATCGTCGCCAACGAGTTCCGCGCGCCGGATGGGCGCCTGTTCAACGGCGAGCGCAAGACCGGCATGACGGAGCCGGAGTGGTGGGGCGGCGAGCCCATCTGGGCGACTGCCGAGCGCCAGGGGCTTCGCGTGGGGACCGTCTTCTGGCCCGGCAGCCAGGCCATTCGCCCCGGCCGTTGGCTGGCGTACGACGCTGCGATGCCGTACGAGGCGCGCGTGGACACAGCCCTGGCCTGGCTCGATCTCCCACGGAGCGAGCGTCCCCACTTCGTCACGCTTTATTTCGAGGCCGTCGATAGTGCGGGCCACCGGCATGGCCCGGACACGCCGGAGGTCGCCGCAGCCATCGAACGCGTGGACGACGCCCTCGCCCGGCTCGTAGCGGGTCTGGAGGCGCGTGGGCTCCTCGCCACGACCGACCTCGTCGTCGTCAGTGACCACGGCATGACCTCGCTCTCGCGCGACCGCCTCGTCTACCTGGACGACGCCGTCGACCTCGACACCGAGGCGGATGAGGTGCTCTGGAGTACGCCCACCCACATCTGGCCCGCGAAGGGCACGGACTCCGATTCTCTCGTCGCGCGTCTGGATGTGCTGGACTACGTCCGTGCGTACCGCCGCGAAGACACACCGGAGCACCTTCACTACCGCGCGAACGACCGTATCGGGCCCATCGTGGTGCTCCCAGACGAAGGGTGGAGCGTAACGACCCGTGCCCGCGTCGCCGCCGATCCGACGTTCCCCATCCCGGGCTCGCATGGCTTCGACCCTCGCGAGGCGACCATGCAGGCGCTCTTCATCGCGCGAGGCCCCCGCTTCCGCGTCGCCACAGAGACCGGGACCATCCAGACGGTCGATGTGCACGGCATCGTCGCTGGGGCGCTGGACATCCAGCCCGCGCCGACCAGCGGCGACCCAAGATCCGCGCGGCGCGTCCTCCGCTAGCTCCGCCCGCCTCGGTGTCTTCACGAAAGGACCGAGGCAGGAGGAGCCGGGTGTCACCACGCGAGTCGGTCGCCGTCGCGGAAGAAGCCGCCCGTGGGGCCGCCGTCCGGTAGCGTGGCGGCCCAGACGACGCTCGCGGCGCCTTGCTCCACGGATCGAGGCGCCGCCTGCCCGCCCATGTCGGTCCGCACCCAGCCGGGGCAGACCGCGTTGACGAGCACGCCGGGAAGCGCGCTCGCGAGCATGAGCGTGACGGCGTTAAGCGCGGCCTTGGAGTGGCTGTACGCGGGCGTGCCGGAGCCCAGGCTCCCGAGCTGCCCGGCCTGGCTGGAGACGTTCACCAGTCGGCCGTGCGGGCTCTCGCGGAGCATCGGCGCGAAGACTTGCGCGAGGCGCCATGGCCCGAGCGTGTTCGTCTCCCACACGCGCCGGACCCGGTCGAGGTCGGCCGTGAGGACGCGCTGGTCGGTGTCGTAGTCCGTCCCGGCGTTGTTGACGAGCACGTCCAGCCCGCCGTGCGCTGCCACGGTCTGTCTGGTGGCCTGCACGCTGGCCGGGTCGGTCACGTCGAGTTGGACCGCCTCGGCGTGTCCGTCCGGGGAGGTGGCGTTAATGGAATCGGCCGCCTCTCGGCTGTCGGCCAGGGTGCGGGCGCCGAGGAAGACATGGACCCCGCGCGAGGCGAGTTGGCGGGCGACCTCGCGGCCGATCCCGCGGTTGGCGCCGGTGACGAGAGCAATGGGCATGGGAGGGGAAAGGGGGGGGGCTCCCCAGACGCCGAGGCGCCAGACAGGCTCCCTACAGCGGCACGCGGACGCTCACGCGAGCGCCACTGGTGGTCGGCATCGCGGAGACCTCCACGCGGCGCTCGTTGGCGCGACGGGCGGCGTGCGGCGAGTCGAGCACGCCGTACAGCCACGCGGCCCCCGCGATTCCGAGTCCGACACCTAGCGCCGTCCCGTGCCGGGTGTAGTAGTCGCGGCTCTGGAAGTCGTCGTTCAGCTTGGGCGCGGCATTCGCCGCCACGGCCAGACCGCCGATGGTGCCCGCTAGCAGCACGACGCCTTTGACGGGCTCCCCGGCGTAGAGATGCCCGCCACCCGGGGCGAAGATGGAGATGGTGCGAGCTGTGCCAGGGCTCTTGTCCTGGGCGGAGACCGCGAGCGGCGTGAGGAGGAACGCGAGAAGGAGTGGGCGCATGGATTTGGAAGTGGAGGCACTTCGAGACGCACGCACTGGCGCGAGATCCGGTCATCCTCCGCGGCGTTGTCCCCGCCTCGGCACCTCCACGGACCAACCGAGGCGGGCGTACCCGCTGCCGATTTCGCAGGGGCCGCACCGTCTGCACACACGACCGCGCGGTGCCGCGACGTAAGTTTCACCCGACAGTGAAACCTCCCCCGCAATGCTAGGGATCGTGGGCGAGATCGCCCTCCTCATCGCTTTTGTCGCCAGCGGCGCTGCGCTGTTCGCCTTCGCGCGTGCCACGTTCGCCACGGCCCCCGCTGATCGGGAGGCGTGGTCTCGCTTCGGCCGATGGGGGTGGTGGGCCGTGATCGGCGGTGTGGTCGTCGCGAGTGTCCTTCTGTGGACGGCCTTCCTGACGGGTCAGTACCAGTACGCCTACGTCTACCAGCAGACGTCGGACGCGATGCCGTTGCACTTCAAGATCAGCGGCTTCTGGGCAGGGCAGGAAGGCTCGTTCCTGCTGTGGATCCTCATGTCCACCCTCGTCGGTGCGGTGCTCGTGCGGTGGGGCGCGAAGCGTGACGGGGTTCCAGCCATCTCGCGCGAGATCCGCGAAGCGTTTGGGGCTCCGGTGATGGCCGTCGTCGCGCTCTGCAACGCGTTCATGCTCTCGATGGTCGTCGGGTTGGACCTCGGCGCGTTCACACTCGGCGCGAGCCCGTTCACGCCGCTCGCGGAGAAATTCCCGGACGCCCCGATGCTCCAGACCGCGGGCTTCATCCCCGCAGACGGGCAGGGCCTCAACGACCTCCTCCAGAACCCCTGGATGGCGATCCACCCGCCCATCATCTTCGTCGGGTTCACGCTCACGATGGTGCCCTTCGCGTTTGCTGTGGCCGGTCTCGCGATGCGGCGCTATACGCAATGGGTGCGGCCCGCGCTGCCATGGAGCCTCGCCGCGATGGGCGTGCTCGGCCTCGGCATCATGATGGGCGGCTACTGGGCATACGAAACGCTCAGCTTCGGCGGCTGGTGGGCGTGGGACCCGGTCGAGAACTCCAGTCTCGTGCCGTGGCTCTTCGGCGTGGCCGGTCTCCACGCGATGGTCGTTCAGAAGCGGACGAGTGCCGGGCACAAGGCGGCGCTCATCCTCGCCATCGTGGCGTTCCAGCTGTGCATCTACTCCACGTTCCTGACGCGCAGCGGCGTCCTCGGCGATGTGTCCGTGCACAGCTTTGTGGACCTCGGGCTTTACAACCAGCTTCTCGTCTGGATTCTGAGCATCGGCGTGCTGGGTTTCGGGATGTTCGCGCTTCGCTACCGAGAGCTTCCGGCACCGCCCGCGCCGCCTGCGACGCTCTCGCGTGAGTCCATGATCTTCACCGGCGCGCTGCTGCTCGCCCTGGTCGGCCTCGTGATCATCCTCGGCACGAGCGCGCCCATCTTCGGGAAGCTCTTCCGCGACAACCCGAGCGCCGTCCCCATCGCGTTTTACAACACGTGGACGCTCCCGCTGACGGTCGGCATCGCGTTCCTGATGGGCATGGGCCAGGTCTTCTGGTGGCGCAAGATGACCGTAGACGACGTGAACCGCGTGCTCCTGCGGCCGCTCGCGCTGACCGTCGTGAGCACGGCCGTTGTCCTTGGCACGACGCCTTTCGTGCAGCAGACCGTCCAGCCGCTCCCCGAGGCGGCCCCAGCCGTCGCGCAAATGGGCCTCTTCGACAGCAGCTTCTTCGCCACACACGGCACGAGTCTGCTGCTGCTGCTGCTGCTGTTCACGGCCTTCTTCACGCTCTGGGGCAACCTCCTCGTGATGATCCGCGTCGCGAAGGGGAACTGGAAGCTCATCGGCGGTAGCCTCACGCACGTGGGCTTCGGGTTGATGCTGCTCGGCATCTTCGCTTCCTCCGTCTTCAACGACCCAGTGGGCGAAGGCGCGGGCACGGACCTCCAGGGGTCGCGCGACAACGTCGTCGTCCCGCTCGGTGAGACGATGCCCTCCGGCGATGGCTTCGAGATCACGTACGTCGGCACGGAGCTTACAGAGGAGGGCCATCCGGCCTACCTCCTCGACTGGAAGAACACCCGCACCGACGAGACCTTCCAGACACGCAACGTGGTTTACAAGGACGGTCGCGACCAGTGGATCCAGCGCTCAGATGTGCGCGAAGGCTTCCTTCGTGACCTCTATGTCGCGGTGTTCCCTTCCGCGATGAGCACCAGCGCACCGGAGGGCGACCCGGATGCGCCGCAGGAGTTTACCCTCGCTCGGGGCGACTCCCTCACCCTCCAGGTCGCCGGGCGGGATCGCTACGCCCTCACCTTCGCCGACTACGAGCTCGGCGTCGACTTTGAGGCCATCGGTGTCGAGGCTGAAGGGGTAGACCTCGCTGTGGCAGCCCGCCTCGACGTGCGCGACCTCGAATCCGGTGAGACCCGCACGCTCCGTCCTGTCTACGCCATCACCTCAGACGGTCAGCAGCAGTACGTCCAGAACCGCGCGACGAACTGGAACCTCGGCGTCGCGTTCGTCGGCATGGAGGTAGAGGATGACGCGATCCGTCTCATGATGGACGGTGCTCAGCCCAAAGAGGACGAGTGGGTCGTGGTGCAGGCCTCGGTGAAGCCGTTCATCTCGGTTCTCTGGATCGGTACGATTGTCATGATCGCGGGCTTCGCCGTCTCGGCAGGGCGTCGGTTCCGCGAGGCGAGGTAGCACGCGAGAGCGTCCGCCTCGGTAGGTCCCTGGAGACCACGAGGCGGACCGCATCGCGGAGAGAGTCCTTGCCAGTCCGGCACGGACCGGTACGTTGGGGCTCCTCTAGCCCCAACGCCTGTGTCGTCCATCGCCATTCGCTACGAGACCTCCGTCTCCAGCGGTTACCGCCCCGTCCTCAGCAACTCCGACGTGGTCTCCGGGCCCATCGCGTCCCAAAACGCCGGGAGCACCAACCTTGGGATCTACTATCAGGTCGGCGGTGGCGGGGTCAACGGGTTGTTCCACGATGCGCTCTGCGGCTCGAAGCCAGGGGATCTCTGCCCCCATCAGGCCTGCCTGGACACGGTCAACGCGGACCTCGTAACGGCCTACGACGCGACATACGGCGCGGGCGCCTGGAAGAAGGACAGCGCGAGTCCGCCCGATCCGCTTCCGCTCACCTCGTTTCTCGTGCCGATTCCGTCCGGGTGTTCGTCGCGGGTCGGGGCGAACGCCGTCGCGATGATGTACTCCGTCGGGCCGGACATGAGCAGCGAGACGAGCTTCTCCAATCCCACGGGCTACACGCAGATCTACGCAGACGCGATGGCCCAGACTGCGGCCTTCCTCGCCGCCGGTCACGCCCTGGATGGCCTGCGCCTGACGATGCTCTCGACGGGGATCTACAAGCCCCGCGTGGCGGACAAAGCCGCGTTCTACGCCGAAGTCGCTGGGTGCATCCTGGACGCTGTCGTCGCGGGCGCAAAGGCGGCTCCCGCGTTGGCAGGCGTTACGGTCCTCATCAACACGAACGGACCGGGCGGGAAAGAGCAGACCGCCTTCGATACCGCCGCCACGAAACGTGGCCTCTCGCCGGATGCCGCGGGCTTCGACGTGCCGATCTCCTGACGCGCGTCTAGGCCGCTACTGAGACCTCGAGCTTCAAACCGCGAGGCTACCCGCCTCGGTGCGTCCACGGAGAGACCGAGGCGGGCTGGCCCAGGTCTGAATCCAGCATCCCGTTGTGTTCCAGGCGCTCCGCGCCGGAAGGGCTTTTCTGTGCGCCCTAGAGCCTGAGGAGCGTTCGGGAACGGTCGGTCAGAATCGGGACGATCATTCCGGCGTTTCCTCACAACAACCGGCGGGGTGCGCCCGTATCTGTGGAGTCCGCGCTGACGGAACGCGCCGTCCGCTGCAGGAGATCACGGGGAGTAGAGGCCCCAGAGGAGACATGAGCGCGCCTATTTACCTGGACCACAACGCCACCACGCCGGTCGCGCCCGAGGTACTCGCGGCGATGCTGCCCTTTTTCCGGGAGCACTACGGGAACCCCAACAGCGAGCACGCTCTCGGGTGGGCTGCAGACGAGGCCGTGAGCCTCTCGCGCAAGCGTGTCGCGAAGGCCCTCGGCTGCGACGGCCGGGGTCTCACGTTCACCTCCGGCGCCTCCGAGGCCATCTCCCTCGCGCTCCGTGGTGCCGCGAGCGTCTACGGCGGGCGCAAGCATCGCATCGTGACGGTAGCGACGGAGCACAAGGCCGTGCTCACGACCTGCCAGTCTCTGGAGCATGACGGCTTCGACCTCACCGTCCTGCCCGTCGGGCGCGACGGCCTGATCGACCTCGACCAACTCCGCGACGTAGTGGACGACAAGACGCTCCTCGTCTCGGTGATGTGGGGCAACAACGAGACGGGTGTCGTGCAGCCGATCCGGCCTATCGCCGAGATCGCGCACGAGGTGGGCGCCTTCATGATGAGCGACGCCACACAGGCTGTTGGCAAGGTGCCCGTCCATGCCGACGCCGCCGGAGTGGACCTCCTCGCGGTCTCTGCGCACAAGTTCTACGGCCCGAAGGGCGTCGGTGCGCTGTTCGTGCGGCGTCGCGGGCCGCGGGTCCGGCTCCAGCCGCAGATCGCGGGCGGCGGTCAGCAAAACGGCCTCCGCGCGGGCACGCTCAACGTACCGGGCATCGTCGGGATGGGCATCGCCGCGGAACTGGCGCTGACGAACCTGGAGTCCGACGCGCTCCGCATGGAATCCTTGCGCGACCGCTTCGAGGCCCGCCTCGTGGAGGTTGTGCCCAACGTCCGCTTCAACGCGACCGAGGCGCTGCGCCTGCCCAACACCTCCAGCGTCATCTTCGACGGGATCGAGAGCGGCAAGCTGCTTGGCTCTATGCGCGAGGTGGCTGCCAGCACCGGTGCGGCCTGCCAGAGTCGCGCCCAGAAGCCCAGCCACGTCCTCACCGCGATGGGGCTCAGCGCAGAGGAATCCTTCTCGACGGTCCGCTTCTCGCTCGGCCGGTACACAACGGAAGAAGAGGTGGATCAGGCGGTCCAGTACGTCGCTGATGCTGTGGTTAGTACCCGCCAGCGTCGCGCGGCCTGATTGGTTCAAGGCCAGGGTTCGTCGTCCCGGATCTGCAAACCTCGAACACCGTACTTCGACCCATGATGGACCTCGTCAACCGCGTCGCCGAGAGCGACATCACGACCGTGGACCTCGCGGCTCTGTGGGACGGCGCAGAGACCGCCACGTTCGACCTCGCGCCCTTCCTCCATCGAGGCCTCGTGCTACGCGAGCGCGACTTCCGCCAGTCCGTCAAGGATCACGACTGGAGCCAGTACGCGCAGAAACACGTCGCCGTCACCTGCTCCGCCGACGCTATCGTGCCGACGTGGGCGTTCATGCTCGTCGCGAGCAAACTCGCGGGAGTGGCCGCCTCGGTCGGCGAGGGCACCGAGGCGGACGTTCGCCGCGACCACTTCGTGCGCGCGTTAGAAGCGCACGACTGGAGCCAGTACGTCGGAAAGCCGGTCGTCATCAAAGGCTGCGGCAACGACATCGTCCCACTGGACGCGTTTTTGATCGCGACACAGAAGCTCCAGGGCGTCGCGAAGAAGGTGATGTACGGCGAGCCGTGCTCGTCCGTACCCGTCTGGCGGAAGCCCGCGCCAGCGGCGCAGGCGCCTGCGGTCGGGACAAAGGCGGTGCGGCCCGCGGGTCTCGGTCTGCCGAAGGGTGTCAAGCCCGCCGGACCGCCACGCGCGTAGGTTTCGAGCCATGCGCCGTCTCCTGCTCTGTGCCTTTCTGTCTCTCGCCTGGAGCCACACATCGGCGCAGTCGCTTGTCGAAACGTGGAAGCTGATCGGGCCGCAGGAGCCAGAGCTCGAAGCGGGGACCCGGATCCATTCCATGTGGATGGAAGTGGCCGAAGACGGCCGCGTGTTGGTGCATGCAGAGCACGGAACCCAGCGCTCCGCCAGCCTGGATGGGGCCCTCTCGAATGAAGGATGTCTTCTGGGGATGGATTCCGAGCCCGTCTGCCCGGAGTTCCTGTCGCCGGACAGAGTCCGGCTGGAGGCAGATGAGATCGAGCTGACGTTTGAGCGGTCGCGCGCGCCTGTCGAGATGATGGGCCTGGTGGGGAGTTGGAGGATCTCAAAGGGCCCTGCCGAGTCCGTGACGTTCCGGGCGGGCCCAGAGGGAGGCGCGACAGTCAGGTTCTACCTCCGCGACCAGATCATCGGTAGCGGGACGTGGATGGTAAACGAGAAAGGGCTGACCGTGGAGACCGGTGCCTTTGGTACCGAACTCTACACCCGCGCGAAGCGTGACGGCGCCCGCGTCATGCTCACGGGGAACGGTGAGCCGCTCGTGCTGGAACCCATGAAGGAATGACCCTCGACCTCGCCGGGCGAACCGCGCTCGTCACCGGCGCGAGCCGAGGTATTGGCTACGCGGTGGCGGAGCAACTGGCAGGTGCAGGCGCGCGCGTCGCACTTCACCACAGCGGTCGCGATCCAGAGATCGCGCAGGTACAGGTCGCCCGCCTCGGTGCCGAGGCGGACCACCTCGTGCTGGCGGCAGACCTCACCCACCCTCACGAAGCCGCCCGGCTCTGGAACGATGCGCTCGAAACCCTCGCCCGCGTCGACATCGTGGTGGCCAACGCGGGGATTTTCGTGGAGGCGAACCCTGACGGACCGCTCGACGACTGGCTCGCGGCGTGGGACCGCACGATGGCTGTCAACCTGACGTCGCTGGCCGTTCTTTCGCGCGAGGCCGTCCGCCACTGGGCCGAGCGTCACGCCGAGGCGGGGGGAGTCCCTGGAGAAATAGTCGGGCGTCTCGTGACCGTCTCTTCTCGCGCGGCCTTCCGGGGCGACGACCCGGCGTTCCTTGCCTACGCGGCTTCTAAGGGCGGCGTGGTGGCGCTGACCAAAAGCATCGCGCGAGGCTGGGGGCGTCGCGGTGTGGCGGCGTTCGGCGTCGCGCCCGGGTTCACGGCGACCGACATGGCCACCGGTGCCATCGCGGCGGACCGAGCGGGGCTGGAGGCGCAGACCAGCCTTGGTGCCATCGCCGAGCCCGAGGAGGTAGCCCCGACAATCGTCTTTCTCGCTTCTGGACTGGCAGACCACGCCACCGGTACGACGGTAGACATTAACGGCGCAAGCTTCGTGCGCTGAGCCCTCGGCGTCGGACTCTGCTCGCCGAACTCTCGGCGGTGGGCGGCGTAGGTCGCAGGTCCCTTCGTGCCATGTCCCACTCCGACCTCTCCGAGCGCCAGGCCGCTGACCTCCTCCGTCGTGCCGCTCAACTCCAGGCTCGCGCCGACGAGAGCCATGGCCCCGGTCTCACGATGGACGAGGTCAAGCGCGCCGCCCAGGCCGCTGGCATCGACCCGACGTACGTGGAGCAGGCCGCTCTCGGCGCGGGAGACGATCTTCCACCGAGCGATCCCTTCCTCGGCATGCAGACGGGTTCCCGGCAGACCCGCATCGTGGCCGGAGAGGTCAGTGATGCCGAGTGGGGCAAGATGGTCGCCACGCTCCGTCGCCAACTCGGCGGGACGGGCGGAGTGGAAACCATCGGAGGCGTGCGCGAATGGCGGCGGGCGCCGTATCACATCCTCCTGGAGCCCGAGGGGAAAAACACCCGCGTCACGGCCTCCGCGACCTGGCGGGCGGACACGATGGGGGCTGTCGCGCTCACCGCGATGCTTCTCGGCTTCGCCTTGCTGATGGTGGCGATGTCGTTTGCGGGGGGCAAAACAGAATTGGTCTGGCTGGCCGCGACCTTCGGCGCGATGGGAGGTGCCAGTGGTCTCTTTGCGTGGCCTCGGCTCTGGGCGAAGGGGCCACGCATCGACGCGAAGCTGGACCGAGCGCTGGACGCATTGGAAGAGCTCGCAGGCAGCGAGGAACGCGCCGAAGTCCTCGCGGAGGCTCCAGAGCTTCCGTCACCTCTCCCCGAAGAGCCTCGTCTCAACGCGGCTCTCTTGGAAGACCTGCCCCACCTCGACGCCGAGGTCGGCACACCCGAGCGTCGGCGCGAGCGGGGCTAGAGTCCCGCCCGGGGCACATCTATCGCGGGAGGGCCCGTAGCTTCGCGCATGTCCAAGCGATTCTCCGAGGCCGAGGCCCAACGCATCTTCGCGCTCGCCGCTGAGCGCCAGCACGAAACCGGTCAAGAGGAGCCTGGCCTCTCCTTGGAGGAACTGGAAGAAGTCGGCCGCGCAGCTGGACTGGATCCCGCTATTGTCCGGGAAGCGGCCATGGATGCGCTTCGGCCCGAAGTCACGAGCACTACGCGCCGCATCCTCGGGATGCCGGTGGAGCACCGCCGCGAGCGGTTTGTCCGCGGCACTGTCTCCGACGAGGCGTGGGCCGAGATCGTCATCGATCTGAGGCGCCAGTTCGACAAGACCGGCATCGTGACAGACATCGGCCCGCTGCGCGAATGGCGCTCGGAGGCCAGCGAATACAAGCAGCCCGTCACGGTCACGCTCTCGCCTGAGCGCGGAGGCACGCGAGTCGTCATCGAGCAGAGTCAGGTGCAGACGGCTCTCGGTCTCGGCATCGGTACGGCGACCAATTTCGTGATGGGGCTGATGTTCCTCGTCTTTGCCTCGGTGGAGACAGGGGAGCCGTCTCTCATCGTTCCCGCGATGATCATGCTAACGTTCGCGGCGGTCTTCGGTGCGGGCACGTTCTTCGGGATGCGGAACCACAACCGGCGGCGGCACGAGGCCTTCGACGCCGCACTGGACCGGATCGATCTCGCCGTTCGCGACCATGAGAAGCGCGAGGAGGCATCGCGCGAGGCGCACAGATCCAAAGGGCGGATCGACGCTTCAGTGCTAGACGCGAGCCCAGAGACAGACGGTCTCGCCAGAGGCGAACGCTCGCGAGACCGCGCCTGAGGTCGCCGTGTGAGGGGGTGGGAGCCTCCACGCCGGACGCCCGTAGCTTCTGGCCCCGCCGCGAC
Source organism: Bacteroidota bacterium (assembly GCA_038746605.1). Classification (GTDB taxonomy): domain Bacteria; phylum Bacteroidota; class Rhodothermia; order Rhodothermales; family Rubricoccaceae; genus Rubricoccus. Next base: position 40,776 of record JBCDKM010000014.1, read on the forward strand.
ACTCATGGCCGAGAAGCGATTCACCGAAGAAGAAGCGCAGCGCATCTTCGCGCGTGTCGCCGAGCGCCAGCACTACGCTCGCGAGGGAGACCACGGGCTGACTCTGGCGGAGATGCAGGAAGCCGCCCGCGCCTCCGGTCTGGATCCCTCGCTCGTGGCGGCCGTCGCGATGGAGATGAGGAGCGCCATAGAGGACGGCGACGAAGATCCGACGTTCTGGGGTGCGCCGCTCCGCATCCGCCGGACGCGCGTGCTCCCCGTGGACGTAGACGAGGACGGTTGGGCACGGATCGTCACGGAACTGCGCCGGGCCTTCGACACGCCGGGCGTCCCGACAGAGATCGGTCGTCAGCGCGAGTGGACCTCCACGACTGCAGGAAGCGGGGTGCCCATCCATGTCACGCTCACCCCAGGTGAGGGCACCTCCACGATCACCATCGAGCAGTCCATTGCGAAGCAGGCGCGCGGCTCGGAGTGGATTCTTCCGCTCGGCATTCTCCCGGTCGTGCTCCTCGCGGGCTTCTTCCAGGCGATCGGGGAAGCAGGCGCGAGGATCTGGTGGCTGCCTGTGCTGGTCGGGCTGGTGATGAGTCTCGTGGTGGGCGGTCTGTGGTTCGGCTGGCGCAACTGGGGTCGAAAGACGGAGCAGCGGTTCGAGCGCGCGATGGACCGCGTGGAACTGGCCGCCCGCGATGCTGCCTCCGAGCTCGCACCCGTCTCAGCACCGCCCGCCTCGGTGCCCTCGTGGGAGGAGTCGTCCTCGCGAGAGGAGCCGCGCCTCTCCCTCGACGCCCTGCCCCAGGCGGACGCTCTCGAGCCCTCCCGAACCCGCACCCGGCTGCGGTCGTAGCCTCCGCCGCCGTCCCCGCATCCCCGATGCCGAACACGTACACCGAGCGCGAAGTCGCGCAGATCATCGAGCGCGCCGTCATGCGCCAGGAAGAGGCGCGGCGACGACAAGGGGCCGCCGGGCTCTCGCTCGATGAAATCGAAAAGCTCGGCCGCGAGGTCGGCATTGACCCGGAGTTCCTGCGTGCTGCCGCCGCAGAATTAGACGCGGGTGCGGGCGAGCGCGAGAGCCACACCACGGCCACGCACAACCACGTGGAGCGTTGGACGACCGGGCCCCTCGATCCTCACGCCTGGGAAGACCTCACCGAGGACCTCCGCCGCCGCCTCGGGACGGACTACGGCCAGATGTACGGCCGCACCGACTCTGGCAAGACCGTCCAGACCGGCGCGACGCGCACGTGGGAGCACACGAGCGGTCTCGGCGTGCACCACCGGCTCGTGGTCAGCGAACGCGGCGAGCGGACGCGGATCCGGCTGGAGCAACAAGTCGGCTCGATGAGTCCGCCCGTGGAAGGGGGGCTGTACGGTCTCCTCGCGATGCTCGCCCTCGGTCCTCTCGCGGGGTGGACCGGATCGCTCCTCTTCAGTGGCGCGCTGGCGGTCACGGCGGGCATCGTCCTGGGGGTGGTGCTCTATGCCGTCGCCTCGTTCGCGATCTACAAAGCGGACCTCGCGTGGCGGGCCAAGAAGATGGGTCAGCTCCAAGACCTCGCCGACGACATCGCGACTCAGCTCGCGGCACCGGTCGACGCTCGCGAGTCCGCCCGCCTCGATGCCGAGGCGGAGGAGACCCGCCCACCGCTCCTCGATCTCGACGCGCTGAGCGAAACCCAGGCCGACCTGCCCATGACCCCGCGCGTGCGGGACCGGTCGTGAGCGAGCGCAGCTACTCGGAGCGCGAGATCTCCGCTATCCTCCAGCGCGCGATGGAGCGCCGCGAGGCGGACCGCAAGGGCGGCACGGCCCGACCCGGCGCCACCGCGACGGGGCTCACGCTCTCCGAGATTCAGCAGGTGGCCCGCGAGGTCGGGCTGGATGCTCGGTACATCTCGGAGGCCGTGCGCGACCTCGATGTGGGCACTGGCACGACGGTCCGGGCGGGGCTGTGGAGCGAGCAGGTGGAGGTGGAGCGCATCGTCGCAGCGGCCCCGACAGAAGCTGCGTGGTCGGCCATCGAGGCAGACCTCCGGCGCCGGATGGACACCACGGGCGGTGACACGCGCCGGTATCTCGGAGGCTGGGAGTGGACCTACGCGGAACGGGCGGGCACGCCCCTCCTGCGCGCGACTCTGACCGACCTGGGCGGCGCGAGCAAGCTCCACCTCACACGGACGAGCATCAGTCCTCCGGCAGCAGCTCTCTTCGCGGTAGGTGGGGGCGCGCTCCTCGCTTTCCTGATCTTCGCCGCGACGACATCACCCTCTTTGCTCCTCCTCGTCGCGCTGGTGCTGGTGGGCGCGGCCGCTGGGTTCGCCGGTTCGCGAGCCCTACAACGGGCGAAGACCGTCAACCTGGACCGGCTGGCACGTGCCGCCGATGCGCATCTCCACGAGGCTGCACCCGGCCGCGAGTCGGCCCGCCGCGGCACCGAGGCGGAGGCAGTCGGGCGTCCGCTTCTCGGTGCCGCGAACGCGGAGCCTTCGCGCTTGGCCGACCGCATGCGCGCCCGGCCGTGAGTCTCCGCGTCGGCCTCGTCTACGACCGCTTTGGCGATGCCGAGCCGCCGCCCGGCGCCCCGCCCGACTGGGACGCGGAGTACGAGCCCGAGGCGACGATTGCGGCGCTGGAGAAGGCCCTCAAGCGCTTGGGGCACATCCCCGTTCGCATCGGCAACGTGCGGTCTCTTCTGGCCGCGATGGCGCGAGGTCCGCTGGATCTCGACGCTGCCGTCACCATCGCGGAGAGCTACGGAAGCCGCAACCGCGAGGCGCACGCGCCCATCTTGCTGGAACTCGCAGGCGTGCCCTGCCTCGGCTCGGACGCGCTCTCGCTCTCGGTGTCGTTGGACAAGGCGCTGACCAAGACCGTCGTCCGCGCCGCAGGTATCGCCACGCCGGACTGGAGGGTGGTGTCGCGCGAGGCTCCTCATCTCCCGTCTTCCCTTCCGTACCCCGTCTTTGTCAAGCCGCGTTATGAGGGGACGGCCAAAGGCATCGCGCCATCGTCCCGGTGCGACGACCCCGCCCGCCTCGGTGCCGAGGTGGAACGCCAACTCGCGCTCTACGGTCAGGATCTGATCGTGGAGCGGTTCGTGGAGGGCGCCGAGTTCACCGTCGGGGTGGTCGGGACGGGCACCGAGGCGGAGGCGCTGCCAGTGCTGCAACGCGCGACGGAGCTCGAGACCGGCATTGGGCTCCATGCCCTGGAACGCCACGAGGACGCCTCGAACCCGTTCGCGTACGATGTGGATGCGGTCCTCTCGCCGGAACTGGAGGCGGCGTTGCAGCGCGATGCCCTCGCCGCCCATCGTGCGCTGGAGTGCCGCGACTTCTCGCGCTCAGACTTCCGCGTGGATGTGGAGGGCACGGTCTGGTTTATCGAGATCAATCCGCTGCCGACGTTCGCGCCGGATGGCACGTTCGCCATCCTTGCAGAGCTGGCGGGCCAGTCGTACGAGGCGTTTCTCGCAGGAGTGCTCGCGCGAGGTCTTATTCGCCTCGCCTTGCACTTACCATCGGATGCAGAAAAAGATTAAGGATATTTGACTTTCCTGTGTGCAGGAGGTACCCTCTCAGAGTGTCTCGAACTCAGTGCAGAGTTCGAGATCTGTTCCTCTCCTCATACCCATGAGACGTTTCTGCCTTCTCAGTATCTTTGGCGCGGTTCTAGCCATCGCCGGTTCGCCCTCTACCGCGTACGCCATTCCCTCGGAAGGCTGCCGTGTCTACGAAGATGGCTGCCACACGTTATTCAACGTGAGCGAAAGCGGACAGGAGTCCATCTCGTGGGAATGCCACGACGGAGAAACCGGTTGGAGTCTGGTCCCTCGTGGTACCGCAGCGGAAATGTGTCCCCGCGTCATCGGCTAATACCAGTAACACGTCAACGATGAAGTCACCACACGTATCCACTGCTATCATCGCTGGGTTGGCGATCCTTCTCAGCGCGGGTTGTGAAACCCCGGCGTCTCCCGAAGCTGCGCCGATCAACCACATCTACGACATCGGAGCTATTCAGTACGGTCTGTCAGAGATCCCTCGCGAGGCGAACGAGGAGGCCGTGGTTGCCCGGCTGGAAACGGAACGAGAGATCCTCGACGCCTTCCTCAACTCTACCGCTGGTATCTCACGCTCAGACTGGCGGGCCGCACAGGCCGCGATGAATGAGGCGGTCGCGCCAGCCCAGGGAAGGACGCAGGAAAAGATGGAGCAGATGGTCGCTGCAGCCATGCTCCGCGTGTGGCTCAGCGACGATATCCTCGACGCAGAACAGCAAAGGGCCGCTGCCCGTCACACCCAAACGCTCGTTCGGCATCGCAGCCCAGAGGCAAACCTGATCGTGGACGGTCTCGCCCGGAGCGGTTTGGTGCTCTCCGATTCTGAGAAGGCAGATCTTGCCTCGCGAACGTTGGCCTACCTCGAAGACCGCGCCGCACGGCTCGGTGACTCGTGCTCGGGGTGCACTATCCCTTCGGTCGCCGCGTCACTCGACCGGTTTGGAGACCCTGCAGTCTTGCTTCGTTCAGCGGTTCAGAAGGCATCGATCACAGAGTGAGGACGGTTTCTCTTGCTTCGTGTGCTTGTAGGGATAACCGGCGGGCGCGCTCTTATTTCAGGGTCGTGTCCTCCACGAATCCCGCCTCGCGCCAGCCCCGGATGCCGCCGTCCATGCTCTCGACGCGGCTGTAGCCCATCGCGCGAAGAGCATCCGCCGCGAGAGCGGAACGGTAGCCGCCGCCGCAGTAGAGCACGAGCGGCGCGTCCAAATCTGGAAAGCGAGTCTCCGCGTCGCGTTCGACCACACCCTTGCCGAGGTGGACGGCCCCGGGGATGCGGCCCGCTGCCCACTCGTGTCCCTCGCGCACATCCACGAGCGTGAAGCCCTCGCCCGCCTCGCGGCGATCCTGGACGGATTCGGCGGTCGTCTCTGTGATGCGCTCGCGCGCCGCGTCCACCAGCGCGAGGAAGCGGGGGCTGTGCGTCACGCCGCCACGGGTGGCTGGATGGGCCGCGACAGATCCGTCTCGCTCTGGGCTTCGTGCGCGATGGTGTGCAGGTCCGCCACGTCGTCGCGCGAGAGCTTCAGCACCTGCCGAGCCTCGTGCAGGCCGACGTGCTCGCCGGGCTCGATGATGCCGTCGGCGAGGACGACGTCGATGAGGTTGAGCATGAGCGCGCGGCGGAGTTGCTCGTCTTCGTCGCGGAAGGCGAGGAGGCAGCGCTCCAGCGGCTGCGGATCGATGGCGAGGCGGAGGACGCGCTTGCGGGCGTCGCCGTCGAGGTCGGAGAGGTCGAGGGACTCGAAGATGCGGTCGTCTTCGGTCACGTCCATGTCGCGGTCAGCGTTAGACATCGAGAAGAGCGCGCCGTAGAAGGCGAGGCGCAGATCGAGGTCGTAGCCGGAGAGGTCGAGGTGAGCGGGGGCTGCCATCGCGTGTGCAGGAGGGGTCCCGCAAGCTACACGCGGGCCCCGGGAGGATGCCCCCGGGGAGTCTCCGAAGATCCGGCGAGGCCCGCCTCGGCTAGGCTGCGAGCCGCATCGGCGAGAGAATCGGCGCAGTTCCAGTGGCGGCGTAGCGCTCGAAGAGGCCTGCCAGTTCGGCGCGAAGGCGAGCGGCCGAGGGCGCCTCGGGACCCGCCGCCAGCCGTCCCGCGATGCCCGCGCGAAGCAGCGAGGCATCCACGCAGGTCTCGCCCGGGCGCAGCGCGAAGGGCGTCGGCGGTGCCTCGAAGTCCAGCGCGAACCACGCGGCGTAGAGCCGGACACCCGGGTCCCAGGCGGGTGCGTCGAACGGGGCCGGGACGGGGAGGCTGCGGAAGCCGAGCCAGACCGTCAGAGCGCGCTCGTGGCGACCCACGTTGCGCGCGAGGTCCAGGAGACGGTGCGCGTGGCGGACGCGGAGGCCTCGGCTGGTCTGCACCAGCTTCGTGCCGCGCCGCTGGATCTCGCCGAGTGTTTCCGCGAGCGTCCAGTCTGTGTCTGGCTTGGGAAGGACGGGCATCCGGGCGACCTCGCTGCCGAGGCGAAGGGGGAGACCCGCGAGCGCGCGGCCGTCCTGGCGGTGCGGGGCGGCATCGTGCGCGGCGACAGCGCGGTCGATCACGCCGGTGGCGCGGTCTGTGGGAGCGGGAGCCTGTGGGGAAGCGGCGAGGAGTAGCATGGCCGGGGTCCGGCGGTGTGCGCACAGCGTACCGCGCGCCGGTGCCAGCCGCGTGTCACAGGGTGGTGACAGGGGAGAGAGCCCCCCCGCGAGTGCCTCCGCCTCGGTCTTTCCGTGGGCGTCCCGAGGTGGACTACATCGCCATGCCGCCGTCCACGTGGAGGACATGGCCCGTGACGTACGTGCTCGCGTCCGAGAGGAGGAAGAGGACGGCTGCCGCGATGTCCTCGGGCTGGCCCATCCGGCCGAGCGGGATCTGGCCTTTCATGGCCTCCGTCACGTTCTCGCCGAGCCCGGCGGTCATGTCGGTCTCGATGTAGCCCGGAGCGACGACGTTGGCGCGCACGCCGCGTCCGCCCAACTCTCGCGCGAGGCTCTTGGTGAAGCCGATCAGGCCCGCTTTGCTCGCGGCGTAGTTGGCCTGCCCCGCGTTCCCCATCACGCCGACCACAGACGAGACGGTCACGATGGAGCCCGCGCGCTGCTTCATCATGGGCCGGTACGCGGCCTTCGCGGCGTGAAAGGCGCCCGTCAGGTTGGTATCGATCACGGCCTGCCAGTCGTCCGGCGTCATGCGGATCATGAGCCCATCGCGCGTGATGCCTGCGTTGACGACGAGGCCATCGATGGAGCCCCATGTCTCGGTCACGGCCTGGATGGCCCCGGCGGCGCCCTCAGGGTCGGCGGCGTCGGCCTGGATCGCGAGGGCGCGGTCGTCTCCACCGAGTTCGTCCACGAGGGCTGCGGCGGTGTCGGTGGAGGAGCGGTAGGTGAACGCGACATGCGCGCCTGCGGCGGCGGCGGCTTGCACGATGGCGCGGCCGATGCCACGTGTGCCGCCGGTGACGAGGACGTTCTTTCCGGAGAGGTCGAGGATCATGAGAGGCTCAGAGGGAGATCGGCTCAGAAGCTACCGATGTCTCCCGGGCTCACGAGCGCTCGCGCCGCCGTTCCGTTCCAGGTGCCTCCGCCTCGGGTGCGTCACCGAGGCGGTCGAGGTCGAGCAAGGGAGCGTTGGGCGCGTGAGTGGCCTCGGCCGTGATCTCCGATCCGGTTTCCGCTTCCGAGCTTCGCGCGACCAACTCCAGGCGGTCTAGCACCGAGTCGAACTGGCCGGAGCGGTTGGCCGCCCACCATCGCGCCCAGACCTGCGAGCCGCCGCCGAAGCCGAGCGCCATCACCGCCATGATGCCCACGGCCACCCACAACTCTGGATCCACGCCTGCGACCGCCATCGCGCCGAAGATCACCAGCATCGCGGAGACGATGGCCGTCGCGATGGAGAAGCCCTTAATAGTCTCGCGGATGGACTGCGTGAGCATGAGCCGGATGCCGCCCTCGGTCGGCTCTGCGGAGAGCCGCGTGACGGTGCGGTTGCCGTTGTTGGTGCCCGTGTGGAGAGTCCACTCGCGAAGGCTACCGATCTGCCCTGCAAACCCAGCGTCTCCGAAGTGCGCACGTGCGGCGTTGACCATCGACGCCCAGGTCTCGTCGGTCAGCGGGCCTGGCACGACGCGCTGCCTCACGACCTCGACGGGCGCGCTGAGCAGCGTGCGGGTCTGTGCAGGCGCCGCGTCCAGTTCCGCGACGGCGCGGGTGACGTAGCGGGGATCCAGCCCGGCGGCACGTGCGGCCTCCTGGAGGTCTTCCAGAGAGAGGGCGCTGGACGGGCGGGCAGCGTCGGCGCGCTGCATCTCAGCCATGTGGGCGAAGATGCGCTGGGCCTCAGCCTCGGTGAACTGGCGGGACATGCGGGCACCGGGAAGGGACCGCAGAAGGTAGGGGCCTCTCCGTGAGGGCGTCCAGTTCCTCGCGAGGGTGCCCGCCTCGGTACCGAGGCGGGGAGAGTCGGTTACGCGGCCAACGCTTCGATCTCGTCCGCCTTTCCAGCGGTGGCGGTCTCCGTCTGGCGACCGAGCGTCCGTTTCGCGAGACCGGCCAGCACCTTGCCCGCGCCGACCTCCACGAACCGCTCCACGCCCATGCCTTGCATGGCCTCCAGGCTCTGCGCCCAGCGGACCGGTGAGGTGAGCTGTTCCAGCAGTTTCGCGCGGATGGTCTCGGGATCGGTCGTCGGCTCCGCGGTCACGTTGAGGACGACGGGCACGCGCGGGGCGGAGAGACTGAGCGTCTCTAGCGTCGCTGCGAGGCCCTCGCCCGCGAAGGCCATCAGCGGGCTGTGGAAGGCGCCGCTCACAGGCAATGGCACGACGCGCCTCGCGCCTGCCTCGCTTGCCATCGCGCTCGCGCGCTCCACGGCCGGGCCGTCGCCCGAGATCACGATCTGGCCCGGGTCGTTGTAGTTAGCGGGCACCACGACGCCCTCGCCTGCCTCGGTGGTGTCCTCGCAGATGCGCTCCAGATCGGCGGCGTCCATCCCGAGGACAGCGGCCATTGTGCCGGGGCGGACGTCGCCCGCCTGCGCCATCAGTTCGCCGCGTCGGCGGACCGCCAGCAGGCCGTCTTCGAGGCTCATCGCTCCCATCGCGGCCAGCGCGCTCCACTCGCCGAGGCTGTGTCCAGCGGCCACGTCCGCACTCTTGCCGAGGCGGGCCAGGACGGCGTGCGCCGCGAGGCTGTGGACGTAGAGCGCGGGCTGCGTGATCTCGGTCTGGCGGAGACGCTCAGCGCCGTCTTCCGAGAACATGATCTCAGAGAGGGAAAAGCCCAACGCAGCGTCGGCGCGGCCCACGACCTCGCGCGCCTCGGGGAAGCGGTCGGCGAGATCAGCGGCCATGCCAGCGTATTGCGAGCCTTGGCCGGGGAAGAGAAATGCTTGCATGAGGAAGGAGTTAGGAGGAAAGAGGAAGGAGCGGGCGGACGAGAACCTCTTTCCTCACTCCTCTTCCCTCTTCCCTTTCCCGTCGTAGGCCCACCTGAGATGGGTGGCGCCCCAGGTGTAGCCGCCACCGAAGGCCGCGAGGACGAGGTGGTCGCCGCGCCGCAACTCGGACTCCCAGTCCCAGAGGCAAAGCGGGATGGTACCCGAGGTGGTGTTGCCGTAGCGCTCGATGTTGAGCATCACCTTGTCCATGGAAACGCCCATGCGGCGGGCGGTCGCCTCGATGATGCGGAGGTTGGCCTGGTGTGGCACGAGGTAGCGCACGTCGTCAGCACTCAACCCATTTCGTTCCATGATCTCCGCCGCCGCGTCTGCCATGCCAGTGACGGCGCGCTTGAAGACGGCCCGCCCGTCTTGGTGGAGCGTGTGCATGCCCGCCTCGATAGTCTCGTGGGTGGGGGGATGGAGGCTGCCGCCGCCGTCCATCCGCAGGTGCTCGGCGCCGGAGCCATCCGAATAGTGGACGGTATCGAGGATGCCGTGACCGTCCGTGCTGGCTTCCAACAGAACCGCTCCGGCGGCGTCGCCGAAGAGGACGCAGGTGGTGCGGTCGGTGTAGTCCACGATGCGGCTCATCGTGTCTGCGCCGATCACGAGCACCTTTTCGTACGCGCCGGACTCGATCATGCGCGCGCCCGTCGTGAGGGAGAAGAGGAAGCCGCTGCAGGCCGCGCTGAGGTCGAAGCCCCAGGCATTCGTCGCGCCGATGGCGTGCTGGACGAGGTTGGCGCTCGCCGGGAAGTGCATGTCCGCCGTTACCGTGCCGACGATGATGACATCCACCTCGGCAGCGTCGAGGCCGCGACGCGCGAGGCACTGGCGGGCAGCCTCGGTGGCCATGAAGGCGGTCGCCTTCGTCGTGTCGCGGAGGACGCGGCGTTCGCGGATGCCGGTCCGGGTGCGGATCCACTCGTCCGTCGTGTCTACCATCCGCTCCAGGTCCGCGTTGGTCAGCCGGTCCTCTGGCAGGTAGGCGCCGACAGCGGTGATGGCGGCGGTGCGGCGGGGTGCGTCGCTCATGCGGAGGCGTGTAGGGAACGCGGGGGAAGGAGCCTACGCCGTGACGGCGTCGGCAGAGGGGCGCGCGATGACCTCGGCGACGCGGGCCGTAACGCCCTCGCGCACCAGCTCGGCGGTGTGCGTCACCATGCGCGCGATGGCCTTCGCAGAGGACCCGCCGTGCCCGATGACGGCCGTGCCGCTCAGGCCGAGCAGGGGCACGCCGCCGTAATTCTCGTAGTCGAAGGTACCGGCCACGCCGCGAAGCACTTGCTTCACGCCCGTGGCGACCTCCTCGCTAAGGCCCTGCTTCTGGATCTCCTGGCCAAAGAGGTGGGGGAGGATCGTGGAGAAGCTCTCACCCAGCTTCAGCATCACGTTGCCCACGAACCCGTCGCAGACGATCACGTCCGCGCCGTGATGGAAAATGTCGCGCCCCTCAATGTTGCCGATGAATCCGATGCCCTCCTCTGCATTCAGCTTCTGGAAGGTCTCTTTGACCGTCTCGGTGCCTTTGCCGGGCTCCTCGCCCACGTTGACCAGTGCGACAGTCGGCTCGCGGGTGTGGAGGGCGGTCTGCGCGAAGACGCGGCCCATCTTGGCGAACTGCACCAAGAGATCCGGGCGGACATCCACGTTGGCGCCCACGTCTACGCAGATGCACATCCCGTCCACGGTCGGAAAGTAGCCGGGAAGGGCGGGCCGGAGGACACCCGGAAGCCGACCGAGTAGGAACGTGCTCGCGGCCATCACGGCGCCCGTGTTACCCGCCGAGGCGAACGCGTCCGCACGCCCGGCCTTGTGCGCCCCGAGGCCGACGTGGATAGAGGAGTTTGGCTTGCCCTTGAGCGCTGCCGCCGGGCTCTCCGCCATCCCGATCACCTCGGTGGCGTCGAGGATCTCAATGGGGAGGTCGTCGGCGTCGTGCTGGCTGAGCGCCTCGCGGATGTCTCCCTCGTGCCCGACCAGCAGCACGGCGAGTGCGCCGTCGGCCGCGCGGACGGCCTGCACCGCGCCTTCTGCGGTCACGCCGGGGGCATGGTCTCCGCCCATGGCGTCCAGGGCGACGCGGATCGGCCGAGCGGGCTCGGAGGGCGGCATGACGAGAGGGAAAGGCGGGTCGGGGACGGGACGCTAAAGGTACGGGCGCGTGCCTTCTTACGACGAACGCCTGTGCACGGCTCCCGCTCGGGCGGTCGCTCGGCACAGGCGCCGGAGGAGTAGAAGCCCGCTCAAGAGGCGGGCATGGAGGACCTAGTAGTCCTCCTCGCGCACCACGACGGCGCGGCCGCGATAGTGCCCGCAGGTCGGGCAGGCCCGGTGGAGAATCTTGCTGTTCCCACAGTTGGAGCACTCGTGGGTGACAGGAACGGAGCGCACCTTGTACTGGGCGCGGCGGGTGGCGGTGCGGGCCTTGGAGTGGCGGCGCTTCGGGTTGGCCATGAGTTCGGTCGGGTGTCGCGCGAGGCGCGGAGGGTCAATCGGTGGTGTCGTCCGGGGTGTCGTCGCGAAGGCGGCGGAGTGCTTCCCAGCGGTCGTCGGCGGGTTCGCCCTCTACGGGGCCGCCGAAGCGCGTCGGGATCTCGGCGTCCTCGGCCTCTGGCGCGACGCGCCGGAGCGGGAGCGCGAGCAGAAGCGTGTCGCGGACAGGCTCGGTGAGATCCACCTCGGGCGGATGCTCAGGGAGGGGGTAGACGTCCTCGGCCTCCTCGCCGATAGGGGCATCGGTGAAGAGCACCTCGTGCGAGCCCTCAACGGACTGCTGGTACTCGGCGAGGGTGCGGTCGCACTCGAGCGTCGCCGTGGCGCGCGTGGCGTAAGCGGCCCGGACGCGCCGTTCCGCGATGTCGAGCCGAAGCGCGACGGCGATGTCGGCGAAGATCCCGGGGTCGAGATCGAGATCGCCAGGGGCGGGGGAGAGCTCCATTTCATGGAGCCCGTCGTCGAGGGCGGTGAGGTCTACCCGGAGCATGGAATCAAGGAGCGGCGGTCGTCTCCGCGCGAGCGGGCGCACGGAACCTGGAAGCTAGACGGCGCCCTGGGGCACCGGCAATACATCACGCATTGTTTGCACGGCCCTTCGCGCTCCCTTCTCCCGACCTTCGCTCTCGCGGACCGCCGCCGCCACGGGCACGCCCGCCTCGGGAGGTCTGCCCGCAGGGCGCGAGACGTTGCCGAGGCGGGGGAGGTAAACCCTGACTCATGTCACCGGAACCGGCCTCACTCGATGGCCGAAACAGCTCTTCCGGGCCTCGCGCGACAGTGCTCTGTGAAGTCCGATCCGCGAGCTGTATTTCGAGTCGGCGAGCGTTGCGCCTCATGTGACCGGAGGGTTACCATCCTCTGCCGGAGACGGGGTAGCCCCACCTCTTCTTCGACACGTCGTGGAAGGCTCCTGGGCTGTCTTCCAAGCTGTGCCTTTCGCGCGGCCCTCGACTTCGGTCGGATGTGGACAAGCGCGTGTCACGCACATGCTGTGCGCTGCATGTCATCTCCAGTTTCGCGCGGTCAACGCGCCTGTTCGTTTCTCTCCTGAATCCAACGTCGTTGCGCCGCAACGAGATAGGCCACTCTTTCCACAGCGTGGAAAAGATGTGGACAAGCGAAAGTCCTGTTCGGCCCTCCGCCTCTCGACCTGTGCGACCCCGTGTTCCCGTGTGGATAACCCTGTGCGTACTCTCGCTGGGTGTGGGCGCGAGGTCGTTCGATTTCGGATCTTGAGTCCCTTCCACTTCCCTCACGTTCACCCCTGCGCTCGGCTCGATGAATAGGACCCCCGACGAGGTCTGGGACGAGTGTCTCGCGATCATCCGAGACAACATCAGCCGACAGAGCTACAGGACGTGGTTCGACCCGCTCCGGGCGGTCGCGCTGGAGGAGGAAGGCGGCGCGCCGAAGCTCACCGTTCAACTCCCGAGCCGGTTCTACTACGAGTGGTTGGAGGAGCACTACTTCGCGCTCCTGCGGAAGACGATCACAAAGGTACTCGGCCCCACAGGGCGGCTCTTCTACGACATCGTGATTGAGCGCGAGGACAGCGTCGCGGAGCGCCCCGGTGCCTCCATGCAATTGCCCGCGCGGCCGGACGCGCTGGTGCCCGGGCGCCGCGCGCGCTCCGTCGATACCGGTGCCCCTCCTCCGCCTCGGCAGGGGGGCGGCGCCCCCGGCTACCCCGCCCCGCCGACGTACCGAGGCGGGGGCCCGGCCCGGCCCGCGACGCCTCCGGGCGGAGGCGCGGCCAGCCCGTTCGCCATCCCGGGCGTGCGCCGCGAGATCGACCCGCACCTGGACCCGATGCTCACCTTCGACCGGTTCATCGAGGGCGACTGCAACCGGCTGGCGCGGAGCGCGGCCTGGGCCATCGCGCAGCAGCCGGGCGAGACGGCCTTCAACCCGTTCCTGATCTACGGCGGCGTCGGGCTGGGGAAGACGCATCTCATCCAGGCCATCGGCAACTACGCGCGGTCGCACGGCCTCGCGCGGACCGTCCGCTACATCTCCAGCGAGCAGTTCACCGCCGAGTTCGTCCGGGCCATCAAGAACAACTCCGCCGGGGCCTTCGCGGAGCTCTACCAGAGCGTGGATGTCCTCATCGTGGACGACGTGCAGTTCTTCGGCGGCAAGGAGAAGACGCAGGAGCAGTTCTTCCACATCTTCAACGAGCTGCATCTTCAGCGGAAGCAGATCGTGCTGTCGTCGGACCGTCCGCTGAAGGACATCGAGGGCATCGAGGAGCGGCTCGTCTCGCGCTTCCAGTGGGGGCTCGTGGCCGACGTGCAGCCGCCGGAGTTGGAAACCCGCATCGCGATCCTCCGCCGCCGCGCGGAGGACGACGGCACGCAGGTCTCGGATGCCGTGCTGGAGTACGTCGCGACGCACGTCACGGCGAACATCCGCGAGTTGGAGGGCGCGCTCATCCGGCTCTCGGCCTACGGCGCGCTTCAGGACCGCGAGATCGACCTCGACATGGCGCGCGAGGGGCTGCGTGATCTCATCAAGGAGCAGCGGTCGGCGCTGACCCTCCCGCAGATCCAGACGGTCACGTGCGAGGTGCTAGACATCCCGGAGGACCTCGTCCGCGCGAGAACGCGCAAGCGCGAAGTGGTGCAGGCCCGTCAGATCGCGATGTACTTCTGCAAGCAGCTCACGAAGCACTCCCTCAAGACCATCGGCCAGGGCTTCGGCGGGCGCGACCACTCGACGGTGATCCACGCCGTCCGCAGTGTGGAGGACCAGATCGACACGGACCCGCTCTTCCGCGAGACTGTGGAGCGCGTGCGGAAGAAGCTGGAGCTGCACACGCGGTAGGGGCGGTTGGCAGCTTATGGTCGGTGAGATATGGGTGCGCAGAGGCCTCGTGTCAAAACCGAACAAAGCGGTTGCAAGGCGCTCAGGCTTGCAAAGAGAGCAGATGGTGTACTTGGTCAGACACTTTTCTGAGATCGAGATAGGCCTTTGGAACACACACGGGCTGATCGGAGCTATGTGAAGCTCGACTTTCACTCCACAGGCCTTGACAAGACAGGGGATTTGCGCTATCAGAGCCGTGGCGGCTCGATCAGGACACACCTCACTCTTTTACCAGAGGTGCGTCCCATGGACAGGCTCCCCCAGAAGCGCGTCGGGCCAAACGGCCCGGAAACAAACCGGCAACCGTTGCTCGTCACGAAGGACGGCGTGTTTGTCCCGCCGGGGGAGACGGACGAGAACAAGAGGCTCGCGCTCCAAACGTGGGGACGAGCGCAGTACGTCCGGTACATCGCGTACGCGGTTGGATCGGCCATCGCCTCTGGGATGGCGTTGCTGGCCGCGCTGTCATGACGCAACACCCACCAGCCGTCATTCCCGCGCACGCGGGAATCCAGAGTGACGAGCATGCGCGAGTCCCTCCGCCCCGGTGGCGCCAGGGAGGGACCTAGACTGGCGTGAATGCACTCGTCCGCCGCGCTTGCGGTCGTGGTGGAAGGCCTTCCCGGTACTCTGGACTCCGGCGCTACGGTCGGAATGACGTTGAAGGGGAGAGCGCAGCTAGGTCTTCCTCGGCACCGAGGCGGAGGAAGCCAGGAGCGCGGGCATGAGTTGAAGCCAGCGGACGTTGGCGGTACCTAGCGACCTGATCTCTCCATCCCGCGATGCTCCGCCTCCTGCCCGCCCTCCTGCTGCTCCTCCTCGCGACTGCCTGCGACGATACCCCCGTTGACCCGCCGGACACCACGCCGCCCACCGTCGAGATCACCGAGCCCAGCGCCAACACGGAGGTCTCGGGCGAGATCACCGTTCGCTACTCGGTAGACGAGGGCAACGTCACGGCAGTCCTCCTCGTGGACGGCGCGACCGCAAGCACCTCCACGTCAGGCAGCTTCCTGCTCGACACCACGACCCTCGCGGACGGCCTACACACGCTCCAGGTAGAGGCGACGGACGAGGCCGGGAATTCGTCGCGCTCGCCGACGATCTCCATCGCCGTCAACAACGACCAGACGGGCCCCGACGTGATCCTTCTCGCGCCCGGCAACGGCGCGACTCTCTCGGGCACCTTCACCGTTCGCTACACCGCCATGGACCCGACGCCACCCATCACGGCTACACTTCTCATCGACGGGACTGAGGCGGGCACGAGCCGGGACGGAGAGATCGAGTTCGACACCACGACATTCGCCGATGGCGCGTACTCGCTCGTCGTGGAGGCGCGAGACGGCAACGGCAACACGTCGGCGACCCCCGCCATCCAGATCACGATCGACAACTGACCCGTCCTCCCTCGGGACCGAGGCGGGAGGAGTTAGCGTCCGGCGTGGATCTGCAGGAGGTTCTCGCGGACGGCGTCGGTCAGGCTGCGCTGGCGCCGGGCCATGACCGCCTCGGCGACGCGGAGCGCCTTCTCCGGCCGGTACTCGACCTGCTTGTCTGGCGTGCCCCAGGTGAAGCTCGGGACGTGCCGCGAGTGGAAGCCCGCTCCGTACAGGTTGCACGAGACGCCGACGACCGTCCCTGTGTTGAACGTCGTGTCGATAGCGCACTTGGAGTGATCGCCCATGACGAGCCCGATGAACTGGCTTCCCGTGCCCACGAAGTCCTGCTCGACGGGGTCCCACAGGCTCACTTCGCCGTAGTCGTTGCGCAGGTTGGACGTGTTGGTGTCCGCACCGAGGTTGCACCACTGGCCGAGGTAGCTGTTGCCGAGGTACCCATCGTGGCCCTTGTTGCTGAGGCTGTGCACGATGCTCGCGTGGATCTCGCCGCCCACTTTACTCCGGTAGCCGATAGAACTCCCGTCCACCCGCGCGCCCGCTTTGATAACCGCCCTCTCGCCCACGTAGACCGGCCCTCGCACGACGGCGTTCTCCTCCACGATGGCATCGGATCCGATCCAGATCGGGCCGTCCTCGGCGTTGAGGACGGCTCCGGGCCGGACCGTCGCGCCCTTCCCGATGTGGATCCGCCCGGGATGCGCGAGGATCGCGCCCGTTTGTACCTCGCCGCGATGCTCGCCCAGACCTCCTATCGCGCGGAGGTCCTCCGCGATGCGTTCGGGCACGTCGTCCAGCAAGTGCCAGAGGCGCGAGATCACCGTCTCGCCGTTGACCTGGATCTGCTCGGTTCCTTCGGGAAAAGAGAGCGGATCGGCGAGGTCTTCGGGAGGCGCGGGCAGCCAGAGGGCGAGGAGGTCGTTGCCTTGCGTCCACGCGCGTGGCTCGCTGGACATGCCCTCGCGGACCTGATGGGCCACCCGCGGTGAGACCCGCCACCGGCCGTTGACGAACAGCACCTCGCCCGTCACGCCGCCGAGGCGGAGGAACTGAGGGTTGGCTTCGAGTTCCATGCCCAAGATGGACTCGCGCACGTGGACGGCGATCTGATCCGGTTCGAACAGTCGCTCTGCACGATCTCGATTCGTCAGGACTCCCGGCGGGAGGTCGTACACAGCGCGGGTGAGCACGAGCGGCGCGAGGCGGGCGACGGTATCGTCCTCGAAGAGGCAGAGAGTCATCGGTGGTTAGGCATCGGTGATCGGTGGAAGGTCGCCTTGACACCACGTCAGGACTCGCGGGCCCTTCGCGAACCCCGTGCGGCGCTCGGTGATTCACCCGCCTCACTCTACGCCCCACCGAATTGGACTCCCTCACCCAGGCCGTGCTCGGCAGCACCGTCGGAGCCGCGAGCGGCGGGCCGAGGCTGGGCCGCCGCGCCGCCGCCTGGGGCGCCGTGGCAGGCACAATCCCCGACCTCGACATCCTGGCGTACCCGTTCATCGACCCGGCCAGCGAACTCCTCTTCCATCGCGGGTTCACCCACGGCATCCTGTTTCCGTTTCTGGCGGCACCCCTGTTCGGGTGGCTCGTCTGGCGCCTTTCACGATGGCGCGGTCATGCGGCCGACACTTGGAAAGCCTGGACCGGTGTCTTCTTCTGGGGCTTCGCCACGCACGCCCCGCTGGATGCGTTCACGGTCTACGGGACACAGCTCCTCGCGCCGTTCTCCACGCACCCGTTCGCGGTCAGCAGCGCGTTCATCATCGACCCTGTGGTGACGGTGGCGCTAGCGGTGGGGCTCGTCGTGGCGATCCGAGCGGGCGCGAGCCCGAAGGCGCGTCGGGCCAGCCTGGTCGGCCTCGGCGTGGCGGCGGTCTACCTCGGTGCGGGCGTCGCGATGCAGGCGCAGGCCCGCGCGACGGTGGAGGTGGCGCTCGTCGAGCGCGGCATTGAGGCGGACGATCTGCTCGTGGCCGCCGGGCCGCTCTCCTCGTTCCACTGGCGCGGTGTGGCCCGCGAAGGCGACCGCGTCCACCCGTTCTACCTCCACGTCACGAGCACGCCTCGCGAGGTCGGCTTCCATCCGCCTGTGCGCGTCGCGAATCTACCGCCGGGGTTCGCCGCGAGCCGCAACGGCCGCGCCCTCCAGTGGTTCTCGCGCGGATGGCTCGTGGACGCCTCGGGTGGCACAGAGCCTGACGCGTCGTCGCCAGATGGAGCGTTCGTCGTCGCTGATGCGCGCTTCGGGCGCCTCGGACTGGACGCCACCGACCCCTGGGTTTTCCGGTGGCGCGTGGAGCCGGAGCCGCCGTTCGCGTTCTCCCAGATACCCCAGCAGGTAGGCTTCGAGGAGGGCGAGGTTGCGAGGCTCTGGAACCGCATCATCGGCGCGGACCCGGCCCCGCCACCGACCGTACCATCCGGCGTCTCCCCTCCCGACTCCCCCTCTCCATGAAGTTCTTCATCGACACGGCCTCCATCGACGAGATCACGGAAGCCAACGACATGGGCGTCCTCGATGGCGTCACGACCAATCCCTCCCTCATGCGCAAGGAGGGCGCTGAGGATTTTCAGGCGCACATCGCGAAAATCTGCGAGATCGTGGACGGGGACGTGTCCGCTGAGATCGTCTCCACGACCTACAACGAGATGGTCTCTGAGGGTCGCGAGGTGGCTCAGATCGCGGACAACGTCGTCGTGAAGGTGCCGCTCATCCTGGATGGCATCAAGGCGATCAAGACCTTCTCGCAGGAGGGCATCAAGACCAACTGCACACTCTGCTTCTCGCCCACGCAGGCGCTCATCGCTGCGAAGGCGGGTGCAACGTACATCTCGCCGTTCATCGGTCGCTTGGACGATATCTCGTCCAATGGGATGGAACTGATTCGCCAGATCGTGGACATCTACGCGACCTACGGCTACGAGACCGAGGTCCTCGCGGCGAGCATCCGCCACCCGATGCATGTCGTGGAGTGCGCCGAGCTAGGCGCCGACGTAGCGACGATGCCGCTCGACGTGATCAAGAAGCTCCTCAAGCACCCGCTGACGGACAACGGGCTGGAGAAATTCCTCTCGGACTGGGCGGCGTACCAGGAGGCCACCGGCCAGGGCTGAGTCCTCCCGCCTCGGTCCTTCCACGGGCACACCGAGGCGGACCGTCTCGTGACCTCCATGACGCCGATCCGCTGGGGCATCCTCGGTACGGGCACCATCGCGCAGACCTTCGCGCGAGACCTCGTGCATGCAGACGAGGCCGTTCTGCACGCGGTCGGGTCGCGGACGGATGGGAGCGCCCGCGCCTTCGCCGAGGCGCACGGAGCCACCTCCGCCCACGGCTCTTACGAGGCCCTGGTCGCCGATCCCGAGGTGGAAGCCATTTACGTCGCGACGCCGCACACGCTCCACCTCGGCAACGCCTCGGCGGCGCTGCGCGCGGGGAAGGCCGTTCTCTGCGAGAAGCCGCTCACGCCCACGCCCGAGGAGAGCCGCGCGCTGATCGCCGTCGCGGAGGAAACCGGGAGCTACCTCCTGGAGGCGATGTGGACGCACTTTCTCCCGGCTGTTCAGACCGCGCTCAGCTGGGTCCGCGAGGGGCGCATCGGGGCTGTGCAGCGGCTCCACGCAGACTTCGGCTACCCCACCCCCTTCGATCCGGGCTCGCGCCTGTTCGACCCCACTCTCGCGGGCGGCGCCCTCCTCGATCTCGGCGTCTACCCCGTCGCGCTGGCATGGTTGTTCCTGGAACAGCATCCCGAAGAGATCCAGGTCACGGCGCGATATGCCCCTACCGGCGTAGACGACGACGTCGCGATGATCTTCTCCTCTCCCGATGCTGTCGCGACGCTGGGCTGCTCGTTCCGGTGCCGGATGGGCAACGCGGCGGTCATCACAGGCGACGATGGCTGGATCCGCATCCCCGACTTTTTTCGCGCTCACGAGTGCTCCCTTTACCGGATGGACGAGCGAGTGGACCACTTCGACGACGGTCGTGAGAGCGCGGGCTACGCCTTCGAGGCGATGGCGGTCGGCGACGACCTCCGCGCGGGGCGCCAACAGTCCGACGTGGTACCGTGGGCGTCCACGCTCGCGGTGCAGGACCAGATGGCGCGGGTGCTCGCGGCGATGGAGCGCCCGGGTGCCTCCACCTCGTGACCGAGGCGGGGGTAGCTACCGCTCTCCGTTGGGCACAGCCATTGGGTTCTCCGGGAGCGAGACCATCACGCGCTCTGGACCGCGAGGGCCGTCCACGAAGCGGACCGGTGGGCCGGGCGGCTCTGTCCCCTGCACGATTACCATCGTTCCGTTCCGGCCGACCTCGGACCAGTCCCAGAGCCAGCGCGCGTCGGCCTCCACGAGGCGGATGCAGCCGTGGCCCTGTGGCGGTCCCGTGGGCACCTCGTCATACTGGTGGAGGTGGATGCCGCGAGGGGCGTGGATGTTCATCACGTAGCGCATGTGCCAGACTTCGCCGGGCGGCGCAGCCGTCGAGTTGCGTGAGAGTTGGCGCCAGTTCATCGTGAAGCGGCCTGTGGGCGTAGGGGTAGAGGCCTTGCCGGTGGAGGCAGGGCCCCAGCGCTCCAGGTGGCCGTCCTCGTACGCGGCCCATGTCTGCGTCGTTTTGTCCACGATCACGACCTCGCCGTGCTCGAAGGCGCCGAGCCAGAACGGTGGATATGGCGCGTAGGCCAGCGCGCCGAGGTCGAAGTCGGCCGGGCGCGCGGGTAGCGTGAGCGTGTCGCCGATCTCCAGATCTCCAGGCGGGGGCCCCCCGAGAAGCTGCGCGAGCACAAGCCGGTCTCGTCCGAGTTCCGGGTCGCCCTCACCGATGGTCTCGTAGAGTGCATGGCGCGCGAGGACGGAGTTGCCCGAGGGGTGCTCCAGACGGTACGTCGCATAGCGAATGGCTGTCTCCGGGACGTATCCAGGCCGGTCCAAGAGCGTGCTGAGAACGGCCTGGTTGTACGTCGGCTGCGCACTGGCGACGGGCGCGAGCGCGAGAAGCACGAGGGCGAAGAGGGCGAGTCGGGGCACGGGGGGAGGGAGAGAGACACCGCGCAGAGCAAGGACCGAACCAACCGGGTATATGGCCGGTTCTCCCCGCCTCGGTAGGCTCGCGGGCGTACCGAGGCGGGCGGGGTCAGCCCACCTTGCGGAGGTCCGGGGCGAGGTCCGGCGTGCCGAAGCTGGTCCCCACGTCCAGCGCCGCCGTGACCAGCCCATCGTCTGCCCCGACGAGCTTGGTCTTCTCCGCGACCTCCGCGAACGGGACCGAGACCATCTTGCCGTTCTGGCGGGCGACCATGACGCCATTCGCGCCGTCGGCCACTAGTTCGGCCGCGTAGGTGCCGAAGCGTGTCGAGAGCACGCGGTCGTAGGGGTTGGGCGGGCCACCGCGCTGCACGTGGCCCAGGATGGTGGTGCGGACCTCGCTGACGAGATGCGCCTCCAGCGCAGCGCCGAGTACCTGGCAGGCACCCCCCAGGCGGACGGGGTCGGGGGAGCCAGGAATCGTCTTCGCGACAGCCATCTCGCCACCCTCGGGATGCGCGCCCTCCGCGATGGAGATGATCGTGAAGCGCTGGCCCCCCTCCTCGCGTGCCTTGCAGACACGGATGACCTCTTCCAGATGGTAGGGAAACTCGGGCAGCAGGATCACATCGGCGCCCGCCGCCACCCCCGCGTAGAGCGCGATCCAGCCCGCGTAGCGACCCATCGTCTCGCAGACCATCACGCGATGGTGGCTCTGCGCCGTGGTATGGAGCCGGTCCATGGCCTCCGTCGCGATCATCGCGGCGGTGTCGAACCCGAACGTCCGGTCCGTGCCCACGAGATCGTTGTCGATGGTCTTCGGCACGCCGACCATGCGGAGGCCTTTTTGCTGGAGCCGGTGCGCGATGGACATCGTGCCATCGCCGCCGATCACCACGAGGGCGTCCAACTCGTGCTCGCGGTACACCCCGAGGGCGCGGTCCGACACGTCGGCGCCGTCCTCGCGCCAGTACTGGAAGGGATTGGCCTTGTTGCTGGTGCCCAGAACGGTGCCGCCGAGCGTGAGCAGTCCGCTCGCATCGCGCCAGCCCAGCGGCATCGTTTCATTCTCGATCAGGCCGCGAAAGCCGTCGATGAAGCCGACGACCTCAGCGTCGCAGCGGTGAATGAGGGACTTGGTGACGGCACGGATGACGGCGTTGAGGCCGGGGCAATCGCCGCCGCCGGTGAGGACTCCGACGCGCATGGGAAGAGGGGGTAGACAGAGAGGCGGGCTGGGGATACGGCGCCGCCGAAAAGGAAGAGTGGGCCGTATCCTAGGTCCGTTTCGCCTCCGATGCCATGAACACGCTCCGTACCGCCTTCATCCTCGCGCTCGCGCTCGCCCTCTCGGGGTGTTTCCAGACCCGAACGCTCGTCCGCCTCAACGCGGACGGAAGCGGGACGGTGGAAGAGACGATGCTCTTCAATTCCGCGATCCAGGTGGCCATGCAGGCCGGGATGGGGATGGTCTCGGGTATGGAGGAGCAGGGCGACACGCCGTACAAGATGGAAGACCTCCTCGCGCGAGCAGAGGATCTCGGTGCGACGTTCGTGAGCGTTGAGGAGCAGGATCTGCTGTTCGGCGACGGCTACATCGCGACCTACGCGTTCGAGGACATCAACACGCTTCGCGTTACCTCGGACCCGTCCACGTTCCTACCGGAGGAGTTGCGCGAGGACATGATGAACGATTTGGGAGACGGCGAGGAAGAGCCCATCGCGTTCGCCTACCGCGATGGCGAGCTGCTCATCTCGATGCCAGATCCTGACCTCGGTGGGAACGGCGAGGAGATGGAGGAGCAGATCATCGAGGAAAACGAGATCGACTTCTACGATGCCCCACGCCGCGACCCGAAGAAACAGCCCGCCCCAATTATGGAGGTCCAAGAGCCTGAGCAGGGCTTCGGCGGCGATGAGGCGGAGGGCATGATGGCGATGCTCTTCCGCGACATGCGGTTCAGCCTGGCCGTGGAGCTACCCAGCGAGGCGGTGGAGACGAACGCCTCGTTTGTGGAGGGCCGCATGCTCACGCTCTACGACATGGACTTCGAGACG
The DNA here is from genome assembly GCA_038746605.1 of Bacteroidota bacterium. Lineage (GTDB taxonomy): Bacteria > Bacteroidota > Rhodothermia > Rhodothermales > Rubricoccaceae > Rubricoccus. The sequence continues at coordinate 63,628 of JBCDKM010000014.1, forward strand.
CTCCTGGAGTCCCCCGGTAGCTTCGAGCGGCTCCAGCAACTCTCGCCGGACGGTCCGCCGAACTCCGCCACGGCCATGCGCCTGCTCGGCGAACTGCCGGGCATTCAGTACGAGCCCGAAATGAACGTGACCGTCACGTTCCGGTAGCGCGGCCCTGCCCGCCTCGGTGCCGAGGCGGGCGAGGTCAGAGCCGGACCTCCAGTCGGGCGAAGAGGCGACCGTCGAGTGTCGCGCCGAGGGGGTGCGTCTGCTCCGGCGCGCCGAGCACGTTGCGGCCGGTGAGCGCGAGCGTGAAGGCTCCGAGCGTGTAGTCCAGGCCGAGGTCGGCGAGGAGAGCGGCGGGGAGGTCGGGCTCGGGCCAGCCGTCCCAGCGGGTTGAAGAGCGCCACTCTGCCCGAGCACGCAGGTTCAGCTTGCCATCCGGCGAGTGCTCGGCGCTCGCGCCGATCCGCACAGAGGGCTGGCGGTCGAGGTGGGCGCGGAAGGCGTCGTCCCCGGCGAGGGAGAGACGACCCCGTGCCCACACCTTGGCGCGTGTGAACACAGACGGAGCGGAGCCATAGACGACGCGGTGGCGCGAGACCTGTGCGGCGACCTCTGCTTCTGCCGCTGCGCCCTCCGCTACGACTGCTCGCACTGGCCCGTTCACCGCGACGGCATCCTCCGTCAGTCGGAAGTCGGGAAGTAGGACGGTCTCACCGCGACGGGCCTCTACGTCCAGCGTCGCGGAGAGCCCGGCGGTCGTTCCGAACTCGAAATCTGTGCTCGGCTTCGGGGTCCACCACCGGGTAGCCGTCGCATTCAGTGCGATGGACTCGATGGCACGAGGGACGCCGTCCAGCGCGAGGGGGGTGGCGTCGGAGGCGAGCCCGATGTAGCCGCGCGAGACCCAGAACGGGAGGTCCGGTGCGGCCTCGGGCAACCGGCGGTCGGCGCGGGCCAGAGCAGAGAACGAGACACCCGCCGCTGCCGGGATGCGGGACCGGACGCTCACGCCGCCGCCGATGCCGCTCGGCCCGGCGGACAGCCTCGCGCCGTAGAGCGGGAGCCCGTACGGTGATAGGCGATCCGCACCGATCTCACCCCAGAGTACCGACCCATCCGACAGTCCCGGTCCCGATGCCCAGACCGGACGCACTCGCGCGAAGCCGCTCAGCCCCATGGCCTGCTCCAGTCGCGATACTCGAATATCCGCTGATGTCTCCTGCCAGTCGGGACCAGGCACGTCCAACAGGCTCCACGAGGGCCGGTCCAGCCACGCGCTCGCGATGCGCGCGTCGTACGAGTTCCATCCCACCGATCCGACGACCTCCGCGCCGAGGTGGCGGCGGAGCGTGGGCACCTCGCGGCCGAGCGTTTCCTCAAACGGCAGGTCCTCCGCGACGACTCCGCCCGCCTCGGCGGTGAACGGCCCGAGGCGGAGGGACGTGCTGGCGGAGAGGCCCTTGCGTTTCGGGAAGCGGTCGTCCAGCGCGGCGAAGATGCGCGGCGCGATGGCGGGGTCGGTGGGGAGGAAATCGCGCCAGCGGACGGACGTGAGGCTGGGACCGACCGCCAGCGTGCCCTCGTAGTCCGGGCCGATCTTGTCCACGTTCGGGAGGTTCGGGTCGAGGTAGCGGAACGGCCCCGGGTCGCCGGTCTCGTTGCCAACTTCGGCAGACAGGCGGAGGCCGCGCTCGAGTCCGAGGTTCAGGTCCGGGATCACGCGAAGCAGACCAGGGCAGCGCTCCACCACCTGGCCTGTGGTAGGCGTCCGCCACGCGAGAGCGCCGTCACTCAGAATCGTCGTCGCGTCGAGGTCGTCTGCTCGGACCTCGCGACCGGTCGGGCCGGAGTAGCGCGCGCCGAAGCCGTCCGTCGTGACAGCGTGAACGCTCGTGAGCGCGCGCGCCGCGTCGTGCGGCTCCACGCGGTAGGCGGCCTCTCCGGCGAGGCACGTCGGGTATCCGAAAATCACCTCCTGCTGCGCGCCCGCCTCGCTAGCGGAGGCCGTGAGCGAGAGCAGGAGGAGGAGCCACTTCACAGCCGGACCGCCAGCCCGGCGCTGACCGTCGCGGTCGTCACCGTGGTAGAAAAGAAGGTGCGGCGTACGCCCGCCTCGGTCCACACCTCGGCGGGGCCAGCCAGCGGCACACTCGCGCGGAGCACGGTGCCCGCTGTCAGTTCGGTCTCAGCGGAAAGGTTCTCCCCGAACACGCCGTCGTCGTCGAAGAAGAGGCGGTTCGCGCCTACCTCCGCGCTGGGCACGACGCGGACCGGGCCGAGCCCGAACACGGGCCCCCAGCCGAGCGCGGCGTTCAGCGCAGTGAAGTCCGGGACGGTCTCGCGCGTGGCGTCGTGCGCCGCGATGTCGAGCGAGAGGCGGGTCTCGCCGCCGTACATCGGGAGGAGGATCTGGCCGGAGGCGCCCGGCTGGACGCTCCACGCTGGGTCGATCTCTCCGCTGATCGGTAGCATGGCGCCCGCTGAGAGACGCACGCTCTGCGCGCTGGCCGTCGTGGCGAAGAGCATCATCAACGCGGCAAGACGGCGGCTCGAAAAGAGGACGCGCGAGCGCTCAGACGCGTCGCCAGTTGGGCGGGAACAGAAGAGGACACGGCGTGACATCGCGGGAAGATCGTTCGGGGTGCGCGGTACCATCGGGCGGAACCGGGTGCCTCCGCCTCGGGAGCGCCTTCGAGGTCCCCCGCGGACCTGCCGAGGCGGGCGGGGTCAGGCTTCCGCGAGCGCCTCGTCCTTGACCTCGTGGAGATACGTGACCGCTGCGGCCTCGTCGCTCAGCGGGAGGTCGTCCCAGAAGACGGCCTCCTTGATGGCGCCCATTGCGCGCTTCTCCGGGCCGCGAAGCTCGCGGACCATCCGGTGGAAGAGCCCGGCGCGATAGACGGCCTCCTCGCGCTGCTCCGCCACCCAGTCGAAGGCCGGGTCGTGCTCGTTGGGCACCTCGCCATCGAGGACCGCCTCGCGGACCCACTCCTTGAGGATGCCGACGGCGATGCCCTCGGGCAGATCTAGCCGGTCTTTGATCTCGTCGCCGGAGACGGGCGGCTCCCAGTTGCGCATCCGGTCCTTTTCCTCCACCTCGCGCATCTTGATCTCCACCTGGTCGAAGCCGCGCAGGTAGCGGCGCTTGCGCTTTTCGTTCTTGCTCGTCACATCGGCGCGGACGAGCAGCATGAGGTCCTCGACGTGATCCCCGGCCTCGAAGAGGAGGCGGCGGACGGCAGAGTCCGTGACCTCTTCGTCCACGAGAGCGGTCGGGCGGTGGTGGAGGCGGACCATGTCGCGCACGTAGGTCAGCGGATCGCCGAGCGGCAGCTTGAGGCGCCGAAAGAGGGCCGGGATGTTCTTGCGCGCGCCCCGGTCCTCGTGGCCGTGGAACGTCCAGCCAGTGCCGGGCGCGAAGCGCTTGGTCTCGGGCTTGGCGATGTCGTGGAAGAGCGCGGCCCACCGGAGCCAGAGGTCGTATCCCTCTGCGCGAACGCCGGTGCGGTCCGCCTCGGCCTGGGCCAGCGCGAGGTTGTCCACCACCTCCAGCGTGTGGTAGAGGTTGTCCTTGTGCTTGTGCCCGCCCACGGCCTCGACGCCCGCGAGGGCTGACAGTTCGGGCAGCACGAGGTCCAGCAAGCCCGTCTCGTGGAGGACAGAAAAACCGAGCGAGGGCAGCGGGCTCGCGAGCGTCTTGCCGATCTCGTCGGTGATCCGCTCTTGACTGACGATCTCGATGCGGTGCGCGCTCTCGCGCATGGCCTCCAGCGTCTCCGGCGCGATGCGGAAGCCGAGTTGGGCGGCGAAGCGTGCGGCGCGGAGCATCCGCAGCGGGTCGTCCTCGAAGGTGGCGTGCGGGTCCAGCGGCGTGCGGAGCAGCCCGTCGCGGAGGTCCACGAGGCCGCCGTGCGGGTCCTCCACCTCGCCGTACGTGTCGGCGCCCAGCGAGACGGCGAGGGCGTTGACGGTGAAGTCTCGCCGTGCGAGGTCGTCGTCCAGCGTGCCGTCTTCGACGAGGGGCTTGCGGCTCTCGCGCCGGTAACTCTCCTTCCGCGCGCCGACGAACTCGATGACCAGTCGGTGGTCCGTGGTCGGTTGCTGGTCGTTGGGTCCCTCCGCCTCGGTCCCGAGGCGGGCCGAGTCATCGCCCGGAACCCGCAGCGTGACGGCCGCGGTGCCGAAGGTGGCGTAGATCGCCGGGGATGCGGCGCCGAACGCCTCTGCAACGGCCTTCGCGAGACGAATCCCGACCTGTCCCTCGCCCTCGGGGTCCACGGCGACCACGTCCAGGTCGACCGTCTCGCGGCCGAGCAGTGCATCGCGCACGGCCCCGCCCACGGCGTGGGCGCGCACGCCGAGCGCGTCGGCAGTGGTGCCGATGCGGCGGAGGATGGACTCGAAGGGAAGGCGGATCATCGTGAGGGCGAGAGTCGAAAGTTGAGGGCGAGCGGGAGGCCCGTCTTCGATTTCCCTGCGGAGGCTGTGGGTGGTTGAGGGCCGTGCATCCCTCTCGCCACGGCTCCCCACGAGCGATCAGCGCAGCGCTGCCAGGAACTGCTCCGTCAGCCGCATCAGCGCGACGGCATCGGCGAGGGCGAGGGCACCGGGACCGCTGGTGGGCACCCGGCCGCGTTGCACCGCCGTCACGAACGCCGCGAGGCCGGTCGTCTCGGGCTCGGGAACGGGCGCGGCGCCCTCGATGCAGACGGGTCCTCGAAGCGAGCGCGCGCTCAGCCGCACACCGCCGCCACTCGCGGCCAGCCGGACGCTCGGCGGCCAGCCCTCCGCCTCCTCGCGCACGCCGAGGTGAGCGTAGGCGCCGGAGCCGAACCGCAGGCTCGCGAGGACGGATCGGATCTGGTGGTCCTCGCGGTCGGCGTGGCTCTCCAGACGAGCGACGGCGTCGGAGCGGACGAGGGCCATCACGGCATCCAGCGCGCCCGCGATACGGCGAGGCCACGGGAGATCGAGTCCCTCGGTGGGGGTGGCGCCTGCGAGGTCGAGCGCGACGAGGCGAGCGGACCATCCGGCGGGACGTGCGGCCACGAGGGCATCCACCGGGAGCGGGCGCTCCACGGCGACCTCCGCACCTGCCTCCTCGGCCCGCGAGGCGAGAGCCTCTGCCTCCGCGACGCTCGCGGCGGGCGGCCACGCAGCGAACACGTGCGCCCCGTGCTCGATGGCCTCTCGCACGTCGCGAGCGCGCACTGCGGCCTTGCTCTCGACGGCCACGACCTGCACCTCTCGCGCGAGGTCTCCGACGGTCGCGAAGGGCGGTGCGCCGGTATCTCGTGCCCACTCCGCCGTGGCCTCCGTCGTCTCGCCGACGACGCCCGCCAGCCGGGTGCCTGCGGGGACAGCCGCATCGCGCGGGCCGACGAGGCCGAGGGGAAGGAGATCGGGCATGGCGCGAAGCTACCGGCGGAGAGCGGTCGGCTCCTGACTCCCTCCGCCTCGGTGCCGAGGCGGGAGGGGCTGCCCTACGGCTCGTCGGCGACCGTTCCCTCTGTGCACTCGTCCATCGCGCCCGTTTGGAAGAAGCAGGCCGTCGTCCGCGCGACGGATGGCTTCGCCATGATGAACGTGTGCCCGGAGCGGACGACGACGTGCTCGGCGCCCTCCAGGCGACTCTCCTCGACCGTCACCTTCCCGTCGCGGTCGCCTGCGATGACGGCGACCTCCACGCCCTCCATCGGGCCCAGCCGCGCGATGGTGCTGGCCTCTGTGCGGAGTTCGTGCATGGGCCGGAGCAGCCATCCGACCGTGGTGGAAAACCGGTCGGCCTCGTGGGAGCCCTGATTGGGCGGCGCGAGCATGACCACGCGGCCCATCCGCGAGGGCGGGTCCGTCTCCGCGAGATAGCGCACGACGATCCCGCCGAGGCTGTGCGTCACGAAGTGGACGCGCGGCGCGTGGTGGCGCTCTACGGCCTCGCTCACCGCTTCGCCTACGTCCTCCGCGATGTCGGCGATGTCCGGCCCGAAGCTGCTGTAGCCGACGTTGAGTGTCCGGTAGCCCGCGCGGTTCAGGCGGACCTGGAGGGACACCATGGAGAATTGGGTGCGGCCCATCCCGTGCACGAGGACGACCAACTCGCGCGGCTCGGTCTCCGCCAGACGACCGCTGCTGGTGCAGCCCACGAGGACGACGAGCGGGACGAGGAGAAGCACGCGCATGGCCTCAGTGTACACCGGATAGGCGCGGGCTCGCCTTGCGGCTCTGCCCGCCTCGGTGCCGAGGCGGAGGGGGGGCAGGCGGTCTCTGAACCGAATCCGCTGCCTACTGCCCCCCGGGCCCGATGGTCTTCTCCGGCGCGGCGGGTTCCGGCGCAAGTGTGGCGGGGCCGGGCGCCATGTCGCCTCCGGCCGAGGCTCCATCGCGCAGAACGGTGAGCGCCTCGCGAGCGGCCCGTTGCTCCGCCTGCTTCTTGGATCCGGCCTCTCCGCGCCCTCGCGCGATGCCATCCACCAGTGCCTCCACCGTGAAGGTGCGGTCGTGGCTCGGGCCTTCCTCCGCGACGACCTCATAGGTCGGCTGGCCCATCGCGCGGGCCTGCACAAACTCCAGGAGTTGGCTCTTGTAGTTGGTCCGCTGCTCAGCGGCGGCGTCCAGGTCCACGCACTTCTCCAGCACGCGGTTGACGAAGGCGCGCGCCTCCGCGAAGCCCTGGTCCAGGTACACCGCTCCCACGATGGCCTCGAAGGCGTCCGCGAGGATGGTCGGTGTGGTGCGGCCGCCGGAGGCCTCCATGTTAGGCGAGAGCAACACGAGTTTGCCCAGACCGATGGCTTCGGCGAAGCGCGCGAGGGTCTTGCCGTTGACGAGGTTGGCGCGAGTCCGCGTGAGGAACCCCTCGTCGCGCTCCGGGAAGCGGCGGTAGAGGCGCTCCGCCACCGCCGCGCCCAGGACGGCGTCACCGAGGAACTCCAGGCGCTCGTTGCTCTCGGTGCCATCGGTGGATTGACCCCGGAAGATGGACCGGTGCCGGAGCGCGTGCTCGTACAGTTCCAGGTCGCCGACGGGCATCCCGACGAGCCGCTCGATCTCCACCCGGCGCACACCGAAGCTCGCCGACGCATCCGCCGTAGCACTCCCGCTGCGCTGGCGAAAGCGGTCAAGGCCCTTGCGCAGCGGCCGGGCGGGCACGCGAAGCGCTCCGGCGACCGCACTACGGGCGGCGCCCGTCCACGAGCGGAGGAGGCGCGAGCCTCGGCGGGAGGTGTCGGACACGTCTAGAGTCTCAAACGCGGAATAGGCACGGCTTGCCAGGGGCCGCAATGTCCCCAACGTGCGGGCCGAGGGCAAGCCACGATGGATCCCTGCCCGTCCCGTCCCGTCCGATTCCCCCTCTCTCCACATCACCATGCCCGCGTTCACCACGCAGAATCCCGCCACCGAGGCCGAGCTTCAGTCCTTCCAGGCGGCCACCGAGGCGGACGTGGACCGCGCCCTCCAGACCGCCGCCGACACCTTTCAGCGGCACCGCTCCTCCCGCCTCGGGGAGCGCGTGGACCGACTGCGCGCTCTCGCGGATGCGCTGGAAAAGAACAAGGAAGAGCACGCTGCGCTGATGACGCGCGAGATGGGGAAGCCCCTCACTCAGGCTCGTGCCGAGATCGGGAAATGCGCATGGCTCTGTCGGTTCTACGCCGAGCACGGCCCCGGCTGGCTAGCGGACGAAGCGGTCGAGACCGAGGCCACGCGCTCATTCGTCGCGTTCGAGCCGCTAGGCGCCATCCTCGGCATCATGCCGTGGAATTTCCCCCACTGGCAGGCCTTCCGGTTCGCCGTCCCCGCCGTGCTGGCGGGCAACGTGGCCGTTCTCAAGCACGCCGAGAACGTCCTCGGCTGCGGCGAGGCGATGGCCGATCTCTTCCGCGAGTCGGGGTTCGAGCCGGGCGTGTTTCAGCACCTCGTCGTGAAGGTGGAGCAGGTGGAGAGCATCATCGCGGACGACCGGATCGCGGGCGTCTCGCTGACCGGGAGCGAGCGCGCGGGCCGCGCGGTGGGCGGACAAGCGGGCGCAGCACTCAAGCCGTGTGTGCTGGAACTCGGCGGGTCGGACGCGTTCGTCGTGCTGGACGATGCGGACCTGGACCGCGCCGTGGAGATCGGCGTCGCCTCGCGGACGCAGAACAACGGCCAGTCCTGCATCGCCGCGAAGCGGTTCATCCTCCACCGCGCTATCGCCGACACCTTCACGGAGCGATTCACCGAGGCTATGGCCGCGCTCACCCTCGGCGACCCGGCCGACGACGCCACCGACCTCGGCCCCCTCGCGCGCGAGGACCTCCGCGACGGGCTCCACGATCAGGTGCAGCGCTTGGAGCGCGAGGGCGCGACGGTCCACCTCAGCGGCGAGGTCCCGGACCGCGCGGGCTGGTACTACCCGGCGACCGTCATGACCGGCGTGACGGAGCACATGCTGCCGTTCCGCGAAGAACTCTTTGGGCCCGTCGCTGCGCTCACGGTGGCGGAGGACGAGGCGGACGCGCTGCGCCTCGCCAACGCGACGCCGTTCGGGCTCGGCGGGGCCGTCTTCACCGGGGACCGCCAGCGGGGCGAGCGCTTCGCGCGCGGGATGCGCTCAGGCGCGTGCTTCGTCAATGAGATGACGAAGAGCCATCCGGCGCTGCCCTTCGGCGGGATCGGGCGCTCCGGCGTGGGGCGCGAGTTGGCGCGACAGGGCATCCGCTCGTTCGTGAACGAGAAGACGATCTGGGTGGAGTGATACGTGACGGCGTGACGCGTGAGGGTGCTCGCCTCGGTGGGTCCGTGGGCGTGCCGAGGCGGACGCACCCGAGCGCTCCCGCTCGCCGTACGTTCCCGTCACACCCACCCTCTTTGCACATGGGCGTCGAGTTCATGCCCTTCCTCGTCCCGATTGCGGCCATCCTGGCCTGGGCCGCGATCCAGGTCTCCAAGAACCTCGCGCGCGGCGGCGACCCCGCCGACGAAGCCGCCCTCCACGAGCTCCGCGTCGACCTCGCGACGCTCGGCGCCGAACTGGAGGATGCCGAGCGCGACCGCGCCAAGCTCCGCAAGCGCATTGAGGCGCTGGAGGTCATCGCGACGGAGACGGACCGGCCGCTCCTCGACCTCGACGCGCTCCCGGATCCCGAGGCCGATACCGCCGAGGCGCGGCGCCAGCGCTCGCGCTCGTGACGGAACCGGCCGCTGATCGTGGCCTCGTGGTGGAATGGCGATCCCTCTTCCGGCGATTCGCGACAGGTCCGTGACAGATGGACCCCGGTGGAGCCGATACACTGGCACCGGCCCACAACCCCTCCTGCCATGACCCCCCGCTTTCTCTTTCTTCCCGCCTTGGCTCTCGCCCTCGTCCTGACGGGCTGCGATGCCGTCGGCGACACCTCCTCTTCCGCGACGGCTGAGGACCTAGAAGACGCCGCCGGTGCCATCGCTGAGGCCGTTGCCCTCGACGCGGGCGGCGCGCTGGACGACGCCGCTTCCATGTCGGTCGCCCTCGGCACCGACGCTAGCCTCTCCGGCGATGGCGACGACATGCCGGATCGCCCCGGCTGCGACGCCTCCCGCACGTACGATGACTCCGGCACCTGGAACGTCTCCATCGCGTGCGAGCGCGGCAACCCGGACGGCCGCTTCTACCACGCCTTCGCCCGCGAGGCCACCTGGCGCTTCCTCGACGCGGACGGCAATCCACAGGAAGGCGCGCGAGGTGCTACCACCATCGAGCACGACCTTCTCTCTGGCACCGGCACGCACCTCACGCCTCGCGCCTCCGCCGTCCTGGAATCGCTGACATCGAGCATCACCATCGAGACCGCAGGCGAAGACCTCGTCACCGTCAACGGCACGTACGACCGCGATGGCATCCACACCGTCTTCGGTCGCGGCGAGGCCCAGCGCGAGGTGGACTTTGACCTCTCTCTCACGATGGAGGACATCACGGGTCCGCGCGGCCGTCGCGACCGGTGGGCGGGCGCCGTCTCCGGCACTCTATCCGGCGTCTACACCGCGACGGTCACGGCCACCGCGCCGAACGGCGACACCCGCACCCGTGAGGTGGAGCGCGAGTTCACGGTCACGTTCCCGAATGAGGCCGAGCGCCGTGCCCGCATCGCTGTCGGTGACAGGGTCTATGACGCCGACCCCGTGACCGGCGAGCTGCTCTAGCCCCGCCCGCCTCGGTCTTTCCATGGACGACCCGAGGCCGACCGGTCGCTTCCCGAGTGGAGGCGACCGGTTTTTTTATCGCCTTACCGGATGCGGTCGGGGTTCTGCGCGATGAAATCCGCCCAGGACTTGGTGGCACCAGTCGGCCTCGGTCGGCTCGCGGACCCACCCGGCGCAGCGCCCGAGGCGGGCACGCCCGGCCGTCGCGCGGCATGGCAGAGCGCGACCGCCAGCGCGTCGGCGGCGTCTTCCTGGGGCGTCTCCTTCAGGCCCAGCCGCGTCCGCACCATGAAGCCGACTTGGGTCTTGCTCGCGCGGCCGTTGCCCACGAGCGCCTTCTTGACCTCGGCGGGCGCGTACTGCGCGACGGGTACCTCGCGGTGCATTGCGGCCAGCATCACGGCGGCCTGTGCGCGGCCCAGCTTGAGCATGGACTGCGCGTTCTTGCCCATGAATGGCAGCTCCACCGCCAGCTCGTCCGGGTGGTGCGCGTCGATGGCCTCCAGCACGCCCTCGTAGATCCGCTGGATGCGGAGGGCGTGGTCCATATCGCTGGGCATACTCACCGTCCGGGCTTCCAGCGCCCGCTCGCGCGAGCCGACGACCTCTACCGTCCCGAGGCCGGTGTGCCGCGTGCCGGGGTCAACGCCAAGGACGATCATGGACAGAGGGAAGGGGCAAGGGCGAAGGGCGAAGGGGTCATTTCCCTCTTCCCCCTTCCCGCATCCCCCTCATGCGAGCGAAGCGAGTGTCTCGTCGTCCATCTCCAGGGTGGAATAGACGGCCTGGACGTCCTGGTGGTCGTCGAGTTGGTCGAGGAGGCGGAGGACCTTAGCGGCGTCGGCGGGGGCGAGGGCCGTCGTGGTAGTGGGGAGTTGCTGCAGACCGGCCTCGGAGGGCTCGATGTCCGCCTCCGCGAGGGCGCTCTGCACGTCTCCGAAAGACTCGACGGGAGCTTCCACGATGAACGTGTCGTCCTCGCGACGGAGGTCCTCTGCACCCGCATCGGCGACGAGGAGGAACAGGTCCTCCTCGGTGAGCGCCTCGCCCTCCTCCGGCACGGCGGGGATCTCAAAGATGGCCTTCTGATCGAAGAGGAACGCGACGGATCCAGTGGTGCCGAGGTTGCCGCCCGCCTTCGAGAAGAGGCTCCGCATGTCAGCCACGGTGCGGTTGGTGTTGTCGGTCAGCGTCTCCACGAAGATGGCGATGCCGTGCGGGCCGTAGCCCTCGTAGGAGAGTTCCTCGTAGTCCGCGCCCGCGATTTCCCCCGTGCCACGCTTGATGGCGCGCTCGATGTTGTCCTTGGGCATGTTCTCCGCCTTCGCCTTGTCCACGGAGAGTGCCAGTTTGGCGTTCATGCTCGGGTCGCCGCCGCCATCGCGGGCGGCCACCATGATATCGCGCGTGATGCGGGCCCAGACCTTGGAGCGCCGCGCGTCCGCGACGCCTTTCTTCCGCTTGATCTTCGACCATTTGTTGTGGCCAGCCATGTTCTCTCGGGCGTGTGATTCTCGCCCGCGAAGATACGGCCGGGCCTCGCGGCCCCGGGTCGGCCTCCTCCCGCCTCGGTGACTCCACGGCCGCACCGAGGCGGAGGGGGCTAGCGAGCCTATGCGCCCCAGGCGGACCGCGCCACGAGCGCCGCGAGCGTGGCGAGCATCACGAGAATCGCGACGATCAGCACGAGGGTGTCGTCGCGCGGGTTGGAGTCAGTGGTCATAGGAGTGGGAGCAGCGTCACCCGTCTTCGTATCAACCCCGTGCCGGGTGGCGCGCTGAGGGTTTAGCCTTCCAGAGCGGAACGGTCCGGTGTCGTCCAGCCGGTTCGTCCCGCTGCGAGGCACCCAGCCCCATCCTGCCTCTGTGGGCCCGTGGGACCACCGAGGCGGGGGACCTCAGCGCGCGACGGTCTCCCAGACCTCGCCCACCTCGTCGCCGTCTGTCACGTAGAGTCGGCGGCGCGTGGCGACGGCGACACATGCGTGGTTGGGCACGAGCAGCACAGGATCTCCCACGTCGTAGGTGGATCCGCCGGGCGTATCCACCCAGCCGTGTTCTTCGCTCAGCGCCGTGACGTGCGCGTGCGGGTGGGCGATCATCTTGCGGCGGCCGTAGAGCACGGTGCCGTACGTTTCGGAGCCCGCGCGGCGGTCCGAGGTCAAGATTTTTTTCCCGGCGTCCGTGATGACGCGCTCCGTTCCATCGTCGAAGCGCTCCTTGGAGACGACCGTGCCGATGCAGGTGAGGGCGCAGTCCTGGAGGCGCGCGGCGCCGAGGGCGACCTGCGTGGCGTCGTGGAAGACGTAGGTACCGGGGCGGATCTCGGTGATGCGGAAGCCCGCGTGCTCGGCGTTGGTGAAGTGCGCCACGCCCGGCGTGGAGCCAACCGAGAGTTCCGCCGTGGCCGGATCCAGGTGGCCCGCCTCGGCGAGCGCGGCGGCCACCCCGAGGACACGGTCGCGCTCGGCGTCCATGACGCGGCGGAGAGCGTCCCCGCGCGATTCGTCCTCGCGCGGCCCGGCGTAGCTGTCGCCGCCGTGCGAGAGGAGGCCGAGGAGCGAGAGCCCGGAGGACTGGCAGACGGTCTCGGCTAGCGCCACGATGCGCTCGGTCTCGCTCCAGTGCACACCGCAGCGCCCATACCCCGTATCGATCTCGATCAGCACGCCCACGCTCGCGCCCTCGAAGGCCCCGGCCGCGAGGCGGGCGCCATCCTGCGTGTCGACGGTGAACGAGATGCGCGTGCCGCCTTCCACGAGCGCCCGCAGCCGCTCCAGCTTGCCTGGCCCCACCACGGGCGTCGCGAGGCGGATATCGTCGAACCCCGCCGCCGCGAACGCCTCGGCCTCATCCACTGTGGCGACGGTCAGCCCTCTCGCACCGCGCTCGCGTTGCAGCCGTGCGATCTCGAGGCACTTGTGCGTCTTCGCGTGGGGCCGCAGGGCGACCTCCATCGCGTCGGCGCGGGCCTGCATGGCGTCAAGGTTGGCATGAAGGCGGGCGCGGTCCACGAGGAGCGCGGGCGTGGGGATTTCAGAGATGAGCATGGGCAGCGAGAGATTCCCCGCCTCGGGAACAGCGTGAGCATCCTCGCGAGGGCACCGAGGCGGGCAGGGTCGCAACCTACCCGAACGCAGCGCGCCCGGCTCCCCATCAGGAACCGGGCGCGAGAGCGGAGGCCGATCCAGCCTACTTGATCAGCCGGAGCGTGAACGGGTACTGGTACCACTCGCCGTCGTTGGCCTTGATCGCCGCGATGATGCCGAGAACGACAGCACTAAGCCCGATGACCGGAAGAAGGACGAACCCGATCAGCACGATCATCAAGGGGATGCAGGCCAGGAACGCGAGGAAGAGCGTGATCTGGAAGTTCAGTGCCTCCTTTGCCTGATCGGCGACGAACCCGGAGTCGTTGCGCTTGACGAGGTAAATCACCAACGGCGCGAGGAAGCCGAACCCGATGAGAGGCAGAAGGTGCCCGAGGAGGGCAAGCGTGCGCTCGTCGCTAGAAGGGTCGTAGAGTTCATCGTCGAACTCGCGGCCAAGGGTGTCGAACTCGTCGAACTCCTCCGGGCGAGCGGTCGAGGGGCGGGCAGTGGGTTCCATAGTAGGAGGGTGACTCGCTGAAACGTACGGCTCCCTACGAGGCCGTGCGACGCGAGTTGCTTTCTCATGCTGGCCCGAGACGCCTTCGCGAGAACGCAAAAAAAGAGAGCGTCCGACAGGGGGGGCTGTCGGACGCTCGAGGTCTGGGGAGCATGGTGCGCTCTGCGGGAGGGCGGCGGTTGCAGAGCGCGCTCAACCCAGACACGACCAATGTACACGCCGGAGCCCCCAGCGCGGTGGGCATCGCGTGAAGACTGTTGCCACAGACGCCCAGACGATCCGCGCATCCTCCCTACCTTCCGGTTCCATCTCCTGAACTCTCATGACAGTCGGCATCCTCGGCTCCGGCGCCGTCGGAAAAGCCCTCGGACGTGGGTTTGCCTCGCGAGGCCATACGGTCCTCGCCTCCTCACGTGTACCCGACGCTCCCAAGCATCGCCAGTGGGAGGCAGAGTGTGAGGGCGACGTGGCGGTCGTCTCCTTTGCGAAGGCCGCCGAGGCGGGCGACCTGCTCGTCCTCGCAACAGCGTGGGAAGGCACCGAGGACACGATCCGTGCCGCAGGCCCCGAGCATTTCGCGGGTAAGGTGATCCTGGACGCTACCAACCCACTGGATTTTTCCGATGGCACGCCTCGGCTCGCGGTCTCCGAGGCGAGCGGTACGCTTGTACAGCGGTGGCTTCCCGGTGCGCATGTCGTCAAGGCGTTCAACACTGTTGGGGCGGGTCTCATGGTGAACCCAAACCTCCTAGGTGGACCGCCTTCGATGTTTCTCGCGGGGGACAGTGCGGAGGCGAAGGCCACCGCCGCAGAGATCGCGCGTGACTTCGGCTGGGAGACGTTCGACCTAGGCGGAATCGACCGCTCCGCTCACCTGGATCACCTCGCGGTCATCTGGATCCTGAACGCGATGGCGCACGGGCGCGAGCGAGCGTTTAAGGTTCTCAGCGGCTGAGCGCGGTCAAACGAAAAGCGCCCGGTTTCCTTCGCGAAGACCAGGCGCTTGAGTCTGTCGGCCTCGGGCAGTCCGTGGAGGGACCGTGGCGGAGGAAGTCGGGTAGCTAGACCGTGCCCATCGAGGTGCGGAGGCGGTTGCGCGCGCGGTCGAGGTCCGCCTTGGCGGCCTCGCGCTCCTCGGCTGTGGCCTCGGCGAGACGCTGACGGGCGCGCTCCTCGGCAACCTGCGCGCGAGACGTGTCGATGTCCGAGGCGGGCTCTGCGGTCTCGGCGAGCATGATGACACGGTTATCGAGCACTTCCACGAAGCCGCCGCTGGTGGCGACGGTCACGCGCTCGCCGCTCGGCGTCGTCACGACGGTCTGCCCCACCTCGGTGGCAGCCAGCATAGGGGCGTGCCCTCGAAGGATCTCGAAGGCACCCTCCACGCCGGGGGCGCGGAAGCGAATGGCTTCGCCGCGATACGCGGTCCGGTCCGGCGAGACAATTTCGACGAGGAGGTTGGTAGGCATGGGACCTGGGGATTGGGGACTCGGGACTGGGGGGCGGTAGGGGAGTCCCCGTTCGCTAGTCCCCAGTCCCTCGGAGGCTACGCCTCCGCCAGCATCTTCTCGCCGGCCTCGATGACCTCCTCGATGGCGCCCTTGTAGAGGAACGCGCCCTCGGGCAGGTGATCGAGCTCACCGTCGAGGATCATCTTGAAGCCGCGCACGGTGTCGTCCACCTTGACGTACTTGCCGGAGTTGCCGGTGAACTGCTCCGCGACGAAGAACGGCTGGCTCATGAAGCGCTGCACGCGGCGCGCGCGGTTCACGACCTGCTTGTCCTCGTCCGAGAGCTCGTCCATGCCGAGGATCGCGATGATGTCCTGCAGCTCCTTGTTGCGCTGGAGGAGCATCTTCGTGTCCTGTGCCACCTTGTAGTGCTCCTCGCCGACGACCTCCTCGGTCAGGATGCGCGACGTGGAGTCGAGCGGGTCGATGGCGGGGTAGATGCCGAGGGACGCGATCTGGCGCGAGAGCACCGTCGTGGCGTCGAGGTGGGCGAAGGTGGTGGCCGGGGCGGGGTCCGTGAGGTCGTCCGCCGGGACGTAGACGGCCTGCACCGAGGTCACGGCGCCGGACTTGGTGGAGGTGATGCGCTCCTGCATGACGCCCATCTCCGTCGCGAGGGTCGGCTGGTAGCCCACGGCGCTCGGCATGCGGCCGAGAAGCGCGGAGACCTCGGAGCCAGCCTGCGTGAAGCGGAAGATGTTGTCCACGAAGAAGAGCACGTCGCGGCCGCCCTGGTTACGGAAGTACTCCGCGAGGGTCAGACCGGCGAGGGCCACGCGAGCGCGGGCTCCGGGGGGCTCGTTCATCTGGCCGAAGACGAAGGTGGCCTGGCTCTCCTGGAGCTTCTCGAGGTCCACCTTGCTGAGGTCCCAGCCGCCCTCTTCCATGGCGTGCATGAACGCCTCGCCGTACTGGATGATGCCGGACTCCAGCATCTCGCGGAGGAGGTCGTTGCCCTCGCGGGTGCGCTCCCCGACGCCTGCGAACACGGACATGCCGTCGTGCGCCTTGGCGATGTTGTTGATGAGCTCCTGGATGAGCACCGTCTTGCCGACACCCGCGCCGCCGAAGAGGCCAATCTTGCCGCCTCGCGCGTAGGGCTGGATGAGGTCGATGACCTTGATGCCGGTCTCGAACATCTCGACCGAGGTCGCGAGCTCCTCGTACGGAGGCGGATCCTGGTGGATGGCGCGCGTGCCAGTCGCCTTCGGCGTGGGGAGGCCATCGATAGGCTCGCCGACGACGTTGAACAGACGGCCGCGAATGGCCTCGCCGGTCGGCATCGCGATGGGGCCACCGGTGTTGGTCACTGTCGTGCCACGCGTGAGGCCGTCGGTGGAGTCCATCGCGATGGTGCGGACGCGGTTCTCGCCGAGGTGCTGCTGCACTTCGAGAACGAGCGTGCCGCCCTCACGGTCGATGTGGAGCGCGTCGAGGATCTCGGGGACGGCGTCGGCGGGGAACTCGCAGTCGACGACGGGGCCGATGACCTGGAGAACGTCGCCCGTCGTGGTGCGGGCAGGAGCGGTGGAGGTCGCCATCGTGGGGTCGGAAAGGAGGGTCAGAATCCGGGACTGAGAAGCTAGCCCGGCACGCGCTCTGGTCTCGTGAACGGGCCGCGCCACCGGGGCGAAGGTTTGGTGGAGAGCTATGCCCTCCACTTCCCGTTCACCTCGGTGCGAGCGTGGACCGACCCGTACGTTATCGCCTGTTACTCCCGGAGCTACCGATGGCTTCCACCTCGGTCACGAGGCGGGCACGGACGGCGTCCATCGCCTCGCGGAGGGCACCCTCTCCGGGAAGGTGCTGCAGCCTACCATCGAGCGAGCCGACAGGCCCGCCAGCGGAGGAGAACGAGACACGAAAGCGGTCGCCGTCGATCTCTGCACGCATCTGGATGTGGACCTCGGCGCGAGGCGCGAGGGCGTGTCGTGTGAGCGTCCAGCGGCCGGTGTAGCGGCGGAGGCTGGGCGTCCAGGCCGTCTCGCGGAAGGCGCGGATGCCGCCGCGGATGTGGATTCCTGAGGCGAGGCGGACGGCCCCGCGCGAGCGACACGCCGCGAACAGGCGTGGGCAGAACGCCTCGACCGCCTCGGAAACGGCGGCGTCCAGTGGAAGCAGGACCTCGTCCACGAACGGCGCGAGGGGCGAGGTGGCGCCGAAGCCCCGTGTCTCACGGGCGGTCTGGACGCGCCCTGCCAGTGCGTCCACGCGCTCGCCAAACGCGTCGTCGCCCTCGCGAAGGAGATAGAGGAAACGCTCCATGGTGGCCGCCAGCTCCTCCGCGACGTAACGAACGAGCGGGGCCTCGTGGTTGTCGAGGGCCTCGGCCAACGCGTCTCGGCCATCCGCAGCGCGCTCCTCGCGGAAAAGGACCGGGAGATAGCCCGCGCGCATCAGCACGAGGCTGGCGAGAAGCCGTGCGGTGGGTGCCGCTGCTTCTACGCCTTGCCATGCCCTGGTCAGCTGGACGAGAGCATCCGCAGAGCGCGCGATAGGATGAACGCTGCGTGGCAGTTCCAGAACGGGCGGCGCGACGTCCGAGGCGGAGGGAGCCAGACAGGCGCGGAGGGCTCGCGCGGTGGGTCCGAGTAGCGGATCGTCGGCCTCGGCAAGCGTCTCCAGAGATTGGGTCGCTAGCGCGTGACGGCGGACGGTGTCGTGCGCCTCGAACGGGTGCGCAGGCGCGACGCGGTCGAACAGAAGGAGGGCTCTCGCCTCGGGAGGCGTGAGCGCGGAGCCGGCGAGCCGGGCGGAGTGGGCGGCCCAGTCGGCGCGGAAGCGACGCATCGCCCGGGCCATGACCGGACCGGGGACCGGCCACAGCGCGCGCATCTCGTCGCGAATCGCATCGACGTAGGCCACCACGCCAGCGACCGCCGGGTCTACGGTAGCGAGCATGGCCGTGGTGGGGTCCCGCACACTACGAACGAAACGCCCAGCGTGCTTGCTGGACAACGGGTTCGAGATCGCAGTGCTCATCTCTGGGCAGGTCTGCTACCGAACGCGATGCCAAAGAAAACGGGCCACCCCCTTTCAGGAGCGGCCCGACGGTCGAGGACCGTGAGTGGCTTACGCGTCGGTCGGCGTAGCCTCCTCTGCCTCGGCGGACTGGAGGTCGCCCTGGGCGCTGATCATGAGCGTAACCGTGTCCGCGACGATGATCTCACCCGCCTCGTTGGTCTGTGCCCACGAGAGGCCCCAGTCCTGACGGTTGATCTCACCGGATGCCTGGAAGCCGATCTTCTGGACGCCCTGCGGTGAGGTGGCCGTGCCGAGGTACTCGCCCTGGAGCGTCACGGGGAGCGTGGTGCCACGCATCGTGAGGTCGCCCGTCATCTCGAACTCTCCGCCGCCGGTCGCGGTAACGCTGGTCGTCTGGAAGGTCAACTCCGGGTGCTCTTCGGCGGCGAAGAAGTCGTCTCCGCGAAGGTGGCCGTTGCGGTCGTCATTGCCGGTCTCGATAGAGGCGATCTGGGCGGTAACGGTGGCGCTCATGCCGGAGAGGCCATCCTCTGGGACGGTGATGCTGCCGGAGAAGTCCTCAAAGGTGCCGTCCACGTTGGAGATGCCGAGGTGGCGGACGCGGAAGCCCAGTTCGGAGTGAAGGACATCCAGGCTGTACGTGCCCATGGGGATGTCTGCGACGGCTTCGTTGACGTCGGTCTCGCCTTCGAGAGGTGTGGGGGTGTCGGTTTCAGAGGCGCAGGCGGCGAGGCCGAGAGAGATGGCGCCGAGCGCGAGCGCGCGAAGGGAGAAGGTCATGGGAGAGGGGTGGAGTGGAACAGGGAGACGGCCGCGCGAGAGGAGCGACTGCACGGCACTGGATAGTTGTTGCACCAACCGTCCGGGATCGGGTTCCCGTTCCTTCTATTCTGCCGCTCACTCGTCTTCAGAGAAGCGCGTCTGGTTCCTGAAGCGGATCGGCTTCTAGTGGATGGCCGGGGAGGGCGCGGCCCGTTCTCGCGTCGAAGGCCCGAATCGTCGGCTCGCGCGGCGGATGCTCCAGCCCGACGCCACGCCGCGCAGGCTCCACTACGAGAAGCACGTCGGCCGCCTCGCGGTGGGTGACGACCTCCACCTCGGCGCCGAGGTCGGGGATCTCGGAGCGGGCAGGCGAGGTGCCACAGAGCCCGGGGATCGTCTCGCCGTTGCCACTGGCTGCGAGGCATGAGGCCGCGAGAAGCACGCCCGCGCCTCCGTAGATGAGGCAATCGTTGCCGGTCGAGAAGAAGTCGCCGTCGGAGTCGGTCATCCAGCCGGGGAGGCAGGAGCGTTCGGCCTCGTCGTCGGTTTGAACGAGGAAGACGCGGAGCACCTCCGCAGCGGCCTCGGTCTGTTGTGCGAGGGCGGTGGGCGCGAGGAACAGCGCGAGCAAGAAGACGGAGGAGCGCATGACGACAGGGCGAGATGGACCGCATCCTACCGCCTCGCGCCGCTCTGAGCCTCCCGAGATCGCGGGAGAGTCGCGCTCGGCGGGATCTACCGCGGTGTGTCGAGTGCCCGTCGGTTCGGTAAGAGCCAGGTCATGATGCGCCCTACGGGTTGTCCGCTGTTTGGATGGTGAGGTCGTAGGCCCCGGTCGCGCCCTGAGCGTAGCCCCTCACCCGGATCTCCCAGATCCCGCTAACAGTCACGTCTACCTCGATGCGCGAGTGCGAGCGGCTGCCGTTCCAGTCGTCGTTGGAATACTCCCCCGATGCGGGTGGGTAGAGGTCGAGGTAGGGATCGAAGTCGGTGGAGCGGAGGTCCACGACCAGACGATCTCCGGCCACGACCTCCACGGGGTAGCGGTCGAAGTAGCGCCCGTCGCCGAGCGTCTCGTCCCCTTCCATCAGGCGGTCGCGTTCTGCACGTGCGCCGAATGACCGCTCGGGTCCGGGCGGGCCGTTCCACCCTCGAATGAGGTCCCGGGCTGCGGCGAGCGCTGCATCGCGGTCACCGGGCGTGGGGAAGTTGTACAAGTCATGAAGCCAGGTCCCTGCGACGATGCAGTCTCTCCCCGGGGCGTCTTCCAAGAGGATCCCTGGCCCACGAAAAGCGAAGCGGTCTTCGCCGTTCCTGCCAGGTTGCTCTACCCTGGCGTAGAGGGTTTCCGTGATGGCGATGGTGGTCACGCAGGACCCGGAGTCGGGAAGGCCCTCGATCCGAATCCCGTCTCCGTGCTCGGTGACGCGGTACCCGCGAACGGTTCTGCTGTGCATGACGTGCACCGACTTCCGCATGGCGCGCTCGAACGCGGCCACGAGATCCGAGCGAGAGGCCAGGGACGCGGGAGGCGTAGGCCCGGAGGCCTCAGACCGTTCGATGGTGATTTCGTAGTCCCCTTCTGCTGACGCGAGGTAGCCTCGGACGCCGATCTCCCACGTCCCGGCCGCGGCTCCCTCTACCTCGATGCGCGAGTGCGACAGGCTGCGGTCCCAGTCGTCGTTGGTGAGATTGTCCCCAGAGGGTGGAGACAGCACGAGGTACGTGTCGAAGTCCGGCGAGCGGAGGTCCACGGTCAGGTCGTTCCCGGCGCCGACCTCCACGGTGTACCGGTCGATGCGGTGTCCACTCGGTAACGCTTCATCGTCCGTGGCGAGGCGACCGCGCTCCGTGTGCTCGCCCGTGGAGGAGAGCAGAGTGATCGGCCTGTCCGGCTCCGTGAGGCGCGCGGGCGGTGCGGGACTGTCGCCTGGCAGACGGTCTGGCGCTGGTTCAGCCACCGATTCCGGCCATGCCGCGATGAGAGCACGAAGGGCACGGATGGCCTCGTCGCGTTCCACCTCGTCATTGAACCCGAACGTGATCGCGACGGACGGCCGCCTCGTGTTGCGGCAGAGGTTTTGGATCCCCTCTGTCCTCAGTTCGAGCCCGAGCCTCCCGCCGCTGAGTTCCGATGGGCTCACGCTACTCGTGGACCGGACAGGAATCGTCCACGAGCAGACGGTGGACTCGACGAGTAGCACGTTTCCGTCTCGCGAGACGCGCGGATGGTACGGCGGCACGTTCAGCGCCCGGTCCAAGTCCGCGACGAGATCTGGGAGAGACGCTGACGAGACCGGCTCCGAATGAAAGGGGCGAGGACTCGTGGCTTCTTGAGCGTGAGCACGTCCTGAAGTGACGAGAAGAAGCAGGATCAGGAGAGGTCGCATCGGAAGAGGGAAAACCGGATCGCGCGAACGTACCTCTTCCGGGACATTGTGCCCGTCCCGAGAATGCGGGGGCTCTCGGGTCGCTCAACGAGCGGGCACAAAAAGAGGCCCGCCAGGACAGATCCCAGCGGGCCGGACTCGGTGGACGTGACGGCCCCCTAGAAGTGGCGGTTGAGGTTGCCGAGGTCGATCCGCACATCGCGCGTCCAGTCGCGGGCGCTCGGGTAGTAAACCGTCTCGCGGCTGCCTCTGCGCTCCACGACGAATTTGTACCGGCGGCGGGTGTTGCAGCCCAGGTCCAGGTTGCAGGACTCGCTGTAGGTGTCACCGTCGTTCTCGACGGTGATCTCGTCATCGGTGCAGGCACCTCGGATGGCGCCGGCCACCTTGTCGATGCGCTTCCAGGTACCGGTGCGGGTCCGCACCTTCGAGTTGGTCAGGTCCACCTCGATGTCGCGGCTGCCGGTGTTGGTGGCACGAATAGAGACGGTGCAGCCGAGGCCGAGCGTGGCGACGAGATCAGAGTCGGCGCCTGCGGAGACGACGGCGGCGTTGCTGGTCTCGGGGGAGAGGGCCAGCCCGCCGAGGACGAGGGTACCGGCGAGGGCGAGAAGAAGGAGGGAGCGAAGCATGGGGAGGGAGGAAGACAGAAGGCGTTCGTGCGGTGGGGCACTCTTCCATACGACGGCTCCTCCCGGTAGGGACCATCGCATTCGCCCGGCCACGCGCCTGTTCGTGCGCGGACCGCCGTCCTCTGCGTCCGCCCGCCTCGGTGTCTCCGTGGACCTCCCGAGGCGGACCCCGTCAGCCCGTGCTCTGCATGGCCGCCGCGATGCCGTTGATGCTGAGGAAGAGCGCTGTGCGCGTCTCGTCGCCTTCCGCCTCGCGCCAGCGGCGCATGAGCTCCAACTGCGCGAGGTTGAGCACGTCGGTAGCGGGGTTTCGGTAGCGGATCGTCGCCGCGATGGCGGGGCTCGTCTCCAGGAGCGCGTCCAGCGTGGCGACGCGAAGCAGCGCCATTTCGGTCTTGCTGGCCTCCACCTCCACCGTCTCGAACGGCGCGCCGTCGGTGCCGCCCGCCTCCGCGAGGGCGTTGTAGCGTCGCGCGATGGGAAGCCGAGCCCGCGCTAGCTCGCGCCGTGCGTTGCTCACCACGGCGCGGAAAAACGGCCAGTCCGCGTGCAACTGGCGGAGATCGCCGAGGGCGCCATCGGAGAGAGCCTCCGCGAGGGCGGTCCCGGCGCCGAACCAGCCGGGCGCGGTGATGCGCGGCTGCGTCCACGCGAAGACCCACGGGATGGCGCGGATGCCCGCGAAGTCCAGCGCATCGGCGCCTTTGCGCGAAACTGGACGGCTGGCGATGCTGAGCCCCGCGATGTGCGCGATGGGTGTGGCGGTGAGGTACCAGGGCCAGAACTTCGGGTCGTCCACGAGGTCGCGGTAGGCGCGCATGGACCGATCCGCGAGGCGCTCCATGAGTGCGTGAGCCTCCGCTGTGATCTCGGGGCCGGACTGCCGGGCAGCCTCCGCCAGCGCCACCAACTGGGCGTGGACGATTTGCTCCAGGTGGCGGTGCGCGATGCCGGGCAGCGCGTAGCGGAACGAGATGACCTCGCCCTGCTCCGTGAAGCGGATCGCGCCGGTCTGCGCCGCCGCCGGAATCGCGCGGATAGCTTGCCCCGCCCGACCGCCGCCGCGACCCACAGTCCCGCCGCGCCCGTGGAAGAGCCGCAGTGTGAGACCGGCCTGTTTGCACGCCCTCGCGACGGAGCCCTGCGCCTTGTGGAGCGCCCAGTTGGCCGCCCAGTAGCCGCCGTCTTTGTTGGAATCCGAATACCCGAGCATGACCTCCTGGAGATCGCCGCGCGCGCGCAGGTGGGCGCGGTAGACCGGGTGCTCGAAGAGCTGCCCGAGGAGCGCCTCGCCGTTCTCCAGGTCCGCCACGGTTTCCAAGAGCGGCGCCACGTCCAGGCCCGCCTCGACGGTGCCGTCGGCGTGGCGGCGCCAGAGCCCGGCCTCTTTCGCGAGGAGTAGAACCTCCAGCACGTCGCTGACGGCGTCGGTCATGGAGATGATGTAGAGGCCCATGGCCTCCTCGCCCGCCTCGGCAGCGACGCGCATGGAGCCGAGCACGCTCGCGGCGGCTTCTCCGAGGTCGGCGTCTTCGCGCGCGAGGGGACGGGCGGTTTCCAACTCGCGCGTGAGCACGGCCACCCGCTCGGCTTCCCCGAGGCGGGCGTAGTCAGTCTCCACACCTGCATGTTGGAGGAGCGCGGCCACGGCCTCTTCGTGGACGGCGCTGTGCTGGCGGAGGTCCAGCGCGGCGAGGTGGAACCCGAACGCGTCGGCCTGGACGCGGAGGTCGGCCAGTGCGCCCTCGTCCGCGATGGAGCCGAGCCCGGCGGCGTGGAGGGCGTCCGCGATCAGCGCGAGGTCGGCGCGGTAGGCGGCGGCGTCGTAGGCCATCGGCTCGCCCGCGAGGAGGGCGCGGAGGCGGGCGGCGATGAGGAGCAGCTTGAGCCGGATGGGCTCGTCGGCGTTCTGACGCCAGCGGCGGTTTTCGAGTGTGACGGTCTGCCGGTCGGACTCGATGGAGTCGAGGAGAGCTTGCGGGACCTCGGCCTGACGGGCGCTCACGCTCAGCACGATGCGCAGCCGTTCCACAGCGCGAAGGTGCAGGCGGAGAGCCTCCCCCCGGTGAGCGCCGAGCGTCCATCGCGTGACTTCCGGCGTGACGTACGGGTTGCCGTCGCGGTCCCCGCCGATCCACGAGCGGTACCGGAGAAACGGGGGATGCGGGGCGCTCGCTTCTTCCTCTTCCCCTCCGTATGCCTCACGCAGGGCCCGCCGGAGGTCGCGGTGAATCTCCGGCACCACGTCCCAAATGGTCGTCGCGACGAAGTAGAGGCCGTTGCGGACCTCGTCTTCCACCGTGACTTTGTTGGTGCGGACCTCATCGGTGGTGAGGAGGAGGCGGAGGCGGTCCAGCGCCTCGCGCTCGGTGCGGTCGCGCTCGGCGGGGGCAAGGTCGTCCTCGCCGAGACGGTCTAGGAGGGCGGCAGTCTCGCCCTGGTGGAGGAGAATGGTGCGGCGGCGCGCCTCGGTGGGATGCGCTGTGAGTGTCGGGCGAATGTCCAGCGCGGCGATATGGGCGAGCGCTTCCTCGCGGCTGGCCCCCATCGCCTTGAGGCGGTGCACGGCGTGTGCGAGCGACTCCTTGCGCGGAGTCTCGGGTGTGGCGACCCGCGCCCGCTCGCGGTTGATGCGGAGGATCTCCAACTGCTCCGCCTTGTTGACGAGGTGGAAGTAGGCGGTTAGCGTGCGGAGGACGCCCGCGATCTCGTCGGTGTCCGTCTCGCGCAGGGCGTCTGCGAGCGCGTCGAGGTTGTTCGCCTCGCGAGACTGGCGGAGGAGATGGGCCGCGAGGTCGGCGGGGCCGTCGCCATAGCGCTCCCTCGCGACCTGGAGGACGAGGCGTTCCGCGAGGGCGGTGCGGCGGGCGTGGGTGTCCGAAAGGCCAGCGGTCTGGGCGGCGGCGAGGGCGGAGTCAGGCACGAGTCGGGAGGCCGGGTGGGTCCGCCTCGGTGCCGAGGCGGGGGACTCGGATTCCACGGAGGCGGCGCGGTGTAGGTTCGCATCATGAACGATCTCTGTCTCGAGAGTCTCGCGCGCAATCTGGACGAGGCGTACGGCGGTCCCGCCTGGCACGGCCCGACGCTCACGGGCGCGCTCCGAGGCTTGAGCGAAGAGCAGGCTGTCTGGCGACCGGGCGTGGGGCGGCACAACGCCTGGGAACTGGCCGTCCACGCGGCGTACTGGAAGTACCGAGTGCTGCGATACGTCGCGAAGGAGCCGCCGGAGCGGTTCTCCGAGCCGGGCTCCAACTTCTTCGAGCGCCCCGCCGAGGGCGCCCGCCTCGATGCCGATCTCGAGACCCTCGCGAGGTGGCACCAGCGGCTCACCGAAGCGGTCCGAGTCTTCGACCCCGCGCGGCTGGACGAGGTGGCGTACGACGCCTACACCTTCGAGGCGCTGATCCGAGGTGCCGCCGCGCACGATGTCTACCACGCGGGCCAGATCCGACTGCTGAGGCGCCTTCTGGCAGGTTGACCCCTCCCCTGTTCTTGGGATGCAGAATGGGGAGTGAGGCCCGTTCCTCCCTCGTCTCATCTCTCGGTCTCGTGCGCACAGTCCTGCTTCTCCTCCTGACCTCTGCCACTACCAGCGTAGCAGCCCAGCCTCTCGTCACCTTCCCGGAGCCTACGGGCGAGTGGAGGCGGCTATGTACCTCGCACGATGCCATCCGTGTCTGCCGCATCGTGGAAGACGGCGCCGCCCATTTGGTGGTTTCACGGGACGGACGCGAGGTCACGCGATGGGAGACGCCAAATAGCGTCCAGGCCGGAGGGTTCGGAGCGTTCTCTTCCGATCTGGATCGCGA
Organism: Bacteroidota bacterium; assembly: GCA_038746605.1. GTDB lineage: Bacteria > Bacteroidota > Rhodothermia > Rhodothermales > Rubricoccaceae > Rubricoccus. The sequence continues at coordinate 89,468 of JBCDKM010000014.1, forward strand.
TGGTGAGCGAGACCTCGTGATCCTGGAGCGCATCGCGGTTTCCAACGGCATCGCCATCTCGACCTGGATCGGTCGCGTTCTGCCGCAGGGGGCGAGAACTCCAGCCTACACCTTCCAACTCCGCGACGCGAGCGCCACGGGTGGCAGCTTCGGTCACGATGGGGACCGCCTCGTGTTCTGGGCGACGACGTGGGCCAACAGCCCCGATCCGTCGGGGCAGCGCGGGATCGGGTACTACTTCGTCGGCCGACCGTTCACGCTCACCTCTCGCGGGATGCGTCCGTATTCCCGTCTCCCGGTTCGGGCCCGGCGTCTCTTGGAGTCGTTCCAGCGCGAGCGGCATTCCCAGGATGGGCCCAACGGGTGGCTCTCCGACCGGCGGGCGGAATCTCGCAGGGTAGACCCGGTCCTCAGCGGATGCCGCCAGCAGCACGAACCCGTGACCGTGAGGAGCGTCCGCGAGGCCACCGAGAGAGACGCGCGCTACTTCGTCCTCGATGTAGGCCGCGAGATCACGTACCTCAAGGGCGGCTTCGACCGCGATGACGAGGACATCACACACCTCGGCGATGCGTCGACCGGACGCCTCTTCCCCCGAGAGTACCGCCCAGCCGGACTGGCTCAGACTCTGGCCGGTCGCGATCTGCGCCTGACTACCTGCGCGGAGAAGGGAGGGACCCAAACGCGCGTGCTCTGGCTCTGAGGTCGCCCGCCTCGGCACCGAGGCGGAGGGAGTCAGCCTGTCGCGAGAGCGTCGTCCAGAAAGCCGCGGAGGAGATCCATCTGGCCACGGCCCCGCTGCTGGCCGTATCGCGCGAAGGCGTACGTCGCGAGGGCACCGAGCGCTGCGACAAGTACGAGCCAGAGCGCCCACGGCGGCTGGTCCAGCGTCCACTGCACATACGCGAAGCCCGCCGCGAACAGCGCCCCGAACCCGCAGATGGCGTACGCCGCCACGAAGAGGCTCCAGATGGACGGCTTCGGCCCGAAGAGGCCGCGCACGAGCGTGCCCTCCCCATGCCACACGATGTCTAGCGAGAGGAACGGCGACCAGACACGCTCCTGGTCATGCAGAACGTGGAGCACAGCATGGCCCCCGAACACTCGGCCCCGGCACGGCGCGTCCTCTCTCGCGAGCGCCGCGTGCAAGCGCTCAGGTGCCGCGTCCGCCGGGCATGGCGCGATGTATTCGAAGCGGGGGCGCATCCGGCCGGACATGACGGGGAGGAGAGAGCCTGCAACGTACGTCTCGCGGAGCGTCCGTCTTGCCTCGAAGCACGGATGCGAGGACCGAGGCGGGAGGACTCGGCACTACCAACGGGCCGTCCCGGCCTTCGCGTGGGCCGTGATTTCGAGGGCCCCTAGGCGCACCCGGTGTGACCATACGGTGAAGTCCTGAACGTTTGGGGAGAATCGGTGAACGGATACGGACACAGTGCATACACATCGTCTGTTTCCCCATCCCCATCCTGCATGACCGTCCGCTTCGTCGAGCTCTCACCTTTCGCCACCCGCCGTCCCAAGCGCCTCGCCGATGAGGCCTACCGCAAGCTGCTCCTCCGCCTCGGCCAATACCCCACGAGCGGTGAGCCTGTCCCGGGAACCGACGACTGGCGCGAGGTTCGTTGGGCCGACCGGGGCGGCAGCAAGCGCGGCGGTATCCGAACCGTTCGCTACTCCTATCAGGCGCCAGACCGATTCTACCTGGGTGACCTCGCCTCGGCGAGCAAGTCCACTGCCTTCGCGCCAGACTCCGTGGCCGACGAACTGGACGGCATCCTGAACGACGGACAGCAGGCTCCGCGCGAGGTGGTCTACGATGGCCGCATCCTCACAGAGGTCCACGAGGCGGGAGAGCCCGCCTGGCATCTCGGGGAGGCTCGCTCCGAGGAGACGGAGGACGTAACAGTCATCCGCGAGACCCTGCGCCAGACACATGAGGGCTTCGCCGATCTCCTCGGCGTCAAGCTGGCGACAGTCCGCAACTGGGAGTTGGGACGCCGCCAGCCGCGAGGCCCGGCCAAGCGGCTCATCGCGCTCGCGGCGACGCGCCCGGATGTGCTGCTGGAGATGCGGCGATCAACCGGCTGACTCTGGACGCCGGACGATGACAAACGCCCCGTTTCATTAGGTGAAGCGGGGCGTTGCTGTGTCCGCCTCGGTGGGTCTACGGACGTACCGAGGCGGAGCTGTTCTCAGGCGACTCTCATGCGAGGTACCTAGCCTGAAGCGAAAAAGCCCGGGCGCACGCCCGAGCTCTCGGATGTGCCCCCACCAGGACTCGAACCTGGGACACGCGGATTAAGAGTCCGCTGCTCTAACCAACTGAGCTATAGGGGCACTCGCAAAGTAGAGAGGCCCCCAGAGGCGGCCAAGCGGAGCCGTCGTGAAACTGAAAACGCGGATGCGTCCCGCCTCGGTGAGCGTGCCAAGGTGGGAAGGGCCGATCCGCGCGCGGTCCCGATTCGGCCGGTGGAGATCGCCTCCAGAAGGGAGAGGCGATGAGGAGTACGGCGGTTGGTGCGGGAAGAGGCCGACCCATCAAAGAGGTCTGGAAACGAAGAAACGGCGCCCGCAGCCGAGCCCGAAGACCCAGCCGCAGACACCGCTCGTGCGAACGCGAGATGCGTGCGAGACGACGGCTAGTTGGCCGTCGTCACCGTGGCGAACTCGACCGGGAAGTCGATGTCGATGTCGATCTCGTCGCTGGTGACAGCGCTGCCCGTCTTCGGCTCGTCGTCGAAGTGGTAGAGGATGGCGTTGAGCGTGCCGTTGCCGCTCGCGCCTCCGGCCACCGTGAACTGGAAGTCGAGCCCGACGAGGAAGTCGCCGCCGTTCTCGTCACCCATGACGTAGTCGCTCTCGGTGTCCGTGATGGTCACCGCACCTGCCGTCGAAGGCGAGACGGAGTAGCTGAAGAGGTGCTCCTCGGCCTCCTCCTCGATCTCCTCGGTGATGTCCTCACCGTTGATAGTGTCGCGAAGCTCGACCGACCCGGTGTAGGTCGCGCCCGGCGTGAGGGTGACGCGGGCGGGCGAGAACGTGATTCCGGCGCCGTCGCCGTCCGAATCGCTCGCGACGATGGTGATGGTGTCCGAGGCGTTAGTGGTGTTGGCGAGGGTGACAGTGACCTCGGTGATGAGCTCCTGCTCGTTGCCTTCGGCGCCGGAGTCACAGGCGGTGAGGGTCAGCGCGAAGGCGAGCGCCAAGAGGGTTGGAATGCGATACATGGTGTGGGGGTGTGGATGGATGCCGCGGGATGCGGCGGGGGTTTCGGGTTACACGTCGACACTGCCGAAGGGCACAGTCACGCGGAACGTGACGTTGCGCCCGGGCTCGTCGATGAAGAATCGGAAGCGGCTCAGGATGTCGCGGTAACGGACGTCGAAGAGGTTGTTGACGCCTAGCGAAAGCCGGAGCGGATTTCCGTTGATGATGACCTCGCCGCCGAAGCGGAGGTCGGTGAGGGTGTACGCGTCGGGCGGAGGTGCCGGGAGGTAGGCTCCCGGCTGGATCCGGTCCATGCGCATGGTGTGGCGCACCTCCGCCTCGGCGAACGGTTCGAGCAGGCCGCCGAGGCGGGACCGGTGGAGCCGCAGCCGCGCGCCGAAGCGGTCCGACGGGACGCCGTAGAGGGGACCGTCGAGGTCGAGGTTGTCTGCGCGAAGGACGGAGGCCGAGCCACCGAGCGTGAGCCAGCCGGTCGCGTGGAGCGCCACCGTGGCGTCGATCCCGCGCAGGAGGACATCGTCCTGGAGGGTGTTGAACGTCGGGAACGTCCCTCGGATGGTGACGGTGGGCTCTTCGGACTCCAGCAGGTAGATGTAGTCCTCGATCCGGTTGGCGTACGCGTTGATCTCTGCAGAACCCAGGGCGCTCTCGTGGCGGAGCGTCGCGCTCGCGTCCAGGCTGCGCTCCGGCACGAGGGTCGGCGTCCCGATCTCGAATCGAGCCGTCCCGTGGTGCACGCCGAAGGCGTACAGTTCGTTGATGCCCGGCGCGCGCCAGGCGGTCCCGACGTTGCCCGACAGCGACCAGTGCTCGCCCAGCGTGTACAGCGCGCCGACGGTGCCGGAGAGACTGCCATAGGTGCGAATGGCGGTCGTGTCCTGGCGGATGGAGTAGTCGAAGGGTCGGGCGCGCTGCCAGCGGACATCGAGGCGCGTTCCTGCCTCCAGGGAGAGGTTCTCCGTCGCGAGCCAGGTCTGGTGCCCGAAGAGGCCCCCGGTGATGGCGCTGAAGTTGGGGATGAGGTATCCCGACGCTCCGTTGCTGTTGATCTGATGCAGCCACGACGCGCCGACGGTGCCGAAGAGTTGGTCCGACTGGCGGTGGCGCAGCCGGGCATCGAGCGTGTTGGTGAACAGCGTGAGATCGAAGGCGGGGCGCCGCGCGAGGACCTCGGGGTCCCCGAAGCGGCCGTGCGCATCGAACTCCTGCCGGTGGTTTCGTTGGAGGCTGCCCTGGATCTCTAACTCGCCCCAGCCGACCTCGGTCGTCGCGCGGAGAGAGCCGACGTCATGGGTCACGACCTGCTTGGGGGTATCGATCTCGTATGAGAACTGGTAGTTCCAGTCCGGGCTAGGACCGCCTCGCTCGATGATGGCCGCGAGGTTGCGGGCATTGCCGAAGTGCGAGCCCTTGTAGATGCCCAACTCGGTCGAGAACCGGCGAGCGCGGGCCTCCCACTCGATACCGCCTCGGCGAAGCCCGAGCACGACCTCTCCGCTAGCCTCCGCGAAGGCGGAGTTCCGAATCACAAAGTCCGGTGTCCGCGCATCGCCTGCGCGACGAAGCGAGCCGCGTACGCGCCACGCCGTACCGGAGGCGTTCGCGCCTTCCACGAAAAGGCTCGCGGCGCCTTGCCCGCTGTTGGTGAAAGCCTGAGAAGAGAACCGCCCGCCGACACCCGGAGTCTCGGGCAGAGGCCGGTCCTGTAACCGGATCACGCCGCCGATAGCTCCCGCGCCGTACTCCACGCCCGCTGCGCCCTTGATGACCTCGATTCGGCCGGGAGCGAACGGGTCGATCTCGGGTGCGTGCTCGCCGCCCCACTGTTGGCCCTCCTGTTGCACTCCGTTGTCCAGGATGAGCACGCGATCCGAGTGGAGCCCTCTCACGACCGGCTTGGCGATAGTAGGACCTGTGGACAGGGTGCTGACGCCGTTGATCTCGGACAGAGTCTCGCCTAGCGATGATCCCCGCAGGGCGTCGAGTTCATCGCCTTCGAGCGTCGAGATGGCGCGCACGTCCTCTGTGAGTCGCTGCAGAGACGCGTCGGCGGTAACATCCACGGCGCCGAGGTCGAGAGGTGCGACGGTCAGGCGCACGTCGATGGAGACGTTGCCCTCGCGCAGGTCCACGACCCGTTCCACTGGCAAGAAGCCGACAGAGGTAATGCGGACCGTGATGGTGTCGGCAGGAAGGCCGAACAGGTCGAAGTGCCCGTCGAGGTCCGTCGCAGTGCCACGGTCAAGCGCGGGGACGTAGACCGACGCGCCGGGAAGGACATCGCGGGTCTGAGCATCTGTGACGATGCCCTGGAGGGTACGGGCGGACGGAGTGCCCACAGATTGGGCGCTCGCGACGGCGGTCAGCAAGAGCATCACGCACGCGAGCCATACGGTGCCACGCATGAGGCAGTCAGAGGTCTCGTAACTAGACGGCTGGAGCACGTCTCCAGCGGGTGAACAGAGCGCCCAACGCTGGACGCCTTTGGTCTAGACGAGAACGGGTGGGCCCCTGGCGCTGTGCGGGAGGTCAGTCCGGCTGTCAACGTGGGTCGGAGCGGACGGGTAGTCCTCGGATGCAGTATCGAGCGAGTGGAGAGTAGCGGTTTGGCCCGTGACCGTCACCGTGGTCGTCGCGCAGAGAGCGCACGGCCCATGCTCGTCTGAGGACTCCGAATACAGAGGCAGACCCTCTGCATGATCTGCAGTCCCGTGATGCTCCTCGTGGTCATGATCCGCCCACTCCTCCTGCGCGTGCATGGCCTCGTGCAGCAGAGGCGCGACGATCCCACCCGACGCGAGCGCGGCGAGGAGAACGAGAGCGACAGCGGGGCGAAAACGAGCCACGAGTGACGAGAGGGGCCTCTGCACGAAAGAAAAGACGAGGCTGCAGTACGACGTAGGAAGGTCCTGGCAAGTTCGCGACTTGTCTCAACCTTCGCAGTGCCTCGCGGAGCGCCCCACGGGCTAGGCGGCTGAGGGCGCGACCTCCGGTCGGTCCGCCTCGACACCGAGGCGGAGGGAGAAGATGGCTGTTGTACGGCTGGGCCGCGTGTGAAACCCACCGCGAGGGCCCGTACGTTGGATGCTGGCTATGAAACTCGTCTCCACCCAACTCTCCTACTTCTTCCGCGATCCCTCCGTGCGCCGCAATACGCGCGCGCTGCTTCAGGTCGTGGCTGTCGTTCTCGCTGCGGTGGTGGTCTTTGCCACCGCGTTCCACTATCTCATGGCCTACGAGGGCCAGGAGCATTCCTGGATCACGGGGTTCTACTGGACGCTCACCGTGATGAGCACGCTCGGATTCGGCGACATCACCTTCACGAGCGATCTCGGGCGGCTGTTCAGCCTCATCGTGCTCGTCTCTGGCGTGGTGCTGCTGCTGATCGTGCTGCCGTTCGCGTTCATCCGGTTTTTCTACGCGCCCTGGTTGGAGGCGCAAATCCGCTTCCGCGCCCCGCGCTCGCTCCCGGCTGAGACACGCGATCACGTCATTCTGACCTCGTACGACTCCATCGCGCCGGGCCTCATCGAGCGACTAGACGACGCGCAGATCCCGTACGTCGTCTTGGAGCCGGACCCAGCCCGCGCGGCGGACCTTCGGAACGATGGCGTCAACGTGGTGGCAGGGGAACTGGATAGCACGGACACGCACGAGGCTCTCCAGATTCGCGCAGCCCGGATGCTCGTGGCCAACCGCGAGGACACCATGAACACGAGCGTGACGCTGACGGTCCGTGAGGTGGCGCCGGACGTACCGGTGGTCACCCTCGCGAGTGCGGACGAGGCGGAGGACGTGTTGGAGCTCTCCGGCGCGACGCACGTTCTCCCGCTCAAGCGCCAACTCGGCGAGCACCTTGCCAATCGTGCGAGCACCTCGCACGCACATACGCATGTAATCGGAGGGTACCGTGGGCTCCTCTTGGCAGAGCTTCCGGTGCGGCGCACGCCGCTCTCGGGCAAGACCATCCGAGACTCGCGCCTGCGCGACATCTGTGGCGTGAGCGTCGTTGGTGTCTGGGAGCGTGGGCAGTTTCATGCCGCCCACCCGGACCGTGTGCTGACGGATGCCAGCGTGCCTGTCGTGGCGGGAACGAAGGAGCAGTTCGAGACTCTAGATGAGCTGTTCCTGATCTACAACGTGAACACGAAGCCCGTCGTGGTGATCGGCGGCGGGCGCGTGGGGCGGTCGGCGGCGCGCGCACTCGCGTCGCAGGGCATCGCGGCGCACCTGGTGGAGCGAGACCCCGCGATGTGTGAGAAGGCCCGGCGAGCCTGTGAGACGGTCTTCGAGGGCGACGCGGCGGATCTCTCGGTGCTGGAGAGCGCCGGAATCAAGGAGGCGCCCTCCGTCCTCCTCACCACTCACGACGACGCGATGAACATCTACCTCGCGTCGTACTGCCGTCGCCTCAACCCCGAGCTTTACATCGCGAGCCGCATCACGCACGACCGCAACATCGCGGCGGTCCACCGCGCGGGGGCGGACTTCGTGCTGAGCTACTCCTCACTCGGGGTCTCGTCCATTTTCTCGTTGCTCCAGGAAAAGGACCTCGTGGTCTTCGGCGAGGGATTGGATCTGTTCGTGGTGCCGGTGCCGAAGGCGCTAGGCGGGAAGCCGCTCGCGGAGAGCGGGATCGGCGCGAAGACCGGCCTCCTGGTCGTCGGTGTGCAGGAGGACGACGGTGTGATCGCGAACCCCCCAGCGGCGACCATTCTGCCGCCCGGCGGCGAGCTAGCGATGCTCGGTGATGCGGACCAGCGGCACCGCTTCGCGGAGGTCTTCGAGTAGCCCAGGTAGGCCCGCCTCGGTACCGAGGCGGAGGGGGCAGAACGCAGAGCGCCCCACTGGCGGGATGTGCCAGTGGGGCGGATTCGTGAGGTCCCGAGCGGATTCGAACCGCTGTAGAGGGTTTTGCAGACCCTTGCCTAGCCACTCGGCCACGGGACCGTGGACGCCCAAGATAGTGCGCCTGGTGGTGCCTCCACTGGAAGCCCCGGTCAATCGCGAGCCCGGCAGGACTCGAACCTGCGACCGGCGGCTTAGAAGGCCGCTGCTCTATCCAGCTGAGCTACGGGCCCTTCGAGCTGGAGGAAGAGTCCACCAGTGGGCGGTGGTCGGGGTGGCCGGATTTGAACCGACGACTTCTCGCTCCCAAAGCGAGTGCTCTACCGGACTGAGCTACACCCCGAGGGGCGGGAAGGTACGCCCGCCTCGGTGTCTCCGTGGACCGGCCTGCAATACTGCCGAGGCGGGTGGAGACGGAAAGGGTGACTCTCAAATAGAGCTACCCTTCAAGCAGAGACCCGACAGCGCTAGGCCGCCTTCGCTGCCTGGAGCTCGTCCTGCACCTGATCGGCCTCGACCATCTTGGAGCGGAACTCGAACTCGCCGTTGGATTTCTTCGCGGCGACGATGATCTTCGCCATCTGCTTCTGATCGACCGCGCCACGGTTCGTGCGCTGGTTCTTGGAAACCTTCTTAGCCATGGTTCTGCTGAGTGTTGGGTACGCAGTACGGGTGCGGATCAGACGGGAGCGAGTACCCTAGTGCCTCCCGCACATTGGTGGCATGAGCCGCCAACGTTTACTTGATCTCGCGGTGGAGCGTGTGCTTGCGGAGCTTCGCGTTGTACTTCTTCAGTTCCAGCCGCGACGTGGTGTTGCGGCGGTTCTTCGTCGTCGAGTAGCGCGAGGTGCCGGGTGCCTCAGTGCACTCGAGAGTGATCTGGTGACGGGCGTCTTTGGCCTTGGCCATCGGGGCAGGGGTCTAAGAGGAAGGGAGAAGGCTAGAGGCTTACGCCGTTGGCGCGGGCCTCTTTGAGCACAGCCGAGATCCCCTTCTTGTTGATGGTCTTGATCGTCTGCGCTGACACACGGAGCGTGATCCAGCGGTCCTCCTCCGGGATGTAGAACCGCTTCTTCTGGAGGTTCACGTTGAAGCGCCGCCGCACCTTGTTATTCGCGTGGGAGACGTGATTACCGGACATGGGGCCTTTGCCCGTCAGCTGGTCCTTGCGTGCCATCGGAGTCGTTCGGAGGTGGGACGAATCCCGGTTGGGGTCCCTTCGGTCGTCAGTAAAACGCCCCACCGGCGAGTGTCGCGGGGGGCGTAGCTAGAGTTCAGAAACCTACGGAGGCGAGACCGCTGCGTCCAATGGTCCACCGTGCCGTTCGTGTGAGACGCGGGCGAAGAAAGGGGGGAAGGGAGCGCGATACCTCCCTTCCTCCTACAAGATGCCGAGGCGGACCTGGACGACGTGGTTGCGCCGCTCCAACTGACCGAGCGTCCGGCCGTCTTCCACGCTGTAGGTCGCGTAGTCCAGCCGGAGGACCTTCAGGTCGAGCCCGATGCCCGCCGTGGGGTAGCCTTGCGCGAGGCCGCCGCGAAGTTCTAGGAAGCCGAGCAGTTTCGCCTGTGCGCCGACGCGGATGCCGGCCTCGAGCGCCTGATCGAACTCGCTTGTGGAGCCGCTGATCCAGTCCGCAGCGAGTGTCACATCGCGGACAGGCGAGAGGGTGGAGAGCGGGAGGCTGTAAGCTGTGCCGAGGCGGAGGACGGGTGTGGTCTCCCGCGAGGCGAACCGCGCCTCCAGTTCAGCGATCTCCGCCGCGTCATCCGGGGCGTCATCGGAGCCAGAGATGGCCCAGGAGCGGTCGAAGGTGAGAGTGCTCACGCCACCGATGTTGCTGAGTGCCATGCCGAGTGAGAGGCCCGGAAGGCCCACGTCTCGCGCCGTGACACCTGCACCCACAACGACGCCGTTGCCTCCCAGGAGATACGCTTTCTCACCATCAGGGTCGAGGGCATCCACGAACGCTGCCTTCGCGGTCACGCGGCGCTCCACGTACGCCGCGCTCGCGCCAACGCTGAGCGGTGTTCCGGGCACGTCCATCGCAGCCACGACGGGCACGAGGAAATCGGCCTGGGAGTAGGCATCGAGGAACGGGATGCCCGCGCCCGTGTCGGTCAGTTTTGCGCGGGCCCGTGCGTTGGCAAACCCGCCGATCCCAACCGCGAGGGGCCCGGCGCTGAACTGCATCGCGGCGAGTTCCACGGCGACGTCTGCGGTTTTCTGGTCACGGCCGATCTCCAGTGTCTCCGCGTAGAGCCGCTGGAGGTCGTCATCGTCAAGCGTGTCCAGGCCGTCCTCAATGGCTGGTCCTAGCTCGTCGGCGTAGAAGTCGTAGGTCTCGCGAAAGTTGCCGCCGATCCCCGCCTGTGCCCCGAGGACTGTGATTCGAAATCCTTTCAGGCTGGTCAAGTGCGCCGGATTGGAGAAGAAGGCAGTCTGCGGGCTGGGCACAGCCGTGACGGCATCGCCCATCGCGAGAGCCGTGATCTCCTGGACCTCCACGGGCGTGTCCTGATCCAGCGACCCGAAGAGATACTGAGCCGAGGCGGCAGGTGCCCCTCCGATGAAAAGAAGCGCAGCGAAGAGGAACGGTCGCATCAGGATCCAGAGCAAGTGGGAGCGAGGTCGTTGCGAACCTCCTCGTAGGCGTCCAGAACAATATCGACAAGATCCGTGGAGGAGCCGATGAGGCGGCTCCGAAGGTCTACGCTGAGGAGTGCCTCGCCCATGTCCGCGATGGAGGGTTCGGCGAGATCGCGCAGCTCCTCCTCCGAAATGCCGACCGGGCAGACGCCGATGGAGCCATCGCCGAGGCGGTACCAGTCGGCCTGGCCCGCCAGCTCCTCGGTTAGGAAGAGGTAGGTGTCCAGCACCTCGGCGACAGAGTTGACGGCTAGAGCGGAGGCGATTTGCTGGTCAGTGATGTCCGGGTCCACGCCGCGAAGGGCGGAGAGCGCGGCCTCAGAATCATAGACGAGGGCTCCATCCTGAATGCCAGTGCAGAGGAAGTCATCGGGGCGAAGTTCGCTCGTGATGATGGGGTCCAGCAGTTCACGGACGCGGCGGGCGACCTGCGCGTTCTCCAGATAGTCGCCGTACTCCTCGAAGTCGCGCGGGTCGAAGCTCTCAGCGCCGGGGTCGGTCTCGTACGGGCAAGCGTCGCCCTTGGCCACCGTGTTAACAACCGGCCCGGTGGGCGCGAGGGTTTGGCCTTCCTCCAAGAGGTAGGTCGCGATGCGGTCGAGGTCGGCCACGTTGAGGTCGGCTTGCTCGAATAGAGAGGAGGCGAGTTCCACTCGGACGACAGCGTCGCCTTGGTCCGCCTCGTGGGCGCGTTCGAGGAGATTGACGGCGGTGCCGAGGTCGCCAGCCTGACGCGCGATTCGAGCGTCTGTGAGAAGGTCATCCATCGCCGTCGGGATGGACTCGTCGCAGCCGGAGAGGGCGGGGCTGAGGCTGAGGAGGGCCGCGAGTGCGACTGCGGGAAGGGGAGAGCGCATGAAGGGTGGGGCGGTAGTGGTGGGAGTGAATGCCCGGTAGATCTCTCGTCCGAAGGAGATCTGTGTCGGTATCGGCCGACGCGCCGCTCCGTGAACCCCACCCGGTACGCGCCGCCCGGTCGGCACGCTGGGGCTCCCGCTGGAGACGGCAATGCGTCAATGTAGGATCGGAGGGGCCGGGTTAGCCCGTGCGCTCGCCGAGGTGGACGACCTCCATCTCGCGCGCTGTCCCACCCTCCACGCGCATCCGAAGACACGTCCGCTTTTGGTGGAAGCCCTGACGGCCCGCCGCGCCAGGGTTCACGAACAGCATCCCGCCCAGACTCGCGACCCGCTCCACGCGCAAGATGTGGCTGTGACCGCACACGAACACGTCGGGCCGCTCCGCGCGAAGTTTCGGGCCGATGCCCTTCGACCACCGGCCGGGCCTCCCGCCGATGTGAGTCATCCAGATGCGAAGGCCGCCCGCCCGGAACCGCGCGTGCTCCTCGGCACGCTGACGGACGTAGCGACCGTCCACGTTGCCCCAGACCGCGTGGACCGGCGCGATCTCCGCCAGGCGGTCCAAGATGGAGCCGTCGCCGCCCACGTCGCCCGCGTGGAGAATAAGGTCGCACGGCGCGAGGACATCGTCCAACTCGGGGTCGTAGTAGCCGTGAGTGTCCGAGACGAGGCCGAGAAGCACGAAGGAGCGATCTCTCGCGGAAGAGTAAGCGCGGAGTCTACCGCGATCCGGCCCGCCTCGGTGTAGAGATGGGAACGACCCGGTGCCTCCGTCTACCGCAGCATCACGCGGACGCCGAAGCGGGCCTTTTCGGCGCGTGGCCCGAGCAGCACGGGCTCGCCGCGCACATTCGCCCATGTCACCACGGGCACGCTTACGTACGGGGCGAGCACGTAGCTGGGCCGGTTGAACTCGACGCCGAGGCGGGCCCAGCCAATGCCGCTGCGGATACGCTCTTGCGCAGAGCTAGAGCTGACATCGTCTGCCTCGGCGCCGGAGCGGACGAGCGTGTAGTCCCCGACCTCGCCGATCAGACTGCCGTGGACGCGGCTCCCGGCGGGGTCGAAGAGGACGTTGTAGCCCCAACTCCCGCGGAACTCCTTACCGATCAGCCGCACGCGGTCTCCCTCGACGGCCAGGGCTGCCAAGGTGGGCAAGGGCACGCTCTCCCCGTCGGTGCTGATGGGAGGCTGGCCGAATGGAATCGCGCCTGCTGTAGCGGCCTCCGCTTCCACGAAGCCGGTCTGCACGCGGCGGTATCCGATGGCGAAGTCGCTCGTGACCTCGGGCGAGAGAGCGGTAGAAGAAAGGAAGGCTACGTCGGTCTGTCGAAAGCCGAGGCCGCCCTCGCTAGCGGGGTCCACGGCCACGCGCACGGCGTAGTCTGTGTTCTCATTGCGCCAGTACGGCTTCACCACGACCCAGCTCAGACCGAGCGGCCCGCGCCGTGCCGCGCCCGTCAGGTCCGCGACGGCGGACACATCCACCTGTGGAAGGAGGGCGTAGTCCAGGCGAGCCGCCAGCACGAGGTCCGAGGCGGGAGCACCGGGCTCGGAGAGGCCGAGGAGGTCGCGGTCGCGATAGGTGGCCTCGCCGGAGACGGCCAGCCCGTCAAAGAAGGTCTGGCGGGCGCTCTCGCCGCCGTAGAAGGGGTCCAATGTCTGGAACGAGCCCTGCGCGTAGGCCTCGGTGCCTGTCACGGCCCCCGCCGCGATCACCGTCAGGAGGCCCGTGACACGGGCGAGGCGAGAGCGGAGGAAGCGGTCCATGGCGGCACCGGTGGGCTAGGGAGAGTAGAAATACGCCGCACCGGGTGTGTTCCGCAAGTGTGTAGGCCTGTTTCAGGAAACGACCTACTCGGCGGGTGCGTGACCCTGCCCGCCTCGAGACGGCCCCCGAGGCGGGCGGAGTGGATTATGCGGCGGGAGGTGGCGGGGGGGGCACGGCGCCGAAGACGGCGTTCATCGCGTCCACCTCGGCGGCGGTCTTCCAGCCGTCCATGCCCTCGCGCCAGACGTGGGTCTCGCGACTGATCTCGCCTGCGGCGGCCTTGGCCTTGAGCTGGTCCATCGTGAACGGGCCGGAGGTCTGGCCGTCGATGGAGATGTGGAAGGACGGCGTAGCGGGAGGCGGGGGCGGCATCGCGCCACCGGTTTGCTGCTGGGCGGGGGGGGGGAAGCTCTGGGCCATGCCCTGCGCCATCGCCATCCCGGCTCCCAGGCCGACGCCCGCAGCGGCGGCGCCTCCGCCCGGGTTGGAGGCCGCGGCCTCCATCGCCTTCGCGGTCTGGAACTGCGTGTAGGCGCCCAGATTCCCGATTACGCCCATGCTCGTGCGCTCGTCCATCGCCTTCTCCACCGCGGGCGGGAGAGAGATGTTTTCCACGACGAGGTCCTTTAGCTCAATGCCGTAATCGTCCATGGACTCCGTCATCTTGCCGCTCAGCGCCTCGCCCAGTTCGGAGTAGTTCGCCGCGAGGTCCAGCGCTGCGAGCTTGGCCTCGCCGAGCGCCTCGGTGAAGCGTGAGACGACGAGGTTGCGGACGTGGTCCGCCACCTCGGTTGTGTCCAGGTCGCCACTCGTACCGACGACCTCGGTCAGGAACGTGTCCGCGTTGGTGACGCGGAAGGTGAACGTGCCGAAGGCGCGGAGGCGGGTCGGGCCGAACTCCGGGTCGCGGAGCATGATGGGGTTCTTCGTGCCCCACTTCTGGTTGGTGAAGCGCCGCGTGTTGACGAAGTAGACCTCGGCCTTGAAGGGGCTCTCGAATCCGTATTTCCAGCTCTCCAGCGTGGTCAGGATCGGGATGTTGGCCGTGGTCAGCTTGTAGGTGCCAGGTGTGAACACGTCGGCAGTCTGGCCCTCGTCCACGAAGACGGCGGTCTGTCCTTCGCGCACGGTCAGCATCGCGCCGTGCTTGATCTCGTTGCCGTGGCGCGGGAACCGCCAGACGATGGTGTCGCGCGAGTCATCGGTCCATTCGATGATGTCGATGAGCTCGTTCTTGAGCTTGTCGAAGAGTCCCATGGGAGCGGCCCTCAGCGGGCGGTGATGTCAGAAAGAACGGCGGGCTAGCCGCTACGGTGCAGTTGAGACACCACGGTGTGGCGTCTGTATGGGGTCCGTCGGCCCCGGTGGTTCCGTGGATGCCCCGAGGTGGGCGCGGTCGCCGCGAGTGACGGCCGTCACTCGCTCGCGTACGGGGTGCAACGCACGGCGGATACGATCTACGATGGCGTGGGCGTCGAGGGCGCCGCAGGTGAACACATCGAGCGTGACCAGGCCCGCCTCGGGCCAGGTGTGGACACTCGCGTGGCTCTCCGCGAGGAGCACGATGCCGGTGACGCCCTCGGGCTGGAACTGGTGGAACCTCGCGCCGAGGACGGTGGCTCCCGCCGAGCGGCAAGCGTCGGGCAAGAGCACTTCCCAGTCCGCCACGCAGCGCAGCGGCTCGGGGTCCGCGACCCAGAGGTCCACGAGGAGATGATGGCCTCCGGCGCGGTGGTTCGGGGTTCTCGGTTCGGGGGTCGGGTGCTCTGCCTCGGTGCCTCCGTGGACAGACCGAGGCGGAGGGGGCTGGCGGTTCGCACGCACGCCGTCGTCAACGCGCGGTGGGGTGCCCGTGGGAACACCGAACCCTGAAGCCTGAACCACGCTCATTGCCATCGCGCCCATCCCTGTTCGTAGTAGCGGAGGAGGATCGGGTTGTCGAGGGTATTGACCTCAGCGGGGACCCGGGAGACATCGCCATCGAAGAGCTGTGCGGCCTCGAACTGGGCTTCCGTCGCGAAGCGGAGCGCGAGGGTCTCCGGAAAGGCGAGGCGCTCGGGGCGGACCTCGTACGTGCTGCCTAAGAAAAATCCCCAGTCGCCGAAGCTGGGGACCCAGACGTGGAACGGGACCGGGTGGAGGTCGGCGGCCTCGGCCGTGGCGATGATGCTCCAGAACGCCTCGCGCGCGAAGTACGGCGAGGTGGACTGCACGCTCACCATCCCGCCCGCGCTCAGCCTCGCGCGGAGCATGGCGTAGAACGGACGGCTGTACAGCTTGTTCAGCGACTCATGGTTGGGGTCCGGCAAGTCCACCACGATGACATCGAAGAGGTCCGTGCCGCTCTCGATGAAGCCGTAGGCGTCCTCGTGGCGGATGGTCACGCGCGGGTCCGCGAGGGCGCCGCTGTTGGCCTGGACGAGCGCCTCGTGGGTTTGCGCGAGGTCCGTCACGGCGGGGTCCAGGTCTACGAGCATGATCTGCTGCACCTCGGGCCATTTGAGAGCCTCGCGGGCCGCCATCCCGTCGCCGCCGCCGAGGACGAGGATGCGCTCACGGTTGGACGCCAGCGCCATCGCGGGATGGACCAGCATCTCGTGGTAGCGGTGTTCGTCGCGGGTGGAGAACTGGAGGGCGCCGTTGAGGAAAAGGCGCGTGTCGGTGTCGGCGCCGCGTCCGGAGCGAGTGACGACGAGCCGCTGGTACGGGCTCTGCTCCGTGTAGACGACCGGCGCCCGGTAGAGCTTGGCCTCGAAGGTGCTCGCCAGCCACGCCGCGCCGCTGGCGCCTCCGACCAGCACCACCGCCAGCACGCCCGCGACGGCGCCGAGGCGGACCCTCGCGCGGCGCCGAAGCTCGCGCCTGAATGCCCAGAGGCACGCGCCGACGACGGCCAGATTGATGGCGCCCGTCACGAAGCTCGTCCGCAGGATGCCGAGCGTGGGCAGGAGGATGAAGGGAAATGCGAGCGCGGCCACGAGCGCACCGACATAGTCCACGGCGAGGACGTTCGCGACGGTGTCTCGGCGCTGGCGTCCGGCGCGGTCCAGCACGCGCGCCACGAGCGGGATCTCCAGCCCGATCAGGATCCCGATGGCGAGCACGATGGCGGCCATCGCGGCGTGATACACGGCGGGCGCGTAGGTGAACGCGGCGTAGAGCAGCGCGGCCCCGCCCCCGCCCACCGCACCGACGGCCAGCTCCACGCCCACGAACCACGCGAGCGGGTCGCCCGTGATGCGGCGCGAGAGGAGCGAGCCGAGCCCCATCGCGCTCATGAACCCGCCGATGGTGAGCGAGAAGTGGAGCGTCGAGTTGCCCAGCAGGTACGACGAGAGCGTGCCGACGATAAGCTCGTAGAGGAGCCCGCAGGCCGCCGCCACCAGCACCGACGTGAGGAGCACGCGCACCTGGCGGTCCGTGAGTCCGCCTGCCTCGGGTGGCTCGGGGAACGGGCCAGTCCACCCGTCGCCGGACGGGTTCGGGGTGTGAAGTTCGGGGGTCGCCGTAGGGCTCACAGTGCCAAGAGGTCCGCGGATGCCCCGAGGCGGGCACCCTCGCGAATCACGCGTCGCTCACGACAGCATCACCGCCGCTACTACGATGGAGCAGCCGATGAACACGCCTGCGAGCATGATCCCGATGGCCGTGTTCTGGTCTTCCACTAGCTCGTGCTGGAGGTTCAACCCCACCACTTTGTCGAAGACGAAGTAGCCCGCCAGCGTGAGCAGGATGCCCATCGCGCCGTAGATCAGCGTCGCGCCGAGGACGGCGAGCGAGAGGCTGCTCTCAGCCTCGGCGATCTCTTGCGCGAGGACAGGGTGGGCGGCGAGCGTCGCGAGGGCGACGGCGAGGGAGGTGCGGAGTACGCGCCCCGCCAGTGAAATCGTGGACATGAGTGGAGAAGGGGGGTTAGTCGATGCGGCCGAAGCCTCCGGCCAGGAAGAGAACCACGCCGAGCAGGCCCGCGAGCACGAAGGCCGCGGCAAAGGAGCCGGGCTCCCACATGCCGCGCTGGACGGTCGTCGAGAAGGCGATCCGCTCCGGGCTGTCGTTCGTGATCCACGCCTGGAGAGTGTGAATCCCGCCCTGTACCGGGCGGAAGGCGAACGAGCGGTCGCGTGAGTCGCCCAGGAAGTTGAGGGATGCCACCCTGAAAGATGTCCCGCTCGGGTCTACGATGTAGAGCTGGATGTCGGAACTGCTGGAACTGCCGTCGGCGCGTGTGGCCTCCGTAGTGACTTCGTACGTCTGGCCCAACTGGCCGATCTCGAAGGAGGACACGTCGAAAGGTTCTCGGACGACCGTATCGACCCGTTCGATGTTGCCGGGAAACGTGGACGGCGCGGGAGCGGCAGGCACCGGGGCGTTTCTCTCCTGCGCGATGAACTCGCTGGAGGCGCTCGTCACGGTCTCGCCCTTGGAGGCCGCCCACCCGATGCCGAGGAAGTAGAGTCCAGCCACGGCGAAGCAGAGCAGGGCCGCGCGGCGGAGGCTCTTGCGACGTTGGCGGCGACGCTCGGCGCGCTCGTCCATCTCGCGCAACTTGTCCTCGCGTCCGAACGCTTCCCAGAGTGCTCGCTCCGGGACCTTTGGCCCGCCGACGACCTCGATCTCGTCGGCGGTCAACTCGGCGCTGTAGTGCTGCTTGCCGCGCTGAGCCTCCAGCACGCGGAGCGTCTGGCCGATCTGCGGGCGGAAGGTGAACTCGCCCTGCATCGCCTTGATGCGAGCAGGGCTCGTTTCCTTGATTCCCGCTCGTCCGCTCGCCAGTTTGATTCCACCCCGCGTGACCTTGGGTGTCGGGCGGATGGGGGTTTGGAGCAGCCAGCCCTCGTCGCGAGACCATGAGAGGTAGCGGGGCGTGCCGCTGTCGCTGACGAGCTGCCACTCGTCCCACTGCCAGCGGTCCTCGTCGTCCCAGCCCTCGTAGCGCATCCAGCCCATCACGAGATGGTTCTCGCCGTCGAACGTGGCTTCGTCGCCCGGGAGGATGGGTTGGTCCGGTCCCACCTTCGGGTTCATCTGGCCGATGATATCGGCCTGCCCGGCGGTGAGCTCCAGCACGCTACCACAGTAGGTGCAGACGGCCGCCTTCGCGCCGCGTCCAGGATGGATTCCCACGCTACCGCCGCAGTTGGGGCACTGGAGCGTATCGCTCGTGGGCTGAACGACGACGACCCCGTCACCGCCGATCTCTTCCAGTTGACCCGCTGCCCAGCGGTTCTGAGGGTTGATCGCGAGGGCGCGCTGGAGGTAGCTCGCGCGGTCGGCGTCGGTCTCCGCGACGCGGGCACGCCAGACGAGGGCCTCTTCGTTCGTGCCGTCCTGCGCGAGGACGCCGTCGAGAAGGGTGCGGGCGGCTTCGTGGTGGCCGCGCCGGGCAGCACCGAGGGCTCGATCGAGAGGGGAGAGCTCCATCACTTGCCGGAGCTGAATCCGCCTCCGCCTACGCGCGGGCCGTTGGTGCTGCCGGTCCGGTTGGAGCGCGGCGGCGGGACGTAGACGGGGATCGGGACGAAGCGCACGCGCTCGGGCTGGCTGTCGGCGTAGGTCGTGAGGGGGAGAGCCGTGGGGCCCGCAGAAGCACTGCGGTAGGCCCACAGACCCAGGCCAATCAGGAAAGCAAAGAGGAGAATGCGACCCATGTCAGAGGGCGGGTGTCAGGAGGCAGGAGGGTCGCCTCGGGGGCTCGGTGGGGACACCGAGGCGGAGGGAGCCAGCCGGGGAGAGCGCGGCCATCACGAAAACGGATCGGGGTCGATGGCGAGCGCCTCGCGCGGGACCGGTCTCCCGACGAAGACCTCGACCTCGCGCTCGCCGTACTCGATGCTGACCTCGTCCTCGCCCGAGGTACCGTCTGCGTAGCGGATGGTCTCGCCGGGGAGAATCTGGTGCCCGAGCTGTCCCTCGGCAGAAACGATCGTCGCATCGTTTACCTCGCTGATGGTCACGCGGCGGTCTCCGAGCTGGATTTCGTCGCCGGGCTGGATGTCGCTGGAGGGCGGGACGCCCTCGGCCGAGACCTTTTGCAGGTAGGTGAAGCGACCCTCGTCTTCCTGAAGCCACGCGCGGGCGCCGCCGTCGAGGGCGAGGAACCACTCCTGCCACGTCCCGCCGTCGTACTCGTAGACGAGCCGCCCGAGGGTGCGGAACGTCTTGCTGCCGAGGCGACCGGTGGCGTCGAGGTAGAGCGGGCTGAGGAGCCGGGCGAGAGACGCGGTGCGGCCCGTCGGGTCCAGGCGGACGCCGTCGTAGAGCGAGACGTTCTGGCAGAACTCGCAGGTGACGGCTTTGACGAACCGGTTCTTGATGCGGAGCGGGGCGCCGCACGTGGGGCAGTGGAGGGTGTCGTCCACGATGGAGGGGGAGACGAGACCGCAGAATACGGGGTGGCCTCGAGAGGGGTGCGCATCTCCTCATACGTGACCCGCGCGGACGAGGGGTCAGAGGCTTTCGCGCATCCCTACCTCGGCGCTTGGTCCCTCCGCCTCGGTTCTCCCGAGGAGGCACCGAGGCGCGCGGGGTCAGCGCTTCGGCCGGAGCGTGGCGACGGGTAGCAGCACCTCCTCTAGGCTTACACCGCCGTGCAGGAACGAATCGCGGTAGCGCTCCTGGTACTTGTGGTAGTTCGTCGGGTAGACGAAGTAGCGGTCTTCGGTCGCGAAGATATAGTTCTCGTTGATGCCCGCGCGAGGCAGCCCGTAGGTCTCGGGCTCCTTCACAAAAATGGCCTCGCGGTCGTCCACTTTGAGGTTGCGGCCGTGCTTGTAGCGAAGGCTCGTGCTCGTCTCGCGGTCGCCGATGACCTTCGTGGCGTTGAGCGAACGGACGGCGCCGTGGTCGCTGGTCACGACGACCGTGCAGTCGTGCTCGGCGAGCTGGCGGAAGACATCGCTCAGCCAGGAGTGCTCGAACCACGTCTGCGTGAGGCCGCGGTATGCGGGCACGTCCGGCGCGATCTCGCGGAGGATGCGCGTGTCCGAGCGCGAGTGCGCGAGGATGTCCACGAAGTTGACGACGACCGCCGTGAGGTCTACTTGCAGGAGGTCCGTCGCGCGGTCGGCGAAAGCGGCGCCATCGGACTGGTTGCTGATCTTCTCGTAGCGCATCCGCACGTCCTTGTGGTGGCGGCGGTCAAGGAGGTCGCGGAGGAAGGCGTCCTCGTGCGCGTTGAGGCTGGGCTCGTCGTCGTCTCGCACGTCGGCAGTGAAGCGGTCCGGGAATCGCTTCGCGAGGTCCACCGGGAGGAGACCACCGAAGATGGCGTTGCGCGAGTACGGCGTGGCGGTGGGCAGGATGGAATAGTGCCAGTCGGTCTCCACCTCGAAGTGCTGTTGCAGCGTCCGCTCGAAGAGCAGCCACTGGTCGTAGCGCATGCAGTCGATGAGGAAGAAGACGACGGGGCGGTCCTGACCGGCGGTGGGGCTACCGAGATGTGGCGTCACGCTCTGGCCGATGATGTCGTGGCTCAGCATGGGGCGCGCCTCACCGGGCTTCTCGCCATCGAGGGAGGCCGCGATCCACTCGGGGTACTCCGCCTCGATGAAGCGCGCGAAGGCCTCGTTGGCGCCCCGGTACTGGTCATCGAGGATCTGGCGGACGCCCTCGTCGCCGCCCTGCAGTTCCAGGTCGAACCGGACGAGCTGGCGGTACACGTCGATCCACTCGGCATGGTCGAGCGGGCCGCCGAGGCGGGCGGAGAGTTGCCCGAAGGCCTGCAAATAGTCCTGCTCCACCTGCTCGCCTCGAATGCGGTCGCCGTCGAGGAGCCGCTTGCAGGTGAGGAGGATCTGCTTCGGGTGGACCGGCTTGATGAGGTAGTCCGCGATCTGCCGCCCGATGGCGTCTTCCATCAGGTGCTCCTCCTCGCTCTTCGTGATCATCACGACAGGCGTCTCGGGACGGCGTTCCTTGATCTGCTCCAGCGCGTCGAGCCCGCCGAGGCCGGGCATCTGCTCATCGAGGAAGACCACATCGAAGCGATCTCGCTCGGCGCGGTCCACGGCATCGGCGCCGTTGGTGACCGTCTCGACGGAGAAGCCCTTGGTTTCGAGAAAGAGGACGTGCGGTTTGAGAAGGTCGATCTCGTCGTCGGCCCAGAGGATGCGGGGCATGTCGGCAGGGGGAGGAAGGGACGGTATCGAGACCGGGCGCGCGTCGGGTCTGGGTGGGAGAGCGGGAAGATCGGCGTGGCGCGTCAACGGTGCCACCGTGGCGATGGTGCCCGCCCCGGAAGGCAGGCTTCGTCGAGACGAATCGCGAGCCCGCGTGAGCTGATCCGGTGGGAAACATCGATTGGAAGCAGGTCTCCCCTCCCTGTTTCCCAATGGTTCGCCTCCTCGGTCTTCTCGGCCTCGCTCTTCTGTTCACCGCCTGTGACTCCGGCACAGACAGCCTCGTCCTCGATGGCGAGTACACCGGCACAGGTCAGTTCGAGGTGATCCTCGGTGGGAACTCCTCGTTCGGGGATGCCACCTTCACGGTCACGTTCGACGACCAGTCGCCCGGTTTCATTTCCGGGGGCGTGCGGTTGGAGGAAACCGTCAACGGGGCCCCTCCCCAGACATTCACGGGGACGCTGAGTGGTGAGCTAATGGAAAGCGGCGACCTCACCATCAGTGGGCTCCTGCCCGGCCTTTCTGGCGGCGACCGTCAGGTCATCTTCTCTGGGACCGCGACCTCCGACCGGATTGAGGTCGGTGTGAGTGGGACGTACCAGTTGACGAGCGACCTCGTGTTGCGGCGCTGAAGACGGGCGGTCGCGTCCGCCTCGGCACGCCCACCGAGGCGGGCAGAGCCACGATAGGCCGGTGCAGAAACGGCGGAGGCACACGCGAGGGCGCTCAGCCTACGTTGGCGACCGACATTTCCCCCGACGCTCCATGCGCCCGTTCGTTTTTCTCCTCGCGCTCGTCGCGCTCCCCCTCGCCGCCCAGCCCACGGACGGCTGGCACCTCGCTGCGCCCGAGTCTGGCACTCCCGGCATCGCACTGGATGAGGCCTACACTCTCCTCGATGGCCGCACGCCGCGCGAGATCATCGTCGCCATCATCGACTCCGGCGTGGACGCGGAGCACCCCGACCTCGCGCCGGTCATGTGGGTCAACGCCGACGAGGTCGCGGGCAATGGCGTGGACGACGACGAGAACGGCTACGCAGACGACGTGCACGGGTGGAGCTTCCTCGGCAACGCCTCTGGTGAAAACGTGGCCGTGGAGCGGCTGGAGATCGCCCGGCTCGTCGCCGCATGCCGTGCGGCCGAGACGCCCACCGCAGAGTGCGCCGGGTATGAGGCGGACTTCGAGGCCGAGGTCGCCGAGTTCCGGCAGGCTGCCACGAACCTCTTCCCAGTCCACGCCCAGTTGAAGGGCGCGGATTCGCTGCTCACTGCGCGCTTCCCTGACGCCTACGATCCCGCGGGTGACATCAATGACCTCGACGTCGGTGGCGACATCGAGGCGGACCAGGCCAAGCGGATGCTGGCGCTCCTCGCGATGCAGGGCGCCACCTTCGCCGACCTCGACGGCTACGTTTCCTACGTCCGCAAGAACCTGGACTATCGCCTCAACCCGGACTTCGACCCTCGCCCCACCGTGGGCGATGACCCTGCGGACCTCTCCGAGCGCTTCTACGGCAACGCCGACTCCATGGGGCCGGACGCGAGCCACGGCACAGGTGTCGCAGGCCTCGTGGCCGCCGTCCGAGGCAACAACATCGGCATCGACGGCATCGCGCCGAACACGGCCGAGGCAGCCCCGGTTCGCATCATGGCTCTTCGTGCCGTGCCCGACGGCGACGAGTACGACAAAGACATCGCCAACGCGATTCGCTACGCCGTGGACAACGGTGCGCACATCATCAACATGAGCTTCGGGAAGGGCTACAGCCCGGACAAGTCCGTCGTGGACGAAGCCGCGCAGTACGCCGCAGAGCGAGGTGTCCTGCTGGTACACGCCGCGGGCAACGACGGCAAGGACCTCGGCGGTGGCAACAACTTCCCGACCGATGTGACGATGGATGGATCGGTGATCTCAACGTGGCTGGAGATCGGCGCGAGCTCGTCCGACCCCGCGGAGCTGGCCGCCTCGTTCTCGAACTACGGCGACGCCGAGGTAGATCTCTTCGCGCCCGGCGCCCAGGTGACCTCGCTGGCACCCGGGGGCGAGACCCAGACGGCCAATGGGACCAGCTTCGCGGCGCCCGTGGTGGCCGGGGTAGCGGCGCTCGTGATGGCGTACGTGCCGGAGCTTTCCGCCGAGGAGGTCCGCCAGATCCTCCTAGACTCCGCGACACCGTTCGTAGACACGCAGACGCCGACGCCCGGCGGTGGCGAGGCCGTCCCGTTCGGCACGCTCTCGGTCACGGGTGGCGTGGTCAACGCGGCCGAGGCGGTCCGCCTCGCGTTGGAGCGCGCGGGCAGCTGACCTCTCCCGCCTCGGTGTCTCCACGGAGGCCCCGAGGCGGTGCGACCTGGGTGCGCCCGGTTCCTATCATCGGGCCGGGCGCGACTCATCTACCGCGGGACCTCCAGCGTCTCGCAGGCCTCGGCGTGGATGCCCAGTTCGGTGATCGTCCCGTCCGAATCCGCCTCCGTGCGGAGGCAGCCGTAGGACCGGTCGAAGAGCGCCGCGCCCTCGTCCATCCGGTCGGGTTCACCGAGGATGCTCAGGGGCTGGCCGAGCGCTTCGGGCCGTGTCGTGCCCGCGAACGACTCGCGGACCTCAAGGAAGTCGCGGTGGGTGTAGGCGAAGAACCCGTGGTCCAGGAAGAAGACCCCGCCGCCGAAGTTGAACGCGCTGCCTTCCTCGGTCTCGCCGGTGGAGCACGGAAACTGTGTCTTCACCTCGTCCATCGAGGCGGTAGGCTTTAGGCCGTTGAGGGTGCCGAGCTCCAGGTCGAGCACGAGAGCTTCACAGCCGGGAGGCGCAAGGCCGGGGCCGGAGCAGCCCGCGAACGTGGCGAGGGCGAGGAGGAACGAGAGGGCGCGCATCGTGAGAGAAGAAGGGGACCGGAACGTACCCGCGCCTCGCGCCGCTACCCCTCCCGAGAGGACGGGAGTCTCCGCCTCGGTACTCCCGTGGAGGCACCGAGGCGGGAAGAGTCAGGCGCTCGGCTGGCCGAGGCGGATGTCCTTCGCGCGGAGTTGGAGGCTGGTGCGGCCCTTCCACGTGTTCTCGTCCAGTTGGAAGGCGACCTCCAGCGGACGGCCCCGGCGGATGCTCGCGAGCGCCGTCTCGTACCGCTCGCCGAGGTTGAACCCGATGAGCGGGAACGTTGGCCCGCCGTCTACCTGGGCCACACGAAAGCGGAGGTGCTGCTTCTCGTGACCCACGCGCGAGGGCTGCCCGACAACGCGGAGGCCGCGTCCCCAGAAGATGGGCCGCAGGTTGTCCGGGCCGTGCGGACCGAACTGCTGGAGCACGCGCCAGAAGCGCGTCGAGATGTCGCGGAGGTCCAACTCGGCGTCGAGCTCGATCTCCGGGATGAGCGTCTCGTCGTCGATGGCGCCCTCCACAGCAGGCTGAATGCGCTCGCGCAGCGTCTCGACGTTCTCCACCGGCAGCGCGAGGCCAGCGGCGAAGGCATGGCCTCCGAACCGGTCCAGAAGGTCCGCGCACTGCGCGAGGGCGCGGTAGACCGAGATGCCCTTCACGCTTCGTGCGGAGCCCTTCGCGGTGACACCATCGCGCGAGGTGAGCAGCAGCGTCGGGCGGTGGAACTTCTCCGCCACGCGGCTCGCGGTGATCCCGATCACGCCGGGGTGCCAGCCCTGCTTGTAGACCACCAGCGCGACGGGGTCGTCTCGCATCAGCTCCTCGGCGATGACGAGCGCTTCGTCTCGCGTCTCGCGGTCCAGCTCGCGCCGCTGGAGATTCAGCCCCTCGATCTCATCGACCAGCTTCTGGGCGTGCGTGGCGTCGGTCGAGGCGAGGAGTTCGGTCGCGATGGAGGCGTCTGCGATGCGCCCGGCGGCGTTGATCCGCGGCCCCAACTGGAAGACGATTTTGGACGACGTGCAGCACGCGAGGTCCACCCCGGCCCGCTCCGCGAGAACTGCCAGCCCGACGCGCGGCGCCTCGCAGAGTTGCTTCAGCCCAGCTCGCATCAGAATGCGGTTCTCGCCGATCATCGGCACGATGTCGCTCGCAGTGGAGACGGCCACGAGATCCAGGTACGGATGGGCGTCCTCGGGGTCACGGCCGAGCGTGTCCAGTACGGCCTGAATCAGCTTGTAGCCGACGCCACATCCGCTCAGCCCGTCGAACGGGTAGTCGCAGTCTGGGCGCTTGGGGTCGAGGACGGCAGTGGCGGTAGGCAGTGTCTCCCCTGCGGTGTGGTGATCGCAGATGATGAGGTCCAGGCCGAGTTCGCGCGCATAGTCGGCCTCTTTGAGCGCCGTGATGCCACAGTCGATGGAGACGACGAGCGTGACGCCTCGCGCGGCGGCTTCGTCCAGCCCGTCGGTGCTGAGGCCGTAGCCGTGCTTGAACCGGTTGGGGATGAAGAACGAGGCGTGCAGCCCGAGCGACTCGAAAAAGCGTACGAGCATGGCCGTGCTCGTGGTGCCGTCCACGTCGTAGTCGCCGTAGACCATGACGTGCTCGTTGCGCTCGATGGCGAGCACGATCCGGTCGGCGGCGCGCTCCATGTCGCGCATCGCGAATGGATCGTGGAGGCGCGTGAGGTCCGGCCGGAAGAAAGTCCTGGCCCCCTCGAAGGAGTCCACGCCGCGCAGCACGAGGGCGCGCGCGAGTGGTACTGGGAGGTCGTTGAGTTGTGTCGCGATCTCCTCGACGTAGGCCTCGTCTTCGACGGGGCGGAGGGTCCACCGGAACTCGCTTTTCTGAAGGCGGGGGGCAGTTTTAGGGCGTGCGGTTTGGGGTCGCGGGGTCGCGGCTGGCGCGGAGGCCAGTGAGCCGTCTGAATCCATCGGGGTTGGTGGGACCGGGGGCGATCAGAGCGGCCCGGTTCTCATTGTGTAGCTGCCGCGAAGATACACGGCCGGGCGGCTCGTGCTTACAGTGGCGTAACGTGGTCTCTCGGCACGTTTGCGCGTCTGGGCGTGCCCGCCTCGAGGCGTCTGTGGAGAGATCGAGGCAGGGGTCGACTCCGAGTGACACGCGAAGCAGCGCCAGCCTGTGTCTCAGTGCAGCCCGATGAAGCCGAGCATCCGGCCCGGCGTTCCGCCCTCCGCTCGGTACGAGTAGAATCGGTTGGTCTCCGTCATCGTGCAGCCGTCCGATAGCTCTGTCTGGGCCCCAGGCACACCCCCCTCGCGGAGCTGGCGCGCGAGATCAGCACGGAGGTCGACGTGCGGACGCGGCCAGTCCTCGCGGCGGATCACAACGGAGGCGCTGAACTGCTCTGCGACTTCTTCCCCTACCTCGAAGGCCTCGGTGGAAAGACACGGCCCGACGTACGCGCGGAGTCTGCCCGCCTCGGCACCGAGGCGGACCATCTCGCGAACCGTCTCGCCCACGATGCCCGCTACCGTCCCGCGCCACCCGCTGTGGCACGCTCCCACGACGCTTGCTTCGGCATCCGCGAGGAGCACCAGCGCACAGTCAGCGGCGACCGTCGTGAGGAGCAGCCCGCGCCGGTCCGTCACCAGTCCGTCGTGCTCGGGTGTGTGCCGGGCCCCGCGTGTGACCAGCACATCCGCGCGGTGCACTTGCCCGACACTCGCGATCTCGGCGAACCCGGTCGCTTCTGCGAGGCGCTGGCGTGTGGCCTCGCGAGATTCGTCGGCGGGCGCGAAGGCGCGGGTGGTGAACCCGGCGGTGACACCGTCGAGGTCAGCGAAGACGGAGGGGCGGAGAATGGCGTCGGTCATTCGGAGAGAGCTGCGAGCGCGGCGCGGGTTGCGATCTCGGTCGGGAAGGTGCGTCCAGTCCAGAGGCGATAGGCCTCAGCGGCTTGGCCGACGAGCATCGGGAGGCCGCCGATGATCTCAGCGCCGGACTCGCGCGCCTCGCGGAGGAAGCGGGTCTCACGCGGACGATAGACGAGGTCGTAGGCGATCTGGCCAGGGCCAAGCCTCGTGCCAGGGAGCGGCGAGAGGTCCTCCATGCCGTGCATCCCGAGCGGCGTCGCGTTGATGACGAGGTCCGCCTCGGGAGCCTCGCGGAGGGAGCAGACAGTGAGTGCGCCGCGCGGGTCGCGGGGCGCGAGGTCGCGGCCGAGGGCTTCGGCTTGCTCGGTCCGGCGACTGGCGAGGGTCAGGCGCGAGGGCGAGAACGCCGTGAGCAACGCGTAGACGACGGCCCGTGCCGCACCTCCTGCTCCGAGGACGGTCGCGGTTTTGCTCGTGAGGTTGCGCCCATCGAGAGGCGCGAGGAAGCCCGCGATGTCCGTGTTGTGAGCCCTCCAGCCGGTCCCACCGCGCACGAGCGTGTTCGCGGCTCCGACTGCCTCCACCTCGGGCGAGCGCTCGGCGGCGAGCGCAGCGGCGGTCTCTTTGTGCGGGATGGTGACGTTGGCGCCCATCGCGCCGAGGGCGTCGAGCCCGGCCACAGCCTCCGCCAGTCGGCCGGGTTCGACACGGCAGGCGAGGTAGACGGCGTCCAGCCCTTGCTGGCGGAAGGCCGCGTTGTGCATCGCGGGTGAGACGGAGTGGGCGACGGGGTCACCGAGGAGGACGGCCAGACCGGTCAAGGGGGAACGCGAAAGGCGAAAGGCGGAAGGTAGGCCGGGTGTGTCCGCCTCGGTGCCGAGGCGGGAGGGGACGCTCTCATCCGGCCGATTTCAGCCCTCGTCCGTTCGCTTATCGCTCGTCGCTTCGGCCGGGGAGGCTTCCACCGGGCAGGTTGCCGCCTCGGAAGCCGCGCCGGGTGTCGGGCCAGAGGTCTGGGTGGGCGCGGCGGATTTCGTCGGCGCGCTCGGGGTCGAGTTCGGCGGCGCGCCGCAAGGAGCGAGCAGCGCTCTCACGCTGGCCGAGCGTCGCGAGGGCCCAGGCCTGGCGGAGGTGGGCGTCGGCAGACTGCGGGTCTAGACGGACGACGTGCGCGAAGGCGGCGAGCGCCTCGGCGGGTTGCCCAGCCTCTATGCGGGTCTCCGCGAGATCCAGCCAGGCGTCCGTGTTGCGCGGGTCCAGGCGCACGGTCTTGGAGTAGGAGCGAAGCGCCTCTGGGATCTTGCCCGCGTTGTACTCCGCGTCCGCGCGAGCATGCCAGAACTCCGCCTCCTCGGGCTCCAGCGCGAGAGCATCCGTGAACGCTTTCAGCGCAGCGTCGCCGTTGCTCAGGGCGTCCAGCGCGCAGCCGAGGCCGTAGAAGGCGTCGGCGTAGGTGGGGTCGTCCGCGATAGCACGGCGGAAGTAATCGGCGGCGGTGGTATGGTCGCCCAGTTCGTCGTAGGCGATGCCGAGGTTGTAATACGTCGCGGCGTCGCCGTCTTCGTACTCCAGCACCTTGAGGTAGCTCTCGATGGCGCCCGTGCGATCGCCGAGGTTGGCGAGGGCATTGCCTCGGTTGTACCACGCACTGGCGAAGCCGTCGAGGATGAGCACAGCGTAGTCGTACGAAGCGACGGCTTTCTGGAACGCTCCCATCCGGTTGAGCACGATGCCTCGGTTGTACCACGCGTTGTGTGCGTACGGGTCGAGATCGATCTGCTTGTCGTAGGCGCCGACGGCGTCGTCCAGACGTTCGAGTTGGTCGTAGCAGTACCCGAGTTCGTACCAGACCTCGGGGTGCTCGGGGTCGCGGTCCGCGCAGGTCTCCAGCGCGGATGCGGCGGCGTCGTACTGGCCGAGTTTCTCGAGCGCGATGCCTCGGTTGAAATGGGCGTCGCCGAGGAGCGGGTCCACGTCGAGCGCGCGCTCGTAGTCCGCCAGGGCCTCGTCGGCGCGACCAAGGGTATCGAGCGTGACGCCCCGATTGATGAGCGTCTCCGTATCGACGGGGTTGAGCGTAAGCGCTTCATCGTAGGCTTCCAGCGCCTCGTTGTGCCGGTCGAGGTGGTTGAGGAGCACACCTCGGCGCATCCACGTGTCCGAGGAGGGCGCGCCCTGACCCAACTGGCGATCTACGACCCCAAGGGCATCCTCGAAACGAGCTTCCTCGAAGTAGAACGTGGCGATCTCCTCCAGCGCATCGCTGTCGAAGAAGGTGGGGGCATGACCCGAGAGTGATCGCTCGTAGGACTCGACGAGGTCGCGGAGGCCGTCCCTCCCGGTGGGCTCGTCGAAGTCGTCGAAGTCGAACATGCGCAGCGGTAGGGGCTAGAGATCAGACCCGGAAGGAAGGCGCCAAGAGTGGCGTCTGCGCGAGCATCCGGCGTGGGCTAGTATAGACGCCACTGCTGGACTGAGGCAACGCCTGCGGATGGAGTCTCGGCAGCTTTGGCGCCCTCTTACGGTGGCTCGCACAGAGGTTCCACAAACGCAACGTGCTCGCCTGTCATTGCGCCCATTCATCGTCCGAAACGACCTGTGTTGATCACGTTCGAAGGCATCGACGGCTCCGGAAAGAGCACCCAGGCGCGTCGTCTCGCGGCGGCGCTGCGCCAGAAAGGCACGCCGGTGCGTGAGGTGCGCGAGCCCGGAGGTGCCGTTCTGCCCGAGCGGATCCGTGCTCTTTTGCTGGATCCTGCGCTCGCCATCGCCGACCGCGCGGAGCTTCTGCTGTTCTCTGCGGCGAGGGCCCAACTGGTAGATGAGGTAGTCCGGCCTGCCCTCGAGGTGGGGGAGGTCGTCCTCGCGGATCGATTCTATGACTCCACGACGGCCTACCAGGGCGGCGGCCGAGGCCTCGCGGGCGAAGCCTGGCTAGACCGTTTTCACGAGTGGGTCACTGGGGGTCTCGTGCCCTCGCGCACCTATCTCGTGGACGTACCGCTGGAGGTCGCAGCAGGACGGCGTGCCGGACAAGCAGCCGACCGAATGGAGGCCAGCGGCAAGACCTTCTACACACGCGTCCGAATGGCCTACCTCGCGCTTGCGGCCCGTCACCCTGAGCGTGTGATGATCCTCGACGGTACTCTCGCGCCAGATGTTCTCCACACTCGCATCCTTACCGATGTTCAGGCGTTGGCCCTGAAAAGCCGTCTTCTCTCCTAAATGTCCCTCCCGGCCTCCCAACTCAAAGAAGTGCACGAGCGCTTCTCAACCTTCCTGAAGGAACGCGGTCAGCGCCGCACGCCCGAACGCTTCGCAGTCCTCGACGCGCTCTACGACACTCCAGACCACGTCGATGCGGACACGCTCTACCTCCGTCTGAAGACGGACGGCATCCGAGTCTCCCGCGCGACGGTCTACAACACGCTCGATCTCCTGCTGGAGAGCGACCTCGCGGCGCGCCACCAGTGGGGCCAGAACCAGGCCCGATACGAGCGCGCCTGGGCGTACTGGCAGCACGATCATCTGATCTGTCTCGGCTGCGGTGAAGTGCTGGAGTTCTGTGACCCGCGCCTCCAGGAGATCCAAGAGACAGTGGCTGACCTGTACGGCTTTGAGGTGTCTCGCCATGCGCTCACCATCTACGGACACTGCCGCCGCGACGAGTGTCCCAACAAGGAAGCCGAGGAGGTCGCCAGCTAGGTCCGCCTCGGTGGATCTTCGAAGGGGCTGAGGCAGACGGTATCTGATCCGCCCCGGTCGCGATCTTGATCATTCTCACGTGCCTCGCATCATGCAGATTCACGTCGTCGATGCCTTCACGGACCGGCCCTTCGCGGGCAACCCGGCAGGCGTCTGCCTTCTCGAAGGTCCCGTTGAGCCAGGCTGGATGCAGGCCGTCGCAGCCGAGATGCGCCATGCGGAGACAGCCTTCCTTTATCGGGAGACCGACGGCTGGAATCTCCGCTGGTTCACGCCGACGACGGAGGTCGATCTCTGCGGACATGCCACGCTTGCGAGCGCGCACGTTCTCTTCGAAAACGCCGCCCTAGGCTCGGATGACACCGCGACATTCCACACGGCCTCCGGCGCGCTCCACGTCCGCCGCCAATCCGACGGTCGCCTCGCGATGGACTTCCCCGCGACGCCTCCTGAGGTCGCCCCGCTGCCCGATGGCTTCGCCGAGGTGTTCGGGTTCGTGCCCATTTGGGAGGGCCGCTCGCGGTTCGACTTCTTCGCCGTCGCGCCAGACGAGGCGACGGTTCGCGGA
Organism: Bacteroidota bacterium; assembly: GCA_038746605.1. Lineage (GTDB taxonomy): Bacteria > Bacteroidota > Rhodothermia > Rhodothermales > Rubricoccaceae > Rubricoccus. The sequence continues at coordinate 120,938 of JBCDKM010000014.1, forward strand.
CTGGATCCCGAGGAAATGGCTGTGGCTGTGCTTGGCGCACGAGGCGCCATCGTGACGGCCCGCGCGGACCCGAGCACCGAAGCTGACGTGGTTTCGCGCTTCTTCGCGCCCCAGAGTGGAGTGCCGGAGGACCCGGTAACAGGCTCGGCGCACTGCGCCATTGGCCCATATTGGGCACGGAAACTCGAAATCGACTCCCTCCTCTGCTACCAGGCATCGCCCCGCGGTGGGTTCGTCCACGTCACGCCCGAGGCGGACCGGGTCGTGCTCGTCGGCTCAGCAGTGACCGTACTCCGGGGCGAGCTTCTAGCGGTTCCGACCTTGTAGATAGATGGCCCGCACTGAGTTGATGTCCCCCTCCCGTGTCCGCCGCACCGTCACGCGGCTGGCCTACGAAGTGCGCGAGCGCAACCGGGGCGCCGAGACGCTGATGGTGTTTGGCCTTAAGACGCGAGGCCGCGCGTTGGCGGCGATGCTCGCCGAGGCTCTCGAAGAAGTGGAAGGGCACGAGGTCCCGGTTCATTCTCTGGACCTGGCTGGCTTCCGTGACGACCACGACGAGGCGCCCGCGCAGCCTTCGCCAGATGCCCCTGACGCTACGGGCCGCGACGTTCTCGTGGTGGACGACGTGCTGTTCACTGGCCGGACGGCCCGCGCAGCTCTGGATGCGGTCGTCGCGCACGGACGCCCGCGCTCCATTCAACTCGCTGTGCTCGTGGACCGAGGCCATCGCGAGGTGCCCATCCAGCCAGACTTCGTCGGTCGCCGCATTCCGACGAAGCACCGCGAGCGCGTCGTGGTGGACACAGACGGGCTCGCGGTCTACCTGGAGGAGTAGGCCCGCCTCGGGAGTGTCCCCCAGATAGGCTGGCGAGGAGGCCGAGGCAGAGTCAGCCGCCGCTGGGATTGGTCGAGATCCGAACCTCCTCGCCCTCCCGGAGTGTCGCGCCCTCGTCGGGCTGCTGCCAGCGGATCCGGTCGCCCGTCGCGTTCGGCGAGTCCACCCAGAGTCCGCCGCGTCGGATGATCTCGCGTGCCTCCTCCGGTGTGTTGCCGACCACATTGGGTACGCGGACACTGGCGCTGCCCGGACCGGGACTCGTCCAAAGAGCGACGCGCGTGCCCTTTGGTACCTGCCGCCCGCCCTGCGGCGCCTGCCGTGTGACTGTGTTTCGGAACGGCGTCCGGATGGTGTCGCTTTCGACCGTACCCACCACCAGTCCGGCCTCGCGAAGCTGCGCCCGCGCCGTTGCCTCGGCAAGTGTCGTCACGTTCGGGGTCACGGCTAACTCCTTCGGACTGGCGTTGACGTAGAAGTACACGCGCCGCCCGGGTTTGACCGTCGTGCTCGGGTCGGGCTGCTGTTCCACCACGATGTCGGCTGCGAGGTTGGGGTTGAACGGTTGCTCACGCATCTCAGCGCCGAGGCCGGCAGACCGAAGCGTGCTCTCAGCCTGTTCTTCCGTCATCTCGCGTACGTCCGGGACAGAGACCGCCGCGTCGTGCCGAGTCCAGAGCGGCATGACGGCATAGTTGAACAGGACGGCGAAGGCCGCCAGCCCAACGATGATTCCGAGTAGGCCGAGGTAAAAGACCTTGTCGCGCAAAACCGAGCCGAACCAGCCCAGAGTGCGCTTCAGGCGCGAGCGTTCCATAGATGAGGAGAGAGCGAGAGCGCCTCCAAACGGCGTCCGTGTCCTTATAAGATACAAGCCTGCTGTGGCGGTCTGGAGAATAGACCGAGAGAGGAAGTATCCATGCTCACCATCCTCTCATATCCTCTCCACCGAGCCCGCACACAACTCCGGATCTGGGTTCCGTACCATGGGCTCCGCGCCAAGAGGGACGCCACACGGCACTCCCCGACGCACTGTTCTCTGCGACTCTGACGGCGATCACCACCTACGGTGAAGGGTCTTCGAACCCGACCCCAAACGGTTGACGGGCCGACGATGGGGTGCCTACCTTGGCACTCTTGCGATCGGAACGACCGCAGCGGCTTCACTCTCGGATTTGGCCGAGATGCTCTCCCAATCGGAAGACAACGTGAACCGCTTGACATCGCCCAGCGAGTTTGTAGTTTGACAGAACGCGCTTGAAACTAAGCCGCTCTTCGGCGGCACCTGACCTGAATCGAGCACGGTTCTTTGAAAGACTGGAGACATAGCGAGCCCTCGTCGGTCGCTCGCCTGGCGCCTCCCTTAGGAGTTGTCAGTCGTGAACAGACCAGACGAGAGTCACCTTAAAAGAGCTCAACAGCAACGATCGTGCGAGTGCTTCGGTACTTGCACGAGTACACTTCTCGAACCAGAGAAGACTCTTCTACTACGGAGAGTTTGATCCTGGCTCAGGACGAACGCTGGCGGCGGGCTTAACACATGCAAGTCGAACGAGAAAGGGTCCTTCGGGACCTGAGTACAGTGGCGCACGGGTGAGTAACGCGTAGACAACCTACCCCTCGGTGGGGAATAACTCCGGGAAACCGGAGCTAATACCGCATAACGTCGGAGAGCCGCATGGCTTCCCGATCAAAGTTTTAACGCCAAGGGATGGGTCTGCGTCGGATTAGCTAGTTGGTGGGGTAAAGGCCTACCAAGGCAACGATCCGTAGCGGGTCTGAGAGGATGATCCGCCACACTGGCACTGAGACACGGGCCAGACTCCTACGGGAGGCAGCAGTGAGGACTATTGCGCAATGGAGGCAACTCTGACGCAGCCACGCCGCGTGCAGGAAGACACCCCTCAGGGGCGTAAACTGCTTTTATACGGGAAGAACACCCTGCTCGGCAGGGTCTGACGGTACCGTACGAATAAGCACCGGCTAACTCCGTGCCAGCAGCCGCGGTAATACGGAGGGTGCAAGCGTTGTCCGGAATCACTGGGTGTAAAGGGTGTGTAGGCGGACGTGTAAGTCAGGGGTGAAAGCCACCGGCCCAACCGGTGAACTGCCCTTGATACTGCACGTCTTGAGTCCTGGAGGGGTCACTAGATTTCGTGGTGTAGCGGTGAAATGCGTAGATATCACGAGGAATACCAGAGGCGAAGGCGTGTGACTGGACAGGTACTGACGCTGAGGCACGTAAGCGTGGGGAGCAAACAGGATTAGATACC
>JBCDKM010000015.1:0-123525 GCA_038746605.1 Bacteroidota bacterium
GAAGCCGGGGACGTCGACCTCGGCGTAGACGTAGACGAACTCGGTGGCGGCGCCGGTGTTGGTGACGGGTCCTCGGAAGAAGACGGACTCGCCGCGCATCGGGGTGTTGGTGAACGTGTTCACCGCGATGTCGATGCTCGGACCGGATGCGCTCTCGACGCCCGTCACGTTCATGACGATGTGCATGTTCGGCTGACCGATGTCATCTACCGACGTGATATCGGAGATGCCACACTCCCCAGAGGTGGCGAGGTAGCTCAGACCGGTCTCAGCATCCGCGTTGGAGCCGATGAAGAACGAGTTACCAGCGGTCTGACCGTTCGGGGTGAAGATCTCCACGCCGAGCACGGAACCGGCCGGAACGACGGTGCCAGGCACGGTGAAGGTGAAGGGCACGAGGTCGCCATCAGGAACGGTCGTCGCGACGGTACCGAGGGGCGTCAGGTTAGCGAGCGAGGGCGAGCCGCTGAGCGTGTGGAGGCGAAGCTCGATGGGCTGCACACCGCCCGAGCCTGCCCCTGCGCTCTCCACCCCGATGGTCACGTCCGAGACGGCGAAGTCTCCCGTGATGCCGAAGGCGTTGAGGTCGAAGAAGCGGAAGTACGAGTTGTCGGTGTGGAGGCTAAAACCGTTGTTGCAGGAGACCGAGTTGAACTGCGTGATGGTCTGCGAGGTGGAATGCGTCAGGACCGTGCCGCCGCGCTGAACGTCTACGTCCCCGATGGAACGGGTGATGCCGGGCGCGTCGCCCTGTGTGGAGAAGGACTGCGCGAAGCTGGCCGGGGCCAGGGTGAGGAGGGCGGCGAGGAGCGCCGCGAGGGAGAATCGGGTCGTCATGGAGAGACGGGGGAAGGGGAAGGAAGGACGTGGTGGGGTTAGGAGGGTACGGAGCAGAAACCGGAAACGGAGTACATGTGAAGACATTCGTTGCGCCTTGACGTTGCGTTCCCGTTCCGCCCGGCCCGTGTGTCTCGTCTCAGCTCCCTCCGCCTCGGTGACGAGGCGGGCGCGCTGGGTTCGGTGCGCCTACAACTCCTGCGCGAGGCGCTCCACCTCGCCCCAGACGCGGAGCACGTTCTCCCCGAGGATTCTCCGCACCTCGTCCTCGGTGTAGCCGCCCTGGAGCAGGGCCGCGACGAGGTTCGGGTACATCGAGACATCCTTGAGGCCGTACGGGAGCGAGTCGCCCACCCCGTCGAAGTCGGACCCGAGGCCGACGTGCTCCACGCCGACGAGCGCCACCACGTGGTCGATGTGGTCCACGACGTCCCGGAGGTCCGCATAGCCGGCCTGCTCCCGGCGGTACCTCGCGCGGATCTCGCGGGCCTCCTCGCTGTCCGGGTCGAGGCCTTCCGTTGCGAGGATCTCGTCTACGGCGGCGTCGGCCTCGTCGCGTGCGTCGCGGTAGGTCTGCGTCAGGAACGCCGAGCCAAAGGTGATCAGGATCACGCCACCGCCCTCCGCCAGTCGCCGGATGCGGTCGTCGTCCAGGTTGCGCTCGAAGCCGGGCGTGAAGTGCCGCGCGGACGAATGGCTCGCGATGACGGGCGCGGCCGTGACCTCCATCACGTCATCGAAGGCCGCGTCCGAGACGTGGGAGATATCCACCATGAGGCCGAGGCGGTTCATCTCGCGCACGACCTCGCGGCCGAAGTCGCTCAGGCCACCGTGCGTGCGAGTGATGTCGTACGAGGAGTCTGAGATCTCGTTGTCGCGGCCGTGCGTCAGCGTGATGTAGCGAATGCCGCGGTCGTAGAAGTGGTGCAGGTTGGCGAGGTCGCCCTCGATGGGCGCGCCGTTCTCCATCCCGAGGGGCAGCGAGATCAGCCCGGCCGCCGTGTTGGCGCGGACCTCGGCGGGGGAGGCCGCGAGGCGGAACTTGTCCGGGTGCGCCTCGGCGATGTCCTCGACGGAGTCGATCAGTCGGTCCGCGAAGTCTTTCGCGCCGCCGGTCCCCTGAAAACTCGCGGGGACGTAGATGGACAGGAAGGGGGCGTTCAGGCCGCCCGCTTTCGCGCGGGGGTAGTCGAAGTCGCCTGTCTCGGTCGCCGCGCCCACGTCGGCTGGCTCGCGTTCCAGTCGGTACGGCACGTCGATGTGGCCGTCCACGATGAGAGCCTCCTGTGCGAGTTCGCGGGCGCGGGTCATCCACTCCGTCTCGGCGGGGACGGGCATCGGGGGGCGAGCGGGGAGTTCGGCTGAGACCGGCGGTGCCTCGGCGGTGGGAGCGGGAGGCTCGGGCGGAGGAGCCGAGGCGCAGCCCGACAGCGACGGGGCGAGGGCGAGCGTCAGGAGGGTCACGGCGAGAGCAGCAGAGCGCATCGGGGCGGGACGAGTGCCGTCCGAAGCTAGGCGCCCGCGGCCTCGCGTTCCGCCAGCAACCCCGGCACGGTCACAAACCGGAAGCCTCGCGCACGAAGCCCATCCACGATGAGCGGGACCGCCTCGCGGGAGGTCTGGTTCGCACGGTACATCACGTGGAGGAGCACGATGGAGCCGGGCCTGGCGCCTTCCACCACGTGCCGCGCGATGGCCTCGGGGGTCTCGCGGACCTCCGCGTACGACTCGGGTTCGAGGTCCCAGTAGATCGTCTCGCGGCCGGTCTGGCGGAGGTACCGAGGCAGAGTGACCAGCCGCGCGCCGTAGGGCGGGCGGAACAGGATCGGCCCGTCCCAGCCCGCCTCGCGGATGCTCTGGTCCGTGGTCTCGATCTCGCGCCGGACCCAGCCGGGCGTTTTCAAGACCATCCGCTCGTGCGAGTACGAGTGGTTGCCGAGGACGTGACCCGCTTCCACCAGCCGACGACCGTGCTCAGGGTTGGCTTCCATCTCGCGGCCGGTCACGAAGAACGTCGCGCGGACGCCGAGGCTGTCCAGCACGGGCAGGATGGCGTCGGTGCCCTGGGGTGTCGGGCCGTCATCGAAGGTGAGCGCCACGACGGGCTGGTCCGTCTCGACGCGCGTCACGAGGCCACCGTAGAGCTGGAACGTGCGGGACTTGCTCAACCGCCACGCGCCGAAGGCGAGCAAAACGAGTAGGCCGACTGTGATGCCGAGGCGCGTCCACATGTCAATCTCTGTCTTCGAAGGGCCGGTCGCCTGGCTCCTCTGGAAAGGTCTCGGCGAGGATCCGACGCTCCTCTTCCTCGATAGCGTCCCAGTCTTGAGCCTCCAGTTCCCTTCGTTCGGCTTCAGCCGCCGATGCGAGAGTCTCGCGGTGTGCTCGCACGGTTCTCGATGCTGCGAGGTGGAGACTCACTGCGCCGAGAGCAAACGCGATTCCGAGTCCCGCCCTGATGGCCGAGCTATCGGCCAGAATGAGCATAGACATGACGCCCCACCAACAGGCGAAGGCACCGGCTTGCAGCCACGAACTGCGGACGGGATTGGGACGGTCCTCGGGGCGGTACGCAGGTTCCGCTAGCTCAAAGTCCCGGAGCCGAGGCGTATGTGTGTTCTCTTCCTCCTTCTCCTCGTCGCGCGTGAACTGAAACCCGGGACGAGCAGAGATCTCCGCGACGATACGCTCTGCCTCCACCACATCTTGTGGGAGGACGTATGGTTCGTACACGAACACGAGGATTCCGCCCCGTTCGGCCTCTATCGGCCGCATGTGGTGATCGAGACCGGAATCGGTCAGAGCCTCGGCGAGGGGCCAGGAGATGTCTTCCGAGAATGCGGGGCCGACTGAAACGAGCCCGTCGGGCGAATGGAGGCGCTCGCCTGCGCGCGTCGGCGCCACCAGCGGCACACCGCAATCCGAGCACGCCTCCGCGCCCGCGACGAACTCCGCACCACACTCTGGGCAGACGGCAGCGGCCGTGTGCCGGTCGGCTTGGCGGTTGCTGCGGCGGTCGCGGCGAGATCGGGTGCGGGACATGCCGAAACCTACCGCGAGACCTCCCGCCTCGGGCGGTCCATGGGAAGACCGAGGCGGGCCGAACCAGCGCGCCCCGCCTCCCAGAGGAGACGGGGCGCGAAGAAGAAGCCGGAGGCCATGAGCTTACATGCTCGCGAGGGCACGAGCGGTCTCGGCGAACCGGCTCGCGGCGCGACCCGCAGGTGTGTCGGAGGCCATTTGAGACGCACCGCCCGCCAGCATGTTGAGGATGGAGCGCTGCTCCGCTCCTTCCGCCATCTCGGCGTCGGCCACCATCATGCGGCCCTGCGCCATTTGCTCGGCCGGGACCGCACCGGTCCGATCAATCTGGTCCATGTACGCACGCAGAAGCGCGAAGGAGGGCGGCCACTCGTACATCGGCTGGCCCTGCGCATTCTTGTACGTCAGGACGACCGTGTTGGCGGCGTCGATCTCGTTCTGCGTCAGGTGCTCGCTCGGAGCCAGTTCGAAGATGTCGAGGCCGCGGGCGATCTCGCTGCTCACGATGAGGCCGTTGTACCAGTAGACGGACCAGCTACCGCCGTTGCCCATGCTCTCAGCGTTGATGGGGCCACGGTCGTGGTAGGCGATCTCGACGGGGTTGTTGATGTCCGTCCAGTCGAAGACGGAGATGCCGCCCTGGTACCAGGACTGCACCATCACGTCGCGTCCCGGGATCGGGATGAGCGAGCCGTTGTGCGCCACGCAGTTCTCCTGGTTGGTCTGCGGAGCGGGCATCTTGTAGTAGCTCTTGAAGACCATCTCGTTGTCCTCCAGAGTGAAGAGCGCGTTTGCACCCCACTCCATCGGATCGTCCACGCGGCACTTCGGCTGACCGCCGCCGCCCCACTCATCGGTGAAGAGGATCTTGGAGCCGTCGTTGTTGAACGTGGCAGAGTGCCAGTAGGAGAAGTTGCTGTCTGCGACGGCGTGGAGGCGCGTCGGGCGGACGGGGTCGGAGATGTCGAGCAAGAGGCCGTAGCCTTCGCATGCGCCCCCCGCGAGGCCGAGGTCCGGGTAGAGCGTGATGTCGTGGCACTGGTTCGGGCCGCGCTGCGGACCGTCGCCAGGCTCGCGCGGCTCCGCCGAGATACCGAAGGTGGATTCGGCGATCTCCTGGATGTTCTCGCGAAGCGTCACGCGGTCGGCTTCCGTCGGCTCTCCCTCGCCGCCACGCTGTTGCACAACGGAGTTGAGGAGCATGGTCACAAAACGATCCGGGATGACGCGCTCCTGGCCGAACATGCGCACGATGTAAGCACCGTTCGCGCGGGCCTCTTCCAGTTCGCGGACGTCAGCGGGGGAGGGCGTCGTGCGGCGGGGGGCAGGCGCGAGGTCGTCGAAGATGCGGGGCGAGTTGACGATGGCCGCACTGGCGGGGTCGGCCAGGGGCACCTGGATGACTTCGATGCGGAAGAGCGCCGTGTTCGGATCCTCGTCCGGGTCAGCGGAGACGCAGCCCGGAAGCTCCTCCGCCGGGCGGACGGGAGCGGAGCCGGAGACGTAGACGTAGACGTTCTCGTCGTCGTTGGGGTCTTTCAGCACGGAGTGCGTGTGGGAGCCCCGGCAGGTCTGCACGTTGGAGACATACTCCGGATTGCGGATGTCCGAGATGTCGAAGATGCGGATGCCCCGAAGTCGATCTTCGCTGACGCGCTCCTCGACGCCCTCGGTGCCGCAGTCGAGACGGCCGCCGAGGCCCTCGCCGGAGACGAACATCAGGTTGCCGTAGACCGAGACATCGCTCTGCGAGGCCGGGCAGAGGTACTCAGTGACGAGCTCCGGGTTGGCCGGATCGCTCACGTCCCAAATGATGACGCCGTTGTAGTTGCCCTGGAAGACGTAGTTGCCCTGGAAGGCGAGGTCGGAGTTGGTGACCCCGATGAAGTCCTCCGGCGGAGGCGTAGTCGAGAGCATGCGGAGGTTCCAGATGGCTTCCTCAGCATCGAAGAGACCGGCGCCTAGGCCGACGCGCGGGTCGTCTGCCGAGGCCATGCCCTGCGCGAAGGCGGTGGGACTCACGAGGAACGCGAGTGTCAGGAGAGCGAGTGCGAGACGAGTCATGGGCGGGGTCCTGTGAAGGAGAAGGAGACCGACAAGAGCGTCAGTCCTCGAAGGTGGAGTCTGTGAGCGAGTCGAGCATGAGTTGCATCATGGCGATCTCTGCCGTCTGCTCGGCGCGGATCTCGGAAGCGAGCTTGAAGGAGCCGTCGTCCTGCGCGGCGCCATCGTGCGAGAACAGAACGTCGACCATGACGACGGCGCCCTGGTGGTGCTGAATCATGTAAGTGAGAAAGAGGCGGTCGAACTCTGCGCCTCGGGCCGCGCCGAGCTCGGCGAGTTGAGCATCGGTGAGCATCCCGGGCATGCCGGAGTGGTCCATGCCGCCGTGCATCCCTCCGTGGTCGCTGTGATCCATCGCGCCGTGATCCATCGCGGAATGGTCCATGCCCTCGTGGTCCATCTGGCCGTGATCCATGCCGTCGTGGCTGGTGTTGCCCGCCTCGGTGCTGGGCTCGGCCATGCGGATCGTCAGCGTGTAGCCCTCGATCTGGACCTCCGGGACCGCTTGGCCTCGATCACGAAGCCAGCGCTGCATCGTCGCGATCTCGTCGGTCTGCGCGTTGTCGATGCGGGCGGCGAGGCGCTGCACGGCAGCGCTCGCTCCGTTGTTGCGGGCCATGTCCGCCATGACGAGGGCCTGCGCGTGGTGCCCGATCATGCCTTGCATGAACGTCACGTCGGCCTCGGTGTAGGTCATCGCCTCGCGCCGACGCTGCCAGTAGAGGGCCTCCATCGCGGCCATGTCTCGCTCGGGTGTCTCTGCGGCCGGGGCTTCCACGGCAGGGGTGGGCAGGGGAGCCGTGGCAGGAGCGACGGGTTCGACAGGGGCGGACGAGCTGCAGCCGACGAGGAGGGCAGCGACGAAAAGCGGGAGGACGAGGCGCATCTCGCTTTGGAGTGGGCGGTCTAAGTGGGGCTGAAGCCGAAAGCTACGGGCCGATCTGCCCTACGTTGCACATATCGTCATTTCCCGCGTGCCCGGTGGTTTGGTCCGGCTCGCGACTGCTACGAGCCGGGAGGGAGACCGCATGTCACTCGCCTCACGCCCTGTCACTCCACATGGCCCGCCTCGGTGTCGAGGCGGACCGGGTCGCCAGGCTACAGGACCTCGTGCTCCAGGTGCTCCGCCACTCGTAGTGCGTTCGCCGCGATGGTGAGCGTCGGGTTCGTCGCAGCAGAGGAGACGAAGACACTGGCGTCCGCGAGGTAGAGGTTCGCGAGGTCGTGCGCTTTGCCGTTCGGGTCCACGACACTCGTGGCTGGATCCTCTCCCATGCGGCACGTTCCGCACTGGTGGTTCACAACGCCGAGGGGCATCGGGACGCGCAGGGACTGGTCGAAGCCGATGGTGCGAAGGGCATCCTCCAGTACGTCCATGAGCTTCTCCTGAGCCGCACGGTTGGTCTCGGTGTAGGCCAGCCGGATGCCGCCGTTGGGACCGAGCGTGATGCGGTTATCGTCCAGTGGGAGGTCTTCGCCCTGTACCCACCAGTCCACGGAGTGCTGCGCGAAGGCCTCGGCTTCGTCCGGCGTCATCGCGCCCGGTTCCAGGTCTTGCAGGATCTGCCAGCCCCGGTGTTTGCCCATCAGGTGGATGTGCCCGAGCGGCACGTCTTCCCACTCGGGATCGCCGGGCACTCCGAAGTAGAAGTCGTTGACGGCCAACGTTTTCTGGAACTGCGTCGGGTTGGGCGTGGCGCTGGAGGCGGTGTAGAGCTTGCTCGTGACGTGCCGCATGAAGTGCCGCCCGACCCGGCCCGAGGAGTTGCCGAGGCCGTCGGGGTGGTGCTCGTTCGCGGAGCGGAGCAGGAGGGCAGCGGAGTTGACCGCGCCCGCACAGAGCGCGAACACGTCGGCGGTGAAGGTCCGTGTCTCCCCATCCAGGGTGGCCTCCACGGCCGTGACTTTGCGCCCGCTCTCGCTCGTGACCAGCCGTGTCACGTCGGCGTTGGTGATAAGCGTGACGTTGTCGTGTGCTGCGGCAGGCTTGACCGTGGCGACCTCGGCGTCGCACTTGAGGTGGAGGAGGTCTGGGTAGCCGTCGAAGGCGGCGTGGCCCATCGCCTCGAAGGTCTCGCGGAGCACGAACGGCCCGCTCCCTGGGTCGTCCTCGCTCATCTTGACGCCCATCGGCAGCTCAAACGCCTGGACGCCCGCCGCGTGAAGTCCGGCCGCTACCTCCGCGATGCGGTTGGCGTGCGCGATGGGACCATGTGGGTACTCTCCCGAGGCGGGCGGCTCGAACGGATCCGCTCCGCGCTTGCCATGGACGTGGTAGAGGCGCTCTGCTCGGTCGTAGTACGGCGCGAGGTCGTCGTAGGAGATCGGCCAGGCGGGGGAGAGACCATCGAGGGTCTGGAGATCGCCGAAGTCCTCCGGGCGCATGCGGAGCAGCGCCGAGCCGTAGACCTTGGTGTTGCCGCCCAGCCAGTACCACATGCCGGGTCGGAAGGTCTCGCCGGTCTCGACGTTGGTCCACGTCTCGTCGGCTTTGTATTTGCCGTGGACGAAGAGGGCCTCGGGGTCCCAGTTGGCAGCCTCACGAGGGAGGCTGCCGAGCTTGTTGAGGAGCAGGATCTTCTTGCCGGTGGCGGCCAGGGACAGCGCCAGCGCGCCACCACCCACGCCTGCTCCGATGATGCAGAGGTCGTAGTGCATGAGGGAAGGGGGAGGAGAGAGGAGGTAAGGGGGACCGTGAGCGCCCCTTTACCCTTCCTTACTTCGCCCTCAACCAGACCACGGCTCCTGGAAGTCGGCGTAGAGGGTGAGACCGCCGTCGGCGTAAAGGGTCTGGCCGGTCACGTAGCGGGCGTCGTCCGAGACCAGGAAGGCGGCCATCCGGCCGATTTCCTCGGGCTCCGCGATGCGGCCCATCGGAATGTGGTCCTCGACGATCTTGGTCGCCTTCGGATCACCGAGCCAGCTCTGGATGGGGGTGCGCGTCGCGCCCGGCGCGATGGCGACGACGCGGATGCCACGGTCGGCATATTCCAACGCGAGGGTCTCCGTGATGGCTTGGAGGCCATACTTGGAGACCGCGTAGGAGAGGTAATGCGGGCGCGGGATCTTCTGGTGGACGCTGGAGACGTTGAGGATCGTGCCCGTCGGTGTGCCCGCCTCGGGCGGCGTGGAGAGCGCCTGGCGAAGGAACTCGCGTGCACAGAGGAAGGCCCCGCGAAGGTTCACATCCAGCACCGCGTCGAAGTGCTCGGCGGTCGTTTCGTGACTCGCGGGCTCCTCGATCTGGATGCCCGCGTTGTTGACGAGGATGTCCACGCGTCCGCACGCCCCCGCGACGGTCCCGAACATGGCCTCGATCTCAGGCTCGCGCGAGATGTCCGCGCGGACGAGGGAGCAAATGCCGCCTGCCTCGTCTTCATTGGTGATGGTCGTCGTGCCGCCGTCGGCTGTCTTGCGGTCGCGGTGGATGGAGCTAGAGGCGACGGCCTCCAGCACGAGGCGACGGGTTTCTTCGACGTTCGCGCGCTCGCGCTCGAAGGGGTAGTTGAGTGCGACGTGTGCGCCGCGCCGCGCGAGCTCGATGGCGATCGCGCGGCCAATGCCTGTGGAGGCGCCGGTGACAAGGGCCGTTCGGCCAGAAAGGGTAGACATCGTTGTGGTGGGCTCGATTCGGACGGGACAACCGGTGCCAGAGAGGCACGGTTTCGTGTCCGTTCCGAAGACCGGGGATTCCCCGGTGCATCTGGCGTGTTCCTGTAAACGAAACCGGCGCCCCTGGGAACCAGAGGCGCCGCGAGATTGAGACGGATAGTGGGTTAGGAGGAGGCCCAGGCAGATTGCGTATTGGCGACGGCCGTCGCGGCCAGAGACATCGGGATGGTGCTGTCCTCGTTGTGGAGGGCACGGATCGTCGCAACACACACGGTCTCGGAGAGGCTCTCGATGATTGGGACGCATGCCCCCAGTCCGCCCAGCGCGATCTCTTTGAGCCCTGGGGCGGTGGCGTCCAGCGCGAGGCCGACGCTGTACAGCTCCTCGTATGCCATCGCGATCAAACTCATTGCGGCATAATCGTTGCGCGCAAGACGAACGATGTCAGTGGTCACCTTAAGGTTGGTCTCGTACTGCGCAAACGTGCCGAAGACGCCGGGGAAGTCAGGAGCAGGAGGCTCCGGGGCCTCTTTGCCTCGCCAGGTGTTGTACCACGTCAGGAGCGGAGGGTACTCGGCGATGAGCATGGTCTGAATGCTCGTCACGTTGGCAGAGACGTTGGTCCATCCAGTCAGAGATCCCGAGCTGATCTGCGTGTCAATCGCAGTCTTGGTGCTCGCGAGCGTTTGGAGAACGTTGGAGGTGACTTGGTGAACAACACGCCGTCGATCTAATGCCATGGGTCCGGTGGGGGTGGAAGGTGCGCGAAAGTAGAGAGGCGAAGGGGAACGACGATAGGGTGAACACACGAGTAGTACAGAAAAAGCGTAGGCACGCGCCGTGTTCAGAAATGGCACGAGCACTCGCGCCTTCATTCTCCATGCCCCCTTCCCATAGCGGCCAGGACACCTGTTCTACTTTTGCGATTCTCCGTTCGGACCCCGCGTCCGGGCTACGGTCGCCCCTCTCGCGGATTGCCCGCGCTCGGGACCTGACTCGGTCCCATCGGCCCCGCCCGACGCCGCGCAGCGATCCCCGCCCGCGTGTCCCCCCGTCCCCACGAGCCGCCCGAGAACGGGCCACTGATTTGTTCGAGTCGCTCTCCGACAAGCTCGACGCCGCCCTCAAGAACGTCAAAGGCGAGGGCCGCATCAATGAGCTCAATATCGCCGAGACGATGCGCGAGGTTCGCCGCGCGCTCCTCGACGCCGATGTCAACTACGATGTCGCCCGCCAGTTCACCGCGCGCGTAAAGGACAAGGTCACAGACGATTCCGTCCTCAACGCCGTCTCCCCAGGGCAGCAGTTCGTCAAGGCGGTCTACGACGAACTGGTCTTTCTCCTCGGCGATGTCCACGTCGATCTCAACAAGGCCAAGAAGCCACCGACTGTCATCCTGATCGCGGGCCTTCAGGGCTCCGGCAAGACGACCTTCACGGGCAAGCTGGCGCAGTTCCTCAAGGCCAAGGGCCGCAGCCCCATGCTCGCCGCCGCCGACGTGTACCGCCCGGCGGCTGTGGACCAGCTTGAGACGCTCGCTGAGCAGGTTGGCGTCCCGGTCTTCTCCATTCGAGGCGAGGACGGCGTCCCGCTAGACGACGCGGTGGAAGTCGCCCGCCGCGCGAAGGAAGAGGCTCGCAAGACAGGCCGCGACACGCTCATCATCGACACCGCTGGTCGCCTCCACGTGGACGAGGCGATGATGCAGGAGGTCGTCGCGATCAAGGAGGCCACCGAGCCCGACGAGATTCTCTTCGTCGTGGACGCGATGACGGGCCAAGACGCGGTCAATACCGCGAAGGCTTTCAACGACCGCCTCGACGTGGACGGTGTGGTCCTCACGAAGCTCGACGGTGACACGCGCGGCGGCGCGGCGCTCTCCATCCGCTCGGTCGTCGAGAAGCCGATCAAGTTCGCCTCCACCGGCGAGAAGCTGGACGCCCTGACGGAGTTCTACCCGGACCGGATGGCGCAGCGCATCCTCGGGATGGGCGACGTGGTCTCGTTCGTCGAGAAGGCGCAGGAACAGTTCGATGCCGAGGAGGCCGAGAAGCTGCAGCGCAAGTTCCGAACACAGGACTTCGACCTCCAGGACTTCTACGACCAGCTCCAGAAGATCAAAAACATGGGGTCGCTTAAAGACCTCATCGGCATGATCCCGGGCGTCGGCAAGGTCATGAAGGACATCGACGTGGACGACGACGCCTTCAAGCACATCGAGGCGCTCGTCCAGTCCATGACGCCGTACGAGCGCGCCAACCCGAACCAGATCAACGGCTCGCGCCGCCGCCGCATCGCGAAGGGCGCAGGCATGGAAGTGCAGGACGTCAACGGGCTGCTCAAGCAGTTCCGCGAGATGAAGAAGATGATGAAGACGATGTCCCGCCTCTCCGGCAAGGGCCGCCAGGCCACCCTTTCCCAACTCCAGCGCGCCCGCGGGCGCCGCTAGCTCCCCTGACTCTGCTCCCGAGGCAGCCCGCCTCGGCACCGAACTCGACTCACCCAACCGACTCACACCATGGCCGTCAAGCTCCGACTCCGCCGCATGGGGCGCAAAAAGCTCCCCGTCTACTCCCTCGTCGCCACCGACTCGCGCTCCCCGCGCGATGGGCGCTTCATCGAAGACCTCGGCCGCTACGAGCCGCTCTCCGAGCCCGCCACCGTCACCCTCAACACCGACCGGATCCTGTACTGGCTGCAGGAGGGCGCGCAGCCGTCCGGCACCGTCCGTTCGCTTCTCTCCAAGGAGGGCGTGATGCTCCGCCTGCACCTCGGCCGCAAGGGCAAGGGCGCGGAGGAGATCGACGAGGCCGTCGCCGCGCACCGCGAGGCCGTGGGCGCCAAGGGCACCACCAAGCAGACGCCCGCCGAGCGCCGCGCTGCCGCCCTCGCCGAGGAGCGGAAGAAGGCCGAGGCCGAGGCTGCCCGCATCGCTGAGGAGAAGGCCGCCCGCGAGGCCGAACTCCAGGCGCAGAAGGAGGCCGAGGAGGCCGCCGCTCGCGAGGCTGCCGCCGCGGAACTGGCAGAGAAGACGGCCGCCGAGGCCGCTGCTGCCGAGCAGACCGAGGCCGAGGCTTCCGGTGAGGAGGGTGCCGATGAAGCGACCGCGGCTGCTTCTGAGGACACCGTCGCAGAGGAGGCCCCCGCCGTCGCAGAGGAGGCCCCCGCCGTTGCCGTAGAGCAGCCCGCCGTCGAGGCGGAGACGGCCGAGGAGGTAGCTGCGGAGGCAAGCGAGGCTGTCGCCGAGCAGGCGGAGGCCGCTGCTGAGGAGGGCGCCCCGGAGACCGAGGCCACCGAGGAGGCTCCGGCCGAAGAAGCCGCAGCGCAAACCGACGCCGAGGAGCCTGCCGCTGAGGAGGTCCCTTCGGAAGAGACCACTGAGGAGGAGAAGGAAGCGTAGCCCTTCCCGCCTCGCGTTGTTGTCCGGCCCCCTCGCGTCCGTCGTGAGGGGGCCGCATCTCGCAAGCGCATGCCCCGCACCGACCCTGAGACCCTCTTCCTTGTCGGCCGCGTGACGCAGCCCCACGGCGTCCAAGGCGAGATGAAGGTGCGTCCAGAGACGGACGACCCCGAGCGGTTCGGCCTCCTGGACCGCGTCTTCGTCGGTGCCGATGCCGCGCGTGCGTCCCGGACGGAGCGCGAGGTGGACGGCGTCCGCTTCCAGCAGATGAAGAACGGCACGACTGCCGTGCTGCTCTCGCTGGCAGACGTGGACAGCCGCGAGGCGGCGGGCGACCTGCGCGGCCAGTCGGTCTTCGCGCACGAGGACGACCTCCCTCCGCTCGAAGACGGGGAAGTCTTCGTCCACGATCTCATCGGTATGACCGTCGTGGTGCTGGACGAGGACGAGCAGCCGACGGGCGAGACCGTTGGCACCATCCGCGATGTGTTCGAGGGCGGTGCGACGTTCCTCTTCGCTGTCCAGCGCGAAGGTCGCCCGGACCTCCTCGTGCCCGACGTGGAGGCCATCGTGCGCGAGGTCGACGCCGAGGCCCGCGAAATCCGCATCCTCCCACCCGACGGACTCCTCGATCTGTAGCTCTCGCTCTGCTGGTGGCATCCGCATCGCGCGGATGCAACGCCAGTTCAGCGTGTCTGAATCCGTGAGACTCGACCTCATCACCGCGATCCCGGACCTCGTGCGCAGCCCGCTCGAGCACTCCATCGTGGGACGCGCTCGCGAGGCGGGCGTGGTCGAGATCCATGTGCACGACCTGCGCGAGCACGGTCTCGGGAAGTATCGCCAGATCGACGCGCCGCCGTACGGAGGGCAGGGCGGGATGGTGCTCAAGCCCGAGCCGCTCGCCGCTTGCTTGGACGCCGTCCTCGCGGAAGGCGACACGCCCGATGAGATCGTCTTCCTCACGCCCGATGGCGAGACGCTCAACCAGCCGATGGTCAACGCGCTCTCCCTCGGCAAGCGGATCGTGATGGTCGCTGGGCACTACAAGGGCATCGACCAGCGCATCCGCGACACCTACGTCACGCGCGAGATCAGCGTCGGGGACTACGTGCTCTCTGGCGGCGAACTGCCCGCCCTCGCCCTCATCGACGCGATCGTGCGCGTGCTGCCCGGTGCCATCGGCGACGCGCAGAGTGCCCTCTCGGACAGCTTCCAGGACGGCCTCCTGGACGCCCCCACCTACACCCGCCCCGCCTCCTGGCGCGGGCACGACGTGCCGGACGTGCTCCGCTCCGGCGACCATCGCGCCATCCTGGACTGGCGCGAGGCGCAGCGTCTGGAGAAAACACGCCAGCGCCGCCCGGACCTCCTCGCCGACCCACCCCGCCTCGGGCCCGAGGCGGAGGGATCCGGATCGTAGGCCAGCCCTCGACTGGCGAAGAATCGTCACAGACGGCCCCCGCCGTGCATGGGGGCTCTTTCACCCCCGTACTTTGCGGACTGCACCCCCGCGCGACCGAATCCTGACATGGCGACCGACCTCATGGCCCTCGTGGAGGCCACCCAACTCCGCGACGATCATCCCGATTTCCACCCCGGCGACACCGTTCGCGTCCACGTCCGCGTGATCGAGGGCGCCAAGGAGCGCATCCAGATCTTCGAGGGCGTCGTGATCGCGATGCAGAACGCGGGCGTGGGCCGCACCTTCACTGTGCGGAAGCTCTCTAACGGCGTCGGCGTGGAGCGTGTCTTTCCGTTCGCGAGCCCGCGCATCGCCAAGATCGAGCGCGTCCGCGAGGGCCGTGTCCGCCGCGCGAAGCTCTACTACCTCCGTGGCCTTCGCGGAAAGGCAGCCCGCATCAAGGAGAAGCGCCGCGACATCGCGCGCTAGTTCTCCGCTCCGTTTTCAGGTACGGGGTACAGGGGATCCGAGACGCTCTGCTGGAGCCGGTTTCGGGGCCTCGTACCCCGTTCCTCGTTTTCTATGTCCGCCTCTGCTCCGCTCATCGCCGTCTGGGACACGCCAGCCGCGCTCGTGCTCGGTCAAGTCCTCGCCGATGCCATCGGTGGGCAAGTCCGCCTCGTGGAGCCCTGGACTGCGGCCTCCGCTCTGGGGGACGGCTCCGCTGACCTCGCGCTCGTCCCGACGCTGAGCGTCCTCCGTCAGCCTGAGACGTTCGACCTCGCGCCTGCCGCTGGGCTCGTCGGCGTGGCCTCGCCCTCGCGTGCGCTGGCTGTCGGTGTCCCGCTGAACGAGATCACGACCGTCGCATTCGACCCACGATTCGGGCAGGAAGCCCTTCTCGCACAGCTCATCCTCCGCGAGCACTTTGACGCGCGTCCGCAGTTCACGCCCGTCGAGACCGCCGACCTCGCCTCGGTGCAGGAGCATGGCGCCGCGCTCGTGCCGGTCGACCTCGACCTGCCAGACGGGGTCGTCGCGCTGGACCTCGGCCGCGAGTGGTCCGATCTCACGACCCGCCCGATGGTCTGGGGCCTCGTCGCCTCGCGCAAGCACGCGATGGGAGAGGAGGCCGCCCACGCCATTGCCGAGGCCGTCGCGGCCACCGGCGACCCGACTGGCAGCGGCGAGTACCAGCTTTCCCTCACGGGCCTCGGCTACGATGGTCTGGAGGCGTTCGCGGATCACCTGTTCTACACCGGCACGCTAGACGGCATCCCCGAGTTGTCGTTCGTCGGCACCGAGCCTGACGAAGACGAGGTGGACGCCCTCGACAAGGTGGCCGAGAGCGGCACGAAGGCGGAGGGCTGACCTCTCGCGCCGGGCCGACTCTATCCGCCTCGGTGCCGAGGCGGCGGAGGCTAGGGACCGCTCGCCAGGCTCACGCGTATTCCGTCGTCTCCCACCTATCCGCGCTATATCCCTCGCAATGGGCATCAAAACCGTCGTTTCCAACCGCCGAGCGCGCCACGAGTACCTGCTGGAGACGCCCATCGAGGCGGGTCTGGTGCTGATGGGCAGCGAAGTGAAATCGCTCCGGGCGGGGCAGGCGACGCTCGCGGAGGCGTTCGTGGACGTGAAGCCCCAGGGCGTAGATCTCGTCGGCGCGCACATCTCGCCCTACAACGAGGCCAGCTACACGAACCACGTCCCGACGCGGCGGCGGCGGTTGCTCCTCAACAAGCGCGAGATCGAGAAGCTGCGGAAGGGCGTCGAGCAGAAGGGCTACACCATCGTGCCGCTGAAGATCTATTTCAAGGACGGCCGCGCGAAGCTGGAGATCGCCCTCGGTAAGGGGAAGAAACTTCACGACAAGCGCCACGCCATCGCGGAGCGCGAGTCCAAGCGGCGCATCGAACGCGCCATGCGGGACCACTAGTCGGGCCCCGGGTGACGGAACGCACGTTGTGGAGGCGTTTTCGGACGTAGTCTCCGCGTCATGCTCAAGACCCTCTCGCGCCTTCTCCGGCTCTCGCCCTCTGAAACCGAACCTGTTCCCAGCGGCGGCGGCGGTGGGTTGGGGATCGCCCTCACCGGCGGCGGTGCTCGCGCAGCGTACCAGGCGGGCGTGCTTCGCGGACTGGCCGCGATGTTCCCCGATCACAGGCCGAGGATCCTGACCGGCGTCTCGGCGGGAGGCCTCAACGCCTCGTTCCTCGCCAATCACTCGGACCAACCGTACGAGACGGCGACGGACACGCTCGTCCAGACATGGCGCGATCTGCGAGCCGAGCATGTTTTTGAACTGGAAGGGCCGGGCGTCCTCGGCAGCGCGCTCCGGTTCTTTCGCAAGACCGACGAGATCGAACCGCCCCAGAGAGGCGGTGTGCTGGACACGACTCCGCTCCACCGGTTCGTGGAGGACAAGCTCGGCGCCATCGGCCAGCCGATCCCCGGCATCGCGCGGGCGGTACAGAGTGGCACCCTGAACGCCTTCGCGCTCACTACGACCTCGTACACCACGGGCCAGTCCGTGACCTGGGTGCAGGGCGAGGGCGTGGAGCCCTGGGACCGGCCGATGCGCCGCGCCGTGCGCACCCAGATCCGCCCGGAGCACGTCCTGGCTTCCGCCGCGCTGCCGTTCTTCTTCCCGGCCGTCGAGATTCGCGACCCGCAGGTGGGGCACGGCTGGTATGGCGACGGGGGCATCCGTCTCACCGCGCCGCTCTCGCCCGCGCTCCATCTCGGCGCCGACAAGATCCTCGTCATCACGACTCGCTACGCCCGCAGCCCTCGCGAGGCGGACGCGCCCGACGTGATGGCCTACCCGCCGCCGGGTCAGGTGCTGGGCGTTCTCATGAGCGCCGTCTTCCTCGATGTCATCGACCGGGACGCCCAGACGCTGACGCGCATCAACGAGTTGATCCGTGCGCTGCCGCCGGAAAAGATGAATGGCTTCCGGCCCGTGGACCTCCTCGTGATGCGCCCCTCGCGAGACATCGGCAAGCTGGCGGGGGACGTGGAGCCGCGCCTCCCGCCGCGCATGCAGACGCTCGTCAACAGCCTCGGCGGCAAAGAGACCAAGAGCCCCGATTGGCTCTCGATGCTCCTCTTCGACGAGACGTACGTGGAGCAACTCATCGAAATCGGCGAGGCCGACGCCTGGGCGCGGCGCGACGAGATCGCGGAGTTCCTGGGCGTCGAGCGCGAGGCGCCTGCGGGCTGACTCCGTCCGCCTCGGGATCGAGGCGGGGGTAGCGAGGGAGAGGCGCGCGTGCGTAGCCTCGGCACATGACCCGACCCGACCCCGTCCGCATCGCGATGTGGAGCGGCCCGCGCAACGTCTCCACTGCGCTCCTCCGCGCCTGGGAGAGTCGCGCGGACACCGCCGTGTCCGATGAGCCACTTTACGCTGCGTACCTCCACGCCACCGGCAAGGGGCACCCGATGCGCGAGGAGGTCCTCCCCAGCCAGCCTACCGACTGGCACGAGGTCGCCGATCACCTGACGGGACCGGTGCCCGGCGGCGCGCCGATCTGGTACCAGAAGCACATGGCGCACCACCTCACACCGGACATCGGGCGCGAGTGGTTGAAGGGCTTCCGCCTCGCGTTCCTCATCCGCGAGCCTGGCGAAATGCTCGTCTCGCTCGCGAAGGTGATCCCGAATCCAACGCTGGACGACACGGGCCTCCCGCAGCAGGTCGATCTCTTCGAGCGCACCGCGGACCGGCTCGGGACGGCTCCGCCCGTGCTGGACGGCCGCGACGTGCGTGCCGACCCCGAGGGCTCGCTTCGCGCACTCTGCGCGGCGCTGAACGTGCCGTGGGATGCCGCGATGTTGAGGTGGGCACCCGGCCCTCGCGAGACGGACGGCGTCTGGGGCCCTGTCTGGTACCAGCGGCTCTACCAGACGACCGGCTTCGCGCCACCCGACCCCCGCGATCCTCTTGCCGAGGCGGACCTCCCCGCCCGCCTCGGGCGTGTGCTGGACGAGGCCAGACCACTGTACGAGCGGCTCTCAGGTTTCCTCCTCGCCCACCGGCTCTGAGACCGACGTGTAGAGCGCGCGCGTCGTCGAGTTGTACCGAAGCGGTTTCTCGTTGCGGAGGATGTCCAGGAGCAGGCGGAATTCCTCTGGGTCCTCGATGGTCAGCGTGCGCGTGGACTCCAGGAATGGGTTGCTCGCGATAGCGCCGAACATGCGGAGCGAGATCCTGCCCTCGTGGTCGCGGGCGCTCCAGCGGGCGGTGTAGGACTGAACGTAGCCGTCAGGCATAGCAAAGAGGGGCTGGTGTAGAGAGACGTACGTAGCCGCGTGCGTGGACCGGTCACGTGGCAGCTGAGGTTGGGCGGGCGCGAGGCCGAGGGACGGCTACCTTCGCGACGCCCCCGCCTGTTTCTCGCGCGCCTGCCCCTTCCTCCGTGCTTCAGCAGTTCGACGAACGCAACCGAGACCTCATCGTCAACATCGGTGGTCGCCTGGTCCACCGCGACGAGGCGGGCGTCTCGCCCTTCGATTCCCTCGTCCAGGGCGGCGATGGCGTGTGGGAGGGCCTCCGCCTCTACGACGGCAAGATCTTCCGCCTCGACGAGCACCTCGCCCGTCTGACAGATTCCGCTAAGGCCATCGCGATTCAAGGCATTCCCTCGCGGGACGAGATCGTGGAGGAGCTGCGCAAGACGTTGAAGGCCAACGGGATGCGCGACGGCGTTCACGTCCGCCTGACCCTTTCGCGTGGTACCAAGATCACGAGCGGGATGGACCCGCGCCTCAACCAATCGGGCCCGACACTCATCGTCCTTGCGGAGTTCAAGGCGCCCGTCTACCGCAAAACCGGGCTCACGCTCGCGACCTCCTCGGTCCGTCGCTTCCCGCCGGACTGCCTGGATCCGAAGATCCACTCCAACAACCTCCTCCAGAGCATCCTCGCGAAGATCGAAGCCACCGCCGCAGGCGCCGACGCCGCGCTCCTGCTCGACAAGGACGGCTTCCTCGCGGAGTGCAACGGCACGCATGTGTTCCTCGTCCGCGACGGCGCCGTGATGACGAGCCACACCGACGCCTGCCCCGAGGGCATCACGCGTCAGACGGTGCTGGATCTCTGCGAGGCGAACGGCATCCCGGCGCGCGTCGGGCGCTACACGCTGGCGGAGGCCTATCGTGCCGACGAGATGTTCTGCACTGGCACGATGGGCGAACTCGCAGCGGTCACGAGGCTCGATGGCCGCGTCATCGGGGACGGCCAGCCCGGCGCGATGACCGCTCGACTGACGGAGTTGTTCACGGCCGAAGTGCAGCGGACGGGTATCCGGGTGATCCCATGAGGCAACTCGGTGCCCACTTCTGGTACGCGTGGACGATGTTTGTCTACCTCGTGATGTCCATTCTCATGTGGACTCCGTTCCGCATCGCGCTCTGGCTCAAGCCGACGGCCAGGACGTTTTGGCTCTGGCTGCGTGCGTGGTCTCGGGCCATCTTCGCGGCGGTCGGGTTCCGGGTCGCGGCCCGGCACGAGGCGGAGGTAGGCGAGGCCGTGGTCTACGTCTCCAACCACCAGGCCGCGATGGACATCCCGGTGCTCACCATCGGACTCCAGCAGCCGTTCGTGTTCCTCGCGCGGAGCGAGTTGCGGCGCGTGCCGTTCGTCGGCGGCATTCTGCACGGCTCGCGATGCGTGCTCATGGACCGGTCCTCCGGAGAGGGCGTCGCGCGCGCGATGGAGGAGTCGAAGGAGCGGCTCCAGTCGGGCGAGTCCGTCCTGTTTTTTCCAGAGGGGACGCGGGGCTACGAGCAGATGAAGCCGTTCCGGCGCGGAGCCTTCCGCCTCGCGATGGACGCAGGCGTTCCCGTCGTACCGGTCGCCATCGACGGCTCGCACCGGATCCTGAACGAACGCCAGAAAGTGGCTGCGCCAGGTCGTGTCCACGTCCGCGTCGGCGCGCCGATGCCTGCGCTGCCTGGGGAGGACGAGCGCCAGTACGCGGATCGCGCCCAGGCCGAGGTGGAGCGCCTGCTCGCAGCCTGAGTCTGCCCGCCTCAGTCGCCTCATGGGACCTCCCGCGATCTCCCCGAGGCGGAGACCGTCGGCACGCTCACCGGAGAACGGGTATCCTCCGCGCCATCACCGGCGGGGCTCGGCCGTCGGACACTCCCACTCTCATCACCACATGGAAGCCCCCGCCACCGTCCACGATCAGGTCCGCACGTACTACGGCGAGACCCTCTCGTCCACCGACGACCTCAAGACCAGCGCTTGCTGCACCGACGAGGCCGTCCCCGAGCATCACAAGCCGATTCTCTCGCTCCTCCCGGATGAGGTGATGAGCACGTTCTACGGCTGTGGCTCGCCGATCCCCGCCGCGCTGGAAGGCCAGACCATCCTGGACCTCGGCTGCGGCACCGGCCGCGACGCCTTCGTCGCCGCTGCGTTAGCCGGTCCGACGGGACGCGTGATCGGCGTGGACATGACGCCTGCGCAGATCGAGGTCGCCCAGCGGCACGAGGCGGCCGTCGCGGAGGCTCTCGGGTTCGAGGCGCCGACCACTTCCTTCCGCCTCGGTACCATCGAGGACCTGGCCGCGGCGGGCATCGAGGACGAGAGCATCGACGTGGTGATCTCCAACTGCGTGCTCAACCTCGCGCCGGAGAAAGAACCGGTCTTCCGCGAACTGACCCGCGTGCTCAAACCCGGCGGCGAACTCTATTTCTCGGACGTGTTCGTGGACCGCCGCCTCTCCGCCGAGATCCAGTCCGACCCCGTTCTCGTCGGCGAATGCCTGGGCGGCGCGATGTACACCGAGGACTTCCGTCGTCTCATGGCCCGTCTCGGCTGGGCCGACGTGCGCACGGTCTCCTCGCGCCCGCTGGAGGTGGACGACCTCGCGCTACGTGACAAGCTCGGCACCGCCGTGTTCTCCTCGCGAACGGTCCGCGCCTTCAAGCTGCCGCATCTCATCGAGGACCAGTGCGAGGACTACGGCCAGGTCGCCACCTACCGAGGCGGCATCGTAGGCCAGCGCCACGCGTTCGTCCTGGACGACCACCACACCTTCGAGGTGGGTCGCCCGATGCTCGTCTGTGGCAACTCCGCCGCGATGGTCCAGAACACCCGCTTCGGCGCCTACTTCGACGTGACCGGCGACCGGAGCACGCACTTCGGCCTCTTCGACTGTGCTCCTGCACCCGCCGAGGCGGGGGAGGCCAGCGCGGCCTGCTGCTGACGAGTCGCTCCGCCTCGGTACGCGTGCCGAGGCGGAGCCGGTCCACCTCAGGCGTCGTCCGGGTTCTGGATCTTGAACACGACTGCCGCCAGCGCGCCGCCCGCGAACGTCGCGACGAGGTACACCCAGAGGCCGCCGATGGAGGCGCCGTCGCCCAGGATCAGGTCTGCGAGAGCGGGGCCGAGGGCTACCGCAGGGTTGAACGCGCCGCCTGAGATCGGACCGGCCGCGAAGGCACCCGCGAGCACCGTGAAGCCAATCGCGAGGCCGTAGTAGTCGTTGCCCTCGGTCCGCTTGCTCGTGGCGACGTTCAGGATGACCAGCGCGAGGAGGAAGGTGAAGAGCAACTCCAAGAGGAAGAACTCGAAGAGGCTCGTCTCTGCGGCGGGCATCACCTGGAGCGTGCTGTCCGTGATGGTGTCGGCGACGAACGCGGCGATGAAAGCGCCCAGCACCTGCGCGCCCATGTACGGGCCGACCTCCTTCGCCTCGATCTTGCCGCGCATCCAGATGGCGAGCGTCACCGCCGGGTTGTAGTGTGCGCCGGAGACGTGCCCGCCCATGTAGATAAGCGCCATCAGTGCGGAACCAATCGCGATGGGGGCGAACTCGGTCCCGATGAGGACCGTCAGGCCGATGGTGAGGACGAGGAAGAAGGTGCCGATGAACTCGGTGAGCAGGCGGGCGACCATGAAGAAGAGGGTGGGTGAGAGATGCCGAAAGCTACTGGAATCGCTGCGGTTCAAACCGGCGCGAGAAACCTGGGGAACCTCGGGAACCCTCTGTTGCAACAGGTATTGGAGAGGTGCTTGTTCCAACAACCACCCCTCAGGATGTCCACTCTCTCCAACCGCGTCGCCCTCATCACTGGTGGAAGCCGCGGTATCGGCGCCGCCACCGCCAAGCGCCTCGCCTCCGATGGTGCCACCGTCGCCATTTCTTACAATGCCTCGCCCGACCGGGCCGAGGCCGTCGTGGCTGAGATCCGCGAGGCGGGCGGCACTGCCGAAGCCTTCCAGGCCGACGCCTCTAACGCCGACGCCAGCGCTGCGCTCGTCCAGGCAGTCGTTGACCGCTTCGGCCGCCTCGATGTGCTCGTCAACAACGCCGGGGTCTACCAGACCAACCCCGTCGCGGAGACGACCGACGAGCAGTTCGATGCCAACATCGATGTCAACGTCCGTGGGCCGTTCGCGACCGTCCGTGCCGCCGCCGGTCACATCGCCGATGGGGGACGCATCGTCAACATCGGCAGTGTCGTCGCGAACCGAGGCTTCCCGGGCAACAGCGTCTACGGGGCCTCCAAGGCCGCCGTTGAGGCCATGACCCGCGCCTGGGCGCGAGAGTTTGGCGCTCGCGGCATCACCGTCAACACGGTCCACCCTGGCCCCATCGACACGGAAATGAATCCGGCCGATCCTGACCAGAACCCGGGTGCAGAGTTCATGGCTGGTGCGACGGCCCTCGGCCGCTACGGCACGGCGGACGAGATCGCGAACACCGTGGCCTTCCTCGCCTCGGACGAGGCGGGGTACATCTCGGGTGCCGCGATCCCCGTCGATGGCGGGATGAGCGCCTGACCGTTGTCACTGGGCGAGCGGAGCTTGCCTCTGCGCTCCGCTCGCTCCCCGAATGTGACCTGTCCGCGAAGGCGCCCGAGGCGGAGAAACCCGACCTTTTGCGCCCCGTTGGGCGGCTACCTGTTCCAACTCCAACCGGAGAACGGCTGGCCTCAAGGGCCGCGTCCAACCGCCGATACCTCGGCGCCCTGCCACGCGGCTACGCCGTCTCTCCCGTCCTCCTCTCATGTCTCCCGACTTCGCGCCCGACCGGGACGCTCCCTCTCTCTTCGCGCACGTGCACTGGCCTGCCGTCCTGACGTTTCTCGGCGTCGCAGGGGTGGTGCTGGTACCGCTCCTCACGGCGCTTCTGCTCGCGGCCTGATGGTCGCCCCGCCGACTCCAGCGTCCGCTTTCTGGGACGCTCGTTTCGCCGCGCCGGACTACGCCTACGGGACCGAGCCGAACGCGTGGCTGTCCCGTCAAGTGGATCGTCTCCCGTCGTCGGGTACGGCTCTGGTTCCGGCGGCAGGGGAGGGGCGCGATGCCGTCTGGCTCGCAGAACAGGGCTTCACGGTTACAGCCGTTGACCTCTCGCGCGAGGGGCTTCGGAAAGCTCGCTCTCTCGCCGAGGCGAGGGGAGTCAGCATCGAGACCATCCACGCGGATCTGAGCACGTGGAACTGGCCGAAGGCCTCCGTTGACGTGGTCGTGCTCTCGTTCGTTCACGTAGCGCCGTCGTTCCGCCCGAGGCTGCATCGCGCGGCGTTGACAGCTCTTCGGCCCGGCGGGCTGCTCGTGCTGGAGGGGTTCCACGTCGGCCAGCTGGTACACCGCGCCATCTCTGGCGGTCCGCCTCGCGCCGAGATGCTGTTCACCGCGGATCTGCTCCGCGACGATCTTCGAGCGGCAGAAATCCTCGCTTTGGAGGAGACCGAGACGACGCTCCGCGAGGGCGCCTTCCACGACGGGCTCGCGCACGTGGTGCACGGCCTCTTCCGAAGGCGATAGGAACCGCGAGGCGCTCCCCTGGTCCGAGCCACCCCTCTTCGCGCTGCCATGCCCGTTCGCCTCGGCCACCTCCGCCTCGACGTCTCTGACCTCGCCACGATGATGGCGTTCTACTGTGACGCCTTCGGCCTGGTGGTCCGCGAGCGCGCGACCGACGACGTAAGCCACTATGCCTTCCTCACGGACGCGCAGCCCATCCCGGGAGGTGCCCAGGACGGCATGCATCACCGCCTTGTGCTCCGGCAGAGCCTCGAGGGCTCTGGTGATCCGCTCCCCGAGGCGACCCGCCTCGATCACTTCGCGTGGGAAGTCTCCGACGAGGCCGAACTGTCCCAGTTCGTGGAGCGTCTCCGCGCGATGGGTCTGGAGATCGATCTCCAAGAGGCGCAGATCGCGTGGCAGTGCTATTTCCACGATCCCGAGGGCAACCGCCTGGAGGTGTACTGCGACCGCCGTGAGCGACCGGATGGATCACCGCTGTGGCAGGGACGCCAGGAGAGTTTGCCGGAGGACCGCCTTCGCGAGGCAGCGAGGTAGCTTCGGGCGTCTTCCTCGATCCGCTGTGCGTCTCGCCCTCGTTCTCGTCTGTCTCCTCCCGCTCTCTGCGCTCGCCCAGAAGAAGCCGCCGCCCGGTCCATCCCGCGATGCGCGAGTAGAGGGCACCCTCAACGCGCTGGGCTACGAGTACGAGATCGACGAGGACGGGGACTACAAGCTCATCTTCGAGACCGACAACGGGCGGAGCCACATCGTCTGGGTGCGCCCCACGACGGATCGCCTGCTCGACCTGGAGGTACGCGAGGTCTTCGCCATCGCCAACAACTACATCGGAGGTGTCCCCGGCGGGATCCCGCCGCGCCTGTTGGAAGACAACGCCCAGTTCATCCTCGGGTCGTGGGCCATCGAGGCTACCACCATCCTGTTCGTGGTCAAGATCCGCGCGAACGCGACCCGGGCGGAGATGGAAGCTGCGCTGCTCGCTACGGCCTCCACAGCAGACGCGATGGAGGAGGAGTTGACGGGCGGCACGGATGACTGGTAGTGGGGCGACGGGTAGCGGGACGATGGGTAGCACCCGCTTGACCCTCCCCGCCTCGGCACCGAGGCCGAGGGACCTACGCCACGAGCGCGTGCGCCGCACGGCGCCCCCACTCGTCGTAGATCCGGGGCCCGGGGTGGAACCCGTCCGAGGCCATCAACTCCGGCACGGGGACGCCGTGCAGCGGATCGCCGGGCTCCGTCTCGAAGTCGATAAACGACACGTCCGGCTCGCGCGAGGCCCAGTCGCGAAGGGCAGCGTCGAAGCGGCGGGCGGTTCGTCCGAGGAACCATCGGAGCGGGTTGGGCAGCGCCGGAAACTCCCCGATGGGGGGCAGCCCGGAGGAGACGATGTGCCGCACACCGAAGTGCTCGCGCACTTCGTCCGCTAATGCGTTGTAGCTCTCCAGCCACGGCCCGAGCGCGCGTCCCGCGATCACATCGTTGAGCCCAATGCCGAAGAGTGCCATGTCGAACGGCTCGGGGTCTTGCCTGCGGAGGTGCCGCAGCGTGCGTGGCAGCGTGGAGCCCGTTCGCGCCTCCAACCGGAACGTCACCTCGTGCTTCTCCGCTAGTCGCGCGACGGTCTGCCCGAGCAGCGCGTCGTCTTGCGTCTCCGCCCCCACGCCCGCGCCGGACGAATCCCCCACGACGAGCAGCCGCAGTGACGGGCCTTCGCCGACGGTCCCACGGCGGTCGCCTTCGGGCTCGGGCAGCATCGGGATGTTGCGGACGACGCGCTTGCCCTGTGCGAGCAGCACCGGGCCGAGGATGTAACGGAGAGGATCAGGCATGGCGCGAAGGTAGAGACACGACACCGCGCTCTTCCGTCCCGATTCGGTCCCGCGCTATGTCTCCTCCTCCGCCTCGGTCCCGAGGCGGGCTGACTCGGCCTCCACTTCCTCTTCGTCCCGTCGCGCCCAGTTGTAGCCCACCGTCAGGAGGATGCCGAACGTCGTCGCGCCGATGGCGAGCCCGACTTCGGCGTACACCGGCGCGATGAGCGCGATCCGAAGCAGGACCGTCGCCAGCGCGAGGCCCGCGTTTCTGAAGACGACGGCGTAGGTCGTCGTGTACCGGAGCGAGACCAGCACCACGAGCACGTCGGCGAAAATGAGCGCGGTGAAGAAGGCGTCGAAGAATGGGTACGGGTTGCGGCCCGTGATGTAGCGCGTCGCATCGTCCACGCCCGCGACGACGAAGGCGACCAGCAGCGCCACGGCGATGGCCTTCTTCGCGGCGACGAACCGCGCCTGCTCCGGCCCGCCCGAGGTAATCGGTCGGTGCCGCTGCAGCCGCTTGTACAGGACGCTCCCCGCGAAGATGACAAGCCCGCCCCCGGCCGCCACGAGCGCGTTGAGAACCGGCTCGCTCGCGCTGGCCCACTCGATGGGCTCACCGAGGGTCCCGAGTTCCTTGAACGCCTCGCGGATTAGGATCAGAGAGAACAACTCGAACTGCTTCCCTGCGGCCTCCGCTACTGACCGCGCCAGTGCGAGCACCAGCCCGATGACCTCGATCACGAGGAGCGCCGTGAACGCGAGCGCGATGGCGGCGAAGTGGTTCGTCGGGATGCCGAGCGTCGGCGGTATCCAGCCCAGCCGGGCCAACTCGATCACGATCAGCGCGCCGACGAACAGCAGCACGAGAACCGTCCCGGCCATCTTCTGCACTCGCACCGACTCCCACCATTCGTCCAGCACGTCGAAGACTCGCGAGATGGTATCGAGCGTCGTGGTGAGGACGGATCGGGTGGAAGGATCGGTCACGTGGGAATCGGGATCAGGTCTCCAGCGGGAAGCGATGGACGCAGCTCTTGGCCGTGGCGAAGAGCGCTGTCCCGCCCTGTCCAATCGCGATGTTGGAGGCGAGGGGCTCCACCTCGACGATCTCGCGATGCGACCCGTCGGCGTCGAAGACGTAGAGCCCGTCGGGGCCCGCGCCGAAGAGGGTGCCATCGGATGCGACTGCGAGTCCATCGGGCATGCCGGTCTCGTAAGTCGCGCCGGGGAGGGCGAGAAGAGTGCGGGGAGCGCCGAACGTGCCGTCGTCGCGCACATCGAAGGCCACGAACCGGCCCTCGGGCGGGCTAGAGTTGGTGGCGTAGGCCGTTCGTCCGTCCGGGGAGAACGCGATGCCGTTGGGCGCGGGCAGCGCGTCCGTCGCGATGGTGACGGCCCCGGTATCCGGGCAGAAGCGGTAGATGGCGCAGAACGGGACCTCGCGGCGGGGATCGTCGAACCAGCCTGCGAGGCCGTACGGTGGATCGGTGACGTAGAGCGCGCCAGAGGTGGGATGGCGTGCAAGGTCGTTGGGCGAGTTGATGCGGTGGCCCTGGACGTGCGTCAGGATGGGCCGCTTCGTCCAGCGATCCTCGTCCACGACGAACACCCCGCGCTCGCCATGGGAGCACATCGCGACGCGTTCCTCGGCGTCCAGCGCGAGGCCGTTGGATCCGTGCTCCTCGCCCGGCGGGTGCGGATCCGAGGTGCCGGAGGGCCGGAGGTAGACATCGCGCGTCCACTCGCTGCTATCCTCGGACGGGTGTAGGCGCCAGATCGTGTTGGCCTTCACGTCGCTGACGAGGAGGCTGCCGAGGCGGTCCACCCAGAGCGGACCCTCGGCCCAGCGGAAGCCGGTGGCGATGATGGTAGGGGCGCCGAGGTGCATGGCGGGAGGGGAGGGGCCGCGAGAGGACGGTTCGCCCCGCTCGCCGTTCCCGCTCGGTGGTCCTGGCTCCCTCCGCCTCGGTACCGAGGCGGGGAGGGTGGGGGCGCGCACGGGCCGTGCGGATCCGTCGGCTTCGCCCGACCCGCCCCTCGCGCGCGGTCTACCTTCACACGCCCCCACCTCCTCGCTCCATGTCCGACGCACCCCTCGCAGGCAAAACCCTCTTCATCACCGGCGGCAGTCGCGGCATCGGTGAGGCCATTGCAGTCCGTGCGGCGCAGGACGGCGCGAATGTGGCCGTGGCCGCCAAGACCGCCGAGCCGCACCCGAGGCTACCGGGCACGATCCACACGGCCGTGGAGAAGATCGAGGCGGCAGGGGGGAAGGGCCTTGCGCTCCAGGTAGACGCCCGCGACGAAGACCGGGTGGCGGAGGCGGTTCAGCAGGCCGCTGACCACTTCGGCGGCATCGACATCGTGGTCAACAACGCGAGCGCCATCTTCCTCGCGACGACCGAGGCGACGCCGATGAAGCGCTACGACCTCATGATGGATGTCAACGTGCGCGCTACGTTCTGTGTCACACAGGCTGCGATGCCGCATCTTCGCGAGAGCGCGACCGCAGGTCGGAATCCGCACATCCTGACGCTCTCGCCGCCGCTGGACATGGATCCGAGATGGTTCTCCAACCACCTCCCGTACACGATGTCCAAGTTTGGGATGAGCATGTGCGTGCTCGGCTGGGCGCGCGAGTTCGAGGAGGTCGGCATCGCGGCGAACGCGCTCTGGCCCAAGACGACCATCGCGACGGCAGCCGTCCGCAACCTGCTCGGTGGCGAGGAGATGATCAACGCCAGCCGCACGCCGGAGGTCGTCGCGGATGCGGCCCACTGGATCTTCTCTCAGGACTCGCGCGGCACCACGGGCCACTTCTTCCTCGACGAGGAGGTGCTCCGCATGGCGGGGGAGACCGACTTCGGGCGGTACTCCGTCGTCCCGGGCGCAGACCTCATGCCGGATCTCTTCCTCTGACCAGCCTCTCCCGCCTCGGCACCGAGGCGGAGAGGGGCAGGCGGGCGGGGTCAGCCGAGCAGGTCGTCGAACAGGTCTGCGTTCTTGATCGGCGGCGCGAGGTCGAAGTGGTCGTACGCCCGCCGCATCGCGACGCGGCCCCGGGGCGTGCGCGCCATGAAGCCCTCTTGGATGAGGTACGGCTCGTAGACCTCCTCGATGGTCCCCGCGTCCTCGCCGACGGCGACCGCCAGCGTGCTCACGCCGACCGGCCCGCCTTCGAACTTCTCCATCAGCGCGAGGAGCAGGCGCGCGTCCATGTCGTCCAGCCCGGCCTCATCCACGTCGAGAGCATCCAGGGCATGACTCGCGAGGGATGGCGTGATGCGACCGTCCCCGTCCACCTCGGCGAAGTCGCGGGTGCGGCGGAGCAGCTTGTTCGCGATGCGAGGTGTGCCCCGGGACCTCCGCGCGATCTCGAAGGCGCCCTCCTCCGTGATGCTCACGCCGAGGAGTTCCGCGCTTCGCATCACGATGCGCTGCAAGAGATCGGCCGTGTAATAGTCGTAGCGGAAGTCGATACCGAAGCGGGCGCGCAGCGGGGCCGTGAGCAGACCCTTGCGGGTCGTCGCGCCGACGAGCGTGAACGGCGGCAGCGCGATGCGGACGCTCCGCGCGCTCGGCCCGGAGTCGATCAGGATGTCGATGGCGTAGTCCTCCATCGCGGAGTAGAGGTATTCCTCCACGACGGGCGAGAGCCGGTGGATCTCGTCGATGAAGAGCACGTCGCCCTCCTCCAAGTTGGTGAGGAGGCCCGCGATGCTGGCGGGCTTGTCCAGCGCGGGCCCGCTAGTGGTCTTGATGGCGGCGCCCATTTCCTCTGCCACGATGTGCGCGAGTGTGGTTTTGCCGAGACCAGGCGGGCCGGAGAGAATGACGTGGTCCAGGGCGTCGCCGCGCTGGAGGGCCGCGGTGACGAAGACGCGGAGGTTGTCCTTGATCTTCTGCTGGCCGATGAACTCGTCCAGCGCACGGGGCCGGAGGGCTTTCTCGAAGTCCTCGTCGCGAGAGGAGGGGGCGGCGTCGAGCGGGCCGCGAGCGGGGGTGTCCATGCGTTCGGGAGTCGGTCGCGGGAAGGTACGCGGCCCCTGTGACAGCCCGCGTCACACCGCCTGGGTGGGCCCGCCTCGGTGCCGAGGCGGGAGGCGTGACGGTGACGGCGGGCGCCTCCGCCTGATGTATGAGGCGCATCGGCCTGATGCAGGGCGACTAGCGGACTAGTACGCCGTGACCGTTCTCTGCGACCGGCGGAACAGGGACGCCGCAAACCCTCTCTAGTCAAGCGAACCGGGCTCCCCGTTTTCCCATCCTTCCTCCTCATGTATCGAATCTCCTCCTCTCTCCTAGCGAGCGTCCTGTTTGCGCTCTTCCTTCTCCCCCAGACCCCTCAGGCTCAGGTTAGCACGTTCGATGAAGTCCGCGTCGAAGATGGTATCCGCGTGGGGGACACTGGCGCTGCTCCGACGGCAATTGTCGACATCGTGAAGGAGTCCAACAACTCACTCTCGCCGTTCGCAATCTCCCGGACCGGAGCGGGTAATCAGAACAACCGGTTCCGCTTCTCCCTGACCGGCAACACGAACGGCCTCGCCCCCGGGTCGCTCTTCCTGATCGCAGATCAGAAGGACGCAGACTTCGCCGTCACGACGGACCAGAGCTCCATCGCTCCACAGTTTCTCGTCAAGTCCGATGGCACGGTCGGCCAACTCGAAGACGGCAGCTTCGGCTCTCTCGCGGATGGCAACCAGTGGGTCGCGACGGGGCTCGCTCCGGTCCCATTTGGTGGGGGTCTCTCCAATCCGTACGGACTGCGCCTCCAGGCCGACTCCGACTTCGCTCTGCTGCAACTCGTCACACGCGGTGGCAAGAGCACGTCGAACGGCGAGCGAAACGCTGAACTGGCTTGGGGCAACGATACCAACGACAGCCTGAAAATCGTCTTCATCGGCACGAACAACGCACGGACGACGGTGGCATCGTTCACGCACAGCGGTTCCAGTTCCTTCGCGAGGGGATCGCAGGGCGGACTCTTCAGCGTCAACGGCGATATCTCTACCCAGGCGCTGGAACTGAAGGGCGGCAGCGATATCGCCGAGCCGTTCGATATCGCGGACTCCCCAGTGCTGATGCCCGGCATGGTCGTCGCCATCGACGCTGAGGCGCCCGGCGCGCTCCGCGTCGCGGACACCGAGTACGACCGAACGGTCGCAGGCATCGTGAGCGGTGCGGGCGGAATCCAGCCCGGTCTCACGCTCCGCCAGGAGGGCACCATCGCGGACGGTCAACATCCGGTCGCGCTGACGGGCCGCGTCTACGCCTACGCCGACGCTTCCAACGGTTCCATTCAGCCCGGAGACCTGCTCACGACCTCGAACACGCCGGGCCACGCGATGCGCGCCACCGATGCCGACCGCGCGCAGGGTGCCATTCTCGGCAAGGCCATGACGCCCCTAGAAGAGGGCACCGGGCTCGTGCTCGTGCTCGTCTCGCTCCAGTAGCGCGACGCGCGCACGCATCCCGAACTCTACCCTCTTCTTGACATGACACGCATTCTTTCCACCCTTCTTCTGGCGCTCGCCGTCGGCTGGGGCGGGGCAGCAGCGGCACAGACCGACCGCCTGGCCTCCCCAGACGAGGTGCTGGAGCAGCGCGAAGGTCCCATTCGGGCCGCCTCGCTTGACCAGGCGCTTCTCCTCGCCACCGACGGCCGGTCGGTGCGCCTCGCGCCCGGCACCTACAGCACCGCCCGCCTCGATGGGCCTATCCGGCTCGTCGCGGACGGTGGGACGGTCCGACTGACGGGCTCAGGTACCGTTCTCTCGGCCGAGGTGCCCACCGAGGCGGCTGCGACCACCGATGCCGTCACGGCGCTCGGCGATCCCTTCCCGAACCCGGCCCGAGGCACGGCGACCGTCCCCCTCACCCTCGGCACCGATGCCGAAGTTGATGTCCGCGTGTTCGACGCGCTCGGTCGCCAAGTCGCCGCACTGGCAACGGGGCCGCGAGCAGCTGGAACGTACGATCTGCCGCTCGTTGGAGCCGATCTCGCGCCTGGCCTCTACGTGGTCCGGGCAACGATCCGGCCGGACGGCGGCCCGGACGCGACGCAGACGCGCCGTCTCACGATTGTGCGCTAACCGTTTCGTTCCAGAGAGTCGCCACACGAGGGGCGAGAGGCACGGGTCTCTCGCCCCGTTGCGTTGGTCCCGGACGCTGGCTCCGCGTTCGGGATCGTTGCGAATCGGAGGGCTTTCGGCGGCGCCCCCGTTGACTCTCGCAGAGAAACGATCTACGTTGGCGCCATGTTTGCGGTCGATCACGTCCTCGTCTCCGATGCGCTCCTCGACGCGCCCTTCTGCTGTGCCCTGAGCGCTTGCAAAGGCTCGTGCTGTGTGGAGGGGGATAGGGGGGCACCGCTTCTCCCCGAGGAGCGAGCCGAGTTGGAGCGGGCCCTGCCCATCGTCGGCCCGAGGCTGAGGAAAGAGGCTCACGACGTGATCGGCAAGGAGGGCGTCTGGGAGGGCAATGAGCGCGAGGGCTACGCGACCACCACCGTCGGTGGCAAAGAGTGCGTCTTTGTGGTCTATCGCAAGGGAATCGCAGTCTGCGCGATCCAGGAGGCATACCACCAAGGCACATTCGATTGGGAGAAGCCGATCTCGTGCCATCTCTACCCGGTGCGCGTCGAGGCGTACGGGGAGGGTGAGAGCCGTGTGGAGGTTCTCAACTACGAAAGTATCGAGATGTGCACTCCAGCGATCCCACACGGCCGACGGCTGGGGGTCCAACTGGCGGACTTCCTGGCTCGGCCGCTGGAGCGTCGGTACGGAGCGGAGTGGGTCGCGAAGTTCCGCGAGACCCTCCGGCAGCGCCGCCTCGACGTTGGCGTCGGTCCGGCGGAGCCGGCTCTGGAACGGGGAACGCCGCACCCGTCAGAGAGCGTTCCAAGCGCGCCCGCGGAACCTTAACCCGACGCGGCTCCGGCCGATACCTCCACCCTCTCCCGTCCCACGCGGACATGCTCAACCTCCAGCAAAAGCAGTCGCTTCAGCAGAAGCTCTCCCCGCAGCAGATCCAGTACATCAAGCTGCTGCAGCTGCCGACGCTCGCCCTGGAGCAGCGGATCAAGGCGGAGCTGGAGAGCAATCCGCTCTTGGAGGAAGGCGTGGAGGAAGAAGACGATCTCCAACTGGACGCCGACCCCACGGAGGAGCGCGAGGACACGAAGGACGAGGTGGACACCACGGGCGAGGACGAGTTCGACTGGGACGAGTTCTTGAACGCTCCCGACGATCTCTACGGCTACAAGGCCGCGCCCGACAACTCCGAGGAAGACGACCGCGAGGCGCCCATGCCGGCCGTCTCCTCCATGGCCGAGAGCCTCCGCGATCAGGTCGGCCTGCTCGACCTCGACGAGACCGAGGCCCTCATCGCGGACCAGATCATCGGCTCCATCGACGAAGACGGGTACCTCCACCGGCCCGTGGAGTCCATCGTGGACGACGTGATGTTCAACTTCGGCGTGGTCCTCACCGAGGCGGACGTGGAGCGCGTGCTCTCGCGCATTCAGCGCCTGGAGCCGGTCGGCATCGCCGCGCGAGACCTCCGCGAGTGCCTCATGGTCCAACTCGACATGATGGGGGACGAGGTGGACGGTCGCGAGAACGCCTACGAGATGCTCCGTGATTGCTACAAGGCGTTCACGATGAAGCACTTCGACCAGATCCAGCGCAAGCTCGGCATCGACGAGTACGATCTGAAGGAGGCCTACGATCTCGTTCGCAGCCTAGACCCGAAGCCCGGCGAAGGCGACCTCGCGCAGCAGACCAACTACATCACGCCGGACTTCACCGTGGAGCGCGATGGCGACGACTGGCGCATTCTGCTCAACGGGCGCAACGCGCCGGAGCTTCGCGTCAACGCGCACTACCGCAACATGTGGAACGACCTCTCCGCGAAGAAGCGGCGAGGCGACAAGAAGGCCACCGAGACGCGCCAGTTCCTCAAGACGCGCATGGAGAGCGCGCGCTGGTTCATCAACTCCATCCAGCAGCGCCGCAACACGATGCTGAAGGTGATGGAGGCCATCGTGCAGATCCAGGAGCCGTTCTTCGAGCACGGCGAGGGCCACCTCCGGCCCATGATCCTCAAGGACATCGCCGAGATCATCCACATGGACATCTCGACGGTCAGCCGTGTGGTCAACGGCAAGTACGTCCAGACCGAGTGGGGCGTCTACGAGCTGAAGTACTACTTCTCCGAGGGCATCGAGACGGACTCCGGCGAGGAGGTGTCCAACAAGGAGGTCAAGGCGGAGTTGGAGCGGATCATCGCGGACGAGGACAAGACGAAGCCCTGGAGCGACCAGAAGCTGGCGGACCTCCTCGCGGAGAAGGGCTACCCCATCGCGCGCCGCACAGTCACGAAGTACCGCGAGCAGCAGAACATCCCCGTCGCGAGGCTCCGCCGCCAGATCGTGCTGGCCTAAAGGGGAGGACCAATGGTCGGTCCGCCTCGGTGCCCCCGTGAGCCTACCGAGGCGGGCTCTGCTCGCGCTGCCCGTCGCGAACCTGCTGCTCGAACGTCGCGTCGTCTTTGAACGCGCAGAGGTTGCCTGCCGGGTCCTCGAACTTGGCGACGGTGCCCCAATCGTGGACCTGGAGGTCGACACCCACGCCGCGCTGGCGAAGGGCCTCGGCTCGCGCGGCTACGTCCGGGACGTTGAGACGGAGACACGTCGGGTGCCCCCGGTGTTGACCCTGGGGATCCTCGTCGTCGCGTTCCACCATGAGGTAGCTACCGCCAAACGCGAAGCAGGTCAGATCGGGTCGCTCGAAGAGCACGGACAATCCGAGGACCTCGCGGTAGAACGTAGCGCAGGCGTCGTACTCGCTGACGTAGAGGATGAACCCGGTGCGCGTGAGGTCCATCAGCCCAACCCGACGCGCTCGAAGATGGCGTCCGCGTTGCGGATCTGGTAGGCCGGGTCGAACGCGTCCGCGATCTGCTCCGCCGACAGGTGCGCCGTAATGCCGGGCGCTCCGTCCACAATCTCGCGGAAGCTGCGGCGCTCGCGCCACGCCTCCATCGCGAGGGGCTGCACGGTATCGTACGCGGTCTCGCGGGAGAGCCCGGTCTCGATCAGCATGAGCAACAGGCGCTGGCTGTAGACGAGACCGTAGGTCCGCTCCAGGTTCTCCGCCATCCGGTCCGGCTTGACCGTCAAGTTCTCGATGATGCGGGCCATCCGCGCGAGGGCGTAGTCCAGCGCGATGGTCGCGTCCGGCAGAATCACTCGCTCAACCGAGGAATGGCTAATGTCGCGCTCGTGCCAGAGCGCTACGTTCTCGTACGCGCTGACCATGTAGCCGCGCAGCAGCCGCGCCATGCCGGTCAGATTCTCACTGCCGACGGGGTTGCGCTTGTGCGGCATCGCGGAGGAGCCCTTCTGCCCGCTCCCGAAGGATTCTTCGGCCTCCAGCACCTCGCTCCGCTGCAAGTGCCGGATCTCCACCGCGATGGTTTCGATGGTGGCACCGACGAGCGCCAGCGCGCCGAGGTACTGCGCGTGGAGATCGCGCGGGAGGACCTGCGTGGAAATGGGCGCGGCACGGAGGCCGAGCTTCTCGCACGTGAGGCGTTCCACCTCAGGCGGGATGTGCGCGAAGGTCCCCACGGCTCCGCTGAGCTTGCCGACCCGGATCGCCTCGGCGGCGTCGTCGAACCGCTCGATGTCGCGCTGGATGGCGTCGTAGAAGCGGGCGAGCTTGAGACCGAAGGTGGTCGGCTCCGCATGGACGCCGTGCGTCCGGCCGACGCAGAGCGTGTGTTTGTGCTCCCTCGCGCGGACCGCCAGTACCTCGCCGAGGCGGACGATGCCTTCGCGGAGGATCTCGTTGGCGCGCAACAGCCGCAGCGAGAGCGCCGTGTCCACTACGTCCGACGACGTGAGGCCGTAGTGGACCCACTTCTTCTCCTCGCCGAGCGTCTCCGAGACCGCACGGGTGAAGGCGACGACGTCGTGCCGGGTGTCGCGCTCGATCTCGTGGATCCGCTCGATGGAGAAGGACGCCTCTTCGTAGAGCGTCTCCACATCCTCCATCGGGATTTGGTCGGTGGCGGTCGCCCAGGCCCAGCAGGCGGCGAGTTCCACGTCGAGCCAGGACTGAAACTGGGCCTCCTCGGTCCAGATGGCGCCCATCGCGGGGCGGGTGTAGCGGGAGATCATCGGTGAGCTGGAGAGAGGGAAGCCAGAGGGAAAGGTCCCAGCCCAGAGGAGCGGGGTCAAACGAAGCCCGTGTCTGGCCTGCCCCGCCTCGGCACCGAGGCGGACGGACCTGCAGATCGAGTCCGCGCAGTGAAGCGCGCGCGATGGCACCGCCCGAGACGGCCTCGGTAGGTTGACGCAGAGCAGCCCGGAGACCCGTGTTTATCCCCGAGTACCAGAAGCCCGACACCCCTGGCATCCACATGGGGTTCGATAACACCGTCGCGATCTACCAGCAGGCGGTCCCGGAAGACACCTTCGAGAGTGCCGCGACGGAGGCCGTCGACTTGCTCCGCGAGTCCGAGCGTCGCTTCCCCGGCTGGCCCCGTGTCTACTACCTCGATATCGCCGGGCACGAGGGCGAAGCGGCGGGCTTCGATCCGGACTTCTACGAGTTCCAGCAGGAGTTCTTCTTCAGCGTCGTCGCGCCGTTCATCTCGGCGGCGGAGCTTCCCCTCACGGGCGGCATCGTGAACCCGGAGACGCAGCGCAACGACGTGCCGGACCGCCTCCAGATCGGGCCGGACGTTCGGCCACACGCGGGGCGCGTGGTGCCGGACCATGAGCCGGGTGGCGACGCCGCGTAAGGGTAGCCGTTTGAGCCGGGAGGTGTACGTTGACGACCTCGCTCTCTCGCTCCTGCATGTCCAGGCCGTTCCTACGCTTTCACCCCCTGCCCTCCGTGACCCGCAATGGAGCCTGCATCGCGGGTCTCGCGGTGCTGCTGACCGTGACGGTCCATCCGGTGGAGGCACAACTCGGGCGTCTGGATCAACTCGCAGACATCGAGGCCTCGCTCGCGGATCTCTCGGCCCTCGCGCCAGAGAACGTGTCCGTGCTTCGGAAGGCCGCGAGCTCCCTGGCAGAGGTCTGCACGGACGAGGACCTCGCTCGCATCCAGGTCACGCGAGCGACCTTCGAGCAGATCCTCGCCGACGAGCAGCGCCTGCGGGGCTCGGCGAGCTTTTCCTACCGGGACAACCAAGCCTCGGGCCGCAACGCCTCCGGTGATACCACAGTCGATCCCGAGCGGCAGGTCATCGCGACGAGTGCGTCTCTGAGCCGAGGCCGCTACCCGCTCGAACTCGACCTCAACACGTCGGTCGCCCTCGCGCGGACGGAGAGCGGCGTGATCAACGAGGCCATCTCGTCGCTTTTCTTCTCGGTGGACCAGAACTTGGACAGGAGCTGGTTAGAGGGCTACGCCTTCCTGGAGCGCAGTTCGGACGCCTTCTTGAGTATCGACCAACGCTACGAGACCGGCGCGGGGCTCGTGTTCAACGCGCGAGTGGGCCTGACACAGAAGGGGCGCGACCTGGAGCGGCGCCTGCTCTACGGCAGCTCCGAACCGGCCGATTCCATCTGGGCAGAGACGAGTTCCTGGACTGGATGCTTGGATGCTGTAGCGGGAGTCCAAGGGCTCTCGGAAGAGGCGTCCCAGGCGCGTGTTCGGGCGGCCCTGAAAAACCTGGAGCAGGCAAGCCTGGTCGCGAGGCGCTCCGTGGCCGAGGGCGAGCCGCTCGTCCGCCTCGCGCTGCTCGTCGGCGTACAGGGCGAAGTGGAGCAGGCCCGCATCGACGGGTTCGAGAGCAGTGACCGAGGCTTCCGGGCTGTCGTTCGGCCCACAGTCGCGATTGAGCCGCTGGACGGCATCCGGCTCCGTGCGGACTACTACCTCAACATCGCGCTGAGCGGGTTCTCCGATCCGGAGACCTTCCGTGAGCAGATCGTCCGCGACCTGTTTCCAAGCGGCACCGACGTGCGGAGCGAACTCAGCCTCCGGCTGTCCTCAAACGTGCGTGGGGTCACGCTCAACGCGCAGCATGTTCGTCTCTGGGACTCGCACCCGCCGTTCTTCGTCGTGGACGGGCAGATCGTGACGGATGCGGACGGAGAGCCGGTCGTCGCGGCGTGGCGCCGCAACCTCACGACGTTTGGCGTGGCGGTGCCGTTCTAGACCCGCTCCCGGTCCGCCTCGGTGCCGAGGCGGGCAGAGCCGACGGGATCGGCGGGGACGGACTGCTCGCCGAGGTCGGCGAGGCGTCGGATGCGCTCGGCTTCGTCCAGATCGCGCTCGCGCCGCTCCAGTGCCTCCAGGCGCGCGTCCAGTTCGAGGACGGTCCGGGCGTCCATCTCGTCGTCGCGGTCGCTGCGCCTCCGGCGGGACCGGACACGACGAGGCTCCCGATTCTCTCTGTCGCGATTGCGGACGATGCGGATGCCGTTCGCGACGGACACGGCCATCGCGACCATCGCGCCGACCATCAGGGTATCGAAGTCTGTGGAGGCGAAGCCGACGAAGGCCCAGAAGAGCAAAACCGCGTTGAGGGCGAGAAATGCCCAGTCTGATTTCGACATGATGGAAGGGAAAAGGGGCGACTCGCGAACGTACCGAGTCGGTGGCGGGAATGATCGGCCGTTCAGGAGCGGTAGTGCTCGTGTCTCAGCGTTTCGCGCTCTCGGCGTTCGAGGGCTTCGAGTCGGGCGTCGAGATCGAGGAGGCGAACGGGGTCCAACTCGTCCACGGGGGCGAGTCGGTCGTGTTGCTTCATCGCGCGGGCGCGTTGCCAGATGCGGAGGCTGCTCGCGATGGGTGCGGCGACCATAAGCAGGACCAGAAGGATGTAGCCATCGTCGGGTAGGCCCTCGCTCGCGATCAGGAAGCCCGTGGCGAGAAGGAGGAGACCGTTGAGGAGGTGCGCGGTGCGGTCCGTCATGGCAAAGTAGAAGGGGAGACCCCGCCCGTACGGAGTCTCCCCTGGAAAGGTGCGGCCGAGGGCCACCGCCTCGGTGCCGAGGCGGGCGGACCCGGGTCAGAACGCGTAGCGGAAGCTGATCCCTACGTTACTCGCGTCGAACTCCTCGTCAGTCGCGTCGTCCGTGTAGCGGATGGCGGTGTAAGTCAGTGCCGCCCACTTGTAGCCTGCCTCCACCGTCACACCGACCGGCGTGCCGAAAGAGCGGTCATCCACGAAGCCATCGCCTGCCAGCTCAGCGCCGAGGTGGGCCACCGGCCCCGCGCCGATCTCGATGCCCGGTCCAAACGTGACCGACGCGACGGCCTCCAGCGGGAAGCGGATGACGCGCGTGTTCGCATTGTTGGACGCGTTGAAGAGCGCCTTCACGCCCACGGTGGTGCGGAGGCCGAAGGGGGAATCTGCCGACGGGCGGAAGAGGACGCCGCCCGCGAGGGTGCCACCCTGTCCGGCGGATTGCGTTTGCGTGGTGCCGTCCTCGAAGAACAGCTCAGAGACCGTGTCTCCGCCGACTTCGAGCGCGCCCTCGATGACGGGGGACACGGACTGACCGGAGACGGGGAGGGCCACGAGTGTGGCGAGGACGAGGAAAATGAGGGAGCGCATGGTGGGGTGGGGACGCCGAAAAAGAAGAAGCCCCACATGCATTTGCACATGGGGCTTGATTTCGGCGGGAGACTACCCTCGTTAGAAGGCCGTGTCCAGGTACAGGGCCGGGTTTACGCGATTGTCACGTTGTCGTCTAGGTAGACATCCTGGATGGCCCGGAGGATCTCGACCCCCTCGGCCATCGGCTTCTGAAACGCCTTGCGACCGGAGATGAGGCCGAGGCCGCCGGCGCGCTTGTTGATGACCGCCGTGCGGACCGCCTGCGCCATGTCGTTCGCGCCGGAGCCGCCGCCGGAGTTGATGAGCCCGGCCCGACCCATAAACCCGTTCGCGACCTGATAGCGCGTGAGGTCGATGGGGTGGTCGCTCGTGAGCTCCGAGTAGATCCGGTCGTCGAGCTTGCCGTAGCTGCTGTCGCCGGTGTTGAGGGCCTTGAAGCCTCCGTTGGAGGTGGGCTGCTTCTGCTTGAGGATGTCCGCCTCGATGGTGGCACCGAGGTGGTTGGCCTGGCCCGTGGTGTCTGCGCTCGTCTCGTGGTTGGTGCCGTCGATCTGGAAGGCGCCGTTGCGGACGTAGCACCAGAGGATCGTCGCCATGCCCATCTCGTGCGCGAGGGCGAACACCTCGGTGACTTCCTGAAGCTGGCGCATGGACTCGTCGGATCCGAAGTAGATCGTCGCGCCGATGGCGGCGCAGCCCATGTTCCACGCCTCCTCAACGCGCGCGTACATCACCTGATCGTAGGTGTTGGGGTACGTGAGGAGCTCGTTGTGGTTGATCTTGAGGATGAACGGGATCCGGTGCGCGTACTGCCGCGCGACGCTGCCCAACGCGCCGTAGGTCGTCGCGACGGCGTTGCAGCCGCCCTCGATGGCGAGCTCCACGATCTTGGCCGGGTCGAAGTAGATCGGGTTCTTCGCGAACGAGGCACCGCCGCCGTGCTCGATGCCCTGGTCGACAGGCAGAATGGACAGGTAGCCGGTATCCGCGAGGCGACCGCGGCTGAACATCTGCTCCAGCGAGCGCATCACGGGGATGGAGCGGTCGCTCTGGCCGAAGACGCGGGAGACGAAGTCCGGTCCCGGGAGATGGAGGTGGTCCTTGGAGATCTTCGGGCTGGAGAAGCCCAGGAGGTCGTCGGCCTCGTCGCCGAGGAGTTCTTCGATGCGGGAGGTAGTGACCTCTGCCATGTCGGGAGGGGGTTGTCAGGAAAGAGTGGGAAAGATAGCCGAAGGGAGCCTGAGACCCCGGAACGGCTACGACGGAAGCGCTCCCTCTACGGGGTTTTCGCGAGGGCTCGCGTAGAGACCTCCGGCCAGATCGCGTCCGGCCGGTCCCACCAGCCGGGCAGGTGCCGTGCGAGAAGCGGCGCCGTGAGGAGTCCCTTCGCGCCAAGACCGGTGAACACCCACACGCCCGGATGCCCCTCCAGCGGGCCGACGAGCGGGAGTCGCCCCGGTCGCACCTTCACGGGAACCGTGAGCCGCACCCCGGCGCGAGCCTCCAGCGCCTCCGCCTCGGTGAGTGCGGGGACGAGGTCGGCCGCACGCTGGCGAAGGTCCTCGGTGGTTTCGGGTGTCGGCGCGATGGTATCGAAGTGATGCTCGAACGTCGCGCCCACTACGACCTCTCCTGGCACGATGGGGACGACGTAGACAGGGCCGGAGACGGGTGGGATCGGGAGGCCCGCTGGGGCCGACAGCCGGATGGTCTGGCCTTTGATCCGGTGCAGGGGGAGGCTCGGCGCGAGAGCGCCTGTGCCGTCGCCTAGGCAGAGGAGGAGGCGATGGGCTCGGATGGACGGCGGATGATCGGCGGTGGTCGCACGTTGGGTGAAGCGAACCTCCAAGAGCCCGTCCCCGCTCCACCTTTCGAGCCTCGCGCTCACGATCTTCGCGCCCCGGCGCTCGGCCTCCGCGAGAATAGCCTCCACCAACCGGGGGATCT
Source organism: Bacteroidota bacterium (assembly GCA_038746605.1). Taxonomy (GTDB): domain Bacteria; phylum Bacteroidota; class Rhodothermia; order Rhodothermales; family Rubricoccaceae; genus Rubricoccus. The sequence continues at coordinate 41,511 of JBCDKM010000015.1, forward strand.
CGACGTGGCCGCCCTCGCGCGCCCAAAGTCCCCCGTGCGGCGCGTGGATGTCGGGGTGCCGAGAAGCGCTCTCGTCCGCCGTCCACCAGTCCAGCACTCCCGGGTACTCCGCCGCGCGCTCCTGAAAGGCGTCGGCTTGCCGAGCGTCACGGGCGGGACGGAGGAGGCCACCGAGTGTCGCGGGGTGTCCCACCTCGGCACCGAGGCGGGCGATCTCGGCCAGCGCCTCGTCTGCACGCCAGGCCCGTCTCGCTTTGCGCCCCAAGAAGGGGTTGACGAGCCCAGCCGCCGCATGGCTCGCCCCTGGACGTCCGTCGTCCAGCACGACGACTCGGCGGGAGGTCGAGAGCGCGAGGGCGGCGCAGGCACCCGCGAGCCCGGCTCCCGCGATCACGACATCGGCGTCCATCTCGTCTCGGTAGCTTGCGGCTCTTCAAGCCAGACGCTCGTGTATCGTTCCGCACTCGTTCTCCTCGCCGCCCTCGTGGCGTTCCCTGCCCAGTCTCAGACCTGCCCTGCGGCCCTCGCAGACGAGCGCGCGCCGCTCGTTTCCGGCATCGCGGGTGACGATGCAGCGGCTCAGGAGGCCCTCGCAGAGTACCTCTGCACCTACCGCGCCGAGGCGCTGAACACCACCGACGATCTGCTTCGCGCGCTCACTCTCCGCGACACGCTCATCGCCCGGCTGGGCCCTCGCGTGGAAGGCTGGTTCTTCGCCGACGAAGAGCAGCGATACGCGCAAATGGAGGCGTTCTACGAAGAGACCGAGTCTCTCGCGCTCCAGCCGGTCCAGGCGGAGGGGATGCTGTTCGGACTCACGACGGGACCGCTGATGGACGGTCTCGTGACCACTCTCGCGCCGTCCGACCTCGCGCTCTACCTCGACTTCGTGGAGGCCGAGGGCTCCGGCGAAGGCGGCGAGTATCCGTTCGGTTGGCTCGACGCCGAGATCAGGATGATCCTCGCGGGTGAATCCCTCCGGCGGGATTTCCCCGCCAGCCCGTACGTCGCGAAGACACAGGAGGCGTACAGCCGCGCGCTCCTCACACTCGCGAGCTTACACCCAGTCCCGATGGACGGGATGGACTCGCCGACCTGGTTCGCGGGTGTCGGCACGAGCGACTTTTACCCGTGGGCCTCCGATGCGGAGGCGCTCCCGACCTTCGTGGAGGAAGCGGAGCAGACCGGGTCGCGCTACCACGCGCCGTTCGCCGCTCTCCTCGCGGATCCGCCCATGGCGGATGGCGGAGAACTCGAAGTGATCGTGATCGGAGACGCCTGGTCGTCCCGCGAAGACGCCGAGGCACGCGCCCTCGCGCTGCTGGACGCCGGGCAAGACATCGCCGGTCCGATGCGCCTCGGGGAGTCCTGGTACGTGGTCTACCGCTACTACCCCACCGGCGATGCGCGTCTCCAGCCCGCCTTCGAGCGCGCCGAAGAGGCGGGCCTCCAGCCGCGCCAGTTCGCCTACGAGCCCGAAGTCTATTGAGCGGGCGCGATGTAATCGTCGTCGGCGGTGGGATCGCCGGGATGGGCGTGGCCTGGGCGCTCGCGCGCGAGGGGCAGGTGGTGACGCTCATCGAGCGTGGCGCGCTGGGCCGGGCCGCCTCGTGGGCTGCGGCGGGGATGCTGGCCCCAGCCGCTGAAATTGGCTTCGACGAATTGGATCTCTATGCGCTCTCGCGCGAGTCGCTCGCGAAGTGGCCGGCCTTCGCAAGAGAACTGGAAGCCGCAAGTGGTCGCTCCGTCGGCTACGACGATGAGGGCACGCTGGTCGTCGCGGACGACCGCGACAGCGCCCGAGCGCTCCGCCGCCTGTATCAGTTCCAGCAGGCGCAAGGCGTACCGGTGACATGGCTCTCCGGCCGCGAGGCTGCCGACCTGGAGCCCGCGCTCACCTCGCGCATTCCCGCCGCCATCCTCTCGCCCGAAGATCACCAGGTGGATCCGCGCGCCGTGGTCGAAGCGCTGGTCGATGCCTGCCATCGGTCCGGCGTCTCGGTCCGCGAGCACACCGAGGCGGTCGCGGTGGAGCCGGGGGCGCCCGCCTCGGTGGTGCTGTCGGGAGGGGAGAGAGTGGAGGCCGGTGCCGTCGTGGTGGCGGCGGGAGCCTGGAGTGGGTACCTCGCTGGGCTGGATCCCGCGCCGCCCGTGCGTCCGGTCAAGGGGCAGGCCCTCGCGCTCCACATGAACACCGACGTGTCGTTCCAGCGCGTGATCCGTGGGCCGCGCGCGTACCTCGTCCCCAAAGCCGATGGTCGCCTCGTGGTGGGCGCGACGAGCGAGGAACGGGGCGAGGACACCGCGCTCACGGCGGGGGGGCTGTACCGGTTGTTGGAGGGCGCCGTCCGCGTGGCGCCGGGAGTGGAGGAACTGGACGTGATCGAGACGTGGGTCGGGCTACGGCCCGCGAGCCTGGACCATGCGCCGATTCTCGGGCGGACTCGTCAGCGGGGTGTGTTCTTAGCCACGGGTGCCTACCGGCACGGGTACCTGCTTCTCCCCGCGATGGCACGTCTCGTCTCGCGCGAGGTGCTGTCCGGTGAGAGCGAGACGCCGGGCGTGTTTTCGCCGCTCCGGTTCGGGTAGCCCCGCCTCGGTACCGAGGCGGGGGAGGCTGCTTACCGCCGGACGCGGAACGACCCGAAGAACCGTTTGAGATCAGCCTGCCGGGTATAGGGTCCTGTCGAGAGGACATACGTGTACCCGTCCGTGAGTACAACGAGTCGGTGTTCTACAAACGGTGGGTCGAGAAAATCAAAGACCTCGACTGTTTGGATTGCGGGATAGCCATCTGCCTTCGTTGCCCGGGCGGTCACTCCCTCCTCTGTGTATTCCTCTTCTGCTCTGTGTCCGACGAGATCAAGGAGTGCGGGGCCGAATCCTTCCCCTGCGTTGGGCCCGCACTGGACGAGAAACGATGTGGAGTCAAGTTCGGCCGAGTACTCGTAGAGTTCCGCCGCCGTGCCGGAGGCAAGATGGAGAGTATCTGCTACCGTCTCGACCTCACCAGGGAGGTCGATGGTTACGGGGCAGTCGGGTGCCTCGAAGGCGGCCCGGTCGCGTGGCCCGAAGAAGAGAGCGGCGACCAGGAGTGGAAGAAACCGAACCATCGCAGCTTACTGTTGAGGTAACAGACACAACGTACGTCCTCGGCGCCGAGGTAGGACGGGTGAGGAGCCTCGCGCCTACAGACGGCCGGCCCCGACAAACACGACCTCGCCGGGCACCCGCTCCACCTCGATCACCTGATACGGGAAGCGTATCGCGCGGCAGGCGCCCAGATCCGGGGACTCTGTGAAGGAGACCACGAGATCGTTTCCCTCGCGCTGCACCTCGTTCACGATGCGCGAGGTCACGCCCCCTCCGCATCCCGACCGCCGTCCCATGAACACCCCGACGAGCATCCGAGTGGAAAAGTCCGCCTCGGGCACTGAGGGGATCGCGGGAGCTTCTTGGAGGGCGCCCTCGTGGTAGTCTATCCAGAACCGCAGCCAGTCCGTCCGAGACCGAAAGACGACGGTGAGGGGAACCTCCACCTGAAGCCGCGCCGCATCGGGTCGGTCGAGGAATCCGGTCGCTGGTATCGGGGAGGAGCGGACGAGTGGAACGCTGCCCTCGCAGCCGAGGAGTAGCAGAAGCGGGAGGAGAACGAGGCGCATGGGGAGTGGAGGCTCTCCCTCTTGGCGCCACCAGCGGGGGCGCGGTAACGTCGCTCCGGTTCGGGTCGCCCCGCTTCGGTGCCGAGGGGGCCGCGTCCTCCTCGGTAGGTTACTCGACCACCACGCGCGTGCGGTCCGTCACGTACAGCGGCGAGTCGGACTCTGGAAGGTCGCGGCGGGCCATACGGATCTCTTGCTCCGGCGCGCTCTTGATCGCATCGATGCGCACCGACCGGCCCAGATAGTGCGCAGCGGCCCACTCGTCGCACTGCACCGCGACGGTGACGTGGACAGGCGGGACACCCTCCGGCATTCCCGAGAGGCGGACGTGCAGCCAGCGGCTCACGGGTGGGCGTCCCTGACGGCAGAGCCGTAGTGAACCCGCGCCGACGACGGTCCCCGTAATCGTCGTTCGTTCCGGGAAGCCGTCGCCCTGGAAGCCATAGCCCTCGTAGAGCGTCGGGAAGGTCTGTGCGGTGGTGCGAACGGTTGGGGTGGAGACGCCCTCGGCTGCCTCTGGAGTGCTCGCCGGAGCAGAGGCTTGCTCGGCTGCGAATCCCTCGCGGATCGCGTCCAACACCTCAATCGTGGCGCTGTCCTCCACCGCGATGCGCGTCTCTGCCATCGCCGCGCCGATGGCGCGTTCCACGGCCTCTTGCGTTACGTCCACGTTGGCAGTGGAGACCGGTTGGGGCGGCAGCGCGGGGGGCGCCATCGGGAGACCCAACTGCGCCGAGGCTGCAACAGGGAACAGAAAGACGACGGAAAACAGGAAGGTGCGCATGGCTGGGTCGGAAGAGTTTGCTCTCGGCATCGGCTGACACCCGCTCGCTCCAAACGCCGCGCTCTCGCGGAACCCTCGCGCGACGCTGAGCCCGTGTGAACCTCGACTCCCGGAAGAACCCGGCCGCTGGGCTCCGGGTAGTTTCCGGCATGAACTCGACCGCCCCCATTCGCATCAACGGTGAGCCTCGCGAGGTACCGCCTGGTCTGACCATCCGTGCTCTTCTCACTCACCTCGGCCGCGACCCCGACCAACCGGGCGTGGCCGTGGCCGTGGACGACCGCGTGGTGCGTCGCGCCCTTTGGGACGAAACCGCCGTGCCCGAGGGCTCCCGCGTCGAGATCATCACGGCCTCGCAGGGAGGATGACCGACGACCGCACCCTCACCGACTCCCCCCGCCTCGGCACCGAGGCGGACGAACCCGGGACGGCAGACACCTGGACCGTCGGTGATCTCACGCTACGCTCGCGTGTGCTCCTCGGGACGAGCCGCTACCCCAGCCTCCAGGCGCTCCTGGACAGCGTGGACGCCAGCGGGACGGAACTCGTGACCGTCGGTGTACGACGTGTGGACCTCTCCGAAACGGGAGGCGCGACGCTGTTGGGGGCGTTGCGGGACAAGGGCGTTCACCTTCTGCCCAACACCGCCGGCTGCTTCACCGCTCGCGAGGCGGTGCTCACCGCTCAACTCGCCCGGGAGGCGCTGGAGACGAACCGGATCAAGCTCGAAGTCATCGGTGACGACGAGACGCTCTACCCCGACGCGGTGGAACTGGTGGACGCGGCGGGCACGCTCGTCGCGGACGGCTTCGAGGTCTTCGCCTACTGCGGTGACGACCCCATCACGGCGCGCCGCCTCGCGGACATCGGCTGCGCGGCGGTGATGCCGCTCGGTGCTCCCATCGGGAGCGGGATGGGGCTCACGAATCCGTATGCGCTCCGCATCCTCCGCGAGATCCTACCGGACGTGCCGCTCGTCGTGGATGCAGGCATCGGCACTGCCAGTGACGCGACCCTCGCGATGGAACTCGGCTACGACGGGATTCTCTTGAACACGGCGGTCGCGGGTGCCGAGCGTCCGCCCCAGATGGCTGCCGCGATGCGCCATGCCGTGGAAGCCGGTCGCCTCGCGAGGCTGGCGGGCCGCATCCCGCGCCGTCTCTACGCCGAGGCGAGCACGCCGGAGGACGGCCGCATCGAACTCGGCCCGTGAGTGACCTTCCGCGCCTGCTCCTCATCGCCGACGGGTTCGCGTCGGGCCGAGGCCAGGGGCCGCACGCACAAACCGCCGAGCGCGTCCGCAAACTGGCAGCGGAGGCCGTCGCCGCGGGCGTGCGCTGGGTCATGCTCCGCGACCACGCGGCGGACGACCCCACGTTCCTTCGTGCCGCCGGACGCCTCACCGAGCGCCTCCGCGATGCGTGCCCAGATGTTCGCCTGATGGTCAACACGCGGGCGGACGTGGCGCGCCGTCTTCGCCTCGACCTTCATGTCGGCACGCGGGGTCCTGGCGCTGTGGAGGCGCTAGGGGCGGTCGATGCTCACTACGGGATCGTCGGCGTCTCGGCCCACTCCGCCCAAGACGCCGTCGAGGCGGGCAGGGCGGGAGCCTCCTACGCCACCCTCTCGCCGATCTACCGCACGGCCACGCATCCCGAGGCGGCGCCCGCAGGTCTCGGCCTTCTCCGCCGGTCCGCCGAGGCCGCGCCGGACCTTCCCGTCCTCGCGCTCGGCGGTCTCACGCCATCCCGCGTCGCCGAATGCCGCGAGGCCGGGGCGTATGGGGTCGCCGTCCTCTCCGCCATCCTCGACGCCCACCGCCCGACCCGCGCCGTGGAACAGTTCCTCGTTGCCCTCTCCCGTCCCGTCTGACTCCGTCCGCCTCGGCCCCGAGGCGGGCAGGCGGGCTTCTAGTCCCCAACGTTCATGCACGCTGCTCTCACCATCGCAGGCTCGGACTCCGGCGGCGGCGCCGGTATCCAGGCCGACCTCAAAACCTTCGAGGCGCTCGGCGTCTTCGGCATGAGCGCGATCACGGCCGTGACCGCTCAGAACACGCAGGGTGTCACGGGCTTCGTGGCGCTGGAGCCCTCGTTCGTGACGCAGCAGATCGAGACCGTTGCGGCGGACCTGCCGGTCAATGCCGTCAAGACCGGAATGCTCGCGACGGCCGAGATCGTACACGCCGTCGCGGACGCCGTGGAGCGCCTCGCGCTGGCGCCTCTCGTCGTGGACCCCGTCATGGTGGCGACGTCTGGCGACCCACTTCTCGCGCCCGATGCGGTCCAGGCGTACCGGGAACGCCTCCTTCCGCTGGCAGAGGTCCTCACACCGAACACGCACGAGGCAGAAGCCCTGCTCGGCTGGCCCGTTCGCACGCTGGACGACGCCCGTCGCGCGGCGCGCGAGATTCTCACCGACCTCGGGGGCGCGGCCGTGCTCGTCAAGGGCGGCCATCTCGACGGGGAGACCGAGGCAGTCGATGTCCTCGCGGACCCTGATGGCGAACGCATTTACCGCACAGAGCGGATCGAGACGACGAGCACGCACGGAACGGGCTGCACACTGGCCTCGGCCATCGCGGCGCACCTCGCGCGAGGGGAGACGCTCCGCGAGGCGGTCGCGGGCGCGAAGGCCTATCTCACGGAGGCACTCCGACATGCGCCCGGCCTGGGCGGTGGACACGGCCCCGTCCGTCACCTGTGGATGCTCACCGAACGCTGACTGTCCATCCCTGGCATCTTCACGCGGGGCCGGGAGAAAGCCCCCCTATCTTGCCCGCGTTGCGCCGGTAGCTCAGCTGGATAGAGCGTCGCACTACGGATGCGAAGGTCGGGGGTTCGAATCCTCCCCGGCGCGCAGAACGGCCTTGATCGGGAGATCCAGGCCGTTTTTTGTGCGGTGGCGGGACGGTGAGGGGGGCGTTAGTCTGGCCTTCCACCCCCTGCACGTCGATGCCCTCCCGCCGCGATTTCCTCGCCCTCGGTGCCGCCGCAGGCGCCGCCGCCGCCCTTCCGGCTCCGCTCGCTGCCCACGCCACTACACTGGGCGTCCCTCCCCGCCTCGGTGCCGAGGCGGGCCGAGTCGCCGATCTCACGGTCGATCACCTCGCGCACGCCGAGGCCGTCATCGGGCTGGAGTTCCGCCCCGAGCAGCGCGAAATGATGCTGCCCGATGTGCAGGCCCGGCTGACCAACTACGCGACCATCCGCGATCAGGAGCCCGCGAATCCCGTCGTGCCTGCACTCACGCTGGACCTCCCCGAGCCGCCTGCCCCGCGCGAGGGCATGACGGTCCGCATCCCGACGCGCGTCTCGTTTAGCCCGCTCGAAGCGGACCTCGCCTTCGCGAGCCTCCCCGAACTGGCAGCGCTCCTTCGCGCCCGGCGGGTTTCGTCGGTGGAACTGACGCAGATGTGCCTGGACCGGCTGAAGCGGTTCGACCCGCAGCTCAAGGCGGTCGTCAACCTGACCGAAGAGCGCGCACTCCGTACGGCTCGCGAGCGTGACGAGGACCTCGCACGGGGCCTCGATCTCGGCCCGCTCCACGGCATTCCGTACGGCGCGAAGGATCTTCTCGCGGCGGACGGTGCCCCGACGACCTGGGGCGCGATGCCCTATCGCGATCAGGTGCTAGAGGGGGACGCGGCGGTCGTGGAACTGTTAGAGGCGGCGGGTGCAGTCCTCGTCGCGAAGCTCACGCTCGGGGCTCTCGCGTGGGGCGATGTCTGGTTCGGTGGACGCACCAACAACCCGTGGAATGTGGAGCAGGGGAGCAGCGGAAGCAGCGCCGGGCCGGGCGCGGCCGTCGCCGCCGGGCTGGTGCCGTTCGCCATCGGGAGCGAGACGTACGGCTCCATCGTGAGTCCGAGCACACGCAACGGCGTCACCGGCCACCGGCCGACCTTCGGGCGGGTCTCCACGCGCGGCGCGATGGCGCTCTGCTGGAGTCTGGACAAGCTCGGCCCGATGACTCGCTCCGCCGAGGACGCCGCGATCGTTTTCGACGCCATCCGCGACGTAGACACCGTCCAAGGCGATCTCGGCTTCCCCTACGATCCGCACGATGACCTCCGGGGCGTCCGGCTCGGCTACGATCCGACCCTTTTCGCGCAGGCCGAGGGCGCGGGCGGCGATGCAGACCGCCAGTCGCTCGCGGTCCTCCGCGACCTCGGGGCGGAGTTGGTCGAGATCGCGCTTCCGGGTGGCCCCGAAGTGAGCGCGGTGATGGATCTGACCGTGACCGTCGAGGCGTCCGCCGCCTTCGAGGGGCTCACACGCACGGGCCGCGTGGACGAACTGGTCCGGCAGGAGCGCTTCGCGTGGCCCAACACCTTCCGGCACGGACGTCTCATCCCGGCTGTGGAGTACCTCAACGCGCAGCGGATCCGGCGTCGGCTGGTGGACGAGACGGAGGCGGCGCTCCAGCAGGTCCACGCGATGGTCGCGCCGAGCTTCGCAGGGAGTCAACTCGCACTCACCAACGTCACGGGGCATCCGTCGGTGGTGGTGCCCAACGGCTTCTTCCCGCTGGGGGACGCCGATGCCTCCACCTCTGCGCCGGACGACGGGCGCCGCCAGCCGCATTCTCTGACGTTCATTGGACGCCTCTATGCGGACCACGTGCCGCTCCGTGCTGCTACCGCCTATCAGCGCGCGACGGCATTCCACACGATGCGGCCTCCCATCGGTGGCTGACCACCTCGCCCGCCTCGGCACCGAGGCGGGCACTCTCGCGAGGTCTTCGGTTGCCCGAACCTGGCAGCGGCGCCAGCTTCCGGCTCTGACTCCCGCCTCTCGCTGTGTCTGCCCTCGACGCCTACGACTTCGACCTCCCGGACGCGCTCATCGCGCAGCGGCCTGCGGAACAGCGCGATGCGTCGCGCATGCTCGTGCTCCATCGTGAGACGGGCCAGATCGAAGACCGCCACGTCACGGATCTGCCGTCGTACCTCCGGCCGGAGGATGCCCTCGTCGTCAACGACACGCGCGTGATGGCGGCGCGCCTGATCGGTCGTCGGCCGACCGGGGGAAAGGCGGAGGTCTTCCTCGTGGAGCGACTGGGGGAGGGGATTTGGCGAGCGCTCGTCCGTCCGGGGCGCAAGCTCCGCGAAGGCGCTCGGGTCGAACTGGCGGAAGGCGTGGAGGCGGAGGTTCTCACGGTCGATCCCGACGGCAAGCGACGCGTCCGCTTTACGCGGGATGGCGAGGCGTTCGCGAATGAGGCGGACGAGCGCGAGGCGTTGGACCAAGTCGGGCAGTTGCCACTGCCGCCGTACATCGAGCGCCCTGCGGACCGCGCCGACCGCGAGCGGTACCAGACGGTCTATGCCCGTGAGGCGGGCGCCGTCGCTGCGCCGACGGCCGGGCTTCACTTTACCCCAGACCTCTTCGAGGCCATTGAGGCGCAAGGCGTTGAGCGCGTTCACCTGACGCTCCACGTCGGGTACGGGACCTTCGAGCCCGTCAAGGTAGACGACCTCTCCGAGCATCGTGTCGCGGCGGAGCGGATCACGGTCTCGCCGGAAGCGACGGGCTCCCTCAACGCGCGCCGCGAGGCGGGCGGACGCATCGTGGCCGTGGGGACGACCAGCACCCGTGCGCTGGAAACCAGTGCGGACGATGACGGTCGGTTCCATCCCGTTAGCGGGCCCACGGACCTGACCATCACGCCCGGCTATCGCTTCCGCGCAGTGGACGCGCTACTGACCAACTTCCACCTCCCGAAATCCTCTCTCCTGGTGCTGACGGGAACGTTCGGTGGTCGCGAGACGGTCCTTCGCGCGTACCGTCATGCGGTCCGTGAGGGCTACCGGTTTTATTCCTACGGCGACTGCATGCTGATTCTCTGATCGGTCGTATTCATCGCGCGAGAGGAATGCTCAGCCGCGCAGACAGGATCAGCGGAACGTACGTGTACCGGTACAACTGGTCGTCTCCGATGTCCAGGCTCAGGCCGAGCTGTGTCGAGAACTCATAGGGTCCGAGCTGTGCGCCACCCCGTAGGAAGGGCTCGACGAACACGCTTTTGTCCTCTCCACGGGATTCACCGACACCGAAGGTGGAGACGCGAGTCACCCGCGTCAACACGCCCAAGTGCCGATCTGAAGCCTTCCACACCAGCCCAACGTGGCCGGAGTAGCGGTCCGTCGTCCCCCGAACCCCCTGCGACAGCATCGCGTCTCGGCCGATGGTGGCACCGACCTCCGCATAGGGACGCCGAGTGCGACTGTTCTGAGGCGGGGCGGCGAGGGGTGTTTGCAGGGTGATCCCCGCCTCGCCCCCGCGCGACCTGTCGGGCTCCTGAGGCTCGAACGAGTCGGCCAGGAAGAGCCGACCGTGGAAAGAGACGGTCTCGGTGGGGCGGACGCTCATCTCCGCCGATGCTCGTCCGATGGCCTCCACCTCGCCGGAGACGACGATCTCCGACACCGGGGGCGTGGGAAGAGGATGGGCCACGTACATCGTCGGGGCGCACCCGACCAGCGCGAGCTTGAATGCCAGGAAGAGACAGGAACGGTACATGGTACAGGGGAAGAATCAAGTACAGTCTACTCGCCGATTCCTCACGCTGCGTTCAGGGCTTCTGTTGTCTGCTGTCGGGCACTGGCGATCCGCTCGCGACCGGAGAGGTCCCGCGCGATGGAGGCCTCAGCGAGTCCCGCCTCGGCGAAGAGGTCGGCGACGTCGCGACCGAAGTCGGCGTGGGTCTCACAGACGAGCCATCCGTCGGGCTGGAGGAGGCGTCCGGCGTGTCCCGCGAGGGCGCGGTAGAACACGAGCGGATCCTCGTCCACGAAGAGCGCCAGATCCGGTTCGTGATCGCGTACCTCGCGCTGGAGCGTTGCGCGCTCCTCACGCGGTACGTACGGCGGATTGGACACCAGCAAGTCGAAGGCGGGCAGGACGTGGTCTGCGAACTGCGGCTGGAGCGCGTCGGCCTGGACGAACGTCACGTCGAGGCGGAGATCGTCGGCGTTGCGGGCGGCAACGGCCAAGGCTGTAGGGGAGAGGTCGGCCGCGAACACCGTCGCGTCCGGTCGTGCGTGGGCGATGGCGAGCGCGAGCGCTCCGCTGCCGGTCCCGATGTCCAGCACCCAGGGCGCGTCCACCTCGCGGATGCAGCGGAGAGCATGCTCCGCTACTTCCTCCGTTTCTGGGCGGGGGATGAGGACGGCAGGCGTCACGGTCAGACGCAGGTCCATGAAGTCGGTGTGCCCGAGGATGTACTGGACAGGTTCGCCCATGGCGCGGCGCTCCACCATCTCCTCGGCGCGCTCGCGAGCAGCCTCTGCGAGAGGGGTCTCGGGTTTCGCGAGAATCTGCGCCCGGTTCGCGCCCGTCACGTCCTCCACGATCCAGAGCGCGTTGCGGCGCGCGTCTTCCACGCCTGCAGCGTCGAGGCGGGCCGTGGCGGCGTTCCAGAAGGCGAGGCGGGTCATGCGTGGGGATCCAGGCGTCGGTATCGTGCGGCCCACCAACTTCGCCCCACCACCCTCGATCCGTGCGCGATTTCTACGCTGGCCGCACCGTTCTGCTCACGGGAGCGTCCTCCGGCATCGGCCGAGAGATGGCCTGTCACCTCGCGCCCCTCGGTGCTCGCCTGATCCTGGTCGCGCGCCGCGAGGACGCCCTTCGCTCTCTCGCAGCCAAGGTCTCGACCGAGGCGGTCGTGATGCCCCACGACCTCGGCGCTCCGGGTGACGCCCTCGCGCTGGTCGGCCGTCTCCGCGAGGCGGACGAGACCGTGGATGTGCTGATCAACAACGCCGGATTCGGGCTCGCGGGCCCGTTCGCGGATCACGCCGACGAAGCCGTTGGGATGGTCGATCTCAACGTGCGTGCACTGACTCAACTCACGGCGCATCTGCTGCCTGGAATGGCAGAGCGAGGCCGGGGCGGTGTGCTCAACGTCGCGAGCTTGGGCGCGTTTCTGCCGGTCCCGCACCTGAGCGTCTACGCGGCCACGAAGGCGTTCGTGCTTTCGTTCACCGAGGCGCTTCACTCGGAGATGCAGGGGACCGGCGTCCATGTCTCGGCGCTCTGCCCCGGTCCTGTGGCGACCGAGTTCGGCGCTCGCTCTGGCCTCCAGGATTCCTACTTCAAGGTCGGGATTCCGGTAGAGGCCGTCGCGAGGGCAGGGCTGGCGGGCCTCGCGAAGAACAAGGCACGCGTCGTGCCCGGGCTCAGCACCAAGCTGGGAGCGTTCGCGACGCGGTTCTCGCCTCCGGCCTTCGCGCGATGGACGGCGAGGCGAGCCGTGGACGTGGGGTTGTGACCGCTCCCTCCGCCTCGGCATCGAGGCGGGCACCCTGGAGGGTGCTACCAGGCCACGGAGAACTTCTTGAACCGGCCTTTTTTGGCCTCGCGCCGAGACTCCACGCGCTCCACCTTCGAGGCGGGAGACCCGGTGTGAAGCGCGATCTCCAGCTTCTCCAGCGCAGACGGCCGCGCCTCGGCGATCACCTCGACGGCACCGTCGGGCAGGTTGCGCACGGAGCCGCGCACGCCGAGCCGGTCCGCCCATTCCTTGACGTAGATGCGGTACCCCACGCCTTGCACGCGGCCGTGGACCGTGGCGACGAGCCGTTGAGACGAGGGCATGGAGGGGAGCAGCGAGGGCGAAAGAGGATCGGGCGCCCGGCTACTGCTAGACGCCCGATTCTGTACGATCCACAAGATCGTTTGGTGCCCGGTCTCGCGCCGAGGCGGATCGCGTCCTCCTACAAAAGTCCGCGCGACTCGGCCCAGGCGCGGAACTCCGTTACCAACTGGTCGAAGGACTCCGCGACGAAGAGGATCGGCTGGAGGTGCCAGACCTCGTAATCCTGGTCGATGATCGCCTGGACGGAGAACGGCCGCTGCTCAGCTTCCTCCAGCGCGTGGACGACCTCGTTCTTGGACGAGTTGACGCCCGCGCCGAAGATGCGAATCTCCTCTGGATCGCGGATCAAGCCGAACTCGACGATGAACCAGTGGAGGCGCTCCAGGCTCTGTCGGTCCACGCCCTCGGCGTTGAGCGCAGCCTTCCCGAAGAGCTGGTAGAAGTCCGCGAAGTCCGGCTCCGTCAGCATCGGCATGTGGCCGAAGATGTCGTGGAAGAGATCCGGTGCGGGTGTGTAGTCCAGTTCGTCTTCGCCGCGGATGTAGTCCGTGGAGGGGAAGACGCGGTTGCTGAGGAGCGTGAAGAAGTCCCGCTCGTGCAGGAGGCCCGGGATGCGGGCGACGGTCCAGCCGGTCGTTTCCTCCAGGGTGCGCGAGAGGTCTGCGAGAGCGGGGATGCGCTCAGACGTCATCCCGAGGGTGTCCACGCCTTTCAGGTAGGCGGCTCCGGCGCGGCCGGGCAGCATCTTCATCTGGCGCTCGAAGAGGAACGTCCAGTTGGCGTGGTCCTGCTCGGAGTAGTCCGGGTACTCGATCTCGTCGCCGACGGGGGGCGGGCCGTCCAACTCCTGCGGGATGCAGCGAGGGTCGACCGCGCCACCATCGGACGGGGCTTTCTCGTAGGCGGAGACGAACTCCTCGGCGTCGGTGACAGGGGCAGTCGGATCGGTCATCGCGAGAGGGGGGCTTGGTGTCAGAAACGAGGCCTGGGAAGATAGAGAGCCACCGGAAGGGCTTCCGAGAACGCTGTGCTCATTCGCGCTCGGTGTTGACGTAGACGGCCAGGCGGAAGACGAGCGCGAGGATCGCGGACGCCCCGAGGACGACGAGTGCTCGCGCGGCAGGGTCGCCGGTCCAGCCCTCGCCCGCGCTCACGCCGATGTAGGTCCAGTACAGGTAGGCGGCAGCCGCGATCAGCGACCCGAAGCCGAGGACCAGCTTCTCGAAGGGCGGTGGCTCGGGTGGTGGGGACGTGCTCACCGCGGGTCAACGCGCGAGACGGCGTCTGGGTGCCCCCGCCTCGGCACCGAGGCGGGGATGGTCACGCAGTCTTCCACTTGATGCTGCACCCCATGCTCGGAATCTGCTCCACCGTCACGGACTCGCCCGCGAGGACGTGCTCCACAGCCTCGGCCAGTTCGCGGGTGGTGGGCTCGTGCCCTTCGCGCGACGGGCGGTTGGGGCGCCCGTCGTCCATCCGACCGGCGTAGACCAATCGGCGGCTGCCGTCGAAGAGGAAGAAGTCTGGCGTGCAGACGGCGCGGTAGGCGCGGGCGATCTCCTGCGTCTCGTCGTAGAGGTAGGGGAAGGGGTAGGATTTCTCCTGCGCTCGACGCGTCATGTTCTCGAAGGAGTCGGCTGGGTACTGCTCAGCGTCGTTGGAGGAGATCGCAACGACCCGGAGGCCGTCGGGCTGGCGCTCGTTCGCGAGGGCGATCAACCGGTCTTCCACCTCGATGGCGTACGGGCAATGGTTGCAGGTGAAGACCACGAGCAGCGCGCGGGCGTCCGCGAGGTCGCCGAGGCGGAAGGAGTCGGCGCCTGCGGTCTCGGGGTTAGCGGCGGGGAGAGCGAACTCAGGGGCGGCAGTGCCGAGCGGGAGCGGGTCGGAGGAGACGACGGCCATATCGATATCGAAAGGGAGGTGTCAGAGGGGGAGCGTGTCTTGGAGCAGAGGACTCAGGTGCCGGGGGGATCTCCAGCCAGGACGTTTGCGAGGGCGATCTGCGATGCGGGCACGTCGGAGCCAGTCACGACGGCGCAGTCGTAGCCGGTGTAGCCGGAGAGACCGCGTGGCCCGCCGAGGACGGCGAGGGTCTTCGGCTTGTCCATCGCGAGGAGCGACTGCACGAAGCGCCGCTCACGCGCTGCGAGCCCGAAGGCGTGCCATGCCGCGGGTCGGATGACAGTCGCGATGACGAGCTGTTCCGCCTCGCGGGCGAGGTGGAGGACCCGGTCGAACGGCTCATCTTCCGTCTCGTGTGTGGGTTCGACTTCCTCGTAGCGAGCACCTGGAAGACGCTCGCGGACGGTCTGCCCGAAGGGCAGTGTCTCGGGCTCATACGGTCTTGGGGCCGGTTTGACGAGGACGACCAGCGCGCCGGTCCCGTCGCCGAGTTCCGGCAGCGGACCGTCTCCCTGGAGCGCTCGGGTTGCGACGCGTCGCGCCAGGGCGACGTGCTCGGGTAGGCGGACGCGAGGTCGGGGCTCTCGGCGGAAGATGTCAGGGTGGTTCAGCGCGATGACGCGCTGGCGGAGAGCCTCTACACGTGCGAGGGCTTCGTCCAGCAGGCGTTCGTCCGTTTCCCCGCGCTCGATGCTCGCCACGATGCCGTCCACGACGGCGCGTGGGTCCACGGGGTCCACGAAGAGGTCGACGCCCGCGCGAAGCAGACGGGCCGCGACGGCGCCCTCGGGCTCGTCGCCCTGGCGGATGCCTGCCATCTGGAGACTGTCGCTCACGACGGCACCCTGGAAGCCCATCTGGTCTCGCAGGAGACCGCGCAAGATGGGCGCGGACGCGGTGGCAGGGAGCCCCATCGGATCCAGCGCGGGGTATGCGACGTGCGCGGTCATCACGGTATCTGCGCCCGCCGCGATGGCGGCGCGGAACGGCGCGAGGTCGACCGCCTCCAGGGCTGCACGGTCGTCGTGAACCTGGGGGAGAGTCGCGTGAGAGTCGTCTGTGGTGCCCCCGTGGCCGGGAAAGTGTTTTGCGCAGGTGAGTTGGCCTCCAGCGTGCGCGCCTTCGATGAATGCTGCTGCGAGTTTCCCAGCGCGGATCGGATCGCGCCCGTAGGCACGCGTCCCGATGATGGGGTTCTTCGGCTCGCGGTCCACGTCGGAGACGGGCCCCCAGGTGACGTGGATGCCCATCGAGAGGGCCTCTCGGGCAGCCTGTTCCGCGAACCGGCGAACGGCGTCCTCTGCCTCGTCCTCGGGCATCATCGCGAAGGCGGCGGCGTGCGGGTAGAGGGTGCCGCCGGTCTCGCCGCGCACCTGTTGGCCGAGGCCGCGCTCCATGTCGGTCGTGACGAGGAGACCGCGGTCGGACTGTTGCTGGAGGCGGTGGAGGGCCTCAGCGGTCTCGGGGAGGCGCCCGTTGAAGACGATGACGCCGCCGAGCGGGAGGTCGTCCAGGAGGGCCGAGACGTCGTCAGCAGCGTCGTCAGCGGTGATCTCCGGCGGGAGGTTGTTGCCGAGGCGGGCGATGAGAAGACCAGCGGCGCGGTCGCGGAGAGAATCGGGCACAGGGGAAGACGGAAACGCGGGGGCTGAAGGGCCAACTCCGTCCGCCTCGGCAGATCCGCCGAGGCGGGCAGGGTCCGCAGTTTACCGCCCTCGCTCTCAGCGGTTCGCGTAGAGCCCACGCTCGCGGATGACCTCCAGAACGCCGTCGGGCACGAGGTAGCGGATGCTTCGGCCCGCCGCCAGTCGGGCGCGGATCTCGGTGGAGGAGATCTCCAAGCGAGGGGCCTCCACGAGGGTGGTGCGCTCCAGCACCCAGTCGGGCACGGCCGAGAGGTCGGCGCCAGGGCGGGGGTAGGCGATCAGCTCCGCGAGGCGGAGGATCTCGCGCGGATCGCGCCACGTGGCGAAGCTCGCGAGGCTGTCTCCGCCGACGATCCACGCGAGGTCATCGTCTGGGTGTGCCTCGGCGAGCGCGCGGAGGGTCTCGACGGTGTAGCTCACGCCCTCGCGGGCGATTTCCACGTCCGAGACCTCAAAGTCTGGATGACGCTCGACTGCGGCGCGGACCATCGCGAGGCGGGCCACGTCGGGGGTTCGCGTTCGGCCCTGCTTGTGCGGGCTGACGGCCGCTGGGATCCAAACTACGCGGTCCAGCCGGGCATCCTCACGGCAGGCCTCTGCTACGGCGAGGTGGCCGATGTGCGGCGGGTCGAAGCTGCCGCCGAAGAGGCCGAGGCGCATCGCGGACGGAAGAGAAGAGGGCGGGAAGGATGAAGAGACCCCGACCCGAGTTCCATTCCGTGCTGCTAGCCTTCGCCCTCAGTATCAGAGGACGCTGCGTTCTCGCTAGCGGTCAAGGCGCGATGGGCGCGGAAGGCGTCATCGTACAGCTTTTCGGCCTCGCGCACGAGAGAACTGGACGGGAAGAGCGTGATGAACCGGTCGTACTTGGCGAGAGCCTCGTTGTAGCGCGTCGCCTGTCGGGCCTGGACGCTGGCGTCAGCGAAGGCGACCTGTGCGCGGAGGGAGCCGAGCAGGGCATCGTCGGCCCATTCGGAGGTGGGATAGTCCTGGAGGACCCCTTCGTAGTAGACGATGGCCGCTTCGTAGAGCTGACGGCGCTCGTACAGGCGACCGTTGTCGAAGCGCTTCAGTGCCAGCTTCTCGCGAAGCTCCGCGAGGAGGTCGCGCGCAGCGTCAGCGTTGTTGCTGTCGGGGAACTGCGCGAGGTACAGCCGGATGTAGTCGATGGCCCTCTGGGTGTCCGTCTGGTCCAGTTCGTGCTCCGGGCTCATCTCGGAGTAGGCCAGGATGCGCTCGAAGTTGGCCTGCTGCACACGATCGTCGGAGCGGTAGAACTCGATGAACCGGGTGAACTCGCTTCCCGCGAGGAGGAACTGGCGGTCGGCGGCATAGGCACGCGCGAGGTAGATCTGCGCGTCAGCCGCGAGGGGACTGGTCCGTCCGAAGTCCAGCGCGGTGCGGAAGTGCTCGATGGCACGCGTGTAGCGCTCGCGGTCGAAGGCCTCGACACCTCGGTCGAACGCTTCTTGTGCAGAGTTGGGGGCGACGTTGCTGCTACCGCACCCGGCGGCGACAACGGAGACGGCGACGAGCGGGACAACGGGAGTGACGGCAGCAAGCGCAACCAGCGCAGCGCGGCGAAACGGGAAACGGTGGAGCATGAACAACTCTCGTGGGAAGGCAGACCCTCGGCGACCCTCGACCGAGGGGACCCCGAACGTGGGGTGGCATGCGACAGCCAACGGGCCGCACCGGGGCTTTCGTACCGAGCCTACCGCTGTCCGCCCCGAACGGCCGTGAGAAGTAGGTGGAGTGTGGCCCGGAACCTGGAACGAACGCTCGGCGGCGTGAGCCGGTCGTCTCTTATTCCACGAGGATCGTCTCGCCGTCGCGATAGGCGAGTATGAAGAGAGCCTCGTTGACCTGACCCCCTGCGAACGAGAAGCGATGCGCGAGCCCTTGATAAGACGGCGCAGCCCGAATCTGATCGGCCATGGTGCCCTCGCCGCCGGTCTCGATGGTACGGACGAGAAAGCCGGTGAGGTCGTAGCCCATCAACGCGAGACGGTCCGGGCCGATACCAGAGAGTTGGCGATAGCGCTCGCCGAAGGCGTCCACGGCGCCCGGCGGCGCGAAGAAGTCGGTGGTGAAGAGGGAAGCGAGGCGGCTGGCACGAGCGCGGCTTTGCGTTAGAGCCTCCCACTCCTGATTGCCCAGCGGGCGCGGCGGAGCGCGAAGGCCTTCGAGGCTGCGGAGCGCGTCGGCAGCGTAGACGGCGGCGTCGCCACCGGTGACGGGGAGATAGACGGCCTGCGCTCGGCTGAGCACGTCCGAGCCGACGCGGCGCTCCAGGTCGCCCCAGGCGCTCGCGCCTGCGATGCGCTCTTGGAAGACGACCGCGGCGCCCTGAGCGGAGGCTTCGTCGGCGAAGGCGCGCCCCATCTCCTCACCGAGGGTGCCCGCCTCGCTGACGACGCCGAGGCGGCGGTGGTTGAGACCACCCGTCGCGTAGCGTGCCATCGCGCGGCCCCTTGCTTGGAAGGTGGGGTTGGCCTGGAAGGCCATCGTTCGATCCTCACTCACGGCGGCATCGGTCGCTAGTGGCGCGAGCAGGACTACCCCGGCTTCCTCTGCCGCCTGAGCGACCTCGACGGCCTCCACGCTGTACAACGGTCCGATCACGGCCCCGACGCCCTCCGAGGCGAGCTCGCGAAGGGCTCGCGCGGCGTTCGCGGCAGAGCCACCCGAGTTGCGAAAGACCATCCGAATCGGACGCCTGGGGGCTGTCGCATTGTGCTCCTCCACCGCGATGCGGATCCCGTTGAAGACGGCCTGCCCGAGGTAGGCATCCTCGCCACCTGCCGGGAGCAGAATGCCCAGGTCGAAGGGAATCTGGATGTCGCTACCCGAGGCGAGCTGTCGGATGCGGGTGGCTTCCTCCGCATAGCGGCTCTCGGGATACGCCGTCAGGAGAGCATCCAGCGACGTGCGGGCACGTCCGAAGAGGCCGTCCGCATAGGCCGCCTTGCCCGCCATGAGGAGCGCCGAGGTGGTGCGCTCGTTGTAGTCAAACTCAGTGGCGGTCCGAGAGAAGAGACGGTAGGCTTCCGCGAAGGCCCCAGACTGGTAGCTCGTGAGCCCCGCCTCGAACGCGGCTTCAGCGTCCGCGACGCGAGGGGCGGTCTCTGGCTGCGCTGCGAGAGGGGCAGCCGTGAGGAAGAGCAGGAGGGCGGCGAACAGGCGGGCCATGGCGAAGGCTCGGGGTGAGGGCGCAAGTTGCCACTCAGGGGCTCCAGCGGCAACTGTCCCGAGGCATCGGAAGATGAGGCTCAGGTGAGGGTTGTCGACCAAGACCCCGCGATCGCGCCGCGCGACGTGGCAGACCTCGGTTCTGCCGCCTCTCACAAGCCGCGTTCTCGAAGCTGGTGGCAGATGGAGAGGAAGAACTCGCGTGAGTCGTACGTGCCGCCCGTGAGCATTTTGAGTCCGATCTGCCGGGCATGGTCCGCTTCCAGAGTGCCGAGGTGCTCCGCCCAGACGCCACCAGCCGTCGGTACGATCCCATCGTTGACTCCCTCGGCGGCGTAGAGGATGCGGTTGGGAAGGGCGAGCGTAGGCGTGATGGCGGTCTCGGTACCCTTCCCGGCGCGACCGGTGAACGAGGCGCACCAGGCATTCGGGATGGTCTCGTCCAGCGGAAAGCGCTCGCGGACGGACGCCCGGGTCAGCTCTGCGAGGGCGTCCTCCGTGGCGGGGGGGACCAACTCGTAGGCCGCTCGGCCGAGAAAATCCATCGCGCCGACGGCCCAGCTCCGCAGCCTCTCGGGCCGCTCCAGGACAAACTCCGCGAGGGCGGTGCCCCGGTGGGGCGTAGAGACGGTAACGAGCGACGCGACCCGGTCCGCCCAGCCCATCTCGCGTGCGAGCCACCGGGCATCTAGCCCTCCCGACGAAAAGCCGATCAGATTCAGTTTCTCGGCTCCAGTTTCCTCCATCGCGCGCTCCAGGTGCCCAGCCCACGTGTCACAGCGGGCCTGGATGGTGTCGTACGGGTTGGCGTGGGGCGCGTAGGCCCAGATGCCGTGCTCGCGCAGGAACATGGCCTCGCGGTGGAGCACGCCGCCCTGCATCAAGTTTGCCAGCGCCCCGAAGCCGTGCAGTAGCACGACGGGGTGGCGCGTGGGCAGGATCGGAGGTTGCGGGGTGGGCACCAACTCCACAGCCCGGCGGGCCACGGCCTCGGCGCCCCGCGCGAGTCGGGAGAGCATGAGCCCCGAACGGCCCCGACGCGCGAGAGGGTCCGCGACCTCGTCCGCCTCGGTGCCGAGGCGGGGAGACTCAGCAGTGCCCGGGGCCGCACTCGGGGTTGCTGACCTCTTCCAGCGATGAGGCGGCACATCGGGGCGCGAGGCCCGTGATGGCACCCTGCCCGTTCCGCAGGTTGTAGTGCACGTCCAGCCCGACGATGACCTGGCCCGAGGGGCACATGCGGAGCTGCTCCCAGTCGCGGCAGTTGGTGCGCTCGAACTCGTCGTTGCCGCTGGGGACAGCCCGGACGCTGCCCTGCCCGACCTCGTTGGAGCGACCCATCCGTACGCGAAGACCTTTCACCCGGTAGTTGGTGCCGCTGCGGTCGTTGGAGCAGACCTGGAGACCGATGAGCGCAGGCACGCGCGAAGTGCCCTGTGCGGGCGTCGCAGCACCGATCCGGCGGCGGCTGCTCGTGGTGGGGCCACTCCCAGCGCAGACTTCCCAGTCCTCGCTCTCGCGGTACTCTGCGTTCTGGCGCGTGTAGAAGACCCGCAGATAGCACGGCCGGTCATTCTTCTCGCCCATCTCGATGGCGTAGATCGGGCCCCCGTTCAGGCCCCCAAAGCCCTCGCCTTCATGGACGCGCGATGATGGGCGACCAGAGACGGCGGTGGGCTCTCCGTAGGTGGGGCTGTAGCGCCAGACCATCTCCGGCTCGTCCTCCTGGGGAACGGGCAGCGTAGCGGGGCGAAGGGTTCCGGTCGGGCGAGGCCGCTGAGCCCAAGCGTCGGCGGTGAGAAGGAACGTGAGGGCGGCGAGGAAGAAGACGCGCATGGTACCATAGGGTGGGACATCCACACATACGCCCTGGCGCGCCGGATGGGACCAACACGCACTGGATAGAAGAGTGGGGAGGAGGCTCGCCTCGCGGTACCTTTCGGCGCCCTCGCCAGCACCCGTCCGACGTGGCCCTTCCTTACGCCCTTCGAGAGGGACTCGCCGGTTTTCGCCGCGCCAGCTTCGCCTCGCTCGCTTCCGTCAGTGCTCTCGCTGTCGCGCTCGTCCTGATCGGGATGACGGCGCTGGTGGGATGGATCGTGCAGACGGCTGCGGAGGACCTCCGCGAGAGCGCGGGTGAGATCGAGGTCTACCTCGAAACCTCGGACCAGGCGGAGACGGCTCGCCTGCGCACGAGGCTGGAGGGCCTGCCGGGCACGGACTCCCTGACGTACATCTCCAAGCAAGAGGCGGCTCGGATCTTCCGCGAGGCCTTCGGCGAAGGGTCCGACCTCTACGACGACGACGCGACGTTTCTGCCCGCATCGTTCCGGGTCCGCTTTCGCGGGGCGTATGCCTCGCGCGACAGCCTGGAGCAGACCGCCTCTCGCGTGGAATCCTGGCAGCGCGTGATGGATGTCGGCTACAGCCCGGATCTCCTCTCGACAATCGAGCAAAACTATTCCGTGATCCGGGCTGCCGGGCTCGGCGTGGGGGGCCTGGTCGTGCTCGCGGCGCTACTCCTCGTCGGCAACACGATCCGGTTGTCCATTTACGCGCGGCGGATGCTGATCCGCACGATGAAGCTCGTCGGCGCGACGAGCGGGTTCATCCGTCGGCCCTTTCTCGTGGAGGGCGGAATCCAGGGCGTCGCCGCCGGGGCACTCGCGGGCGGGGCGCTGTGGGGGCTTTACGCGCTTCTGGTCGGTTTCCTCGAACGGTCGGACGTGGTCGGGTTGGGCTGGCCGGGCGGCTCGCCGCTCCTCACGCTCGGATTCTGTCTCGTGCTCGGGTTGCTGATGGGGCTGCTCGCATCGTGGGTAGCCGTGCGACGGTTCATCCGCGAGGTGAGACTCTCCGAGTGATGAACGGCGGCAGGAGGACTCCCGAACCACTTGTGCTCCCGGGTGGGAAGCAACACCTTTCCGGCCCCCCGTATCCCGTTGCCATGCGCGTCCTCTCGCTCGTTTTTGCTCTTGTCCTCGCGGGTTGCTCCACCGCCTCGGATGGCCTGGAAGAAGCCACCGAGCAGGAGACCCGCTCGGTGCGTCTGGACAACCGCCAACTCGCACTCGATGGCTTCGCGGGCGACGTAACCGTCACCGCCGTGCCGGGACTGGAGGAGGTCGAGATCGTGTTCACGAAGCGCGCCACGGGCGGGACCGTCGGGCGAGCAGAGCGGCGGCTTCGCGACATTACCCTCCGCGAGGCGGGCGATGACGCCCTCTACCAGTTCGTCTGGCGCACCGACCTGGACGGCGCCAGCGTGGACGCGGAGGCGCGCGTTCCCCTCGGCGCGGACGTGGTGGTGCGCCTCGGTGCGGGCGAGATCGGCGCCAACGGCCTTCGCGGTCCGCTGGACGCAGAGACGCGCTCCGGCGCCATTCGCGCGGATCATCTGCGGAGCCCCCGCCTCCGCCTGAGCACGGGCTCGGGCGCCATCACGGCAGGCGCGGCCTTCTTGAGCGAGAACGCCGAGTGGGAGATCGAGAGCGAGAGCGGTGGACTGACGATTCTGATCCCACCGACGGCCTCCGTGCGCGTAGACGCCGAGAGCAATGCCGGCGCGCTCGACCTCGACCCAGAGCTGCCGTTCGAGAGCATTCGTCAGTCTGGCGGGCCTGCGGGCGTGGACTTCCGCGCGAGCCTCGGCGAGGGCAGCGCGAGGGTTCGAGCGAGCACCGGCGCGGGCGACGTGGAACTGCTGCGCTACAAGCCGCCGGTGCCGGAGTCCGAGGCAGCGCGGGAGATGGAGCCGGTCCGCCCGGACTCGTCGGTGCGGGACTCCTCAGACGCAGCCGAGTAGGCCCGCCTCGGCACCGAGGCGGAGACACCCATGATCGAACTCCTTGTCGTCGTTGCAGGAATCTGGCTCTACGCTCGGCTGGTTTCACTTCCAGACCGCATTCGGGCGCGGCCCGTGATCAGGCGGCTTCATCGGTCCTACCGGACGCGCCAGCCGCCACGAGGAGAGGCGTGTCACGTCTCCGTGGACGATCCCCACCTCGACACGACCTACAACCCGGTGAAGCGTGCGGAGATGTCAGAACAGGGGATCAGCCTGTGGTACGCGACGGGCGTGCCGTTTCGCCGGGAGCAAGCGTTCGTGCCCTGGAGCGTCGTGACGGACTCGTTCACCGTACGAGACATGTACGTGTACCCCGGGTGGCTCCGCCTCCGGGATGGTCTCGAACTGAGCCTGGACTGGAATGCGGTCGAGATCATCCGCGAGCTCGGCATCGAACTGCCATCCTCCGATGACGAACCGGAATCACCCGGAGCGGTTTCGCCTCCGTCATTGGCTCAGACGACAGAGTTGACCGGCGGTGGATGACGGGCGGAGTAGGCCCGCCTCGGCATCGAGGTGGGGGGAGTCGGCCGCATCAAGAAACGGGGTGTCTCGGCGTGTGCCGGAGCGCTGACGCCGCTGCCGCGTAGCTTCACCGTCCAAAACACGCAGAACCCCGCATGAAGCGCCTCGTCGTCGTCGAGAGCCCCACGAAGGCCCGCACCATCCGCAAGTTCCTCCCGCCTGGCTTCCAGGTGGAGGCGTCCATGGGCCACATTCGAGATCTCCCCTCGTCCGCGAAGGAGATCCCCGCGAAGGTCAAGAAGGAGAAGTGGGCCCGCCTCGGCGTCAACGTGGAAGACGGCTTCGAGCCGCTCTACGTCGTCCCGAGCGACAAGAAGAAGACCGTCAAGCAGCTCAAGGACGCGCTCAAGGGCGCCGACGAGCTCTACCTCGCGACAGACGAGGACCGCGAGGGCGAGTCTATCGGGTGGCACCTCCTGCAAGTGCTCAACCCGAAGGTGCCCGTCAAGCGGATGGTCTTCCACGAGATCACCAAGGACGCCATCCTTCGCGCGCTGGAAGACACGCGCGAGGTCGATTCGCGGCTGGTGGACGCGCAGGAGGCCCGGCGCATCCTGGACCGCCTCGTGGGCTACAGCGTCTCGCCCGTCCTCTGGAAAAAGATCGCGCCGAAGCTCTCCGCCGGGCGCGTGCAGAGCGTCGCGGTTCGGGTCCTCGCGCAGCGCGAGTGGGAGCGGCTGGACTTCGTCACGGCCAGCTACTGGGACCTCAAGGCTACCCTCGCGAAAGCGGGCGTCTCGTTCGAGGCCAAGATGACGCACTACGGCGAGCGCCGCCTCGCGACGGGGAAGGACTTCGACGAGAACACCGGCAAACTGAAGGACGGCTCGGACGCGCTCCAGATGGGCGAGGACACCGCCCGTCCGCTCGCGGAGCGCCTCGCGACAGCGACGTGGCGCGTGGCCGAGGTGGAGCAGAAGAAGGCCCGCCGGACGCCCGCCGCGCCGTTCATCACCTCCACGCTGCAGCAGGAGGCCAACCGCAAGCTGGGGCTCCCCGCGAGGCAGTCCATGCGGGTCGCGCAGAAGCTCTACGAGCAGGGCCTCATCACCTACATGCGGACGGACTCCCCGACGCTCTCCGGCGAGGCCATCGGTGCGGCCCGGCGCTCGGTGGAGGAGCGGTACGGCGCGGAGTACCTCTCGCCGAAGCCCCGCCAGTTCAACGCGAAGGTTCGCAACGCGCAGGAGGCGCACGAGGCGATCCGTCCCGCGGGGACGGAGATGAAGACGGCGCGCCAGCTGGGCCTCTCGGGCGTCGAGGCGAAGCTGTACGACCTCATCTGGAAGCGAACCGTCGCGAGCCAGATGGCGGACGCGCAGCTCCTCCGCACGCGCGCTGAGATTCTCGCCGCCGAGGGTACCGACGACGAGAGCACGTTCCGCGCGAACGGACAGGTGATCGTCTTCCCGGGCTTCTTCCGCGCCTACGTGGAGGGCAAGGACGATCCCACCGCCGCCCTCGACGACCGTGACAACCCGCTCCCGGATCTCGCGGTGGATGACCGCCCGGAGTGCCGCGAGGTGGAGCCCATCGGCCACGAGACGAAGCCGCCCGCGCGCTACACCGACGCGACGCTCGTCCGCGCGCTGGAGCAGGCGGGCATCGGCCGGCCCTCCACCTACGCGAGCATCATCGACACCATCGTCAACCGCGGGTACGTCAATCGCGACCGTTCGCAGCTCATCCCCACATTCACCGGCCTCGCGACAAACCAGCTGCTGGAGCGCAACTTCGAACGCCTCGTGGACACCGGGTTCACGGCCCAGATGGAGGAGGAGCTAGACCAGATCGCCAGTGGCGACGAAGAACGGCGTCCGTACCTGGAGCGCTTCTTCTCCGGCGAGGAAGGCCTCGAAAAGCAGATCGAAAAACGCCTCGGCGAGATCGACCCGCGTCAAGTCAGCGAACTCAACCACAAGACGTGGGAGCCGTTCGTGATCCGCGTCGGTCGCTACGGTCCGTACGTGGAGGACACGCGCACCAACGAGACGAAGTCCATCCCGCCCGAGTGGGCTCCGGCCGATGTC
The DNA here is from genome assembly GCA_038746605.1 of Bacteroidota bacterium. GTDB lineage: Bacteria > Bacteroidota > Rhodothermia > Rhodothermales > Rubricoccaceae > Rubricoccus. The sequence continues at coordinate 67,706 of JBCDKM010000015.1, forward strand.
ACGCACGACGTGCTGGACGAACTGGCGGGCAAGGAAAGCGGCGACCGCGTCCTCGGCATCCACCCCGAGCAGGAGGTGCCCGTCCTCCTCAAGATCGGCCCCTACGGACCCTACGTGCAGCTCGGCGACGACGAGGAGGGCGGCGCGAAGCCGAAGCGGATGTCTCTCCCGAAGGGCACCGAGACGGACGATGTGGACCTCGACCTCGGCGTCCAACTCCTCGGCCTCCCGCGCACCCTCGGCAATCACCCCGAGACGGGCGACGTGATCAAGGCGAGCATCGGACGCTACGGGCCGTACGTGCAGCAGAACCGCACCTTCGCGAGCCTCAAGCCGCAGGAGGGCGACAATGTGCTGACCGTCGAGCTAGATCGCGCGCTGGAACTCATCGCGGAGAAGGCACAGAAGAACAAGCCGCTCCGCGTCCTCGGCGAGCACCCCGAGACAGGCGATCCCATCGAGGTGCGCAGCGGCCGGTACGGTCCGTATGTCAAGCACCAGAAGACGAACGCCACGCTGCCCAAGACGCTCGATCCGATGGAGGTCACGCTGGAACGCGCGGTGGAGTTGATCGACGCGAAGGCGGCCTCGAAGGGGAAGAAGCGGAAACCTCGGAAAAAGAAGGCGTCTTGACGTGTGGCGCGTGAGGGCGTACGTCGGTGGTATCTCACCAACGGCCCTCCCACGCCTCACAGTCCTCGCCTCGGTCGTTCCGTGGAGCTACCGAGGCGGGGCGGGTCAGTCCTCCGGTTCCTCGATGTAGATGTCTGGACGTGAGTCGCGGCGGCGCCAGTCGGCCTCTTCATCGGCGCGGTAGTCCGTGCGGACGCTCTCCAGAATGTTGAGGTAGGAGCCGTAGCGCTCGGGCGTGATGATCTCCTCGTCGAGTGCTTCTTGGATCGCGCATCCCGGCTCGTGGTCGTGCGTGCAGTTCAGGAACCGGCACTCACCCAGAAACGGCCGGAACTCGACGAAGTAGCCGCCCAACTCCTCCGGCGCCATCCCCCAGATGCCGAACTCGCGGATGCCGGGCGTGTCGGCCACCCAGCCGCCTGCTACCTCGAAGAGCGTCGCGAACGTGGTCGTGTGGCGCCCTTTGTTGGTCTTCTCGCTGACCTCGTTGACGCGTAGCCCCAACTCTGGCTGCACGGCGTTGAGCAGGCTGCTCTTGCCCACGCCCGACGGCCCGGAGACGACGCTCACCTTGTCGGCCAGTTCGTCGCGGAAAGCCTCCACACCCTCGCCGGTCTCGGCGCTGGTGAAGAGGACGGGGTAGCCGAGACTCTCGTACAACTCGGCCCAGAACGCGAGAGCTTCCTGCGCGCGCGGCTTGCCCTCCATCAGATCGGCTTTGTTGAGGATTAGCCCCGCCGGGATATGGCTCGCCTCGGCAGCGACGAGGAAGCGGTCCACGAATCCTGGGTTCAGCTTTGGCTTGAAGGTGGACTGCACGCACCATGCCCGGTCCACGTTCGCAACGATGACGTGTTCACTCCTCGCGCGATGTCCGGCCGCGCGGCGGCTGAGCTGATTCTCGCGCGACGCGATAGCCGTCACGACGCCCGTTCCATCGTCCAGCATCCGAAGGGTCACGTGGTCGCCAACGGCGAGAGGGTTGGTCTCATCGATCTCTTCGGCCTCTAAGCGGAACCGGCCTCGGATGCGGGCGCGCACGTCCTCGCCGTCCTCCCGGCGCACGTCGTACCAACTGCCCGTGGATCGGGTCACGAGACCGGCGGTCACAGTGGAGGCGTCAGTTGGCGGCGGATCGGACACGGGTGCAACTCGCGATGGAGGGAGGCCGTCTGAACGCCCGAACCCACCCGAGGCTCCAGCCTCCACTCCCATGGCGACCGACCCCAAAGCCCGAGCCCGCGAGGCCTTCGCTGACCTGCCGACGCCCGAGAAAACCGCGTTCGTCATCGAGGCCACCTTTTCGACCATCGGCGCCGCGCTGCGTGAGACCGGCCAGCGGTTGGCCGACGTGATCACAGAGTTCGATCCAGACGCCTTCTTCCGCGATCACGAGAGCGCCCACGAAGAGACCGAGGCGGACGCTCCTGCCCCAGCAGCCCCCAGGAAAACCGCTGCGAAGAAGGCGACGGCTACGAAATCCGGCGCGACCAAGAAGACCACCTCACGCAAGACGACGGGGACCAAAAAGACGCCACGCAAAACCGCTGGCCGTAAAAAGAAGGACGAGGACTCGTGAGCGATTCGGATCAGAGTTGGGTCGATAGGTTCGAGCAGTCGGGCCCACTCGCCCGCCTCGGGATGCTGAGCGGCGGGGCTGTACGGCTCGCCGCTCGCGTCATTGACGGGGCTCTGGACCGCGCGGCGAGTATCGCTGCGGACGCGGAGGACGCCTTTCGGAAAGAGCTGGACCCGAACGTCCGAGATGCCACGATCCTGCACGAGATCGTAGATGAAACGTCTACAGGGAGCTCGAACAAACCGAAATCGAACGAGAGTGTTCGTTGAACGGATCGTGAACCGTATGGTAGAGGCGCCGGACCGCTCCGGCCTTTCCCTTCAGCCTCGCCTGCTATGCCCCGTTTCCTCTCGCTGCTGTGCGCTCTCGCGCTCACGCTCTCTCTCGCTGCGCCTGCCTCGGCTACCACGGACGACGACGCGCCGCCGCTCCAGGTCTCCGTGGAAGACGGCCAGATCTCCTGGACCCCCTCCGCTGCCTACGATCATGTCTCGCTCGTCATCGCAGGTCCCGAGGGCGTCATCGCGCGCCGCTCGTTCACGCCCGCCGAAGCGCCGTCTCTAGACCTCGCCTCGCTCAACCTTCCAGACGGCGAGTACAGCTACGAGGCCACGATCTCCGGCCTCGATGGGACCGACGGGACGGTCGTCCAGTCCGGTGACTTCGTCTGGCTCCTCGGCGCGCTGACCGCCCCGGATGCCGCGATGGTCTTCATCCACGTCGGCGACGGGAGCATTGATGGCAGTGTGTGCGTCGGCCTCGACTGTGTGAGCACCGAGTCTTTCGGCTTCGACACGTTCCGCCTCAAGGAAAACAACCTTCGCCTCCACTTCGATGACACCAGCAGCTCGGCCAGCTTCCCGAGCAACGACTGGCGCATCCAGATCAATGACTCTGCCAATGGAGGCCAAGCCTACTTCGCGGTTGAAGATGCCACGGCGGGCACCATCCCGTTCCGTGTTCGCGCAGGTGCGGGCAACCATGCCCTTTACGTAAACGACGCTGGCAATGTCGGCCTCGGCACTGCTACGCCGACCTTGGAACTTCACATCGCAGATGGTGACTCTCCCTCGATGCGATTGGAGCAGAACGGATCCAGCGGCTTCGGCTCCCAGACCTGGGACCTGGCAGGCAACGAGACCAACTTCTTCATCCGCGATGTCACCAATGGCTCCGCGCTGCCCTTCCGTATCCGACCCGGTGGTCCTGGCAATGCGATCTACATCGAGAACAACGGCAACACGGGGCTCTACAACACGGACCCGCAGGCCAACCTCGACGTCAACAGCACGCTCCGCGTCCGCACCTCGGCGGACATTCCGCTCTTCACGACGGAAGTGACTTTCCAGGAAGACGTGCTCTTTGACCGCGACGCCCGCGTGGATCTCGACCTCACGGTTGATCGTGACTTCTTCGCCAAGCGGTTCGTGCTCTTCGAAGACAACTACAGCTCTGGTCAGAACCCGTTCATCGTCAACGACCGAAACAACAGTTCCGACCCGAACGATGACGTGGAGTTGTTCCGCGTGGATGCCGATGGCAACGCCTTTGCTGGGGGCGCGATGGTGCAGACCTCAGACGTGAACGCGAAGCAGGACTTCTTGCCGGTCAACTCGGCGCAGGTTCTCTCCGCGGTCCGCGAGATGCCGCTGACGACGTGGCGTTACCGTACCGGCAACCCAGAGGTCCGCCACCTCGGCCCGATGGCACAGGACTTCTATGCTGCCTTCGGCCTCGGATTTGATGAGACGACCATCGCCTCTGTGGATGCGGACGGCGTCGCCCTGGCATCCATTCAGGCCCTCGCCGCCGAGAACGACGAGCTTCGCGCCCGCCTCGCGGCGCTGGAGGCCCTCGTCGCCGAACTCGCACAGAACCAGTAGCCCGATGCGAATCCTCACAACCACCGTGGCCGGGCTGGTGCTCTTCGCGCTCGCTCCGTCGTCGGAGGCCCAGAACAGCAGGGCCCAGATCGACGCCGACCAGCCGGGTGTGACCACACATACGGTACACGACAGGGGCCCCACTGCGGACACCCAGATCTCTGATCAGGATGGTGGGCGCCACGTGCCACTTCCAGCCACGCGACAGACGGCAACACCACCTGGCTACGACTTCGACGATCTGAGGCGCGCCTCAGTCTCTCCGGCTCCTCTCACGGCGGAGCCCCGAGTAGATGACGGACGCGACATGCCATCCCTCATCGTAGCCGTCCGACGGGCGGAAAATGCGTTCCCAGAGGGACGAAACATACAGCACATCGTCGCTGCTAAGACGCTGGTAGGTCCTCGCACGATGACCGTAGATGGGCGTCCACTAGATGCTAGACCTGGAACGCCGACTCCCGACGAAACCGCGCCGAACATGGCCGAACTCGTGCCCGAGGCGGACCTAGAGGTCGGCGACGAACTCTCTGAGATCGTGCTCGGAGCGAGCTTCCCAAACCCGGTAGAGGGACGTGCGCGGATCGCGTTTTCCCTCCCGAAGGCCGCTATGGCAACCGTTATGCTCTTCGACGTACGAGGCCGTCGGGTCTCTACGCTCTTCGATGGAGCCGCGGTCGCCGGGACAAACGAGATCGCGTTGGATGCGTCCAGCCTCGCCGCCGGAACGTACGTCTACGTGCTGGATGTGAACGGGGAACGCCTCAGCCGTCGTCTCCAGGTGGCTCGCTAGTCGTGCGCCACTGAATGAACGAGCGGCCGACCGGAGTCCATCCGGTCGGCCGCAACTGGTTGAGTCAGCCTCTTGGTTTAGCCTCGTGCGCTACGCCGCGAGCCGCTGGGCGGCCTCTATTCCGAAGTAGCGCGGGTGGACGACCCGAGCGACCATCTCGCTCCCGTCGGCGGCGATAGTCGTCTCCGCCTCGACGAGGCCCTCAGCCGCCATCTCCAGGACGAGGGCGTGCCCGACGCGCGAAGTGTCAGCGCCGTCTTCGGAAGGCCGCAGCCAGCGCGCCGCGAGCCGGTTGATATCCGGCCACGTGAGAGCTCCGAACGGAGCGCTGGCGGAGGCCGCGAGAACGTCCAGGACGAAGTCTGCAGCGGCGGTGGAGTCAGGGCGAAAGCCAGAGGCGTCGAGCATGAGGGCGAGAGAGGCTGACAGAGGATCGCACCCCCGAGCGTCACCCCTGTGTCATACCCCCTCGGCACAGGCGGGGCACCCTCGCCCTGAAAGTGCAGGCCTTTGGGCGAGAGGATCGGGCAACTCCACCTCCAGGCGCCCGTTCGAAGCGCGCGATGCGATCTGTGCTCTCCCTTTTCCTCGTTGGCTGGGCCCTCGTGGGCTTCTCCGGCTGCGCGCCTGCGCTGCCTACCGCCGACCCGGACCACCAGGCTGCCGAGGTCGCCACAGTCCGCGTGGTCTACGAACAGTTCATGACCGGCGAGGTGCTCCCGCTCCAGGGCGTCCCGGCGGCGACCCAGTCCGCCTCGGGCGCGCGCCGGACCCAGACGGATGGGACCGGAACCGTTCGTGTCCCATGCGAGGCGGGAGAGCACGTCCGCGTGTCGGTCTCGACGGCAGGGGAGGGGCCGGTGCGGGTCCACACGGATCCTGCCGCATGGCTCCCCTTCAACGAGCGTTCCGGTGCTGGCGCCACCGAGGTCGCGTGCGGTGAAACCGTGACCCTGAATGCGGACCGAACGCTCGCGAACGTCCTTGTCGCGATGCGAGAGATCGCGAGCTTCTATGAAGCAGAGTTCGGCCGGACGCGCGGCCCGGTGGACGTGTACGTGAACCCGGGACGCGGTGTGGGGCTGTACTCATTGTGGAACAACATCAGCTTTGGCGAAGACGGTCTGGATTCTCCCCGAGGGCTCGGGATCATGGCGCACGAGTACGCGCACGCGTTCCACCATCGCGCCCTCGGGGGGATGCCACGAGGCCGCTGTGGCATGTCTCACAGCTACGCCGGGGCCGATGACTTCGGGTGCGCTTACACCGAGGGGTTCGCGCACTTCGCGGCTACCGTCGCGCTGGCGGAGTTGTTGCCTGCGGTCTACGGTCGTCCGCCGGAGTCTTCGGGACACTACCTGCGGGTGGTCCTGAACTCTGGCTACCCCGGCGATCCATCGCGCTCTGACCGGCCCGATCTCGCCGATGACGGCTCGGTCATCGAAGGACCATTCGCAGCGTTCCTCTGGGATCTCTACGATGGCCCAAACACCGCTGGTGAGCGCGATGAGTCTGCCTTCGATCAGACGAACTATCCGCTCCGTTACATCGGGGACGTGATGGCGACGTGCCAGTGGGTCGTTGCGGGGCGATACCGCGACGAGGACGGAACGGACCGGCTGATCTCGTGCTTCCAGAACCGCCGTGTGCCGTACTCAGAGACGTTCTTCCGTCTCCGTTACCGAGCGGGAGAGCGCGCGTGGAACTACCGTCCGCAGGAAGGGGCCACCGAGCCTCCTGACTGGAACCCCGACGCAATCACGGCCTTGTGGCGTCGCTCGTTGTACGGTCTCTGACTCCTCGCGCGACAGGTGTCATGCGTATCGGGCCGGACGGCCGGAGGGTCACAGAGCCGTGTTCGGTTGGAAGGGGAGCCGCTGCCAGGAAGTCCCATCGCCTCGCGAGAGTCGCCAGAATGAGCGTGCCCTCCGCCCACGCAAACTGCTCTCCGATGCAGCCTCGACGGCCTGCTGAGAAGGGGAGATAGGAAAATTTGTGCCGTTCAAAGGTGGAGTCTGGCGCGAAGCGATTCGGGTCGAAGCTGTCGGGATCGTCCCAGTACCGCTCGTCGCGGTGGAGGAAGTACGGGGCGACGAGGATCATGGTGCCCTTTCGGACCGGGACGCCGTCGAGGTCGAAGTCGCGGGCGGCCTCGCGGCTGAAGATCCAGGCGGGAGGGCGGAGCCGCATAGCCTCGGCGAAGACCTGGCGAGTGTAGGGGAGGCCCCCCCGTAGATCGTCGAACGTCGGATCGCGTCCGAGGGCGTCCGCCTCGGCACCGAGGCGGGCACGGGCTTCGGGATGATCCGAGAGAAGCGCCCAAGTCCACGCGAGGGCGTTGGCCGTCGTCTCGTGCCCGGCCATGAGCAGCGTCACGGCCTCATCGCGGACTTCCTCGTCCGTCATCGTGCCGCCCGTCTCCTCGTCTTGCGCGTCGAGGAGCATCTGGAGCAGATCGTGACGCTCCGGCTCGGGGGTGGCCCGGCGCTCACGAATGAAGCGGTAGACCACCCCGTCGATGGTGGCGCGCGCGCGTCGGCCCCGGAGGACGTTGGGCAGTGGGAGCGAGAAGAGCTTGTCCGCGAACGGAAACTGGGCGGCGTCGAACGCCCGCATGGACTCATCCAGCGCACGGCCGATGCGGTCCGCGTCTCCAGCTAGTCCGGCGCCGAAGAGTGTCTCCCCTGCGATGGTGAGCGCGAGGCGGTTCATGGCCTCCGCGAGGTCGACAGGCTCGCCCTCCCGCCAGCCGTCGGCCATCTGTCGCGCCCGTTCTACCATCACGCCGCCGTAGGTACGGAGGCGGCGATGGTGGAACGCCGGGAGCACGAGCTTGCGCTGGCGGGTGTGCTTCGGGACCTCACTGGAGAGGAGCCCATCGCCGACGACAAACGAAAGGATGCGCATGCCGCGCGCCTTCGTCACGTCTGTGTTGTTCTCGATGAGGAGCGCTCGGATCAGATCCGCGTGCCGCAGGAGCAGAAGACCTCCTTTTCCGCTTCCCGAGACGACCGCATCCCCGCCGACCTCGTCGATGAGGCGAGACCCCGCGAGGAGGTCGTGCATGAAGGCCGTGATCAGATCCAGGTTGAGCGGAAGGCGCGAGGGGTAGCGGCGAACGTCGTAGGCCATGACAGAGGCTACGACGCTCGGCTCCCTCTGGTAGCGCAACTAGCCGTCAATCGGCGTGATCTCGACGCCTTGGCACCGGAGCGCGATGCCGGTCAGGCGGTCGGCTTTCTGGCCCTCTGCTCTCGCGTAATGCAGATCGACACCCGTCGCGACCTGATTCTTTGGGCAGTGACGCACGCGCTGCCAGTCGGTACAGCCCCGGCGCTCGATGGTGTCCTCGCCGGAGCGCTGCACGCGTCCGTTTCCGCCCTCGTTGATGGTGCGGTAGAGCAGTGTCACGCCGCGCACGGTGCCGTTGTCTCGGCCATCGGTGCAGACGCGAACGCCTCCGATGGCGGCTGTCCCGTTTTGGCCTCGAACGCGAAGCGGAAGCGGCCCGGTGCTGCCACGCGAGTCGCTGCGAGGCGCGCGCGGAAAGTCCGCCTCGGCACCGTCGCCAGCTGGGCGGTTGCCCCGGCAGTCCACGACGGTCCGCGTGGCGCTACCGAGACTCTCGGTCAGCAACTCGAACCGATCCGTCCGGCGCCACGAGGTAGTCGCGTAGAACCCATCCCGGGCGACCCACCCGGCAGCTTCCACAGAGCAGACGCCCCCGCTGCCTTCGAACAGGGTGAGGCCGTGCACGAAGTCCGCGCCGAAGTTCCGCAGCGTGCCGATGCGGTAGAGGTCCGCTGTGCCCGAGACGTCCGTCGTGGTGACGGAGCCGGAGGGGCGGTACTCGGCGTTGTGTTGCGCGAGGGCGTCGGCACTGAGGGCGAGGAGGGCGATGCAGAGGAAGAAACGCATGGGTTAGAAGGTGGGGACACCTCCGAACACGCCATCTGCGTCTGCCGGGGGACACGCCACTCCGCCCGCCTCGGTGCATCCGAGGACCCACCGAGGCGGAGACCCTCAGCCCATGACGGGCTCTGCGGCGTCCTCGCCTTCTGTGATCACGAGCGGCTCGGTGCTCGGCGTAGCGCCGTGCTGGAGAGCTTTCTCACGGTCCGGGACAGCGAACCGCTCGGCGGGATCTTCCATCGCGTCGGGCTCCAGAATTAGGTCTAGGGCTTCGACGATGCGCGAGACATACCGGACGTCCAGGCCCTCCACGGCCACGTCCTTGATCTCGTCCACGTCCTTCTGGTTCTTCTCGGGTAGAACGACGGTCTTGATCCCGGCTCGACGCGCGGCGAGCACCTTCTCTTTGATCCCGCCGACGGGCAGCACGAGGCCCCGGAGCGTGATCTCGCCCGTCATCGCCACATCGTGGCGGACGCGGCGCTGGGTGTAGATGCTCGTCAGTGCCGCACACATCGCGACACCCGCGCTCGGGCCGTCCTTCGGGATGGCACCCGCTGGCACATGGACGTGCAGGTCCCAGTAGCGGAACGCGTCGGCGGGGATGCCGAGGTCGTCGGCGTGGGCACGGACCCAGGAGTGCGCCGCCTGCGCGCTCTCGCGCATCACGTCGCCCAGCTTGCCTGTGAGCGTCATTCTGCCGCTGCCCCGGCTTGCGCTGGCCTCGATGAACAGGATGTCGCCACCGACGGGCGTCCAGGCCAGGCCCGTCGCGACGCCCGGTACCTCCGTCCGCTCGGCGGTCTCGTTGAAGAACTTCCTCGCGCCGAGGTACTCCTTCACGTCGTCCGGGTCCACGGTCTCCTGGTCGCTCTCGCCGGAGGCCACCTTGACGGCCACGCCTCGCGCGAGCCCGCCGATGGCCCGCTCCAACTGGCGGACGCCGCTTTCGCGCGTGTAGCCCTCCACGACGAGGTCCAGCGCGTCTTCCTCCACCTCGATCTGCTCGTCGGTGAGGCCGTTGCGCTCGGTCTGTCGCGGCACGAGGTACTGCTTCGCGATCTGGAGCTTCTCGCCGTGGGTGTAGCCCGTGATCTCGATGATCTCCATGCGGTCGCGCAGCGGCGGCGGGATGTTCTCCAGGTAGTTGGCCGTCGCGATGAACATGACGCGCGAGAGGTCATAGTCCAACTCCAGGTAGTGGTCGTTGAAGGTGTCGTTCTGCTCGGGGTCGAGAACTTCCAAGAGAGCGCTAGACGGGTCGCCGCGAAAGTCGGAGCCGAGCTTGTCGACTTCGTCCAGCATGAACACCGGATTGCTCGTGCCCGCCTTTTTCAGGCCCTGGAGGATGCGCCCCGGCATGGAGCCGATGTAGGTCCGGCGGTGGCCGCGGATCTCGGCCTCGTCGCGCACGCCGCCGAGGCTCATGCGTACGAACTCGCGCCCGAGCGCCCTCGCGATGGACTTGCCGAGGCTGGTCTTGCCGACCCCCGGCGGGCCGTAGAAGCACAGGATGGGTGCGCTGTGCGAGTCCTCACCTCCGCGCTCCTGCTTCAGCTTGAGAACGGCCAGGTACTCCAGGATTCGCTTCTTGACATCCTCCAGACCGAAGTGGTCCTCGTCCAGCACCTCGCGCGCGCGGCCGATGTCCAGCGAGTCCTCGCTCGTGTGGTCCCACGGCAGGTCCAAGATGGTCTCGACGTAGTTGCGGACGACAGAGTACTCGGGGCTTGCCGGGTTCGTGCGGCCCAGCTTCTGAAGCTCCTTTTCCACAGCCTCCACGACCGCCTCGGGGAGCTCGTCGCGCCGCTCGTCTAGCTTCGTGCGGAGTTCGGCCGCCTCGGCACCGCCGCCCTCAGCGTCGCCCAGTTCGTCCTGGATGGCCTTGAGCTGCTGGCGAAGGAAGAACTCGCGCTGCTGCTGGTCGACGTCGGACTTGACCTTCGTGCGGATCTCCTCCGAGATCTCCAGCACGCGGATCTCTTGCTCCAAGTGGTCCAGCACGAGGCTCGCGCGCTCCAGCAGAGGCAGCGTTTCCAAAAGCTCCTGCTTCTTCTCGACGTCGATCTGGAGGTTGCTCGCGATGAAGTGGACGAGGAAGCTCGGGCTCTCGATGTTGCGGATCGCGTAGGCCGCCTCACTCGGGAGGTTCGGGCTCATGTTGACGATCTGCACCGCGAGCTCTTTGATGCTCCGCACGCGCGCAGCCAGCTCCACGGCCTCGTCCTCGGCGGGGTCTTCCTCCGTGATCGGATCGACGGTCGCGCGGAAGTAGGGATCGGTCTGCGTGATCTCGCCGAGGGCGAACCGGCGCTTGCCCTGGATCACGATGCTGACCGAACCGTCGGGCATCTTGATCAGCTTGAGGATCGTCGCCGCCGTGCCGAGTTCGTAGAGATCGTCGGGGTCGGGGTTCTCCGTCTCGGCACTCTTCTGCGCGACGACGCCGATGGTCTTGTCGCTCCCGTAGGCGTCCTTGACGAGCTTCAGGCTAGAATCGCGCCCGACGGTGATCGGCAGCACCACACCGGGGTAGAGGACGGTGTTGCGAAGAGCGAGAATAGGCAGCTCGTCGGGTAGGGCCGAAGCGTGCATCTCGCGCTCCTGATCGGGCGTGAGGAGAGGGATCGACTGCTCGGGGTCGGGCGTGTCGAGGCGAAAGGCGGGGGAGTCGTAGGCCATGTATTCCGTTATTGCAGCCGCCTCTCAACTTCTCAGGCGGCACGCGGTTCCAAGCGAGGGGCAGGGGTTGTTCTCAGGATGAGACGGCGAGTTCCGTCAGAAGCAGGAAGAGAAGGGAAAAGCCGGAGCCGATCTCACACCCCCTCAGCATCGGCCAACGGACGCGAAACCGAAAGACACAGCCTGGGCGTAGTCTCTGCGTTCCCCCCAGCACGCCGCATGCGACCGTCCGACTGGTTTCTCCCTACTCTCTGGAGCGCGATGGCGAGCATCCTCCTAGGGGCGCTCGTCGGTCGCGAGGCGGGCGCGATGCTCGGGCTGGCCGTGGGCAGTGGCGTCTTCGTCATCGGCCTCGTGTTCGGCCTCCGAGGCAGGTTCCGCCGCTCGCGTGTAGCCTCGCGGCCGTTCCCCGACGAGTGGCGCGCTTGGCTCGACGCTCACGTGCCCCTCTTCGCGCAAGGCACCGAGGCGGACCGGCTCCGCTTCGAGCAGACCGTTCTCATCGCACTCGACGCGTGGAGCATCGAAGGGGTAGACGGGGTGGAGGTGGACGACACCCTCCGCCTCGCGGTCGCGGCCGGGGCAGGCGTGATGCTCTGGGGGCGCCCAGACTGGGCCGTGCCCGAGGGCCGCTCCATGCTGCTCTACCCCGGTACGTTCGACGACGAGTACAGCACGGTAGACGAGGCACACTTCGATGGGATGGCGCATCCCCAGGGACCGGTGATTTTCTCGGCTCCCGCCGTCCTCTCCGGCTGGAGACGCACGGACGGCTACAACGTGGTCCTCCACGAGTTGGCTCACGTGTTCGACTTCGACCCCGAAGGCGCGGACGGCCTCCCGGCGTTCCTGGACCCGCGCTCCGTGGATGCCTGGGAAGCGCTGGTGCGCAAGGAGATGCGCCGCGCGAAGACAGGGAGAGGAGTCCTGCGCAGTTACGCTTCTACCAACCCGGCGGAACTGTTTGCCGTGTCAACGGAGCAGTTCTTTGAGCGGCCCGCTCGGCTCCGTCAGCATCACCCGGAGTTGTTCGAGGCCCTCGCGGCGCTCTACAATGTGGTGCCGCCGGACGAGGTACTGGAGATGCCGAACACCAGCCGGATGGCGCGGCGTTGGGGACCGTAATGGTCATTCGAGCGGAGTCAAATCCGTTCGCTTGTAGATCGGACGCTGGCGACTATGTTCAGGAAGGATGAAGGCCAAGCGGTCTCGTCCCGTGCCCTGAGTCGTGCTTCCCTCACGGCCTTCACCTCCCAGCCCACCCCTCATGCGCGTTGTCGCTCTTCTGGCTTTCCTGACCTTCTCAGCAGGATCTGCCCTGGCTCAACCTTCGTTCTCGAAGACCTTCCTCCCCGACCAGATCGGACCCGGAAGCGTCAGCACTCTGTCGTTCAGGATTGACAACTCAGACTTCGCGACGCCCGTCACGGATATCGCGTTCACGGATGTTCTCCCGGCAGGTGTCACGATCGCGACTCCGGCCGTCGCGAGCACGACCTGTGGTGGGGATCGAGACGCTGGACCTGCCAGCCTCGTCGCGCCCGATGGCGGTGGAACGATCACCTTCTCAGGAGCTTCGGTCCCTGGATTCAGCGTGTGCAACGTTACGGTCAACGTGACGTCGAGCACGCCAGGCACGTACACGAACCTTTCTGGAGACCTGACCTCCAGTGCAGGAAACAGCGGCACTGCCACGGACGACCTCACCGTCGATGCCAATCGCCCGGGCTTCACGAAGAGCTTTTCCCCGAGCACGACCACCTTCGGCACCCGGTCTCGTCTCACGCTCACGGTTGACAACACGCTCAACACCAATAGCGCCTTCCGAGTCCAGTTCACGGATGAACTCCCGACGGGCCTCGTCATCGCCAACCCGTCGGCAGCGTCTACCTCGTGTGAGCAGGGCACTCTCAGTGCCCCACCGGGCTCCAGCACGATCTCGTTCACGCCCAACTTCGTCCTCGACCCCACTGTTGGCGCTGGCGCCACATGTACCGTCACCGTCGATGTGATCGCATCCACGACCGGGCAACTCGAGAACGTCACAAGCGAGCTGGTTGCGGCTACGACGTTCTCTGGCATTCAGCAGACGAGTGGCAAGGCGGGTGCGATCCTCGCAGTCGTACCGGCCTCTCTGACGCTCACGAAGTCCTTCACGAATGATCCGGTGTCCCCCGGTGGCACTGTCGGCTTGGAGTTCACCATCCGAAACCTCTCGCGATTCGGCGGAGCGACGGACATCGCGTTCACGGACGACCTGGAGGCGACCCTGGCGGGACTGGTACTGGCGCAGACGCCCCCGTCATCGGTCTGCAACGGGGGCACGCTCTCCTTTGACGCGGGCGTACTCTCCCTCTCGGGGGGGACGCTCCCCCTGGAAGGGACGTGCACGTTCTCGGTTTCACTCGCGGTACCAGGAGGCACAGAGCCTGGCACCTATCCGAACGTGACGAGCCAGGTCTCGGCCATGAGCGGCGGTACCGCCATCCTCGGGCCCCCCGCCTCGGATGACCTCGTGGTCGCCGCTGTCCCCGTGCTCACGAAGGAGTTCGTTGACGACCCAGTGACGCCCGGCTCGCCTGTCACGCTCCGCTTCGGCATCACCAACACGAGCACTACCTCGTCCGCGACCGCCCTCGCGTTCACGGACCCGATCCCGTTCCTCGGCAACCCGCTCATCGCGACGTTGCCGTCCCCGGGGTTCTGTGGTCCCTCCTCGTTCATCTTCACCACAATCGTCGGAGGGATCCCGACGCTTCAGGTGCAGGACGTGAGCCTGGACGCTGGCGCGTCTTGCTCGTTCGATGTCATTCTCACCGTCCCCGAGGGAACGTCGGGTGGCTCCTACACCAACACGACGGATCCCATATCGGGCACGGTGGACGGCGCTACGGCGGTCGGCAACCGCGCCACGGATGATCTCGTCGTTCTGGAGGGCGTTTCCATCGCGAAGCAGTTCACGGATGCCCCGGTGAGTCCTGGCGGGACCGTCACCCTCCAGTTCACGCTCAACGCACCTTCCGAGGGCGACGCTCCCAACGCGACGGCCATCGCGTTCACGGACGACCTCGATGCTGTACTGACAGGCCTCGTGTCTACCAGCGGGACGCAGGCTGACGTGTGCGGAACGGGCTCCTCGCTCTCAGGCACGAGCACGCTCTCGTTCACCGGGGGCACCCTCGCAGCGGGCGAGTCGTGCACGTTTACCGCGACGCTCGCCGTCCCGGTGGGAGCCGCAGCTGGGACCTACACCAATACGACGAGCCCGGTCTCCTCCACCATCGACGGCAACGCCCTCACGTCGCCGGGCGCGACAGACGATTTCCTCGTGACGCCGATCCTGTTCTCAAAGGACTTCACGGACGATCCGGTGGCGCCGGGTAGCCTTACGACGCTGACGTTCACCATCGAGAACACAGACGCGACGCAGTCGGTCTCGGGGCTTTTCTTCCAGGACAACCTGGATGCCGCCCTCGACGGGATGGTCTCCACGAGTGGGACGCAGACCGACGTGTGCGGCGCCGCTTCTCAGTTGCAGGGCACGACCAACCTCCTCTTGTTCGGTGGCAGTCTAGGACCCAGCGAGAGCTGCACGTTCAGTGTGAGCGTCTCGATCCCTGGAGGCGTGCTCGCGGGGACTTACTCCAATGTCACATCGAACCTCGCCGGCGATCTCGGCGGGTCAGGATCAGGCACGCTAGCGTCGCCCGCGACGGCCGACCTCGTGGTCGTCGTCGATGAGCCGCCGGCCTTCCTCAAGGCGTTCAGCCCGGCGGAGATCCTGGCCGGAGGCGTGAGCACACTGACTTTCACAATCGACAACGAGCCGAACCTGACGGCGGCTACCGCGCTGGATGTGACCGATGTCTTCCCATCGGGCCTCGTCCTCGCGACGCCAGCGAATGGAAGCACCACGTGCACCGGAGGGACCCTGACCGCCCCCGGTGGCGGTACGCAGGTCGTGTACACAGGCGGTTCAGTCGGAGCCGAGACCTCGTGCACGATCTCGGTGGACGTCACGGCGAGCGAGGCGGGTAGCTACGAAAACGTCTCCGGGGACCTCACCTCGTCGCTCGGCAACAGCGGCTCGGCTACGGCTACGCTGACCGTCATCGCGCCGCCTGAGTTCGTCGTGACCAAGGACGATCAGGACGCTAGCGGCGATGGACTCGCGGCACCCGGCGAGGTCGTGACGTACATCGTCGGTCTCACCAACACGGGCGGGCGTGCCGACATGGCGCTCACGTTCACGGACACTCCCGGTGCGAACACAACGCTCGTGGCAGGCTCCGTCACCACGACCGCAGGCTCCGTCGTGACTGGCAACACCTCCGGCGACACCTCGGTGGAGGTCAACGCGGGCATTCTCGGCCCGGACGCGACGGTGACGGTCACGTTCGACGTGCTCGTGACCGAGGAGCCACCGCCGGGCGTGGAGGAGGTCTGCAACCAAGGCTCTGCTACGGATGGGGAGACCACGATCCTCTCGGACGACCCCGACACGCCGGAGGCCAACGATCCGACATGCACGACCCTCGATATTCCGCCGCCGCCGGTCGACCTCGTCATCACGAGCGTCGAGGCGGAGCGGGGCCAGCCGCTCGTCATCAACGTCACGCAGGAGAACACGACCTTCGAGCGAATCCGAACTCGTCTCCAGTTGACGATCATGCTGCCGGACGAGCGCACCTTCGTGACGAGGGGCCTCCGCGCGGTCCTGGATCCGGGAGAACTGACGGAGCCGACCCCAGCGGCGGATCCTCGCGTCATCCCGAACGGAGTGCCTGCGGGCCTCTACACGGGCAGGGTCGAAGTCATCGACCGGAAAACGCGTGAGGTCGTCGATGTGGAGGAGTTCGAGTTCACGCTCTCGCCCCTCGCTCCCGATGTGATGGCCTCGGCGAATCTCTGGGAAGAGTCTGCCCTGACAGTCGTGGAGACGCGACTGCCCGAGGCGGGGCCCAACCCATTCATGGGGCAGACGACCTTCCGCTACGCCCTCGCGGAGGCCATGGACGTGAGTCTTCGCGTTTACGACGTGACGGGCCGTGAGGTCGCGAACCTCGTTTCTGGTGAGGTACAATCGGGCGCCTACGAGGTCGTCTTCGACGCGCGCACGCTCCCGGCAGGCGTCTATCTCTGGCGCGCGGTCGTCGGAGAGGAGGTCGTGACAGGCCGTGTGACGCTGGTTCGCTAGCTCACCTCGCGACTGAAAACAGACGAGGCCCGGTGTCACGACCGGGCCTCGTTTCAGTTAGTCTCTCCGCCTCGGCGGCTTCCGTGAGCCTCCCGAGGCGGGGGATGTCAGTCGCTTGTCGGCCAGCCCTCCCGGCCGTCGAGCCTCACCGCGCCCTCACCGCGAAGAAATGCGAGCAGGTCGTCCCCGATAAACGCCCGGCGCCAGCCGGTCAGAACGGGATGGGCGGCGGTGTCCGCCTCGGCGCCTGCCTGGACGAGGGCACTGAGTTGCGCCTTCGTGGCCGCGAGTTGCGGATCTACGTCTCCGAGAGTGCACTGCCCGGCGACAAGCCCTTGCAACACATTCAGTTGCGCCTGGCGCCGGTCCTCGTCGGGCCCCGGGCGACCACGCCGGGCGCGTGGTTCTGCAGGTGCCGCCTCTCCGTCACGAACGGCTGCGAGCAGACCCTCCGCGTAGCGACGAGCCTGGCGGTCGGTGAGGGTCCGGCCGAGCGCCGACTCCGTCTCGGGGCGGCGCGTGGCGATCTCCGCGAGCGCATCGTCCGGGAGGACCATGCGGCGGGTGCGATCCAGACGGCGAGCCTCTGTCTCGCGCCATGCCGCGACATGCCGGAGCACGGCCCGGGACTGCCCGTCCAGCTTGCCGATGCCGCGCGACTTGACGCGGTCCACAGCGTCCATCGGGTCCGCCTCGGTGTAGCTGTCCTCGTCCTCGTATCGCGCCATCTCCTCATCGATCCACGCGATCCGGCCGCGCGTCTCAGCCTCGTCCACGAGCTTGTCGCGCACGTCGAGGAGGTAGCGTACGTCGTCTTCCGCGTACGGCACCTGCTTGTCTGAGAGCGGGCGCTGGAGCCAGTTGGTGCGCGTCGCGCCCTTGTCCAGCCGGATGCCGACGGCCCACTCTACGAGATCCTGAAGCGAGGCCGTCGCGGTCTGGCCGACCATCCCGGCCACTCGCTGCGTGTCGAAGACGTTGCGGGGACGGGCCCCGGTCGCGCGGGCGAGAATCTGGAGATCCTGCAGCGCGTCATGGAGGACAATCTCGGTGTCGGGATCCGCGATCAGGTCGGCCAGTGGCGCGACGTCCTCCCCCGTGAGTGCGAGGGTATCCACGAGGTGGACGTCGTCGCCTCCGAGCCCGATCTGGACGACGCCGAGGGCGGGGTAATAGGTCCGTTCCCAGACGAACTCGGTGTCGAGGGCGACGGCGACCTGCTGGCGGGCGCGGTCACAGAGGGCGGCGAGGTCGTCGGGAGAGGTGAGCATTCGGGGGGCGTTGGTGCACCGTGGAGATACCCCCGTGCGAATTTATCTGCACGGGATCTGGAGCCTCGTCGTCCGAAGAACCTGCGAGTTACCGGGGCCTCTTGATAGTGCAGCCAAACGCGGTCGTACGCTCGATCTCCACGGACTGGCCGGCGAGCGACTGCTCCATGGCCTGCGCGAGATAGGGGATGGTGACACGCGCCGCCTCGGCAGGGCTGTCGTCGATAGCGCCTGAGTAGAGGAGAGAGGGACCGAAGAAGAAGGCCTGCGGGGTCTGCCGAGCGCCGAACGCATCCGCGATCTGCGAGGTGGGGTCGAGCAGGATGGAGGCGCCGATGCGGCGTGCCGTGGCCGCGAGGGCCTCGGGGCTGTCGCCAGTGGTCCGCTCGGGGTCGTTGCTCGCGACGAGAACCAGCCCGACGCCGTTTCCGCTCGCGGTCTCCGCGATCTCGGAGACGCGGCTCTCGTACTTCTCCGTCCACGGGCAGGCGGCGCTCCAGAACACGACGGCGAGGCCGCTCTCGCCCATCGCGGCGCCGAGGCTGGTGGAGCCGCCCTCGGCCGTCGCGAACGATTCAGAAGCGAGGGGAAGGCCCGAGCCGAGCGCTAGGGAGTCCTGTGCGCTGGCAAGTGGCGCGAGGACAAGAGCGAGGATTGGGAAGAGGAGCCGCATCAAAGCTGGGTCGTGATGTCGATGGAACCGTCGCGGACGCCCGCCACGAGGTCGGTAAGGGCCGTCTTAGTGATGAGCCCGGCGTGGGCGCCGCGTACGATCCCCTCTGAATCCATCACTAGCGTAAGGGGGAGGCTCACGCCGAAGCGAGGATCGAACTGCGCGGCGAGCATCGGCGCCTCGGGCGCGACGAATGACCGCTCGGTGACGCCCTGCTCGTCCAGAAACGCGCGGACCTGCGGCATCATGTCGGGCTCGTCCACGGAGACGAATCGGACCTCCACGCCTTGTCCCTCCATCTCGGCGTCGTAGGCGATCAGGTCCGGGAACTCGATGCGGCAGGGGCCGCACCACGTCGCCCAGAAGTTGACGACGGTCGCCTCGTTGCCCTCCCCGATGATCTCATCGACGAGGTCAGAGGCGTCCTCCACTTCGACGAGGAGGGAGTCAGAGGGGGCGTCGTCGGTCTGGCATCCGGCCGCGAGAACGGCGACGGCCAGCGCGAGGGGGAAAAATCGTGTCATGTGGGGGGAACGGGTCAATCGCGGGAATGAACGCACGGGCCGGGGCGTGGGTGCCCGTTCACGAGGGTTTCGGGTGGGAGGTCAGTCGGTCCGCCTCGGTGTCTCGGTGGGAGTCCCGAGGCGGGCAGGCTCGCGAAGAATGGGGTATACCGCACGCGGCTGCGTGTCGAGATCGACGATGCCCCAGTTGACCACGCCATCGTCGCTGCGAGGCTCTAAGAGTGCGAAGGCGACGCGCGCGAGCGGCTGGTCCATCGGGACGCGAACGTATCCTTCTTCTTCCAGAGGGCCAACGAAACTCTCCGCCGAGCGGCTCCAGGCCCCGAAGGCCTCACGCTGCCGGACGTTTTGAAACGGGCGCTCGGCCACGCGCACGCTATCGACGCGGAACACCTGGGCATCGACCACTGCCTCCGCTTGTGGCTCGGTGCGGATGCCATGCGCCGTGAGGAGGTCCAGCACGTCGCCGAGGCGGGAGGGGACGAGGTAGGCCTCGGGCACGCGCTCGGTCTCTGTCGCGCCGAAGCGCGAGAAGACGGGCATGGCCTCCGGCGTGCGCACGTCGCGGCGGGCGAACATCGGATCGCCGGTCTCGGGGTGCGCGAGGGTGTCCACGGCGCCGATCAGGATCTCGCGCGTGCTGTTGGGCGCGGTGAAGAAGGCCCGCACGGCGAGCGAGTCGCCCACGAGCGAAGTCGCATCGGCCGCCT
This sequence comes from Bacteroidota bacterium, assembly GCA_038746605.1. GTDB lineage: Bacteria > Bacteroidota > Rhodothermia > Rhodothermales > Rubricoccaceae > Rubricoccus. The sequence continues at coordinate 87,563 of JBCDKM010000015.1, forward strand.
CGGTGATGGCGCGGACGCGGCTGGCGTCTCGGTGGACGGCGTGGAGGATCTCCTCGACGAAGCGCTTGGTCACAGTCACGCGATCCTCGAAGGAGGCGTACGAATAGGCTTCAGAGAGAATCGCGTAGCGGTTGCGGAGTCCGCCGTAGTTGGTCCCGAACCGGGGCTGCGCGCTGAACGAGTACCATCCGCGCGGGACCCCGTTTGCTGGTCCGAAGGTGCCGGGCGTGTTGCCGTAGTGCTCGGTCGCCATGTCATCCGTGCGGAGAATCTCGTCCGAGATGGCGGGCAGCCACTCATCGCGGAGGTGACGGTCGATGGCCTCCGGGGTGTTGGGAGACAACGGCGGAGCGTACGTGAGGTGGTAGCCCATGTGCGTCCCGTTCGTGGTGTGGAGGTCCACGATGACGTGCGGGTCGGCGTCGTTGAGGAACCCGACGAGGCCACGCGCCTCAGGGCTGGCGAGTTTCATAAAGTCGCGATTGAGATCCAGGCCCTGGGCGTTGGGCCGCTGCCCCATCCCGCCGACGGGGCCCCACTGACGCGGCCGGTTGCTGTACGCAAAGCGCTCGTTGCCGTCGGCGTTGTAGATCGGCGCGATCATCACGACGAGGCTGTCGGCCCACTCGGTGTGTTGGCCCTGCGCGAGGTCGCGGATGAGCATCAGTGCGGCCTCCTTGCCGGCGACCTCTCCTGCGTGGATGTTCGCGAAGACGAGCACGCGCGTTTTCTCTGATTGGCGAAGGCTGTCGCGGTCCCCCGCGCCTCGCGCGATGACGACGGGGAGCGCTCGGCCTTCCACGCTGGTTCCGAAGTCGTAGACGCTCAGGTTCCACCCATCGGACGGGAGGGGGTCCGGGCCGAACGGCTCGCCGCCAGCGAAACCGGAGGGCTGGGCCCGGTACTCGTCCAGCATCCGCAGCGGGAGCAGAAACTCAACGATGTCTCCGTATCGCGAGGTCTCGCGGTAATCTGTGCGCTCGGCTCGCGTCTGCATCTGCGCGACGCTGCGGTAGGCCGCGACGTACGCGTTCTCTTTCTCGAACGGCCCACCCGGTCCGAGCGCGCGGCACCCGCCGACCAGGAGGAGCACGAGGAGCGCGAGGGTGCCCGCCTCGGCACCGAGGCGGGAGGGGGGAAGGCGCGTCATGGGGTGCGGAAGGCGTCGTCCGGGGTAACGTGGTCGGGCGAGTCAGCGGCGGGCTCGGTCGTCGCGAGGCGCCGCAGCATCCACTGATTCGCGAGGTAGAGCACGAAGAGCACGAGGCTCCACTGCACGACGCACGAGGCGGCGCTGTACGGCTCCAGCGGATCCCACCAGCGCGACGTGAAGGCCGCCGTCGTGGCGAGGTAGAGCCACCAGCCGAGCAGCACGATCGCCTGGATCGGAATCGCGACGGTGATCCACGTGTCCCAGATTTTGGGCAACTTCCAGTCGGTCTCGGTCGCGATTCCCTCGCGGAGGCGGGCGGCGCCGTGGCGCCAGACAGCCAGCGCGATGAACGCACCGGAGAGCATCAGCGCCACGCCCCAGACGAAGTCCTGATTACCGAAGAACGTGCCGTTGAGCGCGCTCGGCACGCCGAGCAGGAACGCCGCGCCACCGACGCCCAGGACGACGGTCTTGCGGTCGAACCCGAAGTCCACGAAGACGCGCGTCGAGAGCTCGATCATGGAGAGCAGGCTGCTCAGCGCCGCGAACGAGAGCGCGAGGAAGAACAGGATCGCGAGTGGCTTGCCGAACGGCATCGCGGCAAACAGCGCGGGCATCCAGATGAAGGTGAGGCCCGTGGACCGGTCGTTGCCCTGCTGCATGAGCTCGATGCGGCTCAGCGCCTCGCCGTCCACCATCGTCGTGGGGTCCAGCGTCGCGAAGGCGATGCCGAAGATCATCGTGCCTGCCAGGAGGGAGACGGTGTTGTTGCCGACGCCCGTCAGCACGGCGTTGCGCACCACGCCGTCCTCGCGCCGCATGTACGCCGCATACGTGAGGATGAGACCCCAGCCTGCCCCGGTATCCCAGGCGTTCTGCGTGAGGGCGTCCAGCCAGACGGTGGGGCTGGTGAGGGTGCTCCAGTCCGGTGTGAAGAGGAACGCGATGCCCTCTCCTGCACCCGGCAGCGTGACGGCCCGCACCACCGCGATCAGCACGATGACGAGCAGAGACGGCACGAGAAGCTTGTTCGCGCGCTCGATGCCGCTCACGCCCCCGCGCACCGCCAGCACGCCGAGGCCCATCATGCCTCCGTGCAAGAGGACCGGCCAGAAACCGTCCTGGAAGCTCGTCCAGGCAGCGAGCGACGCCTCGCTCGTGATCGGTAGGCCGCTGGCCGTGCTCGTCGCGACGTAGTAGGCGCACCATCCGGCCACGACGCTGTAGTAGCACATGATCGCCGCCGCGACGAAGGCCACGAAGGCGCCCAGCCACGCCACCTTCCCACCGGCCAGGCTCGCGAACGTCCCCACGACACCCCGCCGTCCGCGTTGCCCCAGCGCGTATTCCGCGATGATGAGCGGGAGGCTCCACACCAGTAGAAACACTAGCCACGCGACCAGAAACGCGCCTGCGCCGCCATCGCCCGCGTTGGTGGCCGCGATGCGCGGGAAGCGCCAGATGTTGCCCGTTCCGACGGCGATGCCGAGGACGCTGAGGAGGAGGCCCCACCGAGAGGTAAAGCGTTGAGCGGAGTCGGACGAGGGCACGGGCGCGAGGGGGAGGGTGAGCCCGGAAGATCGCGCGGCGACCTCCCCGGTGCCGGGGCCGTCCGTGTGCCCGCCTCGGGTGCTGCGTGGAGCTACCGAGGCGGGCCGACTCAGTCCGCCTCGGGCGAGAGGAGGTCGTAGAACGCCGTCAGCCCATCGACGCGGCGCACGCGGAGGAGCGCGGGCGTCTCGCTCCGCGCGAGGTCCGACAGCACGGCCTGCGCCTCCGCCGCCGAGGCCACCGGTTCGCCCTCCACCTCGATCACGACGGTCCCTTGCGGCAACCCATCTTGGAACGCCGCGCTCTCGGGCTCTACCGCCTCCACGAAGGCCCCCGCCGTCACGTTGAATGTCCGCCGCTCGTCCGGCGTCAGGTCGCGCAGGCGAACTCCGTAATCGGTCGCCTGAGCGCGTGGCACGTCCGGTGGAGCGATGGTAGGCGCTTCCTCGGGAGGTTCCGCAGGCGCCACACCACCCGCGATCCAGCGCTGGAGCCCGGGATCGTCGAAGGTCACGAGCGACGACTGCAGTTGCTGCTCCTCGCCCTCGCGCCAGATGGTGAGGGCCAACTGATCTGTCGGTTGTGCCAGCGCGACGCGGCTCTGGAATCGGTTCGTGGCATCCACGGAGACACCGTTGACCTCCAGTAGCACGTCGCCAGGTTGAAGGCCAGCGCGCGCGCCCGGCCCTCCGCCGTAGACATCGCTCACGAGCACCCCTCGAATGCGGTCCATGCCGCGCTCTCGCGCATCCGCAGCCGTCATCTCGCCGACCTGAATGCCGACGTAGCCGCGCCGCACCTCGCCGTACGCCACGAGGTCCTCCGTCACTCGTTTGACGAGGTTGCTCGGCACCGCGAACCCGTAGCCCTGGCTGATGCCAGACTCCGTCGCGATGGCGGTCACGACTCCGACCACCTCGCCGTCAAGGTTGACGAGGGCACCGCCGGAGTTGCCCTGATTGATGGAGGCGTCGGTCTGGATGAAGTCCTCGATGAACACCTCGTTCTGGATCGCGCCGACCGACCGGCCCAGTGCGGACACGATGCCTTGCGTCACGGTCCCCGTCAGCCGGAACGGGCTGCCCACGGCCAACACCCACTCGCCGACCTCTAGCTCGTCGGAGTCTGCGAGCGTGGCGACGGGCAGCGGCAAGTCACCGGCCACTCCGATCTCTAGCAGGCGAAGCACCGCGAGATCCGTCGTCGGGTCGCGCCCGACCACCTCGGCGGCGTACTCGCGCTTGTCGTCCAGCACCACCGTCACGCGGCGGCCTCCTTCCAGTACGTGCGCGTTGGTCACAACGTAGCCCGCGGGTGAGACGATCACGCCCGAGCCTGCTGTCGTGCGGGCGCCGAAGGCGTACGGGTCCCCGTCGCTCGCATCCACCTCCACGTACACGACGGACTCCGTGGCGAGGTCGGCGACGCCCGTGAACAGGCGGTTCAGTTCGCGAAGCTCCGGGATTTCGGCCGTCGGCGGGAGCGGTTCGCTGGTCTCATCTGGCCCGAAGGGGATCGGGTCCACTTCCACGGCGGCGGGCGGCGGAGCGGCGCTCTCGATGGCTTGTTCCGGCGCAGGCGGCTCCGGCGCAAACACGCGTGCGATGGGGAGTCCGATCAAGACTCCCACGGCGATGAGCGCGAGGGCGAACAGAAAGCGGCGACCGGTCACGACAGGGCGCAGCAGAGGGGGTATAGGGAGACGCTAACATACGGGGCCGGGCGAACATCGCTTCTCGCCCAGATGTCCCAAACGCTGTGCCCACCTCTCCTTCGTACGATGTCGCGTTCGCCTTCCTCGGCGATGTCTCGTCGTCGTCTCGCGCGATCCGCCAGGTGCAGGCGTTGGCGGAGACAGGCACACGCGTGGCAGTGTTCGGAGTCGGCGCGATGCGAGACCCGGACGCAATCCCGCTTGGCGTGGACTCGCGCGTCGTCGCAATCCCAGAGGCGAGGGGTCCCGCGTACTTCCTCGCCGCGCACCGTGCGATGCGTGAGGCGCTCGGGAGCGTCCGCGCGCGGGTGGTGCATGCGAGTGACCTCCACGTCCTGCCCGCCGCTGCTCGCGCCGCCCACACGTCCGGCGCGAGGCTGGTCTACGACGCCCGCGAGTACTACCCTGGTCTGGATGCCGCCGGGCGCCCCTGGGTGCGCTGGGCCTGGGCTGCCGTGGAACGCCGTCACGTCGCTCGCGCGGATGCGACCCTGACCGTCAACGACGCCATCGCGGATGCGATGCGAGACCGCTACGGGATCCCGCGCCCCGCCGTGGTTCGCAACGTCTCCGATGCTCCGCCGGAGGGGCTCCCGCCTACGGGCGAGCTCCGCGCCCGCCTCGGTACCGAGGCGGACCGACCTGTAGTGCTCTACCAGGGGCTCTTCCGCGAGGGCCGTGGGCTTCTCCCGCTGGCCGATGCCATGCGCGACATCCCCGAGGCTCTGCTCGTTTGCATTGGCGAGGGACCGCTAGAGGACCCGTTACGGCAACGTGTTGCGACACAGCCGCTTCGGGTCCTTCCGTTCACCGCGCCTCAGGCCCTTCGCCGCCTCACGCCCGACGCAACCGTCGGGGCTATCGTCGCGCGTCCCCTCACCGAGAGCCTCCGCATGGGCCTCCCGAACAAGCTCTTCGAGTACGCCGCCGCAGGCGTCCCGACGCTCGCGGGATCTGGCATCGAGCCGCTCACCGCACTGGTCCGCCAGTTCGGGGCCGGGCTCGCCGTGGACCCGGAGAACCGCCCTGCGCTCGTCTCCGCGCTCCGCACGATGCTCTTCGACGCCGACACGCGCACCCGCTTTCGGGAGGGCGCGCGTCGTCTCCATGCCGCGCACTCGTGGGAGCGCGAGCGCGAGGTGTTCTTGTCTCTCTACACCCCCTTTCTCGATGCCGTCCACGCATGACGCCGCCCGTTTTCTCGTCGAGACCGGTGCTGCCGAGCGGTTCCACCTCGGGTCCGAGGTGGGCCTCGTGGGCGTCGCGCCAGACCGCGATGCAGGGCCGGGGCAGGCCGCGTGGATCTCTCCTCGCGCTCTTTCTCCAGAACGACTCGCGGGCTTCGGCGGAAGCCTCCTCGTCGCGCCGACCGCCGCCGATGCGCTGGAGAGCTTTTCTGGGAGCCCGGTGCTCGCGCCGCCCACGGAGCCCTCGCACCCAGACGCGACGCTGGTCTACGCAGACAACCCGCGCCTCGCGTTCTCCCGCCTCGTCGCGGAGTACTTCGCCATGACGGAGGGATGGCCCGCGTACGAGGGCCCGGTCCCGGCGGATGCCCGGATCGCCGCCGATGTCCAGATGGCGCGAGGCGTGGTCCTCGGTGCGGGCGTGGTCCTCGCCCGCGGCGTGCGCGTCGGGCCGAACACGTGCCTCGCGCACTGCACCCTGGAACCGGGCGTGACGGTCGGTGCCAACTGCACCATCGGCGGGGCAGGCTTCGGATTTACAGCGGACGAGGAGGGGCGGCAGGTGCCCTTTCCGCACGTCGGGCGCGTGCGCATCGGGGCAAGCGCGAGCATCGGGGACAACACCTGCGTGGACCGGGGCACGCTCGGCGAGACGGTCATCGGTGAGGGAGCGCGGATCGACAACCACGTCCACATCGCGCACAACGCGGTCATCGGCGCGAATGCGCTGGTCATCGCGCACGCCGTGGTGGCGGGCAGCGCGAGGGTGGGGGAGAGCGCCTGGATTGCGCCCGGCGCTATCGTGCGCAACGGGATCACCATTGGGGCCCGCGCGACGGTTGGCATGGGCGCGGTGGTCACGCGCGATGTGGCGGAGGGGGTGACGGTGCTCGGCAATCCGGCCCATGAGCCGTGAGGCTGGATTCCGAGGCAGTGGGCATTCCTCCCTGCATTCCTCCCTTCACCCCCCTCGACCTCGGTACCGAGGCGGGCAGAGCCGGGATGGTGGTGCCTCCATGCCCCGAGTAGCTTCGCGGTATGACCGAGACCGTCCGCCGCTGCCTCGTCCTCTGCGCCCACACCGACGACGAGTTCGGCTGTGCGGGAACGGTCGCCCGGCTAGTGGAGGCAGGTACAGAGGTGCGCTACCTCGCGCTCTCCACGTGTGAGAAATCTGTCCCGGACGGGTTTCCCCGCGATGTGCTCGCGCACGAGTGCCGAGAGTCTGCCGCTCGCCTCGGCATCGCGCCGGAGCACGTGGAACTAGGGCCGTTCGAGGTGCGCGAGTTCCCGCGCGACCGCCAGGCCATCCTGGAACGGCTCGTCGCGTTACGGCGGGAATGGGCACCCGACCTCGTGCTCCTGCCCTCTAGCACGGACTCGCACCAGGACCACGCGACGGTTCACCGCGAGGGCGTCCGCGCCTTCAAGCACGCGACGCTGCTCGGCTACGAACTGCCCCAGAACGAGGCCGCGTTCCGCTCGGCGGCGTTCGTGCACCTGAACGAGGCGCACCTCGCGACCAAGGTCCATGCGCTTCAGGCGTACGAGAGCCAGGGCTTTCGACCGTATTCGTCTGAGGCGTTCATTCGCTCCCTGGCGACCGTCCGGGGCGTGCAAGCGGGCGCGACGTATGCCGAGGCCTTCGAGCCAGTTCGACTGGTCATGGGCCTCTAGGCCGGTCCGCCTCGGTGCCTCCACGAAGGGACCGAGGCGGGCGCACTCAGCGACGGCTCTTCGTCGTTTCCACGAGAACGCACCGGGAACCCCCCGGCTGTTCCCTAGCTTCCTCCCGGTCCCGACTCCCGCCCGCTATGCGCCTCGCGCTCCTCTTCGTCCTCACCCTCGCCGTCAGCGCGGCCCACGCGCAGCCCGTCGATGCCTCCATCATCCCGGACGACGCGCCCGAGTGGCAAACGGTCGGTACCGCCATTGCGGATGCAGAGGCGGAGGACAAGGTGCTCCTGCTCCACGGCTACGCGGCCTGGTGCGGCTGGTGCGCTCGCCTGGATCAGGACGTCTACACCGACGATGAGGTGCAGGCGTACCTCGCGCAGAACTTCGAGGTGACTCGCCTCAACATCGAGAACCGCGAGACCATCGACTTCTTCGATTTCCGCCTCCCGGTGGCGTGGCTCGCGAGTGGCATCGGCATCACCTCCACGCCGACGACCATCTTCATGGACCCCGAGTCCGGCGAGATCATCACGCGCCTTCCCGGCTACGCGGACCGCGAGACGTTCCTCTACGCGCTCCGCTACGTGCGCGAGGGCGCGTACGAGCGCGAGTCGTTCCAGGATTTCGTGGATGCCCGGAAGGAAGAAATCGAGCTGGAAGAGGTCGAGGAGCCTGGTCCGGCACCGCTCGTGCCGCTCGCGGAATAAGTGCGACTCACCGGCTTCTTGATCGTGCTCGGGTGGCTCGCTGCGCTCGGACCGGCGGCGTCCCATGGTCGCGAGGGCAACGAGCACCTCGCCGCGGAGGATGCTCCTGCTGCCGAGCAATCGTTCGTGGCCGGACTGGCTGAAGACGAGGCGCCACCGGAGATCGGTGCGGCGCTTTGGAACAATCTCGGCCTCGCGCGCCTCGCGCAGAACCGCGCCGCGGAAGCAGATAGCGCGTTCGCTCGTGTTCTTCCCTTGGCCGCTACCCCGGAGGACCGCGCCCTTGCATCCTACAACCGAGGCACCGCTGCCCTGACAGCGGGTGACATCCCCAGCGCGATTCGGAGTCTTCGCCGCGCGCTCGTCCTTCGACCGACGTACGTTCCAGCGCAGGTCAACCTCGAGATCGCCCTGCGTCGCCAGCAAACCGGCGACCAGGAGACGCCCGAGGAGCCAGAGCCGTCGCCCTTCGCGGAACGGCTCAAGGCGGAGGCCGACTCCCTCGTGGAGGCGCGCCGGTACACCGATGCCTTCGGCCTCATGCAGGACGGCCTCGCACGAGACTCCACCATCGCCGCGTTCGGCGAGTTCATTCAGCGCCTCGGTCAGATCGTCGAGGTGGACTCCGATCCTTCCCCGTGAGACGCGCCCTCTTCCTTGTATTCCTGATCGCCGCCCCGGTCGTCCTCGCGCAGAGCGCCAGCGGACCAGACGCAGCGAATCTCTACCACTCGGCTGCGCAGGCGTACATCGAGGGGGAAACGGAGCAGGCCGTGCGCGATGCAGAACGTGCTCTCTCGCTCGATCCTGAAAACGAGAAGATCCAGAAGCTCCTCGATCTGCTCCGTCAGCAGCAGCCACCCGACGAGAACGAGGAGGGGGAACAGGACGAGAACCCCGAGGGCCAACAGGACGAGGGCGACCCGCAAGATCAACAGGGAGGAGGCGAGACCGAGCCGCCCGAGGAGCAGAACGAAGCGGAACGTGATGGCACAGACCAGGACGAGGGCCAGCCGGAAGAGCAGGGGGAAGCGGAGCAGGGCCGGGATCAGGACCGCCAGCCCCGCGATGAGCCCACTCCGGCGGACACCGGGCAGCGTCGCCCTGCCGAGATGAGCGCCGCTCAAGCGCAACGTCTTCTCGATGCCATCGCGGCAGACGAGGAACTGCTCGTGGAGCAGATGCGGCGTCCCACGCGCCAGCGCCGGTCCGACCGCGATTGGTAGCGACGTGACTCTCGCCCCGACCTGGTCCGCCTCGGTCCCCCCGCGAGCCTCCCGAGGCGGGGCAGGAGGTCGCATGCTCGTCTCTCTGCTCGGTCTCGTGATGTGGGGACTCCTCGTGGGCGCTCCCCGCGCTCAGGTGGCCGTCAGCGCCTACGCGGACAAGAATGTCGTGGACGTGGGGGAGACCGTGCTGTTCATCGTGGAGGTGACGGGAGAGGAACCGACCGGGGCCCTCTTGCCGCCCCGGCCCTCCTCTAATCTCCGGCTGCTCTCGCGCACCCCAGCTCTCCGGGAGCGCACCAGCTTCGGCGCTCAGCTTCAGGTTCGCTACGGCTGGCGCTATCGCGCCGAACGGCCCGGTGTAGCACGTCTCGGTAGTATGCGTCTCCAGATCGGAGGCCAAGCATACACCACGGACCCGATCCCGGTCGATATCGTGCGGAGGCGGGCACCTGCGGCCCCCAGCCCGCAGGGCGTGCCGTCCCCCTCTCCAGTGCGCGAGGGGGACCTGGTCGTCCGGGCCGAGCCCCGCAAGACGAGCGCGGTAGTGGGCGAGCAGATCATCGTGGACTACGTCCTGTATTTCGATCCCGCGCGCCTCTCGCCTCGGCAGGCCGTTGCGGTGGGGACCTGGGACGCGCCGGGGTTCTGGCGCGAGGAACTGGACGTGCCCTCGCGCGAGACCTACCCGCGCTCGGTCACGTTCGGGGGCCGCAGCATGCAAGCCGTGACCGTCCGGCGGCTCGCGCTGTTTCCGGCCCGCGCTGGGTCGCTGGAACTCGCCGCGATGGAGTACGAAGTGGAGGTCCGTGAGATGGACACCCGCGATCCGTTCGCGCCGTTCTTTCGGCCGTTCTCCTCGCGGCGCTCAGATCGGGAGGTGGTGGCTCCGTCCACGATTATCGAGGTGGAGCCGCTCCCAACAGGCGCCCCGGAGACCTTCGCGGGGGCGGTCGGAGACTTCGACATGGTGGCGCGGGTCGATCCGGTCTCCGTGGAACCAGGCGAGGCCGTTTTCCTCGCGCTCACGATGCGCGGCACGGGCAACGCCGCGACGCTCGCTGCGCCCGATGCTCCGGCACCCGACGGGGTGGACGCCTACGCGCCACAATCCGAGAGGAGCGCAGATCGTCAGCGCTTGCCGTTCCGCTCATCCCGGACGTTCACTTACACGTTTGTCCCGCAGGGAGCCAGCTTCGAAATCCCCGAGATCGTGTGGTCCTACTTCGACCCCGAGGCGGGCGAGTACGTCACGCTTCGCGAGGGGCCGTTCCCCATCACTGTCACCGGTGGTGTGCTCGCGGCAGCGTCCACCTCGCGCGAGACGGCACGATGGCAGCGGTCCGGTGGCGTCTCGGCGGGCGCGTTGTGGGGGCTCCTGGCTGTCGGTGTGACGCTTCCTGCCGTGGCCGGACTCGGGCTCATCGGCGCCCGAGCCGTGCGGACACGCCGCGAGCGTCAGCGGACTCCAGATGCGGCACTCAGCCTGACGTCTGCACCGGACCGTCCCGCTCGCGAGCGCGCAGCGGACGTAGGGACGTTTGTCCGAGACTCGCTGGCGTCGTCTTTCGGACCGGAGGTGCGGATGCTTCCCCGTACCCGCCTCGTGGCGCGCGTGGCAGAGGCCGGGAGGCCCGAGATCGCCGAGGTGCTCGGTCGGATTCTCGCGGACGTGGAGAGGTCGCAGTTCGCGGGGGCCCCGCTACCTGAAGAGACAGAGCAGGTCGCCCGAGACGCCATCGCTCGACTGTAGCAAGAGCGACGCCTCACGACGAACGCGTCCAAACGAGAACCGGCCGCCCCCACGGTTGGGAGCGGCCGGTTCTCTGCCGAGGCGGGAGGGGCTAGCGCACGCGCGTGGTGCAAGAGACCCCGCCCGAGGAGGCACGGATGGACTGGCCGGGCGTCCAGCCCTTGAAGAAGTAGTCCTCGCGGCTCGGGCCGGAACGGTTGTACTGGGCGGCTGCCCGGCGCGCGATGGAGGCGACGCGCGGGTCGCCCGAGGCCGCGACGCGGTTGAACCGGTCAGCGACGCACCAGAAGGCTGCACGGCCGTCCACCGAAGAAGGACGCCCTGCGCTGTTGGCGTATGCCTGCGCTTGCGCGTAGAGCGTCGGGCCGTGGCTCGGCTGGAACGACAGCGCCTGCTGCAGCAGCGAGCCGCGGCTCCCGAGGCCAGCGGAGGCACGAGCGTAGTAGAAGTCCGCGCTCTGGGCAGCGTTGGCCTTCGCGATGGCCTGGTTGAAGTACTCCTCGGCCTGAGCGCGGTCGCCGCGGCGCCAGGAGCGGCGGAAGAGGGCGTAGAACTGGCTCGCGGAGAGGCGGTCCGGGTCCTGCTCCAAGAGCGCCCCGACGATATCGTCGAAGTAGGCGTCCTGGATGGCCTCCGTATCACCGCCCGCCTCGGTCACCTGCTCGGGAAGCTGGTTGGCGGCGGCGAAGATCTGGCGGCGCTCGGTGTCATCGAGGGATTCCGGGTCCGTGTTGTACTTCGTGACGAGGCTCGCGATGAGCTCCGGCGTAGCGGTCTGGGATGGGTCCGCTGGAGGCGTGCGTGCCAGTTCCGCGATCTGCGTGGCGTACTGCGCGTAGCCGGTGTCGTCCATGTATGGCACGAGGCTGTCGATAAAGTCCGCGCGCTCCGTTGGCTGCTCGTAGATCTCTGCCGAGAGGGTGAACAACTGCTGGAGGTACCAGTCCTCCATCTCCTCCGGGTCGGCCTCGAAGGCCGAGTTGAAGGCGTCGAACTGGCGCCGGCTCGCGTCGTCGTAGGCGTCCGAGTAGGAGTAGTAGAAGTATCCCTCGCGGAGGTCGCGCGGGAAGGTCTCGAAGGCCACGCCTGCTGCGTTCAACGCCTCCACGCCGAGCTCGCGCGTCTGGAGTGCGGAGTCGAGGTAGACCTTGCGATTGTCCTCGTCCTGCGTCGCGAAGAACTCGTAGATGTTCGCGAGGCGGAGGAAATTGCGGTCGTCGGGCTCGCCACCGGTGAAGAGGGGCTCGTTGGCCGTGAGCCACTTCAGATACGTGTAGGCGGAGCAGAACGCATCGACGCGAACGCGGTCGTTGGTCTCGGCGGCCGAGTTGGCGTTGCGGTAGAACTCAGCCGCGAGGCTGTAGTTGGCGCGCACGTTCTCCTGGATGAAGTAGGCGCGGTCTGGGCAGATCCCGTTGGAGGCCGTCGTGACGGTCTCAGTCGCGCGCGTCGTTTCGACGACGGGCTCGTCTGCGGGTGGCGGCGCGGCGCACGCGGCGAGGACAACGGCCGCGAGTGCAGCGAAGCCGAGCGTGTGGCGGAGGCGGAGCATAGGGGGGAGGGAGGAGAAGCGTAGAGGGTACGTGGGGGCTAGCCGAGGCGGCGGCGGACAAACCAGCGCTCTCCGAAGTTTAGCGTCAGCGTGCCACGCCAAAATAGGTCGCGAACAAGAATCCCAGAGGCTTCGCCACGGGTCCCGACTTCGAAGCCGAGATCCAAGCGAGCGTTGGAGAGCCGAGTGGGCAGAGAAAGGCCACCCGTGAGAGCTCGTGTCAAGAGTGTCTGGTCGTCGGCCCGGATGAATCCGTCTTCGACATAAGCCCCGAGGCGGTAGGAGATCTGCTGGATGTACGAGGCGCCTCGGCGACCACCTCCGGGTGTCCACTCCAGCCCACCGCCTATGCGCAGTCTGTCCTCAAGGGTCGCGTTGGTCGTGCTGGAGGTCGGGTTGTAGCCACCGAAGGGGAAGTCGCTTTCGAAGTCGCTCCAGGGCTCGTAGACGGCATCGGCAGAGGCGAGGAAGCGATTGCTCGCGCGATAGGCAACGCCAGCGCGAGCGAGCAGCGGGAGTGTGATGTCGCCGTCGGACTGAGTCGAGAGCGTGTCGCGGTTCAGGCTCGTGCCGAGGGTGGTGGCACGAGAGCCTCGGAGAGTTGCCGGCAGGGTGACGGCGGCAGCCAGCGTGAGACCGTCGTTCTCGGCTGCGAGCCGGCGGAAGGTGGCCGTCGCGCCGACCGTGCCGGTAAATCCGTACATGCGCGTGGACTGTGCCTCGCGAGTCTCGAGGAAGGCGTCGCTCGCGCTCGGAAACTCCGTGCGGCGCAGATACTCTACCGTGCCGAGGAGTGCGTCCGCACTCGCGCCGACGGTGAGCACCTCACCGACTTTACCGCCGAGGCCGAGCGAGATGCGCTGGAGTCCCCCGTTGCCTTCGAGGTTGGAGCGAAACTCGACGGGGTCGCCTCCATCGAGATCCACCATGCCCTCTTCGGCGGCACGATAGTTCACACGCGAGTATGGACGGTAGGAGAGGGTAGCGCCGAGACGGTTGGCGTACAACGGGATGCCGAACTGAAGAAACTCGATGCCACCTGCGGTCGCCTCCGACATGGTATCGTTGGCATCGGTCGCTCGGATGCCCCGAACCGTTCCCGAGGCGGAGAAGGTGGCGAGAGACTGGTCGGCGCCGTGAGCGGGGTTGGAGAGCCCGTTGTAAAGCCCAGATCGGATCGCAACGCCCGACACGCCCATGGCGTCGGCTTGGGACGAGGAGCCGTCTGCACGTTGACCGAGGGCGAAGCGCGAGTAAATGGAGCCGTAGTCGCTCTGGGCTGAGACGGTCGCGGTAGGGAGCGTCGCCAGCCCGGCGAAAGCGAGAAGAAGCGCGAGGCGAGACATGGGCTAAGCGGGGCTGCCGACGGTGATGAGCGAGAGGCGTGGGCGGCGCGGGGTGTCCGGGCTCGGCACAGGCTCGTCTTCTATGAGGATGGGAAGTACTCCCAAGCCAAGGGGCGAGGAGGGGGGGCCGAGCTCGAACCGGGAAATGGATTGATCTCCGAGTAGCGCGGCTTGCAGTAGAGAGGTCAAATCTCTGTTCCGCAGTAGGATCTCATCGTCGACCTCGCTCAGGTCCCGTTCGAGGATGAGAACGCGCGTCTCGTCTTCGTCGCCTAGGACGGCGAAGAGCGAAAGGCGCGGGAGGAGCGGCCGGTGAAATCCGTCGTTGAGATCGTTGACGGATCGGTCAATGGGGATGCGGAGGCCCGCGTTGGCGAGAGGCAAGTCCTGTACCTCGTCGAGCCCGAACTGGAGGCCAAAGAACTCAGGGGTGCCATCACGCAGGAGGAATCGATCTGCGATCTCGGAGGGGGCGCCTCGATCGAGAGCGGTGTAGACTTCCACGAGGTCATAGCGGACCGTATCTCGTGTCGTTTCGCCGTCGTCCTCGTACTCCTCACCGATCAGGACGAGGTGCGAGGCGGGCGCGTTAAACCCGACGACGGCGCCTGGCGTAGCGCCTTGAGGGACGCTGAGCTGGAAGCCCTCGAAGAAGATGTCCAGGCTATCACGGAACGTTGCCTGATTGGCCGCGACGTAGGCATCGGGCAGCGTGAGCGTCACGAGACTATCCGTCGCAGAGAACATCTCGCTCACGAGAACATCGCCGGTGGCGAGCGTCGTGTCAGATGGGAGGCCCTCTGGGTTCCAGTTGGCCGTTACCTCGCGGATCTCGACCGGTACCATCGCGAGTGTATCACCAATGGCTTCCGCTCGGACGAGTTCGATCTGAACGCGCTCCACGTCGCGCTCATCGAAGGCAGTGGAGCCAGCTTGCTCGCGAGCATCGAGGTAGGCGGTCGCGCGGGTATCGCCAAGGATGGTATCCGTGAAGGCGCCTAGCAGGAGGCGGGTTTGGACAGGGGAGCCAGATCCGTCCGCGAAGCCGCCGGTGAGTTCGATGCGCTCGGCGGGGAAGAGGGAGTCGGCTGCGACGAGGCGAGCGTTTGGGTCGGAGGTCTCGTCGCCGATGAGAGTGAGGCCGACGCCTGAGGGATCCTGGCAGGCGGCGAGGGCGAGCGCTAGTCCCGCGAAGATCGGGATGGTGAGGCGCGCGTGGGAAAGCTTCGGATGCACGGAGCGAATCGGAGGAGGCAGTGGGCAGCCCCAACGCAGTCCCGGGCGCTTTCGCGTGGGAGGAGGCGAAGGGGATCAGAGAGTACCCGAGGAGATCCCGGCCCAACTCTGACGTTCATGAGAAAACGTCGCCCTCGGGTCCGAGCAGAGGCCCCGCCTCGGCACCGAGGCGGGAGGAGTCGTGCCGAGGATTGACAGTCCCTTCATCTATGCCGTGTCGGGAGTACCTTCACGCCCCCTGCACGAAGCGCTTCCAAGAGCATGCCTCGTGCCTCTTCTTCCCCAAGCCCCACTCGTTCTCATGAAAGCGTACGACGCCGACCACATTCGAAACGTCGCCCTTGTCGGCCACCAGGGGACCGGGAAGACGACGTTGGCCGAAGCCATGCTGTTCTCCGCTGGTGCCATTCCCCGCCGGGGCTCCGTTGAGGAGGGCTCCACCCAGAGCGACTACCACAGCTCCGAGAAGGAGCGCGGGATGAGCGTTTTCACCTCGCTGCTTCATGCAGAGTGGGAGGGCCACAAGATCAACATCCTCGATACACCCGGATACCTCGACTTCTCCGCTGAGACCATCACGGCCCTCAAGGCAGCCGACACGGCCATCTTCGTCCTCGATGCCTCGGAGGGCGTGCAGGTGGGGACCGAACTCGGGTGGACCTACACCGAGATGACGGACACCCCTGCGATGTTCGTCCTCAACAAGCTGGACACGGGCGACTCCGACTTTGAGAGCGCGCTGGCGCGCGTGAAGGAGCGGTTTGGCAATGCAGCCGTGCCAGTGCAATTGCCGGGAGGCTCGGGGACCCGGACGATTATCGATGTCCTCCTCATGAAGCAGATCCGGTTTAGTGAGGACGGAAGCCAGACCATCGAGCCCATCGCGGATGCCTTTGCGGAGCGTGCCGCAGAGCTACACAACGAACTCGTCGAGTCCATCGCAGAGAACGACGAGGGCCTGATGGAACTGTACTTCGAGAAGGGTGAGTTGAGTGAGGACGAGATGCGGAAGGGCCTCCATGAGGCCATGATCAAGCGGGAGCTGTTTCCCATCTTCCTGACCGTCGCGAGCGAGAACGTCGGCGTCTCGCGCCTGATGAGCTTCATCGACAACGTGCTGCCCTCGCCTGCCGAGATGCCCCCGCCCCACATGCAGAGCGGAGAAGTCGGCACGGACGCCTCGTCCAGTCCCGTCGCGTTCGTCTGGCGCACGATGGCCGAGGAGCATGTCGGGGAGTTCTCCTTCCTGAAGGTCTACGACGGGACCCTCCAGCAGGGCATGGACCTCGAAAACGGCTCCGACGGACACACGGAGCGCCTCGGTCCGATCTACGCCATCAACGGCAAGTCGCGCGATGCGATGGACTCGCTCGCAGCGGGCGACCTCGGCGCGACGGTCAAGCTCAAGAGCACCGGTACGGGAGACACACTGCGCTCGAAGGGAGCAGACGCTGTCGTCGCGCCCATCGAATACCCGGAGCCGAGGATGCGGATGGCAGTTCGCGCCTCGAAGCAGGGCGAGGAGGACAAGATGGCGCAGGGCCTCCACCAACTCGTCAAGGAGGACCCCTCGCTCGTCATCGAGCACGACTCCCACCTCGGCCAGATCACGCTCGGAGGCCAGGGCGAGATGCACCTCGACATCGCGAAGTACCGACTTTCCACCCGCTCCGGCGTGGAGGTGGAGTACACGCAGCCCAAGATTTCGTACCGCGAGACCGTACAGGGCGAGGCCCGCACCAGCTACCGGCACAAGAAGCAAACCGGCGGCGCGGGACAGTTCGCGGACATCTCGATGGTGGTAGCGCCGCTCAACGGCGAGTACCAGCCGCCCGAGGACATCAAGGTCCGTAAGGTCCACGAGCACTCCACGGACTGGGGCTCCACCGTCGAACTCGTCGATGCCATCGTGGGCGGCGTGATCGACATGCAGCGGTTCACGGGCGCGATTCTGAAAGGCATCGCGGATGCGCTGCAGGAGGGACCCGTTGCCGGATACCCGGTGGGCGACGTACGCGTCGTGGTCTACGATGGCGGCATGCACTCCGTGGATTCCAACGAGAACGCCTTCAAGACAGCCTCCAAGATGGCCTTCCGCACGGGCTTCCGCGACGCCCGCCCGACGATCCTAGAGCCGATCATGGACCTGGAGGTCAAGGTGCCGGAGTCCCAGATGGGCGACGTCCTCGGCGACCTCAACACGCGTCGGGCTCGCATCCAAGGCATGGAGGCCGACGGGCCGTTCCAGGTCATCAAGGCACACGTCCCAGAATCGGAGTTGTACCGGTATTCCACCTCGCTCCGCTCGATGACGCAGGGACGCGGTCTCCATCGGTCTACCTTCCTCCGCTACGAGCCGATGCCGCGCAACGTGCAGGAGGATCTGGCTGCCCAGCGCGCCGCCGACGACGAGTAGCGTTCCGTCTTGACTTCCCCGCCTCGGTCGCCGCGCGAAGAGACCGAGGCGGGCATCGTCGCCGCCAGGACCCGAGAGTTCCGGCGGCTTTTTTCTGTCAGGTTCATGGGTGCGGAGGCTCTTGCGAAAGCGAGACCGGCCGTGGGGACGGAAAAACGCGGCTTGACGTGAAGCGGCATCGAAATGACGCGATGCGGAAACATGGAATGACGCGATGCGTCATATTGCATCCACGCCCCCAGCCCACTCATGCCCCGCACCATCAAACGCTACGGCTCTCGCAAGCTCTATGACACCGGAGCCAGCGAGTATGTCTCTCTCGACCGTGTCGCCGCTCTCATCCGCGAGGGCGAAGACGTTCAGATCGTGGACAACAAGTCTGGCGACGATGTGACGGGCGTGGTCCTCGCGCAGATCATTGCCGAGGAGGGCCGCAATGGTTCCGGGCTTTCGTCCGGCTTCCTCCACGATCTCGTCCGCATGGGCGAGCGCGTGATCCGCAAGGGCGAGGAGACCGTGGGCGATGTCGTCGCTGGGGCGAAGAAGAACGTGGGCGAGATGGTGGGCGATGCCCGCCGCCGCGTCCGCGAGGTCGCCCCGCTGGCCGACGTGCGCGGCGAGATGGTTCGCCTTCGCGAGCGCCTCGATGCGCTGGAGTCCTCGCTCGACGAGCGGGACTCTGACGAGACCCCCGAACCGCCCGCCAATGCGGGATAACCGACTCCGGCCTTCAGGCCGACTGGCGCCTCGCGCCATTGAACCGACTTTCCAACCCAAACACCCCCCTCCCATGGCTACCGCCACCCAGGAACTCACCAAGGAAATCCGCCAGACCGCCGACGCTGCGGTCACCAACGCCAAGAAGACGGCTGAGTCCGTCCGCACTGGCCTTACCGACGCCGCAGGCAACGTCAAGGACGCCGCACAGAACGTCTTCCTCGCGGGCCTCGGCGCCCTCGTCTCCGTCAAGGAGACGGGTGCAGAGACCTTCGAGTCGCTCGTCAAGAAGGGCGAGACCGTCGACCTCGGCGGCCTCGGCACCGAGCGCGTCCAGGAGATCCGCAAGCAGATCGACACCGCGTCCGACCGTGCCGAGGAGGCCGTCAAGGGCCGCGTCTCGGATGTCAAGTATGTCGCCGGCGAGACGGCCCAGGGCCTGGAGGAGAAGATCCAGGACGCTGTCGCCGTCGTGATGAAGCGCATCGGCGTGCCGACCCGCGCGGAGATCGCGGAACTGACCGCTTCCGTCGAGCGCCTCACAGCGCGCGTCGAAGAGGCGAAGCAGGAGCGCACCCTCCTCGCCGAGGCGCCGATCGGTGCCCTCACGGTCAACGCGACGGGCGGTGGCTGGTACGAGATCAAGACGGGCGACGAGGTCGCCGACAAGGTCAAGGGCCGCAAGGCCGTCGTGGCGCGCCTGACGGCGCTCCAGGAGACCGCCGAGATCACGACCGAGGCCGTCGGTGGTGGGTGGTACGAGGTCCGCGTCGGCACCGTCGTTCTGGAGAAGGTCCAGGGCGAGGAGGAGGCCGAGGCGCTCGTCGCCAAGCTGGCCTAACTCCAGATCCACGATCAGGGCATCGTCTCTGGCCGCGTATCCCACCACTGCGCGGAGTTCGCCCCGGGCCGGTTTCGGCCCGGGGCGTCTCGTATCTGCGAAATCTGTCAGCGCGGGCTCGCGGTTCCCTGGGATGTGGCGCCTGTCAAGATCACGTCTGCCGCGCGAGGTCCATGATTCAGGATCACGTCGAGAGAAGAGCATCCCGGCACGAAGCCCTCGAACGCCTGTCGCCGCTCGGCCTCGGAGTACCTGAGCACCCCCGCCTCGGTGCCGAGGCGGGCGGAGTCGCGCGCGGCGGACTCTTCCAGTGCGAGGAGGCAGTCGGTGCCCGCAGCCTCCCAGATCGTGCCGAGCGTGTTCGGTCGCCCGGGCAGGGAGGAGGCGAGGACCAACTCTGAACCTGCGCCGAGCCATCGGTGAGTCCACTGGCACGTCGCGACGGTCAGGGCGCCGAGGGTGGGCCAGTCTCGCGCAAGCAACGCCTCGATCTCGGGGAGGACGTGGTCCACGAACGGGGCCATCCCGTAGGCGGTTTTGAGGGCGTGGATATGCCGCTTCTGCCAGCCATCCGCGATGATGCCGAGCCGGTCGAGCGAGATGGGGCGTCCGGCGTGCTCGCGCGGGACGGTGAGCCACTGGCGCCCGCTGCTCGTGCGGATCCTCGCGCGGTTGTGCGCGGCCTGCCGCGAAAAGGGGAGGGTGTCGGCGAGAACAAACCGGTCGGCCGCGAGGAAGAGAGCGGCCACCTCCTGGCGCGGGAAATACTCGGGCGGTCGGACGGCGGTCACGGGTCGGGAGTCAGGGCGGCGAGAGCGGAAGATGGCGTCGTCCGAGTGGGGCGGCCTCGGTACCGAGGCGGGCAGGGTCAGGACGGGGGGGCTTGCATCGGGGGCTTCCCGGAACCCGGAACCCGAGCTGCCAACCGGAGCGATCTTCGGATCCCCTTTCGCGCCTCCCCGTTCCCGCGCGACCCCTCTCCCGCCTACATGGACGCCCGCCGCGCCTTTCTCGTTTTGTTCTGGCTCTTCGCCGGGACTATCGCCTTCGCCGTCCTCGGCACCATCTCGCTCTACATCGAGCCGGTGGAGCAGTTCTTCCTGCCGTACTACCAAACGCTCGTCGCTGCGCCGACGTGGACGTACATGGCGATCATGCCCGTGGTCACGTTCGCGTTGTACTGGGACGCGCTCGGTCCGTGGAAATCAGTAGCGTTCCTTCTGGCAGCGAGCCTCATCGGGGCCGGGAGTGAACTGCTGGGCACCAGCACGGGCATTCCCTTCGCGCCGTACGAGTACACGGACCGCCTCGGCCCGAAGATCGCGGGCGACGTGCCGTACTTCATCCCGACGAGTTGGTACGCGATGGCGGTCCTCTGCTACGACCTCGCGGGGCGGCTCCGCGTGGGTGTGGCGGGGCGGGCCGTCGCGATGGCGCTGTTCATGGTGGTGTGGGACGTGGCGCTGGATCCCGCGATGAATCAGGGCGGTGGCACGTTCGTGTTCTGGGAATACCCGGAAGGCGGGGCGTACTTCGGGATGCCCTGGGTGAACTGGTACGGCTGGTTCGTGACGAGCCTCATGATCGCGCTCGCCTTCGAGATCATCGGCGGCATGAAGGCCGCGCCGGATGCGCTCACGGACAAATGGGCGCCCTGGCTCTTCTCGCTCAACGTGTTCTTCCCCATCGCGGTCTGCTTCCTGTACGGCCTCCCGCTGGCCGGACTGATCGCGACGGTAGTGCTGATCGCGACGCTCGCCATCGTGCGCTGGAGACGAGGGGTCGCGCCCGCTGAGCACGTCCTGGTGTGACCGCGCCCGCCTCGACGACTCCGCGGACCGGGCCGGGGCTCGGCCCAGCGCCCGTGCCTCCGCCGGAGGGCGCCCCGCGTGAGGCGGAAGACGCGTACCTCCGCAGCGCCTTCCGCTACCACAGTCGGACGTTCTCCTTCGCGGCGCGCCTGCTCCCCCGCGAGGTGCGGCTCCCCACGGCCACGGTCTATCTCTACTGCCGTTCAGCGGACGAGATCGCGGACGAGAGACCTGCTCTGGTGGGCCGCGAGGGCGCGCGCGAGGAAGCCGAGGCCATGCGCCGCGACTTGGAGGCGACGTTCGCCGGGCGTCCGCCCGACGCGCTTCTCTGGCGCCGGCTCGCGTCCGTCCACGAGGCCTTCCAGCTCGATCCGTTTCCGTACCACCAGCAGATCGAGGGTGCGCTCTGGGACCTCGACGGGCGCCCGATCCTCACCGAGGCGGACCTCCTCGGCTACTGTGACCTCGTCGCGGGTAGCGTCGGCGCCATCATGCTGCCGTTCCTCTCGCGCGAGGCAGATCGCGAGGAACTGGACGTGACGGCTCGCGCTCTAGGCAACGCGATGCAACTCACCAACATCCTTCGCGACGTGGGCGAGGACGTGCGCGAGCTGGGCCGCGTGTACCTCCCAGCCGACGATCTCGCCTCCGCTGGGATCGACGCGGAGATGTTGCGCCGTGCGGCCAACGGAATGTCACTCCCGCCCGACGCGATGGTGCGCTACCGAGGCCTCGTGGAGCACTGGATGGCTCGCGCCGAGTCTCTCTACGACGCTGCCGAGGCAGGCATTGCCAGGCTGCGACCCGCCCGTGCGCGATGGGGCATCCGCACCGCCCAGCGGACCTACCGCGACATCCTCAACGCCGTGCGCGCCAACGGTTTCGATAACCTCACGCAGCGCGCCTTCGTCCCGACGCGCCGGAAGGCTCGCCTCGCGATGGTGCCTGGTTATGCCCGCCGTCGGTTGCGCCTCGCGAGATGAACGGCCTGGCGTACCGGTTGGCCTCTCGCGTGGGAGAGTCTCTCATCGAACGTGACCTCCGCCAGGCGTTCCGCCGCGTCGTCTGGGTGGGGGAGGGGCCTACGCTTCCGGCAGATCGCCCCGTGGTGGCCTACGCGAACCACCACGCGTACTTCGATAGCCACCTCGTCCAGCGCCTCACCGCGAAGACGCTCGGTCGCCCGTTCATCGTGTGGATGGAAAAGTGGGACGAGGTGCCGCTCTTCGGCCCGGTCGGTGCGCTGCCGTTCCCCCCGGACGATGCCCGCCGCCGCGCTCGGACCGTCCGCGAGACGGCCCGGAGGATGCAGACCGGCCCGGCGCTCCTGCTCCTCTACCCCGAGGGCGCGATGTCGCCGCCCGACGCAGGCCTCGCGCCCTTCCGCGCCGACCTGCCCCGCCTCGCGCGGGTCCTGCCCGAGGACGTGCTCTGGTGGCCGCTCGGCGTCCGCGTGACAGACTGGGGCCACGCGCGCCCCACGGCTCTCCTCGCCGCTGGGCCTTCCCACGAGGCCCCCGACGGCGCCGAGGCGGACCGCCTCGGCAGCGTGCTGGACCGACTCCGCGCCGCGCGGCCGGAGGACGTGCAGACGGGAACGGCTCGTGTGCTCCTGGAGGGGAAGCTGGGGCCGGATGAACGCTGGAGCCTCGGGTGGCTCGCGCCGCTGTTTCGGCGCCTCACGCCTGGTGCGTGAGGAGGGAACGCCCGAGCCGAGAGGCAACCATCGGTACGGTCGTTGCTTGAGGCTGTGCCGCATCCGTTCTAGTTTCTCGCCGAACGCCCGCTGCCCCGATGCTGACCGCACTGGTTCTCGCCCTCGCCACGGCCTTCGCCGGACCCGCCGCACCGTCCGCTAGCCCGTCGTTCTCGACGCCCGTCCGCGATTCACTGACGCACTACTACGTGCGCCACGACACACGCGCCGTCCGCCGTCTGCACCGGCGGGCGAGTTCTCGTGAGGATCGACTCCTGGTGTCCTACCGCCTGTTCGCGATGACGCAGGATCAGGACATCATCTCGAACATCCCCTCGGACGATGGCGTCCGCTCCGCCCGCCAACTCGCGCTCATCTCCGCGCTATGGGCCTACCGCGCGGCCACCGGTCCCAAGATCAACCTCCCGACACACGGGCGTCGCTCGGAACGCATCCTGAACCGCGCCAGCGAGATCGCCCCGAATGATCCGTACGTGCTACTTGTCCGGGGGCAGTCACTGCTCTACAAGCCGGGCATCTTCGGCGGAGACAAGCAGGAGGCAAAGGAGACCTTCCAGCGGCTCAAGCGGGTCATGCGAGGACGCACGGTGCCAGGGCTGCACCCCTTTGAAGCCGATGTCTGGATCTGGATGTGCGAGCGCGAGCTGGACCCGGCCAACGCCCGCGCGATGAAGCGTCGGCTCCTCGCGCAGAGCCCGCCGCCGATGTTCCGCCAGTTCCTCCTGGACCCTCCCTGACCCTGCCCACCTCGGTGCCGAGGCGGAAGGAGTGAGGAGTCGCGAACGCCGCCGCGCGCGGAGCGTAGAGGGCCGCGCTCCCGTTCATTCGCGGCAGTCGGCCGCGTTCGGTCGGCAGTCTCCTGTCTGTGCTCGTCCCCGTCCTGCTGACCGTCCATGCGGTCGTTCTCGCTCTCGCGCTTACCAACGCGCTCTGGATGCGCGCCCGCCGTGACCGTCGCCGGGAGCTGACTCATCCCGTTCGCGTGAGCGTGCTCATTCCGGCACGAAACGAGGAAGCCAACCTCGCGAGGCTTCTCCCGAGTCTCCTCAAGCAAGACTGGACCGACCTCCAGATCGTCGTCGTGGACGATGCGAGCGAGGATGGGACGTGGGAGGTTCTGCAGCAGCACGCCGATCCGCGCCTGGTTCCAGTGCGGGGGAGTGGGCCACCCGAGGGCTGGGTGGGCAAGGTCCACGCCCTCTATCAGGCCCAAAAGCACGCCGAGGGCGATCTCTTCGTCTTCCTCGATGCCGACACGCATCTCGCACGTCCCGATGCGATCCGCTGCCTCGTCGAGCGATTCGCCGCGAACGCGCGCGAAACGGAGCCGGACGCCTCGTTGTCGAGTGCTCCCGTCGTGATGACGGGGCTCCCGCAGTACCGGGACCGCTTCCCGACAGCGCTCTTGACCAGCCTCGTTCCCTTTGCGGTTCTCGCGGCGTTGCCCGTCCCGCTCGTCCCGCGCACGAAGGCGCCTAGCATCGGCGCCCTCAACGGGCAGATCTGGATGATGGGCGCCGAGACGTACTGCGCCCTGAGGCCACACGAGCGCCTGAAGGATGAAGTGCTGGAGGACGTGATGATCGGGCGGCTCTCCAAGCGCGAAGGGCTGCGGCTCCACTTCGAGGACCTCCGGCGCGAGGTAGAGGTGGAGATGTACGGGTCGCTGGGGGAGGCCTGGCGTGGGTTTCAGAAGAACGCCTTCCTGCTCGGCGGCGGCGGTACGTGGATGGGCTTTCTGGCCTTCTTCGCGCTCTACAGCCTCGTCTGGGTTGTGGCGCCGCTTTCCGCGCTCGCGCTGCTCGGCACGACGTGGGTCATCAAGGCCGTCATCGACCGGTCGCAGGGGCTCCCGCTGGCGGTCTCGTTGGCTGGGCCGCTTCCCCTCTGGCTCGGCGCAGCGCTTCAGCTGGACTCTGCGCGGGCTCACGCGACGGGCACTGTGAGATGGAAGGGAAGAGGCGTGTAGATCGGCCTCCCCCTCTGTGGCCCGCTCCGCCTCGGCACCGAGGCGGGCAACCCGGCACGGTCGCCGTACCTTTGGGCGCCCTCTCTCGCGACCTTCTCGCGCATGGAAATCCCTTCGATCCAAGGCCTCCAGGCGGACGCCGGGCTCCTCACGCTCGAAAAAGAACGCGAGGTCTCCGAGGCCAAGCGGCGCCTCCGCATCGGCGTGCCGAGTGAGGCGGGCAATCAGGAACGCCGCGTGGCACTCGCGCCCTACGCCGCAGCACTTCTGACCGCCGCCGGGCACGAGGTCCGCATCGAGACTGGGGCGGGGGGGGCCGCTCAGTTCTCCGACCGCGCCTACTCGGAGGCCGGGGCGGAGATCGCGCAGAGCGCAGGCGAGGTCTACGGCGAGTCGGATCTGGTGGTGAAGGTCTTCCCGCCGCGCGAGGACGAGCTCTCCATGATGAAGGAGCGGCAGGTGCTCGTCAGTGCCCTCCACCTCGGTGCCATCTCGCCGACCCTCCTCCAGCACCTGATGGACCTCCGCGTGACGGCCATCGGGTTCGAGTTCATCGCCGAGCGCGACGGCACGTTGCCCATCGTGCGGATGATGCACGAGATCTCGGGGAGCATGGCGGTCCAGACGGCCGCGCGGTTGCTGGAAAGCCCCAGTGGCGGGCGAGGGCTTATGCTCGGCGGCATCTCCGGCGTCCCTCCCGCGACGGTCGTGATCCTCGGGGCGGGAGTCGTGGGCGAATGGGCGGCACGGACGGCGCTCGGTTTCGGGGCGCACGTCATTGTGCTGGATACCGACCTGTCCTCGCTCCGGGCTATCGAGCACGTCTTGGACCGCCGCGTCACCACCGCGATGGCGAACCCTCAATACGTCCGCCAGGCCGTCCGCCGGGCCGATGTCGTTGTAGGCGCGATGATGGGGGCAGGCACCCGCTCCCCGATGCTCGTCACCGAAGACATGGTCGCGAAGATGCGCGATGGTGCCGTGGTGGTAGACGTCGTGATCGACCAGGGAGGCTGCGTCGAGACCTCGCGCCCGACGACCCCGGACGAGCCGACGTACGTGGTTCATGGCGTGGTGCATCATTGCGTCCCCAACCTGCCCAGCGCGGTCGCCCGGACGGCTACTTACGCCCTCTCCAACGTTCTCGCGCCGTACCTGATGGAGATCGGCGACGCGCCGAGCATCAACGATGCGCTCTGGCAGAACGCCAGCCTCCAGGCGGGCACGTACGTCTACCGAGGACACCTCACCAAGAAGAACCTCGCGACGATGTTCGGGATGCCTCACCGGGGCATCGAACTCCTGATCGCGAGCGGGATTTAGGGAAGGAGGAAGAGGCAGCCGCCAGTGGCACTCCCCCTCGGCTTGCCGTCTTCCCACTGCTCCCCTCCCTAATGCATCATCCTCTCGTCGCTGTCGTCCCCGACATTCGCTCCGCGTACAACGTGGGGTCCCTCTTCCGCACCGCAGACTCGGCGGGGCTCCGGCACCTCTACCTCAGTGGCTTCACCCCGACGCCCGACCATCGGGGCGTGGCGAAAACGGCTCTCGGCGCGCAGGATGCCGTGCCCTGGAGCCACGAGGCGGACACGCTCGCGCTCCTCGCGAAGCTGAAGAACGACGGCTACACCGTTGCAGCGCTGGAGATTACCCCGGAGGCAATTGAGCCACCGGCCATCACGAGTGCACACGTCCCCCTGGCGCTCGTGCTCGGCAACGAGGTCCATGGCGTCGCTCCCGATGTGCTGGACGCGGCGGACCTTCACCTCGCGCTCCCGCAGTACGGCATCAAGGCGTCGCTCAACGTATCCGTCGCGTTCGGCATCGCAGCGTACGCGCTGGTGAGGCGCATGCGCGAGATTGGAGGAGCAGGCGAGGGACTCCCTCCGCCTCGGCACTGAGGCGGGCTCCCCTAAACTCGGGACCGACGCCGGGCACGAGCAGCCCTAGCTTCTCGTTGCTCTGCAGGTCTCTTTCCCGATCCTCATGCGCCTTTCGTTCCGCCAGTTCCTCGCGCTCGCCCTGTTCCCGCTCGTCGGCATGATGGCCTGCGACGTGCCGCTCCCGGCCGGAGGGACGACTACCGGCACCTTGCCCGACCTCTCGAACGCGACCACTGTGACCGGTACTCTGTCCGACGGTGACGGCACCCGTCCGAGCGGCCAGAAAGCAGATGAAGCGGTCCGTGTCTCCGTGCCTCCCGGAGCGACGCTCCACGTCCTGATGGAGAGCGAGGCGTTCGACACGTTCTTGGAGGTCCGCGTGGATGGTCTCCCACAGGTCTTGACCAACGACGACTGGAACGGCTCTCGCCAACAGTCCTTCGTTTCGCAGACGAACACGACGGCGGAGGCGCTCAGCGCGACTGTGTTCGCCTCGGCGTATGCGCAGGCTGGGCGGGGAGCGTACACGGTCCGTTACCTCGTCGAGACCCCCGCGCCGCTTCCCGAGGCGGAGGGGCTCCGGCTCCCGGCGCAGGTCTCCGGCACGCTCACGAGCAGCACCGCCCGCGTCCCGCTCCTCAGCAATGACGCCGAGCGTCCGGCTGATGTCTACTCGTTCACCCTCGCGAGCGGCCAGCGCGCGACGGTCCGCATGGAGAGTTCCGCGTTCGACACATACCTCAAGGTGCTACGCAACGGCGCCTTCTCCGCCCGCAACGACGACTTCGGCGGCAGCCGGTCGGTCTCGCAACTCGATGTGAGCGGCCCGGGGACGATCACCGTCCTCGCAGGCGCGTTCTCCGCGATGACCAACACCGGCTCCTACACGCTCTCCGTCACCTCCAACGGTGCCGCGCCGCGCCCGAAGGCCGAGGAGCCGCAGACGCCTTCCGGTGGCCCCGGCCTCCCGCTCGGTCGCGATGGTGGTTTGTACAACGGCGAGCTAACTGACAGTGACCCCGCGGTTCCGCTCACCATCAGCGAAGCTCTGCGGAAAGCAGACGCGCACCACATCGAGCTTCGCTCGGGCGAGACGCTCATCGTCGCGATGGAAAGCCAGTCGTTCGATACCTACCTCAAGATGGAGCGCAGCGGCCAGTTCGTCGCGCGCAACGACGACGCCGGGAGCACGAGCCGCTCGGAAATCCGCCACACCGCGACGACGAGCGGGACGTACACGGTCTACGCGGGGACCTTCGCGGATTCTGGACGGGGGCAGTACCAACTGAGCTGGCGGATCGAGTAGCCCCGCCTCGGCACCGAGGCGGAGGGAGCCGGTCGACCGGTCGCCTCCCAGGTTCTTGGGAGGAGAGACATCGCGAGACGGATGTTCCTTGGGTCGTCTTCCCATTCCCTCGATGATCCGCCTCTTCCTCTGTCTCGCTCTCACGTCGGTTCTGGTCGGCTGCGCGTCATCGCCGCCGCCCGAGCCTGTCCGCACCTCGCGCTGGGCGAGCGACGCGCAGCCCATCCGCACCCTGACGCTGCCTGCACAGGTGGAGGGGGAACTCAGAGATGTGACCCGCCTCTACCCATTGACACCGAACGGTGGCGACCGATGGGCGGCCAACTACGCGTTCACCCTCTCGCCCGGTCAGAGCGCGTCGATCCAGCTAGAAAGCGACACGTTCACTCCGTACCTGCTGCTTCTCCGAGACGGGCAGAAGGTGACAGACGATGTCCATCCGAGTGCCGCGCAGCTTCATGTGAGCGACCCTGGTGCGTACGTGCTCAGGGCCGGGACGTTCTACTCGGGAGGCCGAGGCGCGTTTACGCTCGTGATCACACTGGACGAGGACACGACGCCGGTCGCCACGTCTCCCGAACCGCAGCCGTCTCCTGAACCGCGACCGGCCCCGTCGTCCGCTCCCTCGCCATCACCCGAGCCCCCCGCAGAGGTGCGCCCCCTACGGACCGACTGGGAACTAGGCGTTTCTACGTCCGATGCGTTGCGGAGCGGCTACCTCGGAATCCCCTCTGAGGAACTTGGCATCGGCACACAGGAGGGTCGGCATTACCAGTCCAGCTATGCCGTCACGCTGCGAGCGGGAGAGACTCTGGAGGCGGTGATGGTGAGCACGGAGTTCGACACCTTCCTGGCGCTGTGGGAAACAGACTCCGGGCTGATCGAGACCAACGACGATGACGGCAGCATCCAGCGGTCTGCCCTTCGGCACACCGCAGCAGCAGAGGGGACGTACATCGTCACCGCGACGTCGTACGTCCCCGAGACCGAGGGGGCGTTTACGATCTCGATCTCCGTCGACGACGCAGCGCCCTCTGCGTCCTCGGCGCCACGGAGACTCTCCTCCAGTCATCGGGGAGAGCTTACAGACCGTACGCCTGAAATGGCCGTCGAGCGAAACGGGGTGATCGAAAAGCCTGCCGACACGTTCAGCGTCGACCTCCGAGCGGGGTCCACGGTCACACTGACGATGGACGCTGATTTCCTCGGCCCGTTGGCCGTGTTGATCAGTCCGAGCGGCGAGTTCGTGGCCGACTCTGGCTTCGAGGCTCGGATCGATCCCGTAAGCCTCACCTACGAGGTTCCCACGACGGGGGCGTACACCGTGCTCGCGAGCACAGTGTATCGGCGAGGCGCTTACACGCTCACGATGAGCGTCGAGTAGCCTCGCCTCGGCGCCGAGGTCAGAGCCGCTGCTTCGGCCCCGAGCGGCGGCGCACCGTCCCGCCGACCACGATTCCGGCGGTGATGAGCACGATGTTCTTGATGATGTACTGCCCTTCCATCGTCAGCGCGAACACGTCCAGCGGGGACGAGAACGGGAACTGCGAAAAGCAGACCTCTGGCAGGAGGACCAGTGGAAGAAACGTGCCAGGCATCTGAAGCGCGAGGAGGAACAGCGCGCCGCGGACCGTCGGGCGGAAGAGGAGCAACACCCCGATGAGCACTTCCCAGACCGCCAGGATGGGATAAAAGAGGTCCGCATCCACGAAGTAGACCGTCGCCTTGACGAGATCCTCAGCGGGGCTCAGGCCCGGCACGAGCTTCAGCGCGCCAAACCAGACGAACACCACGCCGATGGCGTAGCGCAGCATCCGCACACCGTTGCGGCGCAATGCGTTCGCGATCCGTTGGTCGAGGGCGTCGAGGCGACGGGTGAGCGTGGTCATGGCGCGGGAAGACGAATCATATGAATCGTACGGCTCACTCCCGATTCCGGCGCGAAGGGCCGGGGGAGAGAACGCGAACGCGTGGCGAACTAGACCCTCCCCGCCTCGGGGCCGAGGTGGAAGGACCCGTCCGTAGGTTGCTGGTCCGCTCTCCCAAGTCCCATGCGCTTTGTCCTGACGTTCTTCCTCGCGCTCTCCCTCGTCGCCTGCGATGATGGTCTCGCGAAGCCCACGGATCGCGAGTCGACTGCGCGGGCAGAGACGGCTTCCGAGCGCCTCGCGGCGACCGAGGCGGGTCAGCGCGTCCTCGATGCCATCGAAGCGCATGGTGGGTTAGCAGCCTGGTACAGTGCCGGTCCTATCGCCTTTCGCTACGCCTACACTCGGCTCGACTCCACCGGTGCGCCGGACACCACCCGCCCTCCGCTCGATACCCGTCAGGTCATCGACACGTGGAGCGCGCGAGCGGAGCACACGCTCGTGGCGGACAGCACGGTGCGCTTCGGCTGGACGGGCACCGAGGCGTGGGCGATGCCCACAGCGGAGGCCGTCCCGACCGATCCACGCTTCTGGTCCCTCACGCCGTACTACTTTATCGCGATGCCCTTCGTGTTGGCCGACCCTGGCGTGAACCTGGAGATGGCCGAGCCCCTGGTCCTGGACAGCACAACGACGGTCGATCAGGTGTACGTCACGTTCGATTCCGGTACCGGCGATGCACCGGACGACTACTATTACCTCTTGCTGGACCCCGAAACGAGCGAGGTGCGTGGCGTGCGCTACGTGGTCAGCTACGGACCCTTCAACCCGGATGGTGGCCACACGCCCGAGACGATCATGCTCTACGATGGCGCGCAGACCATCGGTGGGATCACGTTGCAGGAAGGCTTCCGGTCCTTCGCGTGGGATGGCACTGGACCTGGAGCTCCGAAGGCGCAAGGCACGCTCACCGACATCGCGTTCCGACCGGAGATGGCGGACGTAGAGTTTTCTGTCCCCGAAGGTGCCGAGGTTCAGCCCGACCTCGCCCCCTGACCCTGCCCGCCTCGGGCCCGAGGCGGGGCTAGCTGAGGTACTCGCCCCAGACCTCTCGAAGCGCGTTCGCGATCTCTCCGACCGTCGCCTCTGCCTCGACGGCCGCGAGCACGTGCGGCATCAGGTTGGCGTCGCTCTCGGCAGCTTCGCGGACATCGCGCAAGGCTGCTTCCCAGCGCGCAGAGTCGCGTGAGGCGCGGAGTGCCTGGAGCCGCGCGACCTGCGTCTCGCGGATCGAGTCCGGGACGGTCATCGTCTCGAAAGGAGCCTCTTCCTCTGCCTGGAAGCGGTTGACGCCCACCACGACCTGCTCTCCCGATTCCACGGCCAACTGCTGCTGGTACGCGCTGGACGCGATGGCGTCCTGGTAGAACCCGTCCTCGATGGCCGCCACCGCGCCGCCCATCTCGTCGATCTGCGCGATGAGCCGCAGGGCCTCGCGCTCCAACTCCTCGGTCATCTTCTCCACCACGAACGAGCCCGCGAGCGGATCCACGGTCTCCGTCACACCGCTCTCGTAGCCGATCACCTGCTGCGTGCGGAGCGCGAGGGTCGCTGCCTCCTCGGTGGGGAGCGCGAGGGCTTCGTCGTAGCCGTTGGTGTGGAGGCTCTGTGTGCCACCCAAGACTGCCGCGAGCGCCTGGATGGTCACGCGCGAGACGTTGACGAGCGGCTGCTGAGCGGCGAGCGTGCTTCCCCCCGTCTGTGTGTGAAACCGCAGCATCATCGCCTTGGGCTCCGTCGCGCCGAAGCGTTCGCGCATGATGTGCGCCCAGAGCCTCCGCGCGGCCCGAAACTTGGCCACCTCTTCCAGGAAGTCGTTGTGCGCGTTGAAGAAAAAGCTCAGCCGCTTACCGAAGGTGTCGACGTCGAGCCCGGCATCCAGCGCGGCCTGGACGTATGCGATACCATCGGCGAGGGTAAAGGCGAGTTCCTGGGCGGCCGTTGCGCCCGCCTCGCGGATGTGGTAGCCGGAGATGGAGATCGTATTCCATCGCGGAAGCTCCTCGGCGCACCACGCGAAGACATCCGTGATGAAGCGCATGGAGGGGCGCGGGGGGTAGATGTACGTCCCGCGCGCGGCGTACTCCTTGAGGATATCGTTCTGGATGGTCCCGCCCAGACGCGAGAGATCCGCCCCTTGCTCCTTCGCGACCGCGACGTAGAGCGCGAGCAGGATGGGCGCCGTCGCATTAATGGTCATGCTCGTGGTCACGTCGCCCAGCGGGATGCCGTCGAAGAGCCGCCGCATGTCCTCGATGGAGCCGATGCTCACGCCCACCTTGCCGACCTCGCCCTCGGCCATCGGGTCGTCGGCATCGTAGCCAATCTGCGTCGGCAGGTCGAACGCGACGCTGAGCCCTCGCGCGCCCGCCGCGAGGAGCGCCCGGTAGCGCTCGTTGCTCGCCTCGGCGGTGGAGAAGCCCGCGTACTGTCGCATGGTCCAGAGCCGCTGGCGGTACATCTCGGGGTAGACGCCGCGCGTGAACGGGTACTGGCCGGGAGCGCCGAGGCGCTCGCCGAGGTCGGCGGGGAGGTCTGCCTTGGTGGCGACGGCGGGGAGGTCGAGGGCGGGAGAGGAAGGCATGACAGGCTGCGGAGAGAAGGGGCAAGATCCGGTGTGGGGTACTCCCAGCCCGGGGAGACAGTTTTGATTCTCCGGCCTGTTCTGGCGCGAGTCCCTCGGCTGCGAACTCCCCGAGTCTTGGGGAGGGTCGCGTCAGACCACTCGGTCTAGCTTCGGGCGTCTTTCCCGTACGCCATGCGCATCGCTCGCCTCTTCCTCGTTCTAGTCCTCGCCGGGTGTAGCTCGTCGCCGCCCTCCGCACCTCCGCCGGACGCTGCGGATGGTCTCGTGACGGAAGACGAGGTCATCTTGGAGGTGGATCTAGACCTCGGGGACACCATGCCCGATCCTCCCGTCGTCCGGCCGCCGCTAGATCCGCTCGCGCCATTTCCCCAGTGCCGCACGGGCACGTTCAGCAATGTCTTCGCCTTCACGCTCACGTCGTGGCTGGAGGTTGCCGGGCCGCTCCTCGGCTGCCCGGCGGAGGCGCTCGACCAGCCTGACCTTCGGCTCACGAACAACCGCACGACGGAAGAGATCGAGGGCCTGACCCGCGTCCACGCCGACGATCCCAACGACTCCGAACTGGCCGTCGCGTTCGACCTGCGCGAGGGGCGGATCGTTCGCGCGATGCGCCGCATGACGCCCGATGCGCAGCGCGTCGTCTCGTTCTACCGCCTCGAAGCGAGCCTCGCTCCAGATCGGCTCGGCGCGGAGCCTGTGTTTCAGAGCGATAGCCGACAGGTCTTCGCGCCGACCGAGGAGCGCCCGTTCTGGATCGACTTCTACCGCACGCCCGACGCCATCGTCGTGGAGATCACCGACGCCGCCGACCTCGCGCCAGAACTGGACGTGGAGGAGCCTGGAGTGGAGGCCGACACCCTCGCGGCGGGCGGCGCGCCCTGCGATGCCGACTTCGAGCGCAGCAACGAGGCGTTCATGTTTTCAGAGATCGCCACCCTCTCAGCCCGGCTGGGGTGCCCGTTCGACGAGGCTCTCGCGGACCTCGGCCTCGACGACCCCATCGAGACGCTGGAGGCGCCTGACGGGAGCGTGATTCTCTCCTTCCGAGGCGTAAGCCGGATTCAGCCCGGCCTCACAGTCTCCGCCCAGCGGAAAGCCGACCGCCTGGCCGCTCTTTTCGTGCAGTGGCCCGGCCAGAGCACGGCGAGTACCTCGTTTATGGCCGCGAGGCTCAAGGCCCGGATGTACGCCGGAGACCCCCCGGACCTCGACGAAGATGCCCGCGCGATGTGGTTCGACGACGACGAGTTGCGCGTCGGGATCGTGGTGCAGCAGCTCCCGGGTGGCGCCACGCTCCAACTCATCGACGCCCGCTGGTTCTGAGCCGGAGCGCCCCAGCTACTCACCTTCCCTCGCACGACCTGTGATCTCCGACGCCCGCCTCCGACGCGAACTCACGGCCCTGCTTCGAGGCGGGAACGCTCACGTGCCCACCCTCGTGGCCCTGGCGGACGTTCCCGCTGAGACGATCCACGAGCGTCCCGACGGTTTCCCCCACTCGCTCTGGGACCTGCTCTACCACCTCTGGTTCACCCAGCACGACATCCTCGTTTTCTCCCGCGATCCGACTTACACGGAGCCCGCCTGGCCCGCCGGCTACTGGCCCGAGGTGGACACACCCGTCGAGTGGGACGCCACGCTGGAGGCCTTTGCGGAAGACCTGGAGGCGCTCGTGGGTCTCACGGAGACCGGCGACCTGTTCGCAGAGTTCGAGCATGCGCCGGGCTACACGCTCCTTCGCGAGGTCCTGCTCGTCGCAGATCACAACGCTCACCACCTGGGGCAGGTGATCGACCTTCGTCGTGCACTGGGTCTGTGGCCGCCCCCGAGCATGGCGTGACCTCGCCCGCCTCGGTGCCGAGGCGGAGGGACTGGGGCAGCGACCTGTCGTCCCCCTGACGCACGGGTGTCGGACACCCCGCGCGAGGTTTCCGGTGACGACCAGCAGCCCACCGGGACCATCGCGGCCCACCGAAAAATCCTCCACGTAGACATGGACGCGTTCTTCGCGTCGGTGGAGCAGCGCGACGATCCCGCGTTGCGCGGGCGTCCCGTGGCGGTCGGCGGCGCGAGCAGGCGAGGCGTGGTGGCGGCAGCGAGCTACGAGGCGCGGACCTTCGGTGTGCGCAGCGCGATGCCCATGGCTCAGGCACGGACGCTCTGCCCCGATCTGATCGTCGTGCCGCTGCGCGGGGCGGCGTATCGCGAGGCGAGCGAGCAGGTCCGTGCCATCTTCCGTTCTTACACCGATCTCGTGGAGCCGCTCTCGCTCGATGAGGCGTACCTCGATGTCACGGACCCGACGCGTGGCCCCCGCTCGGCCACGCTCATCGCGCAGGCCATCCGCCACGAGATTCGTCAGACCACTGGCCTGACGGCGAGCGCGGGCGTCTCCTTCGCCAAGTTCCTCGCGAAGGTCGCCAGCGACCTCGACAAGCCCGATGGTCTCGCGGTCATTCGTCCCGACGAGGCGCGAGCGTTCGTGGCTGCGTTGCCCGTCGAGAAACTGCACGGCGTGGGGCCCGCCACGGCGCGACGCCTGCATGGCCTCGGCATCCGCACTGGCGGCGATCTCCAGTCCTGGGACGAGGTCGCCCTCCGCGAGGCTCTCGGGAAGGTCGGCGGGTGGCTCTACCGCCTCGGCCAGTGCGACGACCCTCGGCCCGTCCGGCCGCATCGCGTGCGAAAGTCGGTCGGTGTGGAGCGGACGTTCTCGCGGAACGAGAGGGGAGAGGCCGCCATCCTGGCCCGCCTCGCGCCCCTCGCGGAGGAACTGGCGCGACGCCTGGACAGGCACGGCCTCGCAGGACGGACGCTTACGCTCAAGCTCAAGACCGCGCGGTTCGTCCAGAGCACCCGCAGCGCGACGGTCGCGACGCCGCTTTGGAAGGAAGCCGACCTTCTCGCGACTGGCGCCGCGCTCCTCGCGAGGCCGAGGGTGCCGGACGATCCGCTCCGCCTCGTGGGGCTGACGGTCTCTGGCCTGGTGGCGCTGGAGCACCTGGACGGTGTGCAGCTTGGCCTCGGGGTCTGACGCTGCACCTTTGAGGTGCCGGTAAGCGTAACGGGCTGCCTCCCAACCGCTTCCGGCTATGACGCGCGTCTACTCCCACCCCGATCCCGCGATCACGCACCTCGTGCACAACGCCCTGGAGCAGGCGGGCATCCCGACGCTGGTGAAAGGAACCCGGCCGGGCGCGGCACTCGGGGAGATTCCGCCCATCGCGGCGTGGTCCGAGGTCTGGGTGGCCGACCCTGCCCGCCTCGGCGAGGCGGAAGCCATCGTCGCGGAGGTCCACGCCGAGCCCGAGGCGGACGTGCCCGACCAGACGTGTGGCCAGTGCGGCGAGACGACGGAGGCGCAGTTCGCGGTGTGCTGGTCGTGTGGGGCGGAGATGGTGTAGCTCTGCCCACGTCGTCTCCTTAGGCAGACAGCTTTCTCTTGGGTAGACGTTGGCTACCCCGTAGAGCAGAATGGTAAGCTCGGTGGAGACGGGTTTAGTGGTGCCAAATAAAAGCAGGGCCAACGGGCACGGAGAGTCTAGGTACTAGAGGCTGTTGCAATAGTCTGAGCGGGCGGCGGAGCTTGGGCGCATGAGCACTACCCGACTCTCCGATCCGCAGTGGGAGGCCATCCGGCCGCACCTGCCCGCCCCGTCGCGTATGGGCCGACCTCGTGCCGACGA
>JBCDKM010000016.1:0-112955 GCA_038746605.1 Bacteroidota bacterium
GACGTAGTCGGCGTGGCCGGGGCAGTCGACGTGGGCGTAGTGGCGCTCCTCGGTCTCGTACTCGACGTGGGCGGTGGCGATCGTGATGCCGCGCTCGCGCTCCTCGGGGGCGTTGTCGATGTCCTCGAAGGCCTTGGCCTCGCCGCCCATCTTCTCGGCGAGCACCTTGGTGATGGCCGCCGTCAAGGTGGTCTTGCCGTGGTCGACGTGGCCGATGGTGCCGACGTTGACGTGCGGCTTCGTCCGCTGGAACGTTTCCTTCGCCATGGGTAGGGTGCGAGCCACGCTCGCGAGTGCTAGATCGTGAAGTGAGAGGGGCGCGACGGCACAGCAAGCCGGTACGCCGGGCGCGACACACAAGCGCGTGTCGCCGGAGCCTCCTCCCGGACTTGAACCGGGGACCCCTTCCTTACCATGGAAGTGCTCTACCGCTGAGCTAAGGAGGCGGTGGAACGCAGAGGCGAAAGCACAGGGCTTCGAAGGGGTGGCCCTTCGGAGCACAGCATTTTGCGTTCTGGATTCGCAGAGGGCGGGAGACGGGACTCGAACCCGCGGCCACAAGCTTGGAAGGCTAGTGCTCTACCAGCTGAGCTACTCCCGCACGAACCACACTGCCCGCCTCGGCAGGTCCGTAGAAAGACCGAGGCGGACGTGATGGCTGGTGGGAGTGGAAGGAATCGAACCTTCTCAGTCTGAGACACCAGATTTACAGTCTGGCCCGGCTCTCCAACTCCGGCGCACTCCCAAGTCAATCGGATAAGAACACGTTCGCGGTGGACACGCGGACGATAGAGCTGGCGAAGGGACTCGAACCCCCAACCTGCTGATTACAAATCAGCTGCTCTACCAGTTGAGCTACGCCAGCGGGCGCGATTCAAACGGACAACCAATCTACCGGCCCCTCAGATCGGGAGTCAACGTCCCGAGGCCCGCTAGGCGCTCTCCACCGGTGTCTTCGCGGTTTCTTGGGGTGGCCGCCCTCTCCACCACCGAATCGCGCCGACCACAACGGCGAGAGCCACGAGAGCTGTGATCACGCGGCCGTAGGCCGTGAGAATGTTCAACACGCGCTCCCACTCCGCCCCCACCCACGCGCCACCAGCGACGAGCAACACGCACCACGCGAGGGCGCTGACAGACGCCCAGATCGAGGTCTGGAGAACGGGTAGGCGCGAGGATCCGGCGAGCAGCGAGATCACCGAGCGGCCTCCCGCGAGGAACCGGTTGGCCAGCACGACGCCTTGTCCCCAGCGCTTTAGCCAGCGCTCGGCGGCCTGCAGCGGGGCTCGCGGAATCCAGCGGAGGCGCGAAGGGTTCGCGACAGCATCGCCCAACTTCCACCCGAGGGCGTACATCGTCATGAAGCCGAGCGCCCCGCCGAGCGTCGCGAGGAAGACGGTGGGTCCGAAGGCGAGAGTGCCGACGCCCACGAGCCATCCACAAAGCACGATGAGTGTGTCGCCCCAGATAGGCGGCACCACGTTTTCTACGTACGAGACCGCGAAGAGCACACCGTAGATACCGAGGGGCGGAAGCCCCATCAGCCACGTCGCGAGCGCTTCGACGGATTCCATCATGACGCGCTGACGGGCTCCGCCGCCAGAAGCAGCGCGACCGCGTGAGCCGCCGCCCCCTCGCCCGTCCCGACAAAACCCATCCCCTCCCCCGTCGTCGCCTTGACCGAGACCGCGCCGACCTCCACGCCCATCGCATCCGCGAGGCGAGCGCGCATCGCGTCGATGTGAGGGCGCAGCTTGGGCCGCTGGAGCACGACGGTAGCGTCCACGTTGCCGACGCGCCAGCCCGCCTCGGCGACACGCCGGACAATCTCACGGAGCAACTCGATGCTATCCGCCCCCTTCCACTCGGGGTCGGTATCCGGGAAATGCGCCCCGATGTCTCCCATCGCGGCAGCCCCGAGAATCGCGTCTGTGATCGCATGCGCCAGCACGTCTGCATCGGAGTGCCCGTCGAGACCGACCTCCGACTCGATCTCGACGCCGCCGAGGATCAGCTTCCGACCCTGTCGGAGGCAGTGAACGTCGTAGCCGTGACCGATGCGCATGATGGATTGGAGATTGGAGATTGGAAGCAAGAGCACTCGCGACGCTCACACAAACGAATTGCCGGCTACCTCGCCGCCCAGATCGCCTCCGCGAGGGCCCAGTCGGCGGGACGCGTGATTTTGAGATTCCGCTCGTCGCCCTCCAGCACCGCCACCGTAATGCCCGCACGGGTCAGCAATCCCACCTCGTCGGTCCCGGCCCATCCCTCCCGCTCGGCTCTCGCGAGGGCGCCCGCGAGAATCCCCCGTTGAGCCCCCTGGGGTGTCTGCATCCGCCAGAGTTGATCGCGAGGCACCGTCGCGCCGAAGAACTCGCCGCCAGACTGGCGGAGGGTATCGGCGACCGGGACCGCGAGGGCCGCAGCGTCGTGGCGCCGGATCGCCTGTACCACGGACGAGACATCCTCGGGCCTCACGAACGGTCGAGCTGCGTCGTGCACGAGGACGATCTCGACGGACTCCGGCACCGCCTCCACACCTCGCGTGACGGAGGCTTGCCGGGTCTCTCCTCCTGAGACCACGGCTCGCACCCACTCCGCCACCGGGCTCTCTGCGAGGGCCTGACGCACCGGCTCGACCTCCTCCTCCGCAACGACGACGACGAGCCCGCTCACCTCAGGTGCCGCTGCCAGGGCGTCGAGGCTGTGGACGAGCACGGGCTGACCGCCGAGGAGGCGAAACTGCTTCGCAGGATCGCCAGACGCGCCGCCCATCCGGGACCCGCTTCCTGCCGCGGGCACGACGGCCCACGCCTCACCTGCTGTCATGAACACTCGTGGTCGTGAGCCGAGAACCTACTTCCGACCGTGGCCCAAGGACTGGTCCCATCCCGACTGTGCCCGCCTCGGTGCCGAGGTGGAGAGAGCGGGCTCACGACCCAGACTCTCTCAGAGGATGAGCATCGCGTCCCCGAACGAGAACAGACGGTACTCGTGGCGAATGGCTTCGTCGTAGGCGAACCGGAGCAGTTCCTTCCCCGCAAAGGCGGCTGCCATCAGGAGCAGCGGCGAGCGCGGGCGGTGGAAGTTGGTCAGGAGCCGCTCTGCGATCAGGAAATCGTACGGGGGCGTGATGAACTTGTCCGTCCAGCCGTGGACGTGCTTCAGCGTACGGTCTGCTGAGAGAGACGACTCGATGCACCGGACGACGCTCGTCCCGCAGGCCGTCACCGTCTTCGTCGGCGAGGTGAGCGCGCGGTTGACGATTTCGGCCGCTTCGCGAGTGACCCTGATCTTTTCCCCGTCCATCCGGTGCTTGCTCAGGTCCTCTACCTCCACCGGACGGAAGGAGCCGAGTCCTTTGTGGAGCGTGACCGTCGCGATCTCGGCCCCTCTTCCCTTCAGTGCGGCGATGAGATCGGGCGTGAAGTGAAGCCCGGCGGTGGGAGCGGAGACGGCACCGCGCTCGCGCGCGAAGAGCGTCTGATATCGGACCTTGTCCGCAGGCTCGGCCGGACGCCGGAGGTACGGCGGGACGGGCGTCTCTCCGATGCGGTCGATGGCGGCGTAGAAGGCCTCGGGGGAGCCGTCGAAGATGAAGCGGAGGGTACGGCCTCGGCTGGTCGTGTTGTCCAGCACCTCGGCCTCCAGTTCGTCTCCAAAGACGAGCTTGTTGCCGACGCGCACCTTTCGCGCAGGGTCCACGATGGTGTCCCAGAGACGCTGTTCCGCGTTCAGTTCGCGAAGGAGAAACGCCTCCACTCGGGCCTCCGTCTTTTCCTTGTAGCCGCGAAGACGAGCGGGAAAGACGCGAGTGTCGTTCGCGACGAGGACGTCCCCCTCGGAGAAGTAGTCCGGGAGGTCATGGACCGTCTTGTGCTCCACTGTGCGTGCCTCGCGGTCCACGATCATCAACCTCGCAGTGTCGCGAGGCTCAGCGGGATACGCGGCAACCAGACCTCGGGGGAAGTCGAACTCGAACTCCGAGAGGCGGAGGGGAGCCGTGTGTCGGAACAGGGCCGGCGGGGGTGCGAGACGCATGCGGATTGTAGGCCTACGGAGCCAGACCGCGCATGTGGTGGGGCGACCGTTCGGTGGACGCCATGCCGCAGTGGGCAGAAAGATAACCGCCTCCCCTGGCTGTGCCACCTCCCGATTTCTCGGGAGTCCAGCCTCCTCTCAGGCGCTCTCGGCGGGGTCTGCCGCTGTGCCGCCTCGTCACCGAGGCGGAGCCACCCGGCCCACGACCTCGCCGAACCCGACGCGCAGGCCGTCGCGCTGCGCCGCACCGGTCAGGATCACGGTGTCGCCGTCCGCGAGGAACGTCCGTGTCTCACCGCTGGGCAACTCGATAGGCTTGGTGCCACGCCACGTCAGTTCCAGGAAGGAGCCGTAGCTGTCCTCGGTCTCGCCCGAGATCGTACCGCTCGCCATGAGGTCGCCGGGGCGCGCGTTGCAGCCGTTGACGGTGTGATGCGCGAGTTGCTGCTCAGGGCTCCAGTAGAGATACTTCGCGTTACTCCGAGCGACGGTCGCCGGGGTGTCCATCTGCTCGGTCTTGAGTTGAACCTCCAGATCGATATCCAGCGAGCGGTCGCCTGACTGACGGAGGTACGGCAATGGCTCGGGGTTGCCCGCCTCGGGTGTCTGCAGCTCGCCCGCGATGCGGAATGGGTCCAGCGCCGCGCTCGGCACCACCCAGGGGCTGATACTCGTCGCGAAGCTCTTGCCAAGGAACGGGCCGAGCGGGACGTACTCCCATTTCTGAATGTCGCGCGCGCTCCAGTCGTTGACGAGCACGAAGCCGAAGATCTGATCCCGCGCCTCGTCGATGGAGATCGACCCGCCGAGAGGGTTGCCAGGACCGACGAAGAAGCCCAGCTCCAACTCGATGTCGAGCAGCTTCGACGGGCCGAAGACGGGGTCCGCGTCATCGGGTTTCTGCTGGCCCTTGGGACGCACGATTTCCGTCCCACTCACGATGACGCTGGAGGCACGGCCGTGATACCCCACCGGGAGGTGCAGCCAGTTCGGCATCAAGGCGTTCTCGGGCCCTCGGAACATGGTGCCCACGTTGGTCGCGTGCTGGCGCGAGGAATAGAAGTCCGTGTAGTCCCCAATGTCAGCCGGGAGGTGCATCGTGACCTCCGCGAGGTCCGCGAAGGCACTCGCGCGATGGGTGGCGGCCTCGCGCAGATCGCCGGGACCATCCTCGCGAAGCAGGTCCTGAAGCCGCCCGCGAACGGCATCCCAGGCGTCTTTGCCGAGCGCCATGAACGCGTTCAACGTCCCGCGGAAGACCGGCGCCCGACCAGCGCCCGGCACTGCGAGGAGGCCGTGCGCTTCGAGGTACGCGAGGTCTAGCACCTGATCCCCGATCCGCACGCCGACGCGTCGAGAGGGGTCGGCCTCAGTCGAGAAGACGCCGTAGGGAAGGTTGTGGAGGCCAAAGCCGGTGTCGGCGGAGAGGTCGAGAAAGGACGTCACGGGAAGAGAGAAAGGCGAAGTGGGAAGGGGATATGCGTCGGGTTGCGATCAGTGCCCCTCTCCCCCGTTCCTCATCCTCCCTCCCCCAGCCAACCGAGGGCGCGGAGGTCGTCGCGAGGCTCGTCGAAGGAGCAAGAGCCGAACGAGAGGGCGCGCACCTGACGGACGTGTTGGACCGTCTCGGGCGAGACGCGGAGCGAGCGCCACACAACGTCATCCGCGAAGGAGAAGTGGGCCGGATCGTCGTCGTCCAGTACCTCTGCCAGCGCATCGGCATCAAGGCCATGAGCGTGGGCGAGACAGGCGCCGCCGAAGACGCCGAGAAAGCCGTGCATCCGCGTGCCGACCGCCTCGTCGTGGTTCGGGAGTAGATGGTGGAGCCCGGCGGTCGCCTTGAACGGGGCGCCTGCATCGCGACACGACACGATGGCGTGGGCGACGGACTCAACGCTCGGCACAAGGTCGGGCGTGACCCCTCCGCAACGGAGCTTGAGCGCCGCGCGCTGGGTGCTCAACCGTGCGTTCGTCTCGGCGATGTCATGTGCAGCGTGCTCCGCCCGGTCGCGGCTGTACGTCTCCCCGACGAGCGGCACCTCCACCGCGAGAGCATCGTCTGCCCCGAGATCCATCGCGAGGAGCGGACCAGCCAGACCGGCGTCCACCTCGGCGGGCGTGGTGCGCATTTCGAAGCGGTCGGCGCGCACAGATCCCCGGTGGCGTGCCTCGAACTGCCGGGCGACGTCGAACGTGGCCTCGGTCGCCTCGGCGAGACCGCCGGGCACGTCACCGAGGCCGAGCACGCTGAAGCGGACCGGCTCGCCAGCGGCTCGCGCGCTCTCGCGCAGTTCGTCTGCAAACGCGTCGAGATCCGACAGGCGGGCAGCGGGCACGATGAACCGTTCGAGCATCCACGCATCCGGCCCCAGCCGGTAGCGCAGGTGGTTGCGGATCGCGGGGCCGAGGTCCAGCGTCGCGGGCGGAAAGAGACCGGCGTAATCGATCAGGTTGGTGAGAAACGCGCGGAAACCGGGCCGCATGGGTCAGAGGAGCAGGTAAGGGACCCTTAAGGAGAGGCGAACGTTGCAAGGTAGCGTAGCTTCCGGGCGCCTCCCCGGCCGACTTGCGCGCCGGTCTCACCGGCCCCTGCCGCCGACGCGCGCCTTTGCACCCCCACCTGACGCCATGCGATCCCGACTTTCTCTCCTTCCCGTCCTCCTCATCTTCGCTGTGCTCCTCGGCGGCGCAGACGGCTGCTCCAGCGACCCGAACGTCGAGAGCGCCAAGCTGGCGCTGCGGCAAGAGAACTACACCGAGGCCATCGACCAGCTCAACCGGGCACTCGAGACCAATCCAGAGAATGTCGAGGCTCTGACGCTCAAGATCCGGGTGCTGGGCACCCAGATGAGCGAGGCCGCGACCCTTCGGAAAGGCCCCATCGTGGCAGATCTTCGCGAGGCCACAGAGACTGCCCTCCGCGTCGCTCCCGCTGACGAGGAGGTGATCCAGATGGGCGATTACGCATGGGCCGTGTTGATGCAAGGCGGCAACGAGAACCTCCAGACGGAGGCCTCGCCTGCTGCGGACGCCATCCCGTTCTTCGAGGGCGCCATCGCCATCCACGCGGACTCCTCGGGCAGCCACTTCAGCCTCGGGCTGGCGCAGCTGCTTAGCGATGCTCCTTCGGAAGCCGCGAGCGCCTTCGAGACCGCCATCGAGCTTGAGCCCAGCTACACCAACGCCTCCATCTACCTCGCCCGCGCCTACCTCTCCACGGACCGCGGCTCGGAGGCCCTCGACGTGCTCTCCGCTGCCCGCGAGAACATCGGCGACATGGATCCCGACCGGGACCGTCTGGAGCAGGAGTATCTCAACGCCCTCGCCTCCAGCGGCCAGACCGACCGCGCCATCACGGAGTTCGAGCAACAGATCGAGAACTTCCCGGACGACCCGCTGATCCGCTACAACTACGGCACGCTGCTGCTCGGCGTGGAACGGTTCACGGACGCCGTCGAGCAGTTTGAGATCGCGACCGACCTCAACCCGGAGAACGCGGACGGCTTCTACAACCTCGGCGTCGCTCACCTCCGCGAGGCGGGCCGCATCGAGACCGAGGCGGGTGAACTCACCCTGGATCAGCAGGAGGAGTACGACGCCCTGATCGGCCA
Organism: Bacteroidota bacterium; assembly: GCA_038746605.1. Taxonomy (GTDB): domain Bacteria; phylum Bacteroidota; class Rhodothermia; order Rhodothermales; family Rubricoccaceae; genus Rubricoccus. The sequence goes on from JBCDKM010000016.1 coordinate 7,656, forward strand.
GCGCGACGAGCGCCTGGACATGGCGATTGATGCGCTGGAGACCGCACGCGATCTCGCGAGCGACACCACGCGCCCAGCCGTCTGCTCCTCGCTCCTCCAGATCTACAACTCGCTCGGCCGCGCCGACGAGGCGGAGGATGCCGCCGAGTGCGCCGGCGTGAGCATGGACTAGTCCTGCTCGGCACAGTTGCCTTTCGAGGGGGTACGGCTCTGGCTGTGCCCCCTCGTTTCTTTCTGCTCGGGTCCTCCCGCCTCGGTGCCGAGGCGGGCGCTCTCGCGCGACCTTCATCGATGGACAGGAATCCGTGGTCAGGTGTCGGCCCGTTGGACCCCTCCCTTTCCCTTCCGCTTCTCCCCTTTCTCTCTGATCATGGCCCACATCCCCGACGCCCGCTTTGGCACTCTCGCCGTCCACGCCGGCCAGGTCCCCGACCCCTCCACTGGCGCCATCATGACGCCGATCTACCAGACGAGTACCTATGTGCAGTCCGCCCCGGATGAGCACCAGGGCTACGACTATGCGCGCGTTGGCAACCCGACGAGGACGGCGCTGGAGGGCAACCTCGCGGCACTTGAGGGCGCCACGCACGGGATCTGCTTCGCCAGCGGCGTCGCGGCCATCGACTCGATCCTGAAGTGCCTCCGGCCGGGCGATCACATCGTGAGCACAGACGACCTCTACGGCGGCACGTACCGGCTCATGCGGCAAGTGCACGAGCCCTGGGGGCTAGAGTTCACGTTCGCCAACCTCGCAGACCCAGTGGATGTGGAGGCGCTCTTCCAGGACAACACGAAGATGCTCTGGATCGAGACACCGACGAACCCCCTCCTGCGCGTCTTTGACATCGCGGCCCTGGCGGAACGCGCGAAGGCGCGAGGGATCACCGTGGTGGTGGACAATACCTTCGCGAGCCCGTACCTCCAGCAGCCACTCGCCCTCGGCGCGGACCTCGTGATCCACTCCGCCACGAAGTACCTCGGCGGCCACTCGGACCTCGTCGGGGGGGCCATCCTGACCAGCGACGACGAGTGGAACGAAAAGCTGCGGTTCCTGATCAAGTGCGTCGGCGCAGTGCCGGGGCCGATGGACTGCTTCCTCACCCTTCGCGGCACGAAGACGCTCCACCTCCGCCTGGAGAAGCACTGCGACAACGCCGAGGCCGTCGCGCACTTCCTGCGGGACCACCCGAAGGTGGGCCACGTTCGCTTCCCGGGTTTCGGGGACGACCCCGGTCACGCCGTCGCGGCGAAGCAAATGCGGCGCTTCGGCGGGATGGTGTCGTTCGTGCTGAAGGACGACGCCATCGAGACGGCCGTCCGCGTGATGCAGGGCACGCGCGCATTCCAGCTGGCGGAGAGCCTCGGCGGCGTGGAAAGCCTCGTCTCGCACCCCGCGAGCATGACGCACGGGAGCATCCCCGCCGAGGTTCGTCGCGAGGCGGGCCTGTCGGATTCTCTCATCCGGCTCAGTGTCGGCGTGGAGGACGAGGCGGACCTGATCGCCGACCTGGAGCGCGCCCTCGAAGCTGCGTAGGACCAACGCCCACAGGTCAATGCGGACACGTTCGTTGAAGAAAACGTTGAACGGAGTGGCCTCAACGGCGATCTTGCGGTGTTCATCGGTTTCCCCACCCCCCGATCCCCCATGATCTCTCGTTACTCTCTCCCTCTCCTCGCGCTCGGCCTCCTCGTCGGAAGCGTGGACGTTTCTGCACAGGAGCGGATCTCCACACCCGTCTCCTCCGTCTCGGCCACTGAGGCCGCACAACGCGGCGGGACGGTCCTCAGCTACGTGGACCCCGCGACGGACTCCCAGATCACCAATACCGCACAGGGCGGCGGCTTTGTCTGGGGCACCAACAGCTTCGGTGATCGTGGCAAGTACTCTTGCTTCGATCTCCCGGGCGGGCAGGCATCCATCGATGTGCCGCAGGTGGACCTGTTCCTCACGCGGGCGGTCTCTCCCGTGACCACCTCGTACGATATCGTCTTCTACACCGGCGCTCCAGGCTTCGGTGGGCAGGACGGTGCAGGCCCCCAGACCGAGACGTACCGCCAGACCTTCGACGTCACCACGATCACGGCGACGGACCCCAGTGCACTCACCGAGGCGACGGTTCATACGCTCGCCACGGCACAGACCATCACCGAGAGCTTCTGCGTCGGCATCGAGTGGCCCGCAAGCGCTGGCGTGGAGGATCTCTTCGTGAAGGGCACGGTAGACCGTGGCCTCGGCGGCGACAACCCCAACCAGTGGGAGTTGTGGAACGATGGTCGGCTCTTCAACATGTCGGAGGCCTGGACGGACTTCTCCGCCGACATGTGGCTCGACGTCCAGTTCACGTCCTCCGTCGCGAACGAAGAGACCGAACTGACGCGCGGAACGCTCTCCAACGTGACCCCGAACCCGATGCGCGACCGTGCCTCGGTGGACCTCACGCTCGAAGAGTCTGACGTCGTCTCCGTCACGCTGGTCGACATGCTCGGCCGCGAAGTCGAGTCCGTGTATGAGGGCCCGCTGGCGTCTGGCACCCGCACGTTCACGCTCCGCTCGGGCACGCTTCGGGCCGGTGTCTACGTGCTTCGTGTGGAGGGCGAGACCATCCTCCAGTCGCGCGTGCTAACCATCACGCGCTAACACCGCTGGCTCCGGCCAGACGAGGGGGCGAGCCATGAACCGGCTCGCCCCCTTCTTGTTTGGCCCTGTCCGCCTCGGTCCGTCCGTGGGCGTCCCGAGGCGGGCGACGCCAGGGCATCGCGTTCGCCGTTTGAGCCCGGAGTCGTACCGTGGGGGCACTCCTCCCCCTCTATCCCGTGCGGTATCTCTCGGTCTTCATCGTCATTCTCGCCCTGCTCGCGCTTGCGCCGGTCCACGCGCAGAACTCCGACACGCTCGTTCAACGTTCGCCTGCCGGAGACACCACGGTCTCCTCGGACACGACCGAGACGCGCCCGGAGGCCGTACGAGACGCCGCGGCCCCCGTCGCCATCGCCTCGGTCGCAGCCCAGAGTCCGTTCGATGTGGAAAAGGGCTGGGAACTGTTCGCCGTGCTCTCGCTCGTCTTCGCGCTGGGTGCATTCGGCGGGTTCGTGACGGACCTCGCGACAGACGGCGGGAAGTTGAGCCGCCGGTCTGAGACCGATTCCACGATCACGGTCGGCTACGTCGCCAACGTGATCGTCGGCGGCGCAGCGGCGCTCGTCGTGCTCACGCTCAATGCGCCCGAGACGTGGCTCGCCCTCGTGGGGACGGCCATCGTGTCCGGCATCAGCGGGGAGGCGATCATCCTCGCCGTCAAGGCGTCGCGCGATGCGCAAGCCGAACGGGATCGGGCGCGCCACACCCGGCAGCAGTCCGAGGACAGGATGCAGACCATCGAGCGGAGCGTGAAACAGGCGCGGGCGGCGCTTCCTACTGGCGCTGAGGTGCAGCTTTTCCAGAAGGGCAGCGCGGCTCCGTCAGACGGCGTGTCCGCCGCTGCGGCCCACCTGGACGCCGCTTTGGGCGAGGCGGAGGCGTATCTCCACTCTCTTCGCGAGACACGGCAGGCGGAGCTCTCCGATGCGACTCCCTCGTAACCCCGGCCGCCTCGGTAGGTCCGTGAGCATGCCGAGGCGGGGTCAGTCGCTAGCGGGGCGGTAGCGCTCCAGCGTAAAGCTTTCTCCGAGGTAGCGGCGGCGGACCTCCTCGTCGGCCGCCAACTCCTCGGCGGTGCCCTCGGTGAAGATCTGGCCGTCGTAGAGGAGGTAGGCGCGGTCCGTGATGGCGAGCGTCTCGTGGACGTTGTGGTCCGTGATGAGCACGCCGATGTTCTTCTCGCGCAGCCCCGCCACGATGCGCATGATGTCCTCGACCGCGATGGGATCGACCCCTGCGAAGGGCTCATCCAATAGCAAAAAGCGCGGCTCCGTCGCGAGGGCACGGGCGATCTCGGTGCGGCGGCGCTCGCCGCCGGAGAGCTGGTAGCCCTTGGAGCGGCGGACCTTTTCGAGACCGAACTCGCCGATGAGACGCTCCACGCGCGCCTCTTTCTCTTCTTTCGCGAGCTTCTGGAAGTCCAACACTGCGCGGATGTTGTCCTCCACCGTGAGTTGCGCGAAGACGCTCGCCTCCTGCGCGAGGTAGCCGATGCCGAGGCGGGCGCGCTTGTACATCGGCGTGCGCGTGATACGGCGTTCCTCTCCGCCCTCGCGTCCTAGGAACACATCGCCCGCATCCGGCCGCACCATCCCGACGGTCATGTAGAACGTCGTCGTCTTGCCCGCGCCGTTGGGGCCGAGCAGCCCGACGCACGTGCCTTCCTCCACACGGAGCGAGACGCCATCTACGACGGTTCGGCGGCGGTAGCGCTTGACGAGACCCTCGGCGCGGAGGACGAGTGGGGACGGCTGTTCCATCACTCGGGGCGGCGGATCGCGGCACGGGTCGCGCGCTCTTCGAACTCGATCCGTTCCCGAGCAGCCTCCAGCGCCTTGCGGGCTTCGGTCAACCGGGCGGTCTCGCTAGCCAGCTGGCGACGCTCTGCACCGGGTTCCTCTCGGGGGGGCGCCTCTGGGCGAAGCGTGAGCGCGAGAGTAATCAGCCCACCCACCAGCAGAATCGTCGCGCCCACAAACGGAAACCCGGCCCCGACGAGGTCTTCCATCTGCGACGACCAGAGGAACGGCATCGTGTAGAGCATCCCGGCCGACCCGGCGCCGATGGCGACGTAGGCGAGGCCACGAAGGGCTGCGAGGAGAGTGGAATCAGACATCAGTCGAGAAAGGAGACCGCCAACCTACCCCGCCTCGGGCGTGGCGCGGTCAGGGTCCGCGAGGAGACTCTGGACGGGATTCTTCGCGAGGCCGTGCCGGTCCAGCTTGCCCTCTAGCGCCACGGCGGAAAGTTCGTAGAGGTCCGTGGGCAGACCTCGCGAGGCACGCGCCTCCACGGTGCTCGCGAACTCGGACGTGTCCACGCGGGCGACTTCGAGCACCGCGAGATCTCCCAACTCGGCCTCCAGTCCCGCCGCGCGGAGCCGTGCCTGCGAGCGCACGAGGCGGAGCGGGCGGGCCTTGCTGTACGAGTACCCCGCGAGCGTCCGAAGTCCCACGTCTGCCCCCTCGCGCCGAGCCGCGACCCACGCAGGAAGCGCGAAGAAAAAGTGGCGTCCGAATAGCAGCACGAGGGCTGCCAGGACGGCGAGGACGAGCAGGACTGTATCACTCATTGGCTGCAGTGGCATCGGGGGGCGCCTCGGGTGTCTCGGCTGAATCAGAGTTCGGCTCCTCCGCTTCGGGTTCCTCCGCCTCGGTCTCGAGGCGGGCAGGGTCGGCGGACGCTTCCGCGCCGAGGACCGTGTCAGGCGGTGGGCGGTCCCAGTCTGGGTGCTTCGCGAGCCAGTCGGCCTCCCAGCCGGTCAGGAGGTTGTCTCGGGCCGGCTGGCGATCCGGGTCGAAGGCGAAGCCCGGGAGGCGATCCGCAGGCACGATGGTCGGGCCGTAGCGGGTGCCGTCCACGTTGCCGAAGACGCCCGCCTCGCGAAGCTCGCTCTCGGCATCGAAGCGGAACACGAGGCTGTCCGCCCCGACCCGCACGGCACCATCGAGTAGGCCCTCGGCGGTGGCCTGGTGGTAGAGAGCCTGGGCAGCGGGCCAAACGGTCAGACGCCGTAGCGCCTCCTCGCGGACGATCCCGAGCATCCGCTCGCCCGCGAGTTGGTTCAGGCGTCCGAGGGTGGAATCGAGTTGTCCCGCGAACGCATTGCCCGTCGCGAAGACCGAATCGCGGAGGGCACCGGTCAGGATCCGCAGCGAGTCCCCGACGAGTTGAGAGCCCTGGACCCAGACGGTCGGACGTGCGAGGCCGAGGGTGCCGCCGAAAAGATCGAGGCGGTCTCGCGAGGGCGCATCCGTCAGAGAGTCGGCAGGCGAGAGGCGAACGAAGGAGACCGAGTCTGCCATGGCGCCGAGGCCGTCGCGCCAGAGGTGGGCCTCCCTCACGGCGGTGAGCGTTTCCACGGAGAGCGAGTCGCGCGTCTCGCGGGCGGCAGAGAAGGAGAGCGCCCGAACGAGCGTGGTATCGACAGCGGTCCCAGTGGAGTCTCGGTCGAGGAGGACGGCCAGCGCGGCGCGGCCCTCTGCGGTCATCGCGGCCGTCTCAGCCTGCCCATCGTAGATGAGGCGGTTGCCGAAGAGGAGGCCTCGGCGGAGGCTGTCCTCCTCGGTGCCGGGCCGGTCCAGCACCACATCGCCGAAGGCACGGGCGCGCTCGGTGCGGCGGAAGTAAACGAGCGAGTCCGCATCGAGGCGGTCGGCCTCGCGGAGAAGGCGGACCGTACCGGCCACATCCGCGCGGCGCGAGCGGGCGTCGTAGGTGCCGCGCTCAGCCGTGAGCGTCGTGACGGAGTCGCGGAGGGTGAGCGGGCCGTCCAGTTCGGCGAAGCGGCGCTCGGTCTCGTAGGTGCCGCTGGGCGCGAGGAGTTCGGCGCCGTCTTGGAGGATGCGCCCCCCGCCCTCGAACGTCGCGCGCTTGTCCCGCGAGTTGTACGTGGCCGTCGGTGCGAAGAGCACACCGCCCTCTGCACCGATGCGGACGTTCCCCGTCGCGACGGCCTGCTTGGTGCTGGCGTCGTACGTGACGCGGTCGGCGGTGAGCGTGTCGTCGCCGGAGATGATGCGGACGCTGCCCTCCAGGAGTGCGTTGCGCCGGTTGTCGGTGATCGTCGCGCGAGCGGCACGAAGCGAGGTGGTGTCGCTGCGGAGGCGCACGTTGCCGATCAGGCGCGAGACTTCGCCGGTGAGGCTGTCGCTGACCGTCTCGCCTTCGTCAGCGTTGAGAATCTCGATGGTTCGCGTCTGGGCGGAGACCTCGGGCGCGCTGGCGATGCCCACGAGGAGAAGCGCGACCAGGACCCACGGAAGTCCAACCATCCGCCCATGGCGGCTCAGGTTCCCCCGCCTCGGTCCCGAGGCGGGCCCACCTGCGTCCACAGCTTCCTGTTTCCAGCCCGTCATTCCTGCACCTCGATTTCCCCGCGCACGCGCGAGAAGGAGTACCGCGAGAGATCGCCGGTGGCGACGAGCCCCACGCCCCGGATTCGCTCGCCCGGGCCGATGAACTGGAACGCGCCCGGCGCACGGAAGCGCGACCCGTCCCACGTCACACGCGAGGCCCGGAGCGTCCGGCCACTCCCGGCGTCCACGCTCACATCGCCCGAGGCGGTGTAGCGCCCGCCACTGATGGCCCCGGAAACGGTCTGGGCTTGGATTCGAGCACTCGGCTGGCCGCGCAGGTCCACGTCCGCGTTGCCCGAGGCGGAGAACTGGCCGTCCTCTGTGTAGCGGAGGCGCGCAGCCTCGATCCTCGTGCTCTCGTCCCCGAAGGTCTCCGCGACCACCCGTCCATCTGCGACGAGGCGACCATCTTTCTCGTAGTACCACGCCTGCCGGGCTGCGATGGAGGCCGTCGGCTGGCCGTCGTCGCCGAAGAGGCGAACCGCGATGCGGGCCTGAACGGAGTCTGGGGTGCCGGGCGGCGGACCGAGGTAGACGTAGTTCGTGTCAGCCCGGTCGAAGCGGGCCATGTAGGGAGCCGCGAGGGTGAGAGAGGGGCGCCCCTCGGTGGAGATCCGAAGTTCGGCGTCCCAGCTTTCGCCCTCCGGCAGATCCTCCACCGTCGTGCCCGGCGGCAGCCCACTGGACGGCCGCGAGCACCCGCCGACGAGAACCGCCAGCGAGGTCATCGCGAGGAAGAGCACGGGAATGGCGCGAGGCATCTGAGAAGCTACCGAGGGCACGAGGCCGACTTCACGAGGGTGGGGAGAGCGTTACGAATCGCCCGGCGAGGGTTCGGATCGTCCCGCGCCGTAGAGACAGGCGAGCGGAAACCGGCCCGTTGGAGCCAGGCGTGCGGAACGGTCCTGCGCTATGGAATCGCGCATCGTCGCGCGTTCGTGCCCTCCCGGCCCTCCGAAGGGCCCGTTTCGGAGAGACCCTGGTACGATATTCGACCCCGGTGCCGTGCCTGCCGATACCCCGGTGGCACTCCCCACCCTCACCGCCGGGCTTCCGGCCTACGCGCCCCCTCGCGCCATGAGCTTCACCATCCAGAAGACCTCCCCCTCCGCCGTCGTCATTCGCGTCGGCAAGGCCCTCGACTTCCGTAACGCGGCCGAGTTCAAGGCCGCCTGCCAGGAGCACGCCCGCGCGGGCGTCCGCTACTTCGTGCTGGACTTCTCCGGCACCGGCATCCTCGACTCCACCGGCCTCGGCGTCATCTTCTCGCTGTACCGTCAGCTCACCCCCACGGGCGGGCAGGTCGTCTTCGCGAGCGTCAGCCGCCCCGTGCAGGTCGTCGTGCAGTTGACGCGCACCTACAAGGTGTTCCGCCAGTTCCCGACCGTCGACGCCGCCGTCCAGGCGCAGCACGCTGCCCAGGCTGCCCGGCCGACCGGCACGGCGTAGCGCGACGGGCACCCTCGGTCGCTCCCCTCGGCACCGCCGCCTCGTGCCATGAGCACGCACCACTTCTACGATCTCGAGACCGTCGTTGACGAGGTCCACGCTCTGTTCGACACGTGGACCGAGGACGCCTCGCTCCGACCGGCGCTGGACGGCGACGGCGAGATCGTGCTCCGGCTCGCCGTCCACGAGTGGATCGCCAATCTGGTGCAGCACGCGGCTTTCGTGGAGCGCCCGCCTGAAATCAGCCTCACCGTCACTGTCGAAGCTGACGATGTCTACGTCGAGGTGGAAGACACCTCCCTCGGCTTCGACCTCCTAGGACAGCTTGAGGCGCAGAGCGCGATGCTGGACGCCCCCGCCCCGTCCGAGCGAGGTCGCGGTCTTTTGATGCTCATCACCTGCACACGTGCGCTGGAGTATCGCCCCGCCGGCGAGGATCGACAGCGCCTCTCCTTCCGCCTTGCCAACCCTGGCGACGCCGTCTTCGCCGGCCTCTTCCGTCCCGCCGACTTCGAGCCCATGGAGGCCCTGATCGCCGACGAGCTCGTCGACGGCTACCTCTCGGGCGATGGCGCTCCTCCCACCTCGCATCCCTCCTCCCGATGACCGCCCGTCCTGCCGTCTTGGTCGTCGAGGACAACGCCACGCTCCGGCGCCTCTTGGAATACCGCCTCGGGAAGCGATTCGACGTGAGCTCTGCGATGCACGGAGAGCACGCCCTCCAGCTCATCGAAGAGAATCCGCCGGACCTGATCGTCTCGGACATCATGATGCCGCACATGGACGGGTTCGCCCTCCTCGCGGCCCTCCGCAGCGACTCCCGCTTTCAGGCGATCCCCTTCATCTTCCTGACGGCCAAGAACGACGATCTCAGCCGCCAGAAGGGCCTCCGCAAAGGCGTCGACGACTACCTCACGAAGCCGTTCGACATCGACCATCTCATCGGTCGCGTCGACCAGATCGTGCAGCGGAGCCAGACCTACCAGACCAAGCTCAACTCCCGCATCGGACGCGACTTCTCGGACAAGCTGCTCCCACGCCACATGCCCGTGGAGGACGGCTATCGCACGGTCTTCTTCTCGCAGCCGAAGGAAGACGGAGGTGGCGACCTCTTCGACTGGGCTCCAGCAGGCGATGGCTCCTACCTCATCACCGTCGGGGACATCATGGGCAAGGGGCTGCAGGCCAAGTTCTACGCCTTCAGCTTCCTCTCGTACATCCGCAGCACCATCCACGCGATGCTCAAAACGACCGTCTCCCCGGCGGCCCTGATGCAGCGCGTCAACGAGATGCTGATCAACGATCAGGTGCTGGAGGAAACCTTCGCCTCGCTGCTGCTGATGCGCTGGGAGCCCAGGAACCACCGCGTGATCTACACCAACGCAGGCCACTGCCGCCCCATCCTCGTCGGTCCTCAGGGCGCCGGGATGGTGGACCACTCCGACCTCATCCTCGGGCTCGACCCGATGACGGAGTACCGCGACTACGCGCTGGACCTCCCGCCGGAACACGCGCTTCTCTGCTACACAGACGGACTGAACGAGCAGGTCGCCCGGACCGGCGCGATGTTCGGCGAGACCGGCGTCGCGGAGGCTGCGCGGCAGGCCCGAACGGCAGACCAGCCCGTGCAAGAGTTGCTCTCGTGGATGCTCCAGCGGAGCCAGAAGCCGGGCTTCGAGGACGATGTGCTGGTGTTCTGGCTCCAGCGCACTGCCGCGGCTAGCATGACCGCCCGAGCGGCATAGGCTGAGGTCGCCCGCCTCGGTACCGAGACCGCGCCGTGTGAGCGAACTTGCGGCATACCGCCTGCTCCTGATGCGCCGCCTCGCCTTCCTCACGATGGACGACCTCGATGCGTTCATCGCCTACGACCATCTCGCGAAAGAACCGCTAGCCGAGCGTGGCTGGCACGTCACCGATGTCGCATGGCGCTCCGGCGCAGACTGGGACACCTTCGACGCGGTCATCCTCCGTACGCCCTGGGACTACCACCACGACCCCGAGGCCTTCCTCGCCGTGCTGGAGACCATCGAGGGCTCGCGCGCCCGGCTGGCGAATCCGCTGGGAGTCGTCCGGTGGAACCTTCGAAAAACCTACCTCCGCGAGCTAGAGGCCCACGGCGTCCCCGTCGTGCCGACCGTCTGGGGCCACGGCCTGAGCGCTGATTCCCTCGCGGACGCCCGTCGCCGCCTCGGCAATGCCCTCGTCATCAAGCCGACCATCGGGGCAGGAGCCGACGACACCTTCCGCCTCGGGACCGAGGCGGGCACACCGGCGGATGCCAGGGCACTGGCAGCCTTCGCGGACCGGCCGTACATGGCGCAGCCCTTCATCCAGTCGGTCGTGGACTGGGGCGAGGCGTCGCTCTTCTATTTCGGCGGTTCGTACAGCCATGCCATCCAGAAGACCCCCGCGAGTGGCGACTTTCGCGTGCAGGAGGAGTTCGGCAGCCACCTCCAGACCATCGAGCCGGATTCAGCGCTTCGCGAGGCCACGGACCGGGCGCTAGAAACGGCTGTCGCACTCACGGGCTCCACCTTCCTCTACGCACGGCCCGACCTCGTCCGCCTCGCCGATGGCACCTGGGCTCTCATGGAACTCGAACTCGTCGAACCGTCGCTGTACTTCCCGCTCGCCCCCGGCTCCGCTGCGCGTTTCGCGGACGCTTTTGTGCGGTGGATGGAAGAGGACGCCGAGGTACAGAGTGCGTGACGTCTCTTCCGGGAGGAGCGCTCCTTGATCGTCCCCTCGGCGCTACCACCTACCCGGCGGGTGTAGGATCGGCGCGCTTCACCCTGTCTGTTCCCCCTTCCTGTCCCCTCTCGGTTTCGGATGACCCTCGACCACCTCGGCATCACCGCCGACGATGCCTCGCGCGACCTCTTTGAGCGCCTCCTCGCGAGCGCGCCCTACAAGACAGAAGTCGTTGTTACGCAGGGCGTTCGGACCGTGTTTTTCGGCGATGGAGGCGAGGCGGAGGCTGCGCCGAAGCTGGAACTGCTGGAGAGTATCGCGGAGGACTCCCCCATCGCGAAGCACCTCGAAAAACGCGGCCCGGGCCTGCACCACATCGCCTTCGAGGTGGCCGACCTCGGCGCGGAGATGGAGCGAGTCCGCAGCCTCGGCATCCGGCTCCTCAGCGAGACGCCCCAGCCTGGTGCGGACGGCAAGCAGATCGTGTTCCTCCACCCGAAAGACACGGCGGGTGTCCTCGTGGAGCTGTGCATGAGCCCGCCGCCCGAGCGCCGCGCGCTGACCGTGGCGGTGGATAGGCGCGAGGTCATCGGGTGGGAGACCGGGCACGAGGACGGGCCGGTCCTCCTCGCGCTGCACGGCGCCCTCGGCACGGCGGAGCAGATGGAGCGCTTCGCACCTCTCTGGGCGAAAGACTTCCGCGTGATCGCGCTGGATCTCCCCGGCCACGGCAGATCCCACGACAAGCGTGCGATGACCTGGGACCGATTCGCGGAGGGTGTGGAGGCCGTCCTGGACCACCTGGATCTGCGCGACGTGCGGGTCTTCGGCTACTCGCTCGGCGCGGCAGTCGGGCTGACGGTCGCGCGGCGACGGCCGGACCTCGTCTCCCGTCTCGCGCTGCACGCGACGAACACGCAGTGGACCGAGGTGGAAGTGGAGAACATGACGGCGGATCTTCGCGAGGTACCGGAGCGCGTCGCTGCCCGGCTGAAATCGCTTCATGGCGCAGAGTGGCGCGAGGCCGTACGCCGCATCGTCACCTTCTCGGAGAGCCTCCCGAACGCCTGGATCTCGGACGCCGCGCTTGCCGAGGTGGACCATCCTGCCCTCGTCAGCATCGGCGACCGCGACGGGCTGTTTACCACCGAGTCCGCGCTGCACCTCTCGCGCCAGCTCCAGGACGCGCGGTTGTGGGTGATCCCCGGCGTGCAGCACGCGCTTTCCTCACTCGACGCAGAGGCCTTCGCGCGTACCATCGCGGATCACTTGCTCTGACGGGCGATGCCCGAAGTCCGCCGTCTCTCCTCTTCCGATGCGCCTCGCGCGCTCGATGCTGCCGCCCACGCCTTCGCGGACGACCCGCTCTTCGCACACATCTACCCCGACGCCGCCTCGCGCGTCCACCGCTTTCGAGCGGAGCACGCGGCCTACCTGCGATGGATCTACCGCCCCGTTGGGCTGGCGGAGACCACGGGTGACGTGGACGCGCTCGCGCTCTGGCTTCCACCGGAATCGTTCGACCAACTCGGATGGCGCGAGGTGGCCTGCCTCCCGGCTCTCGTGCGGACGGTGGGACTACGGCGACTGCCACTCGTCTGGCGCACGTACAAAGCCTTCGACCCCTTCTACCCGACGGGCGAGCCGTTCTGGTACCTCGGCCTTCTCGCAACTGCGCCCGAGGCACAGGGCCGGGGCCTCGGCTCCGCGCTGCTCCGTGCCGGTCTGGAGCGCGCGGACGCAGACGGGGTAGGGACGTACCTGGAAACCTCCACGGAGGTCAACCAGCGGTTCTACCGCTCGCATGGCTTCGAGGTACGCCACGAAATCCCACTCCCGGATGGCGGCCCAACGCACGTCGGGATGTGGCGTCCTGCGACCTGACGCCCTCCGCCTCGGTACCGCGGCGGGGGAGGTCGGAAACGTTTCGCTCCGCTAGAAGCGGATGCGGAGGCCAGACGTGGCGGGGAGCGACTGGAGGCCGAAGGCTCCGGGCGCAGCACCCTTCGTGGAGCCCATGATGCTGATGGGCACGAGCAGCGGGACCGACACCTCGGCGCCAAGAGCGCGGAAGGCGAGATCCACTCCCGCGAGGGCGCCGAGCTCTGCACACTGACCGCCCGGCGAACCCTCCACGAACGACGTGCAGACGTTCGCGTACGCACCCAGCGTGGGCGCGAGCCGGACGCTTCGGCCGAGATCGAGCGGGTACCCTAGCGTCGCGCTGGACTGGAGGCCAAGGGATTGCAGCCCGCTGGAAGCATCAGCAGAGAGGGTCTCGCCGAACACGGCCGTCCCCGCGAGGTTGGCGTACGCATCGAACCGACCCAGCGAGCCGCTGACACCGAGCGTCGGGCCACCGCCAACGACCAGCGACGTGCCGCTGAACGAGTTGTCGCCTCCAAAGAGCCGGAAGCCGAGGTCCACGTTGTCCGAGACGCGCGTGCCGAGCGCGACGCCGCCGATAGCCGCCGAGCCCTGACTCCCCACAACGCTATATCCGAAGATGGGCTGCACGTAGGTACCGGTAGAATCGGTGAGCGGGGACTGCGCCTGGGCTCCGACTGCGAGGAGAAGAGCGGCTGCGAGAGCGGGGAGGTGTTTCATAAAGGTTAGGATGAAGGGTCTCCTCCGTACGGTGCAGCCAACCGAATCGTATGCTGCCCGCGAGTTTTTGTCACTACCGCCGCCTGAATACGTGGGCATTCGAACCTGACTACGGACCAACCTGAGCTTACATGTCCCGTCCAGCTCCACTCGCACCCTACGCAGTACGTACCGCGTGCAGCGTGGCGGAACTTCTCCCGGCTCCCCGATAGAACCCTTTCGCTTTTCGCCTTTCGCCTTGCCTCTTTCCACTGCCACTGCTCTCCGCTACGTGACGCCGCTGCGCGAGGGCGGCTCGCTCCCTGCGGTGGTCGAGACCGACCGGGGGCTCGTCGTCGCCAAGTTTCGAGGTGCGGGGCAGGGTGCGAGGGCGCTACTGGCAGAGTTGATCGTCGGCGGCATCGCGGACACACTCGGGCTTCCGATGCCCGAACTGACGCTTCTCTACGCCAGCGACGACTTCGGGCAGGCCGAGCCCGACCCAGAAATCCAAGACATCCTGCGCGGCAGCCGGGGCCTGAACGTCAGCCTCGGGTTCATCGAAGGCGCCTTCCCGTACGACCCCGTCGCGGCGAGTGACCTCGTGGACCCTGCTCTCGCGGCGGAGATCGTCTGGCTGGACGCGCTCACGACCAACATCGACCGGACAGCCCGCAACCCGAATCTGCTCGTCGCCGGAGACGACGCGCGTCTCTGGCTCATCGACCACGGCGCGGCGCTCTACTTCCACCACAACTGGGACGCCGTGGACGAGGCTCGCGCCCGCGCGCCCTTCGCGCCGATCAAGGACCATGTCCTGCTCCCCATCGCCGCGAGCATCCCCGAGGCCGACACCCGGTTGGCGCCGCGAGTAGGCGAGCGCGAGATCGAAGCCATCCTCGCGCAAATCCCGGACGAGCTGTTCATGGACGCGCTCGAGGGCCGCACGCCGCCCTTCGAGACGGCCGAGGCCAACCGCGAGGCGTACGCTCGGTTCTTCCGGCACCGCCTCGCCGCGCCCCGTGCCTGGGCTGAGGCCGCCGAGCAGGCCCGCCAGTCTCCCACCGACGACGCCCCCCTCGCGTACCGCCGCTAGGATGCCTGCCTACGACTACGCCCTCATCCGCGTCGTCCCGAACGTCTGCTGGGGCGACTGCACGACGGTCGGGGCCATCGTGCAGTGCCGCCAGAAGCGGTTCATCGGCGTGGCGTGGCGCGAGGACCCGGCCCGCCTCGCGGCACGCGTGGACGGGCTCAACGCAGACCTCCTCGCGCGGTACCTCGGCGCGATGGAACGCGTGGCCGCCGGGGAAGGCCCCATCGGGAAGTACCCGCCCTCCGAGCGGTTCCACTGGCTGACAGCTACCCGGTCTACCTCCGTCCAGGCCTCAGCCGTCCACACGGGCGTAACGGAGGACCCGGCCGCCGCGCTGGCAGCACTCGTCGCGAAGCTGGGATAAGGGTCGGGGAAGCGACCCATGCACCACCATCGCGCCCATCCGGCAAGGGCGTCTCGTACCACACCCCTGTCCCCCTCGGCACCGAGGCGGGCTGAGTCAGAATCCCCGCGCGTCGTTGTCGTCGCGGCGAGGGTCGGCACCGCCTTCGAGCGTGCGCGAGCCGTCCGCCCCGTCGCGCACCACGATGACATTAGCCGCGCCGAATCGCGAGAGCCGATCCAACCGCCAGCCGCGCGCGCGGAGCGCCGAGAGCGTCGAGTCTGGCACGCCTCGCTCGTACTCCAGTTCGTCCGGGAGCCACTGGTGGTGGAAGCGCGGCAGCGTGACCGCCGTCTGCGCGTCCATCCCGAAATCGAAGACGTTGACGATACTCGCGAGAACGGTCGAGATGATGCGGGCACCCCCGGGGGAGCCCGTCACCATCGCTAGGCGGCCGGTCTTGTCCTCCACGATGGTCGGCGTCATGGAAGAGACCATCCGCTTGCCGGGCGCGATGGCGTTGGCGTCGCCCTGCACGAGGCCCCAGAGGTTGGGTGCGTCTGGCGTCGAGGCGAAGTCGTCCATCTCGTTGTTGAGCAGGAAGCCCGCGCCGTCCACGACCACCTTCGAGCCGTAGTAGTCGTTGATGGTCGTCGTGAGCGCGACGGTGTTGCCCTCGGCATCCACGACCGAGAGATGCGTCGTCTCCGTGCCCTCGGTCCACGGCTCGCCTCCCGCGATGGCCCGGCTCGCAGTCGCAGCGTCCGGGTCGAAGTCCGCCATCCGCTGCGCGACGTAGGCACTGTCGATGAGCGCGAGGGCGGGCACCTCCACACGGTCGGGGTCGCCGAGCCAGCGGGCGCGATCCGCGAAGGCGCGGCGGAGCGCTTCGCCTGTCAGGTGAACATGTGCCGGGCTATGGAAGCCCATGTCTCGCAACGCATAGGGCTCCATCGCGCGAAGCGTCTGGAGGAGTGCGATGCCCCCCGCCGAAGGTGGTCCCATTGTGAGGACGCGGCGCCCCCGATAGCGGCCCTCCAGCACCGGGCGCTCGATGGCGCGGTAGCCTGCGAGGTCCTCGTGCGTGATGAGCCCTCCACCCCGCTCCATCTCCGCGACGATCAGATCCGCCGTCGCGCCTCGGTAGAAGCCATCGTGCCCCTCATCGCGGACTCGCTCCAGAACACGCGCGAGGTCGGGCTGGCGGAAACGGTCGGTGATCTGCCAGGGCTCGCCGTCCTCGCGGACGAAGACGCGCGCGGTGCTCTCGAACCGCTCGAAGTCGCGCCGGTAGCGATTGAAGAGGAAGGCGTTGCGACCGGTGAGTCGCTGGCCGTCTCGTGCCAGCGCGATAGCGGGCTCCATCAACCGCTCCAGCGGCAGTGAGCCCAGCCGTTCGTGTGCGAGGAGCAGCCCGGCGACGGTCCCCGGCACGCCCGCCGCGAGGTGGCCTCGCGTGGACCGCCCCGGCACGACGCGCCCCCGGGAGTCCAGAAACATGTCGCGGGTGGCCGCCTCGGGAGCCGTCTCGCGGAAGTCGAACGAGGTGGTCGCACCGTCCGCGCCGCGCCACAGGAGGAAGCCGCCACCGCCCACGTTTCCGGCATCGGGGAGCACGACCGCCAGCGCGAAGGCGGTCGCCACGGCTGCGTCCACCGCGTTGCCCCCTTCACGCATCACGCGCACGCCGATGCGGCTCGCCTCCGGGTGGCCGCTGACGACCATCGCGCGCTCTGCCGTGACAGGGGCCTCGACCGTGTCTGCGGATACAACTGCTGGGTACGCCGGACGCTCCGCCGAGGCGGGCGTGGAGCCCCCGGCGGAGATGAGGAGCAGGGCAGCGAGACGAAACAGGAGACGCATAACCAGAGGGTGTAGCCGGAAGCTATCGCGCCGCCTGGCGTACTCCCGGACAACTTTATTTCCGTGAGAGGTCCCAACTCCTTGCCCTGCACAGGCCCTGCCTGTACCTTCGGCGCGATTCGCATCCCCGGGCGAATCTTCACAATCCCACCACTCGGGTTCCCTCAACCCCCCGGTTTTATGCACCGCCTCATTCCCGTGATGGCGACGGCTGCGGTCCTCGTCGGCCTCGGCATCTTCGTCGTCTTCCAGATCTGAGACGAGACTCCATCTCTTCTCACGTCGCGCGGCTCGTCGGTTCTCCGGCGGGCCGCGCGTCGGTTTGGGCGGGACACGGGACCCGAACCACCCCAGGTACGCCCGCCTCGGGTCCGAGGCGGGCTGGGGAGGAACCGCCTCTCCCCTTCCCGAGCAACCTCGGCGTCACGCGTCCTGAAGCGCCTCGAAGGTCTCCTCGTGGCCCGTCAGCTTCTTCGTGAGTTGGTCGGATGCCGTCTTGACGCCGATGCCGACAGCCGTCTTCAACGCTGTGTCGATGAGTTGACGCGTGGACGACTTCTCCTCCAGGATGGCGGGCTGTTCGTCTGCGGGGACGAACACCACGGGACGGCGGCGGGCTTCTTCCGCGAGGGCATCTTCCACCTTCGCCCCTCGCGCTACGCGGCGGGCGGCGGCCTCGCGGAAGGCGACGCTGTGGTAGCGGATGACATCGGCGGCGAGATCGGGGCCCGGACGTTTGCGAGCGCGGCGACCAAACCCCCAGAGCAATCCGAGGGTCGCGCCCGCTGCGAGTGCCAGGCCCAGGGCCGCGAGCGGACGCTCTCGCACCCGGTCGAGGAGCGGGCGTTCCCCCACCACGACATCGTCCGCGACGAGGCCCAACTCCTGACCGAGGGCGCGGACGTGAAAGGTCAGATCGCGCTGTCGAGCGTCGAGGCGTGACTTGAGATCGGCGGACGAGAGGCCCTTGAGGTTTTCCCCGGGTTGGACGACGGGGGTGGAGGCATTCGGGATGGAGAGATCGGACATCAGTCTGGGCGGCGCTCGGCTGGGCGTGGGTGCAGTCCTACTCCTGGATCTGGCGAGATACTGAACGGAGGGTATCGTCTGCCTCGGCGCTCTTCTGGACCTTCTTCGCCTTGGCCTCCACCTCCTGCTTCTTCAGCAGACGCCGTCCGATCAGAGCAGGGATCGCGACACAGAGGAGCAGCACGCCCCACGAGACAAGGATGCCGAAGAACGCCGGGCCAAAGACAGGGTCCGCGCCGAAGATCCACGCGAAGCCCGCTGCGATGAGGGCGAAGGTGAAGCCGAGCCAGTAGAGCGCGAAGAACCCCGCAGCGGCGAAAAAACCAAACGGCTTAGCCTTCTCCTTAGCCTGAGCAGTCTTCTCGTCGATCGTCTCGTTGATCTCCGCCTTCGTGAGCGCGATTCGCAACTCGACGTACTCGCGCAAGTCCGCTGAGATCGCGGCGACGTGGTCTTGGACACGCTCCAGCTTGCCCCGACGTGCGGGAAGCTGATGACCTCCGGGCGCGGGCGATACGCCGTGAGAGGCGGAGGGGCGACCACGAGGCGGGTCGGACGACATGGACGAGAGGGAGAGGGGACTGGAAGAAACGACTCTACCGGCGACGGGGCACACAGTTCGCCACAGCCTCGTGGAACATGAGCGAACACCTGGCCCGTTCACGCGCACCCGCCCTCGCCTCCTCCATGGTTCGCGCTCGCCCGACCCCCAACCCCAACAGCCTCCGCTTCGACGTAGAGGGCGCGACGCTCACCGAGGAGCGACAGCTCGCCTTCCACTCCGCCCGCGAGGCCGAGGGGCACGCGCTCGCGGCTGCGCTGTTTGCCATCCGGGGCGTAGAGAGCCTGCTCCTCGTCCCGACGTGGTTCACCGTCACCAAGCATCCCGCTGCGGACTGGGACCACCTCATGGAAGCCATCGAGAGAGCCGTGAAGGAACACGCGGGGGGATAGCGCAACGCTGTGCGGCGGGGTATCGTGCGCTCCCTCTTCTCCCCTTCGGATGCGGATCGCTCTCCTCTCGCGCAACCCCTCGCTCTACTCCTCCCGGCGTCTCATCGAGGCGGTCGAGGCACGCGGGCACGACCTCGCCGTCCTCGACACGCTCCACTGCACGGCTCACCTCACGCCCGATGGCCCCGAGGTGCACTACGAGGGGCAAAAGCTGGAGCCGTTCGACGCTGTCATTCCCCGCATCGGCGCGAGCGTAACCTTCTATGGCCTCGCGGTGGTCCGCCAGTTCGAGGCGACCGGCGCGTGGTGTCTCAACGGGAGCGTCGGCATTCAACGCTCTCGCGACAAGCTCCGCAGCCATCAACTGCTGGCCCGCAAGGGGATCGGGCTACCGCGTACGGCCTTCGCCCACCACCCGGACTCTGCGGATGCCCTCATCCGAGCGGTCGGCGGGCCGCCGGTGATCGTGAAGCTGCTGGAGGGGACACAGGGCGTGGGCGTGGTGCTCTGCGAAACGCGCAAGGCAGCCGAGAGCGTCATCCAGGCCTTTCGCGGGATGAAGGCCTACCTGCTCGTGCAGGAGTTCATCCAGGAGGCAGGCGGCGCGGACGTGCGGATGCTCGTCGTGGGCGACAAGGTGGTGGCGAGCATGGTGCGGCAAGGCGCCGAGGGCGAGTTCCGCAGCAACCTCCACCGGGGCGGCAGCGCGAGCCTGACCAAGATCACGCCCGCCGAACGGAAGGCAGCCGTCGGCGCGTGCAAGGCGCTCGGGCTCCGCGTCGGCGGCGTGGATGTGCTGCGGAGCGAGCGCGGGCCGCTCGTGCTGGAGGTCAACTCCTCGCCCGGCCTGGAGGGCATCGAGAACGCGACGCAGAAAGAAGTCGCGGGCATGATCGTGGACTACATCGAGAAGCAGGCCACCCCGAAGGCCCCCGCCTACGGAGCCGACGCCACGGGATGACCCCGCCCGCCTCGGTGTCTCCGTGGAGGTACCGAGGTGGGAACAGATCTAGACCGTCACATCGACAAGCGTGTACGCGTAGCCTCTGCTTGCACCTGGGCTCAGGCGATAGAGGTGGCGACGCTGGATGGGCGCCTGACACAACACGTGGTGCTCGATCGTGTCAGGGACCATCGGGTTCTGCGACGAGACGACCTTGGATCCCACCGCGGCCACGAACGCCTTGTCTGACTTCAGGTCGAACGTCAGAGTCCCACCGAGGCTGCATCCCTCCATCTCTGGACCGGCCGGTCCGATGGAATACTTGTGCGCGGCGATGAGAGACTCCGCGATCTCGTAGATCCCGACGCTCAGCATGACGATGCCGCTGTAGACTCCGCTCGCCGACCGTGTCGAGACGATGCCTTGGTGCACAAAGTTGTTGTTCGCGCCCTCCACGTCGTTGAGCATGGCGGCGAACATGGCCGGGGACGCGAAGATCCAGAACATCACGTTGGGGTACGGGGGGTCTCCAGGACCGTCTGAGATCTCGTTCCTCAACACGCCGGTCGAGTCGTTGAACTCCAGGTACCCGCCACCTGCAGGCCCCCATCCGTTCGAGATCTTAAACCGGCTGTATGTCTGCCCATAGGTGGCCGCAATGATCGTCCGGGCCTTCTGGATCAGGGTCAGCGAGTCATCGCACAGGCGGCAGATGGCGCGGCTGTCATCGTAGCAGCACCCGAAGGTGGTTTCGGTCTTGACCCATTTCCCCTTTCTGCCGTCGTTGGGGTCGAAGTAGAACAGGTGGGCGTCGCGGCATGACATGGAAGAAGAGGGAAGGTGGAACGAGAGAAGCCATCCGAAAGCGACGGCGTGAACTCCACGGTACGAGTCCCGCCGGAAACAACCACACGTTCGCTGGCTCGCCCGGCTCCGCCTCGGTGTCTCCGTGGAGGTACCGAGGCGGGAGAAGCCGGGGCGACATTGGACCTAGATTCCGGCCGCTCCCCGCCATTGACTCCATGCGCCGTCTCCTCGTGCTCTTCGCCCTCGCCCCTGCCCTCGCGTCCGCCCAGCCCGCCGACGAGTTTCTCTGGCTCGAAGATGTGGAGGGCGAGCGCGCGATGGAATGGGTCGAGTCTCGCAACGCCTCCACCCTGGAGGCCCTCCAGGCCCACCCCGCCTACGACGACCTCTACGCCGATGCGCTGTCGGTCCTGACCTCCGACGAGCGCATCGCGTACCCCAGCATCATGGGCGACCACCTCGTCAACTTCTGGACGGACGAGGACAACGAGCGCGGCCTTTGGCGCCGCACCACGTTCGAGAGCTACCTCGGCGGCGATCCCGAGTGGGAGACGCTCCTCAGCATCGACGCGCTGAACGAGGCCGAGGGAGAGAACTGGGCCTGGAAAGGCGCCGCCTGCCTGGCGCCCGCCTACGAGCGCTGCCTCGTCCGCCTCTCGCGCGGCGGCGCGGATGCGGTCGAGATCCGCGAGTTCGACCTGACCACCAAGACGTTCGTGGACGGCGGCTTCTTCCTGCCCGAGTCTAAGGGCGGCGCGGTGTGGATGAGCGAGGACGAGTTGCTCGTCGGGACGGACATCGGCGAGGGCTCGATGACGGAGTCCGGCTACCCGCGCGTGATCCAGCGCTGGCAGCGCGGCACGCCGCTCGCGGAGGCGACGACGGTCTTCGAGGGCGACGCGGCAGACGTGGGCACCTGGGCGGGCGCCATCCGCCGGGGCGACGAGATCGTGCCTGCCTTCTTCCACCGGCCGAGCTTCTTCGAAGGCTCCACGCATGTCCTCCACGAGGGCGAGTTCGTCCGCCTCGATGTGCCCATGGACGCCGACCCCGGCCTCGTGGGCGACCACCTGACGCTCTACCTCCGCACCGACTGGGAGGTCGGCGGCGCGACGTACGGCGCCGGGACGCTCCTCGCCATCGAGTACGAGGCGTTCCTCAGCGGCTCTCGCGACTTCGACACCGTCCTCGCGCCCAACGAGCGCCAGACCATCCAGTACACCACGAGCACCCAGAGTGCGATCCTGGTCTCGCTCCTCGACAACGTCAACGGCGAACTCCACCGCTTCCGCCACGACGGCTCCGAGTGGGTCGGCGAGCGCGTCGAGGCGCCCACCCTCGGGAGCGTGAACGTGACCACCTCCAGCCCGACCGAGGACCGGTTCTTCTTCACCTACAGCTCCTTCCTGCAACCCACCACGCTCTACCTCGCGAACGCGGACGGTTCCATCCAGGAAGTCACACGCCTCCCCGCGATGTTCGACGCCGAGGGCCTCACCGTGCAGCAACTGGAGGCCACCTCTGCCGACGGCACCCGCGTTCCCTACTTCGTGGTCCACCGCGAGGACCTCGCGATGGACGGCTCCAACCCGACGCAGCTCTACGGCTACGGGGGCTTCGAAGTCTCCCTCACGCCCTCGTACAGCGGCCTGACGGGCAAGACGTGGCTGGAGCGTGGCGGCGTTTACGTCCTCGCCACCATCCGAGGCGGCGGCGAGTTCGGCCCCGAGTGGCACCGCTCCGCGCAGCGCGAGAACCGCCAGCGCGCCTTCGACGACTTCCTCGCTGTCGCAGAAGACCTCATCGCACGAGGCATCACATCACCGGACCACCTCGGCATCCGAGGCGGCTCCAACGGCGGCCTGCTCACGGGCGCCGCTATGACCCAGCGCCCGGACCTCTTCGAGGCCGTCGTGATCTCCGTGCCACTGCTGGACATGCAGCGCTATCACTTGCTCCTCGCGGGCGCCTCCTGGGTAGCGGAGTACGGCGACCCGGACAACCCCGAGGACTGGGCGTTCATCTCCGAGTACTCGCCGTACCACAATCTGAGCGCAGACGCGGACTACCCCCGCCCGCTCTTCACCACCACCACCCGCGACGACCGCGTCCACCCCGGCCACGCCCGAAAGATGGCCGCGAAGATGGAGGCGATGGGTGCACCCGTGTTCTACTTCGAGAACACCGAGGGCGGACACGGCTCCGGCGTCACGCCCGCCCAGCAGGCGACCATGTGGGCCACGATCTACAGCTACTTCTGGAGCCAGCTCGGCAGAGAAACGGCAGGCGGCTGACTCCACCTCGGTGCCGAGGCGGGCGGACCGAAAGGGCCAGACGACGCGCAGTGGCAGAGGTGTACCCTTGCCGTTCCCAGCATCGGAGCCTAGACTCCGGCCGTCACTTTTTTGTCTCTCGTGCGCCTCCTCGCCCTTTTCGCCACCCTCCTCGCGCTCTCCGGCTGCGACGCGAACGGCTCGTTCTACGCCCCCGCCCGCTACGAGGCCGTCGCCTTCACCGAGCCCAGCCAGATGGACGGTGGCGTGGACGTCCTCGCGAATGGGGGCTCGCTCTCCATCGATCTCGCGGGAGACAAAACCTACACCGGCTCGCGGACCGTGCCCGAAGGCATCCTCGCGCACTCACCCGGGACCGACATCGCGCTCTCCGGGACCTGGGACTTCACGGAGACCGGCCGCCTCGCGTTCACCGCCGACGAGGGCACCCCGCCCGCGCTGTACTGGACCGACGAGGCGCGCGTCATCCGCGCGGGCGAGAGGCTGGAAACCGAAGACCAGCCCGGCCACGGTGCCACCTTCAAGATCGTCTTGGAGCGGCGATAGCCACGACTCCTCCCACCTCGGGACCGAGGCAGGCGAGGTCGTCTGTGTCCCGGACTACCGAGGCCGGGCGTGCGCGAAACCGCCGTCCACGGAGATCGTCTCGCCCGTGATCCAGCCCGCCTGCTCGCGATCCAGTAGGAGCGCCAGGGCACCGACGAGATCCTGCGGCTCGCCGATTCGACCGATAGGGTGCATCGCAGCCGAGGCTTCCACGGCCTGCTCACTCGCGACGAGCCGCCCCGCCAACGGCGTTCGGACGAGCCCCGGCGCCACGGCGTTGACACGGATCCCGCGACCGGCGTACGTGGCGGCGGCAGCCCGCACGAGGCCCTCGATCCCGGCCTTTGCCGAGGCCACCGCCTCGTGATTCGCCAGGCCGTACCGCGCCGCCACGCTCGACATCAGGACCACCGCTCCACCTCGCGGATCGCGGTTCTTCGTCATCACACTCGCAGCGGCCTTGACGGCGTAAAACGCAGTGTGCAGGTTGAGTTGGAGCACCTGCTGAAAGGCCTCCACGCTCATCGCGTGCGCAGGCTTCAGATCGATGGACCCCACGAGGTTGACGACGCCGTCCACGCGACCATGGCGCTCGGCAGCCCCTTTCACAAGTGCTTCCACCTGGGCATACTCCGTTGCGTCCAGGGTGAATGCCTCGGCGCCGATCTCGCCCGCGAGGGCAGAGAGCTTCTGAGCATCGCGCGCGCCGAGAATGACGGTATCGCCCGCCTCGCGGAGACGGCGGGCCAGCGCGGACCCGATGCCGCCGGAACCGCCGAGGAGAACATGAACGGGAGCAGACATGGGACGAGACGGGCAGGTCGTGAGCGCCAGGCTCACAGGGAGAAGGGCGATCTCACAGCCTCCGTAAGGGGAGGGTGAGACAGGGAGGAGAAGAGAAGAGCCGACGCCGTCTCCTAACGGAGAACGGAGTCGATGATGTGGACGACGCCGTTGGCTGCGTCGAGGTCCGTGCGGACGAGCATCGCGCGGGAGCCGCCCGACGAGACCGCGGGGGGCGATCCCGGCACGACCGAGATGGACGAGCCACCGACCGACTGAACGGACTGCTCGATGTCCATGTCCACGGCGGTCATGCGGAACGAGAGAGCGTGACCGAGGAGAAGCGAACGCACCGCCTCCGCGTCGGCCGGGAGATCTCCCGCAGCGGCAAACGCCTCGTTCGAGGGGGCGAAGAGCGTGAACGGCCCCTCGGCGGCAAGGTCGTCCGCGACGTCACTCTCTCGGAGGAGGCGGCTCAGCGTGGTGAGATCGCCCGCCTCGGCGACACGGTCGACGATGGTGGCACCCGAGAGTGCGGGCGGAGCCGACGGCCCGGAGACCGCGGAGTCGGTACCAGCGGGCGGCATCGCTTCGATGGCCTCGGCCGTGTCCGCGATAGAAGCAGGAGGATCAGCGTTCTCTTCGGAGCCACAAGCCGAAAGAGCCACTGCCAGGGCAGCGACGAGGAGAAGACGGGACATGAGGAAAGAGAGGGGCGGGTCCTGTAGCCTCTGACCAGCGTCAGGGTTCCAGGGAAGCTGCAGGAAGCAAACCGATCTCCAGGCCGCCATCAAGCCGTCCCGTATCACTGGTGCACGCATCGGCGACGTGGAGCCACACCGAAGATCCCATCACCAGATCGCGCCTTCCCCCGATACCTCCACTACAGCGCCGAGGCGGGCGCAGCCGACAGGTTCACCCGTTTCGCCTCCCCTCTCCCCGCTTCGCCACCCGACCGCCTCGCGACTGGCGCTGCCGACGCGCGATGGCCTCGTCCGTCCAGTCCTCCGCGATGTCTTCCTCGCGGCGCATAAACCGGTAGACGGGGTAGAGCAGGATAAACGCCAGCAGGAAGAATCCGACCGTCGTGGTGACGATTACGAACGTCCAGTTGATGTCGCTCATGGGATGCAGGTCGTTTCGGCATGAACCCGGCTCCGACGCTCGCGTTCTCCGCCCATGTCCGATGCCTTTCCCCTCGCGACCGTCCGCGTCGTGGACGTGTACCCGTATCGCCAGCGCGGAGGCACGCGCGAGTTTCTCGTGCTCCGTCGCGCCGAGGGCCACGCCTATGCGGGAGCCTGGCGGATGGTGGGCGGCAAGATCGATCCCGGCGAGACCGCCTGGGAGGCCGCTCTGCGCGAGTTGCGCGAGGAAACAGAGCTCACGGTGCGGCGCTTCTGGTCGCTGCCGAGCGTGAACACGTTTTATGAGTGGCACCGAGACACCGTCGCGCTAGCCCCCGCCTTCGCCGCCGAGGTGGAGGGAGCTGTGACGCTGTGCGACGAGCACGACGCACTCGCGTGGCTTCCGGCCGAGACTGCGGCTACCCGCCTCGGATGGCCCGAGCAGCGTCGCCTGCTGCTGCTCGCGGACGCTCTCCTGCGCGACGGATCCCTCTCCCCTGCGTGGGAAATCCCTGTCCCCGAGTGACGCGTCACGCGAGACGGCGTATTCTCCCGGACACATCTGCTCCACACAAGGAAATGCCCCAGTCTCAGGCGGACGCTCTGCGCGGAGACCGCGGCTTTGAGCTCCTCGCCGCCGCCATCCCCGATGCCGTCCTCGCGGTCGATGCAGAAGGCACCATCGTGTACGCCAGCCCGCAGACACAGCGGTCCTTTGGCCGCGACCCCGTCGAGTTGATCGACCAGACGTTCCACAGCCTCGTTCACCCAGACGACCAGTCCGGCATCCCATCCAGCTTCGATGTCCTCGGCAGCGGCTCCTGGGACGTGCGTGTGCTCGGACCCGAGGGGGCCCCGCGATGGGCCAACGTCTCGATGATCGCCCCGGACGAGGACGGCGGAGATCCGCTCGCCATCGGCGATGTGTTTCTGTTCGTGCGGCCGATTCTGGAACCGGACATCGCGCCGAGAGACCGCGCCGCGCTCTACCGCCGCGCGCTGGACGCGACCAACAACCTCGTGGTCATCACCGACCCGAAGCTGCCAGACAACCCGCTCGTCTTCGCCAACGCCAACTTCCTGGAAGCCACGGGCTACGAACGACATGAGATCCTCGGGCGCAACTGCCGCTTTCTCCAGTTCCGCCCAGACGGCACGCGCGACGACGACCAGCCCGGCTTCGACGGCCGTCCTGGACTGGCGGAGCTTCGCCGCGCCATCGCCTCGGGCGAGCCCACCGTCGTGGTGCTGCGGAATTACCGGAAGACCGGCGAGGTGTTCTACAACGAGCTCTACCTGACGCCGGTCTTGGACCGCACCGGCGAGGTCGCCTCGTTCATCGGCGTCCAGAACGACGTCACGGAACGCGTAGTCGCGAAGACCGAACTGGCCGACAAGAACCGTCTCCTGCGCGCCTTCTACGACAGCTCGCCGCTCATGATGGGCATCGTGGAGTACGCGGATGGAGTGGTCCGTCACCGCTCCGCGAACGCGGCGATGCGAGCGTTCCTATCGCTGGACGCCGTGGAGGGTGAGGCGCTGGATGAACTCGGATTCTCCCCACGCGAGGCGACCCGCTGGGCGGAGCAGTTCGAGGCCAGCACCGCCAGTGGCAAGGCCGTCGCCTTCGAGACGCGCTACCCCTGGGATTCCGGGACCAGCACTGCGGGCGTCCGGCACCTCCGCATCGTCGCGAGTCCGCTCGAAGACACGCCGGGGGCTCTCTGCTCCTACGTGATGGAGGACCAGACGGAGGAGGTCGTGCGCGAACGCGAGCGCCGTCGGCTTCAGGCCGCCGTGGAGTCGCTCCGGGATCCGGTCATCATCACGGATGCAGACCTCGACGCCCCCGGCCCCCGCATCCAGTACGTCAACCCCGCCTACACGCGCGTCTTCGGGTACGAGGCGGATGAGGTCATCGGCGAGAGCCCGCGCATCACGCAAGGGCCCGCGACCGACCGCGCGGTTCTGGCGCGCCTGCGCCGTCGGCTCGAAGCGGGCGAGCCGTTCGTTGGCGAGTCCGTCAATTACCGGAAAGACGGGTCGCCCTTCTTGCTGGAATGGGAGGTCGTCCCCATCCCGGGCGACGACGGGACGCCAGCGGCGTACGTCTCCACACAGCGCGACGTGACGGACCGGCGACGCCTAGAGCGAGCCGTCTCCGAGGCCACCGTTCGCGAACAGGAGCGGATGGCCCGCGACCTCCACGACGGCCTCGGGCAGGTCCTGGCGAGCACCCGGTTCGCGCTCTCCGGCGTCGCGTCCTCTCTCAAGCGCGACGAGCACCCCGAAGCACCATCCGTCACGGCTGCCAGTGAGCGGATCGGGCAAGCCCTCGACCTCGCGCACACCATCGCGAAGGGTCTCCTCCCCACCCATCTCGCGGGCGAGGGCCTTCCCGCCGCCCTCGGCGCACTGGCGGAAGACATGAGCAAGGCGTACGCCGTCAGTTGCACCTTCGAGGGCGACGTGGCTGTGACACCGGACCTCCGCGCAGAGCACCTGTACCGCATCGCGCAGGAGGCCACGACGAACGCTATCCGGCACGGCGGGGCAGAGACTGTCCACATCTCCCTGCGCGCACATCCGGCGGAGGACGACCCAGACGGCTTCCACGCCACGCTGACTATCTGTGATAGCGGATCCGGCATCTCCGACGCCGCGCTGCGCGGGGATCGCGTGGGTCTTGGCCTGCGCAGCATGCGGTTCCGCGCGCACGCCATCGGCGGCGTGCTGGACGTGGAGCGCGCGCCAGAGGGGGGCACGATGGTTCGCTGCCGCTTCGACCCAGACGGCCCGCCCGCCGACGACAGCCCGTCCGACGAGACGGCCCTGTTCGAGACCTGACCGACCCCGCCTCGGGACCGAGGCGGGGGGAGTCGCGGGCTAGCGGGAGCGCCGCGCGAGACTGTGCGTACCGGACGCGCACCCTCGCTCCTGCTCGTGATCGTCCTCGTCGTCAACGCTGGCTCGTCCTCCCTCAAGATGGACCTCATCGACGCCCAGACGGGCGCGACGCTCGCGGGAGGCACCGTGGAGCGGATCGGTGCGGTGAGTGCCCTCGGGCGGTTCGCCGTCGCGGGCGAGAAGCCGCGCAAGCGGGCCGTCACGGCCACGGACCACGGGCAGGCGCTGGACGTCCTCCTCACAGCGCTCAAGGACGCGCAGGCCACCAGCGAGGAGGCGGGGAACCCACTCGGACCCATCGAGGCGGTCGGGCACCGGGTGGTACACGGCGGCGAGTCCTTCTCGGAGGCCGCCCTCGTAGACGACGAGGTCAAGGAGGCCATCCGCGAGGCGTTCGACCTCGCGCCGCTCCACAACCCCGCCAACCTGCGTGGCATCGAGGCCGCCGAGGCGCTCTTCCCAGACCTCCCGCAGATCGCTGTCTTCGACACCGCCTTTCACCAGACGCTCCCGCCAGAGGCGTACCTCTACGCCCTCCCGAACCGGCTCTACCGCCGCCACAAGGTGCGCCGCTACGGATTCCACGGGCCGAGCCATCGCTACGTCAGCCGTCGCGCCGCAGAGCTGGCAGGCGTCCCTTACACCGACTCGCGCATCATCACGCTGCACCTCGGCAACGGCTGTTCCGCCTGCGCCATCCGCGACGGCCAGAGCGTCGACACCAGCATGGGCGCGACGCCGCTGGAGGGACTCGTGATGGGCACCCGGTGCGGCGACCTAGACCCGAGCCTCGTCTTCGAACTCGTGGAACTCGAAGAGATGACGCTCGCTGAGGTCCATGCGCTGCTCAACCGCTACAGCGGGCTTCTGGGCCTGAGCGGCTACGCCAGTGACATGCGCGACCTTCTCGCAGAGGCCGCCGCCGGAGACCGCCGTTGCCAACAGGCCGTGGACGTGTTCTGCCACCGCGCGAAGAGCTACGTCGGTCGCTACCTCGCCGTCCTCGGCGGCTGCGACGTGCTCGCCTTCACGGCAGGGATCGGGACGTTCGCGGCACCCATTCGGGAGCAGATCACCGCCGGCCTCGCCGACCTCGGCATCGAGGTGGACCCAGCCGCGAACGAGGACGCCAGCGGCAAGGAGGCCCGAATCTCGACTGACGCGAGCCGGACGCAGGTCTGGGTGGTCCCGACG
Source organism: Bacteroidota bacterium (assembly GCA_038746605.1). Taxonomy (GTDB): domain Bacteria; phylum Bacteroidota; class Rhodothermia; order Rhodothermales; family Rubricoccaceae; genus Rubricoccus. The sequence continues at coordinate 37,267 of JBCDKM010000016.1, forward strand.
AACGAGGAGTTGGTCATCGCGCAGGACGCCGCCCGCCTCGCCACCGCTGCACAGCAATCGCCGTACGCGTAGCGGGTTCACGGAACGGGTCCATCCCGCCTCGGCGGGTCCGCGAACCCACCGAGGCGGACGGCCTCAGACCCCGAACTGGGTTAGGTGGTGGTCCGTGTGCTTGTGGAACAGCGTGCTCCACTCGCGAGCGCTGAGGACACCGAACGAGTGCGACTCGCGCCCGTCGTACGCCGCCGCGCTCTCTCCGTGCGCCTGCTCGATGAACGCCTTCAGCCGCGCCCGCTCCGCCTCGAAGTCCCGCTCATCCGCCACGATGAACGACGGTGCCGTGCTTCCATTCCGCTTGTACGGCTTGTCACCGACGACCGCTGACTTCGCGAGGACCCGCAGAACGAACCGCAGCACGGCATTCGGCTTCGGGTTCTGGCGCAGGTACTCCTCGTCATAGACCGCCTCGAACGGCTTGGAGCAGTGCGCGAGCATCTGCGCGACGTTCATCTTGCCCCATTGAGGCTCTGTTTCGGGAGTCAGGCGATCGATACGCGCGAGGAGGTCATCGGCAACGGCGCGGTCGAAGAAGTCTGGCATGTCGTGCTCAGTGCGTGAGAGGTACCGATAGTACACACCCAGGGAGTGCCATCTGGCTGTCACCAGTTCGAGATCGCAGTCACCCCTCGGGTGCACTCGTACCATCGGGCATGCGCTCTTCTCTCGCCTTTCTGCTCGTCCTTTCGCTCGCGGCCTGCGAGCCTGATCCCACTGGCCCTCAGGGCGACGAGGCGGCCGTCGCGCTCGTCCGCCAGGTCCAGGCTGCCCACGGCTCCGACGCCCTCGATGGCGCGACCCTCCGCTTCACCTTCCGTGGCGCCCCCTTCACGGCCCTGCGCGATGGGGGCCGCTTTCGCTACACCCGCACCACCACCGACGAGCGAGGCCGCGAGGTCATCGACCTCCTCGACAATGATGGCCTCTCGCGGACTGTGGACGGTGAGCCCGTCACGATCCCAGCCGAGAACCAGGGAACCGTCGAGACGGACGTGAACTCCGTGGTCTACTTCGCGACGCTCCCCGCCGCCCTCTCGGACGCCGCAGTGCAGGCCCGCGCGATGGGCCCCGATTCGGTCGCAGGTGAGCGCTACGAGCGGCTGGAAGTCACCTTCGCGCGCGAGGGCGGCGGAAACGACTGGGAAGACCGCTATCTCTACTGGGTCCACCCCGAGCGCGGCACGCTGGACTACATCGCGTACACCTACGATCTGGCCGAGGATGACGATGGCCCGAACGACACGGGGCACCGCTTCCGCCGCGTGATCGGCACGGCGGAAGCAGGCGGGTTCAGAATCCAGGATTACGCCAACCTCACGGCCGACTCGCTCTCGGCGCTGGAGGAGTACCCGGCGGCGTTCGCGGCGGGCCGCACGCGCGAGGTCTCCGAGATCCGCACCGAGAACGCCCGGCTGGAGCGCTGACCACGCCCGCCTCGGTACCGAGGCGGCAGGACTGGACGACGCTACGGGATCTCGCCGGTGTCGACGGTGAAGCAGTGCCGCCCCGCGTCGTAGCGCCCGATCCTCGCGACTGGCCGTCCGAGGTCGTCACTGGAGAGCGCGAAGGTGGCGCAGAGCTCGTAGGTCGAGTCCGATAGAACCCGGTAGCCGTATGGCTCGGCTGCGACCGGGTCGGTCCAGTCACTCTCGTTCAGGCGGAGACTCGCGTCACTCAACGAGGCCGGGAGCGGATCCGCGTTGCGGAGGGCGCGCTGGATGCGCTGCAAGTCGGCACGGCGTTCTTCATCGAGCCGTTCCAACCGGGCCGTCCCCGGCCCCCCGACGACGAAGAGCCCGAGCGCGATCAAGGCCGCCACGACAACACCCATGCCGATGAGCAGTCGGCGATCGAGAGAGCCGCCCGTCATTCCGCCTCGTCGTCTAGCCGCAGGTCCCGGAGATAGTACCAGAACACGGAGCCTGCGATGACCGCGACGGTGATCGATTTGAGGAGGAACCGGACGGTCAGGTCTCCGCTGAGGAGGTTGTAGAGCAGCGTCGCGCCATCGCCCAGGAGGACGCACACCGCGACGAACAGCGTGAGATACGTCAGCCACTTGCGCACCTTCGAGGCGCGCTTGCCCGGGTCCTCCTGCACCGCCTGGCCGATGAGACGGCTCATGAACACGAACAGCGGAAACGCCACGACGAGCATCGCGATAGCCCAGCGGATCGACCCCTGAGCCGCCGTCCGGGCGTATTCGGAGTCGGTCGGATCCGGGAAGCCGAGGTTGATGAGTTGGAAGAGCAGCGTCCCGAGGTAGATCGCCGTCAGATACAGTGACGTAAAGAGGACGAGGTACCAGAAGGCCTCCTTCGCGGAGACATACGGCCTCGGGCGCGGGACTGGGATCGGGAAATCGACGTCGGCGAAGGCTCCGAGGGCAGAGGCCGTTTGCTCGCGCGTCCAGCCTGCGCGCTGGAGCGTCTCGGCGATCTCCTCGCGGCTGTGGCCGAGGTGGAGCGCCTCGCGAACGAAGGAGGCCAGTTCGTCGGGTGAGGGCATCGGGGCAGGTAGGACCGTCGGCTCAGCATACGGTACTGGAGCACGGCAAACCTCCCCGCCTCGGTGCCGAGGCGGACATCTTCGCGGCGTCGTCGCCGGGCGACGGAGCGGGCGCGGCTAGCTTCCCGGAAACGCTTCCGATCCGCGCATGTCCCGCACTCTGAAAGGCACGTCTGTCCTCCGCATCGCCTCCGGGCAGGGCTTCTGGGGCGACCTCCAGCGCGCCCCCATCGACCAGGCGCGCAATGGCCCCATCGACGTCCTCGTGATGGACTACCTCGCGGAAGTCACCATGTCGATCATGCAGAAGCAGAAGCTCCGCAACCCCGCGATGGGCTATGCGCGCGACTTCGTGGAGGTCTGCACCGAACTCGCGCCGGACATCCTGGAGAAGGGCTTCAAGATCATCTCCAACGCGGGCGGCGTGAACCCCGTGGCCTGCGCCGAGGCCATCGTACAGGGCGCGCGGGAGCGCGGCGCGACGGGCCTCCGTGTGGCCGTCGTCACCGGAGACGACCTCTTGGACTCGCTGGACGACCTTCTCGCGGACGGCGTGCCGCTGGAGCACATGGAGACCGGCCAGCCGCTCGCGGAGGTCCGCGACCAGATCGTGAGCGCGAACGCGTACCTGGGAGCCGGGCCTATCGTGGAAGCCCTGGAGATGGGCGCCGACATCGTGGTGACGGGCCGCACGACGGACACCGGCCTCACGCTCGCGCCCATGATCCACGCCTTCGGGTGGGACCTCAAGGACTGGGACAAGATGGCCGCAGGCACCGTCGCCGGGCACATCCTGGAGTGCGGCGCGCAGAGCAGCGGCGGCAACTTCACCGACTGGGAGACCGTGCCGGACATGGCCTCCATCGGCTTTCCTATCGTGGAAGCGCGGCCGGACGGCACGTTCACCGTCACCAAGCACGAGGGCACGGGCGGGCTCGTCAACCGAGGCACGGTCAGCGAGCAACTCCTCTACGAGATCGGCGATCCGACAGATTACATCACGCCCGACGTGGTGGCGGACTTCACGAGCATCCACCTCGAAGACGAGGGCGGTGACCGCGTCCGTGTCCATGGCATCACCGGGGCCGAGGACACGCCCTTCCTGAAAGTCTCCGCCGCCTACGCCGATGGCTGGAAGGCCACCAGCACCCTCGTCTACGCCTGGCCGGACGCCGCCAAGAAAGCTCGCGCCGCCGCGCAGATCCTCCGCGACCGCCTCGACGCACTGGGCCTGACCTTCGACGAGTACCGCGCGGAGATCCTCGGACTCAACGCACTGAGCGAGCGCGAGTCCGCCGACCTCGGTGCCGAGGCGGACCTAGACGAGGTGCAGCTTCGTGTCTCCGTTCGAGGGAAGGACAAGGACGCCGTCTCGCAGTTCGGACGCGAGATCGCCCCACTGATCCTGACGGGCCCGAGCGCCGTGACCGGGTTCGCAGGAGGCCGACCGAGACCCAGCGAGGTCATCGCGTACTGGCCTGCGCTCATCCCGAAGGACCGCGTGCGGACCGAGGTGCGCGTCCTGGAGGTGTAGCGCTGAAGGGGCGGTGCGCGCACGCAGCACCGCCGCCCTCGCTAGTTGCAAGTGCAGAGGGCGTCCTCCCATTCCTGACTGCAGGTGTCGCAGTCGCCCTCCATCGCGCACGTTTGCTCCCCCATCGCGTCGCAGGTAGCGCTGCGCCCGCCGCACTCGTCAGCGGAGCCGATGGTGAACGTCGCGCGGACGGTTCCGCTCTGGCAGGCCGCGTTCTCGGCGCCCTCGCGGTTGTTGAGCACGTCCAGTTGGCAGCCCGTGACCTCCAGGGAGAAACCGACGTTCATCTCCGCGTTGCAAAAATCGACGCCCATCTCGTAGCCCTCCGCGACGAGCCACTGCGTGTAGCCCATGATGTCTTCTACGGCGACTTCGGGGCCACCGAGCGTGAGGGTGCTCTTCGCGAACGCATAGAACGGACCGGTGAGAACGGCCGCTTCCATCCCGCCTGCTGCTCCAGCCAGTCCCGCGAGGGCACAGATCCCATTGGAGACCGTCTCGCGCAGGGCGTTCGAGTCGGAGATGGCAACCTCGCACCCACTGATGGAGGCCGCTCCGATGGTCAGCACCTCCCCCGCCTGCGCAGACGGCGCGCGCGTGGTCCCCCCTGTGACGCGCCCACTCCCATCGCTCGTCCCTCGTCGGCCCCAGACCTCCTGAGACGTGCGGTCGACGAGGATCTGCGCGATGTCGATGCCACCGACGGGCGGTCCCGTGCTCGGAATCGCGAAGGTCGTCTTGCAGGCCGTGCTGCCCCAACCCTCCGGCTCGTAGCCGGGGCCGTAGCACTCGTCCCAGGTCCAGCCTGTGATCGCCGTGCCGGTCCGCACCTTGTCGTATCCGACCACCATGTCTCCGCCTGGCGTCAGGAAGCTGATCTGGGTCTCGATGAACACATCGCGCCCGCCGTCCTCCCCGGGCCGCGTCCCCTGCACGACGGCGTTGACCATCACGACAGAAGCGCTCCCGGCGGTCGTGCCGAACTCACTCGGGATCGGCTGCCCTACGAGCCGGAGCACCCGATCTCCTGACCGATTGCGGCTTCTCCGATCCCGACGGGACCGGCGACCGGTCTCCTCCACCGTTCGGACCAGCCCCGGGGTGACGCTCTGCGGGATCACATCGCTGAGAAGCACTTCCACGAATGCGCCGTTGGCGAGGGCCTGCACGAGGACCAGGGACGGCTCAGCGTAGAACTCGTCCGTCGTCACCCCAACGACCTCGAAGACATTCGGGGCCCCATCTGGGACGACAAGGCCCGCCGTGAACGGGTTGTCCCAGTCCTCCAGGAGCCCATCGAAGTACGCGAGGTCTCGGCACGAGTCTGCGAACAGCACGGAGCCCTGATCCAGGCATCGGTCTGCCTCGGCCTGCCGGGGGTGGCGGAACGCCGCAAAGGTCTCGCGCGGGATCAGCCCGTCAGCGTCTGCGAGGTCCCGCAGGGCATCCGACATCCGTGAACCGCCCCTCGTCCCTCGGCGTCGCCGTGGCGTCTCGCCGCGGGCTCCAGCCAGCGCTTCCCGAATGCAGTTCTCATCCCCCGCGCATATCCGCGAGAGCATCGTGGACGCCTGTTGCTCGGTCAAGCGCTCGTTCGGTTCGATCTGGGAGTAGACCCGGACCCGGGGTTGGGCCTGTGACGAACCGGCCGCGAGGACGAATGTGGCGATCAGGGCAGAGCGGAAGAGGACGGTCATGGTCGGGAGGAGAGGCGGATACAGTCCGTGCGCCATGCGCTCCCACTGTGGATCACCGCCCGGGGGATTTTCGTCTGTCGGCCCATGCTCCGACCGTCTCCCCTCTCCCCCGCCGAAGCCCGTCGCGTCTACGACCGTGTGGGCGCGAAGCAAGACGCGCAGGGCTGGTACGAGGACGCCGCGACAGACCACCTCCTCCGCCTCGGACACTTCGCCGAGGCGGAGCGGGTCGTGGAGATGGGCTGCGGAACCGGGCGGCTTGCCGAGCAGATCCTCGCCGCGATGCCGCCGAAGGCGACCTACCTCGGGACCGACCTGAGTCCCATCATGGTCGGCCTCACGACGGAGCGGCTGGGGTCAGATTCGCGCGCAAATGTCCAACTCGTGGACGGCGGTCCGCCCGATCTCCCGCCCGCCTCCTGCGACCGGTTTGTCTCCACGTATGTCTTTGACCTCCTCTCCGACGAGGACGCGCGGCGGTCCACCGCCGCGACACACCGCGCGTTAGTACCCGGCGGGCTGCTTTGTCTCGCGGGCCTCGCGCCCGGCCACACGCCGTTGTCCCGCATCGCCTCCGCGGGATGGAGTGCGGTCTGGAGCCTCGCCCCGAAGGTCGTCGGCGGGTGCCGACCGATCTCCCTGGCACCGCTCGTAGCAGGACCGGAGTGGGAGATCGTCGTGCACGAGCGTGTCGCGCCGTGGGGCATTCCGAGCGAGGCGCTCATCGCGCGGCGCGTCTGACCCGGCCCGCCTCGGTGCCTGCACGGACGCACCGAGGCCGGCGGACCCGCATCCACGGCTGGGCGTTGGCACGGACCCAGTCGTAGCCTCTGTCCGACAGCCCCCGCCTGCCTCCTGAATGAGCCCGCTCCGCCGCCTCAACCCGTACATCTGGCGCCAGAAGTGGCGGATGGTGCCCGGCCTCGGGTTCGCGCTCGTCTCGTCGCTCTTCGCGCTGGTGGTGCCCATCGTCATCCGCGAGGCCGTGGACGCCGTCCCGCGCATGGTGGCCGTCTACCGGCTGTACGCCGGGACGCCCGCGCAAGACGCCCTTTTTTCTGACTTCCGACTCGCGCTCGTGATGGCCGCGCTCGTGGTGATGGGGCTGAGCCTCATGAGCGGTGTGTTCATCTTCGCGATGCGGCAGACGGTCGTCGTCGCCAGCCGCCACATCGAGTACGACCTGCGGAACACGTTCTACTCGCACCTCCAGACACTCGGGGGTGCCTTCTTCGCCCGCTACCCCACCGGCGACGTGATGACGCGCGCCACGAGCGACATCGAGAAGGTGCGGCGCTACGTGGGCCCGGCGCTGATGTACATCGCGCGCGCCATCGCGGCCATCGTGACGGCACTGACGGTCATGCTCGCGATCTCCAGCACGCTCACGCTCTGGGCGCTCCTCCCGATGCCCGTGCTGGCCGTCTCGATCTTCTTCGTGAGCAAGCTGGTGCATAGCCGCACGGACCGCCAGCAGAAGGCGTACTCCGGCCTCACAAGCCGCGTGCAGGAAGCGCTGTCCGGCATTCGCGTGGTTAAAGCCTACTCGCAGGAGGACGCCTGGGCCCGCCGCGTGGACGACTCGGGCGATGAGTACCGAGACCGCGCCCTCGACCTCGCACGGGTGGACGCCGCCTTCCGGCCGGTCCTGCTCGTGCTCATCGGCGCGAGCACGCTGCTGGTTGTCGGCGTAGGCGGGCGGCTGGTCATCGAGGGCGTGCTGACGGTCGGCAACATCGCGGAGTTCATCATCTACGTGACCATCCTGACATGGCCGGTCGCCTCGTTCGGGTACGTGGTGAGCATGGTGCAGCAGGCCAGCGCGAGCGCCTCGCGCTTGTTCGAGATCCTCGACTGGGCGCCGGACATCCTCTCCCCCGAGCAGCCCACCGAAGTAGACCACGTGGAGGGCCGGATCACCTTCGAGGACGTGGGTTTCCGCTACGAGGACGACGGCCCGCTCGTGCTGGACGGCGTCTCGGTCGACGTGCCCGCTGGGACCACGCTCGGGATCGTCGGGCGGACGGGATCCGGCAAGTCGACCCTCGTGGAACTCATCCCGCGCCTCATGGACCCCTCGTCCGGGCGCGTCCTCGTGGACGGCCACGACGTGCGCACGCTCGATCTCCAGGTGCTGCGCGGCGCCATCGGCTACGTGCCGCAGGAGGTGTTCCTGTTCTCCGACACGGTCGGCAACAACATCGCGTTCGGCGCGATGGAGGCGTCCGAGGCCGACATCACCGGCGCGGCCCGCGAGGCGGACCTCCTCGGTCAGGTGGAGGGCTTCCCCGAGGGCTTCGAGACGCGCGTCGGCGAGCGCGGGATCACGCTCTCGGGCGGACAGAAACAACGAACTGCCATCGCGCGGGCCCTCCTCCGCCGCGCTCCGATTCTCCTGCTGGACGACACGCTCTCTGCTGTGGACACCCGGACGGAGGCCACTATCCTCGCGAACCTGCGGCGCCACTTCGGCCAGCGGACCGTGGTCATCGTGAGCCACCGCATCTCAGCGGTGCAGGACGCGGATCAGATCATCGTGCTGGAGGAGGGCCGGATCGCAGAGCACGGCGCGCACGCAGAACTGGCGGCAGGCTCAGGGCTCTATGCCTCGCTCTACCGCAAGCAGCAGCTGGAGGCGGAGCTAGAGGAGAGCTAGCCGCCCAGCTCCCCCCACCTCGGCACTGAGACGGGCGGGGTCAGTCCTCGCGAGACATGCTTTCGGCGACCTCGGCAACACCCCGCGCGAGGCGTCGCGCTCGTAGCAAGAGGTTTCGCCCCCATCAGGCATTCCCCGGTCCCTAGCTTGCGGACTCGGAACCGCTTTCAGACCCGCATGACCCGTTTGCTCCTCGTCGCCACTCTATTGGCGCCCCTCGCTCACGCCCAGAGCCTCCGCGCCGACGGCCCGCCCGTCCGTCTCGCGGGCTCTGACGAGGCCCCGCTGGCCCACGCTGCGTGGTCGCCCACCGGAGAGCTCGCCGCCTCTCGGCCCGACGCGACCGGCCTCTGGCTCGTTGCCGAAGACGGCACCCTCCGCGCCCTGACGGACGGCCCCACGTTTGGCTTCGAGTGGAGCCCGGACGGCACCACCATCCTCTTCCGTGCCGCACGCGAGGACGGCCCCCGCCGCGATCACGCGCCTGCCCTGCTGGATATCGCGACGGGTGAAACGACCCTTCTCGCCGACTGGAGAGGCTCCATGCCGAGCCTCCCACGGTTCTCCGCGGACGGCACGAGCGCCCTCGTCGCCACAGATGGCGCCGTCGAGTCATTCCCGACGGGAGCCTCCGCCTCGGTCGCCGCCTCGACGGCCCCGGTGGTCCTCAAGAGTGCCGAGGCGGGCGTGGTGGCACGCGGTACCGAGACCTCACGCTTCGCCCCGGTAGAGGGTCGCCTCCTCAACCTGACCCCCTCGCCCGACCGCCAGCGCGTCGCCTTCGAGGTGATGGGCAGCGGGCTCTATCTCGCCAATGCAGACGGCTCCGGCCTCGTGAGCCTCGGCGAAGGACAGCGTCCCACCTGGAGCCCGGACGGCCGCTGGGTCGCGTTCATGCGCGCCGAGGACGACGGCCACCACTTCACCGGTGCCGATCTCTGGGCCGCTCGCACCGACGGCTCCGAGACGATCCGCCTCACGTCCGCGCCCGGCCTGGAGATGAACCCCGACTGGCGCCCCGATGGCTCCGCTCTCGCCTACGATAACGGCGAAGCTCTCTTCCTTCTCTCCCTGGCCTCTGAGTAATGCTGCGCTCTCTCCTGCTCGCCGCTCTCGCGGCCCTCTTTGTCTTTCCCACCAGCGCCCAGGAAGTCACGGGTCTCTCCGACTGGACGCTCTACCTCGACCCCGGCCACAGCGGCACCAACGAAAACGTCGGCATCTACGGCTACTCCGAGCCTCAGAAGGTGCTCCGCATCGCGCTCGCGCTGAAGGAGATGCTAGAGACGCGGACGGATATCGAGGCCGTCTACACGTCGCGCGATGACGACTCCGATCAGGTCGGCCTCAGCCAGCGATCCGACGAGGCGAACGCTCTCGGTGTGGACTTCTTCCACTCCCTGCACAGCAACGCAGGGGGCGCGAGCACCAACAACACGCTGATGCTCTACGGCGGCTGGCGCACGAACGGCCAGACCGTCGAGAAGACTCCGATGGGCGGCAAGCGCATGGGCGACCTGTTCATCGTGGACCTGACCGCCGCGATGCGCATCCCCACCATCGGCAACTTCGCGGACCGGACGTTCTACCAGGGCTTCCCGGACAACCACGGCAACCAGTTTCCGTACCTCTCAGTCAACCGGCGCACCAACATGGCCTCGGTGCTGAGCGAGGGCGGCTTCCACACGAACCCGCGCCAGAACACGCTCAACATGAACGCGGAGTGGAAGGTGCTGGAAGCGCAAGCCCACTTCTGGGCCATCCTCGAATACCACAATCTCCCGCGTACGCCGGATCGCATCGCGACCGGCATCATCTCGGACGCGGAGAGCGGACTCGCCATCAACGGCGCGACGATCACCATCGCAGGCCAGACCTACACGACGGACACCTACGACAGCCTCTTCAACCAGTACAGCAACGACCCGGACCAGCTTCGCAATGGGTTCTACTACCTCCCGGAGATGCCCGCGGGTACCCACACCGTCACGGTAGAAGCACCCGACTACGGCAGCTTCACCGGATCGGTCACGATGCTGGAGGGCGAGTTCACTTTCTACGATATCTCGCTCGTCTCCACGGTCCCACCCGTTGTGGAGGAGACCTCCCCAGAGGACGGCGAGGAGCCCTTCCGTATCACGGACCCCGTGACGGTCGAGTTCAGCCGCCCGATGGACCGTGCGGCGACGGAGGCTGCCTTCTCGCTCGCCCCCGCTGTGAACGGCACGTTCGTCTGGCGGGACAACGACACCCGCCTCGTCTTCAGGCCCGACCCGGACTTGGAGCCCGAGACGGCCTACACGCTCACCCTCGCGGGATCCGCTACGGGCCAGGCCGGGGACCTGCTCGATGGCGACGGCGACGGCACCGGTGGGGACGCCTTCTCCATCTCGTTCACGACGGGCTTCCCCGACACGGCTCCACCTCGCATCATCGCGGCGAACCCGAGCCCGAACCAACAGAACGTGGAGGCGCGACCGATCCTGACATTGACCTATTCCGAGCCTATCCTCCCAACGTCTGTGGACGGCCTCGTCTCGTTAGCACCCGCTGCGGGCGGGGCAGGCGTTCCGGGCGAGGTACAGTACACCCGCCTCGGGGAGCAGAGCACCATTTCCTTCTTCCCGGCAGAGCGGCTCGCGCCCAACCTTCCGTACCGGCTCAACGTCGCGCCCGGCTTGGAAGACTTCTTTCTCAACGTCCAGCCTCTCGAACAGGGCGTGACGTTCGTGACGGGCGAGACGGCCGCCGTGCCCTCGCTCATCGACGACTTCGAGGCCGAAGTCGCCAGCAACTGGTGGCTCCCGCAGCAGAGCGGCTCCACGACCGGCATCGTGACGGACTCTACAGACTCCGGCGCGACGACCGCGCTCAGGAGCCGCCAACTCGGCGGTGAGGCCTCGCTTCGCGTGGATTACGGCTGGGACACATCGGGAGGCCCCTGGCTCATCCGTCAGTACCTCGCAGGAGGCGCGCCCCGCTCCATTTTCTTCGATGATGGCGCGACTCTTCGCGTCACGGTCTTCGGCGACGGCAGCGGCACGCTCTTCCGATTCGCGGTGGACGACGAGGGCCCCGGAGGCCACGAAGTCAGCCCCTGGACGCCCATCGACTGGATCGGCTGGCGAACCGTGGAGTGGGACCTCGACGTGGATGGCATCGGTACCTGGATCGGCAATGGTGTCTTCGACGGCTCCCTCCGCTTCGATTCGTTCCAGTTCTCTTACGACGGCACTGCGCCGAGCGCGCAATACGGCCAGGTCTGGCTCGACGACCTGACGCGCGTCGCTCTCGTTTCCACAGATCAGGAGGGCGGCCCAGCGGAAACATTCGCGATCAGCGAGCCCTTCCCCAATCCAACTCGTGAGCGAGCGGCGGTCCGGCTCACGCTCGCTGAGCCCTCAACCGTGACGGCCATCGTGTACGACGCGACAGGCGCGGAGGTCGCTCGCCTCGCCTCGGGTGAGACACGGGCTGCAGGCGCACACACGCTGGAGTGGGACGCGAGCCGCGCTGCTGCGGGCGTCTACTTCGTTCGGGTGACGGCTGAGGACGAGACCGCGACGGCCCGGCTGGTCGTCGTCCGCTAGCCTTCCGTGCCCGCCTCGGTCTATCCACCGAGCGACCGAGGCGGGCATGGACTGTCCTACCGCACGAGGGTCAGGGCCTGCGTGAGGCGCCCGTTCTCAGTCTCCAGCGCGACGAGATACGTCCCACTAGCGGCCCATCCCCCAGAGACTGTCCGGCCATCCCAGTAGATGCTCTGACGTCCCGCCTGGCGGATCTCGTCGTCCGCCAAGCGGGCGACCTCGCGGCCGAGCACGTCCAACACACGGAGCGAGACACGTCCCGGAGCCGCAAGGGAGAAGACGATCTGCGCCTGCCCGGCGGTGGGATTCGGACGCGGCGCCAGAAGAGACGCCTCGCCACCCGCGAGCGGCTCATTCGCTACGGCCCGGCCGTCCACGACGACGGCGTTCGTCGGGGCGCTCTCAATCGAGTTCGTGCTCACTGCCGTCACGACGTACGTCCACGGGAACGACGCCATGACAGGACGATCTGTGATGGTCGTCTCACCCGACACCGCGATCAGGTGCTCGGGGTTCATCAGAGCATCCGGGAACGTGGGCGGCATCGGTGACGGGATGCGGTAGATAGCGTAGCGTCTTGCTTCGGCATCGCCAGAGGCGGGCGCAGACCACGTCAGTGTCAGGTCCTCACCCTCCCAGGTCTCAGAGAGCGTCCCGGGCGTACGGGGAGCCTCCTGACTCTTCCACCCCATGGAGGGCGTGAGGGCGGGACGGCGGTAGAGATCCGCCTGTAGGGAATCCGCGAGACCAAGGCCACCGACGGTCAGCCCGGCGCGAGCCCGAAAGAGGATCGTGCCTTGCGCACCCTCCATGCCTCTTGTAAACCGGAGTTGCGTTGGCACCTCATCTGCCTCGTATCCTGGCGCACCGATCCGATACGTCGCCACTCCCGGGTAGAGATGGCGGTCGTTGCTCACCGAGGCCCACCAGGGGGCGAGCGTCGTGAAGCGTTGGCGGTTGAAATCGAGGTCGCCGTCTCCATCCGCATCGAAGGAACGCTGGGACGACCAGTACAGCTGAGGCGCGACGTAATCCACGTCCTGCGCATCGAGCCAGGCCACAGCGTCGGCGTAGACCACGTTGTACGCGTCGAGACCTGAGATTCCCTGGGGCACCCCGTTGCGCCAGATCCCGAAGGGGCTTACTCCATGCACGACGTCAGGGCGAACCGTCTGGAGACTGTCCTGAATTTGGCCGACGAGCAAATTGACGTTGTCTCGACGCCAATCGCCTCGGTTGGTGAAGCCCCTCGAATGCGCTGCGAAGGTGGCATCATCCTCGTTCGTGATACCGCTAAAGCCCGTGCTAGGGTACGGGTAGAAGTAATCGTCGTAGTGGATGCCATCCACGTCATAGCGACGCGCAATGTCCGCCACGATTGAGGCGACCCGATCTCGAACCTCTGGCAGGCCAGGATCGAGAATCTGAATCCCGGACGAGAACGACAAAATCCACTCAGGGTGGGTGTTCGTCACGTGGTCTGCAGAGTTCGGGTAGGCAGACCCGCGATCTGCTCGGTAGGGGTTGATCCATGCGTGGAGCTCCATTCCTCGCGCATGAGCCTCTTCCACCGCAAATGCGAGGGGATCATAAAAGGGCTCCGGTGCTCGCCCCTGCTCACCCGTGAGCCAGTAGCTCCAGGGCTCGAACGGCGAGTCATAGAACGCGTCCGCCTCCGAGCGGACCTGGAACACAACAGCGTTGACGCCCACGCTCTGGAGATCGTCGAGGATGGTCAAGAGTTGACTCTGCTGCGCCGCAGTGGATAGGCCCGGCCCGAGCGGCCAGTCTAGATTCGCAACTGTAGCGATCCATGCACCCCGGAACTCATATTTCTGAGACTGGGCGTTGGTCACTCCGGTGGAGAGAAGAAGCAGGACGAGAAGAGAACGAAGCATCTTGCTGGTACGATAGAGGAAGGGGGCGCCGGGACCATGCCCGACGCCCCCTCAAAGAAACGATGACGAGCGTGCTAACGCACAACCGACATCCGGCGAGACACGACCGTCCCCTCAACCTCGAGGGTATAGACGTACGTGCCCGGTGCGAGCTCGCCTGCGTCGAAGATCGCCTCGTGAGCTCCCGATGCTAGCGCACGGTCGAGCAGGGTAACGACTTCACGCCCGGTTACATCGAAGACCCGGAGGCGGGTGTAGCCAGGCTCCTCGAGTTCGAACGCGATGGCCGTCTCTCCTGTGAATGGGTTCGGCTGGTTCTGCCGCAGGATGACCCCACTGGCCTCGGCACCTTCCTCGGCTGCCGTGGAGGGCATGTTCATGAAGCGCTTGATCTCGCCACCGATCCCAGGATCAACGGCAAAGTTGATGACCCACGCTGTCTGTCCGTCGTTAGAGAAGGCGATGCCTCGTGGCCCAGGCCCAGCGTTTCCCCAGTCGTCCGCGCTGAGGATGATGCTGTCCCGTGCCATCGGGGGGTTCTCGATTGTCCCAATCACGTTGCCGCTGCCGTCGCGCTCAAGGAGGTCCTCAACGTCGAAGGCGTACCAGGAATAGGCCTGGTAGTTGGTTTCGGCCTCGGGGTCTTCGTTCGGGAAGAACGCACCACCGGGTCCGGAGCTGAACCACAGCCAGTCCGTTCCGGGCTGAACGCCGGAGGACTCGACGGCAAGTCCGCGCAGGGAGATTCCCAGGGAATCGAAGGGAGTGAAGGTGTCGGGCCTGTAGTGCAACACAGCACCAGGCTGCGTGAAGGCGTGGTCGACAACGACGAGACCATCGGACGACGCAAGCAGGTCACGGCCGATGTCGTAGGCGGTGTCCGTCACATTCTGCGCCGGGACGAGACCGGGGCCGTACGCGAACACGGGCGTTCCTCCGGGGACGACGCGCGCCACGTAGTAGTTGCCGAGACCGTCTGTGGCCGCCTCGGTGAGGCTGTTACCAGGAGCCGGCTGAGCGCGCGCGATCTGCACGATGGAGCTGTCACGCGCCGATGTGCAGGAGGAAGAATCGAAGACGTAGAGCACATCGAACTGGCTAACGACGATGTTGCCGTCTGCATCGCTCGTCATGCCGCGGCCCGTTCGGGTGTCCAGGGCTCCAGCGTCGGTCGTGTAGACACCGAGCGTATCGATGACGGTCCCGCTGTCGTCCTCGATGTACTTGATCGGTGAGCAGGGAGCCTGGGATCCGTCCTGCTCAAGCACGTAGAGAGCGCGCGTGTCCACGGACACTCCATTCCGGATCACACGCTCCGAAGCACGGAAGTTCTGGAACCAGAGACGACCGTCACCATCGACGGCAACGCCGTGGGCGCCGTCCGAAGGTGTGATCCCGTAGGGGATTGTGACATCTTCCTGGAACGTCCACTGGGCGGACGCCAGGGTCGGCGCCAGCAGGGCGCACGCGAGTAGCAGTGATCTCATGGGTAGAGGTGAGGAGGGGTGGTGAGGGGGAATGCCCGAGGTGGGCGGGGGGAGCGACAGATGCGGCCAGAGCCGGACTGAGGCCTCGCGCGAGTTTGCGCGCGATGTCGGAGAGTCAGGGGGCGCCCTGAAGGCGAGTTTCGACGCGGTAGAGTGCAGCGGGGGTGGGGTCGCCCTCTTCACCCTCAGGTGGCGGAATGGAACTCTGCACGAGGTACAACTCGGAGCCCGCCCCCCAGGCCATCGCGCTGACCGGGCTCGGGAGGACGCCGGGGTACAGCGGAGACGATGCGCCGCTTGGGGCTACCACAATGACGGGGAACTCGACGGGAAGACGCGGATCGGACGTGGGCGGCGCGATCCCAACCAGCAGGGTACCATCGGCCGCAAAAGCGAGGGCGGACGGGCGGAGGCCCGGTTGGTCCGCCGCAACGTCGTAGACAACCTGCTCGGCCCCAAGCGTCCCATCTGCCAAGATGGGGAGACGCCATACCTTTGCCTCGGCTGCTGGACTCGTCCGCGTCGCAGCGACGTAGAGATCTCCACCGAAGACGAGGAGATCCGCAACGTTTGTGTCCGGGAAATCCGTCGAAACGACGGAGCCGTCCAAGTTGAAGCGGTGGAGTTGCGGGGTCACAGGGTTGGATGCGGACCCTGCCGAGCCGGCCGCCCAGATGCGCCCGTCGGAGTCGGGCGTGAGAGCCGCGAGGCGGATGCGGAAGTTGGGTAGCACCGGCTGGACGGGCCTCGCGTCCGGCAGGGTAAAGATGGCCTGGACGTTCTGCGTCGCGTACACCTGGTCGCCCATCGAACCGCCGAGCGCCATATCGGTCCAGACGTTGCGGGGATCCATAAAGGGCTCGCGCACGCCGTCAGGCGTAAAGCGAACCACGCCTCCAGAGCTACCGCCTGCCGAGATTGAGACAAGCACCTCGCCACTCCCGTCACCAGCTACAGCCGATGGCCCTTCGAGGGAGCCAGACCGGGGGTCGAGGTCGCCAAAGGGCACGAACGCCCGAGCGAGCGTGATGGGGACGGCGGTGCTGTAATTCTCCGCACCAATCGTGCTGACGCGCAGACGATCTGCAGTCGGCATGTTGGGAACACGGAGGCGAATCTCAGCCGGGTTGACGCTCAGGATGACACCGGTCTCCGGCACCTCCCCGCTCTCCCCTTCGAAGTAGACAAACACGCTGTCCGCCGACGATGGGAAGTTGGCTCCGCGGATCGTGATCTCGTCGATCCCTGCGAGCACAACAGGGCCGGTAGTTACGACCTCGTTGACGACCGGATCAGGCCGGGAGACCCGGTCGGGGTCGAAGAGGCTCGTGGACTCCCCCCCGAAGAGATCACAGCCCGAGAGGGGTGCCAGCAGAGCAAGGAGCAGGAAGGGCGTGGCAACGCGCATGAGGCGGCGCATCTAGAAGGAAAGGTTGACGGCGACGCGGTGGACGGCGTCAAACACGCCGAAGTCCGTGTAGGCATAGTCCGCCCCGATGCCAAGGCCACCGACGGACTGGCGGACACCTGCGCCGAGGCTGAAGCCCAGTTCATCTGAGGGCGCGACGTATCCGGCGCGGAGCGAGAGCGTCTCTGCGAAGGTGTATTCGGCGCCGATCTTGACCTGCTCGGCGAAGTCGCGTGGGTTCTCAGCATCGACGGCGAGGAGAAGGCTGTGCGGCCCGGAGGCCATCGGCGTCAGGTCCAATACGTCCATCGAGAGACCGATCCGGAGCGAAAGCGGTAGTTCGGCGCTCTCTTCTGCGTAGGAGACTTCCTGAGAGAAGTTGCGAGCGCTGACGGCGAAGTTGAGACTCTCGAACCCCGTTCGGTAGAACACGCCGAAGTCATAGGCGAGCACGCTTTGCGCGAGATCCTCGCGTGTGATCTCGCCCGCCTCGAAGCCTCCCTCGCCGATGCTGGCAATGGCACTCCCGAGGTCCTGCGAGACGTACTTCACCTGGCCTCCGGCAGAGAACCTGTCAGAGAACTGCCGTGCGTACCCGACGCCCAGAGCCCACGCCTGAGGGGAGAATGTCCCGATATCGCGGTACCCCTGCTCGCTCCCGGCATCGAAGACGGTCTCTTGGAGTTCGCCGTAGTCCACAGAGGTGAGGGAGACGCCGATCACACCGAAGCTCCGACTCGGCTGGTACGCAAACGACCCATGGTTGTAATCGATGTCAGCAATCCACCGGGTATTGCCGAGTGTGAGGTCACTCGCGCCGTTCTGAAACGCCATCCCGGCTGGGTTGGAGAACAACGAGTGGGCCCCATTGACGACGGAGGTCATCGCGTCTCCGAGGGCCGCGGCGCGTGGATCTGCAGGGACGGCGAGAAACTTCATGGCCGTCTGGGCCAGCTTCTCGCGCTCGGCGACGTCGTTCTGGGCATGCACTGCCGGGCTGGCGGCGAGTGTAGCGAGGAGCACGGAGGCGAGAGCGCCAGTCCGGCCGAGGGAAGCGAAGGTGCGCATGGGGCCGGGGGCTATCGGACGATGACGAACTTTCGGATGGCGCGCTCTCCTTGTTGGAAGAGCACATCACCCGTCGAGTTGTCCATCACGTCCTGGGTCACAGTGATCACAGCGATGTAAATCCCACTCGCGACGACCTGCCGAGAGGACGTCGTGTGGTCCCAGAACTCGTCGCCGCTACCATCGTCGTGGATGATGGTGTCCACCAGTTCGCCGAGTTCGGTGTAGATGTCGATCCGGCAGAAGCCCGGTATGTTGAAGAAGGCCAGCTTATCCGTCTGGTCTGGGAAGCGGACCGGGTTGGTCGCTCCCCGTCCATCAGACCCGATGTAGTAGGGATTCGGAACGATCCGGATTTGATCGAGCGCGGTGCCCTGCTCCCGCTGGAGCCGCGCGGGCAGGTACGCCTGCGTGTAGTAGCGGCTGCTTCGGAGGGGTACCCCCCCTGGAGTGTCTCCTGCCCCGTCATTGTCGGCCGCGTTCCCCAATGCCTGGATGTAGTAGTAGTAATCCACGCCTCGGATCGGATCGAGGTCGTCGTAGGAGCGATCACCCGGACCGGCGGTGTGGATCAGGGTGTAGGTGCTATCGAACTCCGCCTGAGCCCGGTAAATCTCAAAACCCGAGAGGCCCGCTCCGTCCCCCACCTCCCAGTCAAGCGAGATTCGATCACCGCCCGAGCGGACGTTGAAGCTCGTCGGGGGGGCCGGAGGACGCGGGATGGCGTAGTCCTCAGCGTAGTTCGCGAGCGCTCGGCGGAACGTCTGGAAGAGAGAGTCACGCGAGGTAAAGACCCATTCGTTCTTGGTCTTGGTCTCCCCGTTGAACGTCAGCGCAGCGCCGGAATCATAGCCAGAGTCTTTAAACTGCTGCCCCAGCGACGTGTTGGCCTCTCGGGAGAGCCCGCCAGCTCCCTCTGCAATCACGATGCGGACGCTCTCTCCGGGGCCGAGCGTGTACGGGCCATAGCCATTGCCGAAGGAGTACCCGCCGGAGGTGGCCGTGCCCGCTGCTGCGGAGGGATCTCGCGTCGGGTTGAGCCACCCCGCCTCGCCTGAGGGCTCGACGGCGTAGGCGTGCCGTGGGCTCTTGTTGCCCTCCGTCATCACGTTGTACTCCGTCGCCATCTGGGAGGCGTTGAACGGGTCGTTGTTGGAGAGGTAAGGATCGTCCGAGTGGATCCAGTTGGTGGTCGAGGGCTGGCCAGGGTCGTCCGCCTCGTCAGAGGCACCGGCGTCAGCATGGAGCGTCACGACACCGATGAACTGGGTCGCACCGAGGCGACCGAGCGTGTCGCTCGTCGCAATGTTGACCGCAGGCAGCGCAGGGGGCGCGATGGGTCCCCCGAGGTTGTCATAGGCGCCGAAGGAGGGGAACCGGCCGTGCCAGGTGAACTGCGCGCGGAAGTTCTCACCAGGCGGGTCTGGTAGCACACCGTCTCCGCGAGCGTCGTTCATCGCGTTGATACCCCACCCGGTCGCGTTTCCAATCACATAGCGCGTCTCCCTCGCGACGGACAAGCGATACTGCAGGTACGCGAAGAAGTCCGTGAGCGTCTGGTTGGGCAACTCGATTTCGGGGTCGTCGTCCGTGTTGCCGGTGTTGGTGAAGACGTACTCGATGACGTGGTAGTCGTCGTGGAAGTCCTGGGAGAACTGGAGCACGCGCCGCTGCACAGTGACACCCAGGATCGTGTTGAACTCACTTTCGAGCACGATGTCCGCCGGCAGGTCGGGATCCGTCGCGTCGACGACCATCTCCGCTCCCGGGAAGGAGATGTCACCATCAACGGTGACAGCAGGAAGCGGGAAGCGAGAGAGAAGCTCGAACCGCGTCGGAAAAACCTCGCCAACACCGCTCGCGCGGGGGCCGACGTGGGCGACGCGAATCGGGTAGGACGTGCCGAACTCGTCCGTGACGTTCGTGGCGCCGAGCCAGAGACCTTTGGCGGCCTGCATGTCCGTGAAGGAGTAGATGCCGGGCCATCGCGCGCCGTACTGCTGCTCGCGAACGAGGCCCTCTTCGATCTCGGAGCCAGAGGCGGCGTACCAGTTATGGAAGTCACCACCCGCGACCCATTTGGTTGCGAACTGCGCACTCGCGGGGGCGGCCGAGAGGAAGAGAAAAGCGGCGAGGGCGAAAAGCCGGGAGACCGTGGAGTTCCGCATGGGTTAGAGCTTGACCCGAAGGCCGAAGAACACGTCGCGCGGGTTGAGGAAGGTCAGGAAGCCCTGGTTGGGCATGTCGATGTAGGCTCTCGTTTCGAGCACCTCCTCCACGCGCGAAGGGTCGGCGGGCACGAACTGACCGTCCCGGAACACGAGGAAAGACTCCGTGTCGCGAGCGTAGTAGATGACATCGGACGCGAACTCGCCGTAGCCGCACTGGTCCGTGCGAGAGCTGGATTCGACGCTGCACAGGGGCTGGAATGGAACGTCTGGAGCGCGGAAGCTGCCCACCACGTCGTTCCCGGGAACGTTGACGTAGTCCTCGCTCTCTGCGAAGTGCAGAGACCGGAAGTAGGCGACTCGGTCATTGCCGTCGATGTAGCCGAATCCGGAGAGGTCCTTTCGGTTGAGGAGGTTGAAGACGTCCGCGAAGAATGTCACCTCGCGGTTCGCCACGTCGAACGTCCTCGCGAGGCGGAGATCCAGCGTGTAGAAGTCGGCCACGTCTACGTTGTTGATGATGCCAGGCGCGCTGAATCCGCCGTTGACCCACGTGGCCTTGCCACCATCCTGCCAGCGTCCGATGAAGCTGACCCGCCAGTCCGCGAGCGGGCGGAACCGGCTCAGACCCGGACCGAAGTCGTCCGGGGAGAACAAATCGAGGTTGATGCGGGCGTAGGGACGGGGCAGTGGCTCGGACGACGCGCGCCGCCGGGCGACATCGCTGTTCTCCTGATCGCGTTGCTCGGTCGTGTTCTCAAAGATGGTCGGGAAGCCGAAGTAGCCCGACTGGAAGACCATGTACGTGTAGTTGACGAACCCCCGGATCCACTTGCCGCGGTTCTTGCTCAGCGTGAGCTCGAAACCTCGAATATCCTCGAACGAGTTCGGCTCACTGATGGAATAGTCTACCGCGCCCGACCGGCTGAGGTACGTCACGAGCCGAGGTTGAAGCGACACGTCCTTGTAATACCCTGCGACCCTCGCGAGGTATTGATCGAAGAACGACTGCTCGTACCCCAGCTCGTACGCGATGGTGCGTGGCGGAGGCGCGTTCGGGTTTGCGATCCGGTCGATCTGGCCTGTCTGAGCGAAGGCCCGCACGAGGTAGAGATCGTCAGAATCTGGGAGGGCGCGGAAGTGACCGTAGTTAAAGAAGAGCTTGGAGACGCTCGTGACCGGGAAGGAGACACCGAGGCGAGGACTGAGCGTCAGCTGCGAGTTGATGGGCTCCGTCGTGAGCAGGGAATCGAGCGCAGCCCGTGGATCGCCTCCGACCGTCGGGACACCCGCGAGTTGCTCGTCGAACGTGTCGAAGACGTACCACTCACCGCCGGGCGCGTAGTAGTCCGCGCGAAGACCGAGGTTGGCGATCATGCCCTGGAATTCGAGCTTCGTCTGCGCATAGGCAGCGCCGCGGAAGGGCTGGCGATCCCACTGGCTCCACTGGTTCGAGCCCGTCAGGAAGGAGTCGACCCGTGCGTAGTTGACATTGCTCTCGATGAGAGTCGCTTCCAGGCCCGTCTTGACCTCCATGAACCGGTTGAGTTGGCTCGTGAGGTCGCCCCGCGCGGTCCAGGTCGTGACCTGGGTAGAGTCTCGTGCGTTGCTCATCCCGACGCCCATGCGCATCCCGTCCACGCCGTCAGAGGGGAAGGGCTGCCAGCCAAACGGGGCCTCGTCAAAGCCCACACCGCCAAAGTTCACGACAGCGGTTTCATCGCGACGAGGACCAGGATTGGTGTTGTAGTTCGTCGCGAAGCGATTGGCGCGGATCTCGTAGAACGTGGTCGGTGAGACGAGGTGCGTGAAGGTGGCCCCGACCTGATTGCGAGTGACCTGCGACGGCCCCCAGTAGTCACCAGAAAAAATGCGGCTATCGGTGAAGCTGACCGACGTGAGGTTGCTCGCGATGCCGCTCGCAGAGCGGAAGAAGCCTGGCTGGCCCGACCGGCTCGCGCCCGTCCCGTTCTGCTCAATCAAGCGCCCCTCTACGCTCAGCTTCATCCCGCTGGCGACGTTGCTCGTGAACTTGATCTGCCCCGTTTGCTCGTCGTAGCGGTCCGTGTGGAGGGGGAGCAGATAGAGGTCTTCCTCCCGACGGTAGGCGGCGTAGAAACGCAGGTTGCCAAGCGCGCGGCTGATCCCGGGCACCGGCCCACCGAACCCGATGTCTGTGTCGTAGTCCGGATCGGTGATCTCGAACGACTTGCGATGCTGCCAGAGGAACGCCTGCTGGAGCGCCTCAGGCGTCATGTCATTGCTCGGGTCGCTGTCTGAGAGGAGGGCCTCCGAGACGGCGATCCAGCCCTGGAAGCCGGGATACTGCTGCTGGACCGCCTCGCTCCAGGCTCCGTTCTGGGTGCCCGTGAACGCGACCTCAGGGTCCATGAACGGCCGAATCCAGTACGAGTCCAAGTCGTTTGCCAGTCCGCCAAAGTTCTTCTGCGTGGCTGGGCTGATGCGCAGTTGTACGTCCGCTGAGTAACGGTCTGCGTCGCCTTCCTTCGTGACCACGTTGATGACGGCAGAGCGCACGTTGCCGTACTCAGCATTGAAGCCGCCCGTCTGGACCTGCACCTCGGAAACTGAGGCGAGAGGGATGGCCGTCACGGCGGAGTTGTTGCGCTCATCGCGCAGGACCTGCCCGTTGACCTGGAACGAGATCTCGTCAGAGCCGGAGCCACGGACGCTGAGTCCCTGGATGCCTGCCTGCAGCCCCACGACCGATACCACGTCGGACGCCGGCAGCGCCTCGATCTCCTCTGAGGAGACATTCAGCCGACTGTTCGAGACGTCAGTCTCCACGACCGGACGTTGCGCTTGCACCACAACGGTCTCGATCCCCAGGTCTTCCTCGCGAAGGCGGATGTTGACGGTCGCGGTCTGCCCGATGTTGACATCCACGCCCTCCACGCGCTGTTCGGCAAAACCGACGGAGGTGACGCGCAGCGTGACGGTGCCAGGCGTGACGCCGAGGATGGTGTAGTACCCGTCGAGGTCAGCCGCTGACCCCCGCCCGGTCTCGACAACGATGACGTTCGCACCGGGGATCGGCTCTCCTGACCCCGCATCCGTGACCCGACCGGAAATCTTTCCGGACTGAGCGAAGGAGGGAGCGGTGAGGAGGGTAACGAAGAAACAGAGAGCAACGACCGAGGCGAGGGTCCGGGTCATCGGGCGAACCACGTGAGAGGGGGAAGGAACGAGGGCGGGTAGCGCGGAAGCGCTTCGAACGCCCGGTCGGCAATATGGGGCCCCATGAAGGAACGGTGCAAGGGGGATCTCAGAAAGGCGAGCAGGCCCTCGTTCTTCCGGGTGTGAGACGGCGGTCGGGCGAGGCGAAGCGGCTGGTTCAGGAGACCAACGACGTGAGACACGCTGATGTCCAGCTTTCCCCACCTCGGTCCCGAGGTGGACAGGGTACCGAAGCGCTGCGTCACGGCATGTCGCGCGTCGTCACGAAGGCCTCCACGGCGTAGCACTCCGGCAGACCGAGTGCGTCGAGGTCCGCGGCGGTGGATGTGTTACGGTCGCGGGCGCGCTGCCAGAACTCGCGGGCGTCGTACGCACCGGGGAAGAGCGCGCGGTCTTTCTGACTCTCATGCTTGTAGATCGCCTCGATCTTGAGATCGAGATCGGCCTTTGACATGGGAAGAAACACGTCGGCCCGTTCGGTTTCCCACTCCTGCCATGCGCCTCGGTAGAGCCACACCAGAGGACGGGGGTCGTTCTTCTTGGACGGGGCACCATCGCCTCCCTCGCGCTCTGCGAGCAGGTCTGCCCCGTAGACCTCTAGCGCCTGGCGGATCGCGAAGTAGCACATGCGGTGGGTGCCATGCGGGTCGGAGAGGTCGCCCGCGACGTACACGTGGTCCGGCTGCAGTTCCCTCAGAAGGTCCAGCACGATCTCCACGTCGGCCTCGCCGATGGGGTCTTTCTTCACTCGACCTGTCTTATAGAATGGCATGTCGAGGAAGCGGGCATGATCCGGCCCGAGGCCGAGCACCTCAATGCCCGCGATCGCTTCGGTGTAGCGGATGGTGGCCTTGATCTCCTGCACGTCGGGGGTGTCCACCTCGGCGGGGGCCTTGCCATCGAGGATGCCCAGGATGCGCGCCACCCGCTGGCCGATTTCCTCGGCATCGGAGCCCATGACGCCCGTCGTCATCTCGACGAAGCGGAGGTGGCGGCGCACGTCGTCGTCGAAGACGGCCACGGAGCCATTGGTCATGTACGCGACGATGACCTCGTTGCGGTTCTCCACGAGAGCGCGGAGCATGCCGCCCATGGAGATCACGTCGTCGTCCGGGTGTGGGCTGAACAGGATGACCTTCTTGCGCTTCGGCACGCGGTGCTTGTACAGGACCCGCTGGCGGAGGTCCTCGAAGACCGAGCGGCAGAGTTCGTCCACCCCGCCGCGAGCGTGCACGAGGTCATGGAGGCCGTTGCGGTGGAAGTCTGCCGCCTCCAGTTTGAGGAGGCTCTTGCCGACCTCGCGCGAGAGCCAGATCACGGCGCGCTTCGCCGCGAGAGGATCGTCCCAGTTCACGCGACGCACGAGCCAGGGCGTCTTCTCGCGGGTCAGTTCACTCGCAGCGGCGCGGTCCACGTAGAAGGTCGCGTTCTGGTGGAGTTGGAGGTAGGCCGCCGAGACCTGGGGGGTGGGCTCCTCTTCGACGGCCTGCCGCACGATGGGCGCTTTGTGCTCGCCGGTCGCCATGAGGATGATCTCGCGCGCATCCAAAATGGTCCCGACCCCCATCGTGATGGCCTCGCGCGGGACATACTTCTCCTCGAAGAAGTCTGAGGCGGCGTCCTTGCGCGTGATCTCGTCCAGTACGATCAGCCGCGTGCGGTCCTCGGGCGTGGAGCCCGGCTCGTTGAACCCGATGTGACCGCTACGCCCGATGCCGAGGAGGATCAGGTCCATGCCGCCCATCTTTTGGATCAGGCGCTCATACTCGGCTGCGTGCGCCTCGATCTGATCCGCTGGGAGATCGCCTCGCGGGATGTGGATCTGCTCCTCCGGCACATCGACGTGGTCGAAGAAATTCTCCCGCATGAACCGGTGGTAGCTCTGAAGACTCCCGGGATCCATCGGGACGTACTCGTCGATGTTGAAGGTGACGACGTTTCGGAAGGAGAGGGCCTCCTCGCGATGCATCCGGATGAGCTCCTGGTACACGCCGATGGGCGTGGAGCCTGTCGGGAGGCCGAGTACGGCGCGGTCGCCAGCGGCTGCCTTCGCTTCGATGAGCGTGCGGACCTGCCGAGCAGCTTGTCGCGCTAGCTCAGAGGGCTCATCGAAAATGAAGACGGGGACGCGCTCAGCGGCGTGCCCAGGGGCAGGCGCGGGACGGCGGGCGACGACGGGATACGAGGAGGGGCTCATCGGAGGCTGGGGCGAAGGTGTGCCAGGGACGTGGGGACATTTCTTCCCGTGCCCATGTGCAACGGGGATTCCTGTCCCGGCTCAACAGCCGGGAGGCTCAGCGGCGCGATGCCGGGGCGAGAAGAGCGGGTGCCGACGGGGTCGGTGTCCACACGGGCGGCATTGAATGCGAGCGGGTCAACCTAGGCATCACGCCGCGAACGGCGCCACCCGTTTTCGGTCGCTCGTCCCAGAAGAGTGAACCGGCTCACTCGCTTCGACTCGCTGAAAGGCCAGAGCTTCAGAAACCCGCCCGCGACCGCTAGACACAGACGACGGGCCGGAGCACGTCCCAGAGTGGCATGCCCGGCGAAGCGGGCGTACCTAGAGAGCCTCCCTCGCGCGCCGACCCGCATGACCTCCCCTCGCGCCCTCGCGTCTGCCCTGGTTCTCACCTCCCTCCTGGCTGCCTGTTCCTCCACGCAGCCCGACGCGCCCCCACCACCTCTCCCTCCCGCGCCCATGGTGGAGGAAGTCGTGGAACCCCCACCCTCCGACGATGACGAGGCGGAAGCCCGCGCCTCCGTCGAGGCCCTGCTCGCGCGATGTGCGCAGACGGGGTGCCCTCTATCGCTGCCGCCGTCCGTCCGTCTCGTGACGCTGGGGGTGCAGCCAGACGGACCCGTCGAGGTCCAGTTGAGCGCCGAGACGGGCCGCCTCGTGTGGCGCCTGGACGAGGTCGAGACCTTCGAAGGTCAGATCACTGGGGCCGTACGCGAGGCCATCTCAGGCGCCGAGGTCGTGGTGCGCGTGGACGCTGAGGGCGGGAACGTGCCCCTCGTGAGCCTCGCCAGTGTGGAGCCCGTGACCGTCGAGGTGCCACGTGGTACCGCTCCCCTCGTGCGGAGGCTGGACGCACAGGGCACCATCACGGCAGGCCTCCAGGGCCGTCACCTCGCCGTCTGGCCCAGCCACGGCTGGTACTACGAACCAGAGTTGGACCGCTGGGAGTGGCAGCGCGCTCGTGTCTTCACAACCATCGAAGACCTCCTCCCGTTCGCGTTTATCCACCGGCATCTCGCGCCGATGCTGGAGCGCGCGGGCGCCACGGTGATGATGCCGCGCGAGCGCGACCCCCAGCACCATCAGGCTGTCGTGGACAACGACGGGGTGCGCGCCTCGGACGCCTTCGGCAACGGAGGGCGCTACGCCGAGCGCGGACGCTGGGTGCGCGACGGACAGGGCTTCGCGCACCGCCCGCCGTACCGAGGCACGACCAACCCCTTCCGCCTCGGCACGGCCCGGCAGACCGAGTCGCGCCGCGAAGCCGACGCCGAGATCGTCTGGTCCCCCGACATCCCCGAGGCGGGCGAGTACGCCGTCTACGTCTCCTACCGCCACGGACCGGATCGCGTGGAGGACGCCCGCTACACCGTCCACCACGCGGGCGGGACGACCGCCTTCGCCGTCAACCAAACCATGGGCGGCGGGACGTGGATCTACCTCGGCACCTTCCTCTTCCCCGAAGGTCAGGACCCGCAGACCGCGAGCGTCACGCTCACCAACGCCAGCGCGACGCCTGGCCGCACCGTCTCCGCCGATGGCGTGCGGTTCGGCGGCGGAATGGGCAGCGTGGAGCGTGCGGGCGAGACCAGCGGTAGGCCACGGTTCGTGGAGGCCGCTCGCTACTACGAGCAGTTCGCAGGCTTCCCCGCCGAGACGGTCTACAACGTCTCCGGCGAACTGGACGACTACAAAGACGACTACCAGAGCCGGGGCGAGTGGGCCAACTACCTCCGCGGCGCACCGTTCGGGCCGAGCGGCGACCGCCAGGCTCCTGGCCTCGGCGTCCCCGTGGACCTGGCTCTCGCCTTCCACACCGACGCCGGGCGCACCACCGATGGCTCCGTCATCGGCACGCTGCTGATCGTCAACTCGCGGGGGATGGACACGACCAACGTGGGTCGCTTCCCGGACGGACGCTCGCGACGCCTCAACCTCGACCTCGCCCGTATCGCGCGAAACGAGATCACCGGCGACCTCCGCGCCCTCTGGAAGAGCGATTGGACCTACCGCGCCACGTGGGACCGGGGCTACTCCGAGGCCACGCGCCCCAACATGCCGTCGCTCCTGCTGGAGCTCCTCTCGCACCACAACCCGACGGACATGCGGTACGCGCTGGACCCGCGCTTCCGTCACGATGCCTCGCGCACCCTCTACAAAACCATCGGGCGCTTCCTCGCGGAGCAGGACGGCCGCACCTTCGTGCCGCAACCCCTGGCGCCCACGCACCTCACAGCGACGCTGGAAGGCAACGCCGCGCGACGCATCGTCCGGGTGCGATGGCGCGCGCAACTAGATCCGCTGGAGCCCACCGCCCGGCCACTGCGCTACGTCCTCTACCAGCGCGAGGGCGACGGCGGGTGGGACAACGGCACGCCCGTAGACGGCACCGAGATCGCCCTCCGTCCGCCCGAGGCGGGCACCCTCGTCAGCTACCGCGTGGCGGCACTCAACGCGGGAGGCGAGAGCGAACCCTCGGAGACGCTGGCCGTCGGTGTGGGGGAGCGCGGCGGGCCGCCCGTGCTGGTCGTGAGCGGGTTCGACCGAACCGCCCCGCCGACCTTCATCGACGAGGGCGACCTCCTCGGCTTCGCGCGGTTCATGGACGAGGGCGTCCCCGATGGCCTGGACATCCACACCGTCGGCGACCAGTACGAGTTCGACCGCGACGTGCCCTGGATCGATGACGACCAGCCCGGTCACGGTGGCTCCAACGCGGACCTCGAAACGACCGTCTTCGTGGGCAACACGCGCGATTACGCCTCGGTCCACGGCGCGAGCCTTCTCGCGGCAGGCCGCACCTTCGTCTCCGCCTCGGACGAGGCCGTGATGGATGGCGACGTGGCGCTCGCCTCGTTCCCGCTCGTCGCTCTCGCGATGGGCGAGGAGAAGACCACGCCCGGCCCAGACTCCGTCCGCGCCTCCGCCTTCGAGGTCTGGCCCGAGGCCTTCCGCGACGTGCTGACCGCCTACCATCGCGAGGGCGGCCGGATCTTCGCCTCCGGCGCCTACCTCGGCACCGACGCTGCCGACGATCCCGCCACCGTCCGCTTCCTCGCCGACGTGCTCGGCGTGCAGTGGCGCACCGCCCACGCCGCGGCGACCGGCGCCGTGGAGTCCGCGAGCCCCGCGCTGCTCGGTCCTGACGAAACGTTCTCGTACAATGTGGAGCACCGTCGTGATCTCTACCGCGTGGAGGCCCCCGATGGCCTCGTGCCCGCCTCGCCGCTCGGGCAGGTGGCGCTGCGCTACAGCGAGAACTCGATCTCGGCGGGCGTGGTGACGCCTCGCGCGGTGACGCTCGGGTTCCCGTTCGAGTCCATCGCAGATCCAGAGGTACGAGACCGGCTCATGCGCGGCGTGCTTCGTGCGCTGGACCGCGGCCCTGCGCGCCCGGCTGCAGACCGGTAGCCGCGTGCATCGAAATGGGCGTCATCAAGACCCTGTACTCGGAGGATCGTAACCGCCGCGTGGACATCATCGCGCGACACGACGGCGCATTCACCTTCGAAGAGTTGCGGTTTTCTTGGCACCCTCGCGAAATGTGCTGGCTCCTCGTGGGGCCTTCCCACCTGCCCCTCATTGCCACAGCCGAACAGGCAGAGACGGAAGCGCGTGGACGGGTCTCGTGGCTTTCGGACGAACACGCCGATAGCGCCTGACCCCTCCCGCCTCGGCACCGAGGCGGAGGGAGCCGCCGGGCCTCAGCGGATCACCGTCAAGCGTTGGGTCTGGGCCGTCTCGCCGGTCTGAAAGCGGACGATGTACGTTCCCGCCGGAAGGCTCGTCAGCGGAGCGGTGTGCGTCCCCGCAGACTGGCGCCCCTCGGCCAGCACGGCGACCTCACGTCCGAGGGCGTCGAAAACGGAGACGCGGACTTCGGCGGACTCAGGAAGTGCAAACGTGACCGTTGAGGCCCCGCGAGCGGGGTTGGGGGACGGCGGCGAGAGCGTCGGCTCGTTCGGGAGTTCCGACAGCGCGGCGGATGGAGCGATAGCCGTCGTGAGATCATCCACGCCCCCTTCGGTCAGGACGGTGCCCTCAGCGTCCGTCGCGACCCAGTTCTCGCTTGCGGACTTCGAGGCGGACGCAGCCACGTCGAGCCGGAGTTCGTCCACAGCGACGACGTGTCCATCGGGGAGGCGAACCATCATGCGGTAGAGGTACGCTCCGGGTAGGACACGGGACGGGAGACGTTGCGTGATCCGCTTCGTGACCGTCGTGCCGGGCGTCGCGCGGAGCGTGCGGGGTCCCACGATGGGGCCGACGACCGTCCCGTTCGGTAGCGTGGCCTCCGTCCAGTACGTCACACGGCCCGGCGCCGACTCCGAGAGCGTGAACGTGGCGTCCATGCGGAACTGTCCTCCTGCTTCCACTTCGGTGGATGTCGTCGCGGCGAGGTCGAGCCCGAGGCGGGCACCCCCGGCCACGCGGACCTCGAAGCGAGCCGCGCTGCCAGTCGTCTTGAGCAACGCGGACGATGCTTTGTCTCCCGGCGCGGAGAGGGTGAGACGGTTTTCTCCCGTCGCGCGCGGGACGCCGCGTGCGGAGCCTGCGATAGTAAACGCGTACGACGTTCGCGAGGCGAGGTCCACCGTCGCGCCCGTCTCGCGGTCGTGGAGGACGAGGTCGGCGCCGGGCGGCGCTTCGGGCCAGGTGAGCGTGTATCGGCCGGGCGTTGTGGTCTCCACGCCCAGTTCTAGCGTGTGGCCGCGGGATGCCGCAGCGCGGGAGTCGAAAACGAGCGGCGAGCCATCACCAGGCCGGACGAACCGGAGCGCTGCCCATTCCCGAGAGAGCGGCGTGAGCCACGAGCCGTCTGCGCGGTCGCGCCCGACCTCCCCCTGACCGGTAAAGAGCGCACGCGCATCGGGAGCTTCCAATCCCTCCCCTTCGAGACGGAACCGAAGCGCGGTCACGGGCGCCTTGCCGACGAACACGGGGCTTTCGCCGATGGACTTCCACGCCGGATCGAAGGCGAGCGTACCCGGGCTCGTGTTGGAGGTCTGCGCCCAGAAGCCCTGGAACGGCGGGATCGTCTCGCCCGCATCGCCCGTCGCGCCACCCACGGTGGAGTAGTACGCGTACGCGCCGAGACCCCCGTTAGCGCCGGGATCCCAGACGGCGTAGGCGTCCTGGAAGTCTCCGGCAGCCTGGACCGTGGCCCAGTCGAGCGGTCCCGCGAACGGGTTGCCGAGGAGATTCCACTGCGCGTCCGTGTCGGTCGGGCTGTAGCTGAGCGGCTGGGGGATCGCGCCCGCGTTCTCCTCGCCCGTCACGTCCCACGTCGCGGGGAAGGCGCCGCTGCCGCTCGGCGAGACGGCGTAGCCGTAGAGGAAGTACCCCCGCCCTGGCTCCATGGGCTGCGCGAAGTCCGTCACGCCGACGTACCGCGAGCCATCGGGCTGCGTCGGGTCCCACGCGATCACGTTGGGCTCACCGTCCGGGTTGACCGCCCCCGTCGCGCCCTGCGTGTGCACGTCATCGTTGAGGCTCGTGAAGTTCGCCGCGAAGGGGGACGCGATCATGCGCCATCCCTCGCCGTCGAGGAACGGGCGCTCGTAGTCGAGGAGATCGCCCGTGAGCGTCGCGCCGGAACCGTCCACCGCCGCGAGGCTCTGCACCTCACCCCCGCTCACGAACGCCGCTAATCGCGCGGTCCCTTCCTCGAAGTTGAGCACGCCGCCGTAGAGCCCGAGCACGCCCGTGATCTGCGGCCGGACGAACACGGAAACCTCGCCCAAGGGCTTGTCCACGAGGAGGTCGCGGAGCGGGAACGGTTGCCCGTCCTGCCCCTGCACCGCGAGCGTCTGATCCCCGGCGCCGGAGAAGACGAGCCCCCCCTCTTCCGCGTCGAGCGTAGCGCCAGAGATCACGGTGAGATCGCCGGTCACGACGAGACGGGCACCGTTGACGACCGTGCGGCCGGTGACGGTGACATCGGCCTGCTGGGCGAGGCCCGGCACGCTGGCGACCAGCGCGAGCAGGATGAGAAGGGAGCGCGTCATTGGACCGGGGGACGAGAGAGAGAGGGGACCAGGTTGGGGACAGGTCAGTCTGCGCGCGACGCCGTACCAGCCGCGACTGCACTCACGTCCAGGCAGGTGATCTCCGCCCTTGCAGCTGCCTGTAGAGAGCTCTCCGTTAGAGCGTATTCACACCTGTACTCAGCAGGCTCAGTTAACGAGTCCCAGTTCCTCTGATACGCCCCCCGAAGGAATATTCTGGAGGCCCCCAGGCTTGTCACTCTACACCCTCCCGTTAGTGGGATGTCTTCGGGAACGTCACACGAAGCCACCGTAAACGATGTGGTGCGGCTGCCCACAAGACTTGGTGTCGCCGAACGCGTGTAGACCTGGCTTTTCGAGAGCGAGTTAAAAAGTCCACCTGCCACCTTTGCGGGCGTCACGGAGGTATCTGCGAGCGCCTCGGTCGTGACGCAGTTGGTACACGTGATGGTGCTGTCGGCGTTGACGGCGAAGAGCAGCGTGGCTCCCGTCGCGTCGCGGACCTCGAAAACGGGAGACTGCGCGAGGGCTGGGGCGGCGACGAAGAAGAGCGCCAGCGGTGCGAAGCGAAAGGAGCGGGTCATCGGTGGAGGAGTGGTGTACCCGTCCCATACGTCGCCCCTCTACTCCACAGACCATCCGCCCGAACGAAACGTACTCCGGCCTTCCCCTCCCGCCTCGGTACCGAGGCGGGGCTACCCGAGACGCTTCTCGAAGCGGTGGAACACGCGCGAGACGTGCGCCCCGGCGTAGTGCGCGTAGAACCCGACGGGCGCCACCCACGGGATCGTCGCGGCCTGAAGTCCCTGCGCGGCAAGGTCGCGGAGGCAGCGGCGGCAGAGCACGCCCCCGATCCCGAGACCGCGCGCCTCGGGCGCCGTCCCCATTGGACCGAACCACCCCGTTCCGACGTTGTTGGCGTCGTACGCAGAGAAACCGAGGACTGCGCCCGCACGCAGCGCCAGGTGGAGCGAGACGGGGTCCTGCGCGAAGGTGTTCGCGATCTCCGGCTGCCACGCGGGCCAGTTCTCGGCCAGCATCGCCATCACCGCGACTCGGTCCGCCTCGGTGGCGCGGCGGACCTCCACGCCCTGGTCTGCCAGTCGGTGCTCCTTCGCGGACGTATTCCACTCTTCGGCGCGAAGGTCGACGTGCATGTTGACCGCCTCGCCGACATTCTCGTAGCCGTGCTTCCCGAAAAACAGCCAGCCCGGCGTGTAGCGGAGGTCCACGCCCGGCACGAGGTAGTTGGGCGAGCACTCGGCCACGCGGATCGTCTCGGCCCCCGCTACGGCCAACGCGGCCTCCACCTCGCGGAGGAGCGCCCCGCCGATCCCGCGACGCCGGTGCTCCGGCGCCACGCCGATCAGCTTGACCGTCCCGCGCGTCTCGTTCGGTGGTTCCCACATCGCGCCCATCGCGACCCCGACCGTCTCGCCTTCCATGACCGCCCCGAGGCGGGCCACAGGGTGCGGTTCGTCCCAGACCTTCTCGCGCCAGAGTACAGCGGTCAGCGGGTCGTGCGGCGCCGAGCGGTTCCACAGCGCGAGGGCAGCGGCATCGTCGGTCGGCTGGAGGTCTCGGATGGTCATCGTATTGCGTACTTCGTACTGCGTAAGGGGTGCTCTCGGGCTGCGATGCAGCCTACGAAGACCCTCACGCAGTACGCATTACGCAGTATCAGACTCCTTCTTCTTCCCGAACGTCGGGTCGATCTGCATGCGGAGGGCCACGAGGAAACTCGGGATCGTCGCGATGAGGACCCAGATGAAGAACTTCTCGTAGCCGATGAGGTCTTCGAGCCAGCCCGAGAACAGACCCGGGATCATCATGCCGAGGGCCATGAAGCCGGTCGCGATGGCGTAGTGGGCCGTCTTCTGCTCCCCTCGAGCGATGTAGATGAGCACCATCAGGAAGGCCGCGAAGCCGAAGCCGTAGCCGAACTGCTCCAGCGCGATGCCGAGGTTGACCCAGAGGAAGTTGTCGGGCCGCACCATCGCGAGGATGACGTAGACCACGTTGGGAACGTTGATCGCGACGACCATCGGCAGGAGCCATTTGCCGAGGCCATCTCGCGCGATGAGCAGCCCGCCGATGATGCCGCCCACGGTCAGGCAGGCCACGCCCACGGTCCCGTACGCGATGCCAACCTGGCCGGTGGTGAGCGCGAGGCCGCCCGCCTCGGACGTATCCACCAGGAACGGGATGACCAGCTTCACGACCTGCCCTTCGGCAAAGCGATACAGCAGCACGAACGCCACCGCGATGCCGATCTCGGGTTTCTCGAAGAACGTCGTGATGGCGTTCGCCAGGGGGCTACCGGAGAAGGGAATCGCGCGGAACATGCGGCCCCAGGGTCCGGTCTTGCGCGGCGCGAGGATGCCCGCGATCATCATCGGCACGAGGAGCACGCCGAGGACGACGACGAACAACGCGAGGAAGACGAGGTATTGGAGGACGCCTTCCGCACCGCCGGTGCCCTCGGTGCGGGGCACGTCGCTGGTAGGGCGCGGGAGCGAGAAGAAATGCCACACGGCCAGGGCGAGGAACACCCCCGCCACGATGAAGAAGGTGATGCTCCAAGCCAGCGGGATGTTGCCACTCGTGGCCCTGAACGTGGCCGCCGTCGGCTCATCCAGGTTGCGGTCTACCTGCACGACGGCCGCGAAGGGCCGGTCCCAGTTCTCGGCGGTGAACACGAACCGCTCGCCCTCGACGAGCTTGAGGCTCTCGTCGCCATCGTCGTGTGTGAACGTGACGGCCACCTCCTCGCCCTCGGGCGGCGGCCCGGAGAGCCGGAACGGCACGATGGCGATGTTGCCGGTCGTCGCGGCGGGCGGGGGTTCTTCCTCACCGAAGAGGGCCGTGATGGCGCGCCCGAGCGGTCCTGAGATGCCGGAGCTCCACCAGCGGCTGAACCAGCCGGGTTCCTCTTCCTCGCGCCCCTCGTCCAGCTCGTAGAACCCCGCCGCGAGGTTCATCGCCTTGGCGGAGTCGACGAGGGCGTCCACCTCGTCCGTCGCGCGGGAGGCGAGCGGGATCTCGACTGCGCCGCTGTCCACGAGGACCATCAGGTCGTTGCGCTCTGCGCTCTCGGGCGCCGTGCGCGGAGTCGCGCCCAGCGGGAGCGCCTCCATCCCGACGAGATCCGTCCCGGCCGTCGAGGCGATGGCCGAGACCTGGATGGTGACAGGCTCCAGGCCCGTGCTCGCCTCCAGCGATCCAGCCAGCAGCGGCACCGCGCCCTGCACGGCGAAGATCGCCGCGCGGTACGCCGTGCTCCGCCAACCGACCCACCACGCCTGCTCGTGCTCGTCCAGCGCGAGCATGTAGAAGCCGTCCGCTGCCACATCGTGCGTCGCGGAGGAGAACGCGAGGAGCCAGAAGAACGCTAGGGTCGCCTGCACGAATCCACTGGTCGGAATCGTCAGCGCCACACAGGCCAGTCCGCCGCCGATGAGCACCTGCATCGCGATGGTCCAGAGCCGCTTCGTCTTGACCATCTCCACCAGTGGCGCCCAGAACGGCTTGATGACCCACGGGAGGTAGAGCCAACTCGTGTAGAGCGCGATCTCGGTGTTGGAGAGGCCGAGGCGCTTGTACAGCAGCACCGAAAGCACTGCCACCACCATGTAGGGCACGCCCTCGGCAAAGTAGAGGCTCGGGACCCAGGTCCACGGCTTCCGCCAGTCTCGCGGAGCGCTATCGGCAGGCGGCGGGGGCGGCGGGACGGAGGCGGTGGGGTCGGCCATGCGGGGGTAGCGAGGAGCAGCGGGACGTTACCACAGCCGCAGGGCGGGCGCGCGAGGGAACGTTCCGCCCTGCCCGCCTCGGTGCCGAGGCGGAGGGAGTCAGCCCACCGCGCGAGGGCCGCGACGGTGAATCGGCGCGAGCAGCAGCACCCACGCGATCCCTGCCGCCGCCTGAACCCCTGCGAAGACGAACACGACCGTCCGCAGGTCTGCACCCGCCTCCAGCGCCAGACTGGCGACCAGAATCGACACACTCTCGACGACCGCCAGTAGCAACCAGTCCGCCGTGAAGACGCGGCCTCGGTACCGGTCGTCGGCTGTCATCTGGAGCAGTGTGGTGGAGAGCACCCAGTTGGCGCCGCTCGTCGCGTGCGCGAACACCACGACGGCCACCAGCGCCAGCGCGCCGAGCCCCGGTGCCCACGGCATCGCGCCGATCACGCCGTAGCCGATGCCGCTGACCGCCACGAACGCCCCGAGCAGCGGGAACCACCGACTCGGGTCGCGGAAGACCGCTCGCGCCACGATGGGACCGATCCCAGTTCCGATCCCTCGCGCAGCGAACAGCACGCCGATGCCCGTCGTGCCCGCATTCGGGAAGAGGCGGTCGCCGATGAGCGCGAGCGCCAGGATCAACCCGCCACCACCGAGCGCCCAGGTCGCTTTCGCGAGAGCGAGGCGGAAGACCGGCGGGTGCTCGCGGAGGTACTGGATTCCCTCAGCCGACTGTCGCCACGCCTGCGCGACGATGGAGCCGCCCGACGCCTCGGACGTGTCCTGTGGGATCGTCATCCCCGCGATGAACGCCGCGCTCACGAGATACGTCAGCGCATCGAGGACGAACACCGTGTCGGTGCCGAAGAGGTCCACCGCCGGTCCGCCCACGGCTGCACCGACCGCCAACATCACGCTCCACGACGCCGAGAGCAGGGCGTTCGCGGTCAGGAGTTCACCCTTGCGGGTCACGTTGGGGAGCGCCGCGCTCTTCGCCGGGCCAAACGCCGCACTCACCGCGATCTGCGCGAATGCGAGCGTGTAGAGCAACCAGAGGTCGCTCGCCTCGCGCACAAACAGAAAGCCCAGCACGATGACCGCCCGCAGGATGTCGGCCCCGATCATCACGTGCTTGCGGTTGAGCCGGTCCACGAGGGCCGCCGCGATGGGAGCCGCTAGCGCGAGGGGTAGCAGCTTCGTCAGCAAGACCCCGCCGAGGGCCAGTTCACTGCCCGTCAGTTCGAGGGCCAGCCGATACAGCGCGAGCGTGTTGAACCAGTCGCCGAAGAGGGAGATGAGCGTCCCCAGCCAGAGCCGCCGCACGTTGCGGTTCGTCCGCACGAGGCGGACGTAGCTGACTTGAGTCTCAGCCATCGGTGCGGGGCGGGACAGATCGAGCGAGGGGCATGCTCCCCGAGACGCCTTCGCTCGCGACCGGTTCGCGAGGTCCCGACAAAGCCTCCAGTCCCTACTGGCCCCGCGCGTCCACCCGCGACCGCTCGATCCACTTCTCTCGGTACAGCCCGATCGCCGCGCTCTGCGCTCCCCTCGCGACCACCCACAGCGCCTCCTCGTCCGCGAACCGCGCGAGGGCCGCGATTCGGATAGGGCACGGACGGCAGGCGTCCTCGGGAGGGATGATCACTGGAGACGAGTAGCGCTGTGGCGAGAGGTGAACCCACAGACGTGCAGCGGAGTGCCTTCCTCCGCGTCAGATCCAGCCGCGAGCCCATGTCGGTGTTCCTCTGACATCCGCGCTGGCCCCTCCCGCCTCGGAGCCGAGGCGGAGGATGTCATCCCTCCGAAGCCCCATCTCGTTTGCCATTGCTTCACACGCTCGGGATATTGGCCTTCCCTGCTGCCGCCCCACGATGGACGTCTCTACTCTCGACAACGCTCGCCTCGACGCTCCGGCCAAGATCCCCTTCAACGGGTCCCCCAACCCGACGATTGGCGTCGAGATCGAACTCCAGATCGTGGACCCGCAGTCCTACAACCTCGCGCAGGGCTCCGTGGACATCCTGGACCGGCTCCAGCACGTGGACGGCGCGCTGGACCACGTCAAGCAGGAGCTGACGCAGAGCACTATCGAGGTCATCACCGGCGTCTGCACCAACGTGGACGAGGCCATGGCCGACCTCGCCAAATCCATCCGCCAGGTCTACGCCCTCAGCGACCAACTGGGCTTTACCCTCGCCAGCGCTGGAACGCACCCCTTCGGTCAGTGGCGCGACCAGAAGATCTTTCCCAACGACCGCTATCAGAGCCTCGTGGACCGCATCCAGTGGCCTGCGCGACGTCTGCTGATTTACGGCCTCCACGTCCACGTCGGGCTCTCCTCCGGCGAGAAGGCCATCGCGGTGAGCAACGCGCTCTGCTCCTATCTCCCCCACCTTCTCGCGCTGAGCGCCTCCTCCCCGTTCATCGACTTCGAGGACACGGGCCTCGCGAGTTGCCGCACGAAGATCTTCGAGGGCATGCCGACGGCCGGGCTCCCCTACCGGCTCAGCAACTACGGCGAGTTCCAGCGCTTCATGAACACGCTGGTCCGCGCGAAGGCCATCCAGACCATCCGCGAGATCTGGTGGGACATCCGCCCCCATCCAGGCTACGGCACGCTGGAGATCCGCATCTGCGACTCCCCCAGCACGATGCACGAACTCGCGAGCCTCGTCGCCCTCGTGCAGACTCTCGTCGTAGCGCTGGACGAGCGCTACGATGCGGGCGTCACGATGCCGGTGCTCCAGCCCTGGATCGTGCGCGAAAACAAGTGGCGCGCCGCCCGCCACGGCCTCGATGCCGACGTGATCTCCACCAACGATGGCGACCAAGGCCCGCTGCGCGAGCTCATCCCGCGCCTCGTGGAGAAAATGCAGCCCATCGCCGATCGTCTCGGCTGCGGCCACCAGCTGGCGGCTATCCCGGGCTACATCGAGAACGGGGCGAGCTATGAGCGCCAGCGCGCCGCGTTTGAGAAAGGAAGGCGCCTGCCGGATGTCGTCGCGCACGTCGCGAGGGAGTTCCGCGAGAGCGTCGACGCTGTGCCGGACTACGTGCCCGTCGGCGGTGACGGCGCGGCGTGAGGCCGTCGGGAATGCCGATTCACCGATAGCATGTCATGAAATATTCGAGTCTCGCAAATTCAACCAAGGCAAATATTATTGCTAGCGTAGTCACTTTCGTAATTTTTATTCTCCAAATATATCTCATTTCCCAAAGCGGCACAGCACGAAACACAAGCGATATATTCGTTTTTCTCTCCACTCCTGTGTCACTTCTTATACTATTAATTCTAGTCAATCATCAAACTACTGTAAATCATGAGGATACAACAAGCCTTATTAGACTGACAAACGCAAGAATAGATGAGATTGACAAATCGCTAAATCAAGATACTCAACTAAGGCTAGTTTTGAGCGAATATGACAGTGATGGATTTGATATAATTAGCTCCTACGACGTATTTCAGAACTCACTTAAAGTTCCTATTACAAAGATACATCCTATATTTTCTAGGGATATATGGCTTACGCTTCTTGATGGCAAAATGCAGGAGTATTCTACTGATCTTGATAAACTAATGAAGTCTGAGGTCGTTGAGTTTTCAGGAACGCAGTCTACAAAAGCTACTCAGCGTGCATACGATTCTGCGAGAAGTCATATTTTAGCAACAAGCATAGTACACAATAAAGCATATAATTTTTGGCAATCAAATCTTGGTGCAGAGTTTTTAGAACACAACGTTGCCGCCCTTAGAAGGGGAATAAAAATTACTCGTTTTTTTGTAATTAATAGCTTCGTATTAAATCAGGGTACCGGAATGGTAAAAGAGGTACTTATTAAGCATGCAAAGATAAAGAAAATATTTTATAATGAGTATGATATATATGTTTTACCGCAGACGTATAGCTTGGTTGGTGCAGTAGACAGAGTAAGAAATGAGCACTTTGACAGAGCTTTTTTTCACTTTAGCAACGAAAATATGAATATTATTCCAGACCTTTCTCTTTTTGACAATTCACTATCCTCTATATGGGACCTAGATAATAACGAATACCAGTCCCAAAGATCACGCTTATCAATAAGAAGGGTTGACAGCGTTGCAAGCTCACGCGTTTTTACCGCACTATCTGGACCAAGAGCAAGACCTTTAGCCAATGCAGGTAGTATTGACTTTATTCTATCTAATGTATATCACGAGTTCTCCCAGCTATCACTCGCCCCACAGATTATTAATGTCACTTTTTTACCCCCGTTTGATATGACTGTATATTTTGCCGACGGCGCTATAAGAAGAAGAGATATAAGAAGCCACCTAGTACTACAGATATTGAAAAACCTTTCTGACGTGTCTCTTTTCTATAAAGGCAGGATTGCCCCCGGCAATAATCATATTATATGGCCGGATGGAACAGAAGCTGAAAAAGACGATTTGTACAGTTCTATGTAAGTCGCCTAGGGCCATTGCATTAGCACATGTCTCATTACACCGTCCCACCACGCCTCGTCCGGGTCCGACGGCCACGAGTTGTGCCCGGCGCCCTCGAAGGTCCAGAGCCGCTTCGGCTCGTCCAGCGCCTCGTACAGCGCGAGGCCCCGCTCCGCCGGGATCACCTTATCGCGCTCCGCCACCAGCACGGCGACCGGTCCCGCGAACTCCCCGAGGTGGGCGACGCTGTCGTAGCGCTCGCGCAGCAGCAGCCGGACGGGGAGCCACGGAAATGCGCCACGAGCGGTCTCCACGAGGGAGTCCCACGGCGTGAGCAGCACCACGCCGTCCACCATCCCGCTGGTCTCCGGGAGGACCGCTGCCGCCACGCC
The DNA here is from genome assembly GCA_038746605.1 of Bacteroidota bacterium. Classification (GTDB taxonomy): domain Bacteria; phylum Bacteroidota; class Rhodothermia; order Rhodothermales; family Rubricoccaceae; genus Rubricoccus. The sequence goes on from JBCDKM010000016.1 coordinate 77,350, forward strand.
TGCGCCGAGCGACTCGCCCCAGACCACGAGCGGACCGCCGTGCTGCTGGTAGATGGCCCGGATCGTCTCGGCCGCGTCCGTCACCAGGGCCGCCTCGGTGGGCGTGCCGGGCCTCCCGCCGTAGCCCGGATACTCCGCGAGGACCACGCGGACGCCTCGTGCCGTGAGCGCCCGCGCGTAGTAGCCCCGGTCCATCGCCGTCCCGCCGTTGCCGTGAAAGACGACGACGGTAGCGCGCGCCTCGCCCTCCGGTTCGGCGATGAGCGCACGAGGTGCGGCGACGCCGGGTATCACCTCGTAGCGAAGCGCAGAGAGGACCGCCGGATCCGGCGCAGGCCCCTGTCCCGCAGATGGATAGAGCATCCGCCCCTGCATCATCGCGACGAACCCCGCGAGGAGAACGTACCCGACAGCCAGGGCAGTGAGTAAGGAGAGGAGCAGGCGCATCCCCGAGACTACGGCGTCAGTCCGACCGGAGCACCTCCAGCGGGCGCTGGCGCACTGGCCTCGCCGCGACGAGGAGCGCACTTCCAGCCGCGAGGGCCACCGAGACGCCCACGAGCAGCACCGACACGCCGGGGTACAGCGCGAGGTCTGTCTCGGCCGTGATCTCGATGACCGCCATCGTCGCGACCGCAGCGGCTACGCCGAGGCCACCGCCCACGATGCCCAGCAGCGCGTTCTCCAGCACGAGCACGCGCAGCACCTGCCCAGCCGTGTAGCCGACCGCTTTCAGCACGCCCAGCTCGCGTCGCCGCTCCACGAGCGCCAGCCCGACGCCGTTCGCGATGAGCACCGTCCCAGCCAAGAGCGCGAGACTGGTCAGTGCGAGCACTAGGATGAACAGGCTGCGGACCACGCCCGTGAACATGTCCGCTACCTGCTCTGCTGTGACGACGGCACCGTCCGGCCGGGCCTCTCCGAGCGCCGAGGCGAGCGCCTCCGCGCGCTCCTGCGGCGCCTCAACGGCAACGGTCTGCGTGACCTCGGCGCCCGACTCAGTGGCGAGAGAATCGAACGCCTCGGGGAGGATTAGGAGGCCCATCGTGGAGACGAGCGGGATGCCATCGGGCCGGTCGTAGTAGCCATCCACGGCGAAGGCGCGCTCCGTCTCGCCCACGCGGACGGTGACAGAATCACCGACCTGGACAGGCCGCTCCTCGCGCACGCCGAGGCTCCAGGGCACGAGGGCCCGGTTCGGATCGGAGAGCCACGCGCGGCCTCGCTCGCCCCGAGGTTCATCCGCCACCTCCACCGTCGAAGCCCCATCTGCCCCTCGCCCGATGACGCCGCTCAGCCAGAGCACCTCTCCGTCAGGACCGAGGACCTCCGCCTCGGCACTCCGGTCGGTCCACACGGGCGCGCCCTCCGCGAGGCGGACCACCTCGGGATCGTCGGCCGGGATGCCGTACGCGGCCAGCGTCACCCCTCCTGCTTCGACCGTCCGGCTCACGACCTCTTGGCGAGCGTTCAGGATGATGAGTGAGGAAACGCCAATCGCGAACGTCCCGACGAAGAGCGCCACGAGCGACGCCGATGCCCGTGCCGGATGCCGCCGCAGGTTCGCTGCCGCCATCCCGACGAGCGGCAACCCCGGCGTCGGCAGACGGACCACGATGAGCAGCACGGCGACCATGATCGCGCCGAACACGACGAGCCCCGCCACGCCCGCCGCGATCACCGCGAGGCCGTGCAACGCCGAGCCGATCAGGAGGCCACCGAGCGCTCCGAAGAGCGCAAACAGGAGGACGGAGAGGCCGAGCGTTGCGAGGCGTGTCCGGCCGGTCGTCTTGATGGGGGTTTGGCGCAGGAGCGAGCCCGGCCGGACCGCGCTGGCGCGTGTGATCGCGAGGAGACCGAAGAGGACGGCTGTGACCACGCCCGCCGCGAGGCCGCCGATGAGGACCGAAGGAGCGACCTGGAGGTCGAGGAGCATCGGGAGACTTCGCGACATGATCTGGCGCAGCCCCTCGGCCCCGGCCACGCCCAGCACCACGCCGAGGACACCACCGATCAGACCGAGTAGCGCCGTCTCCAGCCCGAAGAGCGCGAAGAGATCGCGCTGCCGGTACCCGAGTGTCTTCAGCACCGCCACCTCGGGACGCCGCCGCCGGAGCACCACTTGCAACGTGTTCGCCACGCCGATCCCGCCGATGAGCAGGCCGAGCAGCCCTGCTGCCGGGAGCGCGAGCCCGAAGAGATCCTCCACGATGTCTGTCTCCGTCTCGGGCCGCTGCACGGTCCACCCCGCCGCCTCCGCACGCGCCGCGACTTCGTCAGGGGCCTCTGTTCGAACGAGGGCCGTCGTGAGGAGGATCTCGCCGGTGATGGTCGCGGCCGTCTCGTGGCTGATCAGGAGCGTGCCCCCCTGAGCATCGGGCACCATGTCCGCTACGCCGCCGATGGTCAACCTCGCGGGCGTCGCGCCAGGCGAACCGGCCAGCCGGATCTGGTCGCCCACGCGCACGTCCAGCCGCATCGCGAGATCGCGGGTGAGGACGACCGACCCGGGCTCGTCCAGCGCCTCCGCGAGGGCACCGTCTTGCAGTCGCACCTCGCCCACGAGCGGGAACGCACCGGGGTCTACCGCCATCACGCGGTAGAAGAACACGATCCGCGCGTCATCGACGGTCTGGACGAAGCGCGCCGGTACGTCGCCGCGGGTCTCCATCGCGGACACATCTGGGTCGTCCGCGAGAGCACCGAGGTCGGCGGGGCTGAGCGGCGCGCCCTCGCGTGTGAGCCTCAGATCGCCGCCGAGTTCGATGACCGGGTCGACGAGAACCGCCCGTTCGACGCTCTCGGCGAGGAGTTGGAGCGAGACGAGCGAGAACACGCCGAAGGCGACGCAGGCCACGGCGAGGACGCCGCGCTGGCCGCTCCGCAAGATGGACCGGACGGCGTAGCGGAAGTAGAATGCGAGCGTACTCATGCTGCCACCCGGATGTCGGTCGCGATGCGGCCGTCTACGAGGTCGATCACGCGGTCTGCCCGCGAGGCCACATCGGGGTCGTGCGTGACGACGAAGAGCGTCAGGCCGAGGTCGCGCCGGAGGTCGGCGAAGAGTTCCAGGACTGCCGCGCTGGTGGCGGCGTCGAGGTTGCCCGTCGGCTCGTCCGCCACGACAACAGCGGGCTCCGTCACGAGCGCCCGCGCAATCGCGACGCGCTGCTGCTGCCCACCGGAGAGCTGGTGCGGACGGTGATCGAGCCGGTCGGAGAGCCCGACACGCTCCAGCATCGCGCGAGATCGTGTGGCGGCTTCGCGTCGGTGCTTCCCGACGTAGAGCGGCGCCTCCACGTTCTCCTGCGCCGTGAGCGTCGGGATGAGATTGAAGGACTGGAAGACGACACCTACTTTCTCGTTTCGGATCTTCGCCAGATCGCCTTCGCTCCTCGCGGAGACATCGACGCCATCGAGCGAGACACTGCCCGAGGTCGGCGCGTCCAACCCGGCCACGATGCCCAGGAGCGTGGACTTGCCGCTGCCGGAGGGCCCGGTGATGGCGACCCACTCCCCGCGCTCTACGGAGAAGGTGACACCGTGGAGGATGGGAACGGGCGTGTCGCCGAGGGAGAGGGTTCGGGTGACATCCCGAACGTCGATGACGGGGACAGACATGAGAGGGCGTCAGAAGGGAAGGCCCCCTATCGGACGCGTCTCGCGAGAGTTGCAGGGTAGCCCTCGCAGGTCCCCCCGCCTCGGGACCGAGGCGGAGACAGCGACCGTCTGTTCAAGCCAACGAGTGAGAGCTACGGTGGAGGTCTCCCGGCCGCGAGTGCCCGCCCCTCCTCAGTCATGACTGATGACTTCGAACATGATCTTGGTCGGCGCCGACTGAGGGTCCGCGTTCTCGGCGCCGGAGATCGACCCCGCACCCGAGAGATACTGGAGTTCCAGCGTCCACAGCCGGTTGGGAGGCAGCACGTACATCAGCACCGTGTACGATGAGTGCCCGCCAGCCGGAGGAAGCGGCATATCGTTTTTAAAAGAGATCCCCCACGAGTTGGTGCGGGTCGTCTCCGTGGTGATCTCGAACGAGAAGTCCACCCCGGCGAGGAATTTCTGGGTGCCTTCCTCCGCCACAACCACGAGCGACAGGGTCGTGTCGGTGCTCTCCCCGACGTAGAGGCTACCGTCCACTACGAGTCCGGCTAGGCCCGTCTCGGAGTCGATGTGCTCGTAGGTCGGCATCGCGGCTCCCACCGCCCCGACGGGGATCTCCAGGAAGTTGTGGTCGCCAAACGAGATCGCGTTCGGACGCACCACGTCCTCCATGTAGTTCGTGCTGAACCCTGCCTCGTCCAGGATTTGCCGCTGATCGGGCGGGAGGCGGCTATACCGCTCCGCCATGTTGGCGTCGATGCTCGCTGCTGTGTAGGTCTCCAACGCTCCTGGCGTCGAGGTGTAAGGCTCGTAGACGAGCGCGGACCGATGCGTCGCGATGTCACTCACCGGGCGGATCGCGCTGAACAGCGGCGCATCGTCCCCATTGGGGATCACGCCGTCCGTGCCGATGAACACGCTCGCATCCTCCACCACCATCGGCAGGCTGGTGACGAATAGAGCGCCCAGTTTCGCGATTTCGAGCCCGTCGTCTCCTTCCGTCGGGGCGGTGTAGACCTCGAAGCCCGTCGCAGACTTGACGATGTCGGCGTGCGAGTACTGCGCCATCGGCCCGGCGCGGAACTCGGCCTCGGTCGCCACGAAGGCATGGACCTCGGACTTGACGCCGAACTGCACCTGGGTCTTCAGCCCAAACGTGTCTTCCTCCTCGCTCGACGTGCCGTAGATGTACGTGACCAGACGGCTGCCCAGCGGAGTCGTCTCAGGCGTGAGGTTTTCGTTGGGGAACGGAAAGGGGTCCATCACCATCGCGAGCGTCACCGAGTCGGACGAGGCGGGCGTCTGCGTCGAGACGCGCGGCACGAGGACAGACTCCCCGTAGGTCCCCGCGATCACCCGGAGGTTGTCATCGTAGAGCAGGAGACCGTACTGGGTCATCGTCGTGGTGCCCTCCAGCGTCAGTTCCTCCCCATTCTGCGAGCCCTGCACGCGCTGGTCCTCCACGGGAGTAGCGGCTACGAAAGCAGGCACCGCCATCACGTCCGTTTTGTCCGTCCCACCGAACGGAGCGACGGGATCGGCCCATGCGAACGGCGCACCGGTCGGGTCTCGGTTCGTATCGAAGGGGGACATCCCGATGTAGCGGTTACCGTCGCAATAGACCGCGAGGATGCGTCCGGCCGGATCGCGCGTCAGTGAGCACCCAGCGCGGACACCGGTCATCGCCTGCACCTTCACCACGTCAGAGGAGGAGTGCGAGACAGGGGTTCCATCATCCTGAATGCGGTAGTTCAGGAAGCGAACCGTGTGGTCCTCGCTCGAATAGAAGGATGCGAGCATCCAATTGCTCCCTCCCTGCGGGTACCAGGCGGCGCTGATCTGGAAGTAGTCACCCGTCGCGTTGGAATCGTACGAGGAAAGGGTAAGCGTCCTCCCCTGTGTTCCCTTCCACTGACCGGCCATCAGGTCGAGAGCGGCTGGGTCCAGGACGAGGCTGTAGATGTTGGTCGTGCCTCGACCATACCGGAGCAGCACGATCCGCTTGCCGTCCGGCGTGACGCTGGCCGCGAGGGCTGAGGCCCCCACGTAGGCATCGTCGCCGCTGTACACACGAACCGCGACCGATCCGAGGGTACCGTCTGGCGACCGGATCGCGGCATAGATCGGCTTTCTTTCGTCCTCGTCAGTGGTCGTGCCATCGACCCAGAAGAAGTAGGACGTTCCGTTGAGTACCGCAGCCGCCGTGCCGAGCTTCGCCTTCAATTTCGCGCCGTTGGCCGACGCGATGACATCGCTGAGGTGCGTATTGGCCCACCGGTAGTCATCCGTGACGCTCCCGAGATCCCGGCTTTGGAGTCCAGACGCGTTAAAGGTGATCACCTTCAGGTTGTAGTCATTGCTGGAGGCGAAGTAGGACAGGGTGGAGCCCTGAAGGGCTACACTGCCTCCGTTGCCGGAATGCTGCGTGCCGACGGAGAGGTTGTGCTTGAGAGGGTCTGTGACCGACATGATCGTGGGGTGCCAGGGGAAGGGAACACGGGAGCGTGAGGCTCAACAGAGAGGATAGAGCTGCTGACTGAATTTCCGTGCGTGTCCTGGTCAATATCTCTTTGTCCTCCTCGGCCTCGGTACCGAGGCGGGCGGAGCCGGGAGGGCGCGAGTAGGTTCCGGGGCCCCTACCCCGCGCCCGATGCTCGACCTCCTCATCGTCCTCGGCTTCGTCGTCTACGCCGTCTCCTCCGGGCTCCGCGCGAGGAAGAAGGCGAGCGAGGGCCTCGGCGAGTATTTCCTGGCGGGCAAGACGCTTGGCGGGTGGCGCGCGGGGTTCTCGATGGCCGCTACCCAGTTCGCGGCGGACACTCCGCTGCTCGTCATGGGCCTCGTCGCGACGGGCGGGGTGTTCCTGCTCTGGCGGCTCTGGATCTATGGCATCGCGTTCCTGCTGATGGCGTTCGTGTTCGCTGTCGGCTGGAGGCGGAGTGGCGTACTGACGGACGCCCAGTTGACCGAGGTGCGCTATTCCGGGCGGGGCGTCCTCGCGCTGCGCGTGCTGAAGTCGCTCTACTACGGGACGCTCATCAACTGCGTCGTGATGGCATTCGTGCTGGTAGCCGCGATGCGGATCGCGGAGGTGTTCCTCCCCTGGCACGAGTGGGTGCCCGCGCTCCACGGCGTGTTCGTGGGCCTCGTGGAGGGCATCAACATCGTGAGCGTGCTGGGCACGACGGCGACCGGACTCGCGCCGGAGATCGCAGCGGCCAACAATCTGCTCTCCATCCTGCTCATCGTCGGCTTCACGGCGATGTACTCCACGACCGGCGGCCTGCGCGCAGTGGTCGCGACGGACGTGGTCCAGTTCGCCCTCGCGATGATCGGGACGGCGATCTACGCCTGGGTCGTGGTCGCCGAGGCGGGCGGCCTCGGGGGCCTCACCGACCGAGTCGCGGAGATCTACGGCGCGGCTCGCGCCAGCGAGTTGCTCGGCTTCTCCGCGCCCGATACCACCTGGGGCGTCCTCGGGCCGTTCCTCACCATCGTGGGGCTCCAGTGGTTCTTCCAGATGAACTCGGACGGGACCGGCTACCTCGCGCAGCGCTCCATGGCGTGCAAATCGGACCGCGACGCGCGGCTGGCGGGCGTCGTCTTCGCGTGGGCGCAGATCGTGGCACGAAGCCTGATCTGGCTCGTGATCGCCGTCGGCTTGCTCGTGGTCTACCCGTTCGGCGCCGCCGAGGCGGGCGCAGAGGGCTTCGTGGCCGGGCGCGAGATCCTGTTCGTCACCGGCATCGCGGACCTGCTCCCGGCGGGCGCGCGAGGGATCATGCTAGTCGGTCTGCTGGCGGCGCTCGCGAGCACCATCGACACACACCTCAACTGGGGCGCGGGCTACTGGAGCAACGACCTCTACGGCCGATTCTACGCCGAGCACCTCCGGGGCCGCGAGGCGACGCCGCGCGAGCTCGTGACCGTCGCGCGCATCTCGAACGTGGTGCTGCTGGTCCTCGCGCTGCTCATCATGGCGAACCTCGGGAGCATCCAGGAGGGCTGGACGACCTCCCTCCTCCTCGGCGCCGGAATGGGCTCGGTGCTCGTGCTGCGGTGGCTCTGGGAGCGGATCAACCTCTGGAGCGAGTTGGCCGCCATCGTCGTGAGCCTCATTCTCGCGCCGGTCTTGCTCTTCGGCTTCGACCTGAGTGACGCGCCCGACGAGGACGCGATCCGCCTCGCGATCATGGCTGCTGTCTCTACCCTCGCGGCCGTCGGCGTGACCTTCTTCACCCCGAAAACGGACGAGCGGACGCGTGTCGCCTTTTACGAGCGCGTGCGGCCATTTGGCTGGTGGCGCGAGACTGCCCGCGCCGCTGGAGACGACCCCGAGCGCGGCCCGCGCCAGCTGGCCCGTCGCCTCGGCCTGACCGCCACGACCGCCGCTTCGCTGTTCCTCGTGCTCGTCGGTGCCGGGCGGTTGCTCGTGCCCGCACCGGACGCGTCGACGCTGATGTCCGTCGTCTATCTCGGGCTCGGGCTCGGGCTGATCCCGGTCTGGGTGCGCTGGGGCTTCGGCGCCGGAGCGCTCGCGGAGGAGGTGCCGGATGCCGTAGGGGATGAGATCCTAGCGGTCTCCGCGCAACACGATGCCGCGATGCATGCGGACGAGAGCGCCGGGTAGGCCCGCCTCGGCACGGCTCGCGGAGGCACCGAGGCGGAGGCACCGAGGCGGAGACACCCGAGCAACTTGTCCAGCGGCACGCGATCTTCGCGGCATGATGCGATTTGCCCCTCTCCTTCTCTTCCTCGCGCTCACAGCCTGCCTCCCGGGCAACCGGCTCACGCAGGGACGCTACACTGGCACCCTCACGCCGATGAACCACCCGGACATGCAGACGCCGGTGACGTTCGATATCGCCTACGAGCGCGCCGATCTGACCATCGCGCTGGTCGGACCTGACGGACAGACCATCCCGACGCGCGACGTCATTCACGCGCCACCGAACCTCTTCTTTACGTTCGACGAGCCCGAGGAGGGCGTCACACTTCGATGCGTGTGGGCCCGCCAGGAAGACGACGGCTGGGCGGGGCGCTGCACGGATTCCGAGGGCAAGTGGGCGCGATTCGAGATCGCACCTGACGGGACCTAGCCGCGCGCCCGGAGCAAGTCGATGGTCTCCACCGCGTGGCGCAGGTGCGGGATCACGATGCTCCCGCCGACAACCAGCGCGACATTCATCGCGTCCTCCAGCTCCGCATCCGTCCAGCCCGCCTCGGTGCACTGCCCGAGGTGGTAGTCGATGCAGTCGTTGCAGCGGAGGACCATGCTGGCGACGAGGCCGAGCAGTTCTTTGGTCCTGCCGTCGAGTGCGCCGTCGCGGTAGGCGGCGGTGTCGAGGTTGAAGAAGCGCTTGATGCCACGATGGTCGCCCTCGTCGAGGATGCGCGCGTTCATCTTCGCGCGGTACGCGTCGAAGGCATCGAGGCGGTTGGTCGTAGGATCGGACATGTCGGAACTGGAATCGGTAGCGGAGCAGAAGGCACACCTGCGGAGGCAGGCACGCGAGGTCCGTGCGCAGCTAGGCGCGGAGCGGATCGCGGAGGCGAGCGCTGCAATCTGCGCCCGGCTCGCGGGGCTCGTCCGTGACCATCGCGCGAGGACCGAGGGGCTGGTCATCAGTGCGTTCTGGCCGCTTCCCGGCGAGATCGACCTCCGGCCGCTGCTGCGCTCGGTCGCGTCGGACGGCGTGACGGTGGCGCTTCCCACAGTCACCAGCACCCCGGTCGAATCGCCCCGACTGATTCATCGCGCGATGCCCGGGCGGATGAGTCCCCGCTCCGATGCTCCGCTCGTGCGCGGACGGTTCGGCGTGATGGAGCCTCCGCCTGGGTCCCCCGAGATCGCTCCCGAGGCGGTGGACCTCGCCGTGGTCCCCGCGCTGGCCGTCAGCCGCGAGGGCGTTCGTCTCGGCTACGGCGGCGGCTATTACGACACCTTCCTCGCGCAGACCTCTGCACTCCGCATCGGGGTGGTGCTCGCAGCCTGCCTCGTGGACCTGCTCCCGGCAGAATCCCACGACGCGCGGATGCACAGGATCATGACGGAGGAGGAGACTCTCCGGGTGGACATCCGGTGACGCAACCGTGCCCCGGCTCGGACGTAGCTTTCCGCGCTCCTGTCACCCGTCCCGTCTCCTGTCGCCCGTCCCGTACCGATGGCCTCGCGCCAACGCCGCCGCTCCCGCCCTGCCGAGTCTGACCTCGTCGAAGACGAGTTCTCGGACGTCTCTGAGGAAGACATCCTCGCCTATATGGCCGAAGTGGAGGCTGAGGTGGAGGAGGACGAGAAGAAGGACGACGGCGGGTTTCTGAACCTTCAGACCGGAGCAGGGCTCGGCCTGATCGGCCTCGGCTCGCTCTACACGATGCAGCTTCTGGGGCTGATCGGCTTCAGCTCTGGACTTCTCACCACGCTGGTCACCATCCTCCCCTGGCTAGCGGGCATCCTGATCATCCTGACGGGGTTTGGCGTGCTCTCCTGGAGCCCGGCCGCGCGCCGCCGCCGAAAGGCCCGCGAGCGTGCCGCGAGGGCTGCGCGGAGACGCCGTCAGAAGACGATGGGCCGGGAGCGTCGCCGTCCCAAGACGGACGAGGCCGGGCGCCGCGCGCAGCGTGCATTCGATCAGGCCCGCCGCGCCTCCGAGAAGGGCGTCAAGAAGGCAAAGGAGGCCGTCGACGCCTCGCGCGAGCGGACCCGCTCGATGGCGTCGGGCCGTGCGGCTGGACGCAGACTCGCCAAGAGCCGGAAGCTCCGGAAGATCTCGGGCGTCGCCAGCGGTATCGCGGAGTACTTCGGCATCGACCCGACCGTCGTCCGAATCGCGTTCGTCCTCGCGACCATCTTCGGTGGGCCGGGAGCAGGCGTCATCATCTATCTCATTCTGTCCTTCGTGATGCCGGAGGCGAAGAAGGACGACGACGACCCGATCATCGGCCGCTTCCGCGACTGAGGGGCCAGGAAGCAACCCCCTCCCGACCCGGCCCGCCTCGGCACCGAGGCGGAGGACCTGGCGGAGCCTCGCGAGGAACTTCCGCGTTCTGCGGTCGCACTTCCCGACTCTCTCGTGCCTACTCCCCTCCCGCCCGGCCCCGGGCAAGAATCCGTCTGGGACTACCCGCGCCCTCCCGCCCTCGTGCCCGTCGGCGAGACGGTCCGCGTGGAGTTTGCAGGTCGCGTGATCGCAGAGAGTGCCGATGCGCTCCAGATCCAGGAGACGAGCCACCCACCGACCGTTTACCTCCCGCCTTCAGACGTGGACCTCTCGGTGCTCGTCGCGACGCCGCGCACGAGCGGCTGCGAGTGGAAGGGCCGAGCGGTCTACTACCACCTCGACACGGACGGGCGACGTTCGGAGGAGGCCGCCTGGGCGTACCCCGACCCGCGTCCGACGTACCTCGCGCTGAAAGACCACCTCGCGTTCTACCCTGGTCGCGTGGACGCCTGCTTCATCGGGGACGAGCGCGTGACGCCCCAGCCCGGCGGGTTTTACGGCGGTTGGATCACCTCGCGGGTCGTCGGGCCGTTCAAGGGCGAGCCCGGGACCTGGGGCTGGTAGCCGCGCTCAGGCCTCTCCCATCTCCTCATCGCGATGACTTCACCGCGATGATTCCACGGCGGCGCTGACATCCAACGTGGCACTAAACGGGTGCACGTTGGGCGCCATGCGGTTCCACGTCACCGTCGCCGTCGGCCCGCCGGAGGCCAGCCCCCCCGACCTCGCGCCCGAGGTGGGCCTCGTCAAAGCCGCGCTGCTCTACGGCGACCGAGTCGCGCTGGTGAGCCCGGCCGCGAGCCTGCTGCGGCGTCTCACGGCCGAGGCGCACCTCGCGCGCACGCCCCGCCAGCGTCTCGCGCTACTCGCGAGCCTCGCAGACGACCTCGGCCTCGGCGATGCCCCGACCGTGCTCAGCGCACACAGTGGGGAGCCCGGCATCGAGGCAACGGTTGCGCGCATCTGGAACTGGTTCTCGGTCCGCTTGGAAGCCGCGCACGAGCGGAGCGGGCTGCACGAGTTGGCCGTCGCGGAGCGGGCAGGCGTGCTAGACATCGTGGATCTCACCGCCGCCGAGGCCCCCACGGACCTCGCCGCCACGGCGGCAGACCACTATGCCGCGCGCGTCACCGAGGCGGTCGTCTCCGGCGCGACCCATGCTCTGTTTGATCGCGCGACGGGTGATCGCATCCGCAGAGATCTCCGCCTTACGGGCGTTCGCGAAAACCGATTGCGGCACATCGGCTTAGCCGAGTCTATCGTCGGTCGCCTCCCGCTCTTCGACCTCGCGACAGTCGCCGAGACCTTGGATGTGCGGCGCGACCTCGGGCGATACCTCGCGCGCTTCCGAGAGGCCATCTCTACGTTCTCCAGCACCATCGCGAGCGCTCCCTGGGACGCTGACTTCCCTGCCGAGGCGGAGCGCGTCTACATCCGCGATGTGGCCCCCGCTGTCGCCGAGGTGGACGATGTCATCGCGAGCACGGGCTACCTCCGCGCCCTCGCCACGCGCTACGCAGACCGCCCCACGCTTCTGGCGCCGCTAGCAGCACCGGCGCTCTCCCTCGCCCTCGCCGGACCGGATCTCCTCGCGAACGCCGTCGGGCTCGCGATGGGCGCGGCCTCTGTTGGCGCCAACGCCCTCACCGCCCGGCACGAGGCCGCCGACCGACGCCGCGAGGCCGAGGCGCACCGGGTATACTTTTACTACGCCGCCAGGCAGCGTTTCGGGTGACTCCTCCCGCCTCGGGACCGAGGCGGACGAGCTTGCGGGCTGACCCAGCGATACGCCCCGGTAGGCGTCAAGACCGCGCGAGGGCGCCAGCGAGATCGCGCGGCACGACGATGGGATCTGGCCGGACAGTATCCCAGCGCCATGCGCCGGCCACCCCCGCAGCGGAACGCGGCCCACTCCCCTGCCCCAACACTCCCGCCAGCCAACCGACGAGCGACTCGGCCGTCACTCCCGCCTCGCGGAACTCCGCCATCGTGACGGCCCCGTCACGCTTGGAAAGCTTCTCGCCCTCTGCGTTGACGAGAAGAGGAACGTGCCCGTAGCTCGGTACTCTTCCACCGAGCGCTCCGATCAGCAGGATCTGCCTCGCGGTCGAGTCGAGCAGATCCATGCCGCGCACCACCTCTGTGACCCCCATCGCGAGATCGTCCACGACGACGGCCAGTTGGTACGCGTAGACCCCATCGCGGCGTTTCAGCACCACATCGCCGACCGTCTCACGGACATCCTCCGTGACCGTCCCTACGACGCGGTCCTCAAACGAAACAGGTTCGTCGTCCACACGAAACCGGAGAGCACAATCGGGCCGCTCACCCAGGACCTCGAACCAGTCTGGTGCGAGCGACGCCGGTCGCCAGTGGGCCGGGTACGGTGGAAGGCCCGGGGCTCCGTGCGGCGCCGTCGCGAGGGCGCGGAGGTCCTTGCGCGAGCGGCGGCAGGGGAAGAGTCGGCCCGCCTCGGCGAGACGGCGGAGCGCCTCGTCGTAGAGCGCGAACCGCTCCGATTGGCGGTAGGGAGCATCCGGCCCTCCCACACCCGGCCCGTGGTTCCAGTCGATTCCGAGCCAGCGGGCGTCCTCCATCTGGCGCTCCGCCGCTCCACGCACGGCCCGGGGTCCGTCCAGGTCTTCGATACGCCAAACGAAGGTGCCACCCCGGCTGCGAACGCTCGCCCACGCGGCCAGAAGCGCCAGTGCGCTCCCGAGGTGGAGGTCCCCGGTCGGGCTCGGCGCGAACCGACCGACAGGAGGCGGGGACTCGGGCGACTCGCTCATGCCTCGTCGCCCAGCGACGCCAGGACCTTCGCATTCAGGCGATGCTGTCCCTCGTAGGACATCGTGCGGAACGGGATCGCGGCCTCGCGAAGCGCCTGCTCTTGCGCCATCACGCGGGCGGGCGTCGCGATTGGATCGCGGTCCCCCGCGATGAGGACGACTTCGGCACGCCTCAACCAGTCGCTGTGCTTCATGAGATCGAGGTCATGCGGGAGGCGACCGCCCCAGAGCAGGAGACGGTCGGCTCGCGTCTCGCGCGAAGCGGCCAGCAGGCTCCGCTCCAGCCAGCGGCAGATGGTGGCCGTGCCCTGGCTGAAGCCGAACCCGACGAGGCCGACGGCACTGAGATCCACCTCGGCCCGCTCGGCAGCCTCGCGCACGACGGCGTCGAGGTAGCGCGTCTGATCCGTGATCTCCGCGTCGCGATTCTCGCGCGTCATCCAACTCGCTCCGACACGCTGGTAGCGGTCGTCCAGGTAAAACCGGCTGAGGGCCTCCGGCACGATCACGAGGCGGGCCGGGTGAGCGAGTGGTTCGAAGTGGCGCGCCCATCGCGGGATGCTCTGACCGTACCCGTGGCAGGCGAGCCAGACCTCGCGCACGTCGCCTTCGCCGCCGAGCGTGACGTACCGAGCCGTGCGGAGGGTTTCGATGGCGTGGGTCGTCAAACGGAACGCGGGCGGAGGAGCCGCCAGAACTCCTCTGCCCGCGCAGAGTTTTGGGCGCGATGGCCCATCGCAAGCTCCACCTGCCCACCAAGACCTGCCGCCAGTGCGGGCGACCCTTCACGTGGCGCAAGAAGTGGGAGCGAGACTGGGAGCAAGTGCTCTACTGCTCCAAGCGGTGTCAGTCCGCCGCGTCGAGCGCGCGAAGAGCGGCGCGCCAGCGCTGAGTCTGCAACGATCCGATGCCTCCCTCACCCGGCTCGTCCTCCGGCGGGTCGGTGAGCCTCATCACGAACGTCTCGCGCGAGCGGATCGGCACCTGGTACTCCTCTCCCTGGATGTTGGTGAAGGTCCACTCGTTGCGGATGAAGTCGCTGGTCTCCGCGCGGCTGCCGACGACCTCGAAGGTCCACATGTCCGCCTCGTACGGAGAGGGCTCGATGACAGGGTCGACTTCCAATTCAGGCTCCAAGAAGGTACCCGTGAGGTCTAGCTCTGGGATTGCGACCTCCTGGTTGAACCGGAACGTGTCGCTCACGACGCCTCCCGGGACGGCTTCACGAAGGATCAGGAAGCCTTCGCGGCGCGCGACCACGTCGCCTGAGACGAGGCCGTCGTCCATCGACAGGTCAAAGCTGAAGGTCATCGTGTACTCTGACTTGACGTTGACGTTGGCAGGGCCAGTGATCAGCGTGTCGACGACAAACTCGGAGGTGCCCTCCCAGTAGCCAGAGACGGCGTCGTTGGACCCGGCGAGGTCGCAGCCGACGAGGACGAGAGTAGCCGCGAGAGCGGCCAGGGCGGAGCGCAGGCGCATGGCAGGCAGATAAGGGGGTATGCCGCCCGGGTATCGTCCGTGCGCGAGGGACCCTTAAACCGCCATCGCGCCAAAAACAGGCAGGTTTCACTGAGACCGAACACCCACATGGAGCCTCGGTGCTTGCCCCGCGTTTCGGACTCCCCTTCTTCTGTCTCCTCTGCTATGCCCACCGCTCTCCTCTGGCTCCGCCACGACCTCCGCCTGCACGATCACGCCCCTCTTCGCGCTGCCCTGGACTATGCAGGGTCGAACGGACGCCTCCTCGCCGTTTACTGCCTGGATCCGCGCGATTTCGAGACTACTGCGTGGGGCGTTCCCAAGACCGGCGGGCATCGGGCGCGCTTCCTGTTGGACTCTCTCGCCGACCTTCGCGCCCGAATGCGCGAGCGTGGCGGAGATCTCGTGATCCGTCGGGGCACGCCAGAGGAGATAATCCCCGGACTGGTGCGCCAGTCCAGTGCAGGCGCTCTCTTCTACCACGACGAGCCGATGCAGGAGGAGGCCGACACAGAAGACGCGGTCCTTCACGCCCTTCCAGACCACGACGCTCACGTCTTCTGGGGCCACACCCTGGTGGACCTCGACACGCTCCCGTTCGACATGGACGGGCTACCGGATGTGTTCACGCAGTTCCGCAAGGCGGCCGAGCGAACGCAACCGTATCCATCCCCGCTCCCCGCTCCCGACCGCCTGGCTCCGCTCCCCGATGGCATCGAGCCTGGTGAGATCCCGAGCGTAGCCGATCTCGGCGTAGAGCCGCTAGAGATCGACGCGCGCGCCGCCATCGTGCTTCGGGGCGGCGAGACAGAGGGCCTCAAGCGAGTGGAGGCGTACCTCTGGGAGGGCGACCATCTTCGCGAGTACAAGGAAACACGAAACGGGATGCTCGGCGAGAACTACTCGTCCAAGTTCTCAGCCTGGCTGGCGCACGGGTGCCTCTCCCCCCGGCAGATCGCCGATGAGGTCCGCCGCTACGAGGACCAGCGCGTCTCCAACCGGAGCACCTACTGGATGCTCTTCGAACTCCTCTGGCGCGACTTCTTCCGGCTCTACGGCGCCAAGTACGGCGACCGGCTCTTCTGGCTCTCCGGTCCCTCGGACGAGCGCGGGATGCCGAACCGAGTAGACGAAGGGCTCTTCGCGAAGTGGCGCGAGGGCCGCACCGGCTTCCCGCTCGTGGACGCCAACATGATCGAGCTCCGCACGACGGGCTTCATGTCCAACCGAGGGCGCCAGAACGCGGCCAGCTTCTGGGTGAAGCACATGCGGCAAGACTGGCGTGCGGGCGCGGCCTGGTTCGAGGCCATGCTCGCCGACTACGACGTGACGAGCAACTGGGGCAACTGGGCCTACGTCGCAGGCGTCGGCTCCGACCCGCGAGACCGCTACTTCGACATCGAGACGCAGGGCAAGAAGTACGACGAGGACGCGGCGTACGTGAAGCACTGGATCCCCGCGCTGGACGGCCTTCCGCCAAAGCTCGCCCGCGAGCCCTACCGGATGACCGAGATGGAGCAGGAGATGTACGGCGTCCGCGTGGGCGAGCAGGTGCCCGCGCCTATCCTCGACTACGACCGCGAGACTCAGCGTCTCCGGGGCTCACGGGGCAAGCCGAACTCGGGAGGACGCCCCCAGCGAGGTCGCTCGTCCCGGGGTCGTTCGTCGCAACGCGCCCGCCGATGACCGTCCCCGCCTCGGTCCCGAGGCGGGGGGTGTCGCACCCTACCTACGCCTCAGCGTGGACAGAGCCCATCGCGGACCGCTGGCGGGCGGACTCGGTCGCGAGGGCAGCACCGGGATGCTGTCCTTCGGCCCCTGCCAGGACCAGTCCGTGAGCGCCTGCGTGGCCCACGTAGCGCCCGAGGACATCGGCGCCTTGCGCACTGTCCTTCGCTCGGCGGAGTTGGACGCGCCCGTCGCGGAGCACGACGAGGGTATCGCCTTCCATCGTGTCCTCGTCGCACGCGACGAACACGAAGCGGGCGTTCTCCAGTTCCGCATCGCGCGGCGTCTGACTATCCAGACGAAGAGCGTGAACAGAGTCGCCCTTGAGGAGGCTTTGCAGCGTGATCCGCTCGGATCCCGGGCGCGGCATCAGCGAGCCACCCGCGACGGACCAGCGCACGCCGACGCTCCCATCGCGCCCGTCGCGGTCCACGAGGTGGTAGCCTTCCGGGTCACGGCGGAGAAACCCCTTCTTCGTGAGGGCCTGGAGGTTCTGCGTCACCGAGTTCGGCGAGCGATAGCCGAAGTGGTCCACGATCTCGCGATAGGTCGGCCAGACCTTGGTCTCGCCCATCGATTCGCGTAGGTATTCGAGGAACTGATGTTGCTTTTGGGTGAGGTGACGTCGGCTCATGAGAGGAGAGAGGGTGCCGGGGAAGTGCACGGCAAGGTAGGTGAACACATGTAAAGACACAACATGGCCGGTGCTAGGGCCTTACGCCTTCTCGCTCTCCGCCCCGAGTTCCCCTGCGACACGCCGGACGCGGTCTGGAATGCCGTCCTCCGTGTGGACCCGGAGGTAGGCGTCTACGAGAGCCTCCACCTCCCGACGCACCGGCGGGGGTAGTTCCATCCGGCCCACGATCTCCAGGTCTGCACGCGCGAAGACGGCGAAGGCCCGCAGCGCCGCCCGACTGGCGGTGTAGGCCCGCAGCCCGTCGGCTTCATCGCGCACAGCACCGCTTTCCAACATGAGCACGCCCCCGTCGTCCGGGAGGGCGTCCAGTTCCGCGCGATGGAGATCGGGCGCGAAGCCGAGGAGCGCGGCCAACTTGAGTTGGAACCACGGCAAGGCGTTCGCGAGTCGGTCCTCTGCCACATCGAGGTACGTGAGGGCGCGGACGACGGCCTCCAGCGCGAGGGGATACGGATCGCCTTCTTCCAGGAGCGCCCGTGCGATCTCCAGCACACGGAGCGCGAGCGTGACCCGCTCCAGATCGGTGGTCAGCCGCGAGAAGCGGTTCAAATGGGACGTCTCCTTGAGTGTCTGCAAGCCGCGCCCTGGCTTGTAGTAGTAGACCGCCTGAACGTAGGAGCCGGGCTGGAGGGTGGAACCGAAGGTGCTCTTGGTACGCCTCGCGCCCTTCGCCATCGCGCCGAGGACGCCGTGCTGGCGCGTGAGCAGCGTCACGATGCGGCTCGTCTCGCCGTAATCGAACGAGCGGAGGACGACGGCATCGGTGCGGACGATCATGTGGGACGAACGCATGAGCCGAGGCATGGCTCCGATGCGCGCGTGCGCTCCAGCTCCGTCCGCCTCGGTGCGGAGCAGACACGAGTGGGGCTGAGCAGAAATCTCCAGCCGCGATGTTAGATCTCACGACCCATGGTGTCTAGGGATCGCCTCACCGATTCCTGCGCACATGCGCGTGCTCTACCGCCTCCAGTCCCGCCTCGGCCTGACCGCGCCGGAGGGCAACGCGCTGCTCGCGCTCGCGTTGGCAGGCGTCCTCGGCGTCGCCGCGATGGAGTGGCAAGAGCAGACCGGCGCCCCTTCGGAAGCGCTCTACGCAGCGTCCGATTCGGCGTTCGTCGCCGCCTCTCGCAGCGCACCGGCCGCAGCCCAGATGCTCCTCACAGCACCGGGCGAGCCCGCCCCGGCCCTCGATCTGGACACTACCGCTGTTGCGCCCGCCGAGCCCATCCCTGGTGCGCCTGCCGACACCGCCCTCGCCGGGACGCCTGACCCATCACCACCGCCACCACCCGTCGTAGCCTCGTCTGGGCCCAGCCGGAAAGTGCCCGGACGCGCCAACCTGAACACGGGCAGCGCGACCGAGCTTCAACGTCTCCCTGGCGTCGGACCCGCACTGGCGCAGCGAATCATCGACTTCCGCAACCAGAACGGGCCCTTTCGAAGCGTGGACGGCATCGTGGGCGTGAAGGGGATCGGAGAGAAGACGCTGGAGAAGATGCGGCCGTACGCGTACCTGTAGGACGTAGGGGTCTGAGCCCGGGGATGCAACGGGGTCCAGCCTCCCCCGCCTCGGCACCGAGGCGGGAAGAACCGGCGCCTGTGCCACTGGCACGGACTGCCAGCCCCGGACCCAGTGCGCACCAGTACCTTCGCGGGCCTCCCCTCGCGCCCGATGCCCGTCTCCGTCCGCCGCGTCCGCACCAGCGCCGACCGCCGCGCCTTCCTCGACTTTCCCTACGACCACTACGCCGACGCGACCCACTTCGTCGCGCCGCTGCGGATGGACCAGGCGAATGTGCTCAACCCGAAGAAAAATCCCTTCTTCGAGCACGGCGAGCTCGAGCAGTTCCTCGCTGAGCGCGACGGCCAGATCGTCGGGCGCATCGCGGCCATCGTCAACGGGAAGCATCTGGAGAAGTACGCCGACGGGAACGGCTTCTTCGGCTTCTTCGAGACCGTAGAGGACTACGATGTCGCGAAGGCGCTGCTGGACGCCGGCACCGACTGGCTTCGCGGCAAGGGGCTGACCGGCGTGCGCGGCCCGACCAACCCGACCATGAACGACGTGGCGGGTCTCCTCGTGGACGGCTTTCACCGCCCGCCGTCGATCCTCCTCCCGTACAACCGTCCGTACTACGAGGACTACCTGACGCGCTACGGCTTCGAGCGCGCGATGACCATGTGGGCCTTTTACGTCCACGAGGCCTACATCAACGATGCGCGGATGGCGCGAGGCGCGCAGATCGTACTGCGCCGCAACCCAGGTCTGACCGTTCGCCCGCTAGACACGGCGCGGTTCGACGCGGACATCGCGGCGGCCATGCAGATCTACAACCTGGCCTGGGCCGAGAACTGGGGCCATGTTCCGTACACGGAGCACGAGGCGCTTCACCTCGCGAAGGAACTGAAGCCGGTCATCGAGCCCGACCTGTTCCTCTTCGCTGAACTGGACGGGAAGCCGGTCGCGTTCTCCGCCAGCCTCCCGAACCTCAACCGGGCACTCAAAAAGCTCCCGCGGGGCCGTCTCTTCCCGACGGGTCTGCCGAAGCTGCTCGGCACCGTCAAGGCAGGCGGCATCTACGAGATCCGCATGGCGCTCATGGGCGTCCTCCCGGAGTATCGCAACCTGGGTACCGATGTGCTCCTCATCCACCAGACCATCGTGAATGGCCGCGAGGAGGGCTACGAGGCCGCCGAGTTGAGTTGGGTGCTGGACACCAACGCCGCCCTCGTCAACTCCCTCGACAAACTGGGCTGCGCTCGCGATAAGGAATACGCGATGTTTGAGAAGAGCCTCGGGGAGGAGGCGTAGGGCGTGCCCGGTTTCTCCTGATCTGTCCCCCATGCCCTCTTTCGTCTACTTCGACCTCGACGACACGCTCCTCGACCACTCCGAGGCCGAGCGTCGCGCCCTGGCTGACTTCCACCGCGAGTCCGCCGAGCACTTCGGCACCGTCTCCTTCTCCGACCTCCACGCCGCCTACCGCCAGCACAACGGCCCGCTCTGGTACGACTACGGCCGGAGCAGAATCACGAAGGCCGAACTCAAGCATCTCCGCTTCGCCAACACGCTCCGTGCTCTCGGTGTGACCACGCTGGACCCAGACCACGCCAGTACCACCTACTTGGATCGCTACAGCGCCCATTGGCACTGGTCCGAGGGCGCACGCGAGGCCTTCCGCCGCATCGCCGAGGCGCACCGGGTCGGCATTCTGACCAACGGGTTCCGCGAGCAGCAGCGCGCCAAGCTGGCAAAGCTGCCGGAGATCGAGGCGGCATGCGAGCCGGGCACGGTGCTCATCGCGGAGGAGATCGGAACGTGGAAGCCGCACGCGGAGGCGTTCGCCCTGGCGGCAGAGCGCGCGGGTGTGGCGCCGGAGGAAATCCTCTACATCGGCGACTCGCTGCGGTCGGACGTGGAAGGCGGCGTGTCAGCGGGCTGGACCGTCGCGTGGTGGCACGGCGACCCCGCACATGAAGAACACGGCGGGCGTGCGGTCTCGGACTGGGCCGAGGTCGCCCGCCTCGCGGGGCTGTAGGGCAGATCCGTCCGGGCTACCCCAGACCGAACTGCTGGAGGAAAATCAGCACCACCGGGGGGTAGACCGCGATGGTCAGCGCGAGGCCGCCGAGCGCGCCGCCGAGGTGGGCCTCGTGGGCGATCCGGCCACCGCCCTGCTTCGCGGAATAGATCGAGAGCACCACGTAGAGCACCGCGAACACGATGGCGGGCATGGGGATGGCGAAGAAGATGTAGAGCATCTCGAACGGCGCGAAGAGCACGAACGAGAAGAGCACCCCGGAGATCGCGCCGCTCGCGCCCACGGCGGAGTACGTCGGGTTGTCCTTGTGCCGCCAGTAGGTGAGGGCGTTCGCCGCGAGGTCGCTTCCGAGGTAGATCAGTGCAAAGCGCCAGCCCCCGAGGACGCCTTCGATGAGTGGGCCGAAGAAGTACAGCGTGATGACGTTGAACGCGAGGTGCGCCAGCCCGACGTGCACGAACCCGGCGGTGAGCCAGCGCTCCATCTCGCGCCGCTGCCGCACCACGTACGGCCGGAACGCCCACCGCCCCACCAGTTCCGGGTTCACGAACAGCGTGTACGCGCCGATGAGCACGTTGAGCGTGAGGAAGAAGAGCGAGACGGGCGTCTGGACGAGTTCAGCGAGCATGGGCGCAGTGAGGTGGACGGCTAAGTTACCGGCGTGACCCGCTCCCTCGTCCTGTTCGCGGCCTTGTCCACCTCGCTGCTTTTCTCGGGCTGCTCAGACCCGGGCGCCGACCTCGTCGGTACCTGGCGACAAGCCTCCGCGCGCGAGGACGGCATCACGCTCCGCTACACCTTCTTCGCCGATGGCCGGGCGCAGATCGTGGTCCGCCCCGAGGTAGGCGACGCGCAAACCTTCGCTGCGCGCTACCGCGTGGAGGACGACTCGCTCCTCACGCTCCAAGACGCACAAGGCGAGGAGAGCTTCGTCGCGCGCGTCACCGGTGACACGCTCCGCTTGCGAAATCCGCTCAACGGCCAACGCTCGATGCTCTACCGGGTCGGGGGATAAACTGGGGACTAGGAGCGAGCCCGCTTCTCGTTGCGCCACGACCACCTACGCGGTCTCCTCTCCTTGTGGGAGAGGGGCAGGGTGAAGGGACTTCGAACGGCCATCCTCCCCGCCTCGGTACCGAGGCGGAGGGACTCAGCAGTCCAAGCCCCAACGGCGGGGTAGTGACGACCCTGCCCCCTACCCCACCTGCATCGGGCGCATCACGATTTCTGACACCAGTGTGCCCGCAGGCGACTCCACCGCGTGCAGCACCGAGGCGGCCACGCTCTCCGGCGTCATCGCGTTCGGATTCATGTCGATGCCCGCGTCGTCAAAGAAAGGCGTGTCGATGGAGCCGGGATAGACGCACGTGACACGGATCCCCTTGGGGCGCAACTCCTTCATGGTCGCCTCGGAGAAGCCGCGCACGCCGAACTTGGTCGCGTTGTAGGCGCTGATCTTCGGATTGCCGACCAGCCCCGCCACGCTCGCGATGTTGACGATGTGCCCCTTCACAAACCCGTCGCCTTCCGTCTTGAGCATGCGCGGAACGGCCAGCCGCGTCGCGCGGAAGAGGCCCGTGAGGTTGACGTCCACCTGGAGGTGCCAGTCGTCCACCGAGAGATCGTCCACCTCGCCGAAGCGACCGAGGCCCGCGTTGTTGATGAGGGCGTCGAGCGCGCCAAGCTCCCGGTCCAGTGTCTCGAACGCACCGAGAACCGCCTCGCCGATGGTGATGTCTGCCTCCAGCGCGAGAAAGGAGCCGCCCGCAGCTTCGACTGCCTCGCCAGTCTCGCGGAGGTCGTCGGTGGAACGGGCGAGACCGGCTACGCGCGCACCGCGCTGGCCGAAGGCGACCGCGACAGCACGGCCGAGGCCGCGTGAGGCACCAGTGACGAGGACAGCCGCGCCATCGAGTTCGGGGAGAGACATCGGGATGTGGAGAGGGAGACGGGAAGACTGTGAGGTCCCACCCAGCGTTCCGCCCTGCCCGCCTCGGGAGACGCGTCGGCCCCCTCCCATCCGGTCCCCGAGGCGGAGAGAGCGGGGCCTCGGAGCGAGCGATCCGTTCTTCGCTCTGATTCACGGTCTCTAACCCATCGGGGAAGCACATTTCCCCCTCGGCGGCGTTGACCCGGCGATCTCTCCCACCCCATGGACGACCTCCAGCTTCGTACCCCTGGCCCTCTGTACCGTGTCTTCGGCGTCGTGGTCTGTATCTGGATCACCGTCGTGCTGGTGCTCAGCATCCTCGGCGACGTCTCCAACCTGCCCATCCTGGAGCACACCGCGCGGAACCTCTACTTCCACGTCCCGATGTGGTTCGTGCTCTACGCGCTCAGCCTGGTCGGCGCGTGGCACTCGTGGCGGTACCTCCGAACGCAGCGCCGCATCCATGACGTACGCGCAGAACAAGCGTGGCTCGTCGCGACCGCCTTCGGCCTTATCGCGCTAGTGACGGGCGTCGTTTGGGCGCGATTCACCTGGTATCAGGGCACGACCATCTGGTGGAGTCCAGAGCCTCGCCAGAACCTCGTGGCGGTGCAGTTGTTGATCGGCGGCGCCTACTTCGTGTTGCGCGGGAGCGTGGACGAGCCCCGGATGCGCGGACGCCTCTCGGCCGTCTACGCGCTCTTCGCCACGGTTCTGCTTCCGTTCCTGACCTACGTGCTGCCTCGCCGGATGCAAAGTCTCCATCCAGGGGCCGAGGGCAACCCGGCCTTCAGCGAGATGGACATCGCGCCCGAGATGCGATGGGTCTTTTACGCCTCCGCCATCGGGTTCCTCCTCCTCGGCTGGTGGGTGTACACGATCCGTGTCCGCGCGAAAGCCGCCGATCTCCGCCTCCAGGCCCGCCTCGCCGATCTCGACTAGCTCATGCAAGCCGATACCACCCTCGCTGTGCTCGACACCGCCGCTGTACAGACGGCCCAGACCGTCCAGCCGCTGGAGCGCGTCATGCTCGCCGAGGACAAGTTGCCCGTCGTGCTGGCGGTGGTGCTCGTCGTCTGGATCGGGATCGTGTTCCTGCTCTGGCGCACGGAGCGCCGCCTCGCGGCCGTTGAGCGCGAACTCGACCGGCTCGATTCCTAGCCGTCTCCCCACACACAGCCCGCTGCAGGCTTCCTATTTTCTCGTGCCCTGCTGTCGCTGACTTCCATGAAGCCCAAGACGCTCATTCTCCTCACCCTTCTCGGGGTGTTCGGGTTCTTCGTCATCACCTCGTTTAGCAACCAGGTCGCCGGGTTCGGCACCTTCGCGGATGCCACGGAGAGCGAACGCAACACGCACGTGGCCGGCATGTGGGTGGAGGATCCGCCGATGCGCTACGATCCCGCCTCCAACGTGTTCACGTTCTCGATGACCGACGAGGCGGGCGTCACGCAGGAGGTCGTCTACTACGACCCGAAGCCCGCGAACTTCGAGGACGCCGAGAAGGTGGTCGTGGAGGGCAAAATGGAGGGAGGCGTGTTCGTGGCAGAGAACATCCTCGTGAAGTGCCCCTCGAAGTACAACGAGCAGAACGAGTTCCAGCAGGCAGAGCCCGGCACTCAGCCTGGCGTCCCGACCACTCCGACCTCGCTGTGAAGAAGAAGCTTCTCGCTCTCCTCGCGATTGGAGGCGTGAGCGTCGCCGCTTCGCACTCGCTCGGGTCGCGCCCTGAGGTGGATGCCGATTCGCCCCTCGCGCCGTGTGGATCGGATCCCAACTGCTCGCGCCTCTCGCGCGCTATCGCGATGGACGCTGAGACGGTCCGCCGCGTCGCCGAGGCGGCCGTGCGCTCCGACCGTGGCCTCTTCACGGGGAGCGTAGACGAGCTCTCGCTGACAGGGGGCGGGCTCCGCGCGAGCTACCGCGTCGGACCCTTCACGGACGACCTCGCGCTGGAAGTCACCGAGGGCGCAGACGGCGGCTCCGTGCTGCATCTCCGCTCCGCGAGCCGCATGGGCCGAAGCGATCTCGGCGTCAACCGTCGCCGCCTCGACCGGCTCGTCGCGGACATCGTCGCGCGGCTGGGGGGCGCATGAAACCGGCAGAGCGAGAACGCTGGGAGGAGATCCGCCTCCAGGGACAGGCGCGCTACATCCTCGTCCAGGGAGTCGTGCGATGGGGTGGCACGATGTTTTTGTTTTTCTGTGTCTTCTACCTGATGACGGGCGCCTTCTCACCCAGTCGCCTCCTCATCAGCGCGGTGGTCTGGCCGCTCGCGGGCGTGCTCTTCGGCGCCGTGACGTGGGCCATCAACGAGCGCCGCTACCGCAGCGCGGCCGATCCGGACGCCGCGTAGCCCTCTCCGCCTCGGGACCGAGGCGGGCAGGGTCAGGCGTCCCGCAGCGCCGCCTCGCGGCAGAGCACAGGTCCCGCGCTCGACCGGTCGAACGCCACCCCCGCCTCCACGCCGAGGCGGGCCACCTCGGCGGCCTCCAGCGCCTCGTACCGTGCCCACATCGCGCCGAGCGCGTACGGGAAGCCCGAGCCCATCGCCCAGTAGCGGCGGTACTCGTGCACCTCGCGCATGTCGTACACGCCGAAGATTCCTCCGGGGCTCGCGATGAGGATGGAGACCTGGCTGCTCTCGTACGGGTCGCCGTCCTGCCCGGAATCTGGCAGGAGGTAGTACGTCTCCTTCAGGACCGGGTGGAGTTGGCGGAACGTCTCGAAAACGGCCTCACGCGACCCCAAGTCGAGGCCCTCCTCGCTCGCTGCGACGTCGCCGAGGGCCTGCTGGAGCACGAGGAAATGCGCGGTGTAGCCGACGACGCCCACGTACGCTGTCCCGGCCACGGTCTCGACGGCGAAGATTTTCTCGGGCGCCGCGTCGTTGTCGATGGGAAGGCGCGTGTCCTCGAAGGTGGTGAGGGACTCCGCCGCGATGGCGACCGTCGGTCCTTTGCGAACAGCGGTGAGAGTGGACATCGGAGTAGGGGGGCGCAGAAAAGGGGAAAGAGGGCAAGCCCCCGTTTCTCTTTCCTCACAGATACAGAACCGTCGCGACGAAGAAGAAGACCAGCAGGCCGAGGATGTCGTTCGAGACGGTGATGAACGGGCCCATCGCGAGGGCGGGGTCGATGCCCACGCGGGAGAGCGCGAGCGGGACCGTCGCGCCGACGAGCGTGGAGAGCACGATGACGAAGAGGAGGGCCAGGCCCGCCGTGAGCGCGAGGCGCTGTGTGTCGTCTCCGAAGCCACTCAGCACTACGATCACACCCAGTGCGACCGCCAGCACCACGCCGTTGATGAGCGCGACGCCCAGTTCCTTCCCGATCCGCCGCACCAGATCGCTGTTCCACAGATCACCGCTCGCGAGGCCCTGGACCGCGATGGCACTGGACTGAATGCCTGCGTTCCCAGCCATCGCCATCACGATGGGGATGAACAGCGCGAGGACCGGCGCCACCTGAAGCGCTTCCTCGAAGCCCACGATCACGAGACCCGAGATGTACGCCCCCACGAGGCCGAGCATGAGCCACACGAGGCGCCCTCGCGAGACCGCGAAGATGCTGGACGAGTACTCTTCCTCGCCCGTGATGCCCACCGCGCGCTGCAGGTCTTCCTCCGCCTCGTCGCGGATCACGTCCACCACGTCGTCGATGGTGATGCGGCCTAGGAGGCGGTTCTCGGTCGTCACGACGGGCAGTGCGATGAGGTCGTAGCGCTCCATGATCCGCGCGACTTCCTCCTGGTCCAGGTGGGGCTCCACGGACACCACGTCGTCGTCGCTCACGAGGTCGGCCAATCGGGCCCTCGCGGGCGAGAGCAGAAGCCGCTTCAACGGCACGACGCCCACGAGGCCGCCACCCGCGTCCACGGCATAGACGACGTAAACCGGGTCGATGGTCTCGGCGCAGCGGCGGACCTCCTCGGTCGCCTCCGCGACGGTGTGATCCGCTCGCACAGCGACGTAGTCCGTGGACATGAGGCCGCCCGCGGTCTCCTCATCGTAGGTGAGGAGTTGGCGGACATCGAGCGAGTCCTCCAGTTGGGGCAGCACCTCCTCGACCGTCTCGGCGTCGGTCTCCGCGAGGTCGCCGAGCACGTCGGCCTGATCGTCCGTCTCCAACCGGTCCAGGAGATCGACGATCTGGGGCGCGGAGAGATCGTCGAGCAGGTCCCCGCGAAGGGCGCTTTCCAGTTCGGGGAGCGCATCCGCTAGTTGCTCCGAGGGGATCCAACTGAAGAGCGTCCGCGCGTCGTCCCGCTGGAGGTGCGCCACGATGCGCGCCACGTCGGCCGGGCGGAGGTCGGCGAGGAGATTGAGCACCATCCCGCGCTGGTCCTGCTCCACGAGCGCGGCCACGTTGCGGACGAGTTCCTCGTCCACCTCGGGCGGCGCAGTCTGGACAGGGGACTCAGTCACGGGCAGACGGGCTCGGCCCGCTGGCGGGCGCGATGGGCGAGAGGAAGTGGTGCGCGAGGCGGACGAAGTCGGCGGGGGCGACCTGCTCCGGGCGGAGCGTGGCGGCCCACTTCGGGACCTCGCGGCCGCTCTCTGCGGCGAGCGGCTTGAGGCTGTTGCGAAGCATCTTGCGCCGCTGGCCGAAGGCCGCGCGGACGACGCGCTGAAGGGCCTCGAAAGCTACCCCCGGATCTGGCGCTCCCTCGAAATCAATCGCGACGACGGCGCTTTCCACCTTCGGCGGAGGACGGAACGCCTCGCGGCCGACATCGAAGAGCAACTCCGTCCTCGCGTAGAGCGAGAAGTACACCGAGAGCGTCCCGTACGTCTTGCTCCCCGGCCCCGCCGCGATCCGGTCCGCGACCTCCTTCTGTACCATCACCACGGCCCGCGCGACGTGCTCTCGTGCATCGAGCAACGCGAAGAGGATCGGCGAGGTGATGTAATACGGCAGGTTGCCGACGACGTGAAGCCGAGGGCTGGGGGCTACGGGCTGGGCAGTGAGGGCGCCCGCCTCGGTGCCGAGGCGGGGCCAGTCGACCGTGAGAACGTCCTGCTCGCGCACGTCCAACTCCGGGTAGCGGCGCTCCAGGTGCGCGATGGCCTCGCGGTCCACTTCCAGCGCGATGAGGTTCGGGTACTGCCGCAGCAGACTCCCCGTCAGCGCCCCCTCTCCCGGGCCGATCTCCACGACCTGCGCGCGCTCTGGCGCCCGCACCGCGTCCACGACGCGGCGGACGGCCTCGGGATCGGCGAGGAAGTGCTGACCCAGACCTTTCTTGGGGCGGACGGACACGGCGCGGCGAGAGAGGGAGCGGCAAGATCGCGCCTCGTCTCGCGCCAGGTACGTCCGCCTCGGTACCGAGGCGGAGGGGGTGGATGGTCCCCGCTGATGCGAGACAGCGTATGGACAGACAGACTCTCCTGCCTTCGTCATGCGCACGCTTCTCGCTCTCCTCCTGTTCGTTTCCCTCGCGACCTCCGCCAGCGCAGCCGCCTCGCTGGATACCGCTCCCCTCGCGACGGTACACGCCGAGGCCAACACCTTCGCGGTGCTCGTCGCGCCTCGCGGGACGCCCGCCTACGAGTTCGCCCAGAGCAACGAAAATGGCTCCACCGTCTTCGCGGAGCGCAAGCTCTGGCGCGGACTGACGAAGGCCGCCGAGCTCATCAACGAGGGCGGCGAGCGGACCGTGATGGTGCTCGTCGCGGAGGGGACCTACGACGGCCAGTTCGGCGCGGGCGTCTGGAAGGTGCCGGTCATGGAGAACGACCGGGGCACACTCAAGATCATGGGCGGCTACAACGAGGGCTTCAACGGACGCCAGCCGTTCGGCCTGCCCGTCCGCCTTCAGACCATCTACGGCCGCGACGGCGCCATCCTCCAGTTCGAGCCCCGCTCCACGCTCCGCGAGCTCGTCGTGACCGGCTTGCTCCTCGATGCGGCGCCCTCCAACAAGTACGACCAGCGGACCAACAGCCTCCTCAAGGGCGAGAGCCGCCACGAGACGCTCCTCACACTCGGACGAATGACCACCGAGCGCGTCACGTTCGCGGACAACATCTTTCTCAACGGTGACCGCCGCGCGATCAACCTGACCTGGAACCCGGCCTCGGATCAGGCCGAGGTGCTCATCGAGAACAACTTCTTCCTGAACAACCTGATGGCGCTGGAGACCAAGATCTACCCCAACAGGATCTCGGCGCGAGGCGGGCGGCTCACGATGCGCCACAACTCGTTCATCCTTAACTGGCCCTACAACCCGGACGCTACCTCGTCCAACGTCGGCACCATCGAGTTGTACCACCGCGACAGCTTCCGCGAGCTCGTCTTCGAGCGCAACCTGTTCGCATACAACTCCGGCGGTGTCTTCCAGCACGACTGGCCGCTGGACCGGATGCCGGAGGACATTACCATCCGCGAGAATCTCTTCTACGGAAACGGCGCCCTCTACGGCGACGGCAAAGCCGGAGCGGCCGTCATCGCGGGCAAGTTCGGCACCAACCCGATCTACCGCGTGCTCAGCCTGGAGGACGTGGAGGACGACTACGACGCCGACATGAGCGGCAACGTGGCGTTCAACCCAGAGATCCCGGTCGTCGTGCCGGACCTACGCGGCGTGGACTCCGGGAGCGTGCAGGCCGAGCCCGGCGTGATGAACGACGTGCGCCGGATGTTCGGGATGAACACAGACGGCGGGACGGTCGCCATCGCCAACTTCGCGCCGCCGGTCGCCTACGACACGCGCCTGCTGCCGCTGCCGCAGAACGAAGAGGCACAAGCATACGGCGTGCAGCCCGCCGTGCTCTACGGCATGACGACACCCGGCAGCGGCTCCTGAGTCCGCCCGCCTCGGTGGGTCCGTGGACGTACCGAGGCGGAACTAGCGGGCGCCTACCGCGGCGTCGTGCTGACGCTGGCGCATCCGAAAGCGCGTGCGGTCCTCGTCCGTGTAGCGCGAGAAGCAGCGGGGGCAACTCACGCCATCCTCGTAGTGCGCGTGCGCCTCGTCCTCCGGCGCGACGGGGTCGCCGCAGGCGCGGCACATGGAATACCGGCCGGGCGCGAGGCCATGCGTGACGCTCACACGCTCGTCGAACACGAAGCACTCGCCCCGCCAGGTGCTCTCCTCCTCGGGGATCTCTTCGAGGTACTTCAAGATGCCACCCTGGAGGTGATAGACCTCCTCGAACCCCTTGCTGCGCAACAGCGCCGTCGATTTCTCGCACCGGATCCCGCCCGTGCAAAACATCGCGACCGGCGGCTTCTCCGCGAGCGTCTCCTGCTCCTCCAGCCACGCCGGAAGCTCCCGGAACGAAGCCGTCTGCGGATCCACTGCACCCTCGAACGTCCCGATGGCGACCTCGTAATCGTTCCGCGCGTCGATGACCACCATGTCGTCTCGCGCGATGAGGGCGTTCCAGTCCTCCGGCGGCACGTACGTCCCGACGGTCGCCGTCGGGTCCAGTTCCGGCACGCCCATCGTTACGATCTCGCGCTTGAGCCGGACCTTGAAGGCCCGAAACGGCTGCGCCTCCGCCCACGACTCCTTGTGCTCCAGCGGCGCCAGCCGGGGATCCGCGCGAAGATGCGCGAGGACCGCCCGCACGTCGGCCTCTTCTCCGGCGATGGTGCCGTTGACGCCCTCTTTCGCGAGAAGGATGGTCCCTCGCACGCCACGCTGGCGACCGAGCGCAAGGAGCGGCTCGCGGAGGTCCGCGGCATCCGGCAACGAGGCGAAGCGGTAGAAGGCGGCGACGAGGTACATGTCTAGAAGATCGTGCGTCTTGTCGCTCGTCTCCTCCCCACTCTCTCCACCTCGGTACGCCGACGGGCGCCCCGAGGCGAGGGCACTCAGCGGACCGTCTTGCGCCGGTTGCGGACGTAGTCCTCGAAGAGGAACCCGCCCAACTCATCCAGCCCGGCGTAGTAGGCACGCCCCTGGTTGACCTCGGTCAGCTCTCGGACAAACCCCTGGAGGTACGAGTCCCGTGCGATCATGAACGTCGTGATCGGGATGCCCTCGCGGCGGCAGATCGCGCCCTCGTCCAAGACCTTGTTCACGATGCGCCGGTCCAGCCCGTAGGCGTTGCGGTACATCCGGCCGTTCTCGAAGTGGCACGACGGCTTCCCGTCGGTGATCATGAAGATCTGCTTGTTGCGGTTCTTGCGGCGGCGGAGGATGTCGCGTGCGCGCTGGAGACCCGCCCGTGTGTTGGTGTGGAACGGACCGACGTTGAGGTACGGCAGGTCCTTGATCTCGACCTCCCACGCCTCGTTTCCAAACGCGACGATGTCCAGCGTGTCCTTGGGGTAACGCGTGGTGATGAGCTGCGCGAGGGCGAGCGCGGTCTTGCGGGCAGGCGTGATGCGGTCCTCGCCGTAGAGCACCATCGAGTGCGAGAGGTCGATCATGAGGACCGTCGCCATGCTCGCGTGGTGGTCGGTCTCGAAGACCTGGAAGTCGTCCTCGCGCACGCGGAAGTCCGCGCCGAGCCCGGCACCGTGGCGGAAGGCGTTGGAGAGCGTTCCCGTGATGTCGAGGTTGGAGACATCATCGCCGAAGGCGAAGGGGCGCGTCTCCGGCTGGCGCTCGTCGCCCGCGCCGGAGAACGGTGTCTTGTGGTTGCCCCGCCCGCCCTTCTTGAGTTGGTCGAAGATCTCCTCCAGCGAACGCTCGCGGAGGCTCCGCTCGCTCTTGGCCGTGATGATGATCTCGCCGGTTTCGCCGTCTCGGTCGATGTAGCCTCGATTCTTGAGCTCCTCGATGAAGTCACCCATGCCGAAGTCGTCGTCAGTGAGGCCATACTTCTCGTCGAGGGCGGTGAGCCAGCGGAGGGCCTCGTCGGCGTCGCCTCCGGTGTGGAGGAGGAGTTGCTGGAAGAGGTCGAAGAGCTTGTCGAAGGCGGGGCGCTGGTCGCCGTGGCGGCTTTCGTCCCAGGGGCCGTAGCGGGTACGCATCGGTGTGCGGGGGCGGTTCGCGGAATAAACGACGCGAGGGGTTCGGGGTTCGGAATCGCGACGCCTGCCTGACATCCTCCGCCTCGGGACCGAGGCGGGCGGGATCGCTGGATCTACTCCTCCCTCTAAACGAAAACGGGCCGCCTCCCCCTACAGGAAGCGGCCCGCGTGCCCGCAGAGCGGGCGGACTGGTCGCATCGGTACCCGCACGAGGCGGAAGCGGATCAGTCCGGGAGGCCGAATACGGCCTTGACCTGCTCGTAGTTACGGAAGTCGATGGAACCTCCGGTCTTGGCGACCGAGGACTGCTTCGAGAACACGACGTCGGACTCCAATGTCACGAGGCGGAACTCGATCTCGTTGGAGATGTCGAGCACCTCATCGAAGAGAATCTCGAAGTCCAGCGCCGCCGAGGAGATCACGTCGAAGTAAAGATCCTGGTTGTCGAAGGCGTAGGTGAACGTCACCGTGTAGTCCACGTACGGGAGACCGTCTTCGGTCTCGGCCTCGAAGCCCTTCGTGACAGGGAGTGCCGTGTAGGTCTGGCCCGTGGTCTCGACATCCAAGATGAGCTCGTTGTCCGCGTAGAGCAGAACGAGCGCGCCATCTCCCGCGAGGCGGAGAGCGTCCTCCACGTCGTCGCGGTCTGCGGAGCCCTGGATGTCGTCGGTGTCGAAGGAGGCGGTGAGGCCGTCACCGCTTTCGTCGAAGCCATCGGTGTCTAACTCAAAGTCGATCACACGGACGAAGGTGTCATCATCGTCGTCGTAGTAAGTATCGCAGGCGGCGAGGGGGAGGATCGCGGCCAGCGCGAGGAGGGTCGCGGTACGCATGGGAAGAAGGGCTGTGCGGCGGGGCCGCATGGTGGAAGGTTCTGCATGTGAGCCGCCGTGCCTGCGGACGGGGTAACGAGCGGCTCTGTCCCCTCTCCGGCAACCCTCGCGCCAGACCGCCCGCGCACGCCAACGCCCCGCCCAAGCTGGGCGAGGCGTCTGAAATCGTGGACAGATTGCGCCGAGAACGCCCGCCTGAGCACGCAACTCGCGAGACATCCCGGGCGGACGAGTCCCACTACTGCG
Source organism: Bacteroidota bacterium (assembly GCA_038746605.1). Lineage (GTDB taxonomy): Bacteria > Bacteroidota > Rhodothermia > Rhodothermales > Rubricoccaceae > Rubricoccus. The sequence continues at coordinate 110,131 of JBCDKM010000016.1, forward strand.
TGACTGTCAACTGTCTGCTCTTTCCGAGGCCCGATCCATCTACACGAACCACGTAGGTGCCCGGCGCCAGCGCCGCAACTGGTACCTCGACGGTGTGGACACCCGCCGCAAGCACGCCGTCTTGTACCTCGGCCACTCGGCGACCGAGGACGTCGTAGACGCTGACCTGCACGTCGGTCTCCTCCAGGAGGCGGAGCTCCAGACGCGCCACGCGCGAGGCCGGGTTCGGGTAGACCGTGCTCAGGCTCGCCTCGGTCTCGCCCGCGAGCGCCCCCAGCGGGTCGATCTCGATCACAAAGCGGGTAGCCGGGCTGGCGGAGCTCGTGAGCGAAGCGACCGGCGCGATTGTCTTGAGCGCTCGCGCCTGCGGCGACTTCGGCGTGGGCAACACCTCACCCAGCGCAACGGCGGCGTCGATGAGCGACTGATCCGTGGCGCGGCTGGTGCCTGCGTCCGCCTCGGTGACGGTGAGGGCCTCCTCAGCGGCGAGCACGAGGCCGGCGGAGCCGGGAGCCGTGAGATCGTACTTCTCGCCCGTCTGACGGTCGGTGAGCGTGGCGCTCCAGGCCTCGGGCAGAGCGAGGGCGTCCCAGGAGATGGTCGCCGAGGCATCGGCCGCCTCGCCGTCTTGGAGCACCTCGGCGCCGAGGTCAATCTGGAGCACTCCCTCCTCAGGAGCGGGGAGCGCAGAGATCTGGAGCGCCGTGCCTGCCTCCTCGCCATGGACCTCGCCGAGCGCCGTGTAGAGGCGCGCATGCGTCCCGCCCGGAACGGCCGCGAGGAGCCGCGCATCGCGCGAGTCGAAGCCGAGCGCGGCATCCTTCTCGAACGAGACGAAGGCCTCGCTCGTGCGCTGGACTCCGCCCACGAGTGCGTCGAGGTGGAGGCGAAGGAGCGGAGACGACTCCGCCGTCTTGCCTGCCGAGGCGGGCAGGTCCGCTTCGCCCGAGGTCAGGCGGTAGAACGAACTCTGCGTGCCGAGCAGCGCGCTCGTCGGCGCCACCAACTCGGGGTCCGCGCTCGTCGTCTCCACGTGGAAGCCCTGGCCAACCGGGATGGTGCCGCCGCTCGGCAGCGTCCCTGTCGTACCGTTCCAGGTGCGGAAGCCGCCATCGCCGTCGTTGAACTTCGGATCGTAGATGTAGAGCACGTCCGAGACGTTCGTCTTCGTCCAGTTCGGATCGTCCCAGTCCAGGTCCTCATTCGCCGGGTTGCCGACCAGGTTGAAGCCCAGCGCAGGCGTCGTCAACGGGTCCCGCACCACCGACGGCGTGTACGTCACCGGAATCGTGAACGGGAACGTGGCAGGCGTGCCGCTGGCGTTGAGCGGCTTCGGGAAGCCGCCCTGCGTGCCGGGCGTGAACGAGTCGTCGTCGTTGAAGACGTAGATCCAGAAGCCGACGCCGCCGCCGATGGGGTCGTCGTTGAAGGGGGGCGCGAAGACGCCCGTGCTCTCGTCGTAGAGGAAGACGTTGGCGGTGCCGCGGTTATTCCGCTGGTCGCGCTGTGCGCCGACGTACCCGGCGGTGTAGACGGGCTCGAGCATGCCGAACTCGCGGCCTCCGAGCGGAAGGTCCGGGAAGGGGGTGGCGAGGGTACGCCATCCGGGCTGTCCGCGGAGGGTGAGCGGGCTCTCGAGCGCGTCGAGGGTGAGCGCCACGTCGTTGGCATTGTAGGCGACGCTAAAGCTCGGGCCCGGGACGCCGTCCACGGCGATGCTGGCGAAGGTGCCGGTGACGCCTCTCGAGGCGGTCAGGATGGTGAACGTGTCGCCGACGGTCAGGCCTGCCGTGGAGGTCACGATGATCTCCAGCGTACCGTCCAGCGCTGCGGCCCCGTTCACGTCCAACTGATCGTAGTCGTCGCCGACGACCGTCCCGCCGATCTCGATGAAGAGCGAACTGCCCGAGGGGGCGTTCCAGGGCTGACCGCGCCAGTCCAGAATCCCGGGGGAAACACCCGGCGCCGTGTCGCCTGAATGGGTGAAGGTGGAGCCCGCCAGGTCAATGACTCCGTCCCCCGCGATGATGCCTCCAGCCTGGTGATCGAATGGCGCGTCCACTTCGAACGTGGTGCCTTCCACGCTCACCGTTCCCGTGTTGGTGAACACGCCCGTTCCCCCTCCACTCACGAGCAGGCGAGAGACGAAGATGCTGGGCAGGACTCGGAGAAGACCGGAGTTTGTCAGGACGCCGTCTGCATCCATGTAGAACTCGTCCTCAATCCAGTCGATGGTGCCTTCGTTGGCCAACACGGTCCCCGCGCCCGACACGCCGCGCTGATTCCCAGTGATCGTGCCATCGAACACGACCAGGCCCTGGTTCGTCAGCGTCTCGTTTCCGTAGAGGTACGCGTCCCTCCACTGAAGGCCCGTTCCTCCGACGTTCCAGACCGCACCCGCCTCGGGGACGATCGAGGGATCCCCGGAGAACTGGACGACGCCTTCGGGGGCGCCGGTTGTGGTCCCCGCGAACGTGTGGGTGACGCTACTGCCACCACCAAAATCCAGCGTGGCGCTGGCAGATGCCATCAGCACCGCGCCGACGTGGCGCGACTCGGCGTCGAGGTCGAGACGGCCGACCTGAACGTCGATCGTGCCGTTGTTGGTGAACAGACGCGAGCCGGTGTCGACTCCTCCCTGTGTCATGAAGGGCGCGAATACGGCGACGAGCGTCTTCTGGATGGTGCCGTTGTTGACGAGCGCACCATCGTCGAAGAGGTGCAACTCGTCCTCCATCCACTCGATCGTGCCGTCGTTGACGAGCACAGTGCCGAGGCCCCAGATGCCGCGCTGCACCCCACTGAAGTTGCCGTCGATGACGATC
>JBCDKM010000017.1:0-107588 GCA_038746605.1 Bacteroidota bacterium
ATCTGGTCTTGCTCGGGCCGGTGCCGGGCCTGGATCGGCCTATGGAATGGCTCCGCAGGACGTGGTCCGAGAAGCGTCTCCGACAAAGGGCGTAGGCTTGGTCGGCACCGGGGCTCGGGGTACCCTCGAATGCTAATGGACCGAGGGCGCGGGCGTCCTTGCCTCGTCCGAGCATCTGTGCTTCCTTAGCTTCGTTCCACCTCTGTGCTGCTTGCCCTGTGCGGCTGAGCGGCCCCCTGTTCCCTGGCGCGCGGCCGTCTTCCGCTTCCCGCCTCGCACCGCCACCCCGCCCGCCTCGGGGCGCTCGTCGGCAGCATCGAGCCCGGCCACAGCGTCCGCGCTCTGACCAAGGCGGGCCCAGTTGGAGAGATCGCGCGGTGGATCCCGCAGCCCGTCCGCACTCGCGACGATCTCGCCGCCTACATCGAAGCTGCACGTCACGGACAGGCACGAGGGGACATGCTTCCCTTCGTGACCGTCGAACGGGCGACGAGCACGGTCATCGGGAGCACGCGGTTCGGGAATGCCGCTCTCGACCACCGGCGGATTGAGATCGGGTGGACGTGGGTGGCCCGCCCGTGGCAACGGACGGCGGTGAATACCGAGGTAAAGCTGCTCCGTCACGCCTTCGGTCCGCTCGCGTGCCACCGCGTCGAGTTGAAGACGGATGCGCTGAACGAGCGGTCGAGACGGGCCATCCTGCGGCTCGGAGCGATTGAAGAGGGGACGCTCGCGAACAGCTCCGGCTCTACAGGCTCGGCGCTACGTTTGCTCCGTTTGTCCATCGCGCTGCTTGCGCTGTGCGGATGGAGGCGCTCCGTGTCCTCTGCCCCTTCCAGACCCGACCGTGTCCCGACTGCATCGCTACGTCGCGTTCTCCTCCGATCCCAACGGCGGCAACCCGGCCGGTGTCTGGATCGGAGACGCTCTCCCTCCCGAGGCTGAGATGCAGCGGATTGCCGCCGATGTCGGCTATTCCGAGACGGCTTTCGTCGCGCCAGCGAGTGGCCTTGAGCGGACGGTCCGCTACTTCAGTCCAGAAATCGAGGTCCCGTTCTGCGGCCACGCCACGATTGCGACCGGCGCTGCCCTCGGGGCGACCGAGGGAGAAGGGACGTATCGCCTAGCGACCGCCGCCGGCCTCCTTCCCGTCGCTGTCCGCGCGGTCGGTCCCCACTGGGAGGCTTCGCTCACATCGGCCGAGCCGACGTACAGGCTCGCCCCCGACCCCTTGATTCGAGAGGCTCTCTCGGCTCTGCGATGGGAGCACGATGACCTGGACGACTCTCTTCCCCCAGCCCTCGCCTACGCCGGGGCGTGGCACCTCGTGCTAGCCGTCTCCGAGGCCGACCGCCTGCGAACGCTCGACTACGACGTCGAGCGGTTGGCCGCACTGATGCGCCAGGAAGGGTTCGTGGCGGCCCAACTCATCTGGCGGGAGCGCGACGGCCTGTTCCACTCGCGCAACCCGTTCCCGGTCGGTGGCATCGTGGAGGACCCTGCGACGGGAGCCGCTGCCGCTGCGCTCGGCGGGTACCTGCGCGAGGCAGGGTTGGTGCAGGCCCCCTTTCAACTGACGGTGCGGCAAGGAGAGGCGATGGGACGGCCGAGCCTCCTCAAGGTGGGCGTGCCCGCCGAGGGCGGCATCACCGTCACGGGCGTGGCGATCCCTATCTGACTGCCGCCGCTTCCTGCTGTGACAGACCGTGTCGGGATCCTGTCACCTGCGGGATCGTGGGAGCCGCGCGGCCTGGACCAGGAGCCGCCCGAGGCGGGGAGTCGCCCAGCCACGGGACGCCACCCGCCCCGCCTCGGCGCTCTCGTGAGACCACTCGCAACGCGCCGTAGATGAACTGCTGCGCGCCACCTCGCGTACAGCGGCTCCCGATTCAAACACCATAGCGGGATCCGTCACGCGCGTCCCGTTTTTCTTCCTTCTGCTGTGGCGCAGTACGCGGTCCAAACGGAGAGCCTGAGCCGACGATACGGAGACGTGCACGCGGTGCAAGGCGTGGATCTCGCCGTACCGACAGGCTCGGTCTACGGCTTCCTCGGTCCGAACGGGTCGGGCAAGACGACGACGATCCGCCTACTGCTGGGCCTCGTACGTCCAGACTCGGGACACGTGCGGCTCTTCGGTACCCCCTTCACCCCGCAGTCCCGGTCTGGCCTTCTCGCACGAGTCGGTGCGCTGATCGAAGAGCCGTCGCTGTATCGCGGCCTCACGGGGATCGAGAATCTGGAGGCCACGCGTGTGCTCCGGGGCCTTCCTCGCTCGGCTGTCGGTCGGTCGCTGGAGATCGTCGGGCTGGCCCCTTCCGATGCCGCCCGCAGGGTCCGCACCTATTCGCAGGGGATGCGCCAGCGTCTCGGACTGGCTCTCGCGCTTCTGCCGCGCCCGGACCTTCTCGTCCTCGACGAGCCCGCCAACGGGCTGGACCCCGACGGACTCCAGGACCTTCGCGGCGTACTCGTTCGACTCCGGCAGGAAGGCCGCACGACGGTTCTCGTGTCGAGCCACCAGCTCGGCGAGGTCGAGCGCGTCGCGACGGACGTGGGCGTGATGCGCGAGGGGCGGCTCGTCCGGCAAGGACTGCTCGCGGACCTGCTTCGGCAGACGCCCGGCCCCGTTCGGATCCGGGTTCGCGACCCAGAACGCGCCGTGGGAGCGCTCGCGCGATGCGGAACGGAGGCGACATGTCGAGGCGAAACCGTCCTCCTGGAGCCGCCGAGGGCATCGTCCGACACCTCGCTGGATACCGCGACGGCCGCGGCGGTCCGCGTGATCGTCGAGGCGGGCGTGGAGGTGTTCGAGGTGAAGGCCGAGGCACCGACGCTCGAATCGTTCTTTTTCTCGTCGGCTGAGGAGACAAGCCACACGAACACGCGACCGTGAACCGCTCCGTCCTCACCGACTGCCTCCGCGCGACCCGGTCCCAGAGCATCCGGCTCCGAGGGTCCGGCGTGTGGCTCCCCACCCTCGGCGTTCCGGCTCTGGCTGCCGGGCTGGCCGCGCTCGTGCTATGGTCCATCGAAACCGTGGCGGGCGAGGAGGCGGATCCGTGGGGCGAGGTTCTCCAGGCCGCGTTCGGCCTCTGGGCCATCTTGCTGCTCCCGCTCGTCATCGCGCTCGTCGCGGCCCAGGTGGCGGGCACCGAGCACAGCGCGAGGGGCTGGAAGCATCTGTTCACGCTCCCCGTGTGGAAGGGCGCGCACATCATCGCTGCGTGGACGGCGGTCGCCGTCCTGACCGCGACGGCGACAGCGGCCCTCACGGCTGGCGTCGCGGGGGCCGGGGCAGCTGTCTCGATGCTGCGCCCCGAGGTTGGTCTCCCCCCTGTACCCGTCTGGGACCTGCTCAGAGCCGCCACGCTCGTGTACGCCTGCTCTCTCCTGCTGGTGAGCGTCCACCTCTGGCTGAGCCTCCGGTGGCCGAGCGTGGGTGTCGGCCTCGGCGTCGCAGTGGGCGGGGTGCTCACGAATGTCGTCCTGCTCAACCTCGGGGCGGGCGCCGTGACGCCGTACGGCCTCGCGCCGATGGCGCTGATGTCGGACCACACGGGGCTCGCGCTCGTGGGCCTGGCCGGAGGAGCCGTCGTCCTGGCGGGTGCAGTGGTGCACCTCTCACGTCGCGATGCGGCGACTTGAGGAGCAGGCGCTCTCGTCCCCGTACCCTCCCGATCTCCGTACCCTGGCCGCGCGCACAGCGCCACCTCGTCCCTCACTCCACCAGCCCCGATGAATCCCTCAGCGACCGTCGTCGACTTGGGCCGAGCCCCCCGCGAGAGGTGGGACCTGTCATCCGAGCACATCGAGCAGGCACGAACGCTCATGCGGGCGTACACCGACGAACTCGGGGGGACCGAGGTCTTCGGCGACCTTCTGAGCACCTACGCGGAGTCCTGGCTGCGTCCCGATCACTTCGACGAGGTACGAGCCATCGCAGATCTCACGGGAGAGTCCATCGAGCAGGCCCTACTCGGCAACCTCTACTACGACGCCGTCAAGCTCGTCCTCGGCTGCACTGCGTTCGCCGTCGACACGCCGAGCGGACCGCTGCACGCGCGCAATCTGGACTGGTGGACGGAGAACGACACGCTGTCTGCCTACACCCTCGTCACCGACTTCCACGACCCTCACCGGAAGCGCTCGTTCAGCACGATTGGGTGGCCGGGGTTTGTCGGGGCCCTGTCGGGCATCGCGCCGGGCCGGTTCGCCATCACGCTCAACGCTGTACTCAGCGCGGAGGCGCCCGCGTTCGCGCCCTCCGTCTCCTTCCTGATTCGCACCGTGCTGGAGGAAGCGGACACCTACGGCGACGCGGTCGCCCGTTTGGCCGCTGAGCCCATCGCGACGGACTGTCTGCTGCTGGTGACGGGAGCGGCGCGAGGGGAGATGGCCGTCGTGGAGCGAACGCCGAGCAAAAGCGCGATCCGTCACGCAGAGAGCGGCTTCGTCGCGGTCGCGAACGGCTACCGCCTCATCGATGCCGACACGGGCGAGGCGAACGGGGCGCTCCAAACGACCTCATGCGGGCGGTACGAGCGGGCCATGACCTGCTTGCGCGAGAGGAGACCGCAGACGACCGCGGAGTGCTTCGCGATCCTGAGCGACGAGGCCGTCGCGATGAGCATCACGGTGCAACAGATGGTCCTGCAAGCGAGCACTGGGAGGCGAGATGTGCGCCTGCCGCCTCGCACCACGATCTAGCACAGGACGACCTCGTCGGTAGGCCGCTCCCCCAGAAGGCGTCAGCTCCCCCCGCCTCGGCACCTCCACCGGACGCCCCGAGGCGGGAGGACCCAGCCTAATCCGCCGCCTCTTGGAACGGGTTGGACCATCGCGGATCGGTCGCGAGCGTGGTGTCCGTGAGCGTCTCTAGGAACGCCACCAGTGCCGCTGTCTCCTCGTCGCTGAAGTTCCTCAGGAGCGGCCCATCGAGGCCGAGCAACCGCGCGTCCAGTCCCCGGTTGGCGCGGATGCCGGTCGAGTAGTGATCGATGGCGTCCTCCAGCGTCTCGAAGCGGCCGTCGTGCATGTAGGGCGCTGTGAGGGCGACGTTGCGCAGCGAGACCGTCTTGAAGCGACCAATGAACGTCTCGGGGTCGGGGATGGAGTCCAGCCCGTTGTTGGTGGGGCCGGTCCCCACGAACAGATCCCCCATGTGGCAGCCCTGGCAGCCCCGGTCCACGAACAACTGGAGGCCCTGATTTTCCTGATCCGTCAGCCCTGGCATCTGGCGACCGTGCATCCCGCCCTGCGCCTCGCGCGCAGCGTCATACCGCGTGTTCGTGGTGACGATGGTGCGGATGAATTGCGAGAGCGCCTGCGCGACGCGCTCGCTCGTGACTTCCGGCGTGCCGAAGGCATCGTCGAAGAGATCGGGGTAGAAGTCGGTGGTCTCCAATCGCGCGGTGAGGTCGTCCAGCGTCATGCCCATCTCGATAGGGTCCTGGATGGGCTCTAACGCGAGGTGCTCCAGCGAACGGGCGCGGATGTTCCAGAAGAACCGGCGGTTGCTATCGAACCGCGCGAAGGCGAGCCCCATCGAGTTGCGGGAGGTCGTCTTGCCCAGGAATCCGACGCTGAGCGGCTCTGGATCGGAGAAGCCGTGCTCCTGCTGATGGCATGTCGCGCACGAGACCGTCTCGTTCCTGGACAGGCGCACGTCGTAGAACAGCACGCGGCCGAGGGTCGCGCCTGCATTCGTGATCGGGTTGTCGTCGGGCGTGTTGTCCCACTTCCGAACCCAGTTCACGTCGAGATGGCTCGGCAGACCGATGCTCTCGTAGTCATACGGCGTCTCAGGTAGCACTGGCGTCCCGGCGAGGCGGGCCGAGTACGTGGCGCCGATGGCGACCAGCGAGACGAGGAGGAGCGAGGCGAGACGAAACATCTCGGGTGGCAAAGGGGCGGACGGAAGAGTCTACGGCGCACAACGGATCCGCAGACCGATGTGATGCACTCCCCATCGGATGTGTTCTGGCTCGGCTCATCGGTGTAGCGGCGCTATCCTCGGATCGCTCCTGTCTCATTTACACACTGTCGGCCGTGCACGAGTACGACCAGATCGCCGAGTGGTACGCCTCCGCCCGTAGTCCCGACGCGGGGCTCGCGGACGTGAGAGACTTCGTACGTCGCCTACCCCCACACGCGAGGATCCTCGACCTCGGCTGTGGCACCGGCGTCCCGACCACCCAGTTTCTGGTGCAGGAGGGCTTCGGAGTCGCAGGGCTCGACAGCTCGGCGGAGATGGTCGCCCGCTTTCGGGCCCGTTTCCCGGAGGTCCCGGTCCGGTGCGGGCGCGCCCAGGACGCCCGTTACCCCACCGCCTCGTTCGGGGCCGTCGTAGCGTGGGGCGTGCTGTTCCACCTGGAGGCGAAGGACCAGACGACCGTGATCCAGCGCGTCGCGGACTGGCTCACACCCGGAGGGCGGTTTCTCTTCACGTCCGCCGAAGAGGCGGGCACGCGTGAGGACGAGATGGACGGGGTGACGTTTCCCTACGTCTCGCTCGGCGTGGAGGGCTATCGCGACGCACTAGAAGCTGCCGGGCTCCGTCTGGAGGCCCACCATCGCAACGCGTGGGACAACCACGTCTACCTCGCGCACAAGACGGCCTAGCCCGCCTCGGTGCCGAGGCGGACGGGTCCGTTCCCGAGGACTCCGAGGAAGGCGACGCACGGACAGAAGACCATCGCGTGATCGCCTCCAGAAGCACGACGAGTACCTACAGGCGAGCCCCCGGAGCTTCCTGCCCTCGCCATGCGCACTCTCCCCCTCCTCCTCGCCGCCCTCGTTGCTCTTCCCGCCAGCGCTCAAGACTGGACGACGGTGCCCGTCGGCACGCCGAACACCCTCCGCCAGTTCGAGATCGCGTCGTTCTCCAACCTTCACCTCGTCGGCGACGGGGGCGTCGTCGTCATCGGGCTCCCGCCCTACACCACGTGGACGCCCGAGCCCATCGGCACGAGTGAGAACCTCACGGGCATCCTGCGGCCGACCGCCACGCAGATCTGGATCGCGGGGGACAACGGAGTCGTCCGCGTGCGCGACACTCAAGGGAACTGGCTCAATCGCAACATCCCGACCGCAGAGACACTCGTCCTCTCCTCGCGGGCCAGCGGCGAGGCCATCGCCTACGGCTCAGGCGGCGGCATCTGGTACTCGGATGACCTGGGAGCCACGTGGGTCCCACAGACGAGCGGCACGAGCGCCACGCTCCGCAACGCCATCGGTGGCACGGGACCCACGGGCGTCGCCGTGGGCGACGGCGGCATCATCCTCCGCACCACAGACCAGGGCGCGACGTGGACGCCCATCCCCTCGGGCACGACCGCCGACCTGTACGACATCGCCTACATCGGGAGTGGCATGGGGGTCGTCGGCGCAGACGGCACCATCCTGCGCTCTTTCGACGATGGACTGTCGTGGACGCCCGAAGTCAGTCCGGTTCCCGTGACGCTTCGCGCCCTCGACACGAGCGGGGCCAATGTGTTCTTCCACCTCGCCGTGGGCGACAGCGGAACGGTCCTCACCTCTCGCGACAACGGCGACACGTGGTGCGTGCTCCCCACAGGCTCCACGGAGGACTTCTGGACGGCCGAGATGGTGACGAACAGTCTCTTCCTGGTAGCGGGCACGAACGGCACACTGCTGAAGACCGAGTCCGGCGGGGGAGGCTGCACGCCCGTGGCAACGGAGACGCTACCTCGCGCCGAGATCGCCCTCTCGGCTGTCTGGCCCAACCCTGTCCGCACAGAAGCGACCCTCACGCTTCGCCTCGATGCGCCCCGGGATCTCCGCGTGACGATCCTGGACGCGCGAGGCCGCGAGATCCGTGTGATCCACGAGGGCACCCTTCCCTCCAGTGCGGCTGTGCCCCTGGCACTCGACGTGAGCGGACTCACGCCCGCCCCCTACACCGTACGGGTAGAGGGAGATGGAGTCCGGGACAGCCGCCCGTTTGTCGTCGTGCGGTAGTCCGCCTCGGCATGCCCACGGAGGCAACGAGGCGGGCGGATCGGCCGGTAACACACGGGTGACGCTGAGCTAACGCGAGGACAACGGGAGTCTAACCCACAGATAACGCCTGCGATGCAGAGCGAAGGGAGTCTAGCCCCTTCCCTCTCCCCTCCCCATGCTGCATCGCTTCACGCTCGCCACCCTGGCGATCCTGCTCGCTGCGTCTCCCGCGCTCGCCCAGTTCGCGACGCCGCTCGGCACCTATGCCACCGGCATCTTCGACGAGGGCGCCGCTGAGATCGTCGCCTACGACGCCGACCTCCAGCGCCTCTACTTCATCAACGCCGACGCCAACGAGGTCCAGGCCCTCGACATCCGCAATCCCTCGAACCCGCGCCTGATCGGGACGCGCGCGCTGCCCGGCGGTGCTGCCACCAGCGTCGCGACCGCCAACGGCGTCATCGCCGTCACCGTCTCCTCAGACACGCCCGGTGTGGACGGCGAGGTCGTCTTCTTCAGCCCTGGCGGTGATGTTCTCGCGACGGTCCCTGTTGGGGACCTTCCAGACTCCATCGCGCTCACCGAGGACGGCGCCTACGCCGTCGTCGCCAACGAGGGCGAGCCTTCCGATGACGGCACCGTGGATCCAGAGGGCTCCATCACCGTCATCGACGTAGCGACCTACACGCCGTACACCGTCACTCTCGACGCCTTCAACGCCGGGAACGCGCGCGAGGCCGAGGTCACGAGCCAGCCCAGCATCCGCATCTTCGGGCCTGGCGCGAGCGTCGCCCAGGACCTGGAGCCCGAGTTCGTCACGATCTCCCCGGACGGCACGACCGCCTTCGTCACCATCCAGGAGAACAACGCCGTCGCCGTCATCGATATCGCGACTGCGCTCACGTCCTCTGGCACCTCAGACGCTGTCACCGCGCTCGTCGGCCTCGGCTTCAAGGACTGGAGCGCCTCTGCGCAAGGCCTCGACGCCAGCGACCGCGACGGCAAGCGCACGCAGCGCAAGCTCCCCGTCTTCGGTATGTATCAGCCCGATGGTGCCGACGCCTTCATGGCAGGTGGCCAGACCTACCTCGCCGTCGCCAACGAGGGCGACGCGCGTGACTACGACTTCTTCTCCGAGGAGGAGCGCATCAAGGACCTCGCCCTGGATCCAGACGCCTTCCCATTCTCTACGGATGTCCTCCAGGCCGATGAGATCGCCGGTCGTCTCCAGATCACGACCACCCTCGGCGATCCCGACATGGACGGCGAGTACGAGGCGCTCTACTCCTACGGCTCCCGCTCCTTCTCCATCCACGACGCCACCGGCGCTCGCATCTTCGACTCCGACGGCGAGATCGAGAAGGTGATCGCGGACCTGACGCGGTCCGGCGCCCTGCCACGGGCCGCGCACAACGCCACCAACGACGACAACGACTCGTTCGACAACCGCAGCGACAACAAGGGCCCCGAGCCCGAAGGCGTCGTCATCGGTGAGGTGAACGGCGAGCTCTACGCCTTCGTGGGCCTGGAGCGCGTCTCGGCCGTCGCGGTCTACAACGTGACAGACCCGGCGAACGCCTTCTACGTGGACCTCCTCATCAACCGCGACTTCGAGGCGGACGTGGAAAGCCCCGAGGCGGGCGACCTCGGCCCCGAAGGGCTCGTCTTCATCCCCGCCGCGGACAGCCCGAACGGCCTCCCACTACTCGTCACCTCCAACGAGGTCAGTGGCACGATCTCCATTTGGGGCATCGGGGCCCCAGCGCCGGACGACACGTTCACACTCACCATCCTCCACAACAACGACGGCGAAAGTGACCTGCTCGGCTTCGAGGTGGACGGCATCCCGTACGGCAGCGTCGCCCGCTTCGCGACCGTCGTCGAGAATGCCCGGCAGCGTGCCGCGATGGAGACCGACGGCTCTATCCTCATCTCCTCCGGCGACACCTTCCTCCCTGGCCCTGAGCTCAACGCCAGCCTGGAAGACGGTGTCTTCTACGACGCCCTCGCGCTCGGCACCATCGGCTACGACGCTCTCGCCATCGGCAATCACGAGTTCGACCTCGGCCCAGACGCACTGGAGGACTTCATCAGCACCTACGCTGACCGTGCCGGGCTGAACGCTCTCCCGGTGAGCGCGCGCGCCCGGTTCCTCTCCGCCAACCTCGACGTCTCTAGCGAGGCAGGGCTCCAGGCCCTCGCGGACGTAGGCATCCTCGTGGACCGCCGCGTGCTCAACGTAAACGGCCGCGCGGTCGGCATCATCGGCGCGACGACGCCGGAGTTGCCCTTCATTTCGTCCCCGCGCGGCGTGGTGGTGGATCCCGATGTGGCATCCGTCGTGCAGGCGCAGATCGATGCGCTGGAGGCCGCTGGTGTCAACGTCATCATCCTGACCTCGCACCTCCAGGGGGTCGATTCTGACATCGATCTCGTGAAGCAACTCTCCGGCCTCGATGTCGTGATCGCGGGCGGTGGCGACGAGCTGCTCGCTAACTCGTTTAACCTCCTCATCCCCGGCGATGAGGCCGCGGCTGGCTACCCGTTCCGCGCGAAAGACGCTGAGGGCGAGACGGTTCCGGTCGTGACGACGGCCGGCGGCTACCGCTACCTCGGCCGCCTCGTCGTCTCCTTCGACGAGGACGGAGAGCTGACCGACGTGGACCGCCGGGCCTCTGGCCCGATCCGTGTCGCCGGTGGCGCTGCCCCGGACGCTGTGATGCCCAACGCGACGATTCAGGCCGATGTGGTAGCCCCCGTCGCGGCGAGCGTCGCCGCATTGGCCGCCAACGTCATCGCGACGAGCGAGGTCGACCTTTCCTCTGAGCGCGCCATCGTGCGCACGCAGGAGGGTACCCTCGGCAACCTCATCGCCGATGCCATCCTGAGCCGCTCCCAGGAGCTCGCGCCAGACTTCGGCGTGACGGCTCCGCAAGTCGCCATCCAGAACGGCGGCGGTATCCGCGCCGACCGCGTCTTCCCGGCGGGCGACATCACGGAGCTCAACACCTTCGACATTCTCCCATTCACCAACTTCCTGACCGTCTTCGAGACCGTCCCCGCGGACCGCCTCAAAGCCGTCCTGGAGAACGCGTACTCGCGCCTGCCGAATCAGGGCGGCCAGTTCGCGCAGATCGCGGGCTTCTCCGTCATCATCGACCCGAGCGAGCCTGCCCGCGAGGTGGACGAGGACGGGAACGTGACCGAGGAGGGCTCGCGCGTCCGCAGCGTGGTCCTCGATGACGCGACGGTCCTCGTGGAAGCCGGAGAGGTAGTCGAGGCCGCACCGTCGGTCGCTCTCGCGACCATTGACTTCCTCGCGCGCGGCGGCGACCGCTACCCGTACGATGGCCTCGCGTTCACGGTCCTCGGCGAGACCTACCAGTCGGCCCTGGAGGACTTCCTCACGACCGACCTCGGGGGCGTGGTGACAGCCGCGGCCTACCCGCTTGGCGGCGAGGGCCGCATCACCATCGTCGGTGCGGACGCGCTCACGGCGACGACGCCGAGCGCCGCCAGCCTGACGGCCGTGGAGTTCCAAGTGCGCGGCGCGATGCCGAACCCCGCTCGGAGCCAGACCGCGCTCGTGTTCGACCTCCCGGCCGACGCCACGGTCTCCGTCGCGCTCTACGACGCCCTCGGGCGCCGAGTCGCGGACGTGGCTCGCCCGATGACAGCAGGGGCCGACCAGCGCCTCGCGCTCCCGACGGCCTCGCTGCCTGCGGGCGTCTACGTCTACCGCCTGGAAGCGGGCGACGAGGTCGCGACCGGCCGTCTGACCGTCGTTCGATAATCAGCCCTCGACCGACCTCACTTCGCGGCCCCGTTTCCCGCGTGGAAGCGGGGCTGCGTCATGATGGCCATGTCGCCCGCCTCGGTGCTTCCATGGAGGCATCGAGGCGGGCAAGGTCACGGACTGTCTTCGGCGACCGACTCGGAGTCCATCGCCACGGGGGCCGCCGTGTCCTCCGCAGCGCAAGCAGAGAGAACAAGCCCAAGGACCAGCGCGAAGCGAACCATCGCAGGATGGAGGCCGCGAGGATGCTACCGGGAAAGCGAGGGTCTCCCCCATGGACTGTGGTCCAGATCCCGTCGTTCATTGCGAGCCCCTTGCCCTGCTCCGATGGCTCTCCGCTTCGCACTCGCTCTTCTCCTGGCAGTCCCCGCCTCCGCTGCCGACCTCCGCATCGAGAACGTCCGCCTCGATCTCGCCTCTCGCGATACCTCCGCGAACACCATCGCCGTCACCTTCGATGTCCACCTGGAGGATTCCTGGCGCGAGGGAGAAAGCTGGGATGCCGTCTGGATGTTCGCGGGCTTCGAGCGGGAGCCCGGCGTCTGGGGCGACCTCCGGTTCACCCCCAACGGACACGCCTTCACGAGCAGCACCGACCTCGCGCTCACGCCCTCCCTCCTCCCAGCGGGTCACGCGCGAGGCCTCCTCCTCCACCGTGCTGCAGACGGTCGCGGCGATCTTCGCGCCTCCGTTCGCGCCCTCTGGACACCCGGCGCCAGCTTCTTCGATCTGCCCGAGGCGGGCGTAGCCGTGCGCGTCCACGGCGTCGAGTTAGTCCGCGTCCCAGGCGGCGCGTTCACCGTCGGGGGCAGTGAAGAACCGAACGCATTCCGCGCGGGAAGCGGCGGGCCGTTCGAGATTGCGCGCGAGGGCGCCATCCCCGTAGCTGACTCCGCGGGCACGCTCTTCTACGACGTACCCGAGGGGGAGGCGTACGCCGGAGGCGATCAGCGCGGCCCCATCCCAGCGACGTTCCCGAGCGGCTTCGGGGCGTTCTACGCCATGAAGTACCCCATCCTCCAGGGGCAGTACGCGGCGTTTCTGAGCGCTCTCCAGCCCCGCGCCCGCGCGGCACGAAACGTCTCCATCGCGACAGATTACACAGAGACCGGTGGCACCATCACCTGCGGCTCCGTGAACTGTGAGGCGGCTCTCCCCTCTCGCGCCGCCGCCCACCTGACGTGGGCCGATGGCATCGGGTGGGCCTCCTGGGCTGGCCTTCGCCCGATGACCGAGTTGGAATACGAGAAGGCTGCTGAGGGCACGCCCGCCGACTCCGCTCGCTATGCCGATGGCTCACCTCCCGACCGTGCCGACCAGTCCGGGCGAGCCTCGCGATGGGGTGCCGTGGACCTGCGGGGCGGTCTCTGGGAACGTGTCGTCACTGTGGGAACGCGCGAGGGGCGCAGCTACCGCGGAAGTCCCGGCCAGGGCTTCGTGGACGATGCGGGGCTTCCCTACGCGTTCGCAAATCTGGACTGGCCGGGCGCGCGCGCCGTGGGCAGTGGCTACCGGGGCGGGACTGAGGGCCTCCTCGGTCTCTCCGAGGTCACCGACCGGACCTACGGCGCCTACGAGGCGACCTACGGCAACCAGAGCCAGGGCTTCCGCTGCGTCCTCGACGCGCCCAGCGCACCGTGATCTCGTCCGCCTCGGTCCCGAGGCGGGCACCCCCGAGACCGCACCGAAAACCGGGGAGCCGACGCGTTGATCCGCAGATCCGCCGGGTGTAAGCTCTCGCGCATCGCTGATCGCCCGCCGCCCCATGAACGAACTCGTCCGTTCCCTGAGCCAGTTCATCTCTCGGGACATCTTCTACATCTTGGGAGGGGCCTCTGTTCTGGCGAGCGGACTCTACGCCCTCGGCGAACTCGACCGGCTGGGCACGAGTACGCCCGAGTACATCTTCTTTGCCGGCCTGTCGTACGTCATCGGGTACGCGGTGCAGGATGGGCTCAGCCTCACCCCTCTCGTCTCCACGAAAGGGCTCTCGGGATCCGACCCGCACAACCCGAACCGATTCGTCCGCTGGCTCTATCGCCGGTTCGAGAGGAAGCCGTGGGGGCATATCCCTCGCGAGTTCGACCGTCCCAAAGCGTCGCGAGACCTGCGCCGTCCGGGCAATGAAGGCCTCGTCATCGTGTATGAGCGGGTGGTCACGCTGAAGCAGATCGGCACCACGATGGGACCGTGCTTTTTTCTCGCGGGCTGCTTTCTCCTGGGCAGGGCCGCGTTCGTCTCCCGCGACCCTCTGGACTGGAGCGCGAGCCTCTTCGCGTTCGCGTTCGGGAGCCTGCTTCTCTGCCTCGGATGGCTCAAAGCCTCCCAGCAGGTGCGGTACTTGTACGAGCAGTCCCTCGACGCGGCACGAGCTTCGGTCTCAGAGCCACAGCCGTGAAAACCTTCGTGGACGGGCCGACCACTTCCGCCTCGGTCCCGAGGCGGGCACATCCGCGCCTCCTCGCGCGTAGGGTGTCGCCCCCATCCCCCTCCCTTTCATGGACACCACCACGGAGACCCTCGCGATCGAGGGCATGAGCTGCTCCCACTGCGTCGCCGCCGTACGTGGGGCGCTGGAGGGCGTGCCGGGCGCGACTGTCCGCACCGTGGAGATCGGCAGCGCGACGGTGGACCTGGATCCCGCACGGGCCGACCGCGCTCGCCTCGTGGCGGCCATCGACGAGGCTGGGTTCGACGTGACCGAGGCGTAAACCCGCCCTCACGGCACGGACCGGCACACCGTGCGATCTTCCGTGGTCTTTTCCGCCTGCCGATGCCGGAAGCCCCCGACTCGACCGACGCCCCGACGCCCGACGCTGCCCCCGAGACTAGGGACGAGCACGCGGGTGGGTTCACCATCAACCTCGCCTCGGGCACCGCGCCAGGCACGCGACCGCGCCGCAACAAGAAGAGCGCCGCGCCGCCGCCGGTCGTTCAGAAGACGATCAACCTCTCCACGCCCAAGTCGGAGAGCGAGAAGGCTTCTGCGAAGGCGTCCAGCGGAGGCAAAGGCAAGCCGAAGCGCCAGCGCGGCGGTCCGAAGGGGACTCACAAGGGCGGCAAGCCGAAAGGCAAGAAGCGGCCCTCCAGCGGTACCAGCCTCGCGGACATGCTGGACCCCGAGGTGCTCGCCAAGCTCCGCGGCGACTGAGGCACTCGCGCGGGATCCCACCGCGCCGGGGTTACAGGCGAGGAAAGGCGGGGGACGGATGCAAGCCGCCAGCGCGAGGTCACCGAGACGCAAAGACGGGCCAGAATGGTAGGCCACCCCAGAGCAGGCGGATGCTCCAGCCGATAGGTTGAAATCCGAGCGCGTGGCTCCACAGGGGCGCTCGGCAGTGAAATCCCGTGAGCGCTGATCGGGAATGGCGGCTCGCGAGGTATGTGGTTGTGATCCGGGCACTTCGGTCACTCGACCCCTCCCCCCATGACTCGCTTCTTTCTTGTCGCGGCTCTCGCGCTCACCGTCCTCCCCGCAGAGGCTCAGATCCGGCAGCGCGCGACCGTCACCGCCGAAACCGTCCGCCAGGCCTATGCGGAGCCGGAGCTTCGGGCCTCCATCCGTCAGCACCTCCGCGGCTCCCTCCCCTCCGCCGAGGCCGTGGCGGCTCACGAGATCGACCCTCCGCATCTCCGCGATGCGGAGGGCGACGAAGGTCCTGCCGTGATGGGCCGTCGGGCACCACGCGTTCAGCGCCTCAGCATCGCCACCGCTCGCTCCGCCCTCGCAGGCACCGAGGCGGTCATCGCAGGCGTGGATCTCAGCGCTTCTGCTCCGGCCCGCCTCTCCACCGAGCGCGCGCCGTCTCGCATGACGGCCCAGCGCGCCAACCCACAGCGCAGCGACACGCCTGCACGCCGGACCACTCCGGCCCGCCGCACCAACCCGACCGTAGCAACGGTCAACCCGTCGGTCGTGGGCGGGGACCGGGACCTGCTCGCAGAGCCGCCCGGCCCTCAGCTCGATGTCCTCAGCTTCGCCGCTGGGCTCCACAACGCCCTCAAGGACGACGCCAACGGCTACGTCATGCGCCTCGCGAAGGATGGCCAACCCATCGCGACGTTGCAGTGGAACTGGGCCCGCCGCCCGGGCGACGGCAGCAAGGGCTGGAATCCCCAGCGCCGGATGCACGTCGCGAGCGTGAGCAAGCTGATCACCGCCATCGCGGCCGTCCATCTGCTCCACGACAAGGGCATCTCCTGGGACGCGCCCATCGGCCCGTACCTGCCCGCCTACTGGGATCGCGGCGCGAACGTCAACAGCATCACCTTCCGCGAGTTGCTCACGCACCGCTCCGGCATCGAGGTGCCCGGCAGCGCGACCAACTTCTCGACGATGAAGGCCGAGATCGCGGCGGGTGTGCCCGCCTCGGCAGGCGGCCAGTACGAGAACACCAACTTCGGTCTGTTCCGCATCCTCATCCCCGTCATCAACGGCGATGTGGACAAGAACGCACTCTCCTCTCTGGCGAACAGTCCCCTCTTCTCGTCCATCGTGGACAACGTGTGGGACATGATGACGGTGAACGCCTATCAGGCCTACACCAATCAACACGTCTTCGTGCCGTCCGGCGTGGGTGGCGGCCCCAGCCTCACACACACGTCCGACGACGCCATCGCGTACGGCAACCCGTGGTCGTCCGGCTGGAACTCCGGCGACCTGCGCTCGGTGTCGGGCGGCGCGGGCTGGGTGATGTCCGCCGATCAGGTGCTCTCCGTCATGGCGCACTTCCGGCACACGGACGCCATCGTGCCACGGTCGGTCGCGTTCGACGCGATGGAGGCCCGCCTCGGGCTCGACGTGCGTAGCAACACGCCCGCCGGGACGCTCTACAACAAGAACGGCCTCTGGCGCGATGGCTCTGGCCGCACGGAGCAGAGCCTCGCGTACTTCCTGCCGAACGGGATGGAACTGGTGGTCTTTGCCAACTCGCCGATCACGCAGGACGCGGTCTTCTTCCGCTCGCTGGTGACGAATCTATACCTCGCGAACCTGGAGTAAGTCCTAGTGGCCCGCTCCAGCCCCGCCCGCCTCGGCTTCCTCACCGAGGCGGGCGGTCTCGTGTGGTGGATCCTCGTTGGGTGTTGATGCGTGGGCCAAGCATGTACGAGATCGAGCACGCCTTCTCCTGCCCCTACTGTCTCGCGCCGATCACGATGCTACTGGACCCGAGCGTCGGGCAGCAGACGTACGTAGAGGATTGCGAGGTCTGCTGCTCGCCCATCGAGGTGCGATATGCCGTGGAGGGCGAGGAGATCGTCGCGTTTGACGCGGAGCGAGAGCACCCGTAGCGCTACTCCCCGAGGCGGAAGCGGTCGCCTCCCGGCGCGGGACGCCAGTCGGACGCAGGCTCGAACGCGCGCCACGCGATCCCGGCGACCTCGCGGATCAGCTCCCACCCCGCGTTGCCCGGCTCCCAGCTCGTGTCGGTCTGGCCGTCGGTGAAGACAGCGATCACATACGGGCCACTCGGAGCGTGCACGTACGCGACCTCTGAGCGCGAGTCCGAGACGGCGCCCTGCTTGCTCGCGACCTGCACCTCGGGCGGGACAGCGCTCACGATCTCGTCGTCGTAAAACGTACGTGTAAGGGCGCGGTGCATCTCCTCGTCTGCGGCGGGTGAGATCACGTCCACGTCGCGATCTACGATCTCCCGCATGAGGCGGGCCATCTCGCGAGGGGTTGTCTGGCCCCAGCCGTAGCGCTGCCAGTCGCCACGGCGGCCGGGCGTTCGCGAGTTCATCCGCGTGCCCGTATAGCCTTGCGCCGCAAAGAGCTCGTTGATGCGGGCGCCTCCGCCCGAGAGCGCCTGGAGCCAGAGACTCGCGTTGTTGTCCGAGGCGGAGAGCATCTCCTCCGCGAGGCGATGGACGGCCACACGCGCGCTGTCCTGCAAGAGCCCGACGAGGCCGTAGTCGTCGTAGCGGAGGGAATCGCGGAAGACGAGCGGCTCATCCCAACTCAACGCGCCGCGCTCTACCGCGTCCAGCGTTGCGACGAGGATCGGAACTTTGATGGTGCTAGCGGTCGGGAAAAGGCTATCCGCATCCAGAGCAGCGGTCCGGCCGGTCGGGAGGTGACGCACGTAGACACCGACGCGCCCCCCGAAGCCGTCCACGACCGCCTCGATGGCGGTCTGCAGAGAAGCATCGGGCCGCTCCTCCGGCCACGGTGGGCTGGCATCGCGCGCAGGCGGGGCCGAGGCGCACGCGACGAGAGCCGCGACGAGCAGGGGGAGTCCCAGGAACGGAACGAGACGAGAAGATGAGGCCATGATCGAGCGAGGCTGGGCGGGCCAATCTCGCCACGATATCCCGCTCTTCGCGCGCGTCTTCTGTCCCAGTCCCCCCACCTCGGTACCGAGGCGGACCGGGTGACTCATCAGTCAGACGGTCGCTTCGGTCAGCGGGAGCCGGATCACGAAGCTCGCGCCCGCCTCGGTAGGCTCCAGCGAGAGGTCGCCGCCGTGGCCGTCCGCGACGATCTGGCGGGCGAGCGCGAGACCGAGGCCCGTCCCCTGGCCGGTCGGACGGGTCGAGAAGAACGGCTCGAAGATGCGGTCGCGGATCTCCTCGGGGACGCCGGGACCGTTGTCCATCACGCGGAGCACCGCCTCATCGTCCAGACGATCCAGCGAGACGCAGACAAAGGGACGGAACGAATCGTCCTCCTCGCGACGATCCGTGACGGCGCGGCGCGCGTTGTCCACGAGATTGACCAACGCGCGGTCCAGCGACTGCGGGTTGCCGTACACGGGAACCGGCTCCTCACCGGGTACCCAGACCGGCCGGATGCCGGAGCCCGCCAGCGTCACGTTCACGACACGGTCCACGAGATGCCGGAGATCGATGGTCTCGCGCGCGGTGGAGGCTGGCTGGCCGTGCGCCAGCAGGCTTCGCACGATGCCGCTCGCGCGCTCGGCGTTGGTCCGCACCCGTCCGATGTTCTCGACCAACTCCCCGAGCAGATCGTCCAACTCGGACGCGAGGTCGGGCGGCATCTCGCCCCGGCGCGCTTCGACGGTCTCGCGCAGCTCGCGCGCATAGTCCGCGTTCACCTCTGCGAAGCCGACGACGAAGTTGAGCGGGTTCTGGATCTCGTGCGCGACGCCACTCGCCAACCGTCCGAGCGAGGCCAGTTTCTCCTGCTGGAGCAACCGCGTCTGGGTCCGGCGGAGGTTCGCGAGGGCATCTTCCAGGCCCTGATTTGCTTCGGCCAGTTCCACGGACCGAAGGTGCGCGATCTCCGCCTCCTGTCGGGCCTGCGCAGCGTCGGCACGGACCTGGATGACATGGAGGCGGCTCCGGGCCTGGGCGTCGAGGAACGCCTCGCGGCGCTCCTGCGCACGGCGGAGGTACCGGAGCGCCTCGGAGGCGTCGCCGAGTTGCTCGTGGAGGGACGCGAAGGCACGGTCTGCCTGCTCCATCCTCAACTCAGCACCGATCTCTTCCGCGATCTGTCGCCCTTCGCGCAGAGCTTCCAGGGCGGGCTCAGCCTCCCCCTTCTCACCGAGAACCCGCCCGATGTGCAATAGACTTGTGCTCTGAGCCGGTCGGCTCCCGAGGTCCCGCCGGATCGAAAGTGAGTGGCGGAACAGTTTCAAGGCACCGTCGAGGTCCCCAGCTACCCGGGCAGCCTCGCCGAGGTCGTGCAGCGCGCGCGCCTCGGTCAGACGAGATCCTGTCTCGCGGGCGAGGCGGAGAGCGGCCTCGTGATGCGCACGGGCCTCTTCCGGGCGTCCGTCTCGTGCTAAAGCGCTCCCGATGACCGTGTGGGCTCGCGCCTGTCCCTCGGGCATCTGCATCGTAGCAAAGAGCCCCAGGGCCTGCTCTGCCACTTCCATCGCGTGAGTCAGATCGGAGAGGTCGAGGTAGGTGTTCCCGATCCCGATCAGCGTCCAGGCCTCCAGTTCCTGATCGCCCGCCGCGCGAAGCACGCGCAAGGACGCGAGCGCCATTTCGAGCGCCTCGTCCAGATGCCCCATGCCGATGTAGACGCCTGAGAGGGCACTCAGGACGTACCCCCGGCCGTGGAGATCGCCAACCGTTTCGAGACGGCTCAGAGCATCCGTCAGGTTCGAGAGCGCGTCATCGGGGCGTGAGAGCAGATGGTACCCGAAGCCGAGATATCCCTGCGCCAGCGCGTTGGCCGCTTCTAGTTCGAGGGCCTCGGTGCGCGCGAGCGCCCTCTGCGACGCCGCGACGACGTCGTGCGGGCGGTCTGGAATCGCGGCCCATGCTTCGGAGAGAAGGCGGTCCGCCTCAGCATCTCCTGTTTGAACGTGTGGCGGGTGCGGGAGGGTCTCAGAGGACTCAGACATAGCGCGAGTCTACGTCACGCCCTGTGACGAGGTGCCGACATGGAGCAATGCCGGACACCTCAGGAACCCGTGGAGGCGGGGCAGTTGGGCTAACCGAGGAAGCGAAGAAGCCAGTACGTTAGCCCTTGCACATCGTGCAGACCAACGTTGACCCGGACCGTTGGCTTTTCCCATAGATCCCACCCGTGGTGATAGATCTCGGTGGGAAGCTCAAACCCGAGGTATAGCTTGTCACCGAGTAGGCTCAGGCCCGCCTCTACACCAACCTCACTCGCCCATTCACTACCTGAGCTAGCGATAAGCGATCTTGGCAACCGGACGTACGCAGCGTTGACTCGGACTCCTGTTGTTACAAACGGATTAACGCGATACCGGTACCCAATACCAATGCTCGGACTCCAGGCAGTCGTTACCCGGTTGAATCCGATGGGATCTGCGTAGACCGGCCGCTGGAGTCTGAGGGGGCTGATCGGGACGGTGATGGCATGGCTGTAACCATTCTCGACCTTCCCAAGCCGGATGGCGGGCGTCCATGTCGCACGGAACAAACCGCCATACGGGCTCCCCACGATTTCACGGGGGACCAGAGTGTGCGACACCCAGCCCGGGCAGTTGTACAGCCTCCTACACCATCTGCGCTCGCTTCTCGGAACGGAGCTCTCGGCGAGTACGAAATGTGGACCCGTTCGGCGATCCGCCTCCGTAGCCACCACGATGTGCGCGGCTTCAACCACCCGCTCGTATGTCTGCCCCCTCCTGTCTTCCACTCGCTGCATCCGGTCCAGGGCTGTCTCTGCAAGACGGAAGAGCCACTGATTTGGATGGGCAATCAGATCCTTCATGTACGACTCCGCCTCGCAACGTGCTGCTGTCTCCTGGCTTGTCACATTGCATTCTTCCGCCCATCTACTATATATGCCCACTAATTGCTCATCTTCACTTATCGCCCGGACAAATCCTAGAAAATCGGTCTCTCTCCCCGCCTGTCGCAGCGAGTCTTGGATCACTACCAATTTAGAGACCACACGCTCTCGCAGGGTATCTCTGGGACTTGCTGCGGAGTCTAGCCATCGCGGAAGCAAATTATATTCCTGCTCATACGAGAGCACGAACACAGAATCCGCAATAGGGCTGAGCCTACCCAGGCCACTCCAAGCCCGGAGGCTATCGAGCTTAGCCCGAGTGCATCCCGACGTGACCCCAGGGTCTGAACCCGCCTTGTTCGCTTCCCCGCAGGCGAGGCGCGCCATGAGGTGGTAGCCGTCGTAAACCCCGACGTAGAAATCGTACTCCCGGAACGAGCGGTCGATGAACGCCCCGAACGCGCCGAGGTAAACTCCCGTCACTGCTGCGTACCGGTTCGAGGTTGTCAGCACCTGGGTCTGCCCCTCCGTGAGCGACCGGGAGAGAATTTCCAGTTCGTGCTGGCGAGCGGCTGGGACCACCCCTTGTGCAAACCGCTGGAGCGTCGCGAGACCCGGAGGCGCCGGCTCGACAGCGCCCCGATCAGTCACTGATCCCTTCCGCCGATCGTCTGGGTCGATATAGATGAAGAGCGGGTCTTTCCATTCGACCTGATTAAATAAAGTGGTTTTCCTTCCTCCATATATAAGCCTTGAACTGATGCATTGGTCATGCCGAGAAGAAGCGAAGTCGTAGAGTGAGAAGGCCAGGCTAAGGGGGTTATTATCAAAGACGCCCCCGTCAATGAATCGTTCGTCATTCCCATAATCCAGAAGTCCTCCCTCGCTTCCACGGCGCGTAGCGTACCGAATAGGGACGGGTTCAAAGGCGAGCGGGAACGCAGAGGACGCTTTGGAGAGCTCGTACGCCTGATTGAAGTTCACTCTCCGATCGTGGTCTCTGAGGGGGGACTCGTGGTATGCGGGGAGTACGAGTTGGCCAAGCTCTCTTGGGGACATGCATACCCGCTTTCCGTTAGCTTGTGAGCTTATTGCTTTGTCTTGTTGGAGCAGGAGGCCAAAGCTCTGACGCTTGCGACCCGAAACGGACTGCTGACCCGAAACGGACTGCTGGGCAACAGCCTGGCGAGTGATATCGTGATGACCGATCACGAAGCGGTAGGTCGTATCCGTGCTAACCTCGGGCACCATACTCGTCCGGTAGACAGTCGCCGCTCTCTGAGACTCTACGTTGAGACTGGTCTCCTCCGCTTCGTGGTCTATTCCTGATGAGCGGAGATCAATTCTCGTCATTGTGAGACCCACGGCAACGTCTGCATCGGGGTCCAGCAGGTCGCCCTCTCTCTCCAGCAGACCGAACAGAGAATCCCGAAGTGATTCAAATTCACGTCGTGAAAGAACAGCATTTCTCTTATCTGTCTCATCTCTATTTTCCCGAATCTCCGGCAAGAGTTGCCCGAGGCCGATTGACATCCATACCTCCCAAAGAGCGCTGGATTCTGGCACGAGACCGTTAGGACGGTTGTACATGCGAGCCCAATCCACAGCAGAGAGAAGCGCGTTGATATTGCCAGCCGAGGCCCCCGTTGCCGCAATGAGTTCGTAGCAGTCCACCCCGTCGGGTTTCTGGGAGCCTCGGAGGCGGACGCCGTACTCCTCTTCCTCTGCAAGCCGCATCAGATGGAGCAGTGCCCAGTTTACCCCGGACTCGTACGCTCCCAGACTGACTCCTCCGCTAATCGTGAGCGCTACAGGTCGCCTGTTCTGGTCATTGCACCCTTCTACGGCTGACTCATTGGCTTCAGTAGAGTCTTGGGTAGATGATGGTTTCTCCGAATCATGCGTCGGCTTTTTCTGAGCACTTGCTGTAGCCAGCGTACATGCGAGTGAAAGGATGACTACCGAGCGGAGATGGGTGCTTTTCATTCGACAAGACAGACACACCTGTCTGCAAGAAAGGGAAGGAGGTTGATCTATCTACACGTCACAGACGAAACATGCAAGCCACCTCTAGTGATTCTGGCCGGCCCCTTCTGTCTCTAGGTCGCCGTAGTTGTCGAGGCGGGAATAGCCAAGACTAACCGGGGTGCGTGGAGCACCGACGGGCGGTCCGCGTAGAGGACGCTGCCCCTCTCTCTTCTCATGTCTCCCCTGCTTCGCGCCGGTGCCCACGACGTGGGTCTGGCCCTCGTTGTCATCGCCGCGCTCGCCCTGACCGGCCTCGGCGTCACGGCCGGAGCGGGCGAGATGGCGGGGTGGTGGGCCTTTGGTGGAACCGCCCTCGGAGGCGGCACCCTCGGAGCAGGTCTCCTCATCGTCTTCCGCGACCACCGGGACCGGAGCGTTCTCCTCGCCCGTCGCACGGCCTCGAAGCGTGTCGTGGCGGCGGCGTGGCTGCTGGCCTCCGTGTTGGCAGCGGTTCCCTTCGCAGTCTTTGGAGCCTCTGACGGCGCCAATACCGCAACAGTCGTCTACGCCGACCCGCTCAATGCGTGGTTCGAGTCCATGTCCGGGCTCACCAGCACTGGCCTCTCCGTCTCGCCCGATGCTAGCCAGATCCCCGCCTCGCTCCAGTGGTGGCGGAGCCTGCTCCAGTGGGTCGGTGGGATCGGCATTCTGTACGTGGTGTTGGCACTGATGCCGGACGAACGCGACGCCTCCCACCTCGCGGAACTCAAAGAGGAAATGTCGACGGGCTCTTTTTCCCCGCGAGGCGTGCTGGGTCCAGTATGGCTCATCTACACCGGTTACACCCTGGCCACCATCGCGGCGTTCTGGATCGCCGGGATGCCGCCTTGGGAGGCCGTCAACCACGGGATGACCACACTCGCGACGGGAGGCTTCGACATCACCGGCGACAGCTTCGCCAGCTACGACCGCACGATTCAGTTCATCGGTATCGTCGCGATGGCGCTCGGCGCGATCTCGTTCGGCGTCCACCTCGTACTGCTCGCGCGCGCGCGGCTCGGCGCGATTGCACGCGACGAGCAGAACCGGCTCATGGCCGTCCTCCTCGCAGGGGGCGGCCTGCTGCTCTGGGCAGCGACGGCACTTGGCCCTCCCGATGTTGCCGTTTTCGATGTGGCCTTCCTCTGGACGAGCGCGCTGCTAACGGGCGGATTTGCCACGCAGGACCTCTCGGCCTGGGGTGCCCTTCCGCTCTTGCTTCTCATCCTCGCGATGCTGATCGGCGGGGCCAGCGGGTCTACAGCAGGCGGGCTCAAGCAACGTCGCGTTCTCGCGCTGCTGCGATGGGCCAAGAGCAGAGAGAGGTCGGGGAAGGCGTCCGCCGCGTTGCGTCAGGTCGCCCGCCTCGGGGCCGTGCTGATCATGGGGACGGTCGCGCTCGTGCTCGTAGGCGGGGCTGGATGGCTGGCCGCGCTCTTCGAGACCGCCTCCGCGCTCGGCACCGTTGGGCTGACAGCGGGCGTGACGGGACCCGACCTGCCAGCGGGCGCGAGGCTGGTCTTGGTCCTGCTCATGTGGGTGGGACGGCTGGAGATCGGCGCCACCCTCGCGCTGTTTGCGGGCCGTGGGAAGCGCACGGAATCCGCTGATGGCTCGTGAGTGACGAAGCGCCTCGTCTCCTGCACCTGCTCTCCATGCGCCTCGTCCCCTCCAGTGCGCACCCCTTCGGTCGGGTTCTTCGGCGCTTTCAACGGCGCACACGGGCGCAACCTCGTGCACGCCGAGACCCGGCTGGAGCATCAGACGGCGTCGCTGGCTGAGGGAACGGCCGACGTGTTCGCGCGGCTACTCACGTTCCCCAACGTGCTCCTCACCAGGCATCGGGCCTTCTTCACGGAGGACGCCCTTCGCGCCATCGCGGCAACCACGCTCGCCAACGCGACGCCTTTCGAAGCGGACGGCACGGTACCCTCGCAGAACGAGGTGCGGGTCAGCCGCCACGCAGCACCACGGGGGTCGGGCACGTGGCGTTCCAGCTCGCGCCCCTCTCCACCTCGACACCGAGGCGGAGAGACCCATAAAAAGCGGGGGCGCCCTCTCGGACGCCCCCGCAGGTGGTGGACGGAGGAAGCGACTAGGCCGCGACCTTGTCCATCAGCTTCACGTAGTTGTAGCCGTCCTCCTCTTCGCTGCGGATCTGTGCCGCGACGGTCAGGAGCACGCCGTAGATCACCTTGGAGATGACATCGGCTGCGGTGTACGTGATCGCACGTGCTACGACGGCGGTGTCACCCTCCATGAGAGCGGCCAGCGCGACGTTCGAGGACGCAGTGCCGCCATCCATCAGGGCGAGGTTCGCCATGTCCGTGATGACTGGCATCAGGTAGGCACCCGGGTAGAGCATCCACGAGACGAAGAAGAGCACCCAGATCGAGTTGAAGATCTTGGCCGCGCCCGGCGCGACACCCTGCGAGCCCTCCTTGAGGATCTTCCGCATCAGCCACAGCACGTGGAAGAAGAAGAGCGTCGAGATGGTGCCCCAGATGTAGAAGGCGGCGGCGTTGGAGACCTCGTAGTACTGGCCGATGTAGCCGGTGACGACCATCAGGGCACCCGAGGCGAAGAACTGGTTCCGGTAGCTCTTGAACTTCTCCGGCGCGATGTTGATCACGAACAGGATCTGGAACAGCAGCATCGGTACGTCGATGAGCCAGTTCAGATAGCGGTACCCGTTGGTGAAGATCGGAGCCCCCTCAGCACGGACGTACTGCCCCGAGGCGCCGTCGAAGACGAACGAGGAGGTCCAGTTCTGAGCCTGCGCGTAGAGCAGCAGGAACGCGGAGACCATCACCACCACAGAGAGGACCGACGAGATGCGGTACTTGGGCGCGACGGTCCTGAGCGTCAGGATGAAGTAGAACAGACCCGCGAGCATACAGGCGTACCCGAGCGTGAGCACGTGCGCCGTCATGTCGAAGGCCATGGGGTCGTACGAGAAGAAGTTCTCGAAGGGGACGTTTGGGATCATGAGTGGAGTAGGGTGAGGCTGCAGTGGGGGGAGGGGAGCCCACTTAAGACGTTCGAATGCATCTCGTTCGCTTCAAATCGCCTTTCAGGATCTCCCCTATGTGGAGCCGATGTTTCAGAAACATCTGAAACCGGACCTGTCCTGCCCTCTTGCAGGTCTCACGGTCTCCCCCCTCCCAATACCTTCCCCTACTTCCGAAACTGCCGGATCAGCGTTTCCACCTGTGCGTCCGGCATCGCGAGCGTAGAAGCTGCGACCCTCTCCGCCTCGGGCTGCGAGCCGGACGAGCCCAGCGGCGGGTTTCCGGCGCGGTCGAGCAGCCGACGCTCGATCTCGTCCATCCATGAACCACGCGCGGAACTCCCCGAGGCGAACCGCCCCGACGAGCGCGATGTCACTGCGGGCGTCTTGGCTCGGGATGCTTTCGGTTCCAGCGGCTGGCCTGCGTCATTGTTCAGCGGCGCCGTCTCGAAGGCGACACGCTTGACGTTGATGAGGTGGAGCGGCGACACGTTATCACTCGTGATGCTTCCACCGACGGTTCCAGGGCCGAGCGTCATCGCGGGGAACAACCGCGTCGTCATCCCGACCGAGCCCAGTGCGCCGACCGTGTTCACCACGATGCGCATCGAGGGCTTCTTGATCGCGAACGCCTCGATGACGCGCTCCGCCCCCGCGTGGACCACCAGCGTGTGCCCGATACCTCCGAACTCCAGGATCTCGATGCAGCGCTCGCAGCCGCGCTCCCATCCGTCGGCGGTGTAGACGCTCAGGATGGGCGAGAGCGTTTCCATGGAGAGCGGCTCGTCCGGCCCGACGGTGTCCACCTCGGCGAGGAGCGCGCGGGTGTCGGCGGAAACTCTGAAGCCTGCCATTTGCGCGATGGCCTGCGGGCTCTGCCCCACGATCTCGATGTTGAACCGGCCACCGGGCTTGATGATGCCGCGGAGTTTCTCGCGCTCGGCATCTGAGCAGACGTGACCGCCGCGCTGGCGGAAGGCCTCCAGCAGGCGCGTTCGGATGGGCGCATCCGCCACGACGGATCGCTCGGTGGAGCAGAGCGTGCCCCAGTCGAAGCTGGTCGCGGTCAGAATATCGGCGGCAGCTTTCTCTAGGTTGGCGGAGCGGTCCACGTAGGCCGGGACGTTGCCGGAGCCCACGCCGTAGGCCGGTTTCCCCTTGGAGTAGGCGGCGCGGACCATCGCGCCCCCGCCTGTCGCCAGGATGACATCCGTGATGGGATGTTCCAAGATCTCGTTGGTCCCCTCCATCGTGACTGTCGCAAGGCACGCGAAGAGACCCTCGGGAGCCCCCGCTTCGTACGCGGCCTCGGCTACGACGCGGAGCGCCTCGGCCGTACAACCCGTCGCGCGAGGGTGCGGGCTCATCACGATCCCACAGCGGGCCTTCGCGGAGATGATGGCCTTGTACATGGCCGTCGAGGTCGGATTGGTGCTCGGGATGAGCGCCGCCACGACGCCCATCGGCGTCGCGACCTCCCAGATCTTCCCCCTCTCGTGCTTCGCGACGATCCCTGCTGTGCGCATGCCCTCCATCCGTTCGCGAAGGGTACGGGTAGCGAAGAGATTCTTCTGGGTCTTGCTCTCGGGCCGCCCGAAACCCGTCTCCTCATGCGCCATTCGCCCCAAGCGCTCAGCCTCGCGGGCGCCCGCTTCCACCATCGCATCCACGATGCGGTCCACCTCGTCCTGGCTGGCGTTCTTGAAGCGGTGCTGGGCATCACGGACGCGCACGAGGGCGTCGCGGGCGTCTTGGATCGAGGCGAGGTCAGCGTCCATTAGATAGGCAGGGAGCAAGGCTGGAAAGTACGGAACACGGCCAGAGCACAGCCGCCCTGGGCGGGGACCTCCGCGCCTGACGCTTCGCCCCGCAGACGCTCCGTGGCGACACAGCAGGCCACCGCCTGTTTCGATCCGCGCCACTCTCTTGCACGTCTCAGACCTAGCCCAGTCGCTCCACCTCGGGACCGAGGTCGGCACCCCTGGGGGTCTAGCGCGTGTGCCCCGATACCCGGAGCCTGGCCTGGCATGCGAGCAAACGCCGACGCCGCCACTGAGCCGAAGACGCGGCACGCCGTTTCCATTTCTCCGTTGCATTGCACCTTTTCCCCAGACGTTCCGACTCTACGCGCGCGAGACGTTCTCAAAACGAGAATTGGCGACTTTCGCCGATGGCACGTCGTTTGAGCTTCGCGCCTGCCAGACCCTCCCTCCTCGCATGACCGCCGCCTCCTCCGCCCCCGCGCCATCCGGCATCGCTGCCGTGGATCGCACCTGGGGCGGGCTGCGCCCCGGCGCCTCCGTTCTCCTCGTCGGCCGCGCGGCCTCGGGCCGCACTGCGATGGCGCTTCAGACCGTTCGCGCTGCGATCGCGGCAGGCCAGACGGCGCTGCTTCTCTCGCCCCGTTCCCCGGCCGACCTCAACACCGCCGCTCAGTCGTCCGGCTTCGACCTCGCCGCTCTCCATGCCTCGGGTCGCCTTCGCGTGCTCCGCATCCCCTCCGCGAAAGACCTCGCCGCGAAGGGAAACGACGGCCTTCGAGCCGCCTATCGTGATCTCGCCGGATTGGCGACCAAAGCGGGCGCGCACCGCGTCGTGATCGAGGACCTGACGCCGCTGGTTCAGTTCACCACCTTCGAGGCCTTCGGCGCGGCCCTGGACGAACTCCGCCAATCGCTCGGCGAGGCCGCTCTGGTCGTCGGGCTGGGAGAGCCTGCGAACGGGCCCTCGCGAGAGTTGGTCGGCGTGGTGCGTGCGCGAGTGGACGGAACGGTCCGTGTGGCCGGAGACCGCGTCCAGTTTGACCCGACTCCGGAGCCCTCGCCCGACCCCACCTTTGCGGAGATCCCGCCCCCTCCGATGGCTGCATCGGTGCGGCAGGAGCCACTCCCATCACCGCCCGAGCCCGTCGCTGTGGCACCACAGCCCGTCGTGCCACGAATGGAGACTCCCTATGCGGCAGGGCCGCAGGACGTGCCACCGATGGCTCCCCCGGCGTCCGCGACGCAAACGCCCGTGGTACCAGAGCGTGTGGTACCGGAGCCCGTGGTGCCGGAGCCCGCAGCGATGCCACCGTTCGGATCACTCGGCGCTCCGCCCGCAGGCTTCGATGCACAGGAGGTCGAGCCTACCGAACCCGTGCTTCCCGCCTTCGATCCGCCGCCGTTCTCGAGCGACGGGGCCTCGGTGTCCATCGACACCCCCGAGCCGACCGGGCACGACCTGGACTTTGCGCCTGAGATGCCGACTCCCCCGGGGACTCCGAGGCTCCCAGGTGTAGCGTTCCCAGCGGCTGAGACAGAGGCAGAGGCCTCCGATTTCCCGCAGGCGGGCGTAGAGCCCGCTCTCCCGCCCGACCCTGAGCTGATGGCTCCCTCGTCGGATGCATTCGGCCGCGACCCGGGGAGGGCCTTTTTCGAAAATGGGTACCTGGTGGACTCGCGTGGGGCCACGTCTGCCCCGATCTCTGCTGCTCCTTCTGCTCCTGCGGAGTATCCGGCACCGCCCACGCCGATGCCGCCCCCTGGCATGGCCCCGACGCCTGCCCCGACAGTCCCTGGCTTCACGCCGCTCTCGGCGCCTTCAGACGACGATCCTCGGGCTGCACAGACTGCACTGCAGGCGGCCTTCAACGCGCGCTCCCAAGGCACGCCGTTCCTCGTGATCGCCGCACGCATGGAGCCCACGCAGCCTGAATCTGCCAGCTTCGCTGCCGTCGTGGAAGGTCTGCGCAAGGCGACTCCCGCGAATGGTGCCTTCTATGCCAACGTGGCTCAACTTCGGTCGCTGCTCGTTCTTCCGGGTGCGACCGCCGAAGCCGCATCGGGCGTATTCGCCGGGCTCCAGCAGCACCTCCAGACCGCCACTGGGCCGCAGGCCGAGAGCACGCTTCGTGCGGTCGCGGCGATCACCGTGCCGGACGGCCAGCCCTTCGGTACAGCCCAAGAGCTCTGGGAGTACGCCGTCTCCAGCTAGCCCCGCCTCGGCACCGAGGCGGGCAGGCTCAGCGGTACGTCGGCTCGCGAGAGAGTATCGTCACGAGGTCCGTCGTGCCGATGGGCCCGTGTCGGTACAGGAGAGGCTCACCAAACGTCGCGCCGATGCGGTAGCCGTAGGTGCGGGCTCGCGCCTCCACCCAGTCCAGGAAGGTCGGATTGGAGATGAACGTTTCCGGGCCGCTGTCATCGCCCGTGTAGAACTGGGTGCGGTAGGCGAGCAGCGCCTTCATACGCCGTTCCCAGACGCCGCTCACGTCCACCACGAGGGTCGGCTCGAACGGGATCGACTGCATGTAGTGCAGCACATGCGCCGGGCGCCACGGCGCCTGCGGCTGCCCCTCATCTTCCGTCTCGATCTTTGCCAGCCCGGCGTAGAAGAGCGTGTCCGTCGCGTAGCGCGAGGCCGCTGGATGGTCGGGGTGCCGGTCTTCGGGCGCGTTGATGAGCACGATGGAGGGCCGGTAGCGGCGCACGAGACGGATCAGGCGGATCCGCGTCTCGACTGTGTTCTCGATGTCACCGTCGGCTAGTTCCAGGTTGTGCCGAGCGGAGAGGCCCAGGATCTCACTCGCACGAGCGGCCTCTTCCGCCCGAGTCTCCGGCGTGCCACGAGTGCCGAGTTCCCCTCGCGTGAAGTCCACGATGCCGGTGCGGTAGCCCTGCTCGTGGAGGAGACACATCGTGCCTCCCGCGCAGAGTTCGACATCGTCGGGGTGGGCTGCGAGGGCGAGGACGTCGAGAGGCCGCTGGTGGTCGGACACGGGATGGGGGAGAGCGACTCGTGGAGACAGGTAGGGCTGCGTGGACACAGCGCATGCGTCCGTTGATCCACGACCGATGGTCCTGCCCCCCTGCGTTCGGCGTATAGGTTCAATGAAGTAGGCTCTTTAACCGGAGCCACCTGACGCTGTACTGCCAGACTCTACCACCTCCCCCCGATCCAATGACGCGCGCTCATTTCCCGAACCGATTCCTCCCGCTCCTTCTCGTGGTAGCTGCTCTCGCGCTCCTCGCAGCACCGACCTCCGCACAAACCGGTTTTCTCCAGATCGGTGACATCGAAGGCGAGGCCACCGACCGCGACCATCGTGGGTGGATCGACATCCTGTCCGTTTCCTACGAGTGGGGGGTCACGCAGGGTCAGTCCGGTCGCACACGCGGGCGAGTGACCTACGGCGATCTGATCGTCGTCAAGGAGATCGACGCCGCAACTCCGTTGCTGATCGACGCCTTGACCCGAGGCGTCGTCACGCCGAAGGCGACGGTCCACTTGAAGCGTGGGAACTCCGTCGTGCTAACGTATGAACTGGCAAATGTCCGGATCACGTCACACGCGATGCAGGACGGCAAGGAGCATGTATCCATCGCCTTCGAGAGCATCACTATCGCGCACCCGGCGACGTCAGCAGAGGTGACGGTCGATACCGTTGGAGGCCGCTAGCAGCTCGCGAGGCGAGCGTCCCTCGGGCCTTCTCCGAGAGCCTCCCGGAGCAGGATCAGGCGGCTTTCTTGCTTCGCTTGCTGACGCGAACCTCGGGCTCGGCCGTGGCGGCGCTGTCGCCGGAAGGCGCGAATCGCTCGCGCATCTTGCCGAGGAGATCCGCGATCTGCTCACCGGAGAGTTCTTCCAGCGCACCGACGCCGCAGTAGTGCCGCGCGGAAAGCAGGAGCTTGTGCCGGTCTAGGCCGAACCCCTCCGCCTCGGCGACGAGGTGGGGCAGGCCGGGGCCCGTCGCGGGCGCCTCCTCGCG
The DNA here is from genome assembly GCA_038746605.1 of Bacteroidota bacterium. Classification (GTDB taxonomy): domain Bacteria; phylum Bacteroidota; class Rhodothermia; order Rhodothermales; family Rubricoccaceae; genus Rubricoccus. The sequence continues at coordinate 31,712 of JBCDKM010000017.1, forward strand.
AGGGGGGAGCGTGCGCACGGGAGTCGGCTCCGGCTTCGGTCCGGCGCCCATCCGCCCGAGGAGCGCCGCGAAGTCTGGCGCCTCCACCTCCATTCCGACGGGAAACTCCGTCGCGTTGCTCTTCACCACCGTCGCGATGCGGCGCGTCTCGAAGCCGTCCTGACGGAGCGAGAACTCCAGCATCACGTCCACGAAGTACTCCAGACCGGAGGCCGTCATGGGCAGGACGCGGCCCATCTCGTTTTCCTCGCGCGTTTCCTTCCCGCGCGCCGCCACCTGATCCGTGATCACGACGCACGCGCCGGAGTCCACGCAGAGGCGCCGGAGCACCTCCTGAAAGACGACCTGATCGGCCTGCAGTTCTTCGGCGGAGGGTTGGGCCGTCGGGTCGCCCGTGCGCTGCCGGACGGCTTCTACCGTCGCGCGATGCTTCCGACCGAAGTACATAGCCCACGAGTCTAGCGCGAAGCAGCCGTAGCCCTGTTCCTCGCGTCCCTCCCCCAGCGCCCAGTCGATAAAACCGGGCAGTTCGTCCGGGTGCTCCACCTCGATGGCGTCGAAGACCGAGCCGTCGGAGCCGGGAATGAGGCGGGCCTTGCGCTCGGTGTCGAAGAAGCACAGACGGCCGAGCCCGGCCTCGGCGAGAGAGGCGGCGAACCAGCTCTTGCCGGTGCCTGCGGCTCCGCGCACGGCCACCACGAGGCGGCGCTGCTGAGGACGGCGGCTGAGGGGATGGATGCGGGGCGTGCTCATGTCGGGAGAGTGGGGTGCGACGATGGCACGCTACGGGCCCTGGGTGCCAGCCGAGTGTCACACGCCTCTGAGGCACGCCTCTCCCCTTCCCGCCTCGGTCTCTTCGTGGACTCGCTGACCCTACGATGTGGGCAGCCAGACCCGAAATGTGGCGCCCTCGCCCGGCTCGCTCTCCACGTCCAGCCGTCCGCCGTGTCCCGCCGTCACGATGCCATAGGCCAGCGAGAGCCCGAGGCCGACGCCCTCGCCCGTCGGTTTCGTCGTCACGAACGGTTCGAAGAGACGGCCACGGATCTCCTCCGGCACGCCCGGGCCGCAGTCACGCACGCGAATGCAGACGCGATCCCCGAGTCGCTCCGAGGTCAGCGTGACACACGATAGCTGCCCGTCTCCATTTGATTCTCGGGAGGCGTAGAGTGCATTATCGAGCAGGTTGACCACGGCCTGGAGCACACCCTCGGGCGCGACGGAGACCTCCCCGATGGTGTCGTCCAGTTCCAGTTCTACCGGCGGCATGTCCGGGTGGCGTTTCTCAGCTTCAGAGGCGGCCAAACGGAGCACCGCGTTGAGGTCCGTCGGGATTCGCTCGCCGGAGGCGGCGCCGCGAGCGTGGAGTTGCATCGCCCGCACGATGCCATCCGCGCGGGAACCGTGGGCCTGGATGGCGCGAGCGTTCTGCGCGAGGTCGTCGAGGATCGCGTCGGCCTCAGCCTGGTCGCCTGCACGGAGGGCGTCCTCCAGTTCCGCGAGGAGGTCCGCCTGAATGTCCGCGAAGTTGATGACGAAGTTGAGCGGGTTCTTGATCTCGTGCGCGATGCCGGAGGTGAGCCGCCCGAGACTCGCCATTTTCTCAGTCTCGACGAGCGTCCCCTGGGTCCGGCGCAGTTCCGCGAGAGACGTCTCCAGTTCGGCCGTCCGCTCGACTACGCGCGTTTCCAGTTCATCGGCGTAGGCGCGGAGGCGCCCCTCGGCGGTCTGGACGGAGCCTGCCATTCCGTTGAAGGCTCGCGCGAGAAGGCCCAGTTCATCGCTCGCCTGAACCGGCACGCGGGCATCGAGGTCTCCGAGTTGAACACGCTCCACGCCACCGAGGAGCGCCTGGAGCGGAAGCAGCACGCCGCGCCGAAGGAACAGAGGGAAGACGAGCAGGACGAACCCCATCGCGCCCAACACGAGCAGGACGAACGGGAGGGCTCGATCATGCGCGTTCGCTCGGTAGATCTGCCCGTAGTCCTCGATCACCCCCGTCGCGACCGGGATCCTGTCTGGCAGTCCCTCCGAAAGCGTAACCGGCAGGTACGGCGCCTCGCCCGAGAGCTGCACCCCGTTGGCGCCAAAGAAGGGGAACTGCTCCGGGCCGTCGTAGACGAGTTCGAAGACCCCGCTGGGGTAGAGCACGATGCGGTGGTAGAGATCGCGCCCGGCGAAATCCAGCCGATGCCACTCGATGACGGCCCGCAGATCCGTGATGTCGGTTTGGAAGCACGCCGCCTTGGCACTCCGGCCAGGCCCCAAGAAGGCGAACATCGCGGCCCGTCCGCTCCCGAGTAGTTCGCGCGAGGAGACGAGGAGCGGTTCGCCGTCCATGGCGAGCGCAGGCGTGCACGCAGCCCAGACCTCGCGGAGCACGCGGCCATCGAAGGGGAAGGCGAACGGCAATGAGACCGACTCTAGTTGTCCCTCTGAGAGGTTGAACCCAGCGGGTGTCGTCTCGGCCACCTCCTGCGTGGCAGCAGGCCGACGCTGCTCCACCGTGTACCCCCCGTTCTCCTGTGGCTCGAACCGGAGCGCGATGCGAGGCGGGATCACGTTGCCTGCGTCCTCCGCAATCTCCGCGGGACGCAGCGTCACGATGGACGCCACGCCGAGCACGGCCAGGACGGTCGCCAGCGCGAGGCCGACAAGCTTGGCTTGGACCGTCGTCGGTTCGGGGGCGTAGTTGATCACCAGCACCACAAACCCGACAGAGATCGCAATCTGCCCCAGAAGCGAGCCGTACTGGAGCGCTGCGAGCGGCAGGAAGCCGAACGTCACGGCGGCGTTGAGCATCGCCATCGCGAGTTCCAGCAGGAGGAGCGCCATGAAGGCGCCGACGCCCTGGACAGCTCGCTCTCGTGCCCCTTTTCGCACGGGCGATGCCACGAGCAACCCCTGCAGCCAGCGCGATTTGCGGCCGAGAACGCTGATCCCCCAGATCGTGCCGATGAGGAGCGCGACACCGTACGGTTGGAGCAGCCACGTGGCGAGCCCTACGTCCGCCCGGACAAAGGCCCAGACCGTCGGTACGAGGAGCGCCAGTAGGACGATACCCGTGAGAGCAAGCACCACGATGCGCTCCCGCTGGAAAGGCCGCACGAGGAAGGTGTACGCCGCCTGAATCCCAGCGGCGACGGTGAGGAGCAGCGCCGCATAGATGCCTAGCGTGGAGCGAATCTCCCAGACGGTTCCCGCCGGAGCCAGCGTGACGACCAGGAACGCTCCCGAGAACAGCGTGCTGAAACTGAGCACCACGCCCAGCCAACGCGTCGCGCGGGTGCGGCGCGGGAGGCTGAGGAGGTAGAGCGCGGCCGACCCGGTGATGAGTAGCTGGCAGAGCAGCGGGACAGCTTCGGGAGAAAGGGAGAGCGGGGGCATCGGAGCCGAGACGTGCCGCACGGTACGGCGGCGGTGCGTTGGGTTGCAACGTCTCGCAGATCCGCCGCTGACGGCCCACGGGTTCCCCGAGGCGGGCCGCCTCGGGCTCTGGCTTGGACGAGCCGCTGACGTGCCGTATGCTTGTCGGCCGCCGCTTCGCAGGTGAAGCCGCGTTTTCCCCTGACTGCTCATGCTCGTCGTCCGCACCGAACTCGCCCTGACCGCCCGCTGCTTCAGCGGGCCGCTCTAGGGTCCCCGGTCTCGACGACAACGCCCTGCGCCCCATGGCGCGGGGCCTGGTCCGTGCGCGCCTCGCGCACCGGGGGCCACGTCACCCGGACGCTCCGGGTCGCCTCTCTCGCCGACGCGCGAGGGATGCCTGTGCCCCCATGCCTGTTTTCCACGATCCCGGCGAGTCCCGCCGGGCCTGTCGCGCTCGGTACCACGCGCGACGTGAGGCCGCTCTGCGCCGCCTCTACCGCTTTCTCCATCCCCCTCCTCCCTATCCACCGGAGTTCATCGATGTCCCGTTGGACGAGCCGATCTGGCAAGGCTACATCCGCTCGTTCGTGCCCGCCGTCTCAGACTGGCACCCGCTCTACCCTGCACTGGTGGAGCTGCTGCCGTTCGTCGACATCATCTGGTACGACACCGACAAGACGTTCCCTGCGAGCAAGAAGCGGCGCCGCCGCTACCGCCGACGCCCAGCAAACCAACGCCTTCGGACTATCAGCGAGTACCGGCTCACAGATGTGCAACGGCGCGACGCCGTCCCGCGTCACCTCCACTCGCTTCTCGTCTTCGCGCCCGAGGCCACGCGCGATGGCAGAAGCCGCCGGTTTAAGGTGGCCGATCCCGAGTGGTACCGCCTCCAGACTTCGCGTTTCTATGTCACGCACCAGCGCATCCCGACCGACGCGGCGCGCGAGGCTCAGTCTCTCCGTGACCGCTCGTGGCAGAACGGCCGCGCCTCGGAGATGTACGGTGTCCTCTTCGGCTACGGCGATTGGGACGATGGAGAGCATCTCCAAGAACGACGCTCTCGCGAGAGCGCCCTGTACGACTTGGACCAACTGGGCGTGCGCCCCCTCCGCCTCCGGCTGTGACCGCCTCGGGAGTGGCGCCGAGGCAGACGGTGCACCTCAGGTCTCGCCCGGTTGCGGGCGCGGGAGGCCTCCCCCTACCTTGATGTCCGTTATGCAGCCCAGCGTCCCTCACGCCGCTCCGCCATGGCCGACGAGACCGATCCTCCCCTTCGCCTCTCCGCCTCCGAACTGGCCACCCGTCTGGAGGGCTTCCTGACCGACTACCTCCAGGGCAAGAGCACCGCCACGGTCGGCACGTACCGGCGGGCGCTCAACGAGTTCGAGCGCTATCACGGGGCTCGCCTCGGGCGCCCCACGGCCCGCTTCGTCTTTCGCGAGGCCGATGTGGGCGAGTACAAGCGCTACCTCATGGAAGAGCGCGAACTGAGCCAGGTCTCGGTAAGCACCTACCTGACGGCACTGCGTCGGCTCTGCGAGTACCTCGTCGCCCGGGGCGACCTGCCCGAGAACCCGGCACGTGCCGTCAAGGGCAACCGGCGACCGAGCCAGCACTCGCGCGGCGTCCTCGCCGAGGCGGACGTGCAGCGCCTCTTCGAGGTCGTCCCCCGCGCCTCGCTGATCGGGCACCGCGACCGTGCCATCATCTCGCTGATGGTTTTCGGTGGCCTCGCGGAGATCGAACTCGTCCGCGCCGACCGTGGCGACCTGGACCAGACCCTCATGGGCACGTACCTCCGTGTGCAAGGCAAGGGCCGACAGTCCAAAGATGAGGCGGTGCGTCTGGATACCCAGGCCGTGGATCCGCTTCTGGCTTACCTCCGCCAGCGCGGCGAAGGCGCTCCCTCCTCTCCCCTCTTCGTGAGCCACGGGCACCGCTCGGAGGGTACCCGCCTCAACACCCGCTCCGTGCGCGGTCGTGTCAACGGCTACCTTCGCGATGCGGGACTCAAGCGGCCGGGCATCAGCCCCCATTCGCTCACCCACACGGCCCCCCTCATCTGGCTCAACGACGGCATGGACCTCGACGAGGTGCGCCGCCGCCTCCGACACGGAACGCTCGAAACCACCATGATCTCGTTCCGCAAGCAGGGCCTGTTGAAGCGCCCCGCCACCACCGACGATACCGCGCGATGACCTGACCTCGCGCCTCCCCACCACCCCGACCGTGCGCTTCCTCTCCTTCGCCCTCCTCGCGCTTTTTCTCCTTCCGGGATGCGACCTCATCGAGTCCCTAGAGGACTCGGATCCTGTCGCTGTTCCGATCACGTCCGTTCGCATCGCGGACATCCCGCTGATGCCCAACCGGACCACGGAATGGGACGATGATGGCACCGGCCCCGATGTCTTCGTCGAGATCCAGAACACTGCGGGATCCAACCTCGGCCGCAGCGCGATCATTCCAGACGTAGACCTGACTCAGCCGCTCACCGTCCAGATGCCGGATGGCATCGAGACGGGCTCCGCTGACGCGCGCCTCTTCGTGGCCGTCTACGATGACGACGGCGGCAACATCTTTGTCGCGGAGCGTCTCGGAGACAGCCGCTCGTTCTCCGTCGAGGAACTCGAAGGCTCCGGCGGGAGCCTCGTTCTGCTCGACAGCCGCTCGGACAACGGCCGCGTAGCGACGTACGAGGTGATCCGGTAGCCCTCCAGTCTTCTCGCGAGGGCCCTGAAAGCGCCGCGCCACCGCACCCGGAGGCACGGCGGCGCAACAGACAGAGCGAAGCGGAAGGGCAGAGCTTCTGAGAGGGGACGGGTGTCAGCCCGCGAGCCGAACATCGCGCGCCCAAGGCAGAAGAGCAAACCGTTGACGGCTCTTTCACATCACCCAACTCGTTGCTTCCCAACGGATTTAGCAGGGCAACCGTTTACCGTCTTACATCTCGACGAGCGCTTGTCCTACACGCGGACGGTGCTGTCGTCCGCGTCTGGCTACAAACGTCTGACCTCTCGCGAGAGGCGGCGGAGAAACCGATCCGTCATCCGCCCGAACTCTGCGGTTAGGGCCGCCCGCACGACGCCCGCTACGAACCGGGGCGCGGGGATCTCCAACTCGGCCTCCAACCAGAGGGCTCCATCGGCTTCGGGACCATCCTCTGTGTAGGCGACCCCGCCCGTGAACGTCGCGTTGCCTTCGCCCGGAACAGGCACCCAGTTCACTTGGAGGCCCTCCGCGTCGAAGGTGTAGCGGCAGGCGTAGACCGTGCGAACCTGCACGCCGGGTGGGCCGAGGGGCTCCATCGTCCAGACGTAGGCATCCTCGCCCGCCTCGGGCAGCGGCTGGACGGACTCGACGTTGGGGAAGAGGCGGGCCCAGCGCGGCACGTCGCGCATCAACGTGAACGCCTCTGGCGCGGGCACCGCGAGCCGGAACGTGCGGCGGACTTCGGCGGGGACGCGGATCACGCTGCGAGTGCCTCCACCGGCTCCCCGAGGTGGGCGAGGGCGGAGCGGAAGATCACGGCTCCGTCGGCTCCGCCGTGACCGAGGATGGCTTCCACGCAGCGCTCCGGGTGCGGCATCATGCCCATCACGTTGCCACCCTCGCTGAGAATGCCCGCGATGTTGCGCGCCGAGCCGTTCGGGTTGGCCTCGGCCGTGGGTTGGCCGTCCGCATCGGCGTACCGGAAGACGACGCGGTTCTCGGCCTCCAGCCGGTCTAGCGTGGCCTCGTCGGCGGTGTAATTGCCGTCGCCGTGGGCGACGGGGATCGTGAGCAGGTCGCCCACCTGCGCCTGGTTCGTGAACGGTGTCTCGGCGTTCTCGACGCGGAGGTGCACATCGCGGCAGACGAACCGGAGGCTGGCGTTGCGCATCAGCGCGCCCGGCAGGAGCCCGGCCTCGCAGAGCACCTGGAAGCCGTTGCAGACGCCGAGCACCAGCCCGCCCGCCTTCGCGTGGCGTACCACGTCTTTCATCACAGGCGAGAACCGCGCGATGGCACCGCTCCGCAAGTAGTCGCCGTAGCTGAACCCGCCGGGCACGATCACGAGGTCTGCGTCGCCGACGCTCTCCTCTTTGTGCCACACGAACCGGGCGTCCTGCCCGAAGACGTGCTTCGCGGCGTGGTAGGCGTCGTGGTCGCAGTTGGACCCGGGGAAGACGAGGACGGCGATGCGAGCCATGTCGGAAGGGTGAAGGGTGAAGGCCAAAGGGTGAAACGAGACGCCTCGCCTCTCCGCGACGAGTAATCTAGCCAGCGACGCCGCGTTGCTCCGGTCCAGACCTCACCCTTCACCCTTTTCCCCTCTCCCTTGATTCCGCGAGAGCTGTTCCGCACCATCCGTCACATCGAGATCCGCACGAAGGGACTCGTGGACGAACTCTTCGGGGGGGAGTACCAGTCCGCGTTCAAGGGGCGCGGTATCGAGTTCGCCGAGGTCCGCCCCTACCAGATCGGAGACGACGTGCGCAGCATCGACTGGAGTGTGACCGCGCGGACCGGCGAGCCATTCGTCAAGATGTACGAGGAGGAGCGCGAGCAAACGCTGCTCCTTTGTGTGGACGTGAGTGCGTCCGAGGCGTTCGGTAGCACGGGCACGCTCAAGCGGGAACTGGCCGCCGAGGTTTGCGCAGTCCTGGGCTTCAGCGCCATCCGCAACGATGACAAGGTAGGCCTCCTGCTCTTCACCGACCGGGTGGAGCGCTTTGTACCGCCCAAGAAGGGTCGCCGCCACGTGCTCCGCGTCGTGCGCGACCTCTACGTCCACGGGCCGGAGCACACGGGCACAGACCTGGGCGCCGCCTTCGACCACGCGCTTCGCGTCCTGCGCCGCCGGGCAGTGGTGGTGGTGGTAAGCGACTTCCTGGCCTCAGGCTACGAGAAGCCGCTCCGTGCCCTCGCGGCCCGTCACGATGTCGTCGCGGTCCGCACCGTGGATCCTCGCGAAGAAACCCTACCTGCCGTCGGCCTCGTGACGCTTCGCGATGCCGAGACGGGGCAGCCGGTCCTGGTGGACACGAGCAGCAGGAAGGCCCGCGAGGCCTTCGCGCGGAGAGCCCGCGACCGCGAGGCACAGACCATCGCTGCGCTGACCCGTGCCCGTGTCGGCACGGTGACCGTCCGCACCGGGGAAGACTTCGTGGACCCGCTGGCGGCGTTTTTCCGGAGGCGGAATCGCGAGCGGTGAAGGGTTCTGGGGTCCGGGTTCCAGGTTCCGGGTTGTCTTCGCACAGCCCGACGAGGCCCCCTCTCCCACCGGGAGAGGATGAGGGGCTGATGTCCCCCGCCTCGGGGCGGCGGTGGGCGGACCGAGGCGGGCCGGGTCGTTTTGTCTGGGCTCTGTGTGCCGTGGTTCTGCTCCTCCTCGCCAGTGCCGCCAGCGCGCAGGAGGTCCGTCTCCACGTCCTCGCCGACACCGTCGCGCTCGGCGAGGCTTTCGAGGTCGCCATCGCGGCGGACCACCCGCCCGGCACGCAGGTCGCCTTCCCAGAGGTCCCGCGCGACCGCACGGCAGAGAGCAGCGCACTCCTCTCACTCGGGGGCGTCGAGGCCACGGACCGGCGTCGCCTGGAGTCCCTCGTGCGTGGCGACGTGCGGACCGACAGCGTGGTGTATCGCGCCCTCGCCTTCGCAGCGGACACCGCACGGGTCGGACCGGTAGAAGTCGCCTATGTGAGCGCAGGCGACACGATCCGCGTCGCGAGCCCGAGTGCACTCGTTCAGGTGCGCCAACTCGTTCGCGATGCGAATGCGGAGCCCGAGCCGCCCGCGCTGCCGTTCCCCTTCCCGAGCCCGGTCCCCGTCTGGATCGCCCTCGGACTTCTCGGTGTGGCCGTGGCGACGCTGGCATTCTGGGGCGTTCGGCGGTTCCTCCGGCGTCCCGCGCGAGGCACGGGCCCACCGCGCGTCCTCCCCTACCCCGAGGCCACCGCCCGCCTCGACGCCCTCGCGGCGGATCTCCCGACACCCGAGACCGCTCAAAAATGGCTCTTCGCCCTCGCGGACGCCCTCCGCACGTACGTGGAGCGCCGCCTCGGCGTGCCCGCAAAGGAGCGCACCACGCGCGAGTTGGACGCTGCCCTCGCGCCCGTCCTGCCCGACGAGCCCCGGCGCACCCTCCGCAACGTCCTCCGCGTCTGCGACCGGGGCAAGTTTGCGGATCTCCGTCCCGGCGCCGAGGCGGCACGAGAGGTCCTCGCGAGGGCCCACGAAGCGGTGGGGGCGATAGAGACGCTGGCCGAGCAGCGCGAGGCGGCTGCGCGCGAGGCGGAAGCGGCGGCCTGACTCCGCCCGCCTCGGCATCCCCACGAGACGACCGAGGCGGACTATCTCATCCGCACCACGCGGTGCGTGAGCACCTCGCCCCCCGCCTCCAGACGCACCACGTACGCGCCCGGCGCGAGGTCGCTGGCCTCGAAGACGGCGCGATGCGTGCCGGGTCGGTAGAGGCCCTCCGCGAGAACCGCGACGCGGCGACCCAGCGCATCGAAGACGGCCAGGGAGACGGAAGCCTCCGCATCGAGGGAGAACGCGATGGAGGTGCGCGAGGCGAACGGGTTGGGGCGCGGAGCCTCCAACGAGAAGTCGTCCAGCAGATCCGCCCCGTCATCCAACTCGGCCTTCCAGTCCGCAAGGACGACCGCCGCCGTGCTGCCGCCGGTTTTCTCGAAGGTGAAGCTGGCGGTCGCGGTCGGTGTGGGGAAGGTGCCGATGTAGGCGCGGTAGGTGTAGGTGCCTGCAGGCGCCTCGGCGGGGACGCGCTGGCGCGCCTGCACCTTCGCGCGGCCTCCGGCCGGGGCTGTCACGGTCCTGGGCCGGAACAGCGGGCCCACCACGCTGCCATCGGGCAGTAGAGCCTCTGTCCAGATCTCTGTGGTCTCATCCGCCGGGCCGTCATTGAAGACCTTCATTTTGTAGCGGATCTGCCCCCCCTCGGGGCCGAACACGATAGGTCCTCGCCGTGGCGCGATGGTGACGCTCAGCAGCACGGGCGCCTCCTCCGTGATGGTCAGCGTGTATGGTTGCCGCCAGTCCAGCGGGCCGACGCTGTCGTGGCGGACGCGGACGAAGTGAGTGCCCGCGCCCATGGCGCTGGCAGGGATCGTGACGGAGGGCGTCCCAGGCGCGAAATCGACGCCGAGCGCCGAGGGGGCCGTGGAGTAGTCGCCGGGGGGCACGTCGTAGAGATCCAGCCGTCCGCCGAGGCTGGCGCCCGGCGCGAGGTCGACGCGAACGGCTCCACCGGTGCTCACGAACGAGAACCAGTCGGGATCGGTCGTGGGCGGGCCGTCTGGCGCCTGGAAGGAGCGGACGCTCGCGAGACCGGCATACGTCGTCCCGACATTGAGGCCATAGGCGTGGGCTGGATAATCCGGCTCGTCCAGGCCTCGCGCTACGGCGTCCGTGTCCTCCTGCTGCGCGAGGTGCTGCACGTCGGTGAGGAGGGAATCGGTGAGGCGAAACGGCGTGCCGTCTGACGGCACGGGGAGGCCCTCGGCGGAAATCCACTGGCGCGCCAGGTCCACGACGAGGTCGCCGCCCGTGCCCACGTCGGAGGTCAGCCAGGTGTAACGCACATCCGTCGGGAGCGGCATCGCGGGGTTATCTGTCGTGCCGTTCCAGGCGTCCGAGAACCCCTGGTCTCGCCCGTCGATGTTGATCCCGGTGATGAGGCTGGACTCGTCGCCGTCGAGGTCCACGTCGTCCGTGTGGAAGCCACTCGCGATGTCGCCCTCGTCGCCGCCGAAAAGGTACGGGCCGGGGGCGTCGCAGAAGAAGCAGAAGTAGTTGTAGCGGAGGTCGCGGACGGCAGCGCTGTTGATGTCGGGCGTGCCATCGCGCTGGGGCGCACCCGCCTCGGGACCGCTTCGGAAGGGGTTGCCGAAGAGGTTGCTCCCTCGGTGCGGCGTCCCGACGGTGAGGAGCCGGGCGACGCGGTGGCCGCCGGGCGCGGCGGGGTCCGCCCACCACATCGGCGTGCCGGATCCATCGCGCCGCTGGAGGTACTCGCGCGCGATGAGCCCGCCCATGCTGTGCCCGACGAGGATCACGCGGTCCTTGCTCGGATTCGCCGCGAGCACCGCCGCGATCATCCGCCCGAGGGCGTAGCCCTGCTTCTGGGCGGCCTCCTCGTTGGAATCGCTCTCGGAGGCGAAGAAGCCACCCGGCGAGTCGCCGGAGTTCTGCTCCAGCATCGGAGCGGCGGGGTTCTCGTCCCAGAAGTTCTCCCAGTTGGAGGCGTAGACGCAGCCCGGCGCGAGGTCGTTGGCCTCGTTGACGAACTGGACGAGCACGTCGTCATCCGTCGTGCCGGTGATGCCATCGGGTCCCGCGATGCGTTCTTCGTTCTCGTAAGCGTTGAGGACGGCGTGGAACACGTCGGCGCGAGGTCCCCAGATGGATGCCACGTCGGCGTTGCCGGTGAAGGGTTCCCAGCTGGCCTGGCTGCCGGTGTAGCCGTGGAGGAAGAGGACGGGGTACGGGCAGTCGCCCGCGGGCTGGGCGGCGAGCGGCGCGGCCACGAGGGCCACCAGCGCGAGGAGGATCGGACGCATGGCGCGAGGGGGGATCGTCTCGCGAAGGTAGGCGCCGGGCGCGGTTGTGCCCGCCTCGGTGGTTCCACGGGCGCACCGAGGCGGAGGACGTGAGGTTTACTCCGGCGGCAGTTCTTCCAGATCCGCGAGATCTTTCAGCCGACCGCTCGCGCGCTTGTTCTTCCGCAGCCCGCCCAACCCGATGATGGTGACGGGCACACCGTTCCACTCGTCCTCGATCCGGTCGGCCCAGCACTCCTCGAAGGTGACCCCAGAGATGTCGGACAGGATTTCCAATCGGTAGGGCGGCACGCCCATCCGGGTCACGACGCGAGGCGACAGGATGGCTTCCTCCGATAAGGCGGCAACACCAAACCCGAACGCCGTGAGTGCCTCCACGACGCGCTTCGCGTTCTCCTCTGTCGGCCGAACCCAGAGGTCCAGATCTCCGGTGTAGCGGACATACCCGTAGTAGTTGACCGCATACCCTCCGATCAGGAGGTACTCAACCCCCTTCTCGGCGAACGTGCTCAACAGGTCCTCGAAGTCCCGATAGAGTGTAGGAGCGTCCATGGAATGTGCGGCGTAGATGTTCGAGCGCCGCCATCCGGTCGCTGGGCGTCTGGCTCCACCAGAACTGGCGGTCCTGCTCGGCGGCTTCCTCGTGCGAGTAGACGATGGAGAAAGCCGTTTTGTCCATGCGGTCGAAGTCCATCGCGAGGCGGGCGGGTGCGGGGTCAGTCTACGCGCGGCGTCTCGGCCCGGCTCCCCCCACCTCGGGAGATCCGTGGGATGACACGGGTGGGAATGTGCGCCCGACCGGCAAGGCTCTGGCCCGGCGAATCAGTCCACCCGTCGCAGCCCGATCACATTCTCCACGTGGTGCGTGTGCGGGAACAGGTCCACCGGCTGGATGGCCTCGATGCGATACCCGTTCTCCGTGCTCGCGAGGAGCCGCTGGAGGTCCTTCGCCTGCGTCCGCGGGTTGCACGAGACATAGACGATCCGCTCCGGCCGGAGCGCCGCGATCTGCTCCGTCACCTTCGGGTGCATGCCCGCGCGCGGCGGGTCGACGAGGAGCACGTCGGGCTGGCCGTGCTCTTCGACGAACTCCGGCGTGAACAGCTTGAGCATGTCGCCCGCGACGAAGGTGCAGTTGTCCACCCCGCCCGCCTCGGCATTCGCTCGGGCGTTCTCCACAGCCGCCTCCACCAGTTCCACGCCCACGACCCGCTTCACCCGGTCGGCGACGTACATCGAGATGGTCCCGGCGCCGCAGTAGAGGTCGTACACGAGATCATCTGGCCGGAAGTGGGCCATCTCGGCCGCGACGGCGTAGAGCCGCTCCGCTTGCTTCGTGTTCGTCTGGAAAAATGCGCTCGCGGCGATCTCGAAGGTGTGCTCCCCGATCCGGTCGTGCACGACACCCGGGCCGAAGGCGACGATCTCTTTCTCGCCGAAGGCCGTCTGGCCCTTCCCGCTGTTGATCGTGTTGATGAGCGTCGTGGTCTCGGGAAAATGCTCGCGGAGCCAGTCCGCGAACTGCTCGAGGCGGGCCGAGTCCTCGCGCGAGGTCACGAGGTTGACCATCTTCTCGTCCGTGTTGGCGGGCGTGCGGACGACGAGGTGCCGGAGATAGCCGGTGTGATCGTGCACGTTCCACGGTTTCCAGCCGTGCTCCTTCGCGAACCGGCGGACGCCGTTGACCAGCGCGGCGCTCCACTCGCTCTGGAGGTAGCAAGCGGTCAGATCGAGGACCTTGTCGTAGCGGCCGGGCACGTGGAGGCCGAGCGCGAAGTCCTTGTCGAGCGTCTCGCCCGTGGCGATCTCCCAGTCGGTCAGCCAGCGCTGCGCCGAGAAGGAGAACTCCATCTTGTTGCGGTAGAAGTACGGCTCGCCCTCCACGCCCATCGTGGGCCGGACGGTCACGCCCGTTCCATCCACGCCGTGCTGCGCGAGGTCGATCCCGCCCTCGTACACCAACGCGCCCTCCACCTGATCGCGCTTCATCTCCAACTGCGCCTCGTAGCCGACGTGCTGCCACTTGCAGCCGCCGCACGCGTCGAAGTACTCACAGGGCGGATCTACGCGGAGGTCGCTAGGCTCCATCACCTCCAGCAGGCGAGCCTCCGCGAACGACCGTTTCCGCTTGAACACACGGGCGCGCACGCGGTCGCCCGGCACAGCCCCCGCCACGAACACGACGTAGCCACGTTCGCCGTCGCCCACGCGGGCGAGACTCTTGCCACGATCGGCGAAGTCCGTGAGGGTGAGAGTGATCTCGCGGCCTCGTTTGAGGTCGGAGGCGCGAAGGGGCTGGGTCTCAGTCATGAGGCCAAAGTAGGCGGGACGCACCGAGGTCCCTGGGAAGACGAGCGGAATGGCGGGCGAGTGACCTGCTCTCCACCCAGCCCGCCTCGGCACCGAGGCGGAGGGAGTCGCGCGCAGGCGGCGCTACGGGAGGCCCTCGGTCTCCCCGACTCCTGCCACTGCTACCGATCACCCTCCCGATATCCGACCTCCACCATCCGAAATCGCAACGCTCCGGCCCACCATTTGCCCTCTGGGGACTTCCCGCCCGACCGTGCGTCCTGCGCGCGCGCGAGGCCTCTTCCGTTCCCTTTCGCGCCGCCCGGTTCCCTTTCGACATGCCCGAGGCTCCTCCCCCTCAGTCCGAGCCCCTCAAGCTGTACCGCGTGCTGCTCGCCGTCGGGGGCATGGTGCTGATCGGTTTTGGGCTGCTGTACCGATTCTCCGAACCCGCCGTCGTGGATCCGCTCTCCGAGCGGATCGCGCTCGGGCTGGCGGCCGTGCTGCTCGTCGCGCTGACATTCACGAGCCAGTGGATCCGGACGCACGCCCTCCGCTTCGTGTACGGGCTGTTCTACGCGATCTCCGCGTGGCAGATCTACGTCGCGTACCTGAACGACTTCGCGATCACCTCAGCGCTCGGCATCCTGCTCGTCTTCTTCGGATGCTCGGCGGGGATGCGCACAGCCCGGCAGCTCGCGGGTTACTCCGCTGCCTTCGTGGGCGCCGCCGCGCTGGCTGCCTTCGCGGTGGAAGAGCCCGTCGTCCCGAGGCTGACCTTCCTCGCGACCCTCGGCGCACTGGCCGCACTCGGCACGTTCGTCCTTCGCGCGAGGCTGGCCGTGGTGGAGCGCCTGGAGCAAGCTCGCGAAGACGCTCTCGCCGCTGCACGTGCCAAGAGCGAGTTCCTCGCCACGATGAGCCACGAGATCCGAACCCCTATGAACGGGGTCATCGGGATGGCGGATCTGCTCGCGGGCACGCGGCTCACCGCGGAGCAGCAAGACTACGTGGACACCATCCGCGCGAGCAGCGACACGCTCCTCGCCATCATCAACGATGTGCTGGATGTCTCGAAGATCGAGGCCGGGCGTCTCCGTCTAGAAAACGCACCATTCGCTCTCCGCGATGGCCTCGATGATGCGCTAGACCTCGTCGCGCAACGCGCCTCGGAGAAGGGTCTGGAACTCGTCTCCCGCGTAGACCCGCGCCTTCCAGACGCGCTCATCGGCGATCCCACGCGGCTCCGTCAGATCCTGCTCAACCTGCTCTCCAACGCGGTCAAGTTCACCGATCACGGCCAGATCGTCGTGGAGGTCACGCGCGACGGCCCGTCGCGCAACTGCCGCATCCCGCTCGTGCTTCGCGTGAGCGATACCGGCATCGGCATTCCTCGGGATCGCCTCGCGAGCCTCTTCGAGAGCTTCTCTCAGGTGGACTCCTCCACGACACGCCGCTACGGCGGCACGGGCCTCGGTCTCGCGATCTCGCGCCAACTCGCGGAGTTGATGGGCGGGACGCTGGAGGTCGAGAGCACCATGGGGGAAGGCTCCACGTTCACACTTCGCGTCTCGCTAGAGGTGGACGCTCCCCGCACAGAGGCGCCTGCGCTCGACGCTGACATTCTCCTCGTGGACCATCACGATCTCGCGCGGGAGGCCCTCACCGAGGCGCTGGAAGAACTGGGCGCGCGTGTCACGGCCCTCGCCTCCACTGAAGCCGCGCGAGGCTACGTGAACACGGGAGCCGTCCCGGACGTGGCGATCGTAGACCTCGGGGCTCCTCACCCTGGCGCTCGCCGCGAGGGCGTCGTGCTCGCCCGAACGCTCCGCCAGTCCTTCGAGCGGACGCCGCTCGTTCTCCTTGCTCCCGTCGGTGCCCGCTCCGCAGATCCGGGCCTCTTCGACGCTGTGCTGACGCGTCCGCCCCGACGCTCGCGGCTCCGGGATATCCTCGCGCGACTCACGAACGGAACCCCCGCGCACCGCACGCCAGATGCCTCGCAGACGCCAGTCGCTTCCGGCCTCGCGATCCTGCTCGTGGAAGACCACGCCGTCAACCGGAAGGTGGCACTCGGCCTCCTCCGCCGCCTCGGCGGCACGGCGGACATCGCTACGAACGGCCGGGAGGCGTTAGAGAAGATGCGCGAGCGGGACTACGATCTCGTGCTCATGGATGTCCAGATGCCGGAAATGGACGGTCTGGAGGCCACGCGCCGCGTCCGCGCCGAGTTGGACCACCAACCGCGCATCGTCGCGCTGACGGCCAACGCCCTCGCCGGGGATGCCGAGCGCTGCCGCGAGGCGGGCATGGACGGCTATCTCGCAAAGCCTGTCCGCCTGGATCACCTCGCGAGTGCCCTCGCGGATCACGCTCCCCCTCCGGCACCTGTCGTCTTGGAGGACGACGATGCCATTCTGACCAGTCTCGTCGAATCGACCGGCGTGGACGATCCCGGGTTTGCGGTGGAAGTACTGGAGGCGTTTGCATCCTCTGCCCCTGTCCTCACGGCCCGGATGGCGGAGGCCGCCCGCGAGTTCGACGCGACGGGGCTCCGCGAGACCGCGCACGCCTTGAAGTCGGCATGCGCGACCCTCGGCGCGAAGACGGCGGCGGAGGCCTGTGCCGAGACCGAGCGGGCCGCACGCGAAGACCGGCTGGATGTCGCCGCTCGCGAGGCCGACCGTGCGGTCCATGCAGTGAACGCGCTCGTCTCGCGCGCTGCCACGGCTACCGACATCGCGCGCCAGCGCCTGAAGGAGGAGACGCCCGCTGGAGTCACGACGTAGGACGGCCGTCTCCTCTGCGTGTAGGACTGAGACGGACCATCCCGATCTGATACGAGTGTACGTTCAGTAGAGGAGGGTGTCGCCCTGACGGATACAAGGATCCGCGCCAGAGGCCGTTGGCGGCGCATGGCGGGGCCGTTGCCAAACCTGGCATCACTCCCCGCCGATATACCTCATGCCTCCCGCCGCTACCCTCCGCCGCACCATCGTGTCCGTCCCGCGTCTCACGCTCCGCCATCGCGGCTTCGACCTGGAGGTCGAGCAGGCGACGGACGGCTCGGACGCCTACGGCTTCGCCATCGTGCATCAGGGTCTGACGCTGCACGCCTCCCCTGCCGAGTACCGCACGCCCCAGTCCGCCGAGCGGTCCGGCCGCGTGTTCATCGACGATGCGCTGAGCGGCTTCGACTACGCCACGCGCACCCTCTAGACTTCCCCGGACGTCGCTGCTGACCTGCAGTTGGGTCGTGCGCGTGGTGGGGAGTGGAGGCACGCTCGTGCCACCGCTTCACGTCGCGACCCAGCTGCACCGGGCTCCGAGCCCCTGACCCCGCCCGGTCAGGGGCTCGGTTCATTCTGTTCCGTGGGGTCCTCCCTAGGGTCCCCCGCCTCGGTACCGAGGCGGACAGAGCCGGGTCTCACCTGGCGCCCCGCGTACGGTCCCTACTCGTCTTCGAAGTAAAAGTCCTCGTTCTGAGTCGGGTAGTCCGGCCAGACCTCTTCGATGTTCTCATATGGCTCGCCGTCGTCTTCCATCTCTTCGAGGTTCTGGATGACCTCGTAGGGTGCGCCGGTACGATCAGCGTAGTCGATCAACTCATCCTTGGTAGCAGGCCAGGGGGCGTCTTCGAGCGTCGCCGCGAGTTCGAGCGTCCAGTACATGTCAGGGGGAAGCGGAGGAAACGGGCCAGAGAAGCGGGCCGAGAAGGGATTCGAGTCAGGGCCGCACGATAGGACGGCTACGCGCGAAATGCAACGGGGTCCCGGTTCCGCCCCAACCCTCCACAAAAAGCGGGCAGCCCTTCCTGTAGAGCTGCCCGCGGGGCAAGGCTGTGCTGGGTCGGCGCTAGTCGAAAGAGACGGTCTGCGTCCGCGATGCCTCCAGGAGTTCCTGGTACTCGCGCGGACTGACGCCCGGGACAAACGTCGTCACCGGGTCGATGGGCTTGCGCTCCTCATTGAGGAGGCGCACCTCAAAGTGGAGGTGCGGCGCCGTGGAGAGGCCCGTGTTGCCGGAGTACGCGATGGTCTGCCCTCGCCGCACGGCAGAGCCAACCTCGATGCCCGGGGCGACGCGCGAGAGGTGCGCATAGCGCGTCATCTTGCCCGCCAGCGGATGATCCACGTCGATGACGTTTCCGTAGCCGCCCTTTGAGCCGATGAAGCTCACCACTCCGTCCCCGACCGCGTACAGCGGCGTACCGACGGGTGTCGGGAAGTCCACGCCTGCATGCATCCGCGTGGTGTGGAGGATGGGGTGGTACCGCATCCCGAAGCCGGAAGTGAGCCGCGCGTTCTTGAGCGGTAGGATGGCGGGCTGCTGGCGGAGGACGGCCTGGCGCGAGGTGGCGAGTTCCTTCAACTCGGCGTAGGAGCGGTTCTGGAGTTCCATCTGACGCTCCAGACGGTCAATGGTCTCGCTCGTGGTGAGTAGGAGTTGAGCGGTGGGCGTGGAGTAATGAGCCACGTTCTCCCGCTCGGCACCGCCGACGCCCATCTGAAACTCGTCCTCTGAGATCGGCTCGGCGTTGAGAACGGTACGGTAGAGCTCGCGGTCGGTCTCGGCGAGGCTTTCGAGATCGTCGGAGAAGGCCACGAGGCGGGTGTTGGCCTCTTCGAGTTGACCTTGCAGGGTGCGGATCTCCTCGCGCTGCGCCACTTCCACGGGTGAGGTCACGAACTGAGAGAGCACGCTCACGCCGATGGCCGCCAGGACGAGAGCGAGGGACGCGATGGCGCCGACCTTGAGCCAGAGCCCTTTCCGGCTCGGCTCGACCTCCACAAAGGTGCAGGTCTCGTGGTCGTAGTAGTAAAAGCTGTTGGCCATAGGTGGGGCTGGGTGGGAACGGAGCCCCTATCGCTGAAGCCGGGAGAGGGCCCGGCCGGCTCCGGCGATGGGGGCCGCCAGCACATCCACTGCACGCGGCAAAGGCCGGGCCAGAGACCACAGCGGGACGCCAGCGCCGCCGAGCAGGTCTCAAGCAACCTGTCCTGGCGTGGTGGAAAGCGCTTTCGCGGAGAAGAAGGTATCGGGAGTTCTGGCGTCCGTCAACGGGGCGCCCTGCCCTCCTCCGATTCCTCGCCTAATGGTTTCGTTTTGTAGCGTTCTAGAAAGACGGGTGCATGGACACGAGCCGGTGCCAGGTGCGCCCGCCTCGGCGCCGAGGTGGGCAGAGAGCCGGGGTGGAGAGAGGTCGTAAGAAGGGGAGCGCGGGAGACCACGCTACGTCCGCGGAGGGACTTGGCCCTCGAGCACAGCCTTACGAAGAGCGCAGAGCGGAAACAGTTCCGATTGCTCTCTGCCTCACGCCTCACTCGATGTCGTGCTCGAACCACTCGATGCCTCGACGCGGAGCCCCCCCTCCTTGCCGCGACGCGATCCGGTCTTTGAGACGTCGTTGGAAGACCTCGGCCGGGTCGTAGCCGTAGTGCCTCAAGAGGTGGTTCATCGCGATCACCTCGCAGATGACCGTCACGTTCTTGCCCGGTACGATGGGCAGCTTCACGACCGGCATCTCGACGCCCAGGATGTGCTCCGTCTCATCCACCATCCCAATCCGGGTGTACTCCTCGGACTCGTCCCATCGGTGAATCCGCACGACGACCTCGATTCGCTTCTGGTAGCGGACCGCCCGCACACCGAACATCGCGCGGACATCCACGATGCCGAGGCCACGGATTTCCATGAAGTGCTGCGCGAGGTCGGTCCCGGAGCCCATCAGCACGCCTTCGCTCTTGTGAGTCGCGATGACGACATCGTCGGCGACGAGGCGATGGCCGCGCTCCACGAGGTCCAGGGCTACTTCAGACTTGCCGATTCCCGCCGGGCCGGAGAGCAGGAGACCGATGCCATACACGTCCACGAGGGAGCCATGGAGCGTGAGTTGCTCCGCGAACTGGTCCTCCAGGAAATCGCGGAGTTGCGAGATGAACGGGACCGTCGGCGTCTCGGAGCGAAAAAGAGGGACGCCCGCCTCGGCGGCCTGCTGGCGGAGAGTCTCGGAGAGAGTGTTGCCCGCCGTCAGCACGATACAGGGCAGGTCGAAGGCGAGCAACCGACCGAAGGCTTCGGCGCTTCCCTCCTCACCGAGCCACTTCAGGTAGCGGCACTCGGTATTGCCGAGCACCTGGACCCGGTGATGTGTGAACAGCTCCGTGTAGCCCGCCAGCGCGAGACCGGGCCGGTGGATGTTGGGCTCCGTGACGGTTCGGTTCTCCGCATCCACGCCATTGACCGGCTCCATCGTCATCCCGACACGCTCGCGCATTCGTTCCGCGAGATAGGCGACGGTGATGGACTCTTTGCGGTAGGGCGTCGGCTGTCTCACGGGAGATAGAGAATGCGGGATGAGGGGTCCCGCCTCGGGCTCGAGGCGAGCGCACGTGGCTCAGGGAACCTCCACTTTGTCAAGGACGCGCTGGACGATCTGATCGGAGGTGATCTCCTCCGCCTCCGCTTCGTAGGTGACACCGACTCGGTGACGGAGCACGTCCAGCGCGACGGCCCGTACGTCATCCGGGGTGACGTATGGACGACCATCGAGGAACGCGGCAGCGCGGGCACCGAGGGCGAGCGCGATGGTCGCACGAGGGCTCGCGCCGTGGGCCACGAGCCCGTCGGTATCCCGGACACCGTACGCGCTCGGGGTGCGTGTCGCGAGGACGAGGTCCACGATGTATTCCTCCAGGCTCGGATCCATCCACAGCGAGTCCACTACGTCTCGCGCGGCGAGGACCTGCTGCGGCTGCACGACCGCTCGCGTCTGCAGAGTCTCGGCTGTGCGTGCCATCCGGCGAAGGATCTGAAGCTCTTCTTCCTTTGACGGGTAGCCGACGACCGTTTTGAGCATGAAGCGATCCACCTGCGCCTCCGGCAGCGGGTAGGTCCCCTCCTGCTCGATGGGGTTCTGCGTCGCGAGAACGAGAAACGGATGCGGCAACGGGTAGGTGCTCTCACCGATGGTGACCTGCCGCTCCTGCATCGCCTCCAAAAGGGCGCTCTGCACCTTCGCGGGCGCGCGGTTGACCTCGTCGGCGAGGACAAAGTTGGCGAACACCGGCCCCTTCTTGACGCGGAAGGAGCCGTCGCCCTGATGGTAGACCAGCGTGCCGACGAGGTCGGCGGGCAAGAGGTCCGGCGTGAACTGGATGCGCTGGAAGTCCGCGTGGACGGCCTTCGCGAGCGTCGAGATGGTGAGGGTTTTCGCGAGGCCCGGCACGCCCTCCAGCAGGACGTGGCCGCCCGTGAGCAAGCCGATCAGGAGGCGCTCCACCATCCGCTCCTGCCCCACCACTACGCGGCCGACCTCCTCCATGAGCGGGCGGACCCAGGCACTCGACTGGCGGACGCGCTCGGTGAGAACATTGAGGTCGGGCATGCCCGCCTCGGGGGTCGAGTCAGCGGGGCCTTCGGAAGCGATAGGCGCGAAGGTGGGCGGCTGAACAGAGGGCGGGGCGCCCGGGCCGGGGGATCGGGGAGTCTCCATGTCGCGAAGGTAGACGCGGCTACACGTTCGACGGGCCGAGAATCGTGCCCAGCGCGAGGTCGGCGCCGTTGAGGAAATCGGCTGTGTTCATGCGGCGCTTGCCCTCGCGCTGGACCTGGAGCAGTTCCACCGCGCCCGAGGCACAGGCCACCACGAGGCGGTCCTCGGCCTCGGCCACCTCGCCGGGGGCCCCGAGGCGGGCGGAATCGTCGGTGAGGACGGAGCGGAAGACCTTCAAGGTTTCGCCGCTCCACGTCGTCCATGCGCCAGGGTACGGCGAGAGTGCGCGGATGTGGTCGTGGACCTTCTTCGCGGGGCGGTTCCAGTCGATCTCGGCGTCCTCGCGGAAGATCTTGGGGGCTGGGCTCGCGAGGGCGTCATCCTGGGGAAGGGCCTCGGCTGTGCCCATCGCGATCCGTCGGACCGTCTCCACCACCGCCCCAGCACCGACCTCCGCCAGACGGTCGTGCACGTCGCCCGCCGCGTCGTCCGCGCCAACGGGGATGCGCTCGCGGAGGATCACATCGCCGGTATCCACCTTCGCCTTGAGAAAAAAGGTGGTGACGCCGGTCTCGGTCACGCCGTCCATGAGCGCGCGGTTGATCGGCGCGGCGCCTCGGTAGGAGGGCAGGAGAGAGCCGTGGAGGTTGAACGCGCCGAGGCGGGCGGTCTCGTAGACGGCGCGCGGCAGGATGCGGAACGCGACGACGGCGAGGATGTCGGGGTCCAGATCGGCCAGGTCGCGCTGGAAGACTTCGTCCTTGAGGCTCTCAGGCTGGAGGATGGGAATCCCGTGGCTCGCCGCCGCTTTCTTGACAGCGCTCTCGCGGAGCGTCTGGCCGCGCCCGGCAGGCCTGTCTGGCACCGTGACCACAGCGACAGGAGCGAGGCCAGCGGCAACGAGGGCGTCGAGGGAGGGCACGGCGAAGTCTGGCGTGCCCATGAAGACGATACGGGGAGAATCAGCCACAGGAGAAGAGGAGCGGAGGGTTGGAAGATCGCCCGCCTCGGGGCGACCGTGGGGGGGACCGGCGGACTGCCGAGGCGGACGGACCCGCCGGACACCACAACGCCCCGCCTCGGGTCGCGAGGCGGGGCGGTGAACGGGGCGTAGCGGGCCGGTCTTCCCTCTACATCCGCGTCCGTTCGTCCCAGATGGGCACCAGGAGTTGGTAATCCCCCACGCCCTCGTCCACGAAGATGAACTGACGGCCATGGCGGTAATAGAACCAGACCTGATACGGCTGGGTGCCGTAGCTGAAGGGGCGATCCTCCACATGGTCCGGCTCGCCAAAGCGAATGAAGACTTCGCCGCGATCCGTGTTCCAGCCAGAGTCCTGAATGCGGCCGTAGCGCTCGTTCGCGTAGGCCACCCGGTAGTAGTAGGCCTCCATCTGCTCGTTGCGATCCGTGCCTGGGGTCGGATCGCGGCGGCTCCAGAACTCACGGAAGAGGCGCACCTTGTCCTCGTAGGTCGCGGCGTCTCGGATGGCGTCGATCTCGCGGTCCTTTGCGACGTAGCGGAGCTGCGCGATGGCGCCGTCGAGGTCGGCGATCTGGGCATTGAGCCCCATCCAGTGGACAGCGAACGGGCGCTCCGCCTGGGCCACGACCTCCCCCTCGGGGTCTGCTAGGCGGACGGTCAGGGTGTAGTCCCCCACCTGCAGGCCCTCGGTGGAGATCCGAAGAGCCGCAGGGGTGCGGCCTTCGGGCACTGAGAGATCCTCCGTCACGAGAACCGGCACACCCACATCTTCGCGCTGGCGCGGCGCGAGGCCGAGGAGTGCACTGAACGAGGGGCGGTCGCCGAGGCGGGAGCGGTCGGTGACGGCGTAGGTGACCTGGAGATCGGCGGACGCCTCGGCGAAGAGCTCGTAATAGACCGTGAAGGCCTCCTGCTCCGTGGAAATAGAGCCGCCGATGTTGGGCTCGAAGCGGTTGCTCTCTGGGTCGTACTCGTTCAGGAAGACTGGATCGCTCATCGCGATGGGGCCGGTCATGTCTCGGACGTGCGCACCGAGTTGATGCGCGAAGGTGCGGCCGCTGGCGCCGTCCTCCAGCGTGACCTCCAGCACGTAACGGCCCGGATCCACCTCGATGGCCTGCACGGAACGGTCGGTGCTCTCCTGGCTGAGGGTCTCGTCGTAGGTAGCGACGGTGACATCGCGGTTCCAGGTGCGGCTGGCGACGAGCCCGGCGACGGTCCCATCCGGCGCGATGCGCTGCACCTCGGCAGTCACGACGTAGCTCGCCTCGAAACCGCCTGTGCGGGCGAGGAACCGGAGACTCTCATACGGCACGTCCGCGTAGACATCGAGGCGGGAGGTGCCGTCATCCTCACGCGAGACCACGACCTCAGTGGAGAAGGCGGGCTGGTACGCCGTCTGTGCCGCGGCGGGCACCACGAGGAGGAGCGCAAAAAGGGCCCCGAGGAGGAGCCGAGAGTAGCGAGCGCGCATAGGCTCGTCAGACACGGAATCGGAGAAGAGGAGCAGCGGGTCCGCCCGTAGGCAGACAGCGTGAAGATGCGACGCTGGAACTACGTGTAGGGTACCGGCCGGACGAACCGTCTCGCGACGGGGACGGACGGCCCGAGAGGGCGCCGAACGGTACCGCTTCCATCTCGGGAGGCCGTGCGCGGTCAGCCATCGGCGCCCTCGAAAAGCGCGTGCACGAAGGCGGCGCGGTCGAAGACTTGCAGGTCCCGCATGCCTTCGCCCACGCCGATGTATTTAACCGGGATCTGGAACTCGTTGGAAATGCCAATCACGATGCCCCCCTTGGCGGTGCCATCGAGCTTCGTGAGCACCAGACCGGTGACATCGACCGCCTCGGTGAAGGCCTCGGCCTGGCGGAGAGCGTTCTGGCCGGTGGAGGCATCGAGGACGAGGAGCACTTCGTGAGGCGCGCCGGGCACCTGCTTGTCCATCACGCGCTTCACCTTCGAGAGCTCATTCATAAGCCCGATCTGGTTGTGGAGCCGCCCGGCCGTGTCGATCAGCGCTACGTCCGCACCGATGGTCTTAGCACGCGCGAGGGTATCGAAGGCGACGGCGGCAGGGTCTGCTCCCTGGTACTGCTTCACGATGGGCACGCCTGCGCGCTCACTCCAGATCTCAAGTTGCTCCGTGGCGGCAGCGCGGAAGGTATCGGCCGCGCCGAGGAGGACGCTCTTGCCCGCCTCCTTGTAGCGGTGCGCGATCTTTCCGATGGAGGTCGTCTTTCCGACGCCATTGACTCCGACGACCATCACGACGTGCGGCGTGGAGGGCAGCGGCGCCTCGAAACTGGCAGGCCGCTCTGGGGCGCTCTCTAGCAACAGGTTCGCGATGGTGTCTCGGATGAGCGCCTGAAGCTCCTTCGTGGTGACGTACTTGTCCTCCGCCACGCGCGCCTCGATACGACGGATGATGTCGACGGTCGTTTTGACACCGACGTCCGAGGTCACGAGCGCCTCTTCGAGGTCGTCTAGAACCTCGTCGTCCACGGTGTCTTTGCCCGCGACGGCGCGGCCGATCTTGCTGAAGAAGCCAGAGCGGGTCTTTTCGAGCCCGGCTTCGAGCTTGTCCTGGTCGTCTTTCTTGCGTCCGAGGCCGAAGAGCGCCATCGTGCTGTGGGGTAAGGGGCGTGCGGAACGAGGAGGCTGCGCGTCAGGATTCGCGCGACACGCGGAAGGTCTCACCCGAGAGCCACCCGTCGCGCGAAGAGCGACACAATCTGACGATCCAGGACGGCACGATCCAGGGCAAGGCAACGGAGTCACTGATTCGAGATCCAGACCCATCCGTTCGGGGCCTTTCTCGCGTCAAGACTCGCTATCTCGCCACGATCAGCCGACGCGTCACGGTCGTCTCTCGGCCCGAGGCCAACCGCACCCTCGCACGGACGCTGTAGGCGCCTGGGGCCAGCTTGCCGAGACGGAGCGCGACCTCGTGCTCACCCGCTGCCTGTGGCCCCTCCGGTACCGACGCCACGCGGCGCCCCAGCGCGTCCACGATGTCCACGGCCACCCAGCCCGCCTCGGGGAGTGCGAGCGCGAGGTGGGTGGACTCACGGGAGGGATTTGGGAACAGCGACGCGACCTCCAGTCCGACCAGCGGGTCTCCCTCGCGAGACACGAGGACGGGTAGTGTGACCGCCGTCACGAACACATCGGAGGACCCGCCGAAGGTCTCATCGAACGCGCCGTCGGTCGTGGGGAAATCATCGGAGCGGGTAGCACCACCGACGAGGATCCGCCCGTCCGGCGAGACGCCGAGGCCGAACGACTCGTCCACACTGGCCCCGCTGAGAAACATCCCACCATCCAGGTAAAAGCCCACAGGCGCGACGCGGACCACGAAGGCATCGTCGAAGCCGGAGAACTCTCCCATCGCGGCAGGGAAGTCCGCGGATCGAGTCGCGCCAGAGGCGAGGATCTGACCTGCCGGGTCGAAGGCGACACCGCGCACCTCGTCCACATCGGATCCGCCGAGGTACGTGGAGTAAAGAAGCGAGGAGAGGTCTTCCGAAAGCACGGAGACGAAGCCGTCTCCAGACCCGAGGTTGTAGCTCCTATCGTCTGCGTCGAGAGTCGTCGGGAAGTCACCGGAGACGGTCCCACCGCCCACGGCAACCCGCCCATCCGGGCCAGAGGCGACCGACCAGACCACCTCGGGATTGGAGCCACCGAGGAAGGTGGCGGCATCGAGTGACGTTCCATCGGACGAGAGAATCGCGACGTAGGCATCGCTGAAGCCGTTGGGTGGCGAGGGGTCGTAGGCGCCGTTGGTAACGGGGAAATCCAGCGAGCGCGTGATCCCCCCGATGACGAGGCGACCGTCTGCATCGAACGCGAGGGCGTCTGCGCGGTCCACATTGAAGCCACCCAGGAACGTGGAGAAGAAGACCGTCCCCTCGTTGAGGCTGAGCACGAAGGCATCGGTTCCCCCTCCGAAGGTGGGATCGTAGGCACGCTCCGTGATCGGGAAATCGGCAGAGGAGGTCGTTCCAGCGACGTAGGCCCGACCGTTGTCGCCGAGGAGTGCCGCGAGAGGCTGGTCCTGGTTGGCCCCGCCGATCAGGTGTGAGTAGTCGAGCGCTGAGCCATCCGCCGAGAGACGCGCGACGAACACGGTGCTCTCCTCGCTGGCCTCCACGCCAGCCGTGCGCGGGAAGTCTGGCGAAAGGGTCTCCCCTACGACGACGACCTGCCCCACGGCATTCGTCCCCAAGCCGTAGCCGATGTCGATGTCTACCCCACCGATGACTGTCGCGTAGTCGAGCGCGGAACCATCCGCCGTGAAACGGGCCACGAAGGCGTCGGACTGGAAGTTGTAGGTCTCGTCGTACGCCCCGGGCGTGGTGGGAAACTCCACCGACGACGTGAACCCGGCCACGACCGCGCGCCCCTCCGCGTCCACCTTGAGTTCGTCGGCGAAGTCGGAGCCCGTATCCCCCAGGAAGGTGGACCACAGCACCGGCTCATCGGACGTCTGCCGGGCGGGTTCGGAGCTTTCGACCCAGGGACGGCCCGGCACGAGACGGTCGCCGAGCACGCCCGCCTCGCGGAGACCATCGGGCCCCTCGAAGACCACCTCGGCTAACCGCTGGCGCCCCTCACGTCCGAGCACCTCCACACTTCCGCTCGCGCCCCCCACGACCTCGGCACCTTCAACGGTGAGCGCCCTCTCCCCTTCGACCGTCGCGCGGAGACCTCGCGCGGTCAGTGAGTAGCGCACGGCTCCGCCCGCCTCGTCAGCAATGCGGACCTCGCGGACCGCCCGGACCCCGGTCACAGGCTCCTCGCCGACGAAGTAGTGCCGCTGACCTGGAAGCACCCCCACCGTCTCGACGGCCGTGCCGAGGTGGGCGCCCTCAGCTCGCACGCGGACCACGTGTCCCCGGCGATGCACGGTCGCCGCAGAAGCCTCGGCTACCTCGCGAACGGACGGTGCCTCATACGTTCGGAGATCCGCCACGAAGCCGTCGTGCGTGATCCAGACGGCGTGCTCTGGCGTCTGCGCGAGGTACAGCACCTCCGGGTTCCACTGACCTCGGTTCTCGATGAAGCCCTGGGCGGCGGCAGGAAGGGCCACGATGAGGAGCGCGAGACAGAGGGCGCGATGGAGCAGCGACATGGTGATGGGGAGATAGGAGGTCTCAATGAAACGCCAGTCCGCCCCGCGTGCCCGCCTCGGCCTGCTGGCGGGCGTGGCAGCGCCCCGACGGTCCCGAGGGGCGGCTGGATGGTGCCGGAGAAAATGGACTCTCCTGGAGTCCCGGCCCCATTCCCGCTCGTAGGACTGTTTGACGCCTCGCATCCCCCGGGAGCCCGTAGCCGATTCAGAAGGAGGTGCCGCCCCCATTCCCATGCGCTTCGCTCCCGTCCTCCTCCTGCTGTTCACCTGCTGTGCTGCCTCTCCCGAATCCGAGGAGACGGACGCGCCGCCGTGGGGCTGGACCGAGATCTCGGCTGACCTCCCCGACTCGTTCTACCCGATAGAACGGGCAGTCATCGCTGACACCCGGAGCGCCCGGGAGCTGCACTTTGCCATCGAGATGGGTGACACGAGAGCGTACCGCATGGTGTTTGTGACGGTCTACGAACAGCCGTCTGCCCTCGCGAGGATGTACCGGCTCTTTCGATTCGGTGACGTCCCTGGCGCTGCCAATCCAGGCAACAGCTACGTCTACTCGCGAACCGACCCCGCGTCTCTGCACCTGCCGGATGGTTTGCGGGATGCGACGGACGCATGGCGGATGGGCAACGCAGAACACGGGGAGGCCGGTGTCGTCGTGCAACGGTGCGAGGCCGCCCTCTGCACGGAGGTTCTGGTCAGTAGCCGCGCCGAGGACGGCGCCTCGGTGGCAGCCAACGCCGACCTGTTGGCAACCCTCACGATCCGGCGCTGAGTCTCTGCACGTCCCGACGGCCCATCGCTCCCCCCACCTCGGCACCGAGGCGGACCAACCCGAGCCTTCCCATGCGTACCGCTCCGCTCCTCACGTTACTCCTCCTGACCGCTTGCGCCGAGATGCCCGTCGAGGTGCTGGAGGCGCCGCCGCACGGCTGGACCGAGGTCACAGCCGATCTCCCCGGCTTCTCCGGCCAGCGCACGTACCTCACCTACGGCGACGGGATCACGAGCGGCGACCGGGAGACTCACCTGTTCCTCGCCATCGGCGATCACCCGGACGATCTGCGCGAGGTCCTCGTCACGATCTTCGGGGAGCCCGGCCTCGTCCAGCGCTCGTGGCGGTGGACCGCAAACGAGCCGCTGTCTCTCAACAGGAGTGCGGCGACGATAGTGCAAGACATCGCGCCGGAAACGCTGGGGCTGTCTTCTCACGATGCCGAGACCGCCTACGCGTTTTTCGATGCGCAACGAGGCGTGCGAGGCACGGTCGTCCGGGCGTGCGAGGTAGGGCGGTGCTACGAGATCGTCGGCGGGGGCCCGGACGACGGATCGCCGGAGGCCGAGGCGAACTACACAGGCCTGGTCAATGCAGTGCAAGTCGGCGGCTAGACCGGGTCGCGCTGGACGGTTGCGCCAGGTCTGCCGCCCCCCTCCGCCTCGGTGCCGAGGCGGGCCAGGTCGTCAGTGGAAGACTTCCCCCTCACCTTGTGTGGTCTTGCGCCTCGCGCACCAGGGTCCAGGCATTCTGCACGAAGGCGCCCCTGCGGTACTGCGGATGGCCCACGTAATGCACGCTCCCATCCGGCCGGAGGATCATCGCGTTGGGCACGCCTCGAATCCCGAATCGGTCCATCGCCTCCCTCGTAGACAGGCTCGAAAGGAGCACCGGGACGGTATACTCGCCCTTCTCGTACCGGCGCAGGCCCTCTCGTCGATCCTCGGGTCCTGTAGTCAGATGCACGGTGTACACCTCTACGCTGTCCTCGTCGGCGAACGAGTCCCGGAACTCGGCGACCTGCGGGAACGAGGCATAGCAGGCCCCGCAGGTGGTATTCCAGAAGTCGAGGACGACGGTCTTTCCCCTCCACTCGTCCTCGTCCACCACACGCCCGTCGCGATGGCGGAAGCGCACGTCGGAGAGACTCGCCTCCGTGATCAGCGGGCGATCTCGCGAGAAGGCATACGTGATCCAGTCTGGCATCAGTTGGAACCCAAGCCCGACGCTCACCACACTGAAGGCGACGAGCCCCAGTGCCTGCTTGCTCCACGAAGGAGAGAGCCGACGGGCGATCCAGAATCCGGCGACTCCTCCGACCGGAGCCGCCAATGCGAGCGGATAGGCATGGATCAAGTCGTCCCGAATGGCAAGGAACCCCACAAAAAGAAGCCACGGTAGAACGATGAGCGCGACGCTCGTGAGCGCACGGCGACGCTCGCCTCGGGACACGAGAGCGGCCGAGGTGGCGTAGAGCGATAGCAAGGCGCCCACCTGAACGACCCATCCCAGGTATCCGAGCGAAACCGCGACTACCGTGACGAGCGGGCTCATAGCCGCCACCCACCAGTAGCTGAGTGGACGTTCGTCTATGGTTGTAGCGCCCGGCATCAGCTTCCTCCTAATGTGCAGTCTCCGTTGCATCCGTACAGCAGCGCAGTGCCACATCCGAAGTGATCCGTAGAGTCACAGGCACTGCTCTCCATACATTCCGTCCCTGGGCTCGTCCCACCAGTGCACCAATCGCTCACAATGCTACACTCGCACTGGAATCCAGGGGCTTTTTGACTTTGGGCGTCATCTTCTGTCTCACCCGGTCGTCGGATCTCAACAAAAATGTTGCGCGCCAATGCTGCGCCGAATATTTCTTCTAGTTCTTCTCTGGAGCCAATCTCGGAGGCGACCTGATCTCGCCTTTCCTGACTAGAACCTTCATCTACGTACAGGTCATCTGAGACGAGTTGAATGGTCTCACGGAGCTTTCGGGCCTGGGTGGAGTTCAAGTTACCGCTCTCCAGGTAGGCTGAGAGATGGTTTCGCATCGTCTCCCCTCGGATGAAGGGCGTTGCTGCGTGGAAAACTGCCCGCTGAACAGAGCGAGGCAAGTCGTATAACCTCTCCACATCAGACGTGATTGCGCTAGGATTGGCCTGAACCCAAGCCGTAGCGGTTCGGCAGGACACGTTAGCGGGCAACTCAGCTGCGCTCAAGTTCGAGATGGTCGTTGGTAGTTCAGTGTTATTTATACGATCGATTTCGACAGCGCTCTCAGAGGCATCGCAGCCTACTCCGACGATGAGAGAGGAGAGAAGCGCGAGGATATAGAGCTGGGGGGGGGTGCTGCACGGTTAGACGAGAAGTGAGGGAGGGTTTAGGTATGCTCCGACTAAGCATAATGAAGCGACTCCTCATATCAAAGATGAATCGTTCCTTTTTTCTCGCTACCGCCGACTCGCGGTCTCTCAGGGTGACCGCCCCCCTCCGCCTCGGTGCCGAGGCGGGCAGACTCGGAAGACTCCACGAGGGGAAACCGAAGCGTGAATGTGGTGCCGGTCGCGGGGCTTTCGGTCTCGGTCTCGAACGAGATCGTGCCACCTGCGGCCTCCACCGCTCGCTTGACGACCGCTAGCCCCAGTCCCATCCCGCTCGATTTCGTGCTGAACGACGGCTGGAAGATCTTCTCGCGGGCCTCCTCCGGCACGCCCGTCCCCGTGTCTGTCACCTCCGCGATGGCAACGGGCGTCCCGTCGGTAGCCTTGGCACGGTACGTCCGCAGCGCGATGCGGCCCGGTTGGCCGTCGCGTTCATCGAGCGGTGGCATGGCCTGGTGCGCGTTGGTGAGCAAGTTCACGAAAGCCCGGCGCAGCTCCTCTCGGTCGGCGGTGATGGGGAGTTCCACGTGTGCGAGATCTGCCTGGAAGGTGGCGCGCGTGGCAGACATCAGCGCCTCGCTTTCGAAGAGGGCCGCCGCTTCCCTCGCGACCTCCCCGAGGTCGAGGGCCTCGGGGTTGCGGAGCGGCAGCCGCGCGAAGTTGGAAAACTCACTCGCGATGCGCGCGAGGCTCTCGATCTGGTCCACGAGCATCTCGGTCGTCCGCTCGAAGGCGCCCGCGAACTTGCGCTCTTCCGGCGCGGCATCCTCTCCCGGGAGGCGGAAAATGCGGCGGAGATGCTGCACGCTCAGCTTCATCGGCATGAGCGGGTTCTTGATCTCGTGGGCTACCTGGCGGGCCATCTCGCGCCAGGCTAGTTCGCGCTCCTGCTCCGCTAGTTGGCGGCGGCTCTCGGAGAGCTGCTGCTGCATCGCGTTGAAGGTCTCCACCAGCTCGCCCACCTCGTCGCGCGTCTCGACCGGGATGGGTTCTTCGCTGCGCCCCTCACCGACCGCGCGGAGGCCCTGCTGGAGACGCCCGAATGGCCGTGTGAGCTGCCCCGCGAGGAGCGCCGCGCCCGCCGCAATCGCGACGAGCAGCACGAGCAACCCGCCGAAGAGGTACGTCAGCATTCGCGCCTGCCCCGCCTCGATAGCCGCTTGCTCCGGGAGCGTCGGTACTGCCGCTGCGCCGATGGGGATGCCCGAGGAATCCGGGAGGGCCTTGTAGCCGGTGGTGTACGCAAAGCCACCGTCGCCCGTCCCGATGCGGGATTCCGCGAAGGCAAACGGGCGCCCCTCCACATAGAGTGCGTGGAAGACCTCGGCCGGGAGACGCGGCTCGATGAGTCGCTGCGTGACCAGTTGGCGTCGGCTGCTCGCGAGAAGGTTCGCTCCTCGGTAGAGGTGCATGTCAAAGCCGAGTTGAGCCGAGAGTGCGTCCGGCCTCGCGCCTTCGAGGAGGGAGCCGGTCGGCGTGCCGGGCTCTGCTTCGGTGCCGAGGGCGGCCTCCACGCGGCTGAGCCGCTGACGAAGGAGGTCTTCTACCGCCTGTTCGTTCTGCTGTTCGATCACGTTTTGCCCCACGAGTCCTGTCAGTGCGACGCTCGCGAGCCCGACGAGCAGGAACCGATTGAGCACCTTGTCTCGGAACCGAGTGCGAGGCGCCGGGAGCAAACCCAGCCGCCTCCGTACGGGCAGAGCGGCCACGTAGAGCATCATCCCAACGGACAGCCCAGCGAGCGTCAGCCGAAGCAGCACGAGCAGAACGTCCAGCGGATCACCCGCCGCTACGCGTGCGGAGACCACGTCCCGCGTGCCATCGCCGACGCGGACATAGAAGGCCTGGAACGTCTCGCCGTCGGCACGTTCGGGTCGTCTCGCGGCCCCGGCGCCCGCCTCCAGGAGCTGCACCACGTCTTCGGGAAGGCGGAACGGCGCCTCCTCCCCGCCTCGCGCGAGGACGCCATCGTCGTACTCGGCGTAGGTCACAGACTCATCGTCGAGGCCGAAGAGGTCGGCGGGCGCGAGGACGCGGGGGAACGGGGTCTCGGCGGCGAACCGGGCGGGACGGGGCGTCGCACGGACGTAGATCCACGCGCGAGGGTCCTCGCCGTCTGATAACGGGCCGATGCCCGCGTATCGCGGGATGCTGCGCCCTTCGCGCGAGGGCGCGCTACCGACGAAGAAGCCGCCTTCATCGCGCGTCTCGTAGCGCTCGCGGAGGGAGCCGAAGGCAAGCGGATCGTCAGCGGGAGGTCTGGGGGCGCCGCCCTCGGCGAAGCCGCCGAGCGTGTCGCCGGTGGGCGAGATAAAGGTCAACTCGGCTGCAACATCGGCGAGGGAGCCGAGGAGAGAGGAACGGACGAGTCCAGCCGCGAGGTCGCCGAGGGACTGGCGGGTGGAATCGAGGGTGGCGGAAGAGTCGCGGACGGGCTCGGTGACGGGGAGTCCGCGCCGGAGCGAGTCCGCTACCGCGACGGCATCGAGGAGGGCCGGGCGAAGGGCGTCGTCGCCTCGCGCCTCCGTGAGGACTTGGTCCAGGGCGTAGGTGACGCGCTGGTCTCGGCCCTCGGCGAACTGGCGCGACGCGTCTGAGAGGAGGGCGTCCGTGCGCTCGCGGAGGGGATGCGCCATAAAGCCGTACGCGATGGGCGCCAGCGCAAAGACCGCGAGCAGGAGGCCTCGGAAGGTGAGCAGCGCGCTCCATCGCGACGGGCCACCCGCGAGCCAGAGCCCGAGCACACCGCCGAGCCCTGCCAGCCCGACCGCCGCGAGCACCGGCTGACCGCCAACGACCGCCGCCATCGCGCCCGCCGACCCGAGCGCGGCGCCGACCACCAGAGTGCGAGACCTCAGCGAACGCCTCGCGCCGAGGACCACGGCCCCTGCCACGGCGCACGCCGCCACCGCCGCGACGAGGAGCAGCGAGCCCAGCGCCACCACGAGCAGCCCGTCCACGACGGCGCCTGCGCGGTCGGCGAAGCCGAGTTGAGGGGCATCCAGCACGGCGCTACGCGTGACGGCTGCGAGCGCCCCCACCGCCCCGGCAGATGCTCCCACGACGGCCCCGAGGCCGAAGACCGCGCGGAGGGGTCCCGCCTCGGTAGATCGGTGGGCCACCTCAGCATAGCGGATGGCGAACCCGAGAGCACCAGCTGCGAGAGCGAGCGCGAAGAGAGCGGTCAGCGCGAGGTCGCCCGCGCTTCGAAGGAGCCCCCAGCCCACGTCCGAGGCGAGGATGAGCGGGTCGAAGAGCGGCGGCGTCTCGCGACCTCCACCGAGCCAGCGCACGGGCACATCGAGGTGGAGGAGCGCGAACCGGGAGGCCACGAGGGCCACCGCCAGCCCGGTCAGCCCAGCGCTCGCCTCGGCCCAGCGGCGCCGGGTGCTCCGATTCATCGCTCGCCGCACGAGCACCCCCACGAAGCCCACGCCTCCAGCGAGCAGCCAGCCCATCAGCAGCACACACCAGAAGCCTTGCACGTCACGAAAGCGGTCACGGACAGCCGCGACGAGCGCCTCGCGCGTGGGAACGGGTACGCGGATCCAGCCCACCCCCTGCCCCCCGAGCCCGACGAGTGGAACGGCACCACCAGCGGGTGCGGTGCGACGCGAGGAGACGAGGAGTTCGAAGGGGCCATCTACCTGCGCGCGCCAATCGTCCGCGAGGTCGTAGTCCTGGAGGAACCGGTTGCGAACCGGCACGGACGCCTGGGCCAGCCGGACCACCCGCACCGCGCCTACCGCCGAGTCGGCTACGACCACGGGCGCCCAGACGACAAAAGCCCGCCGCTCGGCGCCGTCCGCGACGGCGAGCGACACGAGTGAGTCCGGGACCTGACGCACGCCGAGGCGGAACGCACCGCCACGCCACGCGACGAGGTCGCCTTGCGCCCCATAGACCTCTAGGGACGTGAACGATTGCTCCTCGCGCGAGATGAGCGCATCCACCGCACGGCCCGACACGCCAGGCACGGAATCCGTCAGCGCTAGGCGAACGCCCGGGAGGCCCGCCACAGCCTCGACCTCGCGTTGCATTCCAGCCAGGAGGTCCGTCGCGAGAGCCTGGACCGCAGACGCTCGTTCCTGCTGTACCCGACGAGCGCCCGCCTCGCTTCCAGCCTGTGCCGCGACGACCGCTTCGACGGCAAGCGTCAGCGGCACAAGCAGTGCCAGCCCGACCGCGATGAGGCCAAAAACCACTGCGCGACGACGGCGCATGGGGGGAGGCGGCACGGAGTCAGACTCAGTCACACCCGAAGCTACGGGGCGCCTTCCACGCACGATGGCTCTTCGGGTCGCCCGCCTCGGGTACCGAGGCGGGACCGGTCAGCCGCTCGTGCGAAGCGAGGAGCCCCGGTCGATGCGAATCGCGACCAGCGACCAGTCCCGGCCATTGACGCGGTGCACCACCCGGACGCTGAGCGGTGTGCCGCCGTCACGTGTCCAGTACCGCCCGATGGCCGTCCGGCCGTCGTCCGTCGTGGAGCGCTCTCCGAAGGCGACGCGCTGGGGTGGGTAGCGGCGGAAGAAGTCGCGGAGGACATGCGTAGCCTGCCCGCGTCGGTACATCCCACCCTCACCGAAGACGACCACCTCGACGCGACTCGCAGCGTCGGCGAAGACACCGTCGGCGTCGGCCCCTTCGAGAGCATCGGCGACGCGCTCCAGCGCCTCGTCGGCCTGCGCGAGCGTGGGGGACGGAACGAAGGACACCGTCACAATGGCGACGGTGAATAGAGCGAGGGAGCGGAGGAGCGGCGCGAGGGTCACGGAGTCAGCGGCGGGCCCGGAGGTCGAGACGCTTGGAACGCAGCAAAAGGTAGGCCGTGAGGCCGGATCCCGCAATGCTGCCTCGTAGCCGTGTTCCTCGCGAAACGCCCGCGCGAGATCCGCGACAGCCTGTCCACGGTGGTGTTCATCTCGCGACCCGCCCCTCGCTCTACCCGAGTCGCACGATGGTGACGCCATCGCCGCCCTGGTCCCACTCGGCCGCCTCGAAGCCCGCCACGTCGCGCCGTCGCGCGAGTTGGTTGTGGATGGCTTGCCGGAGCGCACCCGTTCCCTTCCCATGTAGGATCTCGACGGCGGGAAGACCGGCTGCCAACCCCTCGTCCACGAGCCGCTCCACCTCCGGTAGCGCCGCCTCCACCCGCTGACCCCGGAGATCCACTTTGCGCCGTGCCCGCGTAATGGGCAACGGGTCGCTCGCCGCCGGACCGCCCACGATCACGGTCTGCTGTTTAGCGCCACCCACCTTGGTCAGCCGCTTCAGCTTCACGCGCGAGGTCAGCGCCCCGAGCGCCACCACCGCCTCCTTGTCCGTCAGTTCGATCACCTCTCCGACCGCCCCGGCGTCGTCCAGCCGCACCTGATCGCCGACCTGGATCGGTCCCTCCGCCTCGGCGCCGAGGCGGGCAGACTGGGCACGGCCGTTCGTGGCAGGCGCGCGTCGTTTCTGGCGCTTTGAGACGTTCCGCGCGCGGCGCGCGACGGCCTGCTTCTTCTCCTCCAACTCGGCGCGGGCGAGCGCCGTGGCCTCCTTCTCTGCCTCGGCCTCCTTGATCTCGCGGACGGCCCGCTCCACGGCGGCGTTGGCGTCTTTGAGCACCTTCTCGGCGTCCGCGAGGGCAGCGGCCTTGATGGCGTCGCGCTCGGCGCGGTGTTTGTCGAGGCGCTGCTCGTAGTCGGCACGGACGCGGTCGGCCTTCGCGAGTTGCTCCTCGGCCTCCTGGCGGACTCGTTCAGCAGCTTCGGAGCGCGCTTCGGCCTCGGCCAGCAGGTCCTCCAACCGCGCCATCCCCTCCCCGACCGTCTCGCGTGCCTCCGCGATGACCGGCGCGTCCAGCCCTACACGGCGAGCGATCTCGAACGCGTATGACGAGCCCGGCACGCCGGACTGGAAGCGATACGTCGGCTCCAGGCGCTCGCGCGAGAACTCCATCGCGGCGTTCTCCGCGCCGGGCGTGTCGTGCGCGAACGCTTTGAGCTCCCCGATGTGGGTCGTCGCGAGAGTGAGGGCGCGGCGCTGCGTGAGCCGCCGGAGGACCGCCTTCGCGATGGCGCCACCCTCGGCGGGGTCCGTCCCGGTCCCGGCCTCGTCCATGAGCACGAGGGAGCGGTCGTCCGCCTCCTCCAGCACGCGCTTCATGAGCACGAGGTGGCTGGTAAACGTGGAGAGGTCGTCCTCGATGGACTGCCGGTCGCCTACATCGACGAAGAGCCGAGTCGGCAGCACGACGCGCGTCCCCGGCGCGGCGGGCACGGGCAGGCCGCATCCCGCCATCAGCGCGAAGAGCCCGACGGTCTTGAGCGCGACGGATTTGCCGCCCGCGTTCGGCCCGGTGACAATCAGCGTGTGCGTGGCCTCGCCCTGCGCCTCCTCACCTAGCGTCAGGTCCAGCGGGACGACCTCGCGCGGCTCCGGAGCGCGGCCGGTCTCCCGGCGGATGCGCGAGGCCCCGGCGCGGATGTGCAGCACGAGGGCAGGATTCCGCGCCTTGACGAGCCGCATCGGGCCGGATTCTGCGATCTCGGGCACGAGGGCGTCCAGATCTTGCGCCAGCCGCCCGGCGGCGAACGCCTCGTCTAGGATCGCGAGCGCCCCGAGGCCCTGCTCTACGTCGCGCCGGTGGTGACGGAGATGACCGCTCAGGTCGGCCAGGATCCGCTCGATCTCGCGCCCCCTCGCGATCTGCAGTTCGCGGATCTCGTTGTTGATCTCGACGGCCCGCGTGGGCTCAACGTAAAACGTCTGGCCGGAGCCCGAGACATCCTGAACGAAGCCGTCCACCTTGCGCTTGGCCTCGGCGCGAATGGGGATCACAGCGCGGCCTCCGCGAATCGTCGGCTGGTCCTCGGCGGCCCACCCCTCGGCAGCAGCGGCGCGAAGTGCGCTCTGGACCGCCGCGCGCACCTGCCCCTCCAGGCTCGCGATCTGCCGCGAGAGCCGTTGGAGTTCCGGGCTCGCGTCGTCGCGGACGCTCCCGTCCTCGTCGATGGCCCGCGCGATGCGGTCTTCGAGCGCCTTGAGGACGGTGATCCGCCGCGCTTCTGCCCAGAGCGCCGGGGCGGTCTCGCGGCGGGCGAGGAGGTCGTCGTGGAGGGTGCGGAGCGTTTCGAGAACGTGGCGCACGTCGGCCAGGTCCTCGCCGCTGGCGACGGCGCCCTCCGGCCCGAGGCGTCGCAGGATGGGCCGGACCTCGGCGGCCTGGCGGACGGGCACGGGCACGCCACTCGCGAACGCCTCGCGCATCTCGCCGGCGCGGAGTAGAGCGGGCCGGACTGCCTCAGCGCTGGACTGCGGGCGGAGCGCGTCGAGTCTTTCCCGGCCGTACGGCGTCCGGGCGTTCGCGGTCAGCCGGGCGCGGACGAGATGAAAGCCGAGGCGGGTCTCGGCATCGGCAGGATGAAGATCGATCTCAGGCATCGCGGCACTCTACGCGCGCACGGCCGTCTCGTGCCTGCGCGGGCGCGCTCTTGCCTCAGTGTTCGCGAGTTCGGCCGCCTCGGTGGGTCCGCGGACGTACCGAGGCGGAGCTAGCGGGGCTCGGAGTTGGTGCGCGCCCAGGCGGCGAGGGCGGCTTCGTCCATCTCGCCCGCCGCCACGGCGAGCATCGTCACGACGGCCTCTGGCTCTGGCGCGTTCAGACGCTGGCCGTTCGTGAACAGAAACACTGCCATCGCAACAAAGGCTGCTCGCTTGTTCCCATCGATGAACGGATGGTTCTTCGCGATCCCGAACGCATATGCGGCAGCGAGATCGAAAAGGTCAGCATCGGACTCGTACACAAACCGCTGCTGCGGCCGCGCCAGCGCGGATTCCAGTAGGTTCTCGTCCCGGACGCCCCAGCGCCCGCCGTGGCGGCGCACCTGATCCAACTGAAAAGCCTCAATGGTTTCCCGCTTGATCCAGATCGGATCCGGCATCACTTGGCGAGTTCGCGGAGGGCGTTCTCGTACTGCTTAGCAACCTCGTGGTACGCTTCCATAGCAGCCTCGAAGTCGGAATCATAGCGCTTGAGTGTGAAACCATCCTCGGTCTCCACGATGATCATCTCGCTCTTCTCCTCAAGGCCGAGACGATCCAGGATCTCCTTCGGGAACGTGGCCCCGATGGAGTTACCGACTTTACGAAGCTTGATGGTGGTCGTGGCAGACATGGCGACGGCGATAGTGGTTCACCCCAGTGAACCTTTATCCCCAGTCGCCTGGGGAGAAAAGGCGGACACAGACGAGAACGGGGGGGTTAAGAACTCGGTTCATCCCCAGTCGCCTGGGGAGAAAGAAAAGAGTAGGGCACAGAACGCTCCGTGTCAACACCTGTTGCCACACCTCGCTCCCCCCGCCTCGGCACCGAGGCGGACGGGGTGGCCCCACTGGCCCCTCCCCGCTGGCTCCCTCCCCCCTACCCCACCCTACCCCACCGTCGCGTGGTCGCCGATGTTGAGCGAGCCCGCGAAGCCGCGCACGCTCGCGTGGTGGCCCACCAGCGAATCGTCCAGAGCGGCGTCCGTGACCGTGGCATCGCCGAAAACGATGGAGTTCGAGACACGAGCGCCCGTGACCGTCGCGCCGCCGTGGATGGCTGCGAACGGTCCCACGACCGAGTCCTTGACCGTCGCGCCCTCGCCGATGAACACGGGCTCAATGACCGTGCTGTTCTCGACCGCGCCGTCCTTGCGGTTCTCGCCCTCTTTCGCAAGGACCACCTTGGTGGTGTCTTGGATGGCTGGAATGGTGCCGCAGTCCAGCCACTCGGTCACACGGGCGGTGGTGAAGCGCGAGCCCGCTTGGAGCATTCGGTCCAGCGCGTCGGTGAGTTGGTACTCGCCGCCCTTGCCCGTCACGTCGTTCTCGATCAGGTAGTCGATCTCGCGCTTGAG
The DNA here is from genome assembly GCA_038746605.1 of Bacteroidota bacterium. GTDB lineage: Bacteria > Bacteroidota > Rhodothermia > Rhodothermales > Rubricoccaceae > Rubricoccus. Next base: position 71,579 of record JBCDKM010000017.1, read on the forward strand.
CTCGGCGCCCTCGCGCACGTAGTAGATGCCCACGATGGCCTCGTTGGAGATCGGCGTGTCCGGCTTCTCCACGAATCGCGAGATGGTCTCACCGTCCTTCACCACGACGCCGAACCGGCTCGGGTCTTCCACCTCCATCACCCAGATCACAGCATCGGAGCCGAGGTCTGGCGCCTCGTCCATCGTGAACAGCGTGTCCGCGAACACGATCACGCACTCCCCCGCGAGGCCGTCCTCTGCCATCGCGACTGCGTGAGCGGTGCCGAGTGGCTTCTCCTGCACGCCGAAGCTAGCCGCGATCCCGAAGCGCTCGCAGATGGCCGTCAGTTGGCGGCGCACCTCGTCGCCGAAGTCCGGCCCAAGGACGAAAACGGCCTCGTCGAAGCCGGTCGGGAGCGCCTCGGCGAAGGTCTCGATGATGCGCTCCACCATCGTGCGGCCCACGACGGGGAGCAGCGGCTTGGGGGTAACGTGGGTGTGCGGGCGGAGGCGGGTGCCACGGCCCGCCATGGGGACGATGAGACGCATCGGGAAGAGGAGTCAAAAGAGGAGGTCTGGAAGCTAATCGGGCAGGCGCCAGACCGGTTGAACGCCCTGTGACTTCCCCGCCCCCGCCTGCGACAGTCCAGGCAGGATCGGGTGCAAAACGCGACGGCGGTGTTCACCATCGCGGACGCCTCATCCCCTAGAACCCGCCGTTTGTGCCCGTATCCTCCGGTGCCCGCGTCCTGGGCATGGAAGTTGATCCCGACGCGTTCGTGTACCTTGGAGACCTTTCCCTAGGTGCCCCTCACACCCACTTCGGCCGCAAGGCCTTTCTAGCCATGAACGCCATCCGCCTTCGTTACACCGCGATCCCGCTCGCGCTACTCCTCTTCATCGGGATGAGCCAGACGGGCTGCTCCAGCTTCAACAACACCGGAAAGGGCGCCACTGCTGGCGCTGCCGGTGGCGGCGTGATCGGCGCCGTGATCGGCCGCGCAACCGGCTCCACGGCGCGAGGCGCCATCATCGGTGCCGCCGTGGGCGGCGCTGCGGGCGCCATCATCGGTCGCCAGATGGACCGTCAGGCCGAGGAACTCGAGGACGACCTTCCCGAGGATGTGACCGTCACGCCGCAGGACGTGGATGGTGACGGCGAGACCGACGGCATCGCGATCAACTTCAGCAATGACCTGCTCTTCGACCTCGGCCGGAGTGAGCTTCGCAGCGGCGTCCGCGCCGATCTCCGCGACCTCGCGATGAGCCTCAACCGGTATCCAGAGTACGACGTGACCATCGTCGGCCACGCCTCCACGGACGGCAGCACAGACCTCAACCAGCGCCTCTCCGATGCTCGCTCGCAGGCCGTCCGCGACTACCTCGTCGCGCAGGGCGTAAGCAGCATCCGCCTGGAGAGCTACGGCCGTGGCGAGATGGAACCCCTCGCGGACATCCCAGGCGAGAGCCCGCTCAACCGCCGCGTCGAGATCGCGATCTACCCGAGCGAGGAGTTGCAGCGCAACCTGCAGGACCCCACGTACCAGGAGCAGTACCAGGAGCAGTACGACCTGAACTAGGCGTCCCTGCCCCCACCACGCGCCGCCCCCGGTCTTCGGATCGGGGGCGGTTTCGTTTGACCCCTCCCGCCTCGGCAGTCTCATGAAAGTGCCCGGCGCATCCCCGAGGCGGGCGGTGCTACGTTCGGGCTCCCTTCCCGCACGCCCATGTCTGGCTCCGCCGACCGCCAGTCCACCCCTTTCCACGCCCCGAAGGAGATGTCCAAAGACGAACTCGGGGAGTGGAATGAGATGCGCGTGCGCGACACATGGCGCGTCTTCCGCATCATGAGCGAGTTCGTGGAGGGCTACGAGCGGCTCGGTCAGTGCGGCCCGAGTGTGTCCGTCTTCGGCTCCGCCCGCACAAAGCCCGACGATCCGTACTACGAGATGGGCGTGACTGTGGCTCGGAAGCTCGCCGAGAGCGGCTACGCCGTCATCACGGGCGGCGGGCCTGGCATCATGGAGGCCGGGAACAAGGGCGCTCAGCAAGCGGGCGGCGTCTCCATCGGGCTCAACATCGTGCTCCCGCACGAGCAGGGCGCCAATCCGTACGTAGACCCGGAGGGCCTGCTCAACTTCGACTTCTTTTTCGCGCGGAAGGTGATGTTCGTCAAGTACGCCCAGGGGTTCGTGGTGCTGCCGGGCGGCTTCGGCACGATGGACGAGCTGTTCGAGAGCCTGACGCTGATCCAGACACACAAGACGGCGCGCTTCCCTGTCGTCCTGATGGGCTCAGGCTACTGGGGCGGTCTGCTGGACTGGATCGAGAACACGCTCAAGGCCGGAGGCTACATCTCGCCGGAGGACACGGACCTCTTCACTCTCACCGACGATCCCGACGAAGCCGTCGCGATCATCGAGCGCTACCGCTCTGAGACGGGGCTTCTCCCGAACTTCTAAGTCGGCTGAAAACGAGCCGCTGACACCTCCTCCCGCCAGCGTGTCGCACAGAGACGCCGCATCGCGGCAGGCTCGTCCGGTATGATGGACACGTTGCGGGCACGAGAGGGCCGAAATGTGCCGTTTCGGCGACGGCACGGTCTCTGTAGTTTCAGCGCCTGTGTCCCGCCACACCCACGCTTCCCTACACCCGATGACCCGCACGTTCCTCTTCGCGGCTGCGCTCCTGTTCGCAGGCACCGCACACGCCCAAGACGCCCCCACCACTGACGACATGGAGGCGGCCGTCGACACCACCGCCATCACGTTCAGCCCAGAGCTCTCCCGGGAGCTCGCGACCACTGGCGACTCTCTCTTCGCCGCGCGTGACTTCACCGCTGCGCTCGCCGCCTACACGGAGGGCTTCGAGATGGACTCCACCTACGCCAAGAATCCCTTCGGTCAGGCCCGGACCTATGTTCGGATGCGCGAGCTCCCACAGGCCGTCGCGGCATACGACCTCGCGATCCAACTCGGTGACGGAGCCGAGGGCATGGCAAACATCGTCGCCTCTGCTCGCGAGGAAAAGGCTGCGATTGAGGCCAACCTCGCAGAGCGTGCCAGCGCCGAGGCTCTCAACGCGAAGATCACTCGCGCCACCAACCTGCTCAACGCCGAGCCGGTGACGGAGAGCGCGGCCCAGACAGCCTACGAGCTACTGGAGGAGACCCGCGAGGCGGGCTATGACTCCTCGCAGGTCGCGTTCTTCTACGCGAAGGCACTCAACACCATCGGGCAGTTTGAGGATGCCACCCACTACGCGACGATTGCCGTGGAGCAGAGTGAGGGCCAACCCGACCGCTCGGGCTTCTTCATCCAGCTCGGCCTCGCGCACAAGGGCGCGGGCGACACGGAGGCCGCACGCGAGGCGTTCAACGCTGCGAAGGAGGGCTCCTGGAGTGCCTGGGCAGACTACTACCTCAACGAGATGGAGAGCGAGGCCTCAGAAGAGGCCGGCGGCTGACCGCCCCTCCGCTGAAACACAGAGACGCCGCGCTGGGATGATCCTGGCGCGGCGTCTCTGTGTTTGGGTCGGTCCGCCTCGGTGTGTCCGTGGAGCGCACGAGGCGGAGCGGGCTACACCGTCCGGCGGCTTCCAAGGAGCCAGATCACTGCCAGGAGAACGATCGGAACGACAAAGCTGGCAATGGTCATCCATTCGAGACCGGTACCGTAGCCCTCGGGCGTCGGCGCGAGCGCGGAGAGAAGAAAAGGCATGGGGGAGCAGGGATAGCTTGCCTCAAGCTACACCCACGCCTCGCTCCCGATCCCGCATGTCCGCCGACCGACTCGCTTCCACCGCTCAGATTCACCCCACCGCTCAACTGGCGGCCGATGTCCACGTCGGGCACTTCTCCGTCGTCGGGGAAGACGTCGCGCTGGGGGCCGGCTGCACCCTCGGCCATCACGTGATCATCCACGACGGCACCCAGATCGGCGAGGGGGTACGGATCGACGACCACGCGGTCCTCGGCAAGCGCCCGATGCGCGCGGTGCGTAGCGCTACCACGAGGCGGGCAGAGCTGCCTCCCGCGAGGGTCGGCACTGGGAGTCTGATCGGTACGGGCGCGGTCGTGTACCGAGGATGCACCGTCGGCGAGCGCGTCCTCGTGGCAGATCTCGCGACAATCCGCGAGCGCGTGTCCATCGGCGACGAGACCATCGTGGGACGCGGTGTGGCCGTGGAGAACGACACGACCGTGGGTGCCCGCTGCAAGCTGGAGACGAACGCCTACCTGGCGGCCTTCACGACGGTCGAAGACGACGTGTTCGTCGCCCCTGGCGTGCTGACGAGCAACGACGCGTTCATGGGACGGACAGAGGCACGCAAGACGCAGTTCGGAGGCCCGGTAGTCCGCCAGTCCGCCCGCCTCGGTGTGGGCGCGGTGCTCCTTCCCGGGCGCGAGGTCGGGCCGGAAGCCGTCGTCGGGGCCGGAGCCGTGCTGACGCATGACGCGAGGGAGGGTTGGGTACACATCGGCGTGCCCGCTCGCGAAGCACGCGAGGTGGCGCCGGAACAGCTTCGAGCCAACGGCGGCTGACAGAGTCAGTACTGCTTCAGAGGCAGTCCCACACCGCCAGATCTTCGATTCTGGACCCTCACGAAAACATCAGAAGGCAAAACCGGCCCTCTCGGGACAAGGGCAAGGGTGACGTGTGAAGACTCGCGAGCCCAGGCACACCTGGCTCGAACTCCGGCGTTTCTTCCTGCCCCACTGCTCTCCTTCCCTCTCGCGATGATCCGATTCCCCCTCATGGGTCGCCTCACCGCCCTCGCCTTTCTTGCGTTCACTGTAGCCTCTGCTGCTGCCCAGACGCCCGGCCGTCTCTACAATCAGGAGACCATCGGTGAACTCCTCTATGGCACCCGCCAGTCCCTCGACGAGATCCCCGAGGTGGAGTGGCGCGCATGGGTTCTGGAGCACCCCACCAACAACTCCATCTTCGCACGCTCTGACCTCTATGCCTGGGCAGGCGACGGCGACTTCGCCCTCGGCAAGGAACGACTCCAGATGGTCCAGTTCCTCAACCGGGTTTACCTCAGCGATCTCCGCATCGGCGACACACTCGTCGTGCCGAGCCAACTCGACCTCGACCCGCGCGCCTATGGGCCCTTCCCGCTCCAGTACGCGGGCGCCGAGGACTTCGACAAGCTGTTCGTGATCCACAAGGGCGTGCAAGCCTGGGCCGCCTATGAGGACGGCGAGTTGGAGCGATGGGGCCTCGTGAACACCGGCGCGATCGACAGCCAGACGCCCGCCGGTCGCTACAACTTCAACTGGAAGGAACTCGACCGCATCTCGACGCTCTCCCCGCCTGGGGAGCGCTGGCGGATGCGGTGGGTCTTCAACTTCCACCACGAGCGCGGCATCCACGTGCACCAGTACCGAATGCCCATCGGGGAGCCCGCGAGCCATGGATGCGTGCGCCTCATCACGCAGGACGCCAAGTGGATCTACGACTGGGCTGATGGCTGGCGTACCACAGCGGGGACCGCTGAGGACGGCCTCCCGAGCGCCGATGGCCGCATCCTGGAGCAGGGCACGACGGTCCTCGTTCTCGGCGACGGCGAAGAGCCCCTGGATGGTCCGCCTGCACGGTTCACCTGGGAAGACGGCGAGCCGGTGCTCCGCGTCGTGACGCTGCCAGAGGATCCGTACACCGTGCCACCCGGCACACCGCAACAGGAGATGTTTGACCGGCGTCGGGCCCGCGAGGCGCAGAGTACCTCGGCTCCGTAGCGCGACGGACAGAGCGTTTAACACAGAAGGGGCACGCCTGATCGTCGGTGTGCCCCTTTACTTTGGGGCCTGAGTAGGCCCGCCTCGGCACGGCTACCGGTCGGGTGCGGAAACAGGGCGGAGGCGCTCCTCAGGGAGCGGCCCGCCGCCGGGGCCCTCGGAAACGAGCCGTTGCTTCTTTTCCCGGCGGTCGCGCACATCCTGCACGCTCTTCGCGCGGCGCAGCGCCTCGCGGCGACGGATGACCATCGGCAGCTTGCGCGGCGAGGGGAGGTAGCCGACGCTTCGAAGGAAGCTGTAGACCACACCAGAACCGAGGCCGAACGTGACAGCAGCGAGCGGCTCGTAGATCCGCGCCAGCGCTGCCATCGCGCAGGCGCCCAGCGCGAGGAAGGCCGCCAGCCAGTACAGCGTCTTGACGGCGTCCACCTTGGACATCTGCTTCGCGAGGCGGTGGTGGATGTGGTCCTTGTCCGCTGAGAACATTGGCCGACCCATCACCTTGCGCCGGAGCATGGAGACGAGGATATCCAGCACCGGCACACCCATCACGACGGCCGGAATGATGAGCGCGAGGACCGGGTTGATATGCGATGAGCCTCGGAGTGCGTACGCCGCCAGCACGTAGCCGAGAAGCAGGCTCCCGCTGTCGCCCATGAAGATGCTCGCCGGGCTCCGGTTGTACTTCAGGAAGCCGAGGAGCGCGCCCGTCATGGCCGCTACCAGCACGAGGTAGCCCACATCCCCACCGATGGCGTGGACCGTCGCGAGGCCCACCATCGCGATCCCGACGACGCCCGCCGCGAGGCCGTCCATCCCGTCGATCAGATTGACCGCATTCATCATGCCCACCATCCAGACCATCGTGAGCGCGAAGGAGGCCGCAAGCGCGAGGTTGCCCCCGCCTAAGACACCGTCAAGCAGGGTGATGCGCAGGCCGTCGCTAAACGCGAGCGCGACCACCGCGAACTGGGCCAGGAACTTGGTCTTGAAGTCCAAGTCTCGCAGGTCGTCCACGAGGCCGACGAGCGAGATGATGAGCGCGCCGAGGAGTACTCGCTGTCCGGGAAGCGTGAGTGCCGTCGCCCACCGCCCGGGGAGTTCTGCAGCACCGAGTGTCATCACGCCGATCCCAATGAGCGCCGCTGCGAGGATGGCAAGACCACCTACGTTCGGAATCGGGACCCGGTGGATCTTGCGCCGCCCATCGGGGGCGTCTACCCAACCGAAGCGGAGCGCGAGCCGAGCCACCACCGGTACGAGCACGAGCGACGCGGCAAGACTGACCGCGAAGCCGAGGAGGAGCGGGAGGACGGGCATTCCGTTCGGTAAAGGAAGACTGAGGGCAACGGGGGGAAGGCGGTGGGGACCCGTAGTTACGACCACGAGAGGGAAGTCACAAGTGACCGACTGGAGTAATCGGTCGGCAGAAAGCGGTCATTAACAGCCGGATATGCCTGAAACCGCTTCCATGCTTTCAGGCTAACCCTGATAGTTCGTCTCCTCTTCGAACGTTGCGATCACACGGGGCAGGCCTGCACTCCAGTTCGGAGGCTCCAGCCCGTAGATCTCGCGCGCCCGATCCATCGCCAGCACGACCTCGCGAGGACGTCGCGCGGGCGTTGGGTAGGCCTCCGTCGGGATCGGTTCCACGCGCTGAACAGCGACTGACCCGTGGCACTGCGTCGCCTCCACGACGGCCTCTGCGAGTCTGTGCCACGTCGTGGACGGAGTACCCGCGAAGTGGACCGTGCCCACCTCGGCGTCTGGCTGGGCGAGGCGGAGTGCGGCCTCGGCGACGGCGCGGGCAGGCGTTGGATGGCCGGTCTGGTCCGCCACCACGCGGAGCACCTCGCGCTCGTGTGCCAACCGGTACATCGTGCGGACGAAGTTGCGGCCATGCGCGGAGAACACCCAGGCCGTGCGGAGGATGACGTGCTGCTCGGTGCGTTGGCGGATCGCCTCTTCGCCCGCGAGCTTGCTCTCGCCGTAGACATTGAGCGGGTTGGGCGCGTCGTTCTCGGTGTAGGGCGCGCCTTTCTCGCCGTCGAAGACATAGTCCGTGGAAAGATGTACGAGACGAGCGCCGTAGCGCTGGCAGGACGCGGCGAGGTAAGCGGCACCATCGCGGTTAACGGCGAAGGCGACCTCGGGCTCGCTCTCTGCACGGTCCACTGCGGTGTAGGCTGCAGCGTTGATCACCGTGAGACGCGCGCCCCGCGCCGCGTCCGCGATGGCAGCTTCCACGGCTCGGGCGTCGGTGATGTCGAGGCGGACACGGTCGAACGCTCGCGCGTCCTGGCCTCCCGCTAGCCTGACTAGCTCGCGGCCGACCTGTCCTCCTGCCCCAGTGATGAGAAGGCGCGTCACGAGACCTGCGGCAGACGCTCCGGCGCAAGGTCGCGAAGACGGGGCAACCGGCGGTCCTTCTCAGAGACGAGCGGAGCGTCCACCGGCCACGAGATGCTGAGGTCCGGGTCGTTCCAGATCACGCCGCCCTCGTCGCTGCCGTCGTAGAGCGTGGTGCAGGCGTAGGCCACGTCGGCCACCTCGGAGGTGACGCAGAACCCATGCGCGAGGCCGGGCGGCACCCAGAGCTGGCGGTGCGCCTCGTCGTCCAGCTCGTGTGCCTCCCACTGGCCGAAGGTCGGCGAGCCAGGCCGGAGGTCCAGTACGACGTCGTAGATCGCGCCGCGCGCCACGCGGACGAGCTTGCCCTGCGGGCGTTGGATCTGTGTGTGGAGGCCCCGGAGCGTGTTCTTGCGGCTCCGGCTCTGGTTCAGCTGCGCCCACGCGACGGGCGCCCCGAGGCCGGGGATGCCCGCCTCGGCGTAGCGCTCGGCCTGGAACGTCTCCACGAAGAAGCCCCGCGCGTCGCCGTGGACGACGGGCTCGACGACGAGGACGCCGGGGATCGTGGTCTCGCGAACGGTCATGAGGACGGCAGGGCGAATAGACGACGGCCCCCGCCGACCGAACGTCGGGCACGGGGGCCGTCGAAAATCAACTGGCTCCGAAGGCTACGCAGCGGAGATGATTCCCGCCTCTTCGAGTTGGCGGATCACCTCGGCGGCAGATTCCTCCACCGTCGCGTCGGTCGTGTCCAGCGTCATCTCCGGGTTCTCCGGCGCCTCGTAGGGCGCGCTCACGCCGGTGAAGTTCTGGATCACGCCCGCGTCCACCTTCGCGTAGAGCCCCTTCGGGTCACGCTCGCGCGCGGTCTCGATGTCCACGTCCACGAAGACCTCCAAGAAGCGGCCCTCCGGCAGGAGATCCCGCACCCAGTCGCGGTCGCCGCGGTAGGGCGAGACGAACGTGCAGAGCGTCAGGGCGCCGCTCTCGAAGAAGAGCCGGGCCACCTCGCCGACGCGCCGGATATTCTCCGCGCGATCCGCCGGGCTGAACCCAAGGTCGCCGCAGAGACCGTGGCGCACCTGGTCGCCGTCGAGCAGCATCGTCTTGACGCCGCGCTGGAAGAGCTGACGCTCTACCTCGCGGGCGACGGTCGTCTTGCCGGAGCCAGAGAGGCCCGTGAACCAGAGGACGGCAGCCTGATGGTCTTGCTCCGCCTCGCGCTCCTCGCGCGGGATGTTGAGACCCTCCCAGGTGACGTTGGCGGACTTCTTCCGCTCCATACCCGCCAGCCGCTGGGCGCTGGCGGCCACCTTGTCGGCGTCCTGGCCCTCGCCACGAATCATGCCCGCTGCGACCGTCGTGTTGGAGTACGGGTCGATGAGGACGAAGGCGCCCGTCTGCTTGTTGAGGCTGTACGAATCGAAGAAAAGCGGCGAGGCGGTGCTCACGAGCACGCGGCCGATCTCATTGAGGCCGAGGCTCTCGGAGTCCATCCGGTGCAACGTGTCGATGTCGACGCGGTAGCGGATGTCGTCCACGAAGGCCTTGACCTCGCGCGTGGTGTGGCGCAAGATGTAGTGCCGGTCGCGCGCGAGAGGTTCCTCGCTCATCCAGCACATCATCGCCTCAATCTTGTTGCCGACCGTCGGCGTGTTACCGGGGCGAACGAGCATGTCGCCGCGCGAGACGTCGATCTCGTCCTCCAGCGTAATCACGACGGCTTCTCCGGCGCGAGCGTTCGAGAGATCGCCCTGGAAGGTGGTCACCTCCTTGATGGTGGACTTCGTGCCGGCGGGCAGCGCCATGACCTCCTCGCCGGGGCGGATTACGCCGGAGGCGATGGTACCCGCGAAGCCACGGAACGTCTGGTTCGGCCGGATGACCGTCTGCACCGGGAAGCGGAAGTCGCGCAGGTTCTTGTCGCCTGCGACGTTGACGTTCTCCAGGTGGTGGAGGAACGTGGAGCCCTGGTACCAGGGCATGTTGTCGCTGCGGTCCACCACGTTGTCACCGACTAGCGCGGAGACGGGGATGAACGTGATGTCCTGCACGTCCAGCTTGGCCGCGAAGTCCGTGTACTCGTCCACGATGTCTTCGAAGACCTGCTCGGAATAATCCACGAGGTCCATCTTGTTGACGCACACGACCACGTGCGGGAGGCCGAGGAGCGCGGCGATGAAGCCGTGGCGCTTGCTCTGCGTCTGCACGCCTCGCGCAGCGTCGATGAGGATCACCGCGAGGTCGGCCGTGCTGGCGCCGGTGACCATGTTGCGGGTGTACTGGACGTGCCCGGGCGTGTCCGCGATGATGAACTTGCGCTTGGGCGTCGCGAAGTAGCGGTAGGCGACATCGATGGTGATGCCCTGCTCGCGCTCGGCACGGAGACCATCGGTGAGGAGCGCGAGGTTGGGGATGCTCTCGTCATCGGTCATACCGCGGGCCTTAGAGGCCTCCTCGACAGCGTCCATCTGGTCCTGGAAGATGGACTTCGTGTCGTAGAGAAGGCGCCCGATGAGGGTGCTCTTGCCGTCGTCCACGGAGCCTGCAGTGGTAAACCGCAGGAGGTCCATTTCGAGGTAGTCGTCGCCTGCGGCCTCTGGGGCGGTGCCGTTCGTTCCGTTCGTCGTCATTGTCAGGGGGAAAGGGGGAAGGGGAAAAGGGGGAAGAGGGGGCGTTCTCGCCCTTCCCTCTTCCCTCGTCGCTCTTCCCTCCTAGAAATAGCCTTGCTTCTTGCGGTCCTCCATGGCCGCCTCGGAGCGCTTGTCGTCGTGGCGACCGCCGCGCTCGGTCTCGCGGGCGGCAGCGACCTCCTGGATGATCTCCGGGAGCGTGCTCGCCGTGCTGCTCACAGCGCCGGTACAGGTCGCGTCTCCGATGGTACGGAAGCGAACGGTCTGCGTGCGAAGCTCCTCGCCTGGCAGCAACTCCATGAAGTCCGTCTTCGCGAGGATGGTGCCCCGGCGGTCGAAGACCTCGCGCTCGTGCGCGAAGTAAAGGCTCGGGATGGCGATCTCCTCCAGCGCGATGTACTGCCAGACGTCCATCTCCGTCCAGTTGGAGAGCGGGAAGACGCGGAAGTGCTCGCCGACGTTCTTGTGGCCGTTGTAGAGGTGCCAGAGCTCAGGACGCTGGTTCTTCGGGTCCCACTGACCGAAGCGGTCGCGGTGGGAGAAGAAGCGCTCCTTCGCGCGGGCCTTCTCCTCGTCGCGGCGACCACCGCCGAAGGCGGCATCGAACTGGTGCTCCTGGATGGCGTCGAGGAGCGGCACGATCTGGAGGCCGTTGCGCGAGGCCTCGGGACCGGTCTCCTCGATCACGCGGCCCTTGTCGATGGCCTCCTGCACGGAGGCGACCTCCAGCCGGACGCCGAGTTCGTCCACGAGCCAGTCGCGGAAGTCGATGGTCTCGTCGAAGTTGTGGCCGGTGTCCACGTGGAGAAGCGGGAAGGGGATCGTGCCCGGGTGGAACGCCTTGCGCGCCAGGTGGGTCATCACGATGGAGTCCTTTCCGCCCGAGAACATGAGGACGGGGCGTTCGAACTGCGCGGCGACGTCGCGCATGATGTAGATGGCCTCGGCTTCGAGAGCGCGGAGGTGGCTGTCGCGGTAGGTCGTCTCGACGGTCGCCATGGAGGCAGGGGGTCGTCCGTGGGTCATTTCAGAGGGCTGGCGATGCCCGCCGCCAGCGCGAGAGGCAAGCTAGACACCCGCTCGGATCCGGGGATCGGCTTCATTCAAGCCTCGCATTACCGGGACGTGACCTCTTCACACGCTCCGCCTCGGGTGGTCCGTGGGGGTACCGAGGCGGGCGGACTCAGAGCCAGAGCGCGGAGCAGACCGCGACCGTGATCACGCCCACGATGAGGCTCACCGGCGCCCCGGCGCGCGTAAAGTCCGTGTACTTGTACCCGCCCGCACTCATCACCATCAGGTTCGTCTGGTACCCGATGGGCGTCAGGAAGCTCGCCGCGCTGCCCACCGCCACCGCGATGCAGAACGCGACCGGGTCCTGCCCGAGGTCCGCCGCGACGGCCAGCGCCACCGGCACCATCAGCGCCGCGCTCGCCTTGTTCGTGATCAACTCTGCCAGCAGGTTGCTCGCGATGTAGATCGCCGCGAGGGCGCCCACCGGCCCGGCCCACAGCCCGACGGCCTCCACGCCCTGCGCCGCCACCGCCGCCAGTCCCGTCACTTCCACGGCCTTCCCGATGCCGAGCGCCGCCGCGATGACCAGCAGCACCGGCCCGTCCATCGCGCGGAAGACGGCAGGACCGCGCAGGCATCCCGTCACCACCATTCCGAGCGCCGCCGCGAAGGCCGCGCTCGCCAGCGGCAGCAGGTTCAGCACCACCAGACCGATCATCCCCGCGAGGATGCCCAGCGCGATGGGCGCCCGGCTCGTGACCGGCCGCAGCGTGTCCAGAGGCGAGACGAACGCGAAGTCTTGCGACCGCGCCGCGAGGCGATTCTTGAGTGCGCCCCGCCCCTCCACGAGCAACAGGTCGCCTGCGCGGAGCGGCACGTTCCCGAGTCCGCCCTCCACAGCACTCTCGCGACGCCGGATCGCGAGAACTACGCCCCCGTAGCGCTCGCGGAATCCGATCTCTTTGAGCGTCTCCCCCACCAGTCGCGACCCGGGCGCGACGACGACCTCGAAGAGCGGGAGGTCCGGCCGGTCGTCACCATCCACGGTCGGCGCCTTGCGCTGGAGACCGGGGCGCGAGAGGAGCGCGTCGTGAGCGGTGGCGTCGCCCGCGAACTCCAGCACGTCACCCGCGCGAATGGTCACACCGGGTGTGGCCTCGAAGACATCGTCGCCGCGGCGGAAGCGCGCCAGGTAGGCCGTCCCGAGGGTGCGCAGCCCGGCTTCCTCAATGCTCCGGCCTAGGAACGGCGCGTCCGGCGCGACGCGCAACTCGAACCGATAGTCCTGCCCCCGGTCCGCCTCGGCGCCCTCGTGGTCTGGGAGCAGCCGGTGCCCGATGAGCGCGTAGTACACGCCCACCGCGAGCGCAGCGGGGACGCCGATCCACGTTAGGTCGAAGAACGAGAACCCGTCCAGCCCCTCGGCACGCATCAGGCCGTGCACGACGACGTTCGTGCTTGTCCCAATGAGCGTGAGCCAGCCGCCCACGATGGCGGCGGTGGAAAGCGGGATGAGCAGCTTGCTCGCGGAAAGCCCCGTCTCGCGCGCCCACGACTGCACGCGCGGAATCAGCATCGCGACGACCGGCGTGTTGTTGAGCACGCCCGACAAGACGGCGGTCGGCACGAAGAGACGCGCGATGGCGACGCCGAGGCGGGCACTCCGGGGACGCAGGAGTCCGTCTAGAAACCCCAGCGCGCCCGTCCGGTCCACGCCCGCCGCCACCACGAACAGCGCTCCGATGGCGATCACGGCGGGATTCGCGAAGCCCGCGAAGGCGACCTCCGGCGTCAGAATCCCCGCGATGAGCAGCAGGCCCAGCGAGCCGAGCAGCACGAGGTCCGTCCGCGCCCACGAGCGCACGAGCGCCACGACCATCAGGACGAGGACGCCGAGAGTGTACCAGGCGGGCCAGGAGAGGGGCAACGGGTCAGAAGCGAAGGGGACGCAAGCCTACCGCCGCGGGAAGGATCGCGGGACCCCCGAAGCCTCGGGAGATGCCATCCGCGAGAAACCCTCACGGAGACCTCAGGCCCTCCGCCTCGGTGCGCCCGCGGGCCCGCCGAGGCGGGCAGGGGCGAGCGAGGCTACACGAGGCCGTCCAGCCAGGGCTGCCACTCCAGCGAGGGGTCGCCCCAGGCCACGACGGGCGGGTTGCGCAGGTTCTCGCGGTTGTACGGCAGCGGATTGCCCGCGTACTCGCCCGTGAGCGCGACCAGCTTGCCGCCGGCGGCGTAGAGGACGGCGTGCGCGGCGGCAGTGTCCCACTCCATCGTAGGGCCGGTGCGCGGGTAGAGGTCGGCGGCGCCCTCCGCGACGAGGCAGAACTTGAGCGAGGAGCCCATGCTGGCTGCCTCGACGGTCCGGCCGGAGGCCTCGATGCGCGCGATGGCCTCGGCGATCTCTGGCCCCGCGTGGTCCCGGCTGGCGACGACCGTCAGCGCGCCCTCGGGGACCTCGCGCGTGCTCATCGGGCGCTTCTCGCCGTCCTCGATCTTGAACGCGCCGTCCGAGTCGCCGAGGTAGGTCACGTCCTTGACCGGCACGTGCACCACGCCCATCACCGGCGTGCCGTCCTCGATCAGCGCGACGTTGACGGTGAACTCGCCGGAGCCCTTGACGAACTCCTTCGTGCCGTCCAGCGGGTCGATGCACCAGAAGCGCGTCCAGCCGCTGCGGTCCAGGCTCTCCGGGTCACCTTCTTCAGAGAGGATCGGGATGTCCGGCGCCTCGGCTTCCAGCACGGCTACGATGGCGTGGTGGCTCGCGAGGTCCGCCTTGGTCAGCGGCGAGTCGTCGGACTTGTAGTCCACCGGCACGGGCTGGCCGACGAAGGGAAGGATGGCGTCGCCGCCCGCGCGGGCGGCTTTGAGGGCGAGGTCGAGCATGGGGGAGGGATGAGGGATAGGGGATGGGGCGGTTCAGCGGCAGTCATCGACCCATTGCCAGCCGTCTGGGTCCGTTCCCCTGAACCACTCAGGGGTGTGCCGGTCAGGAGGCTCGACGTAGTCAATCGGGAGACCACCGAACGAACTCGGGCCGAGTCCAACTCGCATGATCTGTAGTGTATCGTCCCGCAATCGCCACACGATGCCTTGCGTGACCACGAGGGTGTCGGACGAACTCACGTCCGCCAGTTCATCTGCGGCGTAGGCACTCTCGTCTGAAATCAGGACCTTTGAATAGCTCCCGCCGATCCCGTACGTGTGATCGATTAGGAAGTATTGTCGGCCTCCGACTTCGACCGTGTCTTGGCTGACGGTCATGTATCCCATACTGGAACTCTTGCAGTCGTTCCAAGCGGCGACAGTCTCCTGACACCCGGACGCGAACGCGCCGACAAGCAGGAGCATCAGAACGCGCATGGGGCGAGTCGGTCCGCCTCGGTGAGTCCATGGAGAGACCGAGGCGGGGTCAGGCCTCGACGGCCTTCTGGAAATAGTCCAGCGTGCGGCGGAGGCCGTCGGCACGGTCTACGGTCGGCTCCCAGCCGAGGACCTCGCGGGCCTTCGTGATGTCCGGCTGGCGGATCTTGGGATCGTCGGCGGGGAGCGGCTTGTGCACGATCTCCGACGAGGAGCCGGTCAGTTCCACGACTTCCTTCGCGAACTCCAGGATGGAGACCTCGTCCGGGTTGCCGATGTTGACGGGCTCGTGCTCGCCGCTGTGGAGGAGGCGCCAGATGCCCTCCACGAGGTCGTCCACGTACTGAAACGAGCGCGTCTGAGAGCCGTCGCCGAAGACGGTGATGGGCTCGCCGCGAAGGGCCTGGCCCATGAACGCCGGGAGGGCGCGGCCGTCATCGAGCCGCATGCGCGGGCCGTAGGTGTTGAAGATGCGCAGGATGCGCGTGTCCACCCCGTGGTAGCGGTGGTAGGCCATCGTCATGGCCTCCGCGAAGCGCTTGGCCTCGTCGTACACGCCCCGGCTGCCGATGGGGTTGACGTTGCCCCAGTAGTCCTCGGACTGCGGGTGGACGAGCGGGTCTCCGTAGACCTCACTCGTGCTCGCGATGAGGAACGTCGCGCCCTTCGCTTTCGCGAGGCCGAGCGCGTTGTGCGTCCCGAGCGAGCCCACCTTCAGCGTCTGGATGGGCAGCTGGAGGTAGTCGATGGGGCTCGCGGGGCTCGCGAAGTGGAGCACGTTGTCCACGTCTCCCGCGAGGAAGATGTAGTTCGAGACATCGTGCTTGATGAACTCGAAACGCTCGTGCCCCATCAGGTGCGCGATGTTGTCCGTGTTGCCCGTGATGAGGTTGTCCATGCAGACGACCTCGTGGCCCTCAGCGATGAACCGGTCACAGAGGTGGGAGCCGAGGAAGCCGGAGCCTCCGGTGATGAGCGTGCGGGGCATGGTCTACTGCGAAATGCGTACTGCGTAAGGGAAGTCAACGGGCGCTCCTGCGCGAGGAAGATGCCAGTCAGCGGCTCGGGACCAACAGTCGGACGAGATGGAGCCTACGTCCTGCCTTACGCAGTACGCAGTACGAACTACGCGACGCCTTCGCCTCGCTCCACCTCCGCCGCCTCGAAGGACGGGCGGCCGATGGAGGAGTAGGTGAAGCCGAGCTCGGCCATGCGCTTGGCGTCGAAGACGTTGCGGCCATCGAAGACGATGGGCTGGCGCATGGAGTCACGGACGCGCTCCAGGTCCGGGCGGCGGAACTCCGGCCACTCCGTGGCGAGCACCAGCGCGTCGGCGGCGTCGGCGGCGGCGTAGGCGCTCTCAGCGTAGGTGAGCGACCCGGAGCCGGTCAGCGGCTCGCGCTCGAACGCCTCCTGCGTGGTCTCCACAGCCTCCGGATCGAAAGCGACCACCTCGGCACCGAGGCGGACCAACTCGCGGATCATGACGTGGCTCGGCGCCTCGCGCACATCGTCCGTGTGCGGCTTGAAGGCGAGACCCCAGATGCCGATGCGCTTGCCTGTCAGGTCCTCGCCGAGAGCGGCGGTGATGCGTGGCACGAGGACCGTCTTCTGGTCGTCGTTCACGTCGAGGACAGCCTGGAGGATCTTGAAGTCGTAGTCCTCCTCGCGGGCCGTCTTGTGGAGGGCGGAGACGTCCTTCGGGAAGCAGCTTCCACCGAAGCCGATGCCCGCGTAGAGGAACTTCGGCCCGATGCGGCTATCGGTCCCGATGCCGCGGCGCACCTTGTCCACGTCGGCGCCCATGCGGTCGCAGAGGTTCGCGATCTCGTTCATGAACGTGATCTTGGTGGCGAGGAGCGAGTTGGCGGCGTACTTGGTCATCTCGGCGCTCTTCTCGTCCATCACGATGATGGGGTTGCCGGAGCGGACGAACGGCTCGTAGAGGCGCGTCATGATCTCGGCGGCGCTCTCGGAGTCCGTCCCGACGACGACGCGCTCGGGCTTCATGAAGTCCTCCACCGCGACGCCCTCGCGCAAGAACTCCGGGTTGCTCACCACATCGAAGTGCTCACCCGCGGAGAGGCCGTGCGCTTCGACAGCGGCAGTCACGCGGTCGGCCGTGCCGACGGGGACCGTGCTCTTGTCCACGAGCACCTTGTAGCCCCAGTCCGGGTTGGCGGCCAACAGGCGACCGATGTCGTCCGCGACGCCGAGCACGTACTTGAGGTCCGCCGAGCCGTCCTCGGCGGGCGGCGTGGGCAGCGCGAGGAAGACCACCTCGGCGTCCTCCAGAGCCTCCGCCAGTTCGGTGGTGAAGTGGAGGCGGTTCTCGCGGATGCCGCGCTCGAAGTAAACCTCCAGGCCGGGCTCGTAGATGGTGACGGTGCCGCTCTGGAGCTTAGCGACCTTGGCCTCGTCGATGTCGACGCAGGTGACCTGGTTGCCCATCTCGGCGAAGCAGGTGCCTCCCACGAGGCCGACGTATCCGGTGCCGACGACTGCGATGTTCATGTCTCTGCTGGGGTTGGGGCGCGCCGCGCGGCGCGGTACAGTTCGCGAACGGCCGTCAATCTCGGGAGCCGACTGATTTCTATGCGTGAAGGGCGCGAACATTCGAGGCGGAGGATCGGCCCATCCGGCGGTGGACTTGAATCGAAGGCGGTGCCCTGCCCCGGCACTGTCCGCCTCGGTACCGAGGCGGGCAGACCTGGGACCTCCAGAAGGGGCGCCCGCTATCTTGCGACCCCTCTGACTCGCACTCCTCCATGTCCCTCTACGCCGTGATCATGGCGGGCGGCATCGGCAGCCGGTTTTGGCCGCGCAGCCGCCGCGCCCACCCCAAGCAATTCCTCGATGTCCTCGGCCCGGCGTCGCTGATCCAGAACACAGCCGCGAGGCTGCAGGGACTCGTGGAGCCGGAGAACATCCTCGTGGTCAC
Organism: Bacteroidota bacterium; assembly: GCA_038746605.1. Taxonomy (GTDB): domain Bacteria; phylum Bacteroidota; class Rhodothermia; order Rhodothermales; family Rubricoccaceae; genus Rubricoccus. The sequence goes on from JBCDKM010000017.1 coordinate 89,607, forward strand.
GCACGCGGACTACGTGACCAAGACGCAGGAGCACCTCCCGGCCATTCCAGCGGACAACATCCTCGCGGAGCCCGTCGCGAGAAACACGGCGCCCTGCATCGCGCTCGCCGCCGCGCGCCTTTACGCGAAGGACCCGGATGCCACGATGATCGTCCTTCCAGCGGATCACCTCGTGCAGAATGTGGCGCGTTTCCAGGAGATTCTCCGCACTGCCGTAACCCGTGCGGAGACCCGGGAGAAGGGCTCACCCGGGCCACTCGTGACCATCGGGATCCGCCCCACGCACCCCGAGACCGGTTACGGCTACATCCAGTTCGACGCTTTCGGAGACGAGGACGGCGTGGAAGACGACGGCCCGGCCGACACGCCCCAAGCGCATCGCGTCCGCACCTTCGCGGAGAAACCGGACCTCGCGACGGCCGAGCGCTTCGTCGAGGCAGGCGACTTCCTCTGGAACTCCGGCATGTTCATCTGGCGCGCAGAGGCCATCCTCGCGGAGATGGACGAGCACCTCCCGGAGATCCATGCCCTGTTCGCGCCACTCGCGTCAGACTTCGGCACAGACCGGCAGGACGCCGCCATCGCGCACGCCTACGAGCGCACGCCGAAGGTCTCCATCGACGTGGGCATCATGGAGAAGGCGCGCGATGTGTGGGTGGTACCCGGCGCCTTCGGCTGGAGCGACGTGGGCGACTGGCGTGCTGTGCACGCGGTCGCGGAGAAAGACGAGCAGGGCAACGCTGCCGAGGGCCACGTCCTGTTCCACCACGCGAGCCGGTCGTACGCGAAGGCGCGCGACGGGCGGATGGTGGCGGTCGTGGGCCTTCAGGACGTGGTGGTGGTGGACGCCGAGGACGCGCTCCTCGTCTGCCATCGCGAGAGCGCCCAGAAGGTCAAGGACGTGGTGGACTACCTCGGCCTGAACGGATTGGAGGCCTACACCTGAGACCCGACTCCGCCCGCCTCGGCACCGAGGCGGAGACAGCCACGGTGGAAGGACGCTAGATAAAGAGCAGCCCCAGCACGCCGACGGCGTAGCAGTACACCGCGAACCAGATCAGGCTGCCGCGCTGCACGAACGCGATCACCACCTTGATCGCCCAGATCCCGCTCAGAAACGCCACCAGCGTCCCGAGGATCAGCGGGAGCGCGCCCATCGTGAGGCCGGTCTCTAGCAGATCCAACGTCTTCAGTAGCGTCGCGCCGACGATCACCGGGAGGGACATCAGGAACGAAAAATCCGCCGCCTCCTTGCGGTCCACGTTCTGGTAGATCGCCATGCAGATGGTGCTGCCGGAGCGCGAGATGCCCGGGATCAGCGCCGCACTCTGCGCCAGTCCTACGAGCAGCGTCTTGAGCGGCGTCAGGTGGCCGCTCGGGTTGGGGCGGAGCTTCGCGAGGAGCAGCACGGTGCCCGTCACGAGGAGCATTCCGCAGACCAGCCGGGGATCCGAGAACGCGCTTTCCAATGTGTCCTTGAACAGGACATACACGATGCCAGTCGGCACCATGGAGAGCAGGATGTAGAGCGAAAGGCGAGTGCTCGGAACAGCGCTCCCCTCGGCACTATCCCGCTCAATGGGCCCGCCACGGAACGCCTGCGCGATGGTGCGTGGCTGGCGAAGCGCCTGCACGAGGTCCGTCAGGATGGTCCAGATCCGCCCCCGGTAGACCGTCACGATGGAAAGCACGGTTCCGAAGTGAACGAAGACCTCGAAGGTGATATCGGCTGCTCCCTTCGTGTCGAGGCCGAGGAGATGCTGCCCGAGCACGAGATGGCCGGAGGACGAGATCGGGAGAAACTCCGCGATTCCCTGCAAGAGACCGAGGATGACGGCTTGCCACCAAGACATGGAGCGGTGGAGGGTGAGGGCGCGAAGCTAGGTGCGAATCAACCCGTTGCCCGTGGAGGCTCCACCCAGACACGCGCGCCCGCCTCCCGGGCTGCGTCGGCTGCTGCCTCCGCCTCGGCAACGCGCTCGAACGCCCCGACGACCGAACTGCCCGAACCGGAGAGCGCCGCCCAGCCCGCGCCGGACTGGCGAAGGGTGCGCAGCATCTCGCGAACCCCCGGGTGCCGGGTCGCGACGGGCGCCTCGAAGTCATTCGTCACCTCGCGCCGCCAGCGTTCCAGATCGTCGGACGTGACGGCTGCCGCGAGATCCGCCCGGTCCGCAGAGCTGGGCGCGATGAGGCGATATGCTTCGGCCGTGTTCACATGCACCGGCGGCACCGCTACCACCAGAGCGAACGGACATCGCCACAGCGAGCCTTCAGCGCGAGCGAGGGGCACGAGGTCACTGCCGAGGCCGGTGCCGAGCATCGCGCCCTCCCCCAGGAAAAAGGGGACATCTGCTCCCAGCCTCTCCCCGAGGCGGTGAAGGTCGGCCTCTGGAACGTCCAGGTGCCACAGCTCTGCGCAGAGTTGGAGCGCCACTGCCGCATCCGAGGAGCCGCTCCCTAGCCCGGCACCGTAGGGCACGCGCTTGTCCAGGTGGAGCCGGGCGCGAGGCTCGATTCCCGCCCACTCCGCCAGCGCCTCCGCAGCACGCCACACGAGGTTGCCTCGGTCTGTAGGCAGCGCTGGATCGGAGGTCGTCAGCACGAGGGTATCGTGTGGCTCGGCCGTGAGCTCATCGTGCCAGCTGATGGGCACGAAGACCGTTTCGATCTCGTGATAACCGTCCGGGCGGCGGCGGAGGACATAGAGGCCGAGGTTGACCTTGGCAGGAGCCGGACGCGAGAGCACGGAGAGACGGCGAAGAGAGGCGAAACGAGACGCCCCGTCCCCTCTCCCGGAGACGCGAGCGTACTTTGGTCTGCCAAGTTACCGTTCGCTCCCGGCCCTCCTTTCGGCCCTCATGGTCCGCTTTCTCCGCGCCGCTTTGGTGCTTCTGCTCGTCGGCATCGGCGAGCTTGCCGCCCAGACCCCGACGCTTCCGCCCGGCACCCCGTTGCAGGTCGCGACGCCCGGCGCCCGGATCGGCCGGGCACCCGTCGATGCCATCGCGCTAGAGGGCGCTGTGAAGCCGGACGAGTACATCGTTGGACCGGGGGACGTGTTCACGGTCACCATCGGAGGGTCGGTGCCCCGGCAGGTGGCTACGGCCGTTTCCGCCGAGGGTCGCCTCGCAATCCCCGAGGCAGGCAGCTTCGACGCGGCGGGCCAGACTCTCGCCTCTGTCCTGGCACGGGTCCGCCCCGCTCTCCAGCGCCGCTTCGCCAACGTCACGACCGATGTGACACTCGCAGAGCCCCGCCAGTTCTTCGTCCATGTCTCTGGGGCCGTCCCCGACCCCGGCCGTCACGTGGTGCGCGCCGTCGGCAGGGTCGAGGACGCTCTGACCTCGGCCACACTCGGCTCTCCCATTGCCACACTGCTGGACTACGGTGCCCTGGAGGACAGCGCGACTCTACGCGCTGCCTACCGCAATGTCCGGGTGCAACGAGAAGACGGCACGGTTCTCCTGGTCGACATCGCGCGTTATTTCGCGACCGGCGATACGCGCTACAACCCCTATCTCCGCGATGGCGACCGCGTCCAGCTCCCGGCATTCTCCCCCCGGCGTGAGGGCGTGTTCGTGAGCGGAGCAGTTCTCCGGCCTGGGATCTACGACCTTCGCCCCGGCGACACTGTCGCCGACCTCGGCATCGTTGCAGGCGCACAGGAGAGCGCCGTGTATCGCTTCCTCCGGTTCGGCGGGCCGGAGCGCACCCTCACACCTATCGAGGCCGCTACGACGCCCGTTGGCCCACGCGACCAGATTTCCGTCGCGGATGCGGACCCGCTCGCGGCAGCGGCTACGGCGGAGGGGGCCGTGCTGTATCCCGGCTTCTACCCGGTCCGTGCAGGAGAGACGACCGTCGGAGACCTCGTTACTCTCGCGGGGGGCCTAACGGACGAAGCACTCCCCCGGGCGGCCTACCTGGAGCGCACCGGCTCGGCACCGGACAGTGCCGAGGTCGCTGACCTCCGTGGAGACGGGCTCGATCTCCTTGACCAACTGTACTACCGTCAAGAGGTCGCCCGAACCCCTCGATTCGGACTCGATCTCGGCGAAACCCTCTCTCTTAGCCTTGTGCTTCGAGATGGAGACCGGCTCGTCGTACCACGCGGCGGCGACGGCGTTCGGGTCTTCGGGGCCGTCGCTCGACCCGGGTTTGTCCCCTTCTCTCCCGACCACACGGCCAGTGCCTACGTGAACGAGGCCGGCGGACTGGCGCCCGGCGCTACAGACGTTTTTCTCCTCGAAGCCGGAACTGGCCGCCTCGTTCCTGACGAGGGGCAGCGCATCGCACTCGGTGACGCCGTGTTCGTTTCTCGCGAGGTGATTGCCGACACTCCACAGGCCGCACAGGTCGCACTACAACAACGGCAGGCGGAGCGAGACGAAGCTCGCGCTCTCCGCGAGGAACGACGCGACGCGCGCCAAGCCCGAACTCAGCTCATCCAGAGCATCGCCAGCGCAACCGGCGCTGTCGCGTCCATCATCCTCGCCGTTATCGCCCTCAACAACGCCGCAGGCAACTGATCCCATGGAGGTCTCCACGACATCGACGGGCAATGGAGACGGCGCGATGTCTCCGGTCCCTAGCGAGGGTCTGAAGAGCGGCAGGCCCTCTGCTGTAGATGATAACGAACGGCTACTGGAACGGCTGTGGGACGGCGCGCGCCTCCTCTACCAGACGCGGTGGTGGCTCGTCGCCATCTTTGTTCTCTCCAGCATTGGCTCGGTCTGGTACGCCCTCTCGCTTCCTAACCAGTATCGAGCTGAGACTCGGGTCCTGCTCCCCGAGGGCGGCGGCGGGCTTGCGGCAGGTCTTCTCGGGAACATCGCGCCATCGGCAGCGGCCCTCTTCGGCGGCGGCGGCAGTTACACCCGGTACCTCGCCATTCTGACGAGCCGCGAGACACTCGGGGCGGCCGTTGACCAGTTCAATCTGGTCGAGGTTTACGACCTGAGCGAAGAGCTCGACCCACGGCTATTCGCCATCTACGAGCTTGGCGAGCGCTCCACATTCGACGTCAGCCTCGACTACGACTACCTGTCGATCCAGGTCCTTGACCCCGATCCTGACCGGGCAGCACAGATCTCCAACTTCCTCGTCCAGCATCTCAACGAGCGACACATCGAACTCTCGTCACAAAGTGCATCGGAGAACCGGGCTCTGCTGGAGTCCCGCCTTCAGCAGGCGAATCTGGAACTGGACTCCGCTCAGGCCGAGTTGCAAGCCCTCCAAGAGCGCTACGGTGTGGTCGAACCTGATGCACAGGCCTCCGCCGTCATGAGCGCCCTCGGGACGGCGCAGTCGCAGGTGGCCGTGGCGGAAGCCCAATACCAGTCGCTCCTCTCCCAGTTTGGTCCTGAGAACCCAGACGTAGTAGCTGCGCAGGCTGCTCTTTCGGCTGCGCGAGAGCAGGTAGCTCGCCTTCAGCGAGGACAGGAAGCAGTCATGCCCGTCCCGCTGCAAGCTCTGCCTCAGGTCCAAAGGCAGTACGCAGAGGCGACGCAGGCAATCGTGACCCAGGCACGGATCATCGAAGAGGTTCAGCCGCTCTACGAACAGGCCCGGCTCCAGCAGCAACGGGAGGCGAGCGCGGTTCAGGTCCTCGACGAGGCCATCCCGCCTCCGCTAAAAGCGGAGCCGCGACGCTCTGTCCTCGTTGTGTCGATGACGATCTCAGCGGTCCTTCTGGCGATGGTTTGCGTCGTTGGGGTGGGGACCATCCAGCGTCTAGGACCCGTGGTGCTATCTCGCTTACGGAGTTCCTAGAGGCGTGCCCACGCTTATAACAGCTCAGATATCATCCGACCGCCTCCCCACAGGCAGTCTGGTTATCGCTGGCGCGTTAGCACTCCTCATAGCGTTCGGCCTCGCGTCCTCGAACCCGACGCACGCACTCGTCTTCGCCGGAGCGGCTACCGTTACCGCCTTTGCTACTTCGTTCCGCCCCGGACCCGTTATACAGCTTGGGTTCGTGCTCCTCTTTTCCGCCTTCCAGATCTTCGGAGGGGACGGGACGCAGATCGGTGAACTAGTGAGCGGTCTTGTGCTCGTCGGCTACCTCGCCTACTGGTACACCACAGCGGTGCTTTCGCCCCGCCCCATCGTGACCTCATTTTTCGATTTGGCAGCGGTTGCATGGGGCGTAGTGGGGATTCCCGCTGCCACTCTGTGGGGCATCTGGATGGGAGCGAATTCGTTCCTCCTCCGGGCGGATATCCTCGCAGCGATTCCGTTTCTTCTCTACCTACCGGTCAAAGACATCTGCACGCGCTATGAGCGAGGCGCACTAAGCGTTGCGCTTGCGCTCGTGGTCTACGGTCTCGCCGGGACGGCCTTCGGCTTCATCAACCTTCGAGGCGTGATCGCGGGAGCTAGCGAGTACTGGCAAATCGCAGACGCGCGCTACAACCTCTCAGAGACTGGCATCACGTCTGGCCTGTTGCTCGCCCTAGCGAGTCTACCCGCAGCGTGGAACAACCAGTCCCGATGGCGTCCCCTCCTCTTGACTGCGTTGTTTGGGCTCGCTCTCGTTTTGTTCGGGGGGCTGGTCCTCACGAAATCACGGGGGTTCTGGGCAGCAGGCGTCATTGGCATCATCTGCGTTCTGACTTTCACTAGGGGGCGTAATCGCCGCCACGCAACCATTGGGCTCGTTGCGATAGTCCTCACGATGGGTGTGGGCGCCCTCTTGGTACTGGGCGATGCCGCGGTTCTCCTCGCGATTGGCACGCTCAACCGCCTCGCGACACTCGAAAACGCTGTCACGAAGGACATCTCTCTGCTGAACCGCTTTGCAGAGAGTGCAGCAGCCTTTGACCTCATCCGTGAGCAACCGCTTCTCGGATGGGGGTTCGGACGAGACATTCCCTTCTTTAACATCATCCTACGGAAGACGACCTTCACCGGCTTTGTCCACAACGGCTTTGTTGCCCTTTGGCTCAAAACGGGAACCGTCGGGCTTTTCCTGATGGGAGTGGTCTGGGGAGGAGCCATTCTCCGCAGCTTATCGGCTCTTCTTCGAAAGACTCTCAGCGCATCTCTGACTGCGATCACGATCGGGCTTGTGTCCGCCCTCATTGCCTTCACACCGGTCGTCTCAACGTCCAACCCGTTCTCGATTCTCGATCAGATGCTCGTCGTGACCCTGCTGATGGGGGCTCTCCATGGGCTCGCGGATCGAAGTCGCTGGCACCGTGAGGCTGATCGCTCCCCTACGTCGTGAGCGTCGCACGGAGGATTGCGAAGAATATCGGCGCCCTCACCGTTGCCCGTGCAGCTGTTCTAGGGCTCAACTTCGTAACCTGGGTCCATCTTGCGAGAGTGCTTGCCCCGGACGCGTATGGAGTGTTGAGTTTTGGGCTAGCGCTCCTGGCCTACTTTCTACTCACGGTCTCTCTCGGGTTCGATAAGTACACGGTTCGTGAGATTGCGCGCGACAAGGCGACCGTACGAGATCTCGTCTCGGACGTCCTGAGCGCACGGCTCACGCTCGCCCTGCTCTCGAGCATCGTCTACGGGACGATCGTCGTTCTGCTCCACGAGACGCCCGAAGCGACGTGGGCCCTTGCCCTCATGGGGGCCCAGCTACTCGTCCAGGCCATCCGGCTGGACTGGGTCTACCAGGGAATCGAACGAATGGGCATAATCGCCGCTCGGGATGCGACGGCGTCGGCACTCACCGCTACGGTCGTTCTTGCATTCGTTCGGGAGCCCTCTCATCTCCCCCTGGCAGCGCTCGCACTTGTAGGAGCACCTCTTCTAAGCAATGCGAGCCTGTTCATAGCGTACGCTCGCGATTTCGGGATGCCCCGTCTCCGGGTGGATCGCCCTGCCCTTCGCGCGCTGTTCGCGGCCTCGATTCCGCTCGCCGCTGCGTCGTTTGTGAGTGAGATCTACTACAGCCTCGACCGGCTCATGCTGGAGGCGATCCGCACAACCGCCGAGGTAGGCCTGTATGGAGCAGCCTACAAGGTGCTGGGGCTCGCTCTTGCCCCCTCCGCCATCTTAAGCCCTGCTTTCTTCCCTGCACTATCCACCGCGTACGGGGACGCTGCAGCGATGCGTCAACGCAGTCGTTCGTTCGCCCGCTTTATGCTGGCCTCTGGGGTTCCGCTGGTTGTCGTTGCCCCTTTCATCGCGACGGACCTCCTCACCCTGCTCTACGGCGACCTGTATGCGGAGGCGGCGGCTCCCCTCATGTTGCTTCTCGCCAACGGCTCCGTGATGTACATCGCGATGACTTTTGGCATCCCGCTGCTCGCGTGGAACCGTCAGGTAGCCTACATGCGCGCCGTGCTGGTAGGGGGAGGGGCGAACGTGATCCTCAACGTGGCTCTAATCGCGCCTTATGGGCCAACGGGAGCTGCCTTGGCAACTCTCCTCAGTGAGTTCGCGGTTCTGCTCGCAATCGGCTACATCTTCTCCCGTGAGACGGGTCATGCCCACGTGGGGCTGATCATTCACGCTTGCGCCGTCGCAATCCTGGGGGCAGGTCTCCCTGCAGCTGCCGCGTGGTTCCTAGGGTGGCCGCTCTGGGCCCTCATCTCAGCTGTCCTCGTAGGGTACCCGCTCGTCGCGGTGGGAGCAGGTTTGCTGCCTTACACCCTGATCCGACGCTTCCTACAATCCGACGCTTCCTCCGCATGAGCCGCCTCCTCCTGTTCGATCCCCATGCGAGCGGGCACCATGCGGATCACATCTTCTGGATCGCATCGGCATGGGCACAGCGCCCATACGAGGGAGACCTCATCCTCGCGGTGGATGAGCGGCAGTTCGAAGACTCACCGGAGTTGCTTCGTCTTGCCTCGTCCCCTTCCATCCAGGCCCACCCCCTCCCACCCGATCCTGGTGGACCGCTCCACCAGATCGCTCGCCACGCCTACAAGCACCTATCTGAGGTCACCGCCCGCTACCATCCGAACGCTGTGGTAGCGACGTACATGGATTCTCTTCAGCCCGCCCTCGCCCTCCGTGTGTCTCTCCCTTCAGAGACCCGACTAGCGGGAGTGCTGTTTCGTCCCGATCTCCACTACACGGCTCTCGGGTTTCCTCCTCGGAGTCTGGGCGAGAGGCTCAACCGCACGAGGAAGCGGGTCACGCTGAGGCAAGCGCTACGTCATCGTCGTCTTTCAGACGTGTTCTCGCTGGACCCAACGGCTGTATCAGCTATCCGGGCCATGACGCAAGAAACGCGCGTCCATGCCTTACCAGACCCGGCCTTCATCACCTCGCCGACTCAGGATGTTCAGAGCGTGCGGTCCGCCCTCGGGGTCGAGCCAGGTCGGCATCTCGGTCTTCTCATCGGCAGTCTTACCGAGCGCAAAGGAGTTTCCGTTCTGTTTCGGTCCCTCGGTCATCTCCGCCCTCACGAGGCACGCCGTTTGACGGTCGTACTGGCCGGTCGGGCTCTTGGCCCGTATCGGGCCCGCCTCACGAGGGAGATTCGAGAATTACGCGAGTCCACAGACGTGCAGTTGATCTACCAAGACGGCTTTGTCCCGGACGATCAGGTGCAGAACCTGATCGCAGCGGCGGATCAAGTACTGGCGCCCTACCAGCGGCACACGGGGTCGAGTGGGATCGTGATGCGAGCAGCCGCCGCAGGCGTGCCCGTCCTATCCCAGTCTTGGGGCCTCATGGGACATCAAGTCCAGACACACCGCCTCGGTCAAACACTGGACACATCGGATAGCACAGCCCTCGCAGCTGCCCTTGTCCGCGCAATGGAGATGCCCCACACGGGGTTCGATGCACGTTCAGCGGCAGCGTTCGCTACCCGGCATACGGTCAAGGCCTTCACGTCTCGCCTGTTGGATACCTTCTTGCCGCCCCCATGACCCAACGGCCTCGTGTGTGCGTGATCTGGGCCCGCTTGGGCCCGTACCACATCGCCCGCCTTCGAGCGGCCCACGCGCTTCTTCTCCAGCACGACCATGACCTCGTGGCTCTGGAGGTTGCCTCTCAGGACACGACCTACGACTGGGATACCGAGGCCCGGACGGTTCCTTTCCAGTGGGAGATCGCCCTGCCAGGGTCGGTCTATGACCACGTCGCCTCCACAGAGATGACTGGCGCCGTCGAAGCTGCGCTGGGCCGCATCGCCCCCGAGGCCGTCGCCTTCCCGAGCTACTCCACCCCTGAAGCATGGGCCGCTCTTCGGTGGTGCCGGAGTCACCGCAAGACGGCCATTATGATGAACGTCTCATCGGCTACCGACGCCCCTCGCTCCAGTTGGCGCGAGTCGTTGAAGCAGATCCTCGTCCGGCAGACTGACTCAGCCCTCGTCGGCGGCAAGGCCCATGCCGACTATCTCGCCGACTTCGGTCTCCCGCGAGATCACATCGCTCGCGGGTACAGTGCCGTCGATAATGCATTCTTTCAGGACGGCGCCCGTCGGGAGGCTCCACCAGAGCTTCCCGGGCTCGATGACCCGGCCCCGTATGTGATCGCTTCGAATCGGATGATCGCGAGAAAGGGGCTCCCATCTCTTCTCACGGCTTACGCTGCCTACCGCGAGCGCGTGGCGTTCCCATGGCGCCTCTTGCTCTTAGGAGATGGACCGCTTCGAGCAGAGTTGGAGGACATGGCAGGTGGGGGAGTCGTCTTCTGTGGATTCCAGCAGCGCGACACGCTACCACTCTATTACGGCCGGGCGGAGGCGTTCGTCCATGCAGCGCAGATGGACCAGTGGGCTCTCGTCGTCAACGAAGCGATGGCCGCGGGGCTGCCCGTCCTCGTCTCGACGGGAGCCGGGTGCGCTCCTCACCTTGTCGAACGGGGCCGGAACGGATGGACGTTTGAGCCCGGAGATACCGAGGCCCTCACAGACCTTCTCGTCCGCCTCCACGAGATGCCCGAGGCCGACCGGCAGGCAATGGGCACGGCCTCTCAAGAGATCATCGCGGAGTATGGTCCCGACGCCTTTGCTCGCGGCCTGTGGAAGGCCTTCCAGGACGGACGTGCGAGGTCCAAGCGAGGACTCGGGCTGAGCGCCCGGCTGGCCCTCACAGCCCTCGTCCACCTCTCCCGCCGTGCCAACAGCTTGCACGCTATCACCGAATGAGACCGCTGCCCCCCGACATCGCGATTGTCGGCCGCTTTCCGCCTCCGCTGGACGGGCAGGCCGTGGCAACACGAACCCTCTCCGATGTCCTCGAAGAGATCCCAGGTGTACGTGTTCATCGCGTCAACCTCTCTGCACCTGAGCACGACGTTCGAGCCGACGAATCGGCGCTGCGACGTCTCCGCCACTATCTCGACGCCCGGCGACATGTTCGGGAGGCCCTCGCTGACCTCCCGGATGCCCCTGTCATCTGGACGACCATCTCGCCCAAGCCCATCGGGCACCTCCGCGACCTTGCTGCCGTTGTCTTTCCACTCGGCTCTCGCCGTCCAGTCGTTGCTGTCGTCCATCACGGCGACTTCCAGAAACTTTTTGAGAACCCCGTCACCCGGTTTAGCGCGCGTCGCCTTGTTCGAAGACTCTCGGCCCTCTCGTTCAACACACCGGGGCTCGCCGAGCGGTGCGCTGCATGGGTCCCAGCCCCTAAGCGCTTCGTCTCTCCGAACACAACGGCCGAGGACACCCACCTGTCTCCAGTTGCGTTCGCTCGTGACCGGACCGTCCGCCGGCCTGGCGATCCGATTCGGCTGCTCTATCTCTCGGGAATGATCCCGACCAAAGGCTACCTCGATGTGCTCGAAGCAGTAGGTGAACTCCATCGCAGGGGCACCCCCGTGCGTGCAACCTGGGCGGGGCGGTGGACCGGCCCTCAGCCCGAGACAGAGTTCTGGTCTCGAGTAGACGCTCTCGGTCTTCGCCCTGTCGTGAAGCACATGGGAAGCGTAAACGACCGCCGGGAAGTCCGACGCCTCTACCTGCACGCGGATGTGTTTCTCTTGCCTACCACCTACCCAACAGAGGCTCACCCGCTCACCATTATGGAGGCCCTCAACGCAGGAACGCCCGTCGTGGCGACACCTCACGCGAGCATCCCAGAGATGATTGAGGACGGACGCTCGGGGCTACTGGCGCCTCCGCACAACCCCTCGTCTCTGGCCGATGCGGTGGAGCAACTCCGTCCTCTCGATACCTGGCAAGCCTTCTCCGCCGCGGCGAGGGACCGTTACATGAGTACCTTCGCGCCAGACGTCGTTCGAGATCGTTGGCTTGGACTCCTGGAACGGCTCCCCGGTCCGGGAGCCGCGTAGCTTAGAGGCATGGCATCCTACAGCGACACCCTCCACGCGCGCGTGGAACGCGAGCGAGAGGCGCATACCGATCATGATATCCTGGGCGAGAGCGTCCAACTGAAGAATCGGTTCTCCCACATCTGGACCTATCCCGGCGTTGTACGCCTTCGTGCGACTCTAGAGGACGCCCTCTGCGAGGCTACGACCAGCCGCGTGCTGGACTACGGCTGCGGCCTCGGTGAGCGCAGCCTGACTGCCCTCAAGCACGGCGCCGAGGTCGACGGTATCGACATCTCGACCATCTACATTGAGAAGGCCAACGCTGCAGCGCGCGATGCGGGCTACCCCGGCGACCGCTTTCGCTTTGTCGTCGGAGACGCGCATGTGCTTCCCTATCCAGAGGCTACGTTCGACCTCGTGATCGGCGAGGGTATCGTGCACCACCTCGATATCGATACCGCGTTGGCAGAGGTCCACCGTGTCCTCAAGCCTGGTGGCCGAGCGGTTTTTCTAGAACCACTACTCGACAACCCATTCCTCAAGCTGTTTCGTTACCTCACGCCACAGGCTCGAACGGAAGACGAACTCCCTCTCTCCGCGCGGGATCTGCACCGGATCGCGACATCGGACCGATGGCGCGTAGAGAGCACATACAGTGGTCTCTTAGCAGCTCCCGTAGCCGTGGGTACGTCGGTCATCATTCCGTCGCGTCCGGGGAATGTGTTGCTTCGTGCCGCTGACCGTGCAGAACGCGCGTTGCAACGGCGTGGTTGGCTGACCGCCTGGAATCAGTACGTACTACTCAATCTGATCCGCACAGAAGCCGAGTAGAGTGATGAGTGCCTTCGACCGGGTCGGCCCACTGCTTCGAGTCCTCCGGGAGCCTGGGGGGCTACGGGCCGCAAGGAGTTGGAAGCCATTCTCGATTACAGCTTTCCAACTCGCCCGCTCCCTTCGCAGACAGGGCCTCTCACCCGACCTAGTCATTGACGGCGGAGCGAACGTGGGTCAGTTCGCTCGCGCGATGATCGAGACCTTTCCGGGTGCCCACGTTGTCTCATTCGAGCCCTTGCCAGAGGTCGCCGCTCGGTTCCGAGGCTTCTTTGAGTGGGAACCACGGGTTCGTCTTGTGGAGACAGCCCTCGGCGCCTCCGTCGGCCTTCTTTCATTCGGGCGAAACGAGTACTCCTTGGCCTCCTCCGCACTTCCCGTTGTCTCAGGAGGAGATGAGCTCGTTCAACCCCACTTGGAGAGAATTGAGGTCCCCGTGACCACGCTGGACGCTGCTCTCTCCAACCGTGAGATCACGACTTCTACCCTGCTGAAGCTGGACCTCCAGGGCTTCGAACTCGAAGCTTTGCGGGGAGCTGAGGCTACGCTGGACCGCGTGGGATTTGTCCTTCTGGAAATTGCTCTCTCGCCGAGCTACCAGGGAGAGCCGACGTTTGGTAGCCTCTCGAATCACCTGCGGCCGTTCGGCTTCCAGTTCTTACGGCCACTCGATCTCCTTCGCGCCCCCTCCTCTGGCGAGATCCTTCAGATGGACGCCCTCTTTGGACGAGTAGTCGATAAAACGTAGTTAGCGGCGCCTCCGGGCATCCCGCTGTGCGTCATAAAGGGAGACCGGATACAGACGCCCCTCTCCCTGCTCCGTATATCCGACTCCATTGGGCCGTGCGTTTCCACCGTGCCCTGATGTCACCGGCGGACGCACGCCGTTTCGGGCGTCTTCGTATCCGATAATGTAATTCTGTGCCAGCGGCGGGTCCCCAACGCGTAAGTGGAGGTACTTCCCGAAGACAGGCTCTTCCCCTAACGAGACATTCCAGGCTACCTGGTGAACTCCTGTCCAACCGTGCCCGGGGCTGTACTCTCCCGACCCGCGGTCGCTGCCCCAGTGGGCGGCGCTGTACATCCCGAGCGGAACCGGACTCCACGGCTGGACGTGGCGTAGGTTATCGAACAGGATCCCGCTGCTCCACGCGCGATGCGAGCCGTCATCGTTGACGGCGAGATAGGCGGTGGGCCGTACGAAAGCAATGCCTGACGACGTGATTCCCCCGTTGACGGTGAAACTATGACGGCACCGGTAGGCCGATACATCCTGTAGTAGGAACAGCTGGCTCCATCCGCCGACAGAGAACCCGTACCGCACCCCGCCACGAATCTTAGCGACGGGCTCCGCGGCCAGTACTCGCTCAACGGTGACTCGAGTCGCCACACGCGATCCAACACCATAGTCCCGCCACCGGGTCAGGATCAGGTCACGTGCCCACGCATCCTCTACCATCCGGAAGATGATGGCTCCCGGAATGTGGTCCTCGTCCGTCATAAAGGCCCAGCCACCATACGCATCTAGCCGTTCGGTCTGGCTGGTGTCCACTTCGTGGGTCACACGCAGGTTCTCGACGCCGACATTCCGCACCATTCCGTTGGGTTGTGTGTCGGCGTAGTCCAAGTACGCATCGGAGACTCGCTGAACGGTTGCAGGTGCGAGGGCGCGGTCGATATGATCGTACAGCGGTGCGTCGAGAACGAGCATTCGTCCTCGGATGGCCTCGACACGACGAAAGAACACAGCGTCTAGCTGACGCGCCCCGTCCGCCTCACATCGCCAAAACGTGTTGGGGGCTGCCTCGCGGCGGATGTCGACCCCGCCGCGGTCAATCGCCTCCAACCACCGGTCGGTGCAGCGTCGCTCGACTACAACCGCATCCCCGACCTCAAACTGTCCCGGATTCGCGACCTCGACTTGCCGGTCTCCGACGGTCACAAACGGCGTGATAATCTCTACACGAGGCCCTTCGACGGACTGTGACCAAGACACCCATCCGTACGATCTCTCGCCATTCCGTCGCCCGACTGTGAGAGCGGCCTGAGGCACCGGACTAAGACGCATCATCCGCTTCTCAGCAAAGAGCGTGGTACCCGTCAGTGTGTCTCGGCTCGCCCCTGCACCTCTCAGGATGACACCGGAGTGCGAGATCTCAACTGGCTCTCGGAGACGGTACAGCCCAGGACCTAGCTGTACTACACCTCGATAGCCATCAGCGTCACGCTCCCATGTCCCGACCTCGTTGATTGCAGCTTGGATGCCTGCTGTGGGGTCTGACATCTCCGGTCCTTCGATACGCAGGACAGGTAGCCTCCAGAGTGACGGGAGGGGCTCACCATGGCGATACCCCGCGTAACTGAAGTCTGGGATGCGATTTCGCTCCTCATCCTGAGGGTATACGAACGATCCGTCAGGCTGGGGCTGAACCTTTGCGGAGCACCACTGTCCCGGGAGTTCGCACGGCGTCCTCTCTTGAGCGGACACGGAGACGATGGGAAGGGTCATCCCAAGGAGGAGCAGGAACCGGTTCATGGGATCGCGAGAGAGCCAAGATGATCAAACGACGCCCGTCGAGCCGAAGCCACCCGTACCACGAGCAGTTTCGTCCAGAGCGTCAACAGGACACAACCGGACGGGCACATATCTTGCCACCACCATCTGTGCGATGCGCTCGCCCCGGCTCACCTCGAACGCCTCACGCCCGTGGTTGATGAGGATGACCTTGACCTCGCCGCGATAGTCCGCATCCACCGTCCCCGGGCTGTTGAGAACAGTCACGCCGTGCTTCGCTGCGAGACCAGAGCGCGGCCGGACCTGTCCCTCTGTCCCGGGGGGAAGCGCGATCTGGAGGCCCGTCGGCACGAGGGCGATGCCGCCTGGCTCCAGCACGAGCGGCTCCGCCTCGGGCACGGCGGCGCGGAGGTCGAGGCCCGCACTGCCGGACGTGGACGGCTCCGGCAGCGCGAGGCCATCGGCGTGAGGGAGAACGGTGATTTGAACGTCGGTCATCGCGAGGGAGGGGAAACACGCGCCCCGCTGGAACCGTGACCAGCGGGGCGCAGAAGAGAGAGACGGAAGCTACGGGCGGAGTCCCGAGGCGGGGCTACTCGACCTCGCCCATAAGGCGCTTCACGAACGGGCTCACGAGGAGCGCCACCAGGCCGCCGCCGCCGACGAGCATTGCGACGAATGAGAACAGCTCTGCCGCCGGGAGGTCCTCGATCATGCCCGCCATCAGGCCCGCGAAGAGGTTGCCGAGCGCAGCGGCCACGAACCAGATACCCATCATCTGGCTCACGCGGCTGCGTGGCGCCAGCTTCGTCATGGAACTCAGGCCGACCGGGCTGAGGCACAGCTCGCCGCAGGTGTGCAGGAAGTACGTCACGATGAGCCACGCCGGGGAGACCGGGTTCTCGACGCTCGCGTTGGCCGAGCCCCACGCGAGCACGAAGAAGCCGCCCGCCAGCCCGAGGAGGCCGAGAGCAAACTTGACCGGGATGCTCGGATTCTGATTCCGCTTCGCCAGCCAGACCCACGTGCTCCCGAAGATGGGCGCGAAGATGACAATGAACAGCGGGTTGATGAGCTGCAGCGTCGAGGCGGGCACGAGCGTGCCGAAGATGTCGCGGTCGGTGAGGTCTCGCGCGAAGAGGTTCAGCGAGGAGCCCGCCTGCTCAAACCCGCTCCAGAAGAGCGCGGCCAGGACGAACAGCCAGAGGATGACGCCCAGCTTCTTCTTCTCCTCCGTCGTGTGGCCACCCGCGAAGATGATGTAGCCGAAGAAGCCGAGCGTGATCACGACGGTGACGATGCCCAGCGCGCCCGCCAGCCCTTCGAGCGTGAGCCCGATGGTGCCGGAGTACATCAGGTAGCCCAGCAGCACGCACAGCAGCGCGAAGCCCGCCGAGATGCCGTAGAACTTCTGCTCCGTCGCGCGGACAGCCTCCATGGGCTTCTCCGTCTCCAGTTGGCCCGCATCCAGCAGGTGGCGCTCGCCGAGCTTGTACTGGATGAGCCCGAGGAACATCCCGATGCCAGCCAGCGAGAAGCCCCAGTGCCAGTTGTAGCCCTCGCCCACAAGGCCGCAGAGCAGCGGCCCCAGGATGGCGCCGATGTTGATGCCCATGTAGAAGATGGAGAACCCGGCATCGCGCCGCGCCCCGCCCTCCGGGTAGAGATCGCCCACGATGGCGGAGACGTTTGGCTTCAAGAGCCCGGTCCCGATGACGACGAGAATGAGCCCGAGGAAGAATGTCGGCATCTCCGGCAGGCCCACCAGAGGCGCCGCCATCGTGAAGTGCCCCGCCGCTATGATGCAGCCACCGACGAAGACGGCCTTCTTCCCGCCCCAGAGGTTGTCCGCGACCCAGCCGCCCGGCAGCGAGAGCACGTACACAAAGAAGGTGTACAGCCCGTAGATGGCGGTGGCCTGCCCGTCGGCGAAGCCGAAGCCAGGGTTAGCCACAGCCACCGGCGCCGTCATGAACAGGACGAGGAGGGCGCGCATCCCGTAGTACGAGAACCGCTCCCACATCTCGGTAAAGAACAGCGTGGACAGCCCGCGAGGGTGCCCGAACCACTGCTGACCGCTCGCTAGACCCGCTGTGCCGAGGCCGGGGGGTTCGTTTCCTGAGTCTTGTGCCATGTCGGAGTCGTGGACGTGGAGAAGGAGCCGCTGCCAGAAAAGCCGGGCGAAGATACCATGCGGTCACATGGCCTCTGAGCGAGGCATCTCTGAGCGAGGCACACGCTGCCACCCTGCCCGCCTCGCTGCCGAGGCGGGAAGAGCCGAGATGTGACAACCGGATGGGAGAGAACCCGTCAGGCGCCGACGGTCCTCCCTCAGCCCGCGTCGCTCATCACGCGAGCCGCCAGGGCGTGCGGCGCCCGCTCGGCGCCATCCAGGCGACGGACGGCCTCTGCCAGAGCGGCACGGCGCTGGGGCG
>JBCDKM010000018.1:0-101790 GCA_038746605.1 Bacteroidota bacterium
CCCGAAGGCGAGGACCGCCCGCCGCTGGTCGTGTTTTTCCACGGCGGCGGGTTCGTCGAGGGCGACCTGGAAACGCACGACGAGCCCTGCCGCGTGCTCTGCCGCGAGGCCCGGCACGCCGTCCTGAGCGTGGCCTACCGCCTCGCGCCGGAGCACCGCTTCCCCGCCGCGTACGACGACTGCGTAGCGGCTTTCCGCTGGGCTCAGGCCCACACCGCCCGCCTCGGCGTGGACGTGGACCGAGTCACCGTCGCGGGAGATAGCGCGGGGGGCAACCTGGCGGCAGGAGTCGCGCAGGCCACGCGAGACGAGGCCCCGCCCGCCGCGCAGTTCCTGATCTACCCCGCCACGGACCACCCCGGCACGTACGCCTCGCGCGAGTGGTTCGATGGCTTCCTCCTTCCCGACGATCTCCGCGCGGCGTTCTTTGAGGTCTACTCTGGCGGCGCCGATGTAGCCCGCGATCCGCGCATGTCGCCCCTCCACGGCGTCCTGGCCGGCCTCGCGCCCGCGTTCGTCCTTACCGCCGGATTCGACGTGCTCCGCGATGAGGGCGAGGGCTACGCCCACGCGCTGGAGGCTGCCGGGACACCCACCGTGCTCGTCCGCCAAGCCGACCAACCGCACGGCTTTCTCCACCTGACGCACGTCAGTCGCTCTGCCGAGCAGGGCTGGACCGCCGCCGCCCGCCGCTGGCACCAGTTCGTGCAGGAGCATACATGACCCGCCTCGACCTCTCTACCGCCGTCGCCGTCGTGACCGGGGCCGCCTCGGGCATCGGGCGGGCCACCTCGCTGTCCCTCGCGAGGAGAGGCAGCGCGCTCGCCCTCGTGGACCGCGACGCCGCCGGGCTGGCTGAGATCGCCACCGAGGCGGACGCCCTCGGCGCGACCGTCTCCACGCACGAACTGGACGTGGCGGATGCGGAGGCTGTCGGCGCGCTGCCCGAGGCCGTTCTGAAAGCCCACGGGCGCGTGACCGTGCTCGTCAACAACGCGGGCGTCGCCCTGGCGGGAAGCTTCGAAGA
The DNA here is from genome assembly GCA_038746605.1 of Bacteroidota bacterium. GTDB lineage: Bacteria > Bacteroidota > Rhodothermia > Rhodothermales > Rubricoccaceae > Rubricoccus. The sequence continues at coordinate 1,028 of JBCDKM010000018.1, forward strand.
GCTCTCGATGGACGACATCCGGTGGCTCTTCGAGGTCAACGTGTTCGGCCTGATCGGGCTCACGAAGGCGTTTCTGCCGCACCTCCAGGCGGCGGACGAGGCGCAGATCGTGAATCTCTCCAGCCTGTTCGGGCTCATCGCACCCGCAGAGCAGACGGCGTACGCAGCCTCCAAGTTTGCCGTGCGCGGCTTCAGCGAATCGCTCCGGCACGAACTGGAAGGGACCGGCCTCGGCGTGACCGTCGTGCACCCCGGCGGCGTGGCGACCAACATCGCGAAGCGGGCGCGCATCGGGGCGGGCGCGGACTCCGCGTTCGCCTCGCACCAGCAGGCCACCTTCGACCGGGTGTTCTTGCGGACGCCACCCGAGCGAGTCGGCGAGGCCATCGCGGACGCCATCGAGAAACGGCAGCCCCGGCTGCTCATCGCGACCGGCGCACGGGCGGGCGCATGGCTGACGCGGCTGATGCCCGTGCGCTACTGGCGGCTCCTCCGGCGCGGGTTCACGGCCGTAGGCGGACGCTGAGACCCCGGCATCGCGCACCGAGCGAGCGTAGTCTGCGCCCGATCCGACCCCATCCCGATGTCCACCGACGACTCCCCCCGCCTCGGCCCCGAGGCGGACGGACCCACGCCTTCCGGCGAACTATCGCCCGGCCGCAAGCGCGCGTTCACCGTCGCGATGCTGCTGCTACCGGTGCTGTTCTTCCTCGTGCTAGAGGGCGGCCTCCGGCTCGTCGGCTACGGCGCGAGCTACCCGCTCTTTGTGGAGGTCGAGAACGCGCCGGACCTGCTCATGCCCAGCCGCGAGGTGGCCCAGCGCTACTTCACACAGCAGGCCACCGTCCCGACGCCAAACCCAGACTTCTTCCCCATCGAGAAGGGCGAGGACGTGGTCCGCATCGTGGCGCAGGGTGGGTCCAGCGCGGCGGGCTACCCGTTCTACCGGGGCGCGAGTTTCCCGCAGGTGCTCGGCACACGGCTCCGGTTGGCGTATCCCGGTCAAGAGGTGGAGGTCGTCAACACCGCGATGGCGGCGGTCAACTCGTATACCCTCCTGGATTTCGCAGACGAGATCCTGGAGGTGGAGCCCGACGCTATCGTGATCTACGCGGGGCACAACGAGTTCTACGGCGCGCTCGGCGCTGCGAGCACGGAGTCCTTCGGCCGCAATCCGGCCATCGTGCGGACCTACCTGGCGCTGCGCGACTGGGGGACCGTCCAGCTCATCCGCGACATCGCGGGAGGCATCGCGGGGCTCTTTGCCGAGCGGGAAGCGGGCGAGCGCCCCTCCAACACGCTCATGGCCCGCATGATCGGCGAGCAGAGCGTGCCCCTCGGTGGCGAGATCTACGAGGCCGGGCTGAACCAGTTCGAATCCAACCTCGACCACCTCCTCGCGCGATATGCCGAGGCGGGCGTACCCGTCTACATCTCCACCCTCGCCTCCAACATCCGCGACCAGCGGCCCTTCATCACGGACACCGAGGGCTCCCCGGAGTGGCAGGCCAAAGCCCAGGCGGGCATCGACTCGCTCCAGGCAGGCAACGCTCGTGCGGCCATCCCGCTCCTTCAGGAGGCCATCGCGCTGGACTCCTCCGCCGCCGACCCGCACTTCGCGCTCGGCCGCTCGTACCTCCTCCTCGGCGAGGCCGAGTCTGCCCGCGAGGCGCTGGAGCGTGCGCGTGACCTGGACGCGCTCCGCTTCCGCGCGCCCACGGCCTTCAACCGCGTCATCCGCGAGGTCGCCGAGCGCCACGGCGCCACGCTGGTGGACGGCGAGCAGGCCCTCCGCGACGCCTCGCCCGGTGGTCTCATCGGGCGTCGCATGATGCTAGAGCACCTCCACCCCACCCTGGACGGCTACAGCGTCCTCGCGGACGCGTTCTACGCCGCGATGACGGGGGACGCACTCCTCGGCCCTGCGCCGCGCTCCACGCCGCCCGGTGCCCTCATCCGCCTCGTCACGCCGATGGACTCGCTCGCGGGTCTCGTCCGCGTGGAGCAGTTGACCTCCTCCTGGCCGTTCCGCCCCGAGGAAGCCCAGCCGCTCCAACTGGACTCGGCCCGCACGCCGCCGTACGTCCTGGACTTCGCGCGCGCGGCCATCGGCGGCGCCTCGTGGCTCCCCACAGCCGACTCCCTCGCGAGGGTCTACGAGAGCCAGGGCCGCGTCCGCGATGCGCTCGTGACGCGCCGCGCCCTCGTGCAGGCGTACCCGTTCGTGCCCCAGATGTGGTCCGCGCTCGCCTCGCTGGAGCTTCGGCGTGCGCAAGCTGTGGGAGACAACGACCGCATCCCCTACATCGCGGGCCTCTACGAGCAGGCCCTAGAGCGCGACCCGACGAACACGCAGGCACTCTCTACGCTCGGCGCGCTCGCGCTGCAGGCGGGCGACCTCGCGGCGGCGACTTCGTACCTGGAGCGTGCTCGTGAGTCCGCGCCGCGCGAGCCGCAGGTGCTCTACAATCTCAGCGGCGCCTACCTCCGCAGTGGCCGCATGGACGAGGCCCTCGCGACGGCCGAACAACTCCTCGCGCTCGCGCCGGAGGACCCGCGCTACCGCGCGCTGCTGGACGGCCTCCGCAGCGAGGCGGGCGGCTGACTTCCTCCGCCTCGGCACCGAGGCGGGCGCACCCCGAGCAGCAGGATTCGCGGAAACGTAGCCTGGGAGCGTGAACGAAGACCGGTTTCGGCCGTAGCCTCCCCAGATCCGTCTTTTGCTCCCGCATGGAACGACCGACCGACGAGCCCTCGACCGACGCTAAGGCCTACCCGAGGCCTCGGCGCCACAGCCGCGCCGTCTACCTCCGCCACACCGTGGACGGCGAGGAGAAGGTGACGCAGATCGGCGGTGGCGCGCCCGTCACCGTGCAGTCCATGACGACGAGCAAGACGCACGACGTGGAGGCCAGCCTCGCGGAGATCCGCCAGCTCGCCGAGGCGGGCGCGGACGTCGTCCGCGTGGCCGTTCCCCGCCCCGAGGACGCCGACGCGTTGGGTGCGGTGGTCAGGGGCAGCCCCGTGCCCATCGTGGCCGACATCCACTTCAACCACAAATACGCGCTGATGGCGCTGGAGGCGGGCGTCGCGAAGGTGCGCATCAACCCTGGCAACATCGGCAAGCCGGAATGGGAGCGGGCCGTGCTTCGCGCCGCGAGGGACAAGGGCGTCCCCATCCGCATCGGGGTCAACGGCGGCTCCCTCGAAAAAGACATCCTGGACAAGTACGGCTACCCGCGCCCGGAGGCCCTCGTGGAGAGCGCGATGCGCCACATCGAGGTCTGCCAGCGCGAGGGATTCGAGGACATCGTCGTCTCGGTCAAGCACTCCGATGTCTTCTTCATGATCCAGAGCTACCGCCTCCTCGCGGAGCAGACGGACTTCCCGTTGCACCTCGGCGTGACCGAGAGCGGGAGCCTCAAGACCGGCCCCATCAAAAGCTCCATCGGCATCGGCTCTCTGCTGGCGGACGGCATCGGCGATACCATCCGCGTTTCCCTCGCGGCGGACTCCGTCAACGAGGTCAAGATCGGCCACCAGATCCTCAAGGCGCTCCGCCTCGGGCGACCCGGCGTCAACGTCATCGCGTGCCCCACCTGCGGGCGTCTCGCGGGGGACCTCTTCTCGGTCGTGGACGAGGTGGAGGAGGCCGTCGCGAAGAAGGGCTTCGACAAGGACCTCAACGTGGCGCTGATGGGCTGCGCCGTCAACGGGCCCGGCGAGGCGGCGGGCGCGGACCTCGGCGTGAGCCTCGGGCGTGGCCGCGCGCACGTCTTCAAGCACGGCGAGATCGTCACGACGGTGGACCAAGAGCAGATCGCGGACGCCGTGATCCACCTGATCGAGAACTGGGACGAGGACGCCGACTTCGGCACCGACTCCCCAGATGCGGCCCCCGCGATTCCGTCTGCCAGCCCTCTCCGTGCGGCCGTCGCGGGCAAGACGATCTCTCTTCCCCCCGACGGAACGCCACTGCCGAAGCGGCCAAACGGAAAGATGCCGACCCTTCCGCCAGGAGTTCCCACGGGAAAGAAGCCCAGCCTTCCGCCCGCAAAGCCGAGCGCGGAGAAGCCTGCTGTTCCGAAGGGGAAGGCGCCCACGTTGCCCCCTGGCCTCCCCCGAGGCACCTGAGCGGCGCCCCTCTGCCTCGGCTCCCTCCGCCTCGGCACCGAGACGGGCACCGTCGGTCCCCGGCTACCGGGTGCCGGGGAGACGCGGCAGTTCTTCTCCCCCTACGATGCAACGAGCGTCTAGCTGGGCCCGGGCCTCCGGCAAGGGGAGGCCCGTCGCGATGACATCGAGCGGAAGCTCTTGGCCCTCGCTCCAGGGCGCGTTGCGCGCGCCAGGCGGGAAGAAGCGGAAGATGGACTCGCCCTCGCGGACCGGGCCTTCCAGCACGTCGCCTACACGCGGGACGTAGTTCGAACCCGACCCGAGATCCGGGTCGTCCGGGACGGGCTGAATCAGCGCATACTCGGCGCGATGGATCTTCGCGACGGCCACGCCACAGCCCTCGGGCGCGAGGAAGATCACGTGCGGTGCGATGGTCGTCCCGGCCGACCGTCCCACGGAGCATCCGCCCGCCAGCGCCGCCAGCACGACGGTGACGACGAGCGAATGGCGGGCGAACAAAGACATCGCGGGAGAGCTACACGTGGCGCTCCGCATGGTACGAGGAACGGACCAACGGCCCACTCTCGACGTGCGGAAGTCCGAGCCCCTCGCCGATCTCCTTGTACCGCGCGAACTCGTCCGGGTGAACGTAGCGCTCCACCGGGAGGTGCATCCGCGTGGGTTGCAGGTATTGCCCGATGGTCATCACGTCCACGCCGTGGGCATGGAAGTCCGCCATCGTCTGGATGACCTCCTCCTCGGTCTCGCCGAGGCCGACCATGATACCGCTCTTCGTGCGGAGGCCAAACTCTTCCTTCGCGAGCTTGAGCACGTCCAGCGAGCGCTGGTAGTCCGCCTGCGGACGCACTCGCCGGTAGAGCCGCGGCACGGTCTCGACGTTGTGGTTGAGCACCTCGGGGCGCGCGTTGAAGACCGTTTCAAGCGCCGAGCGCACGCCGCGCATGTCCGGGATGAGCACCTCGATGGTCTGGCCCTGCTCGTGGATGAGCCGGATGGTCTCCGCGAAGATGGGCGAGCCGCCGTCCTCCCGGTCGTCGCGGTTGATGCTCGTCACCACGACGTGCTGAAGGCCCATGAGGCGGGCCGCCTCGGCGACGCGGCGGGGCTCGTCGTAGTCCAGTCCTTTTTCCTTCGGGCGACCGGTGTGGACGGCGCAGAAGCTGCACGAGCGTGTGCAGACGTTGCCGAGGATCATGAACGTGGCGGTCCCAGCGGTCCAGCACTCGCCCATGTTGGGGCAGCGGGCGCTGGAGCAGACCGTGTGGAGGTTGTAGTCCTCCAGCGTCTGCTGGATGCTGCGGAAGGTCTCGCCGTAGGGCAGCTTCACGCGCAGCCAGTCCGGGCGGTTGCCTCGTCGCTGCGCGGGCGGCGCGGCCTGGACGACCGGCAGTTCCAGCATGCCGCCGTCGAATCCATCGCCGGAGATCTCAGGAGCGGCCGTCTTGAGGGCGACCTGTCCGGGGAGGCGGGGGGCCTTGGGGAGCGTAGCCATCGTGTAGGAGGTGGTTTGCGCGAAGGTACCGCCCACCGCGCAAGGGGTTCGCGGAGGGCCGGTGGAGCCACACGCTGGCTCCCCCCGCCTCGGTACCGAGGCGGGGTGGGTGAACACGTGCCGAAGCGCTCGGCATGTCCCGAACCCACGCACGAGCCGAGCGTAACTTTCACTAGCAATCGAAATCTGCACGTCATGCCCGGCCAGTTCGTCAACAACGCGACCCCCGAGGAGCGCCAGCTCAACTTCTGGGAACGCCTCTACCTCCCGGAGATCTTCAAGGGCCTCGGGTACTCCGCCAGCAAGATGAAGCTGGACACGTACACGTTCGAGTACCCCGAAGAGCAGTGGTACCCGCCGGACTCCTATCGCGGCCGCCCGGTTCTCGTGGAGGAGCAAGGTCGCCCACGGTGCGTAGCCTGCGGCCTCTGCGCTCGCTCGTGCCCGCCGCTTGCCATCTCCATGCAGGCCCACGAGGTCACAGACGACATCAAGGAGCGCGAGCCGGAGTGGTTCGAGATCAACATGCTCCGCTGCATCTACTGCGGCTTCTGCGAGGAGGTCTGCCCGGAGGAGGCCATCGTGATGTCCAAGGAGTACGACCTCACCTTCCAGCACCGCGACGAAGCCCACTTTGGCATCGACAAACTCCTCGTCCCGAAGGAGCGCCTCACCGACCGCCTCGCCTTCTTGGAGCGCCGCCGCAACGGCCAGCCTGAGGGTGACTGGCAGCTCCGCCGCGACAACAACGTCCATACCCTCCGCGACCGTCTGGACTACCTCGCAGGCATTGAGGATGCCATCTCCCGCGCCGACGAGCACGAGCCGCCGAACACAGAGATCCTGAACGAAGAGGTCGCCGCGTAGCACCGCCCGAACGGAGAAGCCGGCAGGCGTTCCCCTCCCCGCTTGCACCACCCCACTGGCTATCTATGGTTGATCTCGACCGCTACCGCGAGCCGTCGCGAGAGCCTGCCGTCCTGGAAGCCCGCCGCCACGCTCTCGTGGAGCAAATGCGATGGCTCATCGACGAAGCCGAAGCACTCGGCCCGCTCCTCGCGGGCATCCCGCAGTGGGCCGTGGACCAGGCACCCACCGAAGACGATCTCTCTATCAAGGAGACCCTCGCCGCCCTCGCCGCGCTGGACCGCACGGTCTACCCCGGCTGGCTCCGTGCCGTGACCGAGGCGGAGGAGGAGCCCCCTGCATTCGAGACCCCCGACCTCGGCACCCTCGCGGAGGGAGCCAACGCGCGTGATCTGGACGACCTTCTCAACGCCGTACGTGCAGGTCGCCAGCCCATCGCAGACCACGTCGCACAGATCCCCGCTGAGACCTGGGGGCGGCCGCTTATGCTCGACGGCGAGGAGATCGACCTCTACGGCCTCGTCCTCGCTATCGTCCGCCGCGACGCCGACGAGTTGAAGACACTGGCCTACCGCCTCCACGGCGCCGACCTGACGCAGCGCCAGCGGTGACGCGACGCGCTCGCTGGACTGCTGCGCTCAGCCTCGCCGGGCTGGGAGGTCTCGCGGCGGTCTTCGGAATGGGTACGCTGCTGACCGCGCCCGTTCCGCGCGAGATCGGCCCACCGCCCGCCGACCTGGGCGCAGAGCCTCTCACGATTCCGAGTGCCTCGGGCTCCACCCTGGCAGCCTGGTACGTGCCCGCAGGCAGCGCCCGTCGCGCCGTGGTGCTGATGCACGGCATCCGGGCGGACCGGACGAGTCTCGTGGACCGCGCCCGGCTCTTCCGCGAGTCAGGGTACCACGTGCTCCTCTTCGACTTCCAGGCGCACGGTGAGAGCCCCGGCGATAAGATCACCGTCGGCTGGCGGGAGCGGCACGACGCCATCGCAGCAGTGCGCTGGATACGCGAGCGGCACCCCGGCCTGCCCGTCGCCGTGGTGGGTCAGAGCATGGGCGGCGCAGCGGCGCTTTACGCGGGCGCAGAGTTGGACGCCGACGCCCTCGTAGTGGAGTCCGTCTACGGCTCCATCCTCGAGGCCATCGCGAACCGGATCGAGATGCGGCTGGGTTCACCCGGCCGCTGGCTCGCGCCGCTGCTCACGGCCCAGATGCCGCTCCGACTCGGCGTCCCGCCGAACGCTCTCCGACCTGCCGAGGCCGTCCGTCAGGTCTCCGCGCCCCTGCTCGTTGCGGGTGGAACCGCAGACGCTCATGCGCCTCCCGAGGAAGTCCGCCGTATCCACGCGAACGCACCCGAACCGAAGGCGCTCTGGCTAGCGGAGGGCGCCGCCCACCAAGACCTCCACGCGTTCGATGAGGTCGCCTATCGCGAGCGCGTCCTCGCCTGGCTAGACGCCGTGCTGAGCGCCTGACCTCCTCCGCCTCGGTCTCGAGGCGGAGACACCCGCCCACCTCTCGCGGTAGCTTCCGCCGTGGCACGAAAGAAGAACACCGGCCCCTCCTTCGAGGACCTCGCAACCGCGCTCACGAGCGGCAATGTGGCACCGCTGTACTTCCTCTACGGAGCCGAGGGCTTTCTCATCGACGAACTCCAGCGGCTGGCCGTCGCCCTCGTCCCAGAGCACGAGCGCGACTTCAACCTGAGCGTCATCTTCGGTCCCGAGGCACAGGCACAAGCCGTCCTCGCGCAGTGTGCGCAGTTCCCCATGATGGCCGAGCGCCGCGTGGTGATCGTGCGCGGCTTCGAGCAGCTGGACGGTAACGCGCTCTTCAAAGGCTACGCTGAAAGCCCGAACCCGACGGCCGTGGTGCTGCTCTGCTGCAACACCAAGCCAAATCTCAACCAGCATCCGTACCGCGCGCTCCGGCAGCACGCGGTCGCGGCAGAATTCGAGACACTCAAGGGCGGCGCCCTCGCAGGATGGATCGAGAAACGATTCCGTTCGCTCGGCGCCCAGACCGAGAGCGGCGTCGCTGCGATGGTGGCGGACCTCAGCGGCCCCGACCTACGAACCGTCGCGGGCGAGGTGGACAAGCTCGTAACGTACGTTGGCGACCGGCGCCGCGTCAGCCGAGACGACGTCGTTCAAGCGGCCGGACACTCGCGCGAAGAGAATGTCTTCGAACTCCAGAAAGCCATCGCGGCCGGAGACCGCCAACGCGCCCTCGGTATCGGTCTTTCGCTGATGGGGCTCGCCACCAACCGCCACGGCGAGGCCATCCGAATGATCGCGCTGCTTGCGGCGTACTTCCAAAAAGTCTGGAAGGTGACAGCCTGTCGGGAACTCGGCATCTCCGAGCGGGACATGGCCCGACACGTCGGCGTACCGCCTTACTACGTGGGGGAGTATGTGACCGCCGAAAGGCGCCTGGCCCCCCGCTTGCCTGTTGCCTTTGGCGCCCTCCTCGCCGCTGATGCCGAGTTGAAAGGGGGCTCTCAGCGCGATCCCCGGGCGGTTTTTGCGCTCCTCGTGCGCCGTCTAACGTCTGCCTGACGAGTACGCGAGGCCAACCTGACGCTTCGTCTACGGGTGATGGGCACAGCCCGCCAGTGCGTCCGGCCAGCAATCGGCTCCCCCTGTCAGGCGTCTGGCTTCTACGCACGTAGGCGTCGGACGAGGGCTGCGTGTAAGGCAAACCCTCATTCATCGTTCCAACAGAAAAACAGGCACGGCCTTTGGTCAACCCATAACCACTGCCAGGGTTGCCGCCCGGCACTGACAACGACCACCACCTCCTCCCCTCGATGCCCACTCTCAAGAAGCAGACGTTCGCCAAAGCTGACGCGCGCCCCCAACACCCCGGTCGGCGCAACCATGAGGTGCTCTCCGAGATGACGGATGAGGACCTGATGAGCCAGTTCCAGATGGGAACCGTCGAGGCGTTCGACATCCTTGTCCAGCGCTACCACGACCCGCTGACGAACTACATCTACCGCTTCCTTGGCGATGCCAAGGAAGGGGAGGACCTGCTCCAGGAGACCTTCCTTCGCGTCTACCGCAACCGACACAGCTACCGCCGAATCGCAAAGTTCTCGACGTGGCTCTACACCATCGCAGGCAACCTTGCACGGAGCGAGTACCGCAAGCGGAAGCGCCGCCGCCTCTACAGCCTCCAGTCCACCAACCGAGACGACGAGGAGTACGAGGTCGAGATCCCGGACGAGACCTTCTCGCCAGACACCCACGCGGAGAGCACGATCCAGGATCGCCACATCCAGGGTGCCCTCCTCCAGATCCCTGAGGAGTTCCGCGAGGTCGTCGTCCTCCGCGATGTGCAGCAACTCGCCTACGAGGAGATCGCTGAGATCACCGGCCTTCCGATGGGGACCGTCAAGAGTCGCATCAACCGTGGCCGGACCAAGCTGCAAGGCATCCTCAAAGACGTGTATTCCCCAGAGGAAGCGTAGACTATCGGACAGCCCCTCACCACGGGCCTACCACCACGCGATGATGCCCCGGGCGTTCCCTCACGTCTGGGGCATCGCCGCATCTGGGCACCATGCTCCTCGTCGTTACTGGTGACGAGAGTTGCCTCTCTCTTCTGCCCCGTTCCGTCTCGACTCTGGCTACCTCGGTGATCGTCCCGAGGCGGGCACCATCGATCTGCGGTCAGTCCGCCGTACGGTCGATCTGAATCTCTAGCCGCCCGCGCACACTGGTGAGGCCCGCGTAGAGGACAGGATCGAACGCCTCCAGGTCCACGCCTGTAAGCAGAAGCGAGGCGGTGAGCCGGTCCGGTGCGAGGTCATCCCGTGCGAGTGAAACCTCAGGCGGCAGGAGGAGGAGGGCCATCCGATCTCGGTCCGCGTCGGTGCGAGCGGAGATGGTGACGGTGCGCGAGGAGGCGCGAGCAGTCCCAGTGACGAGTTGACGAGCGCCGCCGAGTGGCTCGAAGCTGACGGTCATCTGCCCATCGGCGAAGACCTCGACGGTGAGGAGGCTGTTGCGGAGCGTTTCGAGAACGTCGGCATCCAGCACGTTCGTGGCCTCGGGGTCAAAGCGGAGCGTAGCGGCGGTGTAGGTGCCCGCCACCTCGTCCAGACCAGAGCCCGGGTTGTTAGTATCGCACCCGGTGAAGGCGAGAACAGCGAGGACGAGGGCGAGGAACGCGCAGCGCGGACAGGTGGGCATCGCGAGAGGTGCGGAGGCAGGATGAGCGGAAGCTAGGCTCCGAACGGAGCGCACGGCGCCCTCGTGTGGTGTGCCGTCTGGAGCCTCCCGCTCCGTTTCGTGGTCCCCCTTCACTCGGAACGGCGCATGGGAGAAAAACCCTACCTGCCCATGCGCCCTCTCCTCCTCGCGGCCCTTCTGCCGCTTTCCGCCCTCGCCCAGAGTCCTGTCGGCTTCGGGTTCGCTTTCTCCGAGACCGCCGACGGTGGAGCCCTCATTACCTCGGTCGCCCTAGGGAGCGCAGCGGAGATCGCCGGAATCCAGCCCGGCGACCGGATTCTCGTTGTCTCGGGCGAGCCACTCGGCCCCGGGCCTGACGCGCTCACGCTGCTCCGCGCCGCCCGCGAGATGCTTCCAGCTCGCCTCCGGCTGGAGCGCGACGGGGAGGCCCTCGAGGTGGAGGTCGGCGTCGCGCCGTACGACGCGGAGGAGCTACGACGAGGCACGGCGGCATTCCTCTGCCTGACGGGCGACTGCTGGAACGGAACGGGCCTCCGCGTGGAGCCGAGCGGTGACTGGTACGAAGGGGAATTCCTGGAGGGTCGTCGTCACGGCGCGGGGGTCGTCACCCTCGCCGACGGGCGGATCTACTCTGGGGCCTTCGCAGGCGGCATACCCAACGGGCGAGGCACCTACCGCTGGCCGGATGGCACGTACTGGACGGGCCGTTTCATCGACGACGTACCGCAGCCCCCGGGCACCTACACGGACGCAACGGGAGCCAGCCGCCCTGGCCTCCCCGACTGAGTTTGTCCGCCTCGGCAGGCCCGCGGACCCACCGAGGCAGAGGAAGCCAGGGCACGTAGCCGTGCCCTCCCGCCGTTGGAGGCGCTCACCCACCCCGGGCTCACCCACCTGGATGCCCATGCGCCTGTTCCTATTCTGCGCCCTCGCGCTGGCCCTCGTGGCTTGTGCAGAGGAGGGCGCCTACGCCCCTGAATCTGCTGACGTTGCGTCACTGGATGTCGCCCCCGACGATATCGTGGAGGCGGAGGCGAGTTCCGGCGTCCCGGTCCGCACCGTCCAGGACACAACGGGCCGTCGCGCACCGATCCTTCTCCGCACCGCCGACCTGTCGTTCCGCGTGGACGACTACCCGGAGGCCGCCGCCGCCGTCCCCCGAATCGTCCGTCGGTTCGACGCCTACATCGCAGGCGAGCAGGAGGACCGAAGCTCTTACCGCGTCTCCAACCGGTTCGAGATCCGCGTGGCTGCCACAGAGTTCGACTCGCTCCTCGCTGCCCTGACTCCGCTCGCCTCCGAGGTCGAGGCCCGCACCATCTCCGTCTCCGACGTGACGGAGGAATACGTGGACATGGAGGCTCGGCTTCGAGCCCGCCGTGCCGTAGAAGCGCAGTACACCGCACTGCTCTCGCGAGCGGGCAGCATCGAGGACGTTCTGAACGTGCAAACACGGCTGTCACAGGTGCGCGAGGAGATCGAGCGCGCGGAGGGTCGCCTTCGCTACCTGCGCGACCGAGCCGCGCTCAGCACGATCACCCTGACTCTCTTCGAGGCCTCCCCGACGGGTATCACGGCAGGTCCCAGCTTCTTCTCCCGCCTCGGCGATGCGTTCGGGGGTGGCTGGGAGGTGCTGCTCGGATTCGTCGTCGCCGTGGTCGCAGTGTGGCCGCTGTGGCTGCTCCTGGTCGTCGGCGCGCTTGGACTGCGCGCGTGGCGCCGCCGCAACCCGGGCGCGTTCCGGCTTGGGACGAAGACCCGTCGCCCCTTGCATCCCGATGCCGAGCCGAAGGGCGAGAGGTAGCGGCTCTGCGCGGAGCGCACCCCGCATTCTCGGGGATCCCCCCGCATCTACCCCTCGGCTATTCTGGTTGCGCTTTAGCGCCTGCATTCCCAGATCCTGTCATGCATCGACTGTTCGTGCTCGCCCTCGCGCTCACCGTTTTGTGCGTCGCTCCTGCGGCCGCGCAGAGTGTCTCAGCGGACGCTCCGTCTCGCACGAGTGCCGACCGTGGCGAACTCGCAGACGCAGGGGACCCCACGCACGGAACGCTGCAGCAGGGAGACCCTGTGCGCGGTGACCGACGGTATCACACGTACGTCTTCGAGGTACGATCCAATCGGGAGCTCCACGTCGAACTTCTCGGCTCTGCGGAGATGGAGGTGACGACACCTTCGGGGCGGACGACGCGGTACGACGCGTGCCCAGAGAGAGCCATCATATCCGCGTGCTTCCGCGACCTGGAACCGGAGGGTGGAGTCTGGAGCTTTCGCATCCTGGATCAGGCCCAGACGCGTTTCGAACGGCCGTATTCCGTGTACGTCCACACTCCGCTCACGGGGAGCGCGACCCAGCGAGGCGAACTCACGCGCGACACCAACTTGCGGCCTCTTCTCCTCAACGGCAGCACGCGAAGAGCCCGCCAGCACACGCTCCGCCTCGACCGAGGCGACCGCATCCGCGCGCTCATGATGAGCGACGACTTCGACCCGTATCTCCGCCTGCAAGCCGGTTTCGCCGAGATCAACGACCCCATCGCACACGACGACGACTCGGGGCCCGGTCTGGCCGCGCAGTTGGAGTTCACCGCGCCAGAGTCCGGGTACTACACCTTGCTCGCGGGCGCGCGGATGGCGCGGAACGACACGGGCATCTACGGACTGACGGTGCTGATCAACCCGGGAGGGCAAAGCCCAGCACCACGCCCTACAGCACCACGCCCTACAGCACACGACCCCACACCACAAGAGCGCCCGCTCTCTGCCTTCGAGCGGGGCCTGAATCAGGTCCTCGCTGCCGCTCCGTCCTATCGGAGTCTGCGCGGCCCCTCTCGCGACAATCCCGTCGTGGAGACATACGACGCGCGGGTCTCGGTACCCGGTGTGCAGGATGCGAGGCTCACGTGCAACTTCGGGGAGCCCGGCTGCGAGGTTCGGTTGGTATTCGGGAAGGAACTCGGCGAGGCAGAAGCGGAACGGCTCCGCGAGCGTGTCATCGAGCAACTCACGGGTGCGCGTCTCAGCGTTGGGCCGTATCGCGTCCTCCGCCGCAGTGAGTTCGGAGGCGACCGCACGGCCGTCCTGGGATCCACGTCGCCCGACGCGCCCGCAATCCGCGTCGTGCACCTCGTGCTCGTCCCCCCGGCGTTCACGAACCGTCCCGAAGAGCACAGCGTGACGGTCGTCATCCGGTAGCCTCCGCCCGACTGGCGGTCCATCTCGGTGCGCGCAGCGAGGGGCTTCATGTAGCACTCTGGGAGGCCTTCCGAAGCCACCGTTGGGAGCAGGGCTGCTTTTCAGGTCCCTCCACCTCGGCGCCGAGGCGGAGAAGGTCACGCCCCAGCCAAATCTGGACGCTATCGGGGCCTCCATACCAGACCGGCCTCGCGAAACGTATCCCCGCCGCACCTTTCCCCCTACGAGATGCGCCTGTCTCTCGCCGCGTTCGCGGTCCTCGTCGCTATGCCCGCGCTCGCCCAGTCCCCCGTCGTCTCTACCCCCGAAGAGCGCGAGGCGGTCTCACTGACCGTCTACAACGGCGGCTTCGGCATCGTCCGCGAGGTCCGCTCGCTCGACCTCGCGCAAGGCCTGAATGACGTCCGCTTTGAGGGCGTCCCGGCCCGGATCGACCCAACGAGTCTTTCGCTCGCGTCTCTCTCGAATCCCGGCGCGCTTTCCGTACTGGAGCAGAACTACCAGTACAACCTCATCGGCACGAACAGCGTGCTGGATGCGGCGGTCGGGCAGCGCGTGCGGCTCGTGCGGCAGTACGGCGAACGGACGGTCGTGGAGGAAGGCGTGCTGATCTCGCAGCCGAGCCAGGGCCGCATCGTGCGGCTGGACGATGGCCGCGTGCTCGTCAACCCGGGCGGCACCATCGAGCTTCTCACGCTGCCGCCCAATCTTCTCTCGCGCCCCTCTCTCCTCTGGAAGCTGAACTCCGCGCGCGAGGGCCGTCAACGTGTCGAGGCGCGCTACCTCACCGACGGCGTCTCGTGGAAGTCGGACTACGTGGCCGTCGTGAACGAGGACGAGACCGAGGTAGACCTCACCGGCTGGGTCACGCTAGACAATCAGAGCGGCACCAGCTACGCCGACGCTAGCCTCCAGCTCATCGCGGGCGACGTGCGCCGCGTGTCGCCTCAGCCCATGCGGATGCAGCGCCGCCAGGAGGTCTACGACATGGCGATGGCCGAGGCGGCTCCGGCTCCTGAACAGGAGGCCTTCTTCGAATACCACCTCTACACCTTCCCGACCCCCACCACCATCGCGGAGCGGGAAACCAAACAGTTAGAGTTGCTCTCCGCACAGGAGGTCGGTGTGGAACGGCGGCTGATCCTGGACGCGAGCGGCAGCTACTTCCCGTTCTATCGCGCGCCCCGGCCCGGTGCGGGCGGCGCGACGAACGAGATGGCGGCGGCCGTGGTGCTGGAGATGGAGAACCGCGAGGCCAACAACATGGGCATGCCGCTTCCGGCAGGCACCGTCCGCGTCTACAAAGCCGACCGGCGCGGCAACCTCCAGTTCCTCGGCGAGGACCGCATCGCGCACACCGCGCGCAATGAGACGGTCCGCCTCTACATCGGCGACGCCTTCGACGTAGTCGGCACGCGGCGCGAGGTGGAGAACCGGCGCATCTCCAACCGCGTGCGCGAGATCACCATTGAGGTCGAGGTCCGCAACCGGAAAGAGACCGCCACGGCGGTGGACGTAGTGGAGCGCGTCTTCTATGGCGACTGGGAGATCACGCAGTCCAGCCACGAGCACGAGCGGCTGGACTCGCGGACGGCGCAGTTCACGGTCACGCTCGGGCCGGACGAGACGGAGACCGTCCGGTACACCGCACGCCTGCGCGGCTGAGCCCTGACTCTGCCCGCCTCGGTCTCCCCACGGAGCCCCCGAGGCGGGCGGACCCGGCGGTAGGTTCTGCGCCCGCCTCCCGCCCCCATGCCCGACACCCTCTCCGCCGACACTCGCCGCGCCCTCGACGCCATCGCGGCCCAGTTGGAGGGCTACTCCGAGGCCCTGCGCGGCCTCTGCATCGTCGGCGAGACGGTGCAGACACAGCACGGCCGGTTCGGCCCACCGAGCAACCGGCAGGACATCGAGCAGCCCGTGGGCGATCTGGAGGAAGATCACGAGATGGAGGACTTCATCCCGTTCCTCGTCGGCGGGGGCTACGAGCGCACCGAGGCGGTCCTCTCCGACGGCTCGCGCGCCCTTCGCGTGGTACCCACCGAGCCGCACGAGAGCGAGATTCGAGGCGTCGACTTCGTGATCGAGACGAGCCCAGCGCGGATGGTGCACGCCTCTCTCCACCCGCCTCGGCTGCCCCGACTGGCGGGCTGGATCGTGCAGGCGCCCGTGACCGAGATGCGCTTCGAGCAGGTCCGCGGCGTGCCAATGGCCGTCGAGATGCGGGTGAGGATGCGTACACGGGGCATCGGCCGCTTCCGGTTCGACCACGAGACCGTCACGACCGTCCGCTACGAGCCCTGCGAGGGCTGACCCCGCCCGCCTCGGTGGCGAGGCGGAGGGACCGGACATGAACGAACGGCGCTGCAGCGTCTCTTCCGCATGCTTCACCTCTGGTATGGCACCTGGCTCCTCGCAGCAGCCTTCCCTTGGGTCTTCCTCCTCCGCGCGACCCAATACCAACGAGTCGGACTCGCCCTCGTCAGCATAGGAGCCTTCGCGGCAGGGATCGCCTTATGGCAATCGGAATGGTTCTTCCGCGGGGAGCGCGTCAGCCTCTTCCTCTTTCCGATCCTCGCTTTCCTCGTGTCGCTGGTTATCGCAGTCGTTATCGAGGAGGTCAGGGCGCCGTTCCAGCGCTGGTTCTTCGGCATCCAGAGCGCGATTGTGATCGTCGCCTCGCCGTTCATCCTCTTCGCCCTGGCGTTCCGACCGGGACCATCTACAGAACCGGTTCTCAAGGCGAACCTCCCGAACGGGTATTGCTACACGGTCTCTTTGGACGGGATGGCGTGGTCCGGCGATTTCGTCACGACTCGCGTCGTTCGGATCTCACCGTGGCTACCGGGCCTCGAACAACCCGTCGCGGAGTCCACCATCCGCCTCGCGAATGGGGCTGTCGGAGGCGTCTCCGAGATTGAGGTCGTAGCGCAGACGTACCAGGCCGCAGGCGATCTGAGCGTGCGGCACCTCGGCGAGGAGATCGACCGCGTGATCTACGGAGACTGACCTCACCCCGCCGAGTCCACGCGGACGAGCCGGTAGGCGCCGTCCACCACGTCGAAGACCAGCCCGAGGCCGCTCTCCGTCTCCGCTTCGTCTTCCGGCACCACGTTGCCGTCCATATCGTAGCCGACGACGACCCACACCTCACGTTGCGTCCCCTCGCGGCGGAACCGGTCGGGCGGTGTGGCAAGAACCCGCTGGAGGAACGCCGGATCCTCCGTGACGAGCGCGAGATCACCCGTCGGGAGGTCCGGCCCGGCGAACTGGTCGGCCGTGTCCGTCTGGAGGGCCTGCTTGAACTCCTGGAGGAAGGGCGCGAACGAGGGCGCGGCAGGCGGAGCCTCCGGCACGAGGATAGAGTCCGCGACGGCCTGCGAGTCCTCCACCACGAGGGAGTCCGCCTCGGGGAAGAAGCCGAGGGTGTCGGGCGGAGCAAAGGCGTCCTCGGAAGGAGGCGGCGGCGGGATGAACACCGATGTCTCGCTCTCCGTCGCCTCCTCGCCGCCGCACCCGGCCGCGAGAATCACCAGACCGACCAGAAGCGGCCGCTTCACGCCTCCGCCGGCTCGGGAGCCGGAGTGTCGGTCGAGGGCTCGTCGGTGTCCCGGAATCCCGCGAGGATGGCGTAGATCATCCCGAGGTAGCCGCCGAGCAAGAGCAGCGGCGCGACAGTGAGCGAGAGCGCGCTGTCCACCGCGAGGTACATCCCATCATCACCGACGCCTCGGCCGTTGTCGATCATCATGAGCACGTACCCGGCTGCGATGAGACCGAGGGCACCGAGCAGAAGCGTGTAGTTGCGCTTCTCGAAGGGCATCCGCACCGAGCGACGGCGGTTCGGCTGGCGGCGCGCCTTCGCGGCCGGAGACTTCTTTTTCTTGCGCTGAGCCATGGGAGCAGAATGTTGCTAGGCGGAAGATACCGGTGCCTGGAACGGGCGCACCGCGCGTCTCGTCTGGCTACACTCCGACGCCCCGTTGCCGCTCTCCGTCTTGCTCCGCCGTTCCGTTTTCGCTCTCGCTGTTCTGGCCGTCGCGCTCGTCGCGGTTCACCCGCAGCCGTCTGTCGCGGACAGCCTCACTGCCGCAGACTCTCTCGGCTCATCCGCGCCTCCCGGGAGCGCCGCTCACCTCCGGCAGCTCGTCGAGGAGATCGTCGCGGACCCGGACCTCCCAGTGGCTTTCTGGGGCATCCACATCGTGGATCTCGCGTCCGGCGAGACCATTCTCGCGCGAAACGCGGACAAGCTGTTCATCCCCGCGAGCACCATGAAGCTGCTCACGACGGCGACCGCGCTCGACGCCTTCGGACCGGATCACCGCTACACCACGCGGCTCTATCACTTCGGCGAGACCCGCGCGGATGGCACGATGAGCGGCGACCTCGTCATCCGAGGGGCAGGCGACCCGACGTTCGGCTCGGCTGGGGTTGATGGCGACCCGCTCCGCCGGTGGGCCGAGGCACTGCACGAGGCGGGCGTCCGCCGCTTCAACGGCCGCATCATCGGCGACGACGACCGGTTTGCGGACGCCGCCTACGCTGCCGGATGGGACGCCACACACATCGGCGTGGAGAGCTACGCGCCGCCCGCGAGTGGCCTCGCCTGGAACGACAACATCCTCGCCGTCCGCTTCCGCAACGGCCGCGCGACGGTGGACCCACCCGGCCTCGTCGAGTTCGTGGACGACATCAGCGCGACGCGGCGTGGCGGCGGGAGGCTTCGGGTTAGCCGCGTGCTCGGCACCAACCAGATCCGCCTCGGCGGCACCATCCCGAGTGGCTATCGCGGCACCGTCCGCTTCCCCGTCGAGAACCCGACGCTCTACGCCGTCGCGGCCTTCGCAGACGCCCTCCGCGACGCGGGCATTCTCATCAACGCGGACCTCGTAGACGTAGACGACCTCCGCGATCCACCGACCTACGACGATGCCCAGCCCCTCCGCGCCTACGTCTCCCCTACCCTCAACGAGATCGTGCGCCGCATCAACCGCCGCTCGGACAACCTCTACGCCGAGCAGGTCTTCCGCACGCTCTCTCCCAGCGGGAGCACCGGGGCCTCCTCAGACCGCGTGGAACAGCTCCTCCGCGAGGCGGGCGCGAGCGTCTCCGGCCTCTCCATCCGCGACGGCTCCGGCCTCTCGCGAAAGGACCTCGTGACACCGGAGGCCATGGGCGCACTCCTCGCGCACATGCGGACGCACCCCGCCGCAGGCGCCTTCCGCCAGTCGCTTCCGCAGGGCGGCGGCGCGGGATCCACGCTCCGCAACCGGCTGCGCGGCGTGCCGGTCCGCGCCAAGACGGGCTCGCTGGAGTACGTCCGCGCGCTCGCGGGCTACGTGGACGGACCGCAGGGCCAACCCATGACCTTCGTCCTCCTGGCGAACAACTACACCACGCGCTCCTCCCGCATCACGCAGGCTTTCGACCGGATCGTGCGCGCGCTCTCGACGGGCGAGCGGATCCCGGCAGACGAGGAGTAGCGCTCGCTCCGGGCCGCGAGGAGCACGCCACCAGCCCCGCCTCGGCAGTCCCACGGAGGGACCGAGGCGGGCAGACCCGGAATCTGACGCGAGGCTTCGCGGGGCCTCCCCTCGCGCATCACGCATCCCACGGTACGCTCTGGGCACACCCCCACGCACTGCTCCAATGCCCCGACGCGACTCCGCCAAGCACGACAGCTGGGACACCCACGAGGTGGACGGCTTCGAGATCCTCGTCGGACTCAGCGCGAAGGAGAACGACCGCCTCACCTTCCGCGTCGCGGAGCCGCTGGACGTCTGGATGCACGTCGCGAACACCCCCGGTAGCCACGTCATCGTGCGCAACCCGGACGGGGTGGACTCACTCCCGCGGCCGGTCCTCCAGCGTGCCGCCGCGCTCGCCGTGAAGCACTCGAAGGCGAAGAACGCCCGAGGCAAGATCCCCGTCCACGTCTGCCGCGCCTGCGACGTGACGAAGCGGCGAGGCGCCCCCGCCGGACAGGTCCAGCTCAAGCGCTACGACACACTCAAGGTGTACGCAGCGGAGTGACAGGGGGATGGCTCCAACCCCGCCCGCCTCGGTCCTTCCACCGACCCATCGAGGCAGGGCTGATGACATCTCGTGACACCCCGTGCGGAGACGCTGACAGGCAACGCCAAGCCCCGGTCTAGATTCGACCGATGCCTACCGCCGCCTCCCGTCCACTCCGCCGCCTGGCGGTCGCCCTCCTCGCGCTCGCGATTGTCCCCGCCGGGGCGTTCGCGGTGCTCCAGGGCGTGATCCAGAGCGAGAGCGAGCGCCAACTGGCCGAGATCCGTGACGAACAACTCGACGGCCTCCTCTTCTCCGTCAACCAGGACGCGTGGGACACCGCCTCCCTCTGGGCTGACCGCCTGACCCGCGCGACGGCGAGCACGACCGACTTTCAGCAACGCTTCGGCTTCCTGTCGGGCAACCCGGCCATCCGGTACGTGGTGGAGAGCGACACCACAGGGGAGGTCACGGCAGCCTACGGGGCAGCCGTCCCCCCTGGCCTCCGCGCAGACGGCGACGCTACCGGCTACGATCTCGCCCCACGCGTCGAACCCGACGCCCTGTTCCCGCCGGAGCGCGTCCGCCTCCTGCTGGATCAGCACGCGGCCGGATACCGCAAGCTGGAGCCTGTCCCCCTGGAGGGTGGCCTCGCCCTCCTGTTCGTCGCCGATGGAGCCACGCCCGGCGCCCCACCGCGTCTCCTCGCGATGGTCCTCGACCCCGGGCCGTTCGTAAACGACGTGGTCATGCCCAAACTGCGCGATGTGGCCCAAGGTGGCGTGGACCTCGGCGTGTTCGTGGAAGACGAGGACACGCCCATCGCTTCCACGCGCGCGATGGCGCACAAAGAAATCGAGCGCGAGCGGCCGCTGTGGCTCTTGCCCGCACACACGGTCGGGGCGAGAGTGGGCGAGGGCTCCGTGGAGGTCGCGCTGCGGCGGCGGATCGGACAGAGCCTGGGGCTGTTCGGCGGTGTGAGCGTCATCCTGGCGGCCGGAGCGTGGTTCGCGTGGCGTGGCGTCCGGCGCGAGGTGGAAGTGGCCCGCCTGCGAGAGGACTTCGTCTCCAACGTGAGCCACGAGCTCCGCACGCCCCTCGCACTGATTCGGATGTATGCCGAGTCCCTCGCGCAGGGCCGCGTCAAGGAGGAACGGAAGCCCCGCTACTACGAGACCATCGTGGACGAGAGCGAGCGCCTGAGCCGCCTCGTAGGCAATGTGCTGCACTTCAACCGCTTCGAGCGCGGCACGGCCAGCGTCGCCCGCGGGCCGATGAACCTCGCCGCGCTAGCCGCAGAGATCGGCGAGCGCTACCGGCCCATCGTGGAGCGCGAGGGGGGCCGCCTCGAGCTCCACCTGGACGAGGTCCCGCCCATCCACGGCGACCGCGACCTCCTCTCCGAGGCCCTCGTCAACCTGATCGACAACGCGGTCAAGTACGGCGGCGGCGACATCGAAATCAGCACGCGCGCCCTCGCGGCCGACGCTGTTCTCACGGTCGCGGACCGCGGCCCCGGCATCGACGAGGCGGAACGGCAGCGCGTCTTCGAGCCCTTCGTGCGCCTCCAACCCGAGAGCGCTGACGGCCTCGTCCACACCGCCAAGGGCACCGGCCTCGGGCTCGCCCTCGTCCATCGCATCGCGGCGTCGCACGGCGGCGTGGCCTCCGTCCATCCTCGCGACGGCGGCGGCAGTGTTTTCCAGATCACGATTCCCACCCATTCCGGCTAGGCCCATGTCTGACGCCATTCTCATCGTGGACGACGAGCGCGCCATGCGCGACGGCCTCCGTGACAACCTCGAGTTCGAGGGCTACACCGTGGACGAGGCCGCCGATGGCGAGGCCGCACTCCAAAAGCTGCTCGGCGCGTCCTACCGCCTCGTGCTGCTCGACGTGATGATGCCGAAACGCTCAGGCTTCGAGGTCCTCCGCGAGGCCCGCACGGCAGGCGTCCGCACGCCCATCATCATGCTCACCGCCAAAGGCGAGGAGTACGACGCCGTGCGCGGCCTGGAGTTGGGCGCCGACGATTACGTGACGAAGCCCTTCGGCCTCGGCGAGCTTCTCGCGAGAGTCCGGGCCGTCCTCCGTCGTGCGGAAGCCGCGAGCGCGCCGACAGTGATCGAGGTCGGTCGCCTCCGGCTGGATCCAGGCAGCTACGAAGCGACCGTGGACGGCGAGCCCGTCCCGATGACGCACCTCGAAGCGGAGGTCTTGCGCCACTTCGCCGCGCATCCCGGCGAGGTCGTCTCGCGCGATCAACTCCTGAACGAGGTCTGGGGCGACGACGTCGCACCGACCGCGCGGACCGTGGACAACTTCATCCTCAAGCTCCGCCAGAAAGCCGAACCCGATCCCGCCCGGCCTCGCCACTTCGTGACCGTCCACGGGGTCGGCTACAAATTCCTGCCCTGATGCGGCGCGCCGTTCCCCTGCTCCTGGCGCTCGCGACTCTGGCAGCCTGCGGCGAGGACCTACCGCCTGCCCCCGATGGCGTCGTGCACGAGCCTGCCCGCAAGACCACCGAGGCGGACTGGGAGATGGTCCTGGACCTCGCGGGCACGTGGGACTTCCGCATCGGCGACCGCACACGATGGCGCCGCGAGGGGCCGCCCGAGACCGGCTGGGACGCTGTCGCGGTACCCTCTGCCTGGGAGGACGCGGGCTACCACGGCTACGACGGCTTCGCGTGGTACCGCCGGATCTTTACACTCAAGGCCGACATGGTCAAGCGCACCGAGGCAGGGCAGCCCGTCCTCCTGCTCGGCCAGATCGACGATTCGGACGAGGTCTGGCTCGATGGCGTCTACCTCGGCCGCGGAGGCCGCATGCCTCCCTCCTACGCGACGGGCTTCTTCGAGCACCGCGCCTACCGGATTCCCCCTGGCCTCCTCCGCGCAGACACCACGCATACCCTCACCGTGCGCGTCTACGATGGCGGGCGCGAGGGCGGCATTCTCGCTGGCCCCATCGGGGTGGCAGTGCCCGCTGCAGGATCGCTGGATGCCGTGCCGTTCGTAGCGGACCTCGCGGGAGACTGGCTCTTCTCCGTCGATGACGACCCGAGCGCCGCGCTCCCGGGGGAGGACACGAGCAGCTGGGACGCGATCCGGGTGCCGGGCACCTGGGAAAACCAGGGCTTCGGCGGTGTGGACGGCTACGCGTGGTACCGCAGGACCGTCTCTCTCTCTGCAGCAGAGGCCGCTCAGGATCTCGTCCTCGTCCTCGGTGCCGTGGACGACCTCGACCAGTCGTTCGTCAACGGCGTGGAAGTCGGTCGCACGGGAGACCCAGACTCACAAGAGGTGCGGGATGACGAGTGGCTGCGGGAGCGCGCCTATCCCATCTCGCCCGGGCTCCTTCGCGAGGGGGACAACGTCATCGCCGTGCGTGTCTATGACGGCGCGATTGAGGGCGGCATTCATCTCGGGCCGGTCGGCCTGATGACGGCGGAGAACTACGCTGAGCGCCTCCGGCGCTATCGCGAGGCGAACCGATGACATCCGGTGACGAGGCCATGCCAGACGGTGACGGACGATCACCGGCCGGTGACAACCGCGAAGGGGGATCTCCCGAACCTGGGATCACACACCAGCCCCTTCCGTCATGACTCGCCTTCTCGCCCTCACCCTTCTCCTCGTCAGCGCCCCCGCCTTCGCCCAGACGCTGGTCGCCAGCTTCTCCCAGGATGCGCCTGCTCCGGCGGCTACGCCCTCCCTCGCGGCCTACGCCGGATTCTATGCCACCGACGGCGGCATGATCGAGGTGCGCGACGGCGGCTCGGCCCTCGTCCTCGTGGCTCACGGCGCGCCGGTCGCGGAGCGCCTCGTGGGCTTCGCCGCCCCGTCCTACGCCGACGCCCGCACCGCTACGCTACTCGACGCCTGGGTCTCCGGCGATCTCGCGCCGATGATCGCGGCCGTCCGCCCGGAGCGCCGCGAGCGAGCCACCGAGAGCTTCGAGCGCTACCGCGCAGCCCTCGTCCGAGGGCATGGCGAGGTCATCGCTGCCAGCGTCGTCGGCACGTTTGAGCGCGTGGACGGCCCGGAGACGACCCTCGTTCGGATCCTCTTCGAGCATGGCACCGAGTGGGCCTCGTTCGTCTGGAACGAGCAGAACGAGCTCGTAACCGTGACACGTGGCCTGAGCCCCGTCGTGATCGGCATGGCCTCCCCCACTGCTCGGGACACCTTCGCGGGAGGCGGCACGGAGATCACCTTCGAGCGCGAGGCGGACGGCCGGATCGACACCGTCACCATCGGTGAGCGCTTCGTGGCCATCCGCTAGACGGACCCACTTCCATCTAGCCGCCGGTCCTGGCTTTCGGGACCGGCGGTTTTCGTGTGTGCGCCCGCCTCGGGTCCGGCGGGGGCATACCCGAGGCGGACGGGGTCAGACCAGACAGCCGTGCTCCTTCACAATGCGCTCAGTGGAGGGCGGATACTTGGAGAGAAGGCCCGCCGGGCGGATGGGACGCGGCACGAAGCCGCCCCCGCAGTTCGGACAGACGCCGCCGAGGACCATCTCCACGCACTCGCAGGACGGGCGGAGACCGAGCATGGGTCAGAGAGAGTAGCGGTACTGGGGAAGCTCGCGATGCTCCCCACACACGTCCGCGCGGCGCGAGCCGACGCGCTCGCAGCCCATCCGCTCATAGAACGGAGCGGCGTTCGGGTCGGAGTCGATGAGTAGAGTGGTGCCACCGAGGCCGCGGGCGGTCTCCACGGCGTGCGCGACGAGTTGGCGTCCAAGGCCGCGCCCCATCGCCGACGGCTCCACCCAGACGTGCTCCAGTTGGATTTCGCCTGTGATGCCCTCGAGGACGTAGCACGCCACCGGCCGGTCGGCCGCCTCGGTCGCTACCTGGACCGTGTGGGCCGCAATGTAGTCCGGGGTGAACGTGAGGCCGTCGCGCCACGCCTCCATCCAGGCCTCCGGGTAGCCCCAGTGCTGCTTGGATGCGAGCGCGATCTCCGTTAGCCGGGGCGCCTCCTCAGGACGTGCCGGACGGATCGAAAACGTGGACATCACACGTCGGGCGCGAGGAAATAGACATCACTCTCGCTGCGCTCGACGCGCCCGTAGAGCAGCGTCGCGCCATCCGGCGAGGCCGCCAGGCTAGGGCTCGCGATCCGAACGACCTCAGAAACCGTCCGCGATTCGCCCGTCGCGAACTCATGGAACGCCACGCTCGTGACGCCCTCCTCGCGCTGGAGATAATAGACGCCGGTATCGAGCAGTACCCAGTCCCGAGCGCCGCGCACCGTCAGGTTCTCTACCACGAACTCCGGCTCGCCCGTCGCACGACCGTCTTCCATCGCGAGCCGCCAGAGACCCGGCATGTCCGGCCTCACGATGTAGAGCGAGCGCCCATTCGGGGCCTCCGCAGCGAAGAGCGCGCCGTTGGTCGTCACCTGGGTGGGATCCCCACCATCGAGCGGGGCGCGCCAGAGCTGCCATGAGCCGCTACGGTCCGAGGTGAAGTAGACGCTTTCGCCATCGCGGGACCAGCCGGTCAGGAGGGCGTTCCAGTCCTCCGGTGTCACCCGCTCCGGTACTCCGCCCTCGACAGGGACCACGTACACCGAGGCCGACCCCTCCGGTGTGGCGCTAAACGCGAGGCGACGACCGTCCGGCGACCAGTGCGGGTTGCCCACCGAGGCACCGTCGAACGAGGTCGCGGCGACGGGATTCTGGCCATCGGCGGCGCTGACCCACACCTGGAAATCGCCCGAGCGGGACGAGATGAATGCGAGTCGCTTGCCATCGGGAGAGAGCCTGGCCTCGCAGTCGTAGTGCGTCGAGACGACCAGGGGCTCGGTACCGAGAACCTGTCCACCAGGCCCATCGAGGCGGATCTGCCAGACGTCTTTCTCGAACCGAACATCCTGGTAGACGAGCGCGCCGGTCTGCGCCGCCACGGAGGGTGCGTAGGACCACTCCCCCGTCGCGGGAATCCACGTCTGGTCTCCAGAGGCCACGTCCACACGCCACAGCCCGTACGTGCCCGAGCGGTACGAAGCGACGACGAGTGACTCCGCGTCCAGCCAGTCCAGACCGCGCATCCCCCCCTGATTCTCCGCCACGCGACGTTCCTCACCCGTCTCCAGGGTCAGCACGATCACGTCGCGCCCTCCCACGTACCCCGAGCGGGCAAACGCCACCTGACGACTATCCGGGGAGAAACGCGGCGTGCGGTCGCCTTCGAACTCGCCTCGCGGCTGGGTCAGTGCGCGGGCCTCTCCGCTCGCGAGGTCCAGCGCCCGGATGTGATGGCGACCGTCCTCGGACTCTTGCGAGAACACGAGCATCGTGCCATCGGGCGACCAGTCCAGGGAGTACGCGTAGGCGGGTGGATCCACCGCATGTACTCGGCGCGCGGAGCCTCCGAGCGAGGGCACGATGTAGATCCCGGGCTCGTCATCGTAGCGGATGAACGCAACCTCAGAGCCGTCCGGCGACCACGCGGGCGAGCCCTCCGAGGCGGGATGGTCGGTCAGGCGGAGGGGGGCCTCGCGGCTGGGCTGCTTGACGTACACGTCGTAGCTCTCGCTCTCCCCGCCGTTCCACGCGAACGCGACGCGGGCGCCTTCGGGCGAGACGGCGGGCTCCACCTCTTGCCCTGGGTAGCTGGTAAACGGCACGGGCGGCGCGAAGGCCACCGAGTCTGAGAGCGCGCGCTGCGAGAGCACCCAGACCATGAGCCCACCGAGAGCCACCGCAACGGCTGCCAGCATGATCCCGCGCCACGGAACGGCTCGCGTCGGGACTGCCCGCCTCGGGACCGAGGCGGAGGGAGTCGGGATGGGGAGCGCGGTGGAAGCGCCATTCCCTCCGGCCTGCCCGTCACCCAGCGCGAGACCATCGCTTTGCGCCCGGCCCTCCCCAGCCACGCCGTCTCCCGTCGCGCGTCCCGCCGGTCGTACGGGTGCGATGAGACGGTAGCCCCGCCCCCGGATGGTCTGGACCACGGCAGGCTCGCGCGGGTCATCGCCGAACAGCTTGCGCACCTCAGAGACCGCGCGCGTGAGGGCATCCTCGTTGACTACCACGTCTGACCAGACGGACCCGAGTAGTTCATCGCGCGAGACCACCCGTCCAGGCGCCTGCGCGAGGTACGTCAGCACCGCCATCACGCGCGGCTCCACGGAGACCGACACACCACCTTCCGTCAGCCGGTTCAGGAGCGGCTCCACGAGGCGCTCCCCGACCCAGTAGGCGTCATCGGGTAGAAGGCGGGTCTCCATCAGGAGGCAGGAGGATGGGGCGCCAAAGTAGGGGCGGCACACCCCGCCCGCGAAGCCTTTCGCCCAGCCTCGATCTGCCTCTACGGGCTCTGTTGAGGGTTCATCAGGAAACAGGACCCTTCCATTAGACACCCATCGGGCGCGCTGGGCCTCTGGGATCCGAGCCTCCCGGTCCGCACCAGTTTCCCTCCCGCCATGACGGCTCGCCTCCCACTCTCTCTTCTCGCGCTCGCCACGCTCCTTGCAGGCTTTACGCTCACCTCCCGCCCCTCGGACCTGGACGCCGTGATGGTACCGCTGGATCTGTACATGCAGGGCCATGCGACCGGAAACGGCGACCTCATGCGGCAAGCCTTCCACCCGGACGCCGAGCTCTTCTGGATGAACGATGGCGCGCTGGCACAGCGCCCCTCCCCAGAGTTCGCCGACCTCTTCAACGGCACACCCGCAGGCGACGAAGCCGACCGCCACCGGCGCGTCGTCACCGTCGACATCTCGGGAGATGTGGCCGTCGCCAAGATCGAATTGGACTACCCCCGGGTCTTCATCACGGACTACATGACCCTGATCCGCATCGGCGACGAATGGAAGATCATCAACAAGGCCTTTACCCGCGAGCCCGCCCGGAGCCGCTAATCCCTTCTCTCCCTGACCATGCGCCTCCTCCCACTCCTCCTCGCTCTCGCGCTCTCTGCCTGCGCCAGCACCCGCACAGACTGGACCTACGACGGCATCCGCATCGTCGCCGGAGACGAAGCCGACGTGACCGCCATCCTCGCCCAGGCCCGTGCGTTCTCCGTCGCCTACGTCGCGGGCGATACCGACACCGTCTTGTCTATCTACGCTGAGGACGGCATCGCCGCCCCGGGCGGACGCGACTTCATCCGCGGTCGCGAGGCACTGCGCGGCTATTGGCAGGTTCGCCCTGGTGTCACCATCCGCGAGCACCGGCTCCTCCCGGAGGAGCTGTGGATCGACGGTGATCTGGCCTACGATTGGGGGTACTACGAGGGCGTGAGCCAGCGCGAGGGCGCTGAGCCGAGCGCCTTTCGCGGCAAGTACCTCGTTGTCTGGCAGCGTGACGCAGACGGCGTCTGGCGCATGGCGAATGACATGTGGAACTCCGTGAACTGATCCGTACCTGCTGCCATGCTCCGCCTCGGTCTCCTCCTCGTCCTCCTCACGTGCTTCTCCGTTCCAGGCATCGCTCAAAGCACAGAGCTCGACACCACCGACGTATCGGTCCGCCTGGACTCTCTGCGAGCGGCCTACGGCACACCCGGCATGGCGGTCGCTGTCGTCCACAGGGGTCGCGTGATCTACGCCCGAGGGTTCGGCTATCGCGACCTGGAGCGCCAGCTTCCGGTGACGGTCGAGACCGCGTTTCCCATTGGGTCCGTGACCAAACAGTTCACGGCCTCACTCATCGGACTCTACGAGCATGAGGGCAGGCTCTCCCTCTCCGACCGCCCGGCCGAGCACCTTCCCGGCTTGCGCTTTCGGACCCCTACGATGGATGCCCTGGTGACTATCGAGGACCTGCTCACCCACCAGAGCGGCATCGGCGGCGTGGACGGCGCGATGGTCCACTTCCCCGACATCGGGCGTCAGACCCTCCGCGTGGACCGGCTGGCCCACCTAGACCCCGAGACGGAGGTGCGCGAGCGTCTCGCGTACAGCAATGCGGCGTATGGCCTCCTCGGGACTATCAGTGA
This sequence comes from Bacteroidota bacterium, assembly GCA_038746605.1. Lineage (GTDB taxonomy): Bacteria > Bacteroidota > Rhodothermia > Rhodothermales > Rubricoccaceae > Rubricoccus. The sequence goes on from JBCDKM010000018.1 coordinate 29,897, forward strand.
GCACGTGTCCGGCCGCACATGGTCCGAGGAAATCCACGACCGGCTGTTCGCCCCTCTCGGCATGACCCGGTCAAGCACGTCCATCCCCAGCCTCCGGGCCAGCGGCGACATCGCGACAGGGTACGGGATGGTCGATGGGGAGCCCGAGGCGGGACCATACGAGGATCTGCACGAGGCCAGCCCTGGAGGCAGCATCAACAGTACAGCCCTGGATCTGGCCGCTTGGGTCCAGATGCTAATCTGCCACGGACAGCACGACGGCACGCAGGTTCTCCCAGCCGACTTCCTCGCCCGCGCCTTCAGTATTCAGAGCTTCTGGCAGCCCAGTTACGATCCAGCCGGGGGGCAGCTCCACGTGAACGGCTATGGCTATGGCTGGCACCTCACAGAGTTCGAGGGGCGCCTTCGGATTGCGCACAGCGGGGCCGTTTCCGGCTTCACGGCCCGTGCTGAGTTCTTGCCGAGCGAGCACATCGGGGTGGTGGTTCTCACCAACCAGCACGTCTCGGGCCTTCCAGACTGGGCTGCCGAAATCGTCTACCGCGATGTTCTCGACCTGCCCCCACGCACGACGGACTCGTTCCCCGTCAACGTCGTACCGATCACCCCCATCGTTCGAGATTCGGGATCGGTGGCGTACCCGGACCTGAATGCACAGAGGCCACCCACGCACCCGCTGGCCCAGTACACAGGACCGTATACGCATCCTGGCTACGGCACCTTCACCGTTACGCTTCGCGAGGGCGCGCTCTATGCGGACTTCCCGGCGTTCTCGTTCGCGCTCCAGCACGAGCAGACCAACGTCTTCCGCCTGAGGCGGACCTACGAGGTGCACGTCAACACACCAGACTTCCCTGTCCACTTTCGGCTCGGGTTCGACGGCTCCGTCGTGGAGGCGTCCATTCCGATGCAGGCAGAATCCGTCGTCTTCATGCGCGACTCTGACGCTCTTCGCGCCGAGACGCGCCGCCAACTCGACGAGGCCGACCGAGTGACGGATGGTGCCGCGAGGAATAGGCAGGTCGCCTCTGCCCTCCGGGACGGCCTCGCGAGCGGCGTCCACACCGAGGCTTCCATCAACGCACTGGGGTACGAGTACCTGAGCTCTGAGAGAGTCCCCCTGGCAATCGCGGTCTTCGAGTTCAACGCCTCTGCCTTTCCAGACTCGTGGAACGTCCACGACAGCCTCGGGGAAGGCTTGGCCGTGGCTGGACGCACAGAGGACGCCATCGCCGCTTACGAGCGCTCCCTCGCGCTGAACCCTGGCAACACGTACGGTCGCGCAGCACTGGATCGCCTGCAGTCGGAGTGACACGCCTCGCCCCACGACACACAGGAGCGTGACCTAAAAGGACGTACCCCAGGGAGATGGAGGAACGTCGCTCGGGTGGGCAGCTTCTCTGTCCGGCCTGTTCTCGATTCCTGACTCGATGCGACTCGTCCTCGTTCTCGCCACTCTTCTTCCGAGCGCGTCGCTCGCGCAACCATCCGAGGCAGCCCTTGCCAACCACTACGACCTCTCGGTCACGTTGGACCCGGCAACAGGCGACATCGAGGTCGCTGGAACGCTCCGTGTCGTCGCAGACGAACGGCTTCCCTCCCTCGCGTTTCTTCTGAACCGAGGCGTAACGATCCGGTCCCTGGGTGGCACCGGGATCGCAGGTTGGAGCGCGACGGACAGCGTTCAGATCGGCGGTACCCCCCTGTCCAGCACACAGCAGATCGAGGTTCAGTTCGACCCGGTGCTGGAACGAGGTGACAGCGTCCACGTGGCGTTCGACTACGGTGGCCGCATCGACAACACGACCATCGAGATCGGACGAGGCATCGTCTCTCCTGCGTGGACCGAGTTGTCCGTGGGATCTCTCTGGTATCCCTTTTCCCTTCAGGAGACCCTTGTCACGTCACGCCTTCGCGTGACGGTTCCAGAGAGCTCTGACGTGGTCGGCACGGGGCAGATCGAAACGGTCGCCCCTGGCGTGTGGCAGATCGAGGCGACGCGCCCACTCCCCGCACGAATCACGCTTGCGCTCTCTGATCGCTGGCATACCGCATCGCGGACGTTTGCAGATGGCCAGCGTGTCGAGGTCAGAGCCGCCGTGCCGAGCCCACGCGTGGACCTCGCGATGGATACCGCTAGGAGAGCCTATGCAGCGTTCGAGGCCACCTTCGGCCCTTTGCAGGAGGAGTCGCAGACTCTCCGCCTTCTGTACCCCAACGATGTCCCCGATCTGATCTACCCTGGAGAGGCGTACGCGGCTGGCAATCTGGTCGCGATGGCCGATAGCGACAACGAGACCGCATGGCTCGGGACGATCCACCACGAAGTAAGCCACATGTGGTGGAACCGAGGTGCTCCAGGCACTCCAGACGAGTTCCTCTCGGAGTCGCTCGCGGAGTACAGTGCTCTTCTGCTCGGCTCGCAGACCTTCGGTACAGAGTGGCAGGCTCAACGTCTTGCTTCTCTGAGGAGTCGCTCAGATCAGATCGACGCGTCCCTGCTCGAACTGAACGGATTCCCGCCTGAGCGACAAGGACTTTTGTACGCGCGAGGCCCCGTCGCGTTGTGGTGGCTTCGAGAGCACATCGGCGCTGAGGCTCTCGACGCTCTCCTCCAGGAAGTTCATTCTCAGCAGACGGACTCCCTGCAGGCGTTTCTCGATCTCCTCGCAGAGCGGGAGGGGAAGGCCCTATCCGGCGCCTTCAGATCTCGTCTCTGAGATCACGAGTACGGGCGCGTCCACGCTGCTGGCATCCCATCGGGACGCGCCCGTCCATGGCTTGGGACCGGCGTGGCCTACCGCATGGTAGCCGACTCTGGCAGACGGTACTCGGTCAGCGGCGGTAGCCCGATCGCTTCGCGTGCTCGGTTGGTCGCGTCAATGCTATCCACCACCGGCGGGACCATGCTCCGGGTCTCCGGGTCGAACTCCATCCCGGACCCGTAGAGTTGGCGTTCGCCTCGGATTTTCCGAGACTTGTCGACCGCCATCGCGAACTGTCTCGGCGCCATGCGCCCAGCGTCCACCTCGGTCCTCAGCAGGTCCAGCATGGACTCGAGGGTGTCCGGGGAGGTATGGAGCAGGAAGATGAACGGGTTAGACGAGCCGCCGATGCGCGTCGAATCGGGCCAGCCGTGCGTCTCAACGATCTCGCGAAGCCGCACGATGTGCGCGCGGTCGGCCGTCCGCATGATTGCGATCAGCGAGTCCTGCTCGGCCTGCGTGAGGCGCTGCTCGGCCTCGCGCTCCAGCGAGTCGGTCATGGCGAGATACTCCTCCATCGGCAACGCGCTCAGCACCTCTCCGATGCTGTCCGCGAGGGCAGGAGAGAACGTGCCGACCGTTTGCATGTAGCGGACCTGCTGGTCCCGGTGGAGCATCTCGGCAATCTCTGTGCGCAAGGCACGCTGAATGTCCTCATCGAGAGGCGACGCAGGCTGGGCGGTAGCCGTCGGTGCGAGCAGGAACCAGACCAGTGCGAGCGCGAGGGGATAGAAAACGCGGTTCATGGCAGGGAACGGGTGGGGTGGAGGGATACAGGTGGGGGAGTCCCCACGTGGGGGAGTGGATGTGTCAGGGCACGTGGACCGTTGGGGAGCGCCCTACTCGGAGCGCAACGACTGGACGGGATCGGCCAAGGCGACCCGTACGGCGTGCGTCCCGACGGTCGCGAGCGTGAGTGCGAGCACGCCGACGCACAGCACGACGAACAGGACGGGGGACACAGTAGCGGGATAGGCGAAGCCCTCTAGCCAGCGGCGCCCGAGGATCACGACGACTGGAGCCGCCACCGCGAGCGCGAGAAGCGCCAGAACCACAAACTCACGCGAGAGGCGCAGGACGAGGCTCGCGACACTGGCGCCCAGCACCTTGCGGATACCAAACTCCTTGGTTCGGCTCTCGGCGGCATGCGCCGCTAAGCCGAGGAGCCCAAAGCTCGCGAGCACGACAGCGACGATACCCAGGAGGCCGATGAGCTGACCGAACTGGCGGTCCGCGCGGAGTTGGTTCGCGAACTGATCATCGAGGAACGTCGGTGCGAAGGCGTACTCGGGGGCGGTGCCAGCCCAGGCGATCGCCATCGCATCGAGCACGGGCTGCACCTGGCTCGCCTCGATCTTGACGACCAGGGCCGTCGTCGCCACCGAGGCGGGCACAGGGAGCATCTGAAGCGGGCGGATCTCCTGGCGCAGATCGGTCAGGTGAAAGTCGCGCACGACCCCGACCACTTCGTGCTCACCCAGGCGCTGGCCGATGGCCTCGGACAGGTCGGTGGAGGCCATCCCAAGTTCGCGCACGGCGGTCTCGTTGAGGATGGTCGCCTTTACCTGAGATCCCTCGCGGAACCAGACTCCAGCGATCAACTCCAGTCCCAGAGCCGTCTGGAAGTCTGCGTCCACCTCCAGCATGTCCACGAAGAGGTCATCGTCGGGCTGGTCCTCAGTACCCGGCGGTGAGAGCAAGGTGCCGCCTCGTGTCCCGCCTGGAGTTCCGGAGGTGACGCTTGCGCGCACGACGCCCGGTACGGCCAGCATCGCCTGCTTGAGGGCCTCACGCTGGTCCGCGAGGGCCTTGGTGGTCAGATCGAGCACGGCTACCTGCTCGCCCTCGAAGCCGAGGTCCCGCTCGCGGGCTGACGCCAGTTGGAGCGAGACGAGCAACGTAGCCGCGAGCAGTACGGTCCCCACTGCGATCTGAAAGACGACGAGACCCCGACGGACAAACACACCTCCCGGACTGGTGGGCGTCAGCCCAGAGAGCACGCGGGCAGGCTGAAACCGCGCGAGCACGAACGCGGGGTAGCTTCCCCCGATCAAGGCCGCGACAGCTACCACTCCGACCATCGCGAGAAAGACGGTCGGCGGCAGATCGGTCAGAGCGACTCCCTTGCCAAAGAAGGTGTTGAAGGAAGGCAAGAGGCTCGCGGTAAACCCGATCGCGAGGACACCCGCCACGACTGCGAGGAGGCCCGCCTCGGCAAGGAACTGGGCCGCGATCTGTCCGCGTCCGGCCCCGAGCGTCTTCCTCACCCCTACCTCGGTGGCACGCGTAGCGCCCAGGGCCGTCGCGAGGTTGGCGTAGTTGATGCACGCCAGCACCAAAACGAGGCCCGCAATCATGGAGAAGAGGGAGAGGTACAGCGGATTCCCTTCCATCCCGCCCGTTCGGTTGCGGAAGTGCTGCTCCACGAAGAGCGGGAGACGCACGGTCGTCTCCTGTCCTGGTGGCCCCACCCCCGGACCGACGGCCTCCAGCACAGCATGAACTCCGACGGTGTCGGCCAGCGTCGCGAGGCGGACGTACGTGGGAGTGCTACCGGAGAGGGCCGGGCGCAGCCCCTCAGACGAGGCAACCGGGGTCGAGCCCGAAACCAGCATCTCGAAACCGAGCGAGGAAGCCTCGGGCGGCGTTTCCGCGACGCCGCGGACGGTGAGTTCTGTCGGTTGCACGTCGAGCCCCTCGACGCCCGTGCGCTCCACGCTCACCGACCGCCCGATCACGTCCACCGTGCCGAAGAGCCGCCGGGCGAAGGCCTCGGTCAGCACTGCGTCGTTCGGTCGCGAGAGTGCCGTCTCCGGGTCGCCGCTCTGCAGCGGAAACGTGAACACGTCGAAGAACGACGCGTCCGCGAAGCGAACCGCCTCGACAGGAAGCCCCTCCGGACGGTCTGGACGCCGGATGAGGCCTTCGTTAGCGTAGGTCGCGGTCACTGCTACCACGCCCGGCACGTCGGTGCGGAGCGCCTCAAGGGCCTCGGAGGACACGCCCAGAAGACGAATCGACTGCCCGCTGAAGTCCACGACCTGCTCGACAGAAACGATCTCATCGGCTCCCTCGTGGAAGCGGTCTGTACGGAGTTCGTCGTGGACGTAGAGCAGCGCGAGGAAGCAGCACGCGATGCCGACGGCAAGGCCGAGCGCGTGCATCAGCGTGGTGCCTGGGCGTCGGAGGAGATGACGGGCAGCGGAGCGGAGCGACAGGCGGAGCATGGCGTAAAGGCTACGCTCCCTGCTGGGCGAACACTGTGCCGGTTCTTTCAGGTGCTTCACGCGCTCTCGGGCGCGCTTTCTGGTGTGCGCGTGCGCACGGCTCTTCGGGCGGCTGCGCACAGCACACGACAACGGTCCCAACGTGAGGGTCACACGAGACCACCCATTGGCTGCTTTCTACGGCGTGAAGTGAGGGATGAACGTCGTCAGTGGACACAGAGGGACTCACTGCGGAAGCCTCACAAAACAGCACCGTGCGGCAACGCAACTGGCACTGCCCGCGTCCCTGCAGGGCGGTCGCCTTCGAGCCCTTCTCACTCCAACCTGCCGGTCTCATGCCTATCCGACGTGCCAGCCTCTTAGTGCTTGTCGCCTCCGCTTTGCTTTCCGCGTGTGCATCCACCCAGACGCCTCCCACAAAGAGCCCGGTCGTCACGGAGGACATCGACCGTTTCTGGGAGGCCGCAGACGCCATCGAGGCCGTCGCCGACAGTGCAGAACAAGTCCGGCTCTTCCAGAGCCTCTACATCGACCAGGGAACACCAGGACTGGAAGCCATGATTACCAGGCGAGGCTACACCGCCGCCGAGTACGTGGAGGCTCTCCGCCGCTACCCTCGGTTCTGGGCGGCGATGCGCCCCAGAATGGAGCAGGCCGACACCTACGCCTCTGAGATCGCGGCGGGGATCGAAGGCTTCCGAGAGATCTATCCCACGCTCCGCCCAGCGCGACTCTACTTCACCGTAGGCGCGCTGCGGACGCCAGGCATGACGTTGGACGACATCGTGTTCATCGGCTCCGAGCTGGCCCTTGCAGACTCCGACGTCCCGACGGACGAGTTCCCGGAGTCCTTCAGCAACCTCCCTGGCTACTTCGCGACGAACCCCTCGGCCACCCTTCCCTTTCTGAACGTCCATGAGTACGTCCACACGCAGCAGGGACCGTTCGGCGAGGACCTCCTCGCGATGGCCCTGCAGGAAGGCGTAGCGGAGTTTGTGGCGGCCCTCTCGACGGGCCAGTCCCCAGCGCCTGCAATCGCCTACGCTTTCGAGAACGAGGACTCCGTGCGCGAGGCGTTCGAGCGGGACATGTTCGGGTCGTTCGCCAGCTTCTGGCTGTGGAGCAACCGCCCGAACGAGTTCGGGGTGCGCGACCTCGGTTACGGCGTGGGCTATGCCATCGCGGAACGGTATCACGCGCAAGCGGAGGACAAAACGCAGGCGATCGCGCGCCTGATTGAGTTGGACTATCAGGATCCTGGAGCCGTGGATACCGTCGCGGACGCATCGGGGTACTTCGAGCGACCAGTCTCAGAGATGCGGGCGGAAGCGCCGCGAGTGGTCCGTGTAGAAGGGCTGGGGAACGGTCTGAACCTGGCGCCGGGTTTGCGGACGCTCACCATCGAGTTCTCACGCCCCATGGATCCCGCGCGACGAGGGTTCGATTACGGCCCCCTCGGAGCCGATCACGTACTCCCCATCACGCGCGTCATTGGGATGTCCGAGGACGGACGGAGCCTGACCGTCGAGGTCAACCTTGAGCCCGGCCAACGGCACCAGATGACCATTACCTCTGGGTTCATCACACCCGAGGGCGTTCGCCTCGTGCCTCATCTCGTCGAGGCGACCACCCGGGCGTCGGAGTGAGATCTCGGCCAGAGACCCGCCTCGGTGGCTCCACAGGCGCACCGAGGCGGGCGGTCCCGCTCAGAGCGCAATCGGCTGGCGGCGTAGCGTGAAGCTGGCCTCCGACACGTCGTTGCCGTCGCGAATCGCGACCCAGATCTGGAGCGTGTCCGGGTCGACGAGTCGATACGTCATCCCGCTGAAGTAGGCGGCCTCGGGCTCCATACGGACGAGGTGGAACCGGACCACTTCGTCGCGCTCCTCCCAGCTCGTGATGTCCGGGTTGAAGTGCTTCAGTTCGAGCACGAGCGTGCCCTCCACCTCGCGCATGGCCCAGATCTCGTAGAACACGGGCGCTCCATCCTGCGCGAGGCGGAACATACCGGGCATCGCGCCCCCAACGGGGGGGAGCCAGATCTCATCGGTGTCGCCACCGAGGCCGGGGCCGTGCCAGGACCCCACGAGCCACGACACGTCGTCGAGCGTAGCCGGTGGCTTCGCGAGGGTATCGGTACGGGCGAGGGTGTGCTCCGTAAGCGCCTCTTGCGCTGCAGCAGGCGAGACAAGAGCTGCGAGAGCGAGGCAGACAACGAGGCGACGAATCATGGCAGGCGAGTCGGAAGCCCGGCGGGCTGGTGGTAGCTGAGAGTGTGGTTGTCGGGATCCAGGAAGTCGGCGGTGAGACCGCCACCTGGAGCCTCACTGATGGGAGCTACGATCTCGACGTTCTGCCGGACCAGGGCGTCCACTGCGTCCTCGATGCCGCCTTCCAGCCCGAAGACCACTACCGGACTCCGGCCCGGCGGATCTTCCGAGGTCTCGATAAACACGAGTGTGAGTGCACCGACATCGCCGGAGAGAATCGCAGGGTGATCGTCGTCCGCCTCCATGCGGGAGAGATCCAGATGGAGGACATCGCGGTAGAATTGCTCTGTGCGCTGGAGGTCAGCGACGTAGAAGACGAGCGCGGAGACGGCGTTGGGGGTGGCAGTAGGCATGAGCGAGGAGGAACGTGTACCGGGTCGTTGCCACCCTCTCCCGTTTTGTGAGGGGTGGCCTCACGAAGGGGTCCCGATTACCAGGAGGTGGCCGTCAGGATCGTGCGTGCCGATCCCTGGTGCGACCTGAGTGCGAGCCAAGAGCGCGCGGCGGATGAGGCCCAGCGCGAGGTCGTCCGCGCGGGACTGGCGGCGCGCGTAGGCGAGCGCGAGCGCCTCGCGCTGAACCGACTCTGGGAGCGCGCCGAGGCGCCGACGCACCGTGACCAGCCGCTGCCGGAACGCGGTACCCGAGATTCCCAGGACGGCGCAGATCTCATCGCGCCGGAGGCCATGGAGCGCAAGAACAAGGACGCGCCGCGCAGACGGAGGCATCCCATCGATGTGGAACGCGGCGTTCGCGTCGGCGAGCGTGTCGGTCGGCTCCTGCCGGTCGTCGGGTGTGGTGGCGGCCTCTCGCTGCCGCCGGCGCACCGCCGAGCGCGCACGGAATGCCGCCTGGTTGCGAATTACACCCGTCAGCCACCGCCGGTTGGACTCGTCATCGAGATCCAGACGGCTGGCCGCTGCTGCGATGATCAGGGCGTCGTGCAGGAGGTCTTCCGCCTCGGAGGCTACGCGCGAGTGGCGCCGGGCGACTGCGAGCCAGTCCGTGTAGTGCGCGGGGGTCATACAGGTCTAGAGAGAGTCACCGCTGGATGTAAGGAGCAGCACCACAGGCTAGCACGTCTCGCGGTTGCGGAGGCGGTCTCGCACACCACGGAGTGACCCGTCTACATCAAGAAGAGCGGTAAGTGCTCAGAAGCTGGAGGAAATCGTCTAGCAACGCCTGGACGCCTCCGTCTCCGGGCCCCCACGTGTTCGCGACGAACGCGAGCGACACCTCCGCATGGTAATCGACCAAGACACCGGGATCGTTGCCACCGCTCGCCCAGACGGAACGAGCGCGAGTCTCAGGCGAGACCCGCGCTCTCGGGAAACAACAAACGGTTATCGTGCAATCCGCGGGGTAGCCGTCGTGTGACCAGTCGTCCAAGAGGCAAACGCGCGTCGAGGAGCAGGGGCTGAGCGGCGTCCGAAGAGGACCGGGCTCGCGGGACGGCGGGAGCGAATGGAGGGGCGGGAGGCAAACATCGGGAGAGGCGGTTGGTGTGACACCCGAGCTCTTTCCAACCGGCGTGCCACCCTCCGTTCTGGCTCAACTCCGCGATTTCGCGCCTTTCACCGGGCGCTGGTGCACACTCGCTGCGCCCCAGCGCCCACTCCGCCCACCTCGGTCCCGAGGCGGGGCTACTCCCCCGGGGCTCGCCACTCCAACGGCGCCAGCACCACGCGATCCGGGAGGCGGCCCATGTCCCCTGTCGCGAACCAGTGGTAGAGACCGTCCTCGAACGCCTCGCTCACCTCTGCAGCCTCGTAGATCGCACCATGCGCCCCGCCCTCGACCGTGACGAGGTGGTGATCGCGGAACGAGGGCAGAAGCTCCGTGACGTTCTCGTACGGCGTGCTCATGTCCCACGTCCCGTGGAGCAACAGCGTCGGAACGTCGGTCACGAAGCCGGTGCGGAAGTCATCTCCGAGGTCTGCGTCCCACGGGATACAGCCCACGCTGTAGAGAGCCCAGACCGCCCCGACGAGATCTGCGCCCTTCGAGGCACGGTATCGCGCGTCTCTCTCGTCGGTGATGCCCGAGGCACAGTCGAGCTGGTAGAACGCCGCGTGCCGCATACCCGTGCGGGTCTTCAGACGGAAGATGCGACGGGCAGCAGGCTCGAAGTCACCATCCAGCATCGTCAGGATGTCGAGTGCCCAGGTAGGCGCGAGATGATTCCACGCGAGGCCACGCGTGACGCCACGCGACAGTTCGCGGAAATCATCGCCTGTGAGCGTCACGACGAGCGAGTCTCCGGTGTCAGGGTGAACCGTCGGAACCAGAATCGGCTGCGCATCCGCACGCCGGATGAGATCGCGGTACGCGTTCAGAAGACCGCCTGGCGGGATGTGAGGCGCCAAGACTTCCGACGATTCGGCAGCGGCGGCGATGGATTCGAGCGCCCGTTCCAGCCCATCCGGGTCGTCGTAGGTGTGGTCCGGGCCTTCGAGGCCGTAGAACGTGGCGCGGGTCACGAGATCCGGGAACTCGCGCAAGATGGCGATTCCGAGGTGAGACCCGAAGCTGCTACCGAACAACTGGATCTGATCGTACCCCAGTTCGCGCGCCGAATCGGCGACGTCGGCCGCGGCTTCGAGGACGTTGAACCCGGCGAGATCGAGCCCCGCTCTCTCGTAGAACTGGCGACACTGGCGGAGCGCGTCGAGAAGCGCCTGCTCACGCGGGGCATCGTCGAACGAATCCGCCAGGGAGAGTGTCTCGCGATCCTCACACGGGGTGTCCGTCGAGGTCCCAAACCCTCGCTGGCCGACGTACACCACGTCTGTGCTCGGGAGAAGGGGCTCGATGTTGAACTGGTAGTGGATCGAGGTGCCGAGTTCGCTGTCGATGCCGGGGTAGCCCGGTCCACCGCGAAGCCGGAACACAGGCGGGATGCCAGTCGGCGCATCGGCGGCGCGACGGAAGCGGACGACCTCCACGGTGATCGTCTCGCTGGACCCAGCGGCTCGGTTGACCGGCACCGTCAGGACCCCACGCTCGAAGGTCACACTCCGCCCGTCATCCCACGTGACGGTCTCTTCGGTGAGGATCAGAGGAGACGAGCCCGGCGCGACCGCTGAAACGGAGTGGCAGGCGGTGAGGAAAAACGCGAGGAAGAGAAACGGCCGGAGGACACGCATGGCAGGGAGGGGGCGGAAGACACGGAGCGGCAGGGTAGAGTGGCATTCGCGGTCTGTCCACCAGCATGCATAGATTGACCTCTCTTATGCACTGTGTGCATCAATGGAGCTTCGTCAGATTGAATGTTTCATCGCCGTAGCCGAGGAGGGACACTTCGGCCGGGCCGCCCAGCGCGTCCATCTCTCGCAGTCGGCCTTCTCGCGTCAGATCCAACGTCTGGAAGCCGACCTGGGAGTTCGCCTCTTCGACCGCACCACACGCCGAGCGACGTTGACTGCGAGCGGCCGGGCCTTTCGGCGCGACGCCCGTGAGGTACTCCACTGGGCCGACCGCGCACGTGCGTCGGCGCAGGAGGCCGCGGACGGACGGGCAGAAACGCTCCGCATCGGGGCCGTGAGTTCAGCCACAGCGCGTCTGCTTCCTGCCTTACTTCGCACTTTTCGCGAGCGGGCGCCGAAGAGTTCGGTCCGCCTCGTCCAGCGCTTTCAGGAAGAGATCCTCGATGCCTTGCGGACGCGCGAGATCGACGTGGGTATCAGTCGGGGGCCCTTCGACACTGCAGATGGCGTGGGAGTCCTCGCGCTCCGGGCCGAGCCCCTCGTGGTGCTGCTTCCCACGGACCACAGGCTGACTTCCCTCGCAGCCGTCCCGCTGGAGGAGCTGGCCCGTGAGCCCTTCGTGCTCTCGCCCCGCCATCGTTCCGGCGGCTATATGGCGACCGTTCTAGCGCTCTGCCGGTCGGCGGGATTCGAGCCGCGCGTCGTGGAAGAGGCCGAACCTCTGGCCGCCACACTGGCACTCGTAGCGGCCGGGCTGGGCGTCACGCTTTCACCCGAGATCACGGCGCAGAGCGTGCAAACGGGCATCGAGGTCCGCCTACTGGCGGGCGTCCCACCCGATGTTTTGGACGCGACATCGCTCTCCCTGGTGTGGCGCGCAGATGACACGCCGCCTGTCGTCGCCCGCTTCCTCCGCACAGCCGAGTTCGTGATCAGAACCGGAACGTGAACACGGTCTGGACCTCCGGCTCTGAGACCACCGTCAGCGTCCCGCCGTGGAGCCGCGCGATGCGGTGCGCGAGGCTGAGACCAATCCCGCTCCCGCTCTGCTTCGTGGAGAAAAACGGTACGAAGGCCCGGTCCTGTACCTCGGGCAGCAACCCTGGCCCGTTGTCGATGACCTCTACTACGGGTCGGCCGGAGGAGCCCACGGACGCCCGGAGGCGCAGCGTGGCGTCCGGCGTGTCCTCCATCGCCTCGGCAGCGTTCAGCGCGAGGTTGACGAGCGCCTGCTCCACGAGATCGGGGTCGGCAGTGATCTCCAGGCCTTCCGGCTCCACCTCCACGGAGACCGTGACATCCTCGGTGCTCGCCCGCATGAGCATCGCGATGTCGCCGAGCAGTTCGGCGGCGGAGACGACGCGGGATTCCGGTTGCGGGAGCCGCGCTAGCGTCCGGTACGAGTCCACGAATGCCACGAGCCCACGGCTGCGCCGCTCGATGGTGCCGAGTGCTTCCTGCACGTCGTCGGTGTGGTTCGAGGCGAGGAGCGTCTGGGCGGTCCCGGCCAGCGAAGCGATGGGGGCGACGGAGTTGGTGATCTCGTGCGTGAGCACGCGCGTGAGTTGCTGCCAGGCCTCCAACTCGCGGGCCTCCAGTTCCTGACGGATGTCCTGCAGCGAGATCAGCGAGTGCGTCTCCCCCGCGATGACGAAGCGGGTGGAGTAGGCCACGAGTTCCTTCGGCCCCTCCGCGTGGTCCAGACGGATGAGGATGCGTTCGCCAGGTGCGAGGCGTTCCAGCGCCTCGGCCGCCTCGGGGGCGCGCTGGCGGAGGCTGTCCACTGAGCGCGGGCGCGGGATGCCGAGCGTGCGCCCCGCCGCGAGGTTGAAGAGCGTCACCTCGCCGTCGGCCCGGAGCCCGATCAGCGCCACGCCGACGTGCCGCACGACGGCCTCCAGATAGCCTGCCTGTTCTTCGCGCTCCGCCCGCACCTTGCGGAAGGCGTCGCTCACGGACTGGAACGCCTCCGCGAGACCGTCCAGGAGCGGATCGTGCCCGGACGACGAGAACCGAACCGACATGTCGTCTGCGCGGACGCTGTCGAGGAACTGCCGGAAGTCGCGCGCCGGGCGCTCTGCCTGCCGAACGATCCGCATCGCGGCCCACACGGCCAGCCCTCCGAGCACCAGCGCCCCGACCGTCCACGCTGGACCTCCACGGATCACGGCCACGGTCGCGCCCACAGACAGACCGGCGAGGAGCACCAGCCCCATACCGAGGCGGACCCGGAACCGACGCCAGAGCAGGGGGAGCGAAGAGGTCATGCGTAGCGGTTCGCGCGCTGTCGTCCTGGAGACTACAACCCGTACTTCTCGATGCGGCGGTAGAGCGACTTGCGCGTCAGGCCCAGTTCCTCCGCTGCGTGCGTGATGTTGCCGCCGTGCTTGGAAAGGGCCCGACGAACCGCCGCGCGCTCGATCTCCTCGAGATCCAGCGTCCCGCCGATGGGCGCCGCGCTCTGAGCGGGAGGCGTCGCAGAAAAGCGGAGATCGTCGGGGCCCACCTCGCGACCATCGGTCAGGACCACGGCTCGCTCGATGGTGTTCTGAAGCTCGCGGACGTTGCCGGGCCAGGTGTACGCCCGAAGCTGACCTCGCGCAGCGCTGGAGAAGCCATCTACCCGGCGGCTGTACGCGGTCGCGTAGTGTGCCAGAAAGTGGTCCGCGAGGAGATCGATATCGTCGCCGCGTTCGCGTAGCGGCGGCAGCCAGAGCTCGACGGTGTTGATGCGGTAGAGAAGATCCTGGCGGAAGGAGCCCTGCGCGACGCGCTCGTGGACGGGCTCGTTGGTAGCGCTCACCAGCCGCACGTCGATGGGCCGAGGCGTCGGGTCGCCCACGCGGACAACCTCGCGGCGCTGGAGGGCCGCGAGCAGCTTGGCCTGCTCCGTCGGCTCCGTGTTGCCGATCTCATCCAAGAAGAGCGTTCCCTTGGCGGCGCTCTCGAAGCGACCGACGCGGTCGGCGGCGGCGCCGGTGAAGGCGCCCTTCGCGTGACCGAACAACTCGGACTCGAAGAGCGACGACGGCACGGCGCCCAGGTCTACGGGCACGAAGGGCCCGCGCGCGCGCTTGGAGTGATCGTGGATGGCCTTCGCGATGAGCTCCTTTCCGGTACCGTTCTCGCCGAGCACGAGCACGTTGGCGTCCGTCGGGGCCACCTTGCGGATGGTAGCGTAGACGGCCTGCATGGCCGGGCTCGTCCCGATGAGGCCCGGCAAGCCGCCGGAGTCCTCCGATGACGCCACCGAGGCGGACCGGGCCGAGGCCGCAGGAGCACCCGCCTCGGGCACAGGAGCGGGGGTGCTGGACTCGCGCGAGAGGCGGAGTTGCGCCGCCGTCTCAATGGCCGACAGTAGGCGTTCATTGGACCACGGCTTCGTGATGAAGTCCGCCGCGCCGTGCTTCATCGCACGGACGGCCAGGTCCACGTCGCCGTAGCCCGTGATCATCACGATGACGGCGTTGGGGTCGATCCGCTTGGCGTTCTCCAGCCACTGGAGGCCCTCGCGGCCAGAGGACGCATCGCGGCTGAAGTTCATGTCCAGCAGCACGCAGTCGTAGCGCGTCTCGCGGAGGAGCGTGGGCATCGCCACCGGACTAGTGGCGGTGTGCACCGTCTCGACGTGCCCGCGGAGGAGCAGGCGGATGGCGGTCAGGATGTCTTCGTTGTCGTCGACGACGAGGACGGAGCGGGCGGTCATGGGAAGCGGTGGGAAGGACGAGAGCCTACGGGGCAAACCTCGTGCGTGCCACCTCCAAACGGCCCGAAGAGCGGAACAGAGCGGTTCACCGTGCCCTGGCGCACGGCCAGGTGCGCGCTGGCGCACACCGGATCGCGCCCTCTGATACCTCAGGACCATTCGCGAAGACGGCACGCCCCTTGGCTCTCTCGACGACATCCGCCCCTACCTGCCGATGCCGACCTCCGCGCCTCCCGCTCCTCCTGCCTCGAACGGCACCCCTGTCCCCAACGGCGCGCCCGCCGGCTCCATCCTGACTCAGCCTGCCAGCCGTCCAGGCACCTCAGGCGAAGGTGTGGACCGGACGCGCCCGCGCCGCCGGTTTACGCCGCGACGGATCGCAGCGGGGCTCGGTACACTGGCCGTCCTCGCGCTCATCGCATGGGCCATCTGGGGCCGTAGCGACGCGCAGACGCTCCGCGTCCAGGCTGACCGCCTCACGATCTCCACCGTAGCGGACGCGCCGTTCCAGGAGTACGTCGCCGTGACGGGCACGCTCCAGCCGCTCCGCACCGTCTTCCTCGATGCCGTGGAAGGCGGTCAGGTCGTCCGCCGCCACGTCGAAGAAGGCGACACCGTCGCTGCCGGTCAGGTCCTCTTCACCCTCCGCAACGACGACCTCGCGCTAGAGGTCATGGGCAGCGAATCCCAACTGGAAGAGCAGGCCGCCTCGCTTCGCCAGAACCGCCTTCAGATGGACCAGACCGCGCTGGACCTGGAGCAACAGATCGCGGAGTTGGACTACCAGATCACGCGCTTGGAGCGCGACGAGGCCCGCCTCGCCGGACTGGTGGAGGCAGGCGCCACCCCGGAGAAAGACCTCCTCGCGACTCGGGATGAACTGGAATACGCCCGCCGCCGCCGCGCGCTTACGCTCGAAGGGCAGCAGAGCCAGGCCGCTCAGCGCCAGACCCAGATGCGCGACATGGCCGCCTCGGTCGGTCGCCTCCGCGAAAACCTCGCGCTCGTCCGCCGCTCGTCGTCCAACCTCATCGTTCGCGCTCCGGTGGACGGGCAGGTCTCGGCGCTCCAGGCGGAGGTCGGCGAGCTGAAGATGCGGGGCACGCGCCTCGGCCAGATCGACGTGATCGACGAGGTCAAGGTCCGCGCGATGATCGACGAGCACTACCTGCCGCGCGTGGCGCCGGGCCAGCGCGCCACCGCCAGCGTCGGCGACGTGACGTACCCGCTCACGGTCCGCACCGTCTACCCCGAAGTCACCGGTGGCCGCTTCGAGGCCGAGTTGGTCTTCGACGCCGAGGTGCCCCCAGACGCCCGCCGAGGCCGGTCCATCCGCCTCCGCCTGGAACTCGGCGCCCCCGAGACGGCCCGACAGATCCAGCGCGGCGGCTTCTACGCCGACACCGGGGGCCAGTGGATGTTCGTCCTCTCTCCCGATGGCTCCGAGGCTGTCCGGCGTCCCGTTGAGTTGGGTCGCCAGACGCCACGCCAACTGGAGGTCCTCTCGGGCCTGGAGCCTGGCGAGCAGGTCGTGGTCTCGGCCTACGCCTCTTTCGGAGACGCCGAACGCCTCGTCCTCCAATAGCCCCTCCCTTCACCGCCTACCACCTCTCGTCACGCCGGACTCATGAGCACTGACTCCTCCCCTCTCATCCACATCCACGACCTCCACAAGGTGTACACCACCGAGGAAGTGGAGACCTCGGCGCTCAACGGCGTCTCCCTGACGCTCGCCGGGGGCGAGTTCGTCGCCATCATGGGGCCCTCGGGTTGCGGCAAGTCCACGCTGCTGAACCTGCTCGGGCTGCTGGACCGCCCCAGTTCCGGCTCGTACAAGCTCGGGGGCGAAGAGGTCGCGACGCTCTCTGAGCGTGAGCGGTCGCAGCGGCGACGCGGCACTCTCGGGTTCGTCTTCCAGAGCTTCAACTTGATCGACGAGCTGACGGTCTATGAGAACGTGGAGCTGCCGCTGCTCTATCTCAAGACGTCCAAGGACGAACGCCAGTCGCGCGTGGCGGCGGCGCTGGAGCGCGTCGGGATGGCGCACCGCACGACGCACCGCCCGCAGCAACTCTCCGGCGGTCAGCAGCAGCGCGTCGCGATTGCGCGAGCCGTCGTCGCCGGGCCTCGCCTCTTGCTAGCGGACGAGCCCACCGGCAACCTGGACTCCAAGAACGGCGCGGCCGTGATGGACCTCCTCGCGGAACTCAACGCCGCAGGCACCACCATCGTGATGGTGACACACTCACCGTCCGACGCCGAGTACGCACAGCGCGTGGTCAACCTCTTCGACGGGCGCGTGGTGAGCGAGCACGTGATGGCCGCCGAGATCCACCCGCCGGACCCCTCCACGAAGGGCGCACTTCCCGACGGGCAGTAGGCCGCACCCCTCGTTGGCACTCGATACCTGAACTCCATCTCCGACCCCATGTGGTCTCGCTCTCTCCGCTCGATCGCTCGCAACCCCTTCTACGCGCTTCTGAACGTCATCGGACTGGCCGTGGCGCTGGCAGCATGTGTGCTCATCGCCCTGTTCGTCCGCAACGAGCTGTCATATGACCGTCACCACGAGAACGCGGACCGCATTGTGGTTCTCGGTTATCAGGACACGGCGTTCGGAGACGAAGCCCCGAGCCTTTCGACTCCCTACCCTATTGGCGGCGCAGTCGTAGCCGATGTCGCCGGCGTGGAGGCCGCGGTGCGAATGACATACGGTCGGCCAGACAAGGGCATCGTGATTCTCGGCGACACGCCGGATGACCGTGTCGAAACGGGTGGGTTTTACACGGATGCCGAGTTCACGGACGTGTTCACGGTCCCCCTCGTCGCTGGCGACGCGGCTCGCCCCCTCACGAACCCGGGCAGTGTCGTGCTCACGGAGCCCGTCGCCGAGCGTGCGTTCGGATCTGCCGCCGCGGCTGTCGGGGCGTCCCGCCGATTTGTTGTTAGCACGGACACACTGACGCTCACCGTCCGTGCCGTCGTCGAGGCACCACCGACGCAGTCGAGCCTCCAGTACGGCGCGTTGCTCCCGATGGGCGCGTACCTCAGTCGCCGGCCCGACATCTCCGAGGCGTGGCAGAGCCCGATGTTTCGGACCTTCGCGCTTCTAGCACCCGGTGTTTCATCTGGGACGGCGGAGGCGACCGCGAACCGGCTCTCACAGGCGGAGATCGGTGGTACCGAGGACGATGGGGTGTCGTATGTCGCCCTCCCCCTCAAGGACTTCCACCTCTCCGACCTCTCGTACAAGCAGGGATTCCTCGGGAGCGCACCGCTCCTCCGCGTCTTCTCCGCGATCGCGCTCCTGATCCTCTCGTTGAGCGTCATCAACTACGTCAACCTCGCTACGGCCCGGGCGGCACGGCGAGCGCGCGAGGTCGGGGTCCGAAAAGTGCTCGGCGCGAGTCGGTCGGAGTTGGTCGCCCAGTTCCTCCGTGAGTCCGCGCTCCTGACGGCGGTATCGGCGGTCGGCGGCGTCGCGCTCGCCGTGGTCGCGCTCCCGTGGTTCAACGAGACGTTCGGGACCGCCCTGACGCTCGCGTCGCTCGATCCCGTGTTCTGGGTAGGGCTTGCCGTCGCGGCGCTCGTCGTCGGGGTCGGAGCCGGACTGTACCCCGCGTTTTACCTCACTCGGTTTTCTCCTTCGAGGGTTCTCTCGGGTAGCCGGTCTGGGGGCGCGAGCGGAGCCCTCACGCTTGGCGGCGCGCGGCTCCGCCGGGGGCTCGTGGTGCTCCAGTTCGCCTCGGCCGTTGCGCTCATCGCCCTGACGGGCTCCGTCTACCGTCAACTCGACTACATGAGGTCGAAGCCGCTCGGGTTCGAGCCGGAGGCGCTCGCGAGCGTGCGCGTCCTAGACTCTGCTCTCTCGACACAGACAGAGGCGCTCAAGGCGGCTTTCACGTCTGGGCCCGCTGTCGAGGCTGCAGCGGGTGTTAGTTCCGCGCCCCCGGGGTTCACGCAGCGAATGACCCACGCGCCGGACCCGGCCCAACCGGACCTCCGGCTCACCTACAGCCCTGTGGTCGCGGACGTGGATCTCGCTCGTGTCGCCGGGTTCGAGGTCGCCGCTGGCAGGTGGTTCGATCCTACCCAGCCCTCCGACGCCGCGACCGGAGTGGTCGTGAACGAGACGTTCGCCCGCTCTCTCGGCTACGCTCCGGCGGAGGCCGTCGGCAAGACGTTGAACGTCGGTCGGCAGGATGGGCAACGCGTGATCGGCGTGCTCCGCGACTTCCACCACGCGAGCTTCCGCGAGGCCATCCTGCCAGTGGCATTCGCACCGAGCCGCCCTCTGGAAGGCGACCCGATTGAGAGTCCGCCGCGATACCGCGAGATCCTCGTCCGGCTCATACCCGGCCGCGAGGCGGAAGGGATGCGCCACCTCGAATCCGCGTGGGACCGCTTCTCTCCTGACGCGCCGATCAACGTGGCGCGAGTCCAGGATGAGATCACGGCGCTCTCCGAGGACGAGGCAGCTCTCACCCGGGTCTTCGGGCTGTTCGCCTTCATCGCGGTCGTGATTGCCGTGCTCGGGCTCGCTGGACTAGCGACGTACACAGCGGAGCGACGTCGGCGGGAGATGGGCATTCGGAAGGCGCTGGGCGCCAGCGTCTCGGGCCTCGTGGGCCTGCTATCGCGGGAGTACCTCGCGCTCGCCCTCGTGGCGGCCGTGCTGGCGACACCCGTCGTGGTACTCGTGGTGCGGCGCTGGTTGGAGGGGTTCGCGTTCCACCAACCCTTCAGTCCTTTTGTAGTCGTCGGGGCCACGCTCCTCGTCCTGGTACTCGCCCTGCTCTCCGTCGGGGTCCAAGCGTACCGCGCGGCCTCTACAGACCCGACGCGTGTGCTCCGCTCTGAGTAGCCCCGCCTCGGTACCTGCGCCGACCCACTCGACCGATGCCTCGAGGCGGCCCGCCTCGCCTGTCATGCTCAAGCACTCGCTCCTCATCACCCTTCGCTCCTTCGCTCGCCAGCCTGGCTACACCGCGCTCAACATCGGCGGGCTCACGGTGGGACTCGCCGCAGCCTTCCTTCTCGGGTTTGCTATACAGGACGAGTTGCGGATGGACCAGATGCACAGCGACCGCCTGTACTCGGTCTTCCGTAGCGCCTCGTTCGACGGAAGCACCATCGAGACGTGGAATGCCGCCCCGCAGCCCATGGCCGAGGTCATGCGAACGGACTTCCCGGAGGTCGAGCACGCTCTCATGCTGCGGTACGAGGGCGAGCAGGTCCTGGCCGTGGACGACCAGCCCTTCTGGGCCGAGGGCTACTGGACCGACTCGGCCTTCTTCGAGATGTTCGCGTTTCCGCTCCTCGCGGGAGATCCCGCCACAGCCCTCGCAGACCCCGACGGGATCGTGCTCACGGAGACGATGGCCTCGCGCCTCTTCGGCGCGGGGATCGCGCCGGGAGACCTGACGGGCCGGGCCGTCCGGTTCAACGACCACGAGGCCCGCGTCACCGGGGTCGCAGCCGACCTCCCGCAAACGGCCTCGATGGACTTCGAGTGGATCGTTCCCGCGTCGGAGTTCTACTCCCGCAACGAGTGGGTCGAGAGTTGGGACAACAACGCGATGACGCTCTTTGTCACCCTGCGCGAGGGCGCAGACGTGGACGCGATCAACCGCAGGATGACAGAGGTGCTAAAGGAGCACAGCAACATCGAGGACGCGACGGCATTCGCTCGCCAGTACTCCAGCGTGTACCTGCGGGGGACCTACGAGAACGGCGTGCAGGCGGGCGGGAGGATCGAGACCGTCCGGATCTTCGCGATCATCGCTGTGCTGCTCCTCGCGCTGGCGTGCATCAACTTTACCAACCTCGCCACCGCCCGGGCCTCGCGCCGCGCCGATGAGATCGGCGTTCGCAAGTCCCTCGGCGCGACGCGAAGCGGCCTGCTCGGGCAGTTCCTGGGCGAGTCGGTCGCGATGGCACTGATCGCGTTCGTCGCCGCGCTGGCCGTTTTCGCGATCCTCGTCGGCCCGTTCGGGACTCTCCTTCAAAAGGAGTTTTCGGTCAGCGAGCTTCGCCTGGGGATGGTCGTTGGCTTCTTCGGGGTCGCCGTTGCCAGCGGGCTTCTCGCAGGGATCTATCCCGCCGTCGTACTAGCGCGGTTCAGCCCAGCCCGCGCCCTCCAAGGCGAGCACCGAGGCGGGCTCACTCTCCGGCGCGGCCTCGTGGTCTTCCAGTTTGCTGCGTCGGTGGTTCTCATCGTCGGGACGCTGGCGGTCGTGACCCAGCTCCACTACCTCCAGAACCGAGACATCGGCCTGGATCGCGACGGGCTGCTCTCTGTCGCGCTCCGGGACGGCGCGAAGCAGCAGTACAGCGCATTCCGCCAGACGCTCCTGGAGGACCCCGCCATCACGCACGTCGGCACGGCCAACAACAACCCCTTGTGGATGGGCTCCTCGACAGAGCACGTCGACTGGCAGGGCAAGGACCCGGAGAGCTCGATGTCCTTCTGGGTGATGGGCATCGACGCGGATGCCATTGACGCCCTCGGGATGGAGATGGCGGACGGACGGGCCTTCTCGGCTGAGATTGCCTCGGACTCCCTCCGCTACATCATCAACGAAGCGGCGGCCCGCCGAATGGGACTCCAGGCGCCCGTGGGGGAGGAGATCGCCCTCTGGGAGGAAACAGGAGAGGTCGTCGGTGTGGTGAAGGACTTCCACATGCGCCCGATGGCAGCCGTCGAGCCGACGGTCTTCTGGTTGGACGATCCCGAGACCTCGGACTGGGTACGGGCCTACGTGCGGACGGCGCCGGGCCAGACGGAGGCAGCGCTCGCCCGCCTCGACGCCGCGTTCGAGACATTCAGCCCGGACTATCCGCTGGATTACCTCTTCATGGACGAGGAGTACGACCGGATGTACCAGGGTGAGCGCCAACTCGGCACGCTCGCCGGGGGATTCGCCGCCATCGCCGCCTTCATCGCAGGCCTCGGCCTCCTCGGACTCGCAGCGTACGCCGCCGAGCAACGCCGCAAGGAGGTCGGCGTGCGGCGCGTGCTGGGTGCCAGCCTCGCCTCCGTGGTGGGGCTGCTGACACGCGAGTTCCTCGTCTGGGTCGGCCTCGCGTGCCTGGTGGCCCTGCCCGTGGCCTACCTCCTCGCCGAGCGGTGGCTGAGTCAGTTCGAGTACCGGACGGCTCTCGGCGCAGGCCCCTTCGTGTTCGCTGCGCTCGCGGCACTCGCGGTGGGCGTGCTCGCGGCAGGCACCCAGGCCATGCGAGCGGCCCTCATGGACCCCGTCCATGCCCTTCGCTCGGAATAGCCCACAGGCCCCCTTCTCCCCTTTTCCCTTCTCCCATGCTGCGCCTGTTCGTCCTGATCGCCGTCCGGAACCTGCACCGGAATCGAGGCTTCGCTCTCCTCAACGTGGTCGGCCTCGGGCTCGGGCTGGCCTGCGTTCTGATGATCGGTCTGTACGTGCTCGACGAGCTCCGCTTCGACCGGTTCCATGCCGAGGCGGAGCGCATCGTGTGGGTCACGGCGGACATCATCGAGGACGGGGAGCGAGATCAGACCAACTCGACACAGGGCATCCTCGCACCGTATCTGGAGGAAGACATCCCGGATGTGGAGGCGGTCGTGCGGGTCAACACCGCGAGCCCGCTTTTCGTCCTCGACGGTGAGCCACATCGCATCGAGGATGTTCGGTTCGCGGACGCCTCGTTCTTCGAGGTCTTCGACGGGTTCCAGGCTGTGCAAGGCACGCTGGACCTGACCCGCCCCGACCAGATGGTGATGACACAGTCGCTCGCTTCGCGCCTGTTTGGGAGCGCGAATCCGGTAGGCGAGACCATCGAGAGCGCGAGCGGTCCGCTGACCATCGTAGGCGTCGTTGCAGACCCTCCAACAGCCTCCACGCTGCAGTTCGCGGCCGTGGTGTCCAGTTCCACGATGAAGGACCCGCCGTCCTGGATGTACGAGAACTGGACCTCGTATGCCTTCGATACCTACGCCAAGCTTCGCCCGGGGTCGAGGGTATCGTCGTTCCAGGCACAGCTTCCAGGCCTCGTCGCGTCTCGTGCTGAGGCTTCATTCGCCGAGATCGATAGCCAGCTGGAACTGACGGCGATTCCTCTCCTGGACGCCCACCTCCGCTCGGGCCGACCAGGGACGCGCGATGCGGCGGGGCTGTGGGCATTCGCGGCCATCGGTCTGTTCGTGCTCCTCCTGGCGTGCGTCAACTTCACGAACCTCTCCACGGCCCGAAGCCTGGAACGGGCGCACGAGGTGGGGGTCCGCAAGGCGCTCGGTGCGGGTCGCAGCAGCCTGGCGACCCAGTTCCTCATCGAGGCCGTGATGCTCAGCATCCTGGCCCTGGTGCTGGCCGTCCTTCTGGTCCAAGCTCTCGCTCCGTGGACGGCGTCCGTCACGGGCAAAACTCTCACGCTGAGCGCTCTGGGGCCGTGGCTTCCCGCTGTCGTCGGGCTCGCGGTCGTGACGGGACTCCTCGCGGGCGCCTACCCCGCGCTGGTCCTCTCCCACTTCCAGCCACTGGAAGCCCTACGAGGGCGATTCGCCTCTGGGTCGCGCGGGTCCACCCTGCGCCGTGGGCTCGTCGTCTTCCAGTTCACGGTCACGGTGGCTCTTCTGCTCGGCACCGCCACGGTCTTCGAGCAGTTGCGCTACATGCAGAGCCAGGATCTCGGCTTCGGCCCCGAGGCCGAGACAGAGCAGTTGGTCGCTCTAGACTTTGCAGGGGACGAAAGCGTGTCGGACCAACTGGGAGCCTTCCAGTCGTCTCTGGAAGCTCTCCCGGGTGTAATAGAGTCGTCGTCGTCCATCAGCCGCCTCGCGGGCGGGCAGCCCTCTGCAGGAGGCTTCATCGAGAGCCCCGACGGAACGCAGACGGACCTCTCGGTCACGATGCTCATCACGGACGAGGCCTACGTCTCGGTCCACGGGTTGGATGTCGTCGCCGGGCGGACACCCCGCCTCTCAATTGACCGGGAGGCTCCGGCAGAGTACCTCCTGAACGACTCGGCGATCCGGGAGGTCGGCTACGCCTCGCCGGAGGACGCCCTCGGCAAGTCAGCGACGTTCTGGGGGTTCGAGGGCACCGTGGTGGGCGTCGTGCGGGACTTCCACACACAGGGTCTCCAGTCCACCATCAATCCGCTCGCGATCACGGCCCTCCCGCAGTTTCAGAGTCAACTCACCCTCCGCATCCGCTCCGATGGCACTGCCGAGACTCTCGCGCAGGTGCAAGACGTGTGGGCGGAGTTCGCCCCCAGTCTCCCATACGAGCCGATTTTCCTCGATGAGGCCTTCGGTCAGCTCTACGACACCGAGCGGCGCCTCGGCCGGGTCGTCGCTCTCTTCGCCAGCCTCGCGGTCGCCATCGCCTGCCTCGGTCTCTTCGGCCTCGCGGCTCATGCGGCAGCCCAGCGGCGGCGCGAGATCGGCGTGCGCCGGGCGCTCGGCGCCCCGGTAGGCCATGTGGTCGGCCTCCTGACACGCGACACCGTCGTGCTGGTGTGCGTGTCCATCGTGGTCGGCGTTCCGGTGGCGATGTGGCTGATGGAGCAATGGCTGACGGGCTTCGCGTACCGGACGACCATCGGACCGGGGTTGATCGGGGGGGTGTCTCTGCTCGTGCTCCTCGTCTCGACGGCGACCGTGGGCGCGCAGGCATTCCGCGCCGCCATCGCCGATCCCGTCCACGCCCTTCGCTCCGAGTAACTCCGCACCTCTGTCGAACGCCGCCAGCTGACCCATGCTGAAGAATTACATCCTCGTCGCCCTTCGGAATCTTCGCCAGAACCGAGGCTTCGCTCTTCTGAACGTATTTGGACTCGCGCTCGGCGCAGCCTGCCTGATTCTCATCGCACTCTACATCCAGGACGAGCGTGGGTACGACCGATTCAATGAACGACTGGACCGGGTCGCGCGCATCGATATCACCACCATCACGAATGGCAACGAGGACCCGCAGGGGCGCACCCCAGGCATCCTCGCGACCTCGCTGGCAGAGTCCGTACCGAGCGTGGAGGCGGCCATCCGGCTTGGGAACGCAGATCCGGTCCTTCGGGCAGATGGAGAGCCGTTGGAAGCGGAAGAGCTGGTCCTGGCCGATCCCGGCGTGTTCGAGGTGTTCACGCTGCCCCTCCTCTCCGGCAGCCCTGAAACGGCGCTTGAGGCACCCGGCAGCATCGTCCTGAGCGAGACGCTTGCGCGGCGCCTCTTCGGGGCCACCCCTGCACAGGGTCAAACCGTCGACTGGGCCGAGGGACCACTGACGGTGACCGGGGTCATGACCGACGTTCCCCGCCAGTCGCACCTGGAATTCGACGGCCTCATCTCCCTCTCGACCGTGGAGGATCCCGGCTGGTTCTACGGCAACTGGTTCACGACGGCGTTTGCCACCTACGTCACGCTCCGCGAGGGCACGGGTATCGATGCATTCGAGGCTCAGCTCCCCGCCTTCATCGAGGCCGTCGCCGGGGACGCGATGCGCGAGGAGGGATCACAGATCCGGCTCACGGCTACGCCACTGGCTGACCTCTACCTGACGGCCGACGACGGCATGGGGACCTTCGGCAGTGCCACCACGCTCGGCATTCTAGCGCTGGTCGCCCTCTTCGTCCTCCTGATCGCGGCGGTCAACTACACCAACCTCGCGACGGCACGCTCGCTGGACCGAGCCCGCGAGATCGGCGTCCGGAAGACCCTCGGAGCCGAACGAGGAGGGCTGATTCTCCAGTTCCTCGCCGAGTCCCTTCTGCTGAGCATCCTCGCGATGTGGGTCGCGGTCGTGTTGGCCCAGTTGGCGCTTCCCGTCTTCCGCGAGGTATCAGGCAAGCCGCTCTCCCTACCCGACCTCGGTGCAGGGTGGGTCGCTGTGGTCGCCATTGTGGGGATCACGGGACTTCTCGCGGGCGCCTACCCGGCGTTCGTGCTGAGCAGCTTCAAGCCCTCCGATGTTCTCAAGGGCACCTTCTCGACCGGGCGCCGAGGCCGGACACTCCGCCAAGGGCTCGTGGTGGTTCAGTTCGGGATCTCCGTCGCCCTGATCGCTGCGACGGTCATCGTCTTCACCCAGGTACGCCACATGCAGGCGCAGGACCTCGGCATCGACCTCGGAGGAGAGCGCTCTCAGCTCGTCGTTCTTCCGTTCCGAGGGGATACCACCGTCGTGTCCCAGTTGTCACAGGTGCAAGCCCGGTTGCTAGAGATCCCGGGCGTAGATGGAGCCACCTCCTCCCTCTCAGCTCCGACCTACGGCACCTACTCAGGCGGCGGCCGCGTGGAGCAGGCAGACGGAAGCCGAAGCGATGAGATCAGCGCGACGATGGTCCTCGCAGACCCTTCTTATGCCGACGTCTACGGCCTCACGCTGCTCGCAGGCCGCACTCCGATGGGGCTGGCAGACGGGGCGCCGGATGATGCCCCTCGCGAGTACCTCCTGAGCGAATCCGCGATCCGCGAGGTCGGATACACCTCACCAGACGCCGCGCTAGACAAACGGGTCGCCTTCTGGGGGATCGAAGGGACCATCGTCGGTGTCGTCGGCGACCTTCACACGGAAGGGCTCCAGGCAGCTGTCGAGCCCCTGGCGATCCTTCCCGACGACGGCAGCATCATCCCGCCCAACGTGTTCACGCTGCGCGTCCAGACCACCAATCTGACCGAGACGATAGCCCAGGTCGAGACCCTGTGGGCTGATGCCGTGCCCTCACGCCCGTTCTCCTACACGTTCCTGGATGAGGACTTCGCGGCACAGTACCAGGCCGAGCAACGCTTTGGCCGACTGTTTGGGCTCTTCTCCGGCCTCGCCATCCTGATCGCCTGCTTCGGCCTCTTCGGACTAGCGGCACACGCCGCAGCGACGCGGACCAAGGAGATCGGTGTCCGGCGCGTCCTCGGAGCCACCGTGCCCCAGATCGTCGCTCTCATGAGCCGGAGCGTTGTTTACCTCGTCGCGCTTGGCTTCGTCCTGGCCGCGCCGGTGGTCGTGGTGGGGATGTCGCGCTGGCTCGATGGATTCGCCTACCGGATCTCAGTCGGGTGGATTCCGCTCGCGCTAGCTGGAGCCGTAGTTCTCGTGCTCGCCGTCGCGACGGTGGCAGGCCACGCCGTCCGCGCTGCGCTGGCAGACCCCGTCCACGCCCTTCGCTCCGAGTAGTCCCGCCTCGGCCACGAGCTCCCCGAGGCGGACCGCCTCCCTGCCCATGCTTGCCTCTGACCTCCGCCTCGCCCTCCGCCAGTTCATCCATCAGCCGGGCTACTCCGCGCTCTCCGTGGTCGGCCTCGCGACGGGGCTCGCGTGCTGCCTGCTGATCGCGCTGTTCGTGATCGACGAGTTGTCGTTCGACACGACGCACCCCGAGGTGGACCGCCTGTACCGCGTGGAGCAGGACTGGCAGTTGGGACCGAACGGTGATCTACAGCGCGCGGCAGCCATCCAGGCGCCCGTCGCGGACCTGCTGCTTCCGGAGATCCCGGGAATCGAGACGGTCCTGCGCGTCTCGACTACTGACAGCCCCGTCGTGACCGCAGGCGACCTCCGGTTCAAGGAAGACCGGTTTCTCTACGCCGAGCCTGCCTTCTTCGATCTCTTCGATGCAGAGATTGTCAGCGGGGACGCACTCGCGCTGTCCCGTCCGCAGACCCTGGTGCTGAGCGAGCCTACCGCCGCGATCATATTCGGCACGAGCGATCCCATCGGGCACGAGGTCGAGATCCGCACCGATCCGAGGGCTCCGGCGGAGACGTTCGAGGTGGTAGGCGTCATGGAGGAGATGCCGCGGTCGGTCCACCTCCGGGGCGATATCGTGGCGTCTTTCGCGTCCACCCTCAACGGCGAACCGGACCTGCAGTGGTTCCAGACAGCGAGTACCTACGTCCGCCTGCGGGAAGGCGTCGATCCAGCTGCCACGGCCTCCACCATCACGGCGGCAGCGGCTCGTCAGAGCGCCGAACAAGAACAGACAGCGTTCGAGGCCGAGACACATCTGTTTCCTGTGACGGACATCCACCTTCGGAGCACGGCCGTCAACGAGATCGAACCCCAGGGCGATATCCGCTACGTCTGGCTGTTCTCGGCCATCGCGCTCATCGTGCTGCTCATCGCTGGAATCAACTACATGAACCTCGCGACGGCACGAGGGGCGAGGCGGTCTCTCGAGATCGGAGTTCGGAAAGCCATCGGGGCCAGCAAGGGACAGTTGGTGCGTCAGTTCCTCAGCGAGTCGTTTGTCGTCACCGCGCTCTCGCTGGTTCTGGCGCTCGGCATCGTGGCGCTGGCCCTCCCAGGGTTCGGGCAGTGGATGTCCCGGCCTCTCCATCTCCCATTGGATGAGCCCTGGTTCTGGGCGACGCTCATCGGCGTCTTGGGGGTGCTCAGCATTGGGGCCGGGGGCTATCCGGCGCTGGTTCTCTCCGCAGCCAGGCCCTCGTCCTCGCTCAGCGGACCGGCCCGCATGGCCTCCCGCACCTGGATCCGCAAGGTGCTGGTCGTCGGGCAGTTCGTCGCTACCGTCGCGCTGATCGCGTGCACCCTGGGCATCATGCAACAGTTGCACTTCGTGCAGAACACGCGCCTCGGGTTCACACCGGACCAGACCCTCGTCATCGAGGCGGGCTCTGCTCTGTCGTCTGGAGACGAGGCGTTCCGCCAGGCTGCGGAACAGATCCCGGGAGTCGAGCAGGTCAGCCTGGGATCCTCAGCTCCCGGCCTCCCGGCAGGCGTTCGGTTCTTCCCGGCATCTGAGGTGGAAGGCCAGGAGGACGCCGACAGAACGGTCACCTTCGAGTGGTTCAAGGCAGACGCGGACTTCGTCGATGTACTGAATCTCCAGGTGGAAGCAGGCCGCTCGTTCTCCTCTGAGCGACCGGCGGATATCGGGCGCAGCGTGGTCCTCAACGAGGCGGCGGTGCAGGACCTGAACTGGACGGATCCTATCGGCAAGACCATGGGAGTGGGCGACAATCAGGTGGAAGTCATCGGCGTGGTGGAAGACTTCCATTTCGCCGACATGCGGACGGAGATCGGCCCGCTGCTGATCGAATACGATCCGGCGGCGAGGGACTACGCGATGATGAAGCTCCGCTCGGACGATCTGTCTGAGACCCTCGCCGAGATCGAGTCGCTGTGGGGTACCGTCGCTCCAGACTACCTCTTCGACTCATTCTTCCTCGACGACCACTTCGCGGCGATGTACCGCGCCGAGCGCCTGGTGGGCCAGATGTTCGTCGTGTTCTCCCTCCTCGCGATCCTCGTGGCGTGCCTGGGCTTGTTCGGGCTCGCGATGCTAGCCACCGAGCACCGGACGAAGGAGATCGGCATTCGGAAGGTGCTCGGTGCGAGCGTGGCCTCGCTGGTGGGGCTGCTCTCGCGGGAGTCTGCTGCGCTCGTCAGTATCGCCTTCGTGATCGGCACGCCCCTGGCCTACCTCTTCCTGCGCGACTGGTTGTCTGTCTTCGTGTACCGCGCCGAGCTGACGGCCGGGCTGTTTTTACTCGCGGGCGCCCTCACGATCAGCATCGCCTTGGGAACGGTCAGTGTACAGGCGCTCCGTGCCGCCACTGCCGATCCCATCCGCACCCTCCGCTCCGAGTAGCTCCTCCCACCTCGGCACCGAGGCGGACCGCCTCACGTCCCATGCTTCTCTCTGACCTCCGCCTCGCCCTCCGCCGCCTTCGCGCCGAACCCGGCTACGCTAGCCTCACCATCGCCGGACTCGCGATCGGACTCGCCGCAGCGCTGCTCGTGGGCCTCTACGTGCGCCACGAGATGAGCTACGACCGCCACCACGACGGCGCCGAGCGCCTCGTACGGGTCGACATGGTGAGTGAGGGCGAGGTCGGAGACACTGCGCCGTCTGTGCTGGCACCCGAGTTGAACGCGATGGCCGAGGTGGAGGCCGCCGCACGCCTTTACGACCAGTCCGGGCGCGGCGCCGTTGTGATCCAGGTTGGGACCGAGTTCTTCCAGGATGACGCGGTCTGGGCAGCCGATGCCTCCGTATTCGAGGTGTTCACGTTGCCGTTTGTGAGCGGAAGCCCCCGGGGTGCGCTGGACCGCCCTCTGACGGCCGTCCTTACAGAGTCCACCGCCCGCCGCCTCTTCGGCACGGCCGATCCCGTCGGCCAGTCGTTCACCATCGAGTCCTCGCGGACGTACGAGGTCACGGGTGTGATTGAGGACTTGCCGTCCACTTCGCACCTCCGCGCGAACGTCTTCACTTCCCTCGTGACCCGCAGCGACTGGAGCGAGTTGGACGACACCGCGTGGCGCGCGGCCAACTTCGCGGTCTACGCGCGCCTGACGCCCTCGGCCTCCCGCGAGGCCCTCCAGGCCCGCCTCGATGCCATCCCGGGCCGCTATCTCGACGCTGAGCGAGAGGCGGGGACCGGGCTCGCCCTTCAGCCTGTCACGCGCATCCATCTGGACCGGGCGGGTGCATGGACGCGCGTGCTGCTGCTGCTCGGGGTGTGTGCGCTGCTCGTGCTGCTGGCCTGCGTCAACTACATCAACCTCGCCGTGGCACGAGCCGCTCGGCGCTACCGCGAGGTCGGCGTGCGGCAGGCGCTCGGCTCTGGGCGTGGTGCGCTCCGTCGTCAGTTCCTCGTCGAGTCCAGCGGGATGGTGGTGCTCGCGCTGGTGCTGGCCGTCGTGCTGGCGGCTCTAGCGGTCGGTCCGTTCTCTCAGGTAGCAGGAGTACCGCTCGATCTCCGTCCGTTGGCAGGACCGGCTGGGATCCTCGGCCTGCTCGGCCTCGGGCTCCTCGTCGGCACCATCGCGGGAGGCTACCCCGCCCTGCTGCTTTCGCGGCTCTCCCCCGTGCAAGCCCTTCGCGGACGCGACGCCACACAGCCGGGCCGGATTCGCCTTCGCCAAGGGCTCATCGTCTTCCAACTCGCGGCCTCGTTCGTGCTCGTGGTCGGCTCGCTCGTCATCGCGCGGCAGGTGGAGCACACCCGCACCACAGACCTCGGGATGGAGACGGAGCGGGTCTGGGTGGTCCCTGCCGATGGTTCGGCGCGGTCTGACATCCCGGCGCTCCTCGACGCCTTCGCGCAGGAGCCGAGCATCCTCGCGGTGGCGGCGACCAGCAGCCCACCGAGCCGCTTCGTGGGCGGCTACACCGCCTTCGGCGACGGCATCAAGGAGGACGGCCTTCCGGCCAAAGGCGTCGGTGTGGATCGAGACATCGTGGCGGCACTCGGCATCGACCTCGTCGCGGGGACATCCTTCCCAGAGAGCCGCCAGTCCGTCACGCCGGACACGACAGGCTACCTCTATCTCGTCAACGAGACGTTCGTGCGCCAGGCGGGATGGACAGCCCAGGACGCCGTCGGGCGAACGCTCGACCTCCAGGGCCGCCGCCTCGGCGAGGTCGTGGGCGTGATGCGGGACTTCCACTTCGCCTCCCTCCACGAGCCCATCGAGCCGCTCGCGTTCTATGTCTTCCCGCCTGCGACGAGCCATCTCGTGCTCGCTCTTCGAGAGGACCCGACGGCCACCACGCGAGAAGCGCTCGCAGAGGTGTGGGCCTCCCGCGTGGCCGACCGTCCGTTCGACGTGCGCCCGCTCGACCTCTCCTTCCAGGCCCACCACGACGGCGAGTCGCGCGCGGGCGAGATCGCGTTCGTCGCGACCGGGATGGCGCTGCTGATCGCGGCGCTCGGTCTCATCGGGCTCGCGGCGTTCTCAGCACAACAGCGGCGCAAGGAGATCGGCGTCCGCAAGGTGCTCGGAGCCTCCGTGACGGCTCTGACGGCGCTCCTGATGAGCGAAACGGTGCGGCTGGTAGCAGTCGGCCTGGCCGTGGGTCTCCCCCTCGCGTACCTCGCGAGCCGCCGCTGGTTGGAGGGCTTCGCCTATCCCGTCACGCTCGGGGCCGATGTGTTCCTGCTCGCGGGCGCGTTCGTGCTCTTCGTGGCGGCAGGCGCGGTGGCCGCTCAGGCTCTCCGTGCTGCCCTCGCCGACCCCATCCGGGCGCTCCAGGCTGAGTAGCGGAGTCCGTCCGCCTCGGTACTGAGGCGGGCAGGGGCGCTCCACCTCACGAGCGCTTCAAGACACTGACACGTACCAGCGGACCGGGGCCGCGTGCCCCCCTGTGCACTCCGTACCGAGACCGATCGCCTGGTCAGAAGACGCGATACGAGCAACCGGGAGCCAGAGGGGGCCTGACGACACAGACGGTGGAGCCAGGTGAGCACGAACGGGGCGAGGGTCGCGAGCGAGACAAGGCGGGAAGGCGAAACCTCTCCGGGAAAGGCGAACGGGCTACAAGAGAATGAGCCTCCGACGGACCGCCTCCACGCGCGTGCGCCCAACGGGCACCTCGTCGCCAGAGACCAGGACGGCGTGGTAGCGGCTGCCCTCGCTCGCACGGAGCCGCACGACCTCGTCCATGCGGATGAGGTACGAGCGATGGACGCGCTCGAAGGTGGCAGGTAACACGGCCAGCAGGCGGTCGAGCGACTTACTGTGGAGCCGGACGGAGCCATCCCGTAGGACGAGCTCCGAGTAGGCGCCTGCCGCGCGGACGTAGGCCACCTCCGCCACACGCACGAGGTCGATGCGCCCAGCAGAGCGGATGGCGAGCGAGGCGGCGGGGTGCTCGGCACGAGCCCCACGGAGGCGGTCGAGCGTGATGCGCAGGCGCTCCGCGCCGAAGGGCTTGCCCACGAAGTCCAGCACGCCGAGGTCGAAGGCCTCGATGGCACGCTCGGTGTGAGCGGACACCACGACCGTGTGGAACGGGCTCGCAGTCGAGGTCGCCAACAAGTCGAAGCCGTCACGACCGTTCAGATTGAGGTCCAGGAAGAGGACGTCGATATCGCGATGAGTCAGGAGCGCCTCGGCCTCGTCCAGCGACGGGCACATCTCGATGGACGCGATCTCGCCACCTGCGGCTTCGCGGAGCAGCCGCTGCAGCCGCCGGGCGATCACGACCTCGTCTTCGACGATCAGCACGCGCATCCGCTCAGGGGAAGGTCGATGTCCGTCACCCAGGCACCGCCAGACGCCTCGGAGCGAACGGACCAAGGGCCGTCCACGCTCTCCTCCAGACGAGCACGCACATAGCGGAGGCCCCCGCCTTCCTCTGGCGCCTCGCGAGCAGCCCCTGCCAGAGGCGCTCGCAGTGTGAGGCGGCGGCGCCCCTCGCACCGCGTCTCGCGAAGGGTCAGTTGGACGTGGCCGGGTGGGTAGGCGTTGTGTGTTACGGCGTTCTCGACCAGCGTGTGGAGGACGGCGGGCGGGATCGGAGCATCGGGGTCCACCCCAGTGGCGTCGAGATCGAATCGCACATCGCGGCGGTAGCCCATGACGTCGAGGTGGGCGCGGCAGAGCGCCAGTTCGCGGGACATCGGGATGAGCGGCTCGGCGGAGACATCGGAGAGCGCTCGAAGCTCGGCAGCCAACGCTTCCAGTGCCCGGACGCCCACGGTGGGATCAGTCTCGATCCACTCGGCCACGGATGTGAGCGAGTTCATCAGGAAGTGCGGCTGGAGGTGCTTCTTGAGCAACTCGGCCTCCAGCCGGACCGCCTCGGCACGAGCGGTCTCGAAGCGGCGCCGCGTGTCCCGTGTCTGCAACCCGAGGGACACCAAGAGCCCTGCTAGAAGGACACCAAAAGCGGGGAAAAACGTCGTGTCCATGAACTCATCCCCAGTCGCCAGCAGGACGGCCGTACACACGCTAACTCCAAAGAGAGCCACTCCAGCCCCCGTCTTCCGGTGGACGACCGCTCCAAGCGTAAGCCCGAGCGACACCAACAGCGAGACGGTGAACAGCCGGTAGGTCTCGGTGTCGTGTGCCGCCGGGAGCACGAGGATAGCAGCAAGGACCACTGCCAATCCTCCCAGCACCCAGGGGCCTCGCGGCTGGCGAAACTGGACCACGAACGTCGCCGCGAGCAGTAGCCCCACTGCTACCGTTAGCCCACTCACGATTCGCAGGCGGACGAGGTGGACGTCATAGTCGTACCCGACGAGCCAACGCCAGCTTTCCGCCACGAGCAACGCCGCGACGGTCAGGCAGAGGAGAGACGTCAGGAAATACTCGCGGCGGCGGCGGTCGGCGACGAACAGCGCGCCGTAGTAAAGCCCGACCAGAAGGAAGCCGCCGAGGAAGACGAAGGGCAGTAGGAACTCGTCCGCTGGAGCTACCAGCACGTTTTGGAGCCGGTTGACCTGGACGGTCAGCAGGTAGGGGCCATAGAGATCAGCGGGACGCCGGAACGTCGACATGCGGATGGCGAGGAGGTGGGTTCCCGGCGTCGCGAGCGAGTCAGGTACTGTCAGGACGAGATCGACGGGGCCTGGCGTCTCGCTTCCGGTGTCCGTCCCGACTTGCCCTGCCGCACCCAGCAGCACGCCGTCCCAGTAGACCTCGCGAGCGGCTACCGCAGATGCGATCAGGCCTGTGGGCCCGGATGGGGCGAGATCCACGCGGAGACGAATCCACGCGACCCCCGGCTCTTCGAACTCGCCGAATCCTGTCTCCAAAGCGCCCGACAGGCGGTTCCAGTCGCGGTCGTTCCACTCGGGATCCGCCCAGCGGGGATCGTCCCCGGATCGGATCCGGGCATCGTCGTAATCCACATCGGCAATGTGAGCGCGAGCCTCCAGCCCCCCGGCGAGAACGGAGAAGGGAAACAGGACCAGGAAGGCGGCGAGTCGCATGGGAGCACGAAGCAGGTCCATCCTACGACTGGAAACGGGCCTGCCGTGAGACGTCCCCTCGACACGCGAGCCGTTGGCGTGACAGACCTCTGAGGGCTGCGGGGTGGAAACCGGGGTCTCTCGCCTGACTAACAGCCGACCCCGTAGAGGTCGTTCAAACCCTCCAGCACCGACTTGCCTGCGCGGTGGCGCGCGGCTGACTGTGCGCGGGCGCCCGGTAGATACCGTTTCTGAGCCAGAAAACGCGGATACTGGGTTGGCATGCCGGTTGTCTTCGGAATGGGTGTCACTCCAACACCCCGCCTCCCATGCTAACCTCTTCCCGCTCCTCCCTCCACACCCGCACCCCCCTCAGCGCTCGCGGCACCACCCTCTTCGGGATGCGCTCCTCGCCCGCCCCGCGGCGCCCGTTCGGATCCTGGACCGTCACCCGCTCGAAGAGCCGAGCCACTACCCCCGCTACCAACTGCAACGCCCGATGACCATCTCCCACTTCGGGGACATTCGCGAGCGCTGACCTCACCTGCAGGTCGGCGCTCGTTCGTTGTGAGACCTCCCGCCTCGGTATGTGCACGGGCTCCCCCGAGGCGGACCAACCGGGCACCAGCGCGCGGTGGTGCGCGCCAGCGCACAGCGGATCGGGGCCTCCGGCGCACCTGCGCCGGTCGCCATCACGGCACACCCCTTGGGCTATCGGCCGACGTCACGCTGCTCCTCGCCTCCATGCGCACTCTTCTCCTCGCCCTTCTGCTTCTTCCGGCCACCTCGCGAGCCCAAACCGTCGTCTCGCTCCACGAGGCCCTCATCCTCGCAGAGGACCGCTCTCTGGAGGTGCTTCGCGCGGATGCTCGCATCGCGACCTCCACGGCCGCCGTGGACGCGGTGTCGGATCAGCGCTGGCCGTCCCTCGGACTGAACGCAGGCGGCGGGCAGCGCTACGGCCTCTCGTTCGACCAGACGAGCGGCGCTCTGACACAGTCCACCGTCGAGTCCATGAATCTCGGCGTGAGCGCCCAGTACGTGGTCTTCGATGGCTTTGAGCGGAGGGCCGAGCAGCGTGTGGCAGAGGCGGGACTCCGGGAGGCCGAGTTGGACCGCGTGCGCGCCCAGCAGCAGGCTCGCGTCGCGGTGCTCACCGGGTACCTGGCGGTCGCTCGAGCCGTGGCCGCGCGCGAGGTCGCTGAGGAGTCTGCCGAGGCGGAGGCGGGCCTGCTCCGCGAGATCGAGACACGCATCGCGTTCGGCGACCGTCCGACGTCCGATGCCGCGCAGCAGCGCGAGCGCGTCGCCGCTGCGCAGGGCGCCATCCTCGCCGCAGAGCGGGACCAGGCCCTTGCACACGCCCGCCTCGCGCGTCTTCTCGGCCTGGACCCGACCGAGACCTACGCGTTTCCCTCTCCCGAGGCCGAAGCTCCCGAGGCTCTCGCACCGCTAGACGCTCTGACCGAGCAAGCCCTCCGGGATCGCACCGACCTTCGCGCGACAGCAGTCGCCATCGAGGCTGCGGAGGCCAACGGCCGCGCTGCGCGGTCGGGACGCTTGCCCCAGGTTTCGCTCGGTGCGTACGTCGGGACGAGCTACACCAGTGCCGCGAGCGCAGGCTTCTCCGGTCAGTTCGGAGACAACCGGACGGGCTCGGTCGGCGTCAACGTGTCGTTTCCGCTCCTGGACCGAGGGGTAACGCGCCAGCGGATCCGACAGGCGGAGGCACAGGCGCAGGCCCTCCGTGCCGAAGCCGATGACACTCGATACGCTATCGCGCTCGAGATCCGCGAGCACCATATCCGCCTCGGCGCCCTCCAGGCCCAGGCCGACCTCGCCGCCATCCGCGTGGAGGCCGCTCAGCAAGCACTCGCCGCGGAGCGTGCCCTTTACCTCGGAGGCGAGACCACGCTCCAGAGCGTCTCCGTACTCCAGGCTCGCGTAGCAGATGCCCGGACGCAGCAAGCCCTTCTTCGCGTGGAGGCCGCCTTCGAACGTCGCCAACTTCAGGTCGCCCTCGGTGAGTAATCCCGCCTCGGGCGGTCCATGGCGACACCGAGGTGGGAGCCCTCATCCGTCCGTTGTTCCTTCGGGATCCGTTTCCTCGCGCTCGGCCGACGGCGAGGCCATCAGAGTCGGTATCACCGATGATCCGCGAGGGGATACTCGGCCGGATGAGACGTTCGCAAGGCGAGCGAGCCGTTCACTGGTAGGCACGCACCCGAACGCCATCGCGGGCGTTGGTCCAGCCTCTCCTCGCCCCTGCTTCCCATCATGCGCACCTTCCTGTTCCTGCTTCTCGTCAGCGCGACCGCTTGCTCCTCCGCGCAACACGCAGAGCCGGAGTCCTCTCGGTCAGAGATCGCCGAGTTGGAAGCGATCCTGGATGCCATCGTGCGCGAAGAACTGGAGCTTCGGCATCAGCCCGGCGTGGCGGTCGTCATCGTGCAAGACGGCGAGACGCTCATCAAACGCGGCTGGGGTGTGGCGAATGTGGAGACCGGCCAACCGGTGGATCCCGACAAGACGTTGTTCCGCATCGGCTCCGTCTCGAAGGCACTGACCGGGCTCGCCCTGGCGCGTCTGATCGACCGGGGCGTCATCGGGATGGAGGACGATGTGGCGCCAATCATCGACGGCATCCGCAACGTGAGCGGCGGCGAAGCGCCCGTCACCGTCCGCAACCTGCTCACCCACACGGGTGGCTTCGATCAGATCGGCGGCTTCGACCGACAGATCCGAGACTTCCATCTCCCGCTCGACAGGCGGATGGCGATGCGGCCGAGCCTCGGCGGGTACCTCGCAGACGATAGGCTCCGTCGCGTTACGCCGCCCGGCCACGTCTTCCGCTACGACACCTTCGGCATCACGCTCGCGGGCCACGTCGCCGCCGAGGCGGTCGGGCTCACGTACGCCGAGATGATGCGACAGGAACTGTTCGAGCCCATCGGCATGACGCGTTCTTTTGTGGAGGCCGACGCCGAGCACCGAGCAGACCTCGCGCGAGGCTACGGATGGGTAGACGGCGAGTTTGTGGAGCAGCCCTACGAGGTCTACGTGACCACGCCTGCCTCGTCCATCGATGCGACCCCCGCCGACATGGGGCGGCTCTTGGAGGTGCTGACGGGTGGAGGCGCGAACGCGCACGGCCGCCTCTTCAGCGAGGAGACCGCGGCGGCCGTCCTCGCGCCGCAGTACCGCGCGCACCCGGACTTCGCCGGGGCCACGCACGGGATGTGGGAGTCGACCGAGATGGACATTCCGTCGGAGCCGCAGGTGCGGACGGTCGGACACGGTGGGAGCCTGCTCGGCTACGCGACCTCGTTCTCGGTCTACACCGAACCGAACGTGGGCGTGTTCGTCGTCACCAACCGCAACTTTGAGTCGGGAGGTGGCCCGGATCAGGTCCGCGCTCGGGTCGCACAGGCTATTGTGGACGCCTTCTACGACCGCGACGTCTCGACCAAGACCTTCCCAGAGACCGTCGCTGTCGGGGACCGAGACCTCCGTGAGTATGCCCACGACTTCTACGACGGCGTTCACTGCCGCACCTGCACCGACGCGGAGTTCGCGGCTGGGGCCTGGCCTCGGCGTCCGGCGCAAGAGGTGCGCGTGACGGAACGGGGCCTGCGGATCGGCGAGCACACCTTCCTGCCCACCGCCGACCCCGACGTGTTCGTGCGGAGCGACAACGACCGCGCAGTGTTCTTTGGCCGCGAGGCCAGCGGCCGCGTGTCCTACTTCGTGTACTCCACCAGTCCCTACGCCTTCGAACGGCTCAGCGACGCTGCGGAAGCGGAGGCTACAGAAGCCGATGCCCTGCACGAGGACATCTCGCGTCAACTCGCCCATGCAGCCGAGCAGAGCGACACGGCCGACGTGTCCCGTCTCGTCGCGGATGCCCTCCAGCGCGGACTGGATGGCGGCATCTACAACGAGGACATTCTCAACGCGTTCGGCTACGAGTACCTCCAGGCAAAGGCCGTCGCGATGGCGGTCGCGGTGTTCGCGTTCAACGCGGAGGCGTTCCCGCTCTCGTGGAACGTCCACGACAGTCTGGGAGAGGGACTGGCGGCGGCCGGTCGCACCGCCGAAGCCATCGCGGCGTACGAGCGGTCGCTGGAGTTGAACCCGGACAACACCGCCGGACGGGACATCCTGGAACGCCTTCGCGCCGAGTAGCTCCGCCTCGAGGCCTCCGTGGGCGCCCCGAGGCGGACAGGGTCGGTGGTTACTCCGTGATCCCGAGAGCGTCGCGCAGGAGCGTGGCCTGCTCCTTCGCGTGGACGGCGCCGCTACCCGTCGCCGGGCTAGCGGCGGCCTTGCGCCCCGCGTAGGCGATCCGATGGTTGCATTCGCCGTCGTGGAGGTCGGCCAGGATCTCGTCGAAGAAGGGCTGGACGAAGCTCCACGCACCCATGTTCTTCGGCTCCTCCTGGAGCCAGACCACCTCGGCCTCCGGGTTGCGCTCCAACTCGGCGCGGACGGCCTCGTCCGGGAACGGGTAGAACTGCTCCAGCCGCGCGATGGCGACGCCGCTCCGCCCTGCGTCCTCGCGCGCCTTGATCGCGTCGTAGACCACCTTGCCGGAGCAGAAGACCAGACGCTCGGCGCCGGTCTGGCCGGACTCGATGAGCGGCCGGTAGTGCCCGTCCGTCAGTTCCTCGACCGTCGCGACGGCCATGGGGTGGCGGAGCAAGCTCTTCGGCGTCATGACCACGAGCGGCTTGGCCGCCTCGCGCTTGATCTGCCGCCGCAGCGCGTGGAAGTAGTTCGCGGGCGAGGAGTAGTTCGCCACGATGATGTTGTCCTCGGCGCACGCCTGGAGGAACCGCTCCAGCCGGGCCGAGGAGTGCTCCGGCCCCTGGCCTTCGTAGCCGTGCGGGAGCAGCATGACCAGGCGCGAGGTCTGCCCCCACTTCGCCTCGGCGGACGAGATGAACTGGTCGATCATGATCTGGGCGCCGTTGACGAAGTCACCGAACTGGCCCTCCCAGAGCACGAGCGCCTCCGGCTCTGCGACGGTGTAGCCGTACTCGAAGCCGAGCGCGGCGTACTCGGAGAGTAGCGAGTCGTACACCTGGAAGCGCGCCTGCCCGGGCTCACCTCGCCCAGGTTCGTCCGCCTCGGTGCCGAGGCGGGCCGAGTTGCCGACGTGGTTGAGCGGGATGTACCGCCCGCCGGTGGTCTGGTCGTAGAGGATGGCGTGGCGCTGGCTGAAGGTGCCACGGCCGGAGTCCTGGCCGGAGAGACGAACCGGCGTGCCCTCCAGGAGCAGCGTCCCGAAGGCGAGCGCCTCCGCGAAGGCCCAGTCGATGGTACCCGTCTCGAACTGCTTCTGCCGCCGCGAGACCACCAGCCGGGCGAGCTTCTTGTGCACGTTGAACGCCTC
Organism: Bacteroidota bacterium; assembly: GCA_038746605.1. Classification (GTDB taxonomy): domain Bacteria; phylum Bacteroidota; class Rhodothermia; order Rhodothermales; family Rubricoccaceae; genus Rubricoccus. Next base: position 70,102 of record JBCDKM010000018.1, read on the forward strand.
GGGCAACTCCACGAGCGCGGTCACGACCTGCTCCAGTTCGTCACGGTCGGCGTGGGTGTCTACCTCCTCTGACGCCTCCACGTGGACCGGCTCGGGGACCGTCGCGCCGCGTCGCTGCTCGGCCAGTTCCTTCGTGGCCTCGAAGGCCTCGTCCAGGCGGGAGCGGAAGTCGTCCAGGACCTCCTCTGCATCCTCGGGGCTGATTTCGCCCTTCCGAAGGAGGCTCTCCAGATAGAGCTTGCGGACCGAGCGGTGGTCGCCGATGTCGTCGTACATCAGCGGCTGCGTGTAGGCGGGTTCGTCGCCCTCGTTGTGGCCATACTTCCGGTAGCAGACCATGTCGATGACGACATCCTTGTTGAAGACCTGCCGGAAGTCCAGCGCGAGGCGAGCCACCCGGACGGCCGCCTCGGGGTTGTCGCCGTTGACGTGGAAGATGGGCGCCTGGATCATCCGCGCGATGTCGGTCGCATAGACGGACGAGCGCGAGTGCATAGGCAGCGTGGTGAAGCCGATCTGGTTGTTGACCACGAGGTGAACGGTGCCGCCGGTCTTGTAGCCTTCCAACTGGCTCAGGTTGAGCGTCTCCGCGACGACGCCCTGGCCCGCGAAGGCGGCATCGCCGTGGACGAGGACGGGCAGCACGCGGTCGCGCAGTTCCTTCTCGCTCACCCCGGGGGAGTTCTCCGCGATCTGCTGCTGCTTCGCGCGGACCATGCCCTCCACGACCGGGTTGACGGCCTCCAGGTGGCTCGGGTTGGAGGCGAGGGTCAACTCCGTCGTCGTGCCGCTCGGCGCTTCGTGCGTGCCGGTCGCGCCGAGGTGGTACTTCACGTCGCCTGAGCCGTGGACGGCGTCGGGGTCGATGGTGCCCTCGAACTCGTCGAAGACCTTGTTGTAGGGCTTCCCGAGGATGTTGGTGAGCACGTTGAGGCGTCCGCGATGCGCCATCCCGATGACGACTTCCTCGACGGACTGGTCGGCGGCGTCGGAGATGACGGCATCCAGGAGCGGGATCATGGTCTCCGCGCCTTCGAGGGAGAACCGCTTGTGCCCGATGTACTTCGTGTGGATGAACTGCTCCAGCGCCTCGGCGGCGTTGAGCTTCTCGAAGATGCGCTTCTTGCGCGGCGTCGCGATGGGCTCGCGGAACTGCTGTGGCTCGATGCGCTCGATGAGCCAGCGCTTCTCGTGGGGGTCCGAGAGGTGCATGAACTCACTGCCAACGTGCCCGGTGTAGGTGTCCCAGAGGACATCGAGGATGTCCCGGAGGAGCATCTTCTCGTTGCCCGCGAGGCCACCGCGCTGGCCCGCGAAGCCGCCGGTCAGGAAGACGCGGTCCAGGTCCCAGACGGTAAGACCGTAGTTGGCCGGGTCCAACTCCGTGTGGTTGCGGGGCTCGTAGCCGAGCGGGTTGGTGTCCGCGAGGAGGTGGCCGCGCACACGGTAGGCGCGAATCAACTCGTAGACACGCGCCTGTTTTTCGATCTTGTCCTTCTTCGCGCTGGACCCGACGCCGCTCTTGCCGATCTCAGGCGTGGAGTCCGCCTGCATCCGCAGCGGCGGCGTGTGGATGCCGAGGCTCTCGAAGACGCGGTCGTAGAAGCGGTCGCCTCCGGTGAGGAGGTGGGCCATCTGCTTGAGGAACTCCCCGCTCTCGGCGCCCTGGATGATGCGGTGGTCGTAGGTGGAGGTGATCGTCATCACCTCGGAGAGGCCGAGCCGTGAGAGCTCCGGGCGGGCCATGCTCGCGTAGTGCGCCGGGAAGCCAATCGCGCCGACCCCCACGATGAGCCCCTGGCCGGGCATCAGGCGCGGCACGCTCATCACCGTCCCGATGCCGCCGGGGTTGGTGAGCGTGGCCGTCGTGCCCTGGAAGTCCGAGAGGTCCAGCTTGGAGCCCAGCGCGCGGGAGACGATGTCGTTGTACTGGTGGAGAAACTCCGCGAAGGTGAGGCTCTCGGCGCGCTTGATGTTGGGGACGAGGAGCTGCCGCTTGCCACGCTTCTCGATATCGATGGCGAGGCCGAGGGAGACGCTGCCGGGCGCGATCCGCTCCGGGTCGCCGGAGTCGTTGCGGCGGAAGGCGCTCTTCATCGCGGGCACCTGCTCCAGCGCCAGGGTCAGCGCGTACGCGATGAGGTGGGTGTAGCTGACCTTGGAGCCGCCGGTAGCGCGTTGACGACGGTTGATGAGGCGGCGGTTCTCGGCCATCAGCTTGACCGGCACCTCGCGGACGGAGGTGGCGGTCGGGATGGTGAGGCTGGCCTCCATGTTGTCCACGGTCCTCGCCGCGACGCCCTTGATGCGCTCGGTCTCCGCGCCCTCGGGTACGTCCACCTCGGGCGCGTTGCGGGCAGGGCCGGGAGTTGGGGCCTGAGGCTCTCGGGCCTGAGGCGCCTGTGGAGCGTGAGTGCTCGCGCCGTTGCCCGAGGGCGCCGGGGCCGCTGCCGAGGCGGGCGGAGCCACCGGCGCGGGGGCCTCGGGCTCAGCTTCGGCCTCACCGTCCCCGGCGGTGCGGTAGACGGCGGCGCCGGGGTCGAAGTCGGCGAAGAACTCGCGCCAACTCTCGCTGACGGAGTCCGGGTTCTGGAGGTACTGCGCGTAGAGGTCTTCGACGTAGCCGCTGTTGTAGCCGAGGGGGTCCACAGGAGGAAGCGCACGGGGCGCGGAGGTGCCAGAAAAGCGATTCAGACAAGGTACGGCGCCGGTTTTGACCTCGGCCCCTGAAGAATGGGCGCGCTCGGCTGGCGCAGCCTCGGTGCCGAGGCGGGCACGCTCACAGCCAGCCCGCCTCGCGATACCACGCCACCGACCGGCGCATCCCCTCGGCCAGCCCTACGCGCGGCTCGTAGCCGAACGCCTCGCGGGCCTTCTCCGAGGACGCCACCCACGTCTCGCGTGCCTCGCGCGCCTTCTCGCGGTTGAGCGGCGGATACGTCCCCATCGCCTTGCCCACGGCCTCCGCCACGGTGCCGATGGGCGCTACCACGCGCGGCGACACTTTGATCTTGAGCGCCCACGTCCCGAGCGCCTGCGTCACCGCCCGGTGGATCTCCGCCCACGCGTGCGCCTGGCCGCCCACGAAGTACGTCTCGCCTGCCGCTGTCTCGCTCTCCGCCGCGTCCAGCAGGCCACGCGCCAGATCGGTGACGTAGACGAGGTCCAGCGCGCGCGCATTCGGATCGCCCACGATGGGAAAGACGTGCTGCTTCGCGGCGGTCTTGATGACGGTGTAGATGTCCGCCTCGCGAGGGCCGTACACCGCCGGAGGCCGCGCGATGGTGACACGCTTTGCGAACGGGTGCGCAGCGATGCGCTCCTCCATCTCGGCCTTGGAGCGACCGTAGTTCGAGATCGGCGCGAGCGGCGCATTCTCCGTCAGGGGCGCGTCGCCGCTGGGCCCAACGGCCGCGAGGCTGCTCACGACGAGCGCGCGGCGGGGCGGATCGGCGGCGGTCTGGCAGGCATCGAGGAGGCGGAGCGTGCCGTCCACGTTGGCAGTGCGGAGATCGTCCAGGGTAGGCGCGCGCGTGAGGGCGGCAGCGTGGATCACGAGGTTGGCTCCGCTGGCCGCTTCGGTGAGCGTGTGGAGGTCCGAGAGGTCGCCCTCGACGATCTCCACGTCGAGCCCGTCCAGCCACTTCGGCGCAGAGCGAACGAGGGCGCGGACGGTGTAGCCTCGCGCGAGGAGACGTTCGGCGAGATGGCTACCGACGAAGCCGGTGCCGCCAGTGAGGAACGCTGTGGGCATGGGGGAAGGGGCCAGTGGGGAGTCGCTACGGGAGACGCGAGTCGGTCCGCCTCGGTGCCGAGGCGGGAGGGACTGGAAGAAAACGGACCGCCATTGGCTCTACCACTGGCTACTGGCTCCTCCCCCGTCCCCGATGAGCAAGGCGGACGTACCGGGGCCGTGGGCGCCTTCGAGGTGAGCGTGAGCCTCGGAGGCATTCGTCATCGCGAAGGTCCGGTCCATCACGACGCGGGCGGCGCCGGTGGCGAAGAGGGTGGAGAGCCACTCCAGCGCGGGGCCATCGGGCTGCACCTGGGAGTAGGACATCGTGGGGCCGGGCATGGCCTTCTGCAGGACCGTCCTCGTGACGACGCCGGGGCTCACCTTTGTGGTGACGTAGCCGCCGTGCGGACGGAGCATGAGCCGCGCGAGGCCGAACGGAAGTGTGCCTGCCACGTCGAAGACGAGGTCGAAGCCGTCGCGACGGGTCACGTCCTCCGCGCGGTAATCCACGGCGTCTTCTGCGCCGAGGCTGCGCACGAGATCGAGGTTCTGCGCACTCGCGGAGCCGACGACCTGCCCGCCCAGAAGTGCCGCCAGTTGCACCGCGAGGGTGCCCACACTACCGCTCGCGCCGTGGATGAACACGCGATGCCGCGCGCGGAGGCCGCCCTTCGAGCGGAGCGCCTGGAGTGCCGTCAGCGCCGCGAGCGGGACGCAGGCGGCTTCAGCAGCAGAGAGCCCCTCGGGCCAGGGCGCGAGGTCATCTTCCTGAACAGCTGCCAGTTCCGCGTAGCCCTCACCCTTGAACGTTGGCAGCATCGCGATGACGCGGTCGCCGGGGCGGTAGCGCGAGACGAGTGGGCCGACGCGCTCCACCGTTCCGGCGATCTCGGCGCCGAGGCCGCGCGGCGGCTGCCCCGTGAGCACGCCCGCGACGTGGCCCGCACGGATCTCCGTATCGACCGGGTTGAGCCCGGCCGCCGCCACACGCACGATCACCGCGTCGTCCTCCAACTCGGGATCGGGCACCTCCATCACACGCAGGACCGACGGCGGGCCGAACTCATAGAAGCGCACGGCGCGCATGGGGGTGACGAGACGCAACGGGATGCGGGGCGAGGGACGGTAGGGTACGCCCACCTCGGCACTCCGTTCACGGCGGTCGCTCCACCTCGGTGTCTCCACGCGTGTACCGAGGCCGGCGTCTTCTGCATCGCCACGCGGCTGACTGCCAGGCGCCGATTTAGCTTTGGGGATGACTTTGAGGTCTCGTCTCCCCCTCGCCGTGGGTGTCGCGGCGAGCGGGCTGTACCTGCTCACGCTCACGCCCAACCTCGCCCTCGCGCACGACGCTGCCGGGTACCTCGCCAGCATCCAGTCTGGGCAGGCAGACGAGCTCGCGCATCCGCATCACCTGCTCTACAACGCCGTTGCGGCGCTCTGGCTGAAGCTCTTCGGCTGGATCGGGCTCCCGCCTGCGCAGACCGTGGCATCGTTGAACGCCCTCGCGGGAGGGGCGTGCGTCGGGCTGATCGCTGCGCTATTGCGGGATCGGGGCGGCGTGCCTACCCGCCTCGCGCTAGGAGCGGCGGCAGCGGCGGGGGTCTCGTTCGGCCTGTGGTTCTACAGCGTAGCGGTGGAAGTCTACGTGATCCCGCTCGCGTTCCTCCTCGCGACGCTCTACGTACTCCTCGGCCCTCCCTCCTCGCGCCAGATCGTGACCGTGGGGGTGCTTCACGGCCTGGCGATGCTGTTCCACCAGGTCCACGTCCTGTTCGGCGTGGTGGTGCTGGTGGTGCTTTGGCGGAGGCGAAGCGAGATACCATGGATCCGACGAGCAGCGACCTATGTGGTGGCAGGGAGCGTCATCGTGATCGGGGGGTACGGGGCTGCGCTCGCCTTCGCGGTCGACGCCCACTCGATAGAGGAGGCATGGGTCTGGTTCACGCTCTACGCGCAAGACGACAGCTACCTCCACCCCGTCGCCCTCTCCACCGCTGCCAAGGCGACCGTCGGGTTCGTGCGCTCCATCGTGGGCGGGCACTTCGGGTTCGCGATGGAGAGCGTGCAGTCTCTCTTGCTGCGTGCCTTCCCGGACAAAATGCTGGACGACGAGACGTTCCTCGTCTCGGGTCTCCCTGGTTGGCTGCCGCCCCTCCTCCTCGGCCTCGGGGCCCTCGCGGGCGCAGGGAGCGCGACCCTCGCCATCACCGCTGCGAGGCGGAGAGGACCAGCCACTACTACCGGACGCGACCTCCGCGCTGCCCTCGCGACCTGGATCGGACTGTACGCCGTGTTCTTCTTCTTCTGGGACCCCTTCAACGTGGAGTTCTGGATCCCACAGACGACGGCGCTCTGGATGCTCGTGGCGCTCGGCCTCACTGACCGCGAAGGGCAGGTGCCCACATGGAGCGTCCGCACGATGGGCGCCGTAGCGGCCCTACTGCTACTCGTCAACGGCCTGGGCACCATCGCGCCCGCCCGAGACGCCTCGCGCGATGTGTTCGCTGCCCGCCTCGCACCCCTCGCCGAGACCGTCGGGCCGGGCGACCTCGTCGTCGTGCCCAGCGCCCACATCACCAAATCGTACGTCACGCTCAACCTCGGCGCTGAGACCGTCGGCGTGGCACAGACGATCCGGCCGAATGCCGAGGCAGCGCCGGTCCCTCCCACCGAAGCCGCCGATGCCATCCTCGCACGCGTCCACGAGGCCCGCCAGCGCGGCACACGCGTCGCCATCGCGATGGCGGTCGTCACGCCGGACGAGACGACCCTCCGCATCTACGGTCCAGATGTGGACGCCGCCGCACAGAGTCTCCGCGAGCGCCTTCCGCCCTTTGACGCTGAAGCAGGAGGACCCATCTCACGGTTCGGGCTCTACGTGCCAGAGTCAGCGGAGGGCCCCCAGATCTCGCGGTAGCTTTCCGCCTCTGACTCGCTGTCTGTGTCTGCGTCACCGTCCCTCGTTTCCTCTCCCCCCGGGCGCGTCCGCGCGGCGGTCCGCGCGATGCGGCTCCATCAGTGGGCCAAGAACGCACTCGTAGCCCTGCCCGCCGCACTCGCCCACGAGATCACCGAGGCGGGCACCCTCGCACACGTCACCATTGCGTTCGTCGCACTCGGGCTCGTTGCCAGCGGCACGTACGTCATCAACGACCTGCTCGACCGCGAGCGAGATGCCCGCCACCCGACGAAGCGGCACCGACCGTTCGCGAGCGGAGCGCTCTCGCCAGGATTCGGGTGGGCCTTCGGGCCGGTGCTCGTCGCGCTCGGCATCGCGCTCGGGTGGGCGCTCTTGCCGCCCCTGTTCACGGGCGCTCTGGCAGTGTACCTCGGCACGACGCTCGCCTACTCCCTCGCGCTGAAGCGGATCGTGCTGGTAGACGTGGTGGTGCTCGCAGGGCTGTACGCACTCCGCGTCCTCGCGGGCGGTGCCGCGACGGGCATCGCGGTCAGCGAGTGGCTTCTCGCGTTCTCGCTGTTCTTCTTCCTCGGCCTCGCGCTGCTCAAGCGCTACGCGGAACTGCGCATCCTGGAGACCGAGACCGGAGCCCGTGACAACGGCCGGGGCTACACCGTGGAAGACGCCGCGATGCTGCGCGCCCTCGGCCCCGCGGCCGGGTTCATGGCCGTCCTCGTCTTCGCGCTCTACGTCACCTCGCCGGACGTGGCCGCGCTCTACGCCCGGCCGGACCTCCTCTGGCTCGCTGCGCCTCTACTCGCGTACTGGACCATGCGGATGTGGATGCTCGCCCACCGAGGCGACCTCACGGATGAGCCCGTAGCCTACGCCGTGCGCGATGCCGCCAGCTACGTCGTCGTGGCGTTGACCGCAGGCGTGCTCGTCCTCGCGAGTCTGGGATGAGGCATTCTGAGTTCCGGGTTCCGGGTCCTGGGTTCTCTGACGACTTGGCCCGCCTCGGTGCCGAGGCGGAGACACCCGCATCCTTCCTCTCCCCCTCTCTGCCGTGAGGATCACCGCCCATTCCCAACGCGAGCACCTCTCGTGGGGCCGCACGCCACGGCTCCGACCCGCGCGCGTGGAGCGTCCGGCCTGGACCTCTGACGCCCGCGCCCGACTGGCGGACGCTGCCCGCGAGGGCACCCCGATCCTGGCCTACGGCCAGGGCCGCTCGTACGGCGACGCCTGTCTCAACGAGAGCGGCGTGCTGCTGGACACCCTCGCGCTGGACCGGTTTCTGCACTTCGACTGCGAGACAGGAGTCCTCCGCGCGGAGGCGGGCGTGACGCTCGCGGATGTGCTCGCGCTCGTCGTGCCACACGGGTGGTTTCTGCCCGTCACGCCCGGCACGAAGTACGTCTCACTGGGCGGCGCCGTCGCGCACGACGTACACGGCAAGAACCATCACGCGGCGGGGACCCTCGGGCGGTTCGTGCGGCGGATGGCTCTCGCGAGGTCCACAGGGGAGGTGCTAGAAGTAGCCCCCGGAGATGATCTCTTCGGCGCGACGGTCGCGGGCCTCGGCCTCACCGGCCTGATCCTCTGGGTCGAGATCCAACTCCTTCCCATCGCGAGCGACGAGATCGTGGGCCGCACGACCAAATTCGAGACCCTCGCGGACTTCTTCGCACTCAGCGCCGACGCCAGCGCACGCAGCCCGTACGTCGTCTCCTGGATCGACACGCTCCGGCCGGAAGGGCGCGGCCTCCTGATGGAGGGCGATCATGCACCGGAGGGCTCGTTGCCTGCACCGGGCACGCCGCCCCCGAAGGCTCGCGTCGGGCTCCCCGTGGACGCCCCCGGCTGGGCTCTCTCGCGTCCGACCGTCCGCGCCTTCAACGCCGCGTACTACGCTCGCCAGCGGGCGGAGACCCGCACTACGCGCTCCCACTACGAGCCGTTCTTTTACCCGCTCGACGCCGTCCGCGACTGGAACCGAGGCTACGGGCGTCGTGGCTTCTTCCAGTACCAGTTCGTCGTCCCCTTCGCCGATGGCGACGCGGCGATCCGCGAGATCCTGGCCCGACTGGCAGGCTCCGGCGAGGGCTCGTTCCTGGCGGTGCTCAAGACGTTCGGCGATCTGCCCTCGCCCGGGATCATGTCGTTCCCGAAAGAGGGCGTGACGCTCGCGCTCGACCTCCCGAACCGAGGGGAACGGACCGTTCGTCTCCTCCGTGGGTGCGACCAGATCGTCCGCGAGGCAGGCGGGGCCGCCTATCCCGCGAAAGATGCCTGTATGACACCCGAAAGCTTCCGCGCCTTCTTTCCGCAGTGGGAGAGCTTCGCAGAGCACCTCGATCCCGCCTTCTCGTCTTCTTTCTGGCGCCGCGTGACGGAGGGTGGAGACCGCCCGTAGCCCGACGGGTTCAGCCTGGAGCGTGACGCGAACAGCTCGCCCCTGAGGTGCTCACGATGTCTCTCCACTCCGCCCGCCTCGGTGACGAGGCCGACCGGCCCAGCCCATCCGCCCCACCGGCCCTTCCCTACAGTCCCCTTCCGTCATGACCGTCCTCATCATTGGCGCGACGAGCGCCATCGCGCACGAGACCGCGCGGCTCTTCGCCGCTGAGGGGGCTGCCCTCGCTCTCGGTGCGCGCAACTCGGAGAAGCTCGCCGCCGCCGCCGCTGACCTTCGCGCGAGGGGCGCAACGGCCGTACATGAACTGGCCTACGACGCTCTCGATGACGATGCGCACCTGCGGGTCGTCCGCGAGGCCGCGGCCGCGCTCGGCGGCATCGACGCGGCACTCATCGCGCACGGCGTCCTCCCAGACGCGGAGCACGTTCACACCGATGCCGAGGCGGCTCTGGAGTCCTTCACCGTCAACGCGACGAGCGTGATCGCGGTGATGACGCACCTCGCGAACACGATGGAGCGGCAGGGCCACGGCACGCTCGCCGTCATCTCGTCCGTGGCGGGCGACCGGGGGCGACCGAGCAACTACGTCTACGGCGCCGCGAAAGCGGCCGTCACGGCGTTCGCGAGCGGCCTCCGCGCGAGGCTCCACGGCACCGGCGTAGAGGTCGTGACCATCAAGCCCGGCCCCGTGGACACGCCGATGATCGTGGGCGTCCACGAACCTGGCCTGCTCGCAGCCTCGGCGGAGGCGGTGGGGGCACGGATCCATCGCGCGATGCAACGCGGGGAGGAGACCGTCTACACACCGGGCTACTGGCGCCCCGTGATGGCCGCTGTCCGCTCCATCCCGGACACGCTGTTCAAGCGACTCGACTGGTAACGATGGGTCTCGATATCCACTTCATCGTTGAGCGCAGGCGTGCGGACGGGGCGTGGGAGCGCGTAGAGCCACTGGGCCCTCCCGACGATCCTAGCAGCGACTTCCCGCTCGTGGATGGAACGCAGAGAATCAACCTGTACTGGACGCGCTCTTACGCGACGTTCTCCGCTCTCGCGGACGTGCGGAACCGGAGCCGGGACATCCCGCCGATCCACCCGCCCCGGGGCGTCCCTTCCGACATGAGCGCAGAGACACGGGCCGTCTGGGATTGGTGGCGGGAGGAGGACACCGAGGCAGAGGCCAACGACTGGCTAGCGGCCTCGTGGCTCACGTTGCGGGAGATGCTCGACTACGACTGGCCCAAGCGCTTCACCCGCGGCCCCGAGGGAGATCGCGAAATCTTGGGCGTGCTGGAACAGATGAAGCAGTTCGGTCCTCCCGACGAGGTCCGTGCCGTGTTCTGGTTCGACTGACCCTGTCCGCCTCGGCACCGAGGCGGACCGGCCTGGCGGCAGCTACGGCTTCTCGAACACGAGGAGGTGCTGCTGCGGGAGCACGTCGCGGTTCTCCACGAAGCGCCACCCTGCGGACTCCGCCTCCAGAATGGCCTGGGCCTCCGTCATCGTGTGGAGGCGCTTGATGGGAATGCTAGGATCTTCCCCTCGGTACTCCACCAGGACGAGTTGGCCACCGGGGCGCGTCGCGTCGCGGATGGCGGTGAGCATTTCGCGCGGATGCGAGAACTCGTGGTAGGCGTCCACGATGAGCGTCAGGTCCACGCTCTCCGTGTCGAGCCCGGGATCGGTGATGGTGCCCTGGACGACCTCTACGTTGGTCGCGTTCTCCACCTCGGCGCGCCCGGCGATGATCTGGAGCATCTCGCGCTGAATGTCCACGGCGATCACCTTTCCTGTCGGGACGAGCGGCGCGAGGCGGAAGGTGAAGTAGCCCGTGCCCGCGCCGAGGTCGGCGACGACAGCGTTCGGCGCGAGGTCGAGCGCGTTCACGAGGAGATCCGGGCGCTCCTCGCGAGCACGGTCGGGGCGTTCCAGCCAGGCCGCTCCCCGGTGGCCCATGACCTTCGCGATCTCGCGGCCCATGTAGAACTTGCCGATGCCATCGCGCGTGGCGTCTCCCTGCTCGTAAAAGACGCCGTCCTGAACGAGCGGGCGCTCAGACGTCACCTCGGTGCTCTCAGTCGGCACGAGGGGCATCGGTCCCGGCGGTGTCTGAAGCGAGGGACCGGCGCACCCCGAGCACCCGATGAGGCCGAGAAGCAGCACCAGCGCAGCGGCAGGGAGACGGAGGGACATGGGGGTGCGAACAGTGTCCACGGGGGAGACGCAGTGGGCGCAGCGGAGGTCACGCCCTAGAACGTACGGACAGATGCAACGGTGCCCGCCGAGTTCAGGGATGCTCTCGCCTCGCCCGCCTCGGCGCCGAGGCGGAGGGAGTGGCAGAGCCGGAGAAACGCCGCACGGCTTCCGCTCGCTCACACATCCGGGCGCACCCGCAGGACGGGGCCACACGATGGCCTCTAGCACTGGCCCCCCGCTCTCCCCAACCGGCGCGTGCGGCTCGCGAATCTTCGCCGGAGGCAGCGTCTTCTCGACGAGCCAATCGAACATACGAGAGGACGGGCGGAAAGGCCCGGAAGCTGCACGCCGGCGGGTCCAGATCCCCACCCCCTTCGCCACACGCGCAGCCTCCGGGTGGCATCTTGCGTCCTGGCTCACTCCCCGCCTGTGCTCGTTCCTGCCCTCACCGTCGTCATCGCCTGCTACGTCGCCTTCATCGGGTGGTGCGCGTGGAGGGTAGGCCGCGCCCGCTTCGAGGCAACATCGGACGAAGACGACCTTCCGCGCGTCGCGGTGCTCGTGGCCGCGCGAGATGAGGAGCATACCATCGGACGCTGCCTGGACGCACTCCTCGCCCAGGACTATCCCGCCGACCGGCTCACGATCCTCGTCGCGGACGATCACTCGACGGACCGGACCGCCGAGATCGTCAAGCGCTACGAGGCACGGACGCGCCGCCTCGTGCTCGCCGGAGACGTGGACGAGCCCGAACCAGTATCTAAGACACCCGAGATCCGCTACGTTCGTGTCCCGGATCCGTCAGGGCTGTTGCGCGGCAAGGCTCTCGCCATCCACACCGCCACAGAGCAAGCGGACGCCCCTGTCTTTCTCGTCACAGACGCGGACTGCGCCCCGAACCCGAGGTGGGCTCGTGGTCTCGTCGGCGCGATGAAGGCAGACACGGGCCTCGTGGGGGGTCTGACGCTGATGGAGACGACGACGGCGTTTGAGGGCGCTCAGTCGCTGGATTGGGGCTACCTCCTCGGAGCCGCCAGCGCACTCACAGAGGCGGGTCTTCCTGCCACTGCGATGGGCAACAACCTCGCTGTCCGCCGCGAGGCGTACGAGGCCGTCGGTGGCTACCCGGGCGTGGGGTTCTCTGTGACGGAGGATCACGCCCTGTTCTCCGCCATCGCAGAGCAGACCCCCTGGCGCCTGCGGTTTCCGATCTACCCGGACACGCTCGTGCGGACGTTCCCGGCGAGGAGTCTGGGCCACGCCTACCGGCAGCGGCGACGATGGGCGCGAGGCGGCCTCAACGCGGGGCCCGTTCTTTGGGCGACGTATGTCCTGGCGCATCTCGTGCATCTCCTCCCGATTATCGGGCTAGTGCTAGCACCGGCTGTCGGTATCGCGGCACTCGCTGCGAAGACCGGGGTGGATGCGCTTCACCTCGGCACGGTGCTTCGGCGGTCAGACGGCGGGCGGTTGCGCCTTGGACCGCTTCTCCTCTTTGAGATGTGGCTGCTCGCGTACATGAGCACGCTTCCTCTCGCACTTCTGCTCGCACCGAGGATTCGCTGGAAGGGACGGCTCCACTGACCCGGGAGCCCGAAGGCTCCGGGGCTCCCGCCTCGGGACCGAGGCGGGAGGGGCTGAAGCAACATGCACAGCGAGGGGCTGTAGAGACCCGCCCAAGAGACGAACGAATCAGAAGAGGCAGGTAGGCTCCAGAGAGTTAGTGAACACCCTTCGAGGGTGCAATCGGGAACTGGAGCAGGCCGTCTAACCACGCGAATCCATCCCGCCTGAGGATCCCGCATCTTTATTCATAACAGGGTCGTAGCTTCCCGCTACCCCCACCCCACGGGGTCCTGTCCCGCATCCCTTCTGACTCATGCCCCGCGCTAAAGGCGTTATCCGGATCGATTCCGATTCCACGCACGGCTGGCAGGTTCGGGTCTATCGCCACGGGAAGACGTATTCCAAGCTGTTCTCGGACCGCAAGCATGGCGGTCGCGAGGAGGCCTTCGAAGCCGCGGCTGCCTATCGCGCAGAACTCGAAGCGGAGGTCGCAGCTCTCCCGGAAGCCGCCCCCCGGCGCCGCCTGATCCGCCGCAACAAGAACAACTCGACCGGAGTGGTCGGCATCTCACGCACATACAAGCGCGACCGCCGAGGCATCAAGCACGAGGTCTACGCGGTGTCGTGGAACCCCGAGCCGGGCGTCGCGCGTGGCACTTCGTTTTCTCTCAAGCGCTACGGCGAGGATACCGCATTTCGGCTCGCGTGCGAGCTCCGGTGGAACAAGATGAAGGAGATCTACGGCGAACGGTACGACGTGCCGAGCTATCTCGACCTCTACCGTCAGAAGGCCACCGTGGACGCAAAGCAAAAGGAGGCCGCGTAGCCTTTCCCCTTGGTCGGCGAACTCAGAAGGCCAAGCCGCGCCTACCCAGCCTCTACCTCATGATTCGGGACGGGGCGGAACCCGAGGAGGGTTGGAGTCGACCTACAAGGAGAAGCAGCCACGGCTAGGGCGATGGAACGCGGGGCAGAACGACCTCCGGGACCGCACGCAGGCCGATCAGGATTCGCGAGGTAGAGACCGCTCTGTCACAGACAAACGCGCCCCGCCCGAATGAAACGAGCGGGGCGCTGACAGCTGCGAGTGGGAGCACTAGGCGTCCTCAGCGGGGGCACTGGTCGTGCCACCCTCGGCCTTCTGCTCATCGATGAACGCTTGAAGACCATCCCAGTCGCCAGCGGCGGCTAAGCGAGCCTGTGCGGCCCAGGTCTCCTCGTTCACGGACTCAGCAGACTTTTTCGTGTCGGCGTCGATGATGCCTCGGAGCGCGTCAATCTCAGCGTCCGCTAGCTTGGCGAACGTGTCGATGCCCGCAGCAACGAGGGCCTCCGCGAAGACAGGGCCGATGCCCCAGACCTTCGTGAGATCGTCCGCGTCGGCAGTCTCCTTCACCGGGGCCTCCTCCGTCGCTGCTTCCTTCTCAGCATCGGTCACAGCGTCAGGGGCTTCCTCAGCTGGCGCCTCGGCAGCGGTCTCTGCTTCGGGATCGGACTCGGGCGCTTCTACCTCGGGAACCTCCTCGGCCGAGACGGCGGCTGGGGCGGCTACCTGCGGCGCGGAAGAACCACCGGAGCGGCGGCGACGCGAGCGGCGCGTCTTTCGCTTCGGACCAGAGGCACCGTCTGGACGGACATCGTTGAAGTCCACCAGCTCGATGACCGCCATTTCGGCGGCGTCACCGGCACGCTGGCCGAGCTTCACGATGCGAGTGTAGCCTCCGGGACGGTCGCCGACGGCGTCCGCGATATCGGAGAACAGCGTCTTGACCGCCTCCTTGTCCTGAAGCTTACGGAAGGCCTGACGGCGGCTGGCCGTCGAGTCGTCCTTGGCACGGTTGAGGATGGGCTCGACGAACGGCCGGAGGGCCCTCGCCTTCGCGAGCGTGGTCTCGATCCGCTTGTGGCGGATGAGCGCGGTCGAGAGCGCCTGGAGCGTCGCCTTCCGGTGGGACGCTGTCCGCCCGATCCGCTTTTTCTTGTTTGCGTGTCGCATGTCAGTATTCGGTATTCGGTTCTCGGTCGTCGGTCCCCGGTTCAGAGACCGAGAACCGACCACTGAAAACCTCTAAGCAGGCTGCTCCATGTAGCGGTCCACGTCCATGCCGAAGCGGAGATTCCGCTCTTCGAGAACCTGGACGAGCTCCTGAAGGCTCTTCCGGCCAAAGTTGCGGAACTTCAACATCTCGCTCTCCTCACGGCCGACGAGGTCGCCGATGGTTTTGATAGAGGCGGCACGCAGGCAGTTCTGCGCACGGACGGAGAGGTCGAGGTCGTCCACAGACTGACCGAGGATGGCGCGGATGCGCTGGACCTCGGCGTCGACCTCGGTCGTCTCCTCGGCCTGCTCGGGCTCCGTGTCCACCTCGACGAAGAGGCCGATGTGGTCGCGGAGGATGGCAGCGGCTTGCGTGAGGGCGTCCTCGGGCGTGATGGAACCGTCGGTCTCGATCTCCATCGTCAACCGCTCGAAGTCGATCTTCTGGCCGACGCGAGTCGGCGAGACGTCGTACTTGACGTTGAGGATGGGCGTGAAGATCGAGTCTACCGCGACGACTCCGATGGGGTCGTCGGCGCGCTTGTTCTCCTCCGCTGGCACGTAGCCGCGGCCCTGGCCCATGCGGAGGTCGACGCGGAGGTCGGCGTCTTCGGCAAGGCTGGCGATGTGGTGATCTGGGTTGAGCACCTCGAAGTCGGCTGTGGCATCGGCGATGTCTTTCGCGGTCCACTCGCCTGGGCCTTCGAGTTGGAGCGAGACCGAGCCCTCGTCCTCCTCGTCCGCGCGGAAGCGAACGCCCTTGAGGTTGAGGATGATGTCGCTCACGTCCTCGGTCACACCGGGGACAGTGGAGAACTCGTGCTGTACGCCGTCGATCTTGAGCGCCGTGATGGCGGTACCGCCGAGGCTGGAGAGGAGCACGCGGCGGAACGCGTTACCGATGGTGAGGCCGTAGCCGCGCTCGAGCGGCTGGACGACGAACCGCCCGTAGGTGTCGCTCATCTCCTCGACCGTGACGCCGTCGGGCATCTGAAGCTGGATGGTGACCATGCTGGGGTGTGTTGGGTTGATGATGCGGGCCGACTGGCGGTAGGCTCCGGTGAGGAGTCGCGCCAGCACGGCAGGCGGTTACTTGCTGTAGAGCTCGACGATGAGCTGCTCGCGGATGTTCTCCGGGATGTCCTCGCGCTCCGGGTAGTCCAGGAACTTGCCGACCAGCTTGTTGCGGTCGACCTCGAGGTAGGGGAACGAGCGGCGGTTGCGCTCGGCGCTCTCCTTGATCACCTCCAGGTTCTTGGACTTCGGCCGGATCTCGACGATGTCCCCCGGACGGAGGAGGTGGCTCGGGATGCCGGAGACGCGGTCGTTGACCATCACGTGGCCGTGCGTCACGAGTTGACGGGCCTGGCGGCGCGTGCGCGCGAAGCCGAGGCGGAAGACGACGTTGTCCAGGCGGGACTCGAGGAACTTGAGGAGGTTCTCACCGGTGACGCCCTTCTTGCGGGCGGCCTTCTCGAAAAGGTTCCTGAACTGCTTCTCCAGGAGGCCGTAGGTGTATTTCGCCTTCTGCTTCTCTTTGAGCTGCATGGAGTACTCGGACTCCTTCCGGCGGCGGGCGTTGCCATGCTGGCCGGGCCGGTAGGGCTTACGCTCCAGCGCCTTGGAGGGGCCGAAGATGGGCTCGCCGAACCGGCGGGCGAGCTTCTGCTTGGGTCCGCGATAGCGGGCCATAGGGTTAGGGGGCTTCGTGTGGAAAAGACGTTGCGATCACCCTACGGGGAGCCTCGCATGGGAGCCGGAGACATGTTCTCCGGGATCCCGCTCCCGACCTCTCCGGGCGTTTGCCCGAGGCGGGGCCAGTGATCGCGGCCGGGCTTCTGCCTGGCGCTGCACGCTCAGAGACAGTAAACAATGGGAAGGGACCAGTGGAGAATGCCACCTGACTCCTCGCCATTGCCCACTGCCTACTCAGACGCGGCGGCGCTTGGGCGGCCGGCAGCCGTTGTGAGCGAGAGGGGTGGTGTCACGGATCGAAAGGACCTCAAGGCCTGCGTTCGCGAGCGCACGGACGGCGCCCTCGCGGCCAGAGCCAGGACCCTTCACGTACACGTCCACGCGGCGGAGACCGAGATCGTACGCCTCCTTGGCGGCGTCGGCGGCAGCCACCTGGGCGGCGTACGGGGTGTTCTTCCGCGAGCCGCGGAAGCCCATCTTGCCAGCGGACGACCACGAGATCGTGTTGCCGTACGCGTCAGTGATAGTAATGAGGACGTTGTTGAACGTCGCCTTGACGTAGGCGGCGCCGTTGCTCTCGACCTGGACGTTCTTCTTGCGGACGTTTCGCCGCTGCTGCTTCGCCATGGGGAGGTGTTGGAGTCTGGAGGGGCCGCGTCAGGGGTAGCCCTGCTCGTTGGAGCGGGGTGCCTGCGTGCGTCCGCCTCGGGAGCCTGGCGGGGCCAGGAAATACGGTGGGTGGCCTCGGCGCAAAGCTCGAGGCGGGCGGAGAACTCCCGCGCGGACTACTTCCGCGGGGCCTTCTTCTTCCCAGCGACGGTGCGCTTGCGGCCCTTGCGGGTGCGCGCATTCGTCTTTGTCCGCTGACCGCGGACAGGGAGGCCGCGACGATGACGGAGGCCGCGATAGCAGCCGATGTCCATCAGACGCTTGATGTTGAGTTGAACGTCCGTGCGGAGAGCACCCTCCACGAGGTAGTGGTCCTCGATGATGGCGCGGACCCGGCGGGTCTCGTCGTCGGACCAACTGTTCGGATGAGCGTTCGGATCGAGCTCGGCGCGCTCGAGAATCTCGATGGCGCGGCTTCGGCCGACGCCGAAGATGTCGGTCAGCGCGATCTCGCCGCGCTTGTTGCCCGGCACGTCGACTCCTGCGATGCGTGGCATAGTGTGATTGTTGGCTACTGGCCGCTGGCTGTTTGTTGGCTCCGCTGTCTCAACCGCCGAGGCGGATAACAGCTAAAAGCCAATCGCCGAGAGCCGGATCACCCCTGGCGCTGTTTGTGCTTGGGGTTCTTCTTGTTGATGATGTAGATGCGACCCTTACGGCGGACGATCTTGTCGTCGGCAGAGCGCTTCTTGACGCTGGCGCGGACCTTCATAGTGGGTACGTGTCAGAGCTGGAGGTCGCGCGGGGCGAGCCCAGCAGGGTTATTTGTAGCGGTAGACGATGCGGCCCTTCGTGAGATCGTACGGCGAAAGCTCCACGGTCACGCGGTCGCCCGGGAGAATCCGGATGTAGAACTTCCGCATCTTGCCCGACAAGAGACCGAGGATCTCGTGTCCGTTTTCGAGTTCCACGCGGAACTGAGCGTTGGGGAGGGCTTCGGTGACTTTTCCGTCCTGACGGATCGCGGGCTGCTTGGCCATACGGTGAGGAAGGGTGATTCGGAGGGTCTAAACGGTGGCGGGACTGGGCGCAGGCTCGCCACGCGCAGCGGCTAGGGCCGCCTCGATGGCGCCGTAGGAAGAGAGGATCTCAGCGGAGCCTCGCGTCACGTGCACCATGTGCTCGTAATGGGCGCTCGGGAGGCCGTCGGCGGTGCGGATGGTCCACCCGTCCGGGTCGACGGTCACCTCGGCGGTGCCGCGGTTGATCATCGGCTCGATGCAGACGGTCATGCCGCGCTTGAGCTTCTTGCCCCAACCCCGGCGACCGGTATTGGGCACGCTCGGTGGCTCGTGGAGCCGCTGCCCGATGCCGTGGCCGACGAGCGCTGTCACGACACCGTAGCCTCGGCTCTCGGTGTAGGTCTGCACCGCGTGGCCGATGTCACCGACGCGCTTGCCCGCGCGTGCCTTGTCAATGCCTTCGTAGAGCGACTGTTTCGTCGCATCCAGCAAGGCGCGGTTCTCCTCAGAGATCTCGCCAACCGGGAAGGTGTAAGCAAAGTCCCCGTAGTACCCATCCAGCTCCACGCCGCAATCCACAGCCACCACGTCGCCCTCCTGGAGGATCACGTCTTCACTCGGGATGCCGTGCACCACCACGTCGTTGACGGAGATGCAGAGCGAGCCTGGGAAGGGCATTTCGTCCGGGTCGAACTGATAGCCCTTGAAGGCCGGACGGGCGCTCGCATCGCGGATGATCTTTTCTGCCGCGAGGTCGAGGTCAATCGTCGCGATGCCCGGCGCGATCCGGCTGGCGACGTCCGCCAGCACGGTTTCGATCAAGCGAGCGGCGCGACGCAGCATCGCCACGTCGCGCTCACTCTTCAAGACGATCTTGCCCGAGGCCATGCGTCTATCGGCGGCGACTGCGGACGCGGCCCGTCTTCATGAACCCGTCGTAGTGGCGCATGAGGAGGTGGCTCTCGATCTGCTGGAGGGTGTCCAGCGTCACACCCACGAGGATGAGGAGGCTCGTGCCGCCGAAGAACTGCGCGAAGCCTGGCAGCACGCCGAACTGCGCCACGATGGCGGGCAGAATGGCGACGAACCCGATGAAGAGAGCACCCGGGAAGGTGATCCGCGTCAGGATGGTGTCGATGAACTCGCTCGTCTGGCGACCCGGACGCACGCCCGGGATGAAGCCTCCCTGGCGGCGCATCGTATCCGCCATCTCCTGCGGGTTCACCGCAATCGCGGTGTAGAAGTACGTAAAGAAGACGCAGACCACGAAGAAGATGATCGAGTACCAGAGCCCGAAGATGTCCGCCGTGGCGGTGCCGACGCTCTGCCAGAACGCACTGTTCGGGAAGAACGACGCGAGCGTGCTCGGGATGAACATGATCGACTGCGCGAAGATGATCGGCATCACACCTGCCGCGTTGACGCGCAGCGGGAGGTACTGCGTCGTCCCTCCGTAGACCTTCCGTCCGACGACTCGCTTGGCGTACTGCACTGGGATGCGCCGGGTGCCCTGCGTGACGAAGACCACGCCTGCCGTCACGATGAACAGCGCCGCGATCTCGATCAGGAAGACGAAGAGGTTGGCCGAGCCCTCGAACTCGTTGAAGAGCGAGGCTGGGAGGAACGCGATGATCCCGATCATGATGATGAGCGAGATGCCGTTGCCGATGCCCTTCTCGGTGATGCGCTCGCCGAGCCACATCACGAAGACAGTACCCGCCGTGAGCGAGATGACCGCCGAGGTGAAGAAGAGCCAGTCCGGGACGATGATCGCCGGGCCGCTCGTACTCTTGAGCGTAATCGCGTAGCCGATGGACTGGACGGCTGTGATCAACACCGTCGCGTAGCGAGTCCACTGTGTGATCTTGCGGCGCCCTTCATCGCCCTCGCGCTGCAGCTTCTGGATCGGTGCAGAGACCGCGCCGAGGAGCTGGAAGATGATGCTCGCGGTGATGTAGGGCATGATGCCCAGCGCGAACACACCCGCTCGGAAGAAGGCACCGCCCACGAAGAGGTTAAACAGCCCGAAGAGGCCTCCCTGATCGCTCTGCGCGTTGATCTCCTCCAAGATGCCCGGATCGATACCCGGGAGCGTGATGTACGAGCCGAGCCGGTACACGATGAGGATCCCTAGCGTAAAGAGGATCCGCTGGCGCAGTTCGTGGATGCGCCAGATGTTGCGAACGCTTTCGACGATCGAAGGCATAGATCTACTGCGTGCGTCCGCCTCGGCCGCTCCGCCAGGGGAGCCACCGAGGCGGGCGGGGTGGAGTTACGCGACGATGGTGACGGACCCTCCGGCGCCCTCGATCTTCTCGCGGGCGGACTTGGAGACGGCGTGGGCGTGGACGTCCAGCTTGACGCCGAGGTCGCCGTCGCCGAGGACCTTGACGCGACCATTCTTGCCGCCGATGCCGAGCGCCTTGAGGCTCTCCGGCGTGACCGTGGCGCCCTCTTCGATGGCACCAGCCTCCACGAGACGCGCCAGACGGCCGACGTTCAGCGCGTCATAGGCGACGCGGAACCGGTTCTTGAAGCCGAACTTCGGGACGCGGCGCTGGAGCGGCATCTGGCCGCCCTCGAACCAGGCGGGGATGCTGGCGCCGGAGCGGCTCTTCTGGCCCTTGTGGCCCTTCGTGGCAGTTCCGCCCTTGCCGGAGCCTTCGCCGCGGCCGATCCGCTTCTTGTTCTTGGTGGAGCCCGAGGCGGGCTTCAGCGTGCTGAGATCCATCGGTAATGGGTGGCTAGAGACGCCCGCGCCCGGCCGTACCACCGGCGACTGTGCCGGGTAGGCGGGAACGGACTCGCGTGGGCCGTGCGGAAGGACACGGCGGACGCGGAAGATAGAGGGCCACGCGAGGTGCCTCTGTGGGCACGGGGCGCGTTTTGCGTGAAGGGATCCGACGCTCGGGAACGTGTGGCTTCCTCCGCCTCGGCGCTGTCGTGGAATGACCCGAGGCGGGCACTCTCACAGCGAACGCCCCGCCCAGACATTCCGAGCGGGGCGTGGGGGGTCTACCGACCGATCGAGCCGCGAGCGGGTTACGCCTCCTCGGTCGTGACGAGGTGGCTCACCACGCGGATCATGCCCTCGATCTGGGGCGTGACCTCGTGCTCGACGGTCTGGTTCATCTTCCGGATGCCGAGCGCCTCAAGCGTGCGCTTCTGCTTTCCGCTCCGGTTGATGGCACTGCGGACCTGGGTGATCTTGATCTTGCTCATGGGTTCAGTTGGCTACTGGCTGTTGGCGGTTGGTCTCTCAACCCCCAGCGCGAACGCCAAGAGCCAAGAGCCCAAAGCCACTAGCCCTCAAAAACGCGCTTGACCGAGATGCCGCGGCGCGCCGCGACCTCGCCCGGGTCCTGAAGGTTGGCGAGCGCGTCCATGGTGGCGGCCACCACGTTGTGCGGGTTGGACGAGCCCTGGCTCTTCGAGAGCACGTTGCGGATGCCCGCGCACTCGAGGACGGCGCGGACACCGCCGCCCGCGATCACGCCGGTACCGTCGGAGGCCGGCTTGAGGAGCACGACGCCCGCGTCCTGGCGGCCCTTGATGGCGTGCGGGATGGTGCCGGTCTTGGTCACCGGGACCGAGATCATCGCCTTCTTGGCGGCCTCGGTGCCCTTCGAGATCGCGTCCGCGACCTCGTTGGCCTTGCCGAGGCCAGAACCCACGCGGCCCTTCCCGTCACCGACGACGACGACGGCATTGAACGAGAAGCGACGGCCGCCCTTGACGACCTTCGCGACGCGGTTGACCTCGACGAGGCGCTCGATGAGGTTCGACTGGTTCGCCGAGTCCTCGCGGTTGCGGCGGCGGTCTCCCCGCCGGTTCTGCTGCTGTGCCATGAGATGTTCTCGGCTGGGGTTAGAGACGGAGGCCACCCTCACGGGCGCCATCAGCGAGGGCCTTGACGCGGCCGTGGTAGCGGTAGCCGCCACGGTCGAAGACGGCGACCTCGATGCCGGCCTCCTTCGCGCGCTCAGCGAGCGTCTTGCCGACGGCCGTGCCAGCCTCGATGCCCGTGGCATCAATGCCGGACTCGCGGCTGGAGGCCGCGGCGAGCGTGTGGCCCGCGGCGTCGTCGATGAGTTGCGCGTAGATGTACTTGTTGGAGCGGAAGACCGCGAGGCGTGGCCGCTCGGCCGTGCCGGACACCTTGGCCCGGATTCGGCGGCGGATGCGCGCGCGGTTGCGCGCCTTGAGGGAAGTCTTGGCCATGTTTGAGGTGCGCTAGGGACCGGCGATTCCGACCGCCGGTCCACGCGAATGGGATTAGCGAGCGGCGGTCTTACCTGCCTTGCGGCGGACGTACTCGTCGGTGTAGCGGACGCCCTTGCCCTTGTAGGGCTCCGGCGGACGGAGGGCGCGGATCTTGGCCGCGACCTGACCGACGAGCTGCTTGTCGATGCCGGAGATCTTGATCAGCGGGTTCTTACCGCGGACCGTCTCGGCCTCGATGGCGATGCCCTCCGGTGGCACGAAGAAGATCGGGTGGGAGAACCCGAGTGCGAGCTCGAGGACATCCATGCCTGCCATCTTCTTCGCGTCGGCACGGAAGCCAACGCCGATGACCTCCAGAGTCTTCGTGTAACCGTTGGTCACGCCGGTGACCATGTTGTCGATCAGCGAGCGCGTGAGGCCGTGAAAGGCGCGGTGCCGCTTCTGGTCGGTAGGCCGCTCAACGACGACCTCGCCGTTCTCGACCTTCACGATCATGTCAGCGTCGGCCTGGTACGAGAGCTCGCCTTTGGGGCCCTTGACGGTGACCGTGTTGTTCTTGGCGACGTCGACCGTCACCTTCTCCGGGATCGAGACCGGGAGTTTTCCGATTCGGGACATATCAGGAGAGGGTGCGGGTTACTGGACGTGGGCGAGGACCTCGCCGCCGATTCCGGCGCGCCGGGCCTCCTTGTCCGTCATCACGCCTCGCGACGTGGAAAGGATGGCGACGCCGAGGCCGTTGAGCACGCGCGGCAGGTTGTCTGCGCCGACGTACTTGCGGAGGCCGGGCTTCGAGATACGGGTCAGCTTCTGGATGACCGGGACGCCGCCGCGCATGTACTTGAGGTAGACACGCAGGATGCCCTGCTTGCCGTCCTCGATGGTGACGTAGTCCTTGACGTAGCCCTTGTCCTTGAGGATCTGGGTGATGGCCCGCTTCAGGTTCGAAGCCGGGATGTCCACGTGGGCGTGGCGGGCCTTCTGCGCGTTTCGGATGCGCGTGAGGTAGTCCGAAACGGGGTCGGTGATTGCGCTCATGTGTCTTCGGCCAGTTCGGCTTGTTCCGCCTCGGTGTCCCCGCGAGGAGTCTCGCGCGATGCCCGAGGCAGGCGGGGCCGCTTGGCCGCTAGATGGATGATGGGATGCGGGATGTTCGATGCCGGATGGGGCGGCAGATCCGAGATCCGCCATCGTCCATCCGATACCGAGCTACCAGCTGGCTTTGCGGACGCCCGGGATCTTGCCGTCGAGAGCCATGTCGCGGAAGACCACACGGCAGACGCCGAACTTCCGGATGTAGCCGCGCGGACGGCCCGTAAGGGCGCAGCGGTTGTGGAGGCGAACCGGGCTGGAGTTGCGGGGGAGCTTCTGGAGTTCCTCCCACTTGCCCTCCGCCTTCAGGCGGGCGCGCTTCTCGGCGTACTTCTCGACGAGCTTGCGGCGCTTCCGTTCGCGGGCGATGACGCTCTTCTTGGCCATGTCTAAGGGGGTGCTTATGCGGTTTCGGTCTCGCGACGGACGAAGGGCATCCCGAGCTGCTTCAGGAGCCCGTGCGCCTCCTCATCGGTCGGGGCGGTCGTCACGAAGGTGATGTCGAGCCCGGAGACACGGTCCACCTTGTCGATGTCGATCTCGGGGAAGATGATCTGCTCCTTGATCCCGAGCGTGTAGTTGCCGCGGCCGTCGAACGAGCGGTCCGAGACGCCGCGGAAGTCACGCGTGCGGGGGAGCGCTAGCGTCACCAACCGGTCCACGAACTCCCACATCTGGTCGCCCCGGAGCGTGACGGCCGCGCCGACGGGCATGCCCTCGCGCAGCTTGAAGTTCGAGATCGACTTCCGCGCCTGGCGGATGGCGGGCTGCTGGCCCGTGATCTTGCGAAGCTCCTCGACGGCGTCGTCCAGAACCTTCTTGTTGGATGCGGCTTCGCCGACGCCCTTGTTGATGACGATCTTCGTCAGGCGCGGCACCTGCATCACGTTGTCGTACCCGAACTGCTCGGTGAGAGCGGACACGATCTCGGAGCGGTAGCGCTCCTTGAGGCGGGGGGTGTAGTTCTCCATGGGAGGTGTCGTCGAGCGAGCCGATTGCTCTCTGGCGAGGGCAGGGACGGGCCGCCTCGTGGACGGAATCTGTTAGCTGTCGAGCTCCTCGCCGGTGGTCTTCGCGTAGCGGATCCAGCGGCCCTGGCCTGTCTCCGGATCCTCAACGCGCTTGCGTCCGATCCGCGTCGGGTTGCCATCGCCATCGACCGGGACCACGTTGGAAATGTGGATCGGACGCTCGGCCTGAACGCGGCCCCCGTTGGGGTACTGCTGATTCGGCTTCGTGTGGCGGAAGCGGACGTTGACGCCCTCGACGAGCACCTTGTCCTGCTTCGGATAGACCTCCAGTACACGGGCGGTGTAGCCCTTCGGACGGTCCATGTTGGGGTTGAGACCCTTCGAGGACGTGATCGCCTTCGTCAGGGCGACGGTCTCACCCTTCTTGATGTGGAGCTTCTTCTGCTTGTTCTTTGTACGCGACATCGGTCTAAAGGACTTCAGGAGCGAGGGAGACGATGCGCATGAACTCACGCTCGCGGAGCTCGCGGGCCACAGGCCCGAAGATGCGCGTGCCGCGCGGCTCGTCGGCGTCGTTGAGGAGCACCGCCGCGTTCTCGTCGAAGCGGATGTAGGAGCCATCTGGGCGACGGTACTCCTTCTTGGTGCGAACGACGACGGCCTTGGAGACGTCGCCCTTCTTCACATTACCGCCGGGGATGGCGCTTTTGACGGTGACGACGATCTTGTCGCCGACGCGGGCATAGCGGCGCTTGGAGCCGCCGAGGACGCGGATGCACAGCACCTCTTTCGCCCCGCTGTTGTCGGCTACGGCGAGCCGGGATTCCTGCTGGATCATGGGTGGGAGCTTCTAGAGATGGCTACTTGGCACGCTCGACGACCTCGACGAGGCGCCAGCGCTTCGTCTTGGAGTACGGGCGGGTCTCCTGGATGCGGACGACATCGCCCATGCCGGCGTCGTTCGTCTCGTCGTGAGCCTTCAGCTTGGTCGTCTGCTTGACGAACTTGCCGTAGATCGGGTGCTTCACCTGGCGCTCAATGGCGACCGTGATGGTCTTGTCCATCTTGTCCGAGACGACGAGGCCAACACGGAACTTCCGCGCTCCTCGCGTCTGCACCTCGGGGGTGACTTCGGCCATAGCGGCGTGTGCCCCTTCGTGGGGCGGCTATTTCGCTTGGTGAGCCGGCACCTCACCAACTACGTGACAGTCTGTGCTCTGGCCGCCGGGGGCCAGAAGAGTCCGCATGGTACCGAACGTGCAGTGAAGGCACAGGGAAGGGCGCGGCGGAGGCCGCGAGCCCACCGAAGCTTCACTCGGTCGACCTCGGTACCGAGGCGGGCGGAGTTATTCCGCCGTCGCCTCGCGGGACTTTTCGTTCAGGATGGTCTTGAGACGGGCGATCTCGCGGCGCTTCTCCCGGAGGATCAACGGGTCTTCCAGGCCCGCCACGACACGGCGGAACCGGAGCTCGGTGAGGTCCTTCTGGTTTTCGGCGATGCGCTCCTCGATCTCGGCCGCGCTCATGTCGCGGATCTCGCTGGGCTTCATCTCTCAGGGGGTCACAGAGCGCCCCAGCCGAGAAACGGCCGGGGCGCGGGAATGGGGTCGGTCTACTCCTCCTCGTCGGAGGCAGAGTCGTCGGTGGCGGCGTCCTCTGGGGAGTCCGCAGCCTCTGGCGCTTCGACGGTGTTGCCGTCTTCTTCGCGAAGGCTTTCGACGTACTCGTTGAGGCCCTCGAGGTCGCCGTCAGCGAGGAAGCGGGCCTGCTTGGCCCAGGTCTCCTCGTTGACGCCGAAGGCATCGGTGCCGTCGGACTGCACGATCTCGCGCAGCTTCTCGACGCCGAGGTCCGCCAGCGCGGCGTACGTCTCGACGCCCGCCTTCTGGAGGTTCTCGATCATCGATCCGCCGAGGCCGTAGATCTTGGTGAGGTCGTCGTTGCTGACTTCGGCAGTGATGCCGGAGTCCTCAGAGATCGTAGACGCGTTTGCGGGGGGCGCGACGGGCGTCATCTCCGGGCGAGCGACGAACTTCGCCTTGATCGGGAGCTTCTGGATCGCGAGGCGCATGGCCTCCCGTGCGACGTCCTCAGGGACGCCGGCGATCTCGAAGAGGATGCGGCCGGGCTTGACGACGGCCACCCAGTACTCCGGGGAGCCCTTACCCTTACCCATGCGGGTCTCGGCCGGCTTCTTGGTGATCGGCTTGTCCGGGAAGATCCGGATCCACACCTTGCCCTGTCGCTTCATGCGACGGGTCATGGAGATACGGGCGGCCTCGATCTGGCGGGAGGTGATCCAGCCGGGCTCAAGCGCCTTGATTCCATAGTCCCCGAAGGTGACGCGGGCGCCGCGCTGGGCGAGCCCCTTCACCCGGCCTTTCTGCATCTTGCGGAACTTGGTCCGCTTCGGCATCAACATAGTTTCTGAGGGTTAGGGTGAGGGGATGATTAGCGACGGCCGCGGCCTCCGCCAGAGCCACCACGGCCCCCGCGACCACCACGGTTGTCTCGTCCGCCCCGACCACCACGGCGGTCGTCGCGCCCACCACGTCCGCCTCGGCGGCGCTCCGGGACGCTCGGCGCGGCTGTCTGCTGACGCTGCGCGTAGGCGTTGGGCGAGAGGTCCGGCTTGCCGATGACCTCGCCGTGGAAGATCCAGACCTTCACACCGCAAGTGCCCGCGATGGTGAAGGCGGTGGCCTCCGCGAAGTCGATGTCAGCGCGGAGCGTGTGGAGCGGCACGCGGCCCTCCATGTACTGCTCCACGCGGCGCATCTCGGAACCGCCCAGGCGGCCACCGACCTTGATGCGGATGCCCTCGGCGCCCATGCGCATCGCGGCGCCGAGCGCCTGCTTCATCGCGCGGCGGTAGGACACACGGCCCTCCAGCTGCTGCGCGATGTTCTGCGCGACCAGCGAGGCGTCCAGCTCGGGACGCTTGATCTCGTTGATGTTGATCTGGACATCCTTGTCGGTGAGCGTCTTGAGCTCCTCGCGGAGCTTCTCGACCTCGGAGCCACCACGGCCGATCACGACGCCCGGGCGGGACGTGTGCAGCGTGAGGATGATGCGACGAGGCGTCCGCTCGATGACGACGCGGGAGAGCCCAGCGCGCTTAAGGCGGGCGTGGAGGTACCGGCGGATCTCCTCGTCCTCGACGAGCTTGTCGGCAAAGGAGCCGTCGGTGTACCAGTTCGAGTCCCAGCCGCGGATGACGCCGAGGCGGAAGCCGATGGGGTTGGTCTTCTGACCCATGATTCTTCGGGGTGTGCTTTGCAGGTCGCGAGGCCCCGGGTCCGTCGGTCTCTGGAGACGAGGGTCTCCGTGGAGTTCCCGAGGCGGGCGACCTCTACGTGCGCGGGTTACTCGTCGTCAGCTCCGCCCTCGGGCGTGCCGATGACAACGGTCAGGTGGCTCTGGCGCTTCAGGATCGGGTGGGCGCGGCCTCGGGAGACCGGACGGAACCGCTTGAAGACGGGCGCCTCATCGACGAAGATGGTCTTCACGATGAGGGACTCGTCGTCGATGCGCTCGTCCTGGTTCTGGTCGTGGAGGTTGGCGTACGCGGACTCGATGGTGCGCTGGATGAACCGGGTCGCCTTCTGCGGAAGGAAGTGAAGGGTATCGATCGCCTCTGTCACCTTCTTGCCGCGGACGGCGTCGGCCACGATCCGCATCTTCCGGGGGCTGATGCGGATGTAGGTCTGTTTGGCGCGTGCTTCCATTTCAGTATTCGGTTGGTCGGTGGACGGGCGGGCGAGTCACCTCGCCAGACCGCCGCCGGTTTAGCGTCGGCGCTTGTCCGCCTTCGAGCCAGCGTGACCGCGGAAGGTCCGCGTGGGCGCGAACTCTCCGAGCTTGTGGCCGATCATGTTCTCGGTGACGTAGACGGGGACGAACTGCTTCCCGTTGTGGACGGCGAAGGTCAGCCCGATCATGTCGGGCGTGATCATCGAGCCGCGGCTCCACGTCTTGATCACCTTCTTCCGGCCACCGCCCTCCTGCATCGCGTCCACCTTGCGGCGGAGCTTGTAGTAGACGTAGGGGCCTTTCTTGAGGGAACGTGCCATGGTTACTTCTTTTTCTTCGTCTTCCGACGGCGGACGATGTCTTGGTTCGACGCCTTGTTCTTCTTGCGCGTCTTGAAGCCCTTGGCGTAGACGCCGGTCGGGCTCTTGGGGTGGCCGCCGGAGGACTTGCCCTCGCCGCCGCCCATCGGGTGGTCGACCGGGTTCATCGCGACGCCGCGAGTCTGCGGGCGGATACCGAGCCAGCGCGAGCGGCCGGCCTTGCCCACCTCGATGTTGAAGTGGTCCGGGTTCGAAGTCTGTCCGATCGTCGCCATGCACTGCACAGGAACGCGGCGGACCTCGCCGGAGGGCAGCTTCAGCGTGGCTGTCTTGCCCTCACGGGCCGTCAGCTGCGCATACGTGCCCGCGCTCCGGGCCAACTGCGCGCCCTTGCCGGGCCGCATCTCGATGGCGTGCACTGAGGTGCCGAGCGGGATGTTGGCGAGCGGGAGGCAGTTGCCGAGATCCGGCAGCGCGTCCGGCCCGGAGACGACCGTCTGGCCGACTTCCACCTTGTCCGGGGCGATGATGTACCGCTTCTCACCGTCCGCGTAGACGAGCAGCGCGATGCGGGCGCTCCGGTTCGGGTCGTACTCGATCGCCGCGATGCGAGCGGGGATGCCCGTCTTGTCGCGCTTGAAATCGATGATGCGGTAGCGGCGCTTGTGACCGCCACCACGGTGGCGGCTCGTGATGCGGCCGCGGTTGTTGCGCCCACCGCTCTTCTTCAGCGGCGCGAGCAGGCTCTTCTCGGGCTCCGACTTCGTGATCGTGTCGAAGGCCGAGACCGAGCGCTGGCGCTGGCCAGGCGTGTTGGGCTTGAGCTTTCGGATAGCCATGATTGAGAGGGCATTCGTGCCGAGGCGGGGAGGCCTGCGGCTTTGCGCCCTGCTAGGGTGAGTGGGCCTTAAGTGGCCCGGTGCTTATACGGCCTCGTAGAGGTCGATCTCGCCGACAGAGAGGGTCACGATGGCCTTCTTGTAGCCAGTCGTGCGTCCCTCCACTGCGCCACGGCGCGTGAACTGGCGACGGCGCTTGCCGCGGACGATCATCGTCCGCACCTCCTTCACCTGCACGTCGGGATAGCGTGCCTCGACAGCAGCGCGGATCTGAATCTTGTTGGCGCCCTTCTGCACCTTGAAGGCGTAGTGTCCTGCCTCCATGAGGCGGGCGGTCTTCTCGGTGAGAACGGGCTCGATGAGGATGCTCATGGGTTCGGTCGGTTACGCCTCGGTGGGGACAGCAGTGCGCTTGCCCTTCGGACGGAGCGCCTCAGTGAGCGCCTCCAGGGCACCCTCCTCTACGATCACCTGCTTGGCGCCCATGAGGTCGAGCGTCGAAGCCTGCGTCGCGTCCAGGACGGCGAGCTTGGGGATGTTGCGGCCGGAGCGGTAGAGCGTGTCATTGCCGCTGGTAGCGAGCACGAGAACCTTCTGACCCGCCAGCTCGTGGCCGGAGAGCATCGAGGCGATCTCGCTCGTCTTCGGCGCGTCCAGCTCGATGTTCTCGACGACGCGAATCGCGCCAGCGGTGAGCTTATGTGCGATCGCGCTGCGCCGAGCGAGCTGCTTGGTCTTGCGGTTGACGCCAACCTTGTACTTGTGCGGCTGGGGGCCGAAGATGGTGCCACCGCCCTTGCGCAGCGGGCTCTTCGCGTCACCAGCACGGGCATTGCCCGTGCCCTTCTGGCGGTAGAGCTTGCGGCGTGAGCGGGCGACTTCGCCACGCTCCTTGGTCTTGTGGGTGCCCTGGCGACCAGCGGCCTGGATGGACCGCACGTCCATCCAGATCACGTGGTCATTCGGCTCAATGCCGAAGACGGCGTCGTCGAGCTCGACCTCGCGACCGGCCTCGGCGCCGGAGCGGGTGTAAACGGGAAGCTTCATGTCTGTGTCGGTCTACGTGATGCGCAGGCGTGCGCGAGGGGCGCTAGGCCTTGCGGATCTCCAGGATCCCGTTCTTGGGGCCAGGCACGGCACCCTTGACGAGGACGAGGTTGTTGTCCGGGAAAAGGCGGACGACGCGAAGGTTCTTGACCGTCACGCGTGCATTACCGGTACGGCCGCCCATTTTCGTGCCCTTGAACACGCGGGAGGGGTCACTAGCCTGGCCGATGGAGCCCGGCGCGCGCTGACGGTTGTGCTGGCCGTGCGTCCGGTCGTTGACACCGCCGAAGCCGTGGCGCTTCACGACGCCCTGGAAGCCCTTGCCCTTGGACGTGCCAGCCACATGGACCGTGTCGCCCTCGGCGAGAACGTCCGCCACGCCGAGCTCGTCACCGAGCGAAACGTCGAGGCCGTAGTTACGGAACTCCACGAGGTGACGCTTCGGGCCGACGCCCGCCGCCTCGAAGTGACCCGCGAGGGCCTTCGTGGTGTGCTTGTCCTTCTTGTCCTGGAAGCCGATTTGGACGGCACTGTAGCCGTCGGTCTCGTCGGTCTTGACCTGCGTGACAGCGCAAGGGCCCGCCTCGATGACGGTGCAGACCGTCTGGCGGCCCGCGTCGTCGTAGACGGTAGTCATGCCAACCTTGCGGCCTAGAATGGCGCTCATTGAAACCTGTTGGTTTAGTTAAGCGGGGCGAACACCTCCCTCCAGCGCGAGGCCGAGGCGGGCAGGGTTCGCTCCTGAAATCAGACCTTGATCTCGACGTCCACGCCGCTCGGAAGCTCCAGCTTCATCAGCGCGTCGACGGTCTTGGACGAGGTCGAAAGGATGTCGATCAAGCGCTTGTGCGCGCGGGTCTCGAACTGCTCGCGGGCTTTCTTGTCCACGTGCGGCCCCTTGAGAACGGTGTAGATCTGCTTCCGCGTCGGGAGCGGGATCGGGCCGCTGACGACGGCGCCGGTCTGCTTCACGGTGCGGATGATCTTCTCCGTGCTCTTGTCGACCAGCGTGTGGTCGAACGACTTGAGCTTGATCCGGATTTTCTGGCTGGCCATGTGAGGCGCTTGATTGTGGTGAACCCGCTGGCGACGAGTGCCGCCAGCGGGTCACGTGTGGTTAGTCGAGGATCTTGGAGACGACACCGGCGCCGACCGTCCGGCCCCCCTCGCGGATCGCAAAGCGCAGACCCTCCTCCATCGCCACCGGCTGGATCAGCTGCACCTTGAACTGCGTGTTGTCCCCCGGCATCACCATCTCCA